>NZ_CP075587.1:0-1200000 GCF_019453995.1 Candidatus Rhabdochlamydia oedothoracis | reverse complement strand
ACCAACTACAATACTTGAACTAACTCAATCAACAACCGCTTCAGAAACAACAGTTAAGCAAACAAAACTAACAGCTGCTACTTCAACAGCAATATCTGAACCAATCACAACATCAGAAAAACCAACTACAATACTTGAACTAACTCAATCAACAACCGCTTCAGAAACAACAGTTAAGCAAACAAAACTAACAGCTGCTACTTCAACAGCAATATCTGAACCAATCACAACAACAGAACCTAAAATAACTCAATCAACAAATATTCAACAAGGGATTGCATTAATAGTATCAGGTCTATTTATAATTGGAAGTTTATTAGCTAGTATTTTCATGTTTAAGAAAAAAAGAAGATACAAGCGTAGTTTACATCTCGTTAATAACTTAACAACTTCACAGAGACAAGGCCATACTCAAGTATAATTTGCAATAGATAAGACTTAAATTGACACTTAGTGGTAAATAGTAAAGAAAAACAGCTTTTGCAACTAAGAGCCTGTTTAAAATCTTTTCAAAATTGAGGATATTCTGGAGAAAGATTTGCAAAGAGTGTACAGGAAATATTAGAATATATAGTAGAAATAGCAAAAAGAAATGCACTTCATACTTTTACAGTCATTTCTAGAAGATGGATTGTAAAGTGTTCTTTTGCGTGGATAGAAAAATGTCGCAGGCTATGGAAAAATTGCGAAAGAAAACTACATACAAGCCTGAATATGGTGGTTCTTGCTTTTATTGCTCTACTTTTGAAAAGATTTTAAACAGGCTCTAAGGAGCAACCCCTTCTTTGTGTGTAATTATGGCATGTATAGTGGATATCAAGGGCTGGGAAAACTTCATAAAAGAACTCGAACGCTTAAAAGGAAGAGTAAGAAAACCTTTTGATAAAAGAAGATAAATACAATATATAGAATGATTGAAAAAAGGGAAACTTATGCAATCACAATCCATTGACCATTAGACTGCCTTTTACAAACATGAATAGCTCTCTTTTTAAATTGAAAATTTTCACTATTAAGTTTAGTCAAAAACCTTTTTTGCTAATACACTTTTTTCTCCCTCAGAACGAGCCACAAGAACCGCACAACAGCTGTCGCTAAATACATTTACGGCCGTTCTACACATATCTAATAAACGATCAACTGCAATAAACAATCCAATTCCATCAATGGGAAGTCCTATGGTTTTTAAGATCACAATAAGAGCAACTAAACTAGCAGAAGGAACGCCTGCTACTCCAATGGAAGAGATCAATGCAAGTAGGACTATAGAAAATTGTGTGACAAAAGAAAGTTCAATTCCATAGGCTTGAGCAATAAACATAGCTGCTACACATTCATATAAAGCTGAGCCTGACATATTCAAAGAGGTTCCTAAAGGAATAACTAAACTGCAAATACGATTGGATACGCCGGCTCTTTTTTCTACACAGTCAATAGTAATGGGGAGGGTAGCTGAAGAAGAACTGGTAGAAAAAGCAGTAATGATAGCAGGGGTCATGGCTTTAAAATGACGAACAGGGGAGACCTTAGCTATCCATTTTAATAAAAGAGGAAGAGCGACTAAGGTAAAAAATATAAACCCTAAGAAAATCGTTACTGTAAATAATCCCAAGGAATAGAGCGAATGCAGTCCTGTTTCAGACATGGTTTTAGCAACGAGAAAAAAGACACCTATAGGTAAAAATTTAATAACGACATGGGTAAATTCAATCATAATTTGAAAGATACCCTTTGCAAAATCTAAAACGGTTTGAGAAAAATGGGATTTAACCTTAGAAATACAGTATCCAAAGAGTAAACTAAAAAAGATAATTCCCAGCATTTCTGTTTTAGCAAAGGCCGCAAAGATGTTCGAAGGAATAATCTTTAGAAGAAGCTCGCTAAAGCGATGATTTGCATGTGTTTCAACTAATTGGTGCTTCATGTCTGTCAAATCAGCAGAAGAGGACACATGTTCCGGGGTAATAGAAAGACCAGGGCCGATTATATTTACAAAAAAAAGCCCTATTAAAATAGCTAGAAGAGTTGTACTTATGTAAAAAGTCACCATCTTTAACCCTAGCCTTCCCACAGATTTTTGATCTCCTATACGAGCAATGCCTGTAATCACAGAAGAAGCAACCAAAGGGATTACAACAAGAGTTAGAGCATTAATAAATAAAGAGCCAAAAAACTCATAAAACGGGTGAAGCGATGAAAATAGGTCTATTCCAAAAATACTCTTCCCTTGTTGCGTACAATCTCCTATAATAATTCCTAAAGCGATTGCAATTAATACTTTCCAGGGGCTTTGTCTTTTTTTACTAGTCATTACTTTGTATTCCTTTAAATTTATGTAATTCCTATGCTAGTCTACCTAAACTTTTCATTTTTATCCATTTTCTTATGCCTGAATTGCCCGAAGTCCAAACCACTGTTAATCAATTAAAAGTCTTTGAAAAAAAACATCTTATCAAAGTTAAGGTACATGATTTTAAACTCAATACGCAAAAAGCACTCGACTCACTAAAAGATCAAATTCTTTTATCTATTACCCGCCGTGGAAAATATATGCATTTTGCTTTTGAAAATCGATCTTTGATCGTTCATTTGCGTATGACAGGGCAGTTTCTGATAAAACCGAAAAAAGAAAAGCATGATCGGGCAACCTTTTTCTTCTTCGATCAGCCTCCGCTTTTTTTTAAAGACACCAGGCGTTTTGGGACCTTCCTCATCACCAATAAGCCAGAAGAGGTTTTTCAGAAGTTAGGTAAAGAGCCTCTTGATCCTTGTTTTACGCCAGAGGAGCTGTATCAGTTGCTATTATCTAGAAAACAACCTCTCAAAGCAGCTCTATTAGACCAAACCTTGATTGCAGGTTTAGGTAACATTTATACCGACGAAGCTCTGTGGAAAGCAGCTCTTCATCCTCAAAGAAAATCCTCTAGCATCTCCTTTGCAGAAGCAAAGATTTTATTCTTTGCCATTCGAGAGGTCCTGCAAAAAGGACTTGATCAAGGAGGAACCAGCTTAGGAAAGGGAAACGCCAATTTTCATGCTATAAATGGTCAAACAGGTAAAAACCAAAATCATTTATGGGTCTATGCTAGGGAAAAGCAGCCTTGTCCTATTTGTAAAAACCCTATTCAGAAAATAGCCTTCCAACAAAGAGGGACCCACTTTTGTCCGCTTTGTCAAGGGATTTAGCATCTATCTCTAAATAAAATAAATGTTTGTTTTAATAAGAAGTTAATGTTATTATCTTTTGAATCAAAATCATTTAAAGTGAGGTTTTTTAAATGAGTCTTGTATTTCCTGAAAGAATGGATAGTTCTGGAAAAATTGAATATCCTAGTTATACCGTAGCTTTTGACATATGTCAAAATAACAAAAAAACAACTACTCTTGAAAAAGTGCAAGTATGCGCACAACGCTCTTTTCAGTTGGTTAGCATTTTCTTTGTTTCTTCAAAAGATGCTCTCTTTAAAACTTTAGGGGGTGCTGGTACCTCTTTCAAGTACACAGTTCTTAGTTATTACGGTTCTTGGAGCCAAATTCCTTTTCCTGAAAATGCTCATTTAGTTGTTTTCAAAATTGTTTTCTGGATTGTTTCTATGGGGTGGGGGATTGTTACAACTACCTTTCGTCTCTTTTCAGAAAGAGCTTCACCAGGTCATGCTTTATTTCTTAAACAATTTGCCAGTGATGAAATCGACGTAGATCACATTAAAACAGAAGAAATTGGTTTAGATGCAAGTCATGTGCCAGAAGATATTAAAGTCGATACTTTGAAAGAGCTTTTTGATAAAATTAATTTTACAGATAAAGCTGCTCCAGGATATATGGCAGAAGGATCCCGCCAAGAACAAAATAAAATTTTTTCTCCGGAAGAATTAAGAAAAAACCTCAATGAGTTTATACATAGAGTCAATACAAGAGAAGCGTTCATAGGAACTCCATCAACTCATGATGTATTTCAGCTTATGGATTTTTATCAACAAATTGAAGATGCGGTTCGTCTTTCTATTCACAAAGTAAGAGAAAATGTAACAGACTTTGAAGATAAAAATAAAAATAAGTCTGGTTCGTTTATCTATGATGAACTTGCTGAAGATAAAAAATGCGAATACAAGAATCTTTTAGAAACACAGGCTCGTGTAGCTTTAGATTTAGCTATTGCAGGGGGACATTGCGGAGCCCGATATATGGGTGAGGCTATGGATGTATATTACAACATTTATAATGAAGAGGGTGTTTCCAATGATAAAGATCTTCAAGGAACTTTAATCGAAATTTTAGCTAAAAAACGCGAAGAGATCGCTAAAGCAGAAGCTCAAAAGCTAGGCTTAGACGACAGGACTTCTGATACAACCCATCAATTTACTAAGTACATGGGCAATATGGGTAGGCTTCTTGGAATTCCAGGAACTAAGAATATTATAGAATATCTTTCACAGAGCATTGACACCTACCAATTACTAAATGATTTCTTCCAGAAATATACTGTTGATACAATTATCAAGACCATTCAAGAAAAAATAAAAACCTCTCAAAGCTTTCGAGAAAAAATCACGGATTGGATTAAAGACCAAATAAAAGATTGGAATCATGAAAAGTATGAAGATATTGATGTTATTTTTAAAGAGATAGAAAATATTCGAAATAGCCCTCTAAAAGAAACTATATTATCTTCTAATTTCCAAAAATTTCAAGACTTACTCCTCTATCTAAAAGGCGAAAAAATTGACTTACCAGAATTAAAAGAAGGTTGGGATAACTTTCTCCAAGAACTTTTTGCTTTAGATGAAGTAAAGGAAAATTTAAATAATGCGGTAGATAGAAATAACATAAAAACAAGTTGCTCTGAATCTACGCTTAGACCTGAACTACTTCAAGAGCTGCAAAGGACAATTGCTTCTGGTAATTTCACGCCAATCTCTTGTGATCGATATTTGCCAAGATTTATTGAAAACCAAAAGATTCAGGAAATGAAAAAAATTCTTCCTTTTGCGGAAGATGATTCTTTATTGAGATTATTAAAAAATGAAACTGATTTAATAGGATTTATTCGAGATTATCAAGAGCGAGTATGCCAGGAAGATTTTCTTGACTTTCTTGGTTTTGGAGAAATACTTGAAAAAATAACGTCGGTTTCTGCCGAAGATTTAACCGGTACTAAGAATTTAACGTATGCTGAAAATAGAGCTTATCAAAGATTGATAGAATGGATTCTGGTCTCTCAAAAGATTTTAAAGCCTCAAGTCGAGTCTAATCAGAATGAAATAGGGTATATAAATTTAGCTGAAAACCAAGTTAAGTCTTATGCTGAAACCGTACATAACGCTTCTCAAGAAATAGAAAAGCGCATTTCTCTAGAAAAACTGCTTACATTACTACGCAGTAAAGATGAAAATGCTGAAGACGTGTTTGCTGGTATACCAGATCAAGGTATTAGATATAGAGAAGCGACTAAGTTCAAAAGAGATGCAGTTTTAACATGGGTTTTTAATCAAAGTTTTCAGAAAAATCCTGATGGCATAACTGCTGCTGCAGAAAAAGTGAGCAAGCAAGTCTTTTATCCTAAGTGGAAAGAAGTTTGTTTGATTCAACTTCCCAAAGTTCCCGCATATACTTTCTGCAATACCTGTTTCAAAGTTGCTTTAATCATATCTGCTATATTTGCTTCTATTTTTTCAATCTATCGAGCACATGAACGAATAGGACACCTTTTTGTAGCTAAGGGGATTCCTTTTATTATCAATCATGTTCCTGTCCAGATTATTCGATCTGGTAATGCAATCATAGGAGTCAAAGAGTTTATTTGGAGAAATCGTTTTACAGTTATAGCAATTATCTGGTTAACTACAAAAGGAATAAGAAGGTTGCCTGAAATCCCTTATTTGAGTGCAGCTGCTAGATCTATTAATCTATGGGTAGTTCATAGACGTTTAACTTCTTCGCCTCAAACTATTTTCTGGTTTGCCTTGGCAAAGTCTACTTATAGTATAGGTAGTGTTTGGAATACATCTCAAGAGATTGGTCAACGATTTCGTAAGATATCTAGCAATGCTGAAAAAGAAAGAGATATAGCATATAGACAGAAATCCTTAGAAGTTTGGAAAAGCTGTCAAGTTGCTTTAGCATAAAGCTTTAAGAGAACCGCTCTAATAAGTGGTTTTCTTTCTATACTCAAATATATTAGAAATAAGATTTACAGGTTGGAAAATACATAGATTTTTTCCAAATACTTTAATTATACTAGTGCGATTCCTCGTGCATCATTTTTGTCTGTCTTATTTATTTTCAAAGCGCAAGAATCGTACTCAGCTTCCTTGCATCCATACATAGGGGATCTATAGCTCTTTTTCTAAATCCTGTGACTAGGTAATGAGATAAACATCCACTTTCAAAGCCAATAACGATTTCTTGAAAATCTCTTTTGGAAAAATAATCTGCTAGTAAATCAGGATCTGTTTTTTCTGAACCTTCATGGACAATCTTACCTTGTTCATTTAATACACAGATAAAAGTTCTTTTCATTGATACATCTATAGTGGTTCCGATTCAATCGTATAGAAAAATATTTTGTTTTGTGTTAAGCTATTGAGTATGAAAAAACTGATCCCTAGCCAGAGAGCTGACTTAGAACACAAGTTAAAGCATCCAAAAGACTATTCTGAACGGAATAGGCTTTGTGTAATTTTGGGCTATGATGAGGGTATCTCAACAAAAAATCTTGCTAAAACACTCCGGATAAGCCCTATCACTGTTCAGAAATACCTCAGAGAATATGATTCCGAAAATAAAACTGGAAGTAGCCCTCGAGGCGGTAGCAAATCAAAACTTTCACAAGACCAAAAAGAGTCTCTACTAAAACACCTACAGGAAAAGACCTATCTTAAAGTCAAAGGGATCATAGCTTATGTGCATGAGCAATATGGGATAAAATATTCCCGAAGTGGCATGACAGATTGGCTCATACAGCACGGATTTGTTTATAAACGTCCTAAAAAGATTCCTGGGAAATTAGCTCCTGAAAAACAACGAATTTTCATAGAACAATATAGGGCTTTAAAGGAGACCTTAAACCCTGATGAAGAGATCTATTTCATAGATGCTGTGCATCCTGAACATCAGTCCCAAGCCGTATGTGGATGGATCAAAAAAGGCGTTCAAAAGACTTTGCAGACATCCGGGAAACAATTGCGATTGCATTTTGCTGGAGCTCTTTGCCTGACAGGAATGAAGATTTTTACAGAGGAATATAAGACAGTTGATGCCGATGCAATGCTCGATTTTTTCAAGAAGCTAGAAAAACAGACAGAGGCTCGAATTATTCATGTAATTTTGGATAATGCAAGATCAAACAAAAATAAGAAACTAGAAGAGTTTCTGATGTCTTCTAGGATTAAAGTGCACTATCTCCCTCCTTATTCGCCGAATTTGAATCCTATTGAACGCTTGTGGAAGATCTTAAAGGAAAAGAAGGTATACAATCGATATTACGAAACGTCGGTGACTTTTTTTCAGGCAATTAGAGGATTCTTCTTAGAAGAGATACCGAAAATAACAGATATTTTGAAATGTAGGATAAACGACAAGTTTCAAGTCGTTGACTTAAATCCCATTAAGCTAGCCGTTTGAATCGGCACTAGTATATACTAGTTTGATTTCAAATTAAGAATTGTATAACTAGGTTTTTTTGAAAAAAATGCTCTATCTTGCAAGAAGATGTTATCTTTTGTTAGTTCTAAATAAGAACCTAATACATGTGAGTTATATCGAAATCCGTCAGAGCCATTATGGCCCTACGTATCACCAGATTTTTTTCATTCAATGAATTGGAAAGAAATGATGGAATTTAAAAAAAACCAACTAGACTTATTTAGCGATTTTAATGATGGTTTAGAACATGAATTTGAAGCGGGTTGGGCTGTTTTTAGATGGTTAACCATAGGCTATGAGTCAGGACTAAAAGAAAAACTTAATAAAGTTATAGATGAGCAACTAAAACAGTGTTTAATTATTACTGGATTAGTACAACATAACAAAAAACATTCCGATCGTTTAGGAATAGTAAGAACGATTTTAGATTTAGATAGTTTTAAATTATATAAAGACAAGTATATATCTATACTAAAGCAGCTAATACCCGGTGACAATTTTGATGAAAACAAAGTTCAGCAAGCGTTTGCATCACTTACAAATGCAACATAATATCGATTATCAGACGTTGATAATATACTAGTGCCGATTCAAACGGCTAGCTTAATGGGATTTAAGTCAACGACTTGAAACTTGTCGTTTATCCTACATTTCAAAATATCTGTTATTTTCGGTATCTCTTCTAAGAAGAATCCTCTAATTGCCTGAAAAAAAGTCACCGACGTTTCGTAATATTGTTCTATGAAAATTCGTTGTTTTTCAGGATCTAATTTCCCAGGAATCTTTTTAGGACGTTTATAAGCAAATCCGTGCTGTATGAGCCAATCTGTCATGCCACTTCGGGAATATTTTATCCCATATTGCTCATGCACATAAGCTATGATCCCTTTGACTTTAAGATAGGTCTTTTCCTGTAGGTGTTTTAGTAGAGACTCTGTTTTTGGTCTTGTGAAAGTTTTGATTTGCTACCGCCTCAAGGGCTACTTCCAGTTTTATTTTCGGAATCATATTCTCTGAGGTATTCCTGAACAGTGATAGGGCTTATCCGGAGTGTTTTAGCAAGATTTTTTGTTGAGATACCCTCATCATAGCCCAAAATTACACAAAGCCTATTCCGTTCAGAATAGTCTTTTGGATGCTTTAACTTGTGTTCTAAGTCAGCTCTCTCTAGAGTATATAGTGGTTCCGATTCAATCGTATAGAAAAATATTTTGTTTTGTGTTTAAGCTATTGAGTATGAAAAAACTGACCCCTAGCCAGAGATTCGCCGTTATATGGATTTCAAGCAAGCATAACCGCAAAAACAAGAAGAAGGATAATCATCCCACATAATAAGCCCTAAAGTGTATCCGAATCCGATAAACCTTAAACTGTATCCGAGAAGCTGTCTAGAGATTTCAGCGGATTTTATTAATAGATTGCTACAAGATCTTAAATAATAACCATCCAATATAATAGACCATAATAAAAGAAGCCCTATAGAGTTTTTTGCAATCTCTGATGAATTACTATCAAATGAATTACTATCAAATATAAAATAATAAATATCCCGTAAATTACTCTGTGTAATAATAAACACTAATGAAAAAAGCCCTGCAGCTTCCACTAAACCCCCTAAAATGCTTTTAGATAGATTTTTTAATGAACTATTATGATGAAATTCAATTTGAGAAACGTGTTGCGAACCGAGCTTATTAGCCATGGTCAAATAGAAGGCTAATGCTAATGGGGATATTACAAACAGCGGAGGAATCTTAAGGTCTGTAAATTGTTTGAGAGCCTTCGCTACACCTACAGAACAATTTATACTGTTTATTCTTACAGCATTTTTTTTTAATTCATCAAGTTGGTTTGGTGTCACAGAAATGTTAAAACGAAAAAACGACGATCCACATCTTGTTCTGCTCTTTGCACGTTCAATCATCTGCGATAAAATTTTTATCCGCGGTAAACTTTTTACTTTCCTAGTTTCTCCTACATCTATTTGACTGCAGCACATTGTATCCCTAATTTCGGTTATAATTGTATCCCTAATTTCGGTTATATTGGTGAATGTATACGACTTTCCATTTATCTCTAATTCAGCGTGCCCTAGCGGCAAGCTTGGAAAAGGATAGTAAATATAAGAAGCTCCATAATCACTTGTAGAATTAATACCCATAAAACTCCCATTCATTAATGAATTGGTAAAAAATTTAACATATTATTATTTATCTTTTCAAGTTTAAAGTGCACAGAAGAATTAAAAAAAGAATAGGCAGGCGATTGTAAAATAAGGATCAAGAAGCTCTTGTGGGTAACTGATAATGCAGAATTCGTTGTAATTGCCCCATGCCCCATTAAAACCGTTCGGTATTCTGCAATCTTGCTTTAAACTTTATTATTTGCATATTATTCTAAGTAACCTGAAAGAATCTTACCTGCAATGAAAAAAGTAGCTATTATGTGTGCTCAGGGCTTAGGCGATGCTCTGCTTATGATGATTGTAGCCCATCAATTCAAATGCTCTGGATATGAACCAACTGTTTTTCATAGTTATGCAAAAGAGTTGACCTCTCTTTTTAAAGATGTTTGCATTCTCCCTTATCCTGATCAGTTAGAAAAAACCTTCGTCCCATTTGAGCGCGTTATTATCGAAAACGATCACTCGAAAAGAGCTTATGACCTTTTTGGACTGCGCGAAGCAAAAAAATTGAATAATCTCACCTTTTTTTTCCCTACGACTTCTCCTAAATTTCAAGAAGGAGATTTTCTTTTTGATCCGCGGCTTCCTATTGCGTCTAATATTTGCCGAGCCTGTCAAACAGTGCTCCAAATACAGAACGCAACCAAAGAAAACGGTATTTATATTCCAAAAGGAATACGCCGCAGATTTGTTAAACGCATTGTGATACATCCGACTAGCAATGATCCAAAAAGAAATTGGTTTTCTTCTCAGTTCCTTGCTCTAGCATATCGCCTGCAAAATGAAGGCTATTGCATTGGCTTTTCTGTTAGCCCATCTGAGCGTGCTGATTGGCTTCATGTGGAAAAAGAAGGATTTGAGCTTCCTTCTTTTTGTGATCTGAGCGAGGTTGCAACTTATATATATGAATCGGGGGTTTTTATTGGAAATGATTCAGGAATTGGCCATTTAGCCTCAAACCTCGGCATTCCCACATTAACCATTTCTGGAAATCCTAAGAGAGTGCGTCTTTGGCGCCCTGATTGGCATACAGGCCATATTGTAACTCTTCCCTTTCCTCTTCCCAATTTCAAAGGCCTCTATCTTCCTATCAGGGAAAATTTTTGGCAGCACTTTATTTCGGTTTCGCGCACACTAAAAGCGTTTCATAAGCTTAAACAGGCAAGCGCATGAAAGCTGCTGTTATTTGTTCACAGGGAATGGGAGATGGTCTTCTTATGATGATTGCTTCTCAATATCTTTTTTCAAAAGGATATATGGTTACTACCTACCAGGATTCTCTCCCCCAACTCAATACATGGTTCCCCAATCATCATTTAAAAAAACGCTCTTCTCTAAAGGAACTTGAAAAGCAGCTTTCTGCTTATGAGATCATCATTCTGCAAAATGATAATAGTTCTTTATCAAATGCCATCATTGATCTCTACAAGCTTGGGAAGCTTTATAAATTAAGCGTTTTTTATTCTAGTTATGAAGAAAGAAAACACGCTCGTTTAACTTCACTAGATCGGGTTTTTGACCGCTCACGCTCTATGGTTGATAATATCGTAGGAGCCATTGCTTCTATTTTACAGTGCCCAGAGGTTTCAAAAAACAACGGATTGGTTATCCCCTGTGAATTTAAGCAAAATCGCTATCCAAAACGAGTATTGATACATCCAACAAGTACAACGCCTTTACGAACATGGAGTGCTCATAAATTTATTAAAGTAGCTCAAAATTTGGTTCAAAAGGGTTATGAAGTGGCTTTCTGCGTCAGTCCTTCAGAGCGTCCTGAGTGGTGTTTATTGGTTAAAGATAGATTTCCTCTACCTTTTTTTCCCTCTTTACATGAATTAGCGGGATTTATTTACGAGTCTGCTTTTCTTATCGGTAACGAGTCTGGAACAGTCCATTTAGCTTCGAATTTGCAAATCCCTACCCTTGTTATCGCTTCTTGCCAAAAACAAATGGCCCTTTGGCGCCCCAGCTGGTTCTCTACTAAAGTGATTACACCTTATCGCTTTATTCCAAACTTTAAAGGGTTTCGTCTTCGGCAAGAAAGATGGCAATTGTACATTTCTCCAAAACAGGTTATTCGAGCTTTTATTAAAACCAATTTTATAAACAAGTAAATCAAGGTCTCTATTCGCGCTCATCGCTTTAAGGCATAGATAAATGTGATAAACAGCCACTTTCAAAGCCAGCAACTGTTCATTCAACACACAGATAAAAGTTTTTCATCGATACATCTAATCCAATATAATGGCTTCATGGGTTGCTCCTCATTTTTTTGCTCTTTAACGAGCAGTTTTGAGATTTGAAAAAATCTCGTTTATATTGGAGAGTTTAACCTACTCCGTCTAAGGAGTAACCCCTTTTTTTTGTGCAATTATGGCATGTATAAACGAGTATAAATACACATTATCGAATAGGAAGAAATCAAGCTAAATTTCTTTTATTAAAATCTTAATCTATATTGGTTCCGATTCAAAGGAGACCTTAAACCCTGATTGCTGGAGCTCTTTGCCTGACAGGAATGAAGATTTTTACAGAGGAATATAAGACAGTTGATGCCGATGCAATGCTCGATTTTTTCAAGAAGCTAGAAAAACAGACAGAGGCTCGAATTATTCATGTAATTTTGGATAATGCGAGATCAAACAAAAATAAGAAACTAGAAGAGTTTCTGATGTCTTCTAGGATTAAAGTGCACTATCTCCCTCCTTATTCGCCGAATTTGAATCCTATTGAACGCTTGTGGAAGATCTTAAAGGAAAAGACGGTATACAATCGATATTACGAAACGTCGGTAACTTTTTTTCAGGCAATTAGAGGATTCTTCTTAGAAGAGATACCGAAAATAACAGATATTTTGAAATGTAGGATAAACGACAAGTTTCAAGTCGTTGACTTAAATCCCATTAAGCTAGCCGTTTGAATCGGCACTAGTATAGATCGACTACGCTCATGAATGCTTTTAATTTTTTTTAGATATTCTGCGGTTTCCCTAGCTCTTTTACTGGGCTTTCTACAAACAAAGCAATAAAAATTGCTTCTAGACACCTTTAAAAGTTTTGCCATCTTCTTCACTATACACTTGTAATGCTGCTTTTTCATAAACTCTAATTTGCTTTTCTTGGTCGTGAGAAGATGGTCATAGCCTTTTTTAAGATATCTTTTTCCTGTTTCCTATCTGCTAATTTTTTACGAAGGCGATACATCTCTTCATTGCAGGGTTTGATCTTGCCTGATCCAGGAAAACTCTTTTCTCCTTGCTCTTTAAATTCTTGAATCCACCCGGCTAAAGTTCCCATAGGAACTTCAATATCACGGGATATCGATGTCATGGATTTCCCGCTTTCTCTATAGTGCTTTACTATATTTAACTTAAATTCTCGATCATATTTTTTTTGATTTCTCATAAGAACCTCTTTAATAAATTTGTTTTAATCTATTCGGGTTCTTCATGTCCAATTTATTGTAGCAAGATCATTTTTTAGATAATCTTAAAAAACATATTCAAGCAACAAACAAGGCTTATCTAAGATAAAGCCTTGTTATATAAATTTGATGAAGATTAAGCAATTGTAACTTTTTTACAGAGGTATACATCTTGGATTGCATGAAGGATTTGCACGCCTTCTTTAAGAGGTCTCTGAAAAGCTTTACGTCCAGAAATCAAGCCCATACCGCCTGCTCTTTTATTAATAACAGCTGTTTCTACAGCTTGGTTTAAATCATTTGCTCCTTCTGAAGGCCCACCTGAATTAATTAAACCCACTCGGCCCATGTAACCATTTGCCACTTGATAACGACATAGATCAATCATGTGATCAGAACAGAGTTCTGTGTACATTTTTTCTGTTTGCTTACCAAATTTTAGCGCTTTAAAACCACTATTATTTACAGGTAATTTTTGTTTTACAATATCCGCTCCAATCGTAGCCCCTAAATGATCTGCTTGACCGGTTAAATCAGCTGCTTCATGAAAATCTTTATCAGCTGTTTTAAAAGCAGGATTGCGTAAGTAGCACCACAAGACAGTCGCCATGCCTAAATCATGAGCGAGTGCAAAAGCTTGAGACACCTCTTGTATTTGCGTGCGGCATTCCGGTGAACCAAAATAGATTGTTGCCCCTACAGAAACACAACCCATATCATACGCTTGTTCCACATTTGCAAACAGGGTTTGTTCAAATTTGTTAGGATAGCTTAATAGCTCATTGTGGTTTAGCTTCAGCATAAAGGGAATTTTATGCGCATAACGACGCGCAACCATACTTAGAACACCCAAGGTAGAAGCAACAGCATTGCATCCTCCTTCAATAGCTAATTTTACAATATTTTCAGGATCAAAATAGTCGGGATTTGCAGCAAAAGAGGCTCCTGCTGTATGTTCTATTCCTTGATCTACCGGTAAAATGGAGAGATAGCCCGTTCCTCCTAGGCGTCCTGCTTGAAACATCATGTTTAAACTATTTAACACGCGATTATTGCGATCAGATTGGGAAAAAATGCGGTCGACAAAGTCAGGACCTGGTAGATGCAATCGCTCTTTAGGAATCTTACAAGTATGATCCAGTAAATCTTTAGCTTTTTTACCTAATAGCTTTTCAATATGAGTAAGCGACATAGAAGAACCTCTAGATTTTAAAATTTTTAAAAAAAGACAACTATATATAAAAAAACAGCTTTTTTAAAGAATTTTAAGATCTAAAAGGCAAATTTCTGTAAATTCTTAGCTTTTATTTTTATAAAAAAATTTATTTTTGCAGAATTTGTTCGATTTCCTCTAAGCTTTTCTCCTTTGTTTCAGGCACATATCTAAGCACAAACCAAAAAGCTATCATGCTAATCACGCCATAAGCAAGAAAAGATCCTCCAATTCCCATAGAAACTAATAAACTAGGAAATGTCAGTGAAACAAAATAATTACAGAGCCAATTTACAAATGTAGCAAGAGTCATTGCTTTACCGCGTACCTTTAATGGATAAATCTCTGAGAGCAACACCCAGGTGATTGGACCTAAACCAATAGCAAAAAAAGCAACATAAGTCATTAAACTAACGACAGCCATTTCATCAATTAATGAAGAGCGTAAAAAAGAAGTAATAGCAAGAGAGCATAAACTAACCACCATTCCTGCAATTCCTATCAAAAGCAACCTTCTTCTTCCTATACGGTCTAATAGCCAAACAGATACAAGTGTGGCTAATACATTAATCACACCAATGGACAAAGTAGCAAAGGTAGCACTAATAGCAGACGTATACCCCGCTCCTTGAAAAATACGAGGCGCGTAATAAATAATCGTATTAATCCCTGTAATCTGTTGAAAGGCGCTAATGAAAAGCCCTATGAATAAAATGGGGCTTAATTTAGAGGAGAATAAAAGCCTCCAAGCTTTTTTATTCCTAGAGCTAGCAGAATGCTTCATTTCACCAATATGGCCCTTCCAATCTCGATCTAAACGCAATCTCTCTAAAACAATAATAGCAAGACGAGACTTCCCATTTTTAAAAAGCCAACCAGGAGATTCCGGTGTAAAAAAAAGAGCAAGCAATTGAATCGCAGCAGGAAGGCTGCCAATAATAAACATTTCTTGCCAATCTGCTTTTTTTGCATAAATATAATTAATGATATACGCTCCAAGAATTCCGAGCGTAATGAATAATTGATAAGTAGAAACGATCGCTCCTCTATGATTAGGAGGTGCAATTTCAGCAAGATATAAAGGCGCTGTTACAGAAATAACTCCAACAGCTATCCCGCTGACCACACGCCCAGCTAGCAGCATAAAATAAGAATGCGATTCCGCTGTAATCCAAGAGCCCAAAATAAATAAAACAGCTGTCAGCATAATCGTCCATTTACGCCCTAAGCAATCGGCTAAATACCCCCCTATTAAGGCCCCTGCAAGAGCTCCTAATAAGATGATGCTAACCAATACTCCTTGTTCTGCAATAGATAGATGAAAAATCGGAGATAAAAAAATTAAAGCCCCTGAAATAATGGCTGTATGATATCCAAATAATAACCCCCCTAAACAAGCTGTTGTCACAACAAAGATCATATATCTGCTTAAACGCTGCTTATGAGCCATATTTTGCCTCTTTTTTTTGTAGTGTCTTTTTCATAAGTCGATGTGGAATACCAATTTTTTCAATGGTAGGACCCTCCGGTTGATAACCCATTTGCTGATAAAAACCTTCTACTTCTTTATACGCATAGAGATACACGTAATAGATGCCTTTTTTTTCCAACCCTTTTTCTAATGTACAAAGTAATTTGCGGCCAAATCCTCTTCCTCGATACTCTTCACTCATGACCATTTGGTAAATACGTCCCTTAATTTCACTCTCTGGAGAGAAGGAAACCGAGCCCACTACTTTTTTGCTTTCTAAAACAACCAGATGCAAACCGTTTATTTCCCCTGGTATTTCTTCGGTTTCTGGAGCTAAACCAAGTGGTTTATGCAACGTTTCCCAACGCAGCATCTTGGCTAAACCATATTCTATATTGTCAACAGTAATCCATTTGAATTTCATAAGACACATACTCCTTTTATAGATAAAGAGTTTCTTTCTTTGCACCATACAATAAAGTGGTATTTTTATAAAAAGAGGTAACTTATTTGTTAACAAACCCTGAGAAGAAAGCTCTTTAAATAATCCCCTTCGGGATGAAACAAAGAAATAGGATGATCGGGTGTTTGAAAAAGAATCATAAAGAATCATAAGGCATTTTAGCCAAACTCAGGCGGTTTATTTCTTTATATCCAAAGCTAAGCACATTATTCATGTCTTGCCTTCTCTTTGCAAAAACAGGAGGATCTAATTGTCGTAAATACTCGAATACATCTGCTTGAACAATGGAATGCGCTTTTACTCACATCTATGCTAGTTACATGCTTAGCACCAGCTGATAGAGCAAATAAAGATAATCCTCCCGTATAAGAAAAGCAATTCCAGATCTTTTTACCTTTAGCGTGACGAAAAATGAGTTGACGCATTTCTCTTTGATCTAAAAATAAACCGGTTTTTTGTCCCTCTTCAGGGGTAACATACATAGATAAGCCATTTTCTTTTACAAGCAGCTCTTGAGGAACTTTCCCAAATAAAATCGCTTTCTTCTCTTCTAAAACTTCTTGCAAACGTGCTGAAGAAACGGATTTCTCTAAGACCCCTGATAATAGGGGGAAGTTTTTTTAATAATAAAGAGAGAATTTTCTCTTTTAAACGCTGCATGCCCCATGTATTGATTTGCATAACAGCTATGGTGTCGTGGATGTCAATGATAAGACCTGGAAGCTCATCTGCTTCAGCATTTACTAATGCGAAAACAAATAGTTTTTTTGGCAAAATACTTTTTTACGCAACTCAATAGCCCGATCTAAATGCTTATTCAGCACAACATCTTCTAAATCTCTATCAAAGCTTAACGCCCTTGCTGCCAGAGAATTATCTTTATGAAAGTACGCTTGTGCTAAATATTGTCCAGAAGAGCTATAAACCTCTAAAATCTCTCCTTGTTCAAACTCTGGCAAAGAATCAATAGCTCCAGAAAAGATCCACGGATGTCGATGTAAAAGGGATTTTTCTCGACTAGGCTTTAAGATAGCTCGTTTTTTCATACAACCATATTAAGTGAGGTTTTTTTCTCTAAAGATCGAATGGCTTTTCCAATCAAATCATAATCAGCGACATCTGTGATTTCCACTTCATATAACTCGGGCACATTTTTTACCTTGCGAGCGTCATTGATAATTACCATACCATCAATCTCCGGTGCTTGCCCAGAAAACCTTCCACATAGAAGATAGGGGGAATCAGGATGAGTGTCTTCTATAATAACAGGTATTTTTTGCCCTATATATTTTTGATTTCTTTGGGTAATAACCTGCATTTGCGCCTTTGCTACTCTATCAAAACGAGCCTGTTTTACTTCTTCTACTATATGATCTGGCAGCTTTGCAGAAGTAGATTGTTCCTCGCAGGAATACTTAAAAATCCCAATATGTTCGATAGGATGTTTTTGGATAAACTCAATAAGTTCATCCACTTCTTCCTCTGTTTCTGAAGGGAATCCCACCATTAAGCTTGTACGAATGACCACATTCGGAACATTCTTGCGCAACTTTCCTATTGTTTCAATAATCTGTTGCTTAGAGGTTTTTCGTTTCATAGCTTTTAAGATCCGATTACTAATATGCTGAATGGGCATATCTAAATAAGGACAGATTCTCTTATCAGCTTTCATTAAAGCAATTAACCCATCGGTGATCTCATCAGGATAAAGGTATAATAACCTTAACCAAAAAGAACCTTTTTCAGATAAAAGAAGAGAGATCACATTCTCTAATCCTTGTTTATCGACTAGGTCTTTGCCATAGTCCCCTAAATCTTGAGCGATTAAAATCACTTCCTTTACCCCTTGAGAAACAAGAGCACGAAATTCTTTAAGAATTTGAGGTATAGGTTTACTACGCAGGCGGCCTTTAATCTTGGGGATAATGCAAAAAGCGCATTGTTTGGCGCATCCTTCTGCTATTTTTAAATAAGCATAATGCTTTGGTGTGGATAGCTGTCTTGGTATCTCACCCCATTCCAAATAGCTACGGGCATTAGATACCGCTTCTCCAGGACTATCAGCTATAATGGCTTCTAAAATTTTTTCCACATCCCCAGAGCCTAAAAAGTAATGAATATGAGGAAATTGCTCTTTGAGCTGGTCTTTATGTTTTTGCACCATGCAACCAGCCACAATGACCTTTGCCTCTGTTTTTTTCTCTTGGAAAAAGTTATGTACCGAACCGATAGACTCTTGTCTAGCAGAGGCTAAAAACCCACAAGTATTAACCACTAGAAAATCTGCTTCATTAAGCTGATCTGTAATCTGATAGCCAGCCTTTAGCACCATTCCTAACATAACCTCGGTATCCACTAGGTTTCGGGCACATCCAAGGCTAGTAAAGTGAATTTTATTTTTTAATGTTTTTAACTGAGAAGGGTATTTCATGATTTTGCCTTAGTAAACTTAAAGAAGTATCAATAAAAGCAGAATTTCCTACCAGTTCTTATTATTAAAAAAATATTTACTAATAGATTATATTAAGATTAGATTAACATCAAATATTAATTAAATAAACATATTAAATTAATTACGTTTTAATTTATAATTAATATCTATTTGAATAATAAACAATATAAAAGGAAATAATTATGGCAACTTTAACACAAACAAATAGGTTCACACCTTTTGCTCTCCCTCCATCATATCAGGAGGCGATGGGAATAAACATTCAACCAACGGCTCCTGTTCAATCACTAGAAGACGCTCTTATAGAGCTTGGGCAAAACTCTGAAAATGCGCATATTAGAAATATTGCTCAATATCATATAACGCCTAAACAACCCAACCTAGCAAAAAAAATTAAAACCTTTTTTGCCGAAAAGTGGACTGCAACTAAAGCGTATCCTCAAGCGGGTGCAAATAAAGTAAAAAATATCTTTAATTCTGCTTATCACCACCCAACTGTTCCTTATATCGGGGCTGGCCTATTAGGTACAGCTACAGGTTTATTAATGGGCTTAAGCGTTCCTACAGGATTTATGCTAGGTGTTGCTGTAAAATTGGGAAGTATAGGTTTAGATAAAGGGCTAGATGCTATCAATAGTGCTAGTAATCAAATATTTAACTGGGTTAATGGTTCTAAACCAGAATCAGAAAATATCTCACAATCCTCTTTTAAACAGACGGTTAGAATTGTTCCGATTGCTGTTTTAAGCTTCTCTTTAGGGTTAAACTCTTATAATCTTGCTTTAGCTAGTAAAATTGCTGCTACTGCTGTGGTTATTGGAGCCGGGGCTTTTGCAATAGGAACCACTGTACATGCACAGTAGAGCCTAAATTTAATTGAGATTTTTTTGAAAAACCAGCTGTATTTAATCTTTGATTATCCTAATATAAGTTGATCTTTTTTAAGAATATAGGTCAGCTTTTTTTATTCAAAAAATTTTCTTAAATAAGGCAATAAAAGTTGTTAATCTTTAATAAGATACTCTACTTTCACTAAGGAGAAATTATATGTCAACCCCAGCAAGCTTACCATTTTTAAGTCAGCCACTTAAAACATTTTTTAATAAGCAGACTAATATAAAGGATTATCTAATCGGTCAAACCGCCTTTAGTACAGCCTTGGGATTTTTTGTCTGTCGCCTTCCTTTTTTTCAATCAGCAGCATTAGGCTTGGCAACTGAAGGTTCTCGGTATGTAACAGACAAAGCAATTGCGCAACTCTCTGCTAAATTCTCTTTTATCGAAAATAATAGAACAGTTGTAAAAACAGCTTTGGTTGCAGGATCATTTTTTTTAGCAAAAGCGGTAATTAATACAATTCTCCCAGGCTCTTCGACTCTTTTTAGAGCTGGTCTCTTAATGAGTGCTATTTATTTAGTGGCAGAGCCGATAGCTACAACAATTCGCCAGGCATGCACTAAAGAAGGCAAGACGGTTAAGCAATCTCTGATAGATATTAAAAACGATATCGGCAAACAATACCCAATTGCAACACAAAAAATAAACGATCTATGGAATCGTTTAGTTGGTAACAATTCTTAGCACTCTTAGCTACTTGTTTCTTAAAAGCTCATCTTGTTATAATAAGATGAGCTTTGTTTTTTTACCAAATTCTTAGTACAAGCTCTTTTTATATTTATCTAGTTTGTTGGTTTTTATAATTAACGTTTAGGAGTTTTTATGCTGTCTTTTGACATGTCAGTGAAAACACCTGATAATCAAGAAAAATCTCTTAGAAGGTACGTAGCAGAGCAAGCAATTGTCGGATTTGTAATAGGAAGAGTCTTTTATTGCCTATGTCCTTTATCAGGAGCTCTTTTAGGAGCTGCTACCGCTGGTTCTCATGTAATCAGAAAGAAGGAGATCTTAGAAAAATTTCCAGATCCTTTCAGGAATCCTTTATTGAAAATCAATGATACCATAAACAAAACAGCCCTATTAGCTATTGGTTTTTTCACTTCTATATTGTGCATAAGTTTACTAACAGCCCCTCCTCTTCCCTTTTTCAAAGCAGCCATTGTTATGGGATATGTTCACAACATGGGAGGAGAGACTTTTAATACAATGTCTGAGCTTTTCGCAAACGCTTATTCAAAAATAAATTTACCTAAAAAAACAAAGGAGTATTTGCCAAAAAAAGCCATTTGATTATCCTAGCTTGGAATGAAACCTCTTATGTAAGGATGTTAGCTTTCATTATTTATCTTTTATTGAAAAAAACATCTACTTTAGTTAGCTCTCTTTTAGCTGTAATTACAGTGACGTTTTTTTTAATGCATTCTATTCCGGGTAGTCCTTTTGCAGATGATAAGTTAGATGCTGAAATTTCAAAAGCCCTTGCTACTCACTATGGCCTAGATCAACCTTTATGGTTACAATATGTAAAGTATTTAAAAAATATCTGTGTATTTGATCTAGGTCCTTCTCTTCACTATCAAGGAAGAGCTGTGAAAGATGTCATTATCAATGGATTTCCTACATCTTTTGTACTAGGCTTAGAGGCCATGACGCTCGCTATTTTAGCAGGTATAGGATTAGGGTTGGTTTCTGCAGCAAATCATCTTAAATGGCAAGATTGTGTAAGCATGCTCTTTGCTACTTTTTGTATGTCTTTACCTAGTTTTATTTTGGCAACCCTCTTACAGTTCGTTTTTGCTATGAAGCTTGATTTGCTACCAGTAGCTCGTTGGGGCAGTTTTGCGCAAAGCATTATGCCAGCTTTATCCCTTGCTGCTTTGCCAACAGCTTTTATAGCCAGGCTTACTAGAGTCAATTTAATTGAAGCCATGCAACAAGATTATATCTTAACCGCTCGGGCAAAGGGTTTAGGTCAAATGCAGATCATATATAAGCACGCCTTGCGTAACGCCATCTTCCCCGTTCTTTCTTATTTAGCGCCTCTTTCAGCAAATATTTTTATCGGAAGCTTTGCCGTTGAGAGAATTTTTGCTATCCCTGGCTTAGGACACTCTTTTGTACAAAGTATTATTAATCGCGATTATTCAATGATTATGGGGCTAACCATTTTTTATAGCTGTATTCTGTTGTTAGCTGTTTGGCTAATTGATACAATTTATCTATTCTTAGACCCCAGGTTAAAAGACAGATGAATGAATTATTTACCCCCTTAACTGCTATAGAAAGAGCTCGATTGCTTGATGAAAAAGAGGAAATGCCGAGCACTTCCCCTTTACGCCTAGCCTGGAGCCAACTCGTCAAAAAAAAATCTGCTTTGTTAGGGTTATCTCTTTTAATTTTACTCATGATCATGGCTATTATCGGGCCTTATCTTTCTCCTTACAAATACTATGAGATTAATCTTCCTCTTAGAAATCAACCTCCTTGTCGCAATTATTGGTTTGGAACAGATGATCTTGGAAGAGATCTATTCACGAGATGTTGGTGGGGAGCGAGGATTTCTTTTTTTGTAGGCATCTCTGCTTCTACCATCGATTTAATCATAGGTGTACTCTATGGGGTATGCGCTGGATTTTTAGGTAAAAAAATAGAAATGCGTATGATGCGCATGTTAGACATCTTTTATTCTATTCCCTATTTACTATTCATCATTTTGCTAATTACAGTCATTGGTTCAGGGGTATTTACCATTATTCTTTCTTTGGCCTTAATAGGCTGGGTCAATATGGCTCGTATTGTACGCAGCCAAATACTACAAATTAAGCAACAAGGGTATGTTCAAGCAGCTTTTGCTTTGGGTGCTCCTCGCTGGCATATCATGCGCAAGCATTTAATTCCTAATGCAGTGGGCTCCATTATGGTGACTTTGACCCTTACAGTTCCTTGGGCTATTTTTGTAGAGGCTTTTTTAAGTTTTCTTGGATTAGGAGTACAAGCTCCTACCGCTAGTTTAGGAATGATGATCCATGATAGTTTATATGCGATTCGTTATTACCCTTGGCGCCTAATTGTTCCAGCTGCTTGTATTAGCTTAAGCTTATTGGGCTTAAATTTATTAGCAGAGGGCTTAAGGGAAGTGCTTAACCCAAGACACATGCAATGAAACAACCTGTGCTTACTGTTAAAAACTTAAGTGTCCAATTTTTCGACAAAAATAAGTGTATACATGCAGTTCGCGATGTCTCTTTTACATTAGCTACAAACCAAATCTTAGCGGTTGTAGGAGAATCAGGCTGTGGAAAAACAACATTAGCAAAAGCAATCATCGCTTTACTTCCTCCGGAAAAAACCGCTATTCAAGGACAAATTTACTACCAAGATCAACCTCTTCTCCCCTATGTAGAAAAAAAAATGCAAACGATTAGAGGTAGGCGTATTGCCATGATTTTTCAAGATCCTATGACCTCATTAAACCCGACCATTACCATCGGTAAACAACTTAAGGAAGGCTATCTACACCATTTTCCCCATGCCTCCATGCAAGAAGCTCAAGACCAATCTTTAAAGCTATTAGAAGAAGTGGGGATTACCAATCCTAAGCAGTGTCTCTCTAGTTATCCTCATATGTTAAGCGGAGGTATGCGTCAAAGAGTGATCATTGCCATTGCATTGATTTGTGCACCGCAGCTTTTAATTGCAGATGAACCAACAACGGCTTTAGACCTAACCATTCAAGCACAAATTCTCGAACTACTTAAGAAAATACAAATAAAAAGAGAGATGAGCATTTTGTGGATTACCCATGATTTATCTATAGTTTCTCAATTTTGTGACCATGTAATGGTAATGTATGCAGGGCAAGTTATAGAAAGTAGCAACACCCAAAAACTCTTCTCTTCTCCTTTGCATCCCTACACACAAAGACTACTGCAAATATTACCCCAATCCCGCTTAACTCCTTTCGAACCCATTGCTGGTTTTCCTCCTGATTTAAGCACCATATTCCCTGGGTGTAGCTTTTGTGCTCGCTGCGACCAATCCATGCGCATTTGCCTTTCCCAAATGCCAACCTTAAAAGAAATCAAGCAAGATCAATTATGCGCTTGTTTTCAATACGATCCGAGGAGAAAATCATGAGTCTTATACAGGCTGAGGATTTATCCAAGCGATTTCTATTGAAAAAAGGCTATACCCAAGCATTTTCGGATCTTTCTTTTTCTATCTTGCCTCAAGAGACTCTTGGATTAATTGGAGAAAGCGGATCGGGTAAATCCACTTTAGGGAAATGTTTACTGCGTTTAGAAGAGCCCACTTCTGGAGGTGTGTATTTTGAAAACCAAAATCTATTAAAGTTTTCTAAAAAACAACTTTTTCGTTTTCGAAGTAAAGCTCAAATTATCCTACAAGATCCTTATGCTTCTTTAAATCCAAAAATGACGGCAGCTGAAGCTATCATGGAGCCTTTGCAGATTCACTGTAAATACATTAAAGAAGCTAATAGACAGTTAGCTTACGAAGCGTTTATCCGTGTAGGATTACATGCTAGTTCTTTTAATCGCCTCCCTCATGAATTTTCAGGAGGTCAAAGACAAAGAATTGCTATTGCACGAGCTCTGATATTAAATCCTGCTTTTATCGTGTGTGATGAACCTATTTCAGCTTTAGATATATCGACTCAAGCACAAATCATTACCCTCTTAAAAAAATTGCAAGAAGAGCTACATGTCAGCTATCTATTTATTGCTCATAATCTCCATATGGTAAGGCATATTTCTCACAGAGTAGCTGTTATGTATTTAGGAAATTTTGTAGAACTTGCACCTACAGAGGATCTGTATCAAAATCCTCTACATCCCTACACTCAGGCTTTATTTGCTACTATGCCGGGGTCTTTTTTTCAAAAAGCTAAACCTACAGTTAGCCCTTCTTCTTCAGGTTGCCCTTTTGCAGCTCGCTGTCCATATGCTACAAAAATTTGCAGCCAAGAAAAACCTATATGGAAGGAAAAGCATTCAGAGCATTTCGTCGCGTGTCATTTGCACTAGACTTCTTTCGAAATTCCTCAAAGCAACTCCAAATTGTGAATCGCTGCGATAAGATTAAATCGCAAACCAAACCCTCTTTCTCCGATTTCTGTACCTATCTCTTATTAAATCGATATACTTATTTGCATTCAAATTAAGAGTTTTAATATATAAACATTTTTATACAAAAGATAACATCTTCTTGCAAAATAGAGCAGTTTTTTCAAAAAAAACTAGTTATGCAATTCTTAATTTGAAATCAAACTAGTATATTCGGCACTACTATGAACCTATCTTGAATTAAATTTACTGTTTTAAAGATACTTGCCGACTTAAGAAATTCATCCAATATCCCAGTAGTCCAAACATTAATAGTCCGTTCCAATATATTGCCTTTCTTTCCCAGCGCACTGTAAGACGACGGAAGCATGTCTTTAACCAAGAAATCGTTCTCTCAACGACCCAACGTTGCTTTTCAAGGTAGCAAATGCCTTTTATCTTATATCCCTTAGTGTTTCTTTTCCGAGCTATCAGAGGAAAAACCTCATGGGAAAGAACATCGATACGTGTTTGCTCTGAGTCATAACCTTTATCTGCTTCAAGTATGGGTACTTTTCCCTGATTCCATGCTTTTTTAATGAAGGGAATGACTTTCCTAAGCAGAGGGATCACTTGTTTTTTCTCATCCCCGGATGCTGATGTAAAAGTGATTGCAAGAGGCTTTCCTGATTTTTCTACCAGTAAATGCGATGTCACGCCTTTACCTTTGTAGCCATAATCAACTTGCTCTCCTCCTCCGCGTCCGCTGGAAAAAAAAACCATCTACAGAGAGTCTCTGGGCATCAATACACCCCAGCTGTTCGGCAAGCTTAAGCAGCTCTTCTAAAAATTGATCTAAAAATCCAGCAGATTGCATTCTTCCAAGCCATGCGTGTGCTGTTGAGGGATGAGAAAACTCCTTGTTTCTAGGTGCATCTTTCCAAGGAGCTCCTGTCCGAAGCACCCAGAAAATAGTATTCACTACAGGTCTCCATGGCGCTAATTTTCTTCCATAATGGTTACGATTTACCCATTTTTCCATTTGAGGTTCGAGTATTTTAAACTGTTCTTCATTTAATCCTTGCTTGCTCATGTCATCTGTCTTTAGTTAAAAAATAAAAAGATCTGGTATCATAGCGAAAATTTATATTCAATTCAAGATAGGTTCATATAAGACGGCCCTTTCAACCTTGAAGTGCACAAAAAAGAACATATAAATACTTGAAAAAACATCTATTGTGCACCCGAGCATAGCATGTTTGTAGATAATCTCGTAAACACTTCTAGTGGAGTTTCGAAGTTGAGAGCCTTTCTAGGTCTGTTATTTAGTAAAGTTTCCACCCTTTCTATATCCTTGGAAGTCGTATCTAAAAAGCTTTGTGTTTTAGGAAAATATTGCCTAACTAGTCCGTTTGTATGCTCATTTAAGCCTCTTTCCCAAGAATGGTAGGGCGTTGCAAAGTAGAAGTCTGTCTCTAGCTCGAAACTAACCATTTGGTGATAGGCAAATTCTTTTCCGTTGTCTGCTGTTAATGTGTGTACAAAATCTTTGATAGGTTTAAGTTGTTCAATTAACGCTTGACTTACTTCCTCTGCAGTTTTATGAGAAACTTTGGCGAGCTTAGTTAGCTTGGAAGTTCTTTCTACCATTGATACAATTACGCCTTTATGTCCTGCCCCTATGACTGTATCTAGTTCCCAGTCTCCTAAACGAGTCTTTTTTTCTACAATACAAGGCCGTTGCTTAATATCTATACGACCAGGCATGTTCCCTCTTCCAGAAGCTCCCTTTCTCTGCTTGTTATATTTTTTCCCTCGATGACGGAGCTCTCTATAAAGCTGTCCTCCCTGTCGTTTATCTTTCCAGATATGATTATAGATGGTCTCATGACTAACATGTTCTTTACCATGTCTTTTAAGCCATCCGGATATTTGTATAGGGCTCCATTGCAACTTGATTTTTTCTTCAATACGGGTAACTATTTGAGGAGTCATTTTTTTATTGGGCTGAGAATTTTTTCTAAGAAATGCTTTTTCTTGAGCTTGCTGATGACGGTATCCTCGTTGCCCTTTATTTCTCTTAAGTTCCCTACTAATAGTGCTATGATGAACTTTTAGAATGTTTGCTATTGAGCTAGATGTATCTCCTCTAGCTTTTAAAATATAAATCTGACATCTTTGGTCATAGGTTAGGTGATGGTAGCCTTTAGGCAAGGTCTCTCCTTGTGTTTGATTGTTAAAAATCACAATAGAGATTCTTTCATCGCCTGCCTATTCTTTTTTTAATTCTTCTGTGCACTTCAAACTTGAAAAGACTGACAATTAAGATGACCTGCTCTTTCATTATTATTTTTAAATCTCCTTTTTTTCTTTATTTCTCAAAAGTTATATGACCAAAATTGGTTATAGTCAATTTTATTTAAATTTTTAACTCATTGTTGTGCGATTCTTGTAGTTCATTCTGAAGGAGAAAAAAGTGTATTAGCAAAAAAGGTTTTTGACTAAACTTAACAGTAAAAGTTTTTAATTTAAAAAAAGAGCCATTCATGGAAGTTACCTTTAAGGGATCCCCTATTCATATAAGTGGTTCATTGCCTAGATTAGGGATACAAGCACCAGATTTTGTTTTAATAGATAAGGATTTAAAAAAACGCTCCTTAAAGGATTATTCAGGTAAGCGTAAATTAATTTCTATAGTACCAAGTTTAGATACAGCTGTTTGCTCTTTATCTGCTAAAAAACTCAATCAAGTCATAAAAGCAAATCCCGAATCGGGAGTGGTTTTGAATATTTCTGCAGACTTGCCTTTTGCACAAAGCCGTTTTTGCCATGCAGAAGAAGTAGATACCATTGTTTGTCTTTCGATGATGGGGTCTAAAGATTTTGCTCAATCGTATGGAATTTTAATGCTAGATGGACCTCTTGCTAGCTTGTGTGCAAGAGCCATCGTTGTTCTAGATGAAAATGACACGGTTATTTATACGGAGCTTGTACCAGAAGTTACCCAGGAACCCAATTATACGGAAGCTTTAAAACACTTCTTAAAAAAATAAAACTATTCTTGTTTGAAGCTGTAAGTAGGATAGGAAGGAAACCAAATGGTTTGATCCACAAGTTTTTCTCTTATCTCTTTTGTCATGGGAGGGATTAATTCCTGATTTTCTGCTACAGCAATAACTGCTATAGCAATCTCACGACTCACCTCTCTTAAGAGCTTAAGAGGCGGGAATAGATCTGGGAAGAGGGAGTGTTTTGATAATACATAAGCTGCTTGAATAAACATTTCATCAGTGATCTTAGGAATCTTAGCTGCAATAGCCCCTAGACCGATGCCTGGAAAAATATAGACATTATTACATTGTGCAATGGTGTATTGTTTACTATCGTAATCCACATTCTCGAAGGGGCTACCCGTTGCGATAATAGCTCTGCCTTTAGTCCAGTGTAGAAGTTCTTCAGGTGTTGCTTCTGAGCGAGAATTTGGATTAGATAGGGGGAAAATAATCGGGTTCTCTACATATTTTCCCATTTCTGTTACAATCTCTTTTGTAAAGGCTTTTGCTTGAGCAGAAACTCCGATGAGAATGGTTGGTTTTACCTGTTTAATGACTTCTAACAAAGAAATAGGAAAAGAATTCAATTCCCATTTTCGTAGACTTTGATAATCACGAGCAAATTTTTTTTGCTCGCTATCTAGATTGGATAATTCTGTGTGGATTAACCCTTGTCTGTCTATCATATAAAAGTTTTCTTGTGCTCTTTGCTCACTACAACCCTCTTCTTGCATGGCTTTTACAATCAGATAAGAAATCCCAAGCCCAGCTGATCCAGCTCCAAATACCACGATTTTTTGTTCTGAGAGAAGAGATCCTTGAATAGCAGATAAAAGAGCTGATAGAGTAACGGCAGCTGTTCCCTGAATATCATCATTAAACGAGCAAAGTACACCTTGATATTTTTCCAATAAAGGTTTTGCGTGTGTTTTAGAAAAATCTTCCCATTGCAATAAAACCTTAGGAAATCGTTTTTTTAAAGCCCTAACAAATCGATCGATAAAATCGTAATACAAATCATCTGAAATTCTAGGATGGCGCCAACCTAAATAGAGAGGATCGTTTAAAAGGGTTTGATTATTGGTTCCTACATCTAAAAGAACAGGTAGAGTCCTTAAAGGATGAATACCTCCAAATAAGGTATATAAAGAAAGCTTTCCTTGAGGAATTGCCATACCTCCTACGCCTAAATCTCCTAGACCTAGAATGCGTTCTCCATCTGTTACAACAACAACATCTAGTTCTTTTTGAGAAAGATTTGCCATAATCTCTTCTATTTTATCCTGAAGCGCATAAGAGATATACATTCCACGGTGTTGGTAGTACAAACTGCTAAACTGCAGCGACACCTCCCCTATTGTTGGAGTATAGATAAAGGGCAGCATTTCAGAGATATGATTCAATACTAGTCGATAAAAGAGCACCTCATTGCGATCTTGCAAAGACGATAAGAACGTATATTTAGAGAGTTGATTTTTTTGAGCCAGGAAATTCTGATATCGACGAATTACTTGTTCTTCCAGAGTGGAAACATGAAAGGGCAGTAATCCATGTAGATGAAATACATCTCTTTCCTCTACAGTGAATGCTGTTCCTTTATTATATATGGAATGATTTAAAAGCTTTTCTGATCGTAGAGAGGTTTGTATTTCCTTCATTTTATACTTCCCATGATGCTATGCTAAGATCGGTTTCTTTCAAATGATACATAGCTACTGCTATCCAAATAGTAAAGATAAAAACAATGGTTGCATTCAAAACAGTTAGCATACTCGTGCTTAAAATAGCCTGTAAACTCAAGATAATTAAAGAAGCAAAGGCCTTAGCAAAACGGTAGAGAAAAACATCGATAAAAGCTTTTGCTCGAAATTTTTCATCCGAACTCAGAGGAATATATAACATTTCCTTAATGATGCTAAATAAGGAAAAATCAAAAGTTTTTAATATGACAAAAGTAAGAGTAATCATGCCAAAGGCAGGAAAAAGAAAACAAAAAACGCTCATGATGCCTAAAAGCATGGGGATACCCACATGAAGACGTTTGACTCCAAAAAACCGCACTAGAAAGTAGGTGCCTAAAAATTGCATGGTTGTAGTAAAGGTCTGACCCATTGTTTGAATGCGACCACTATATTGGGTTCTTAAGTCCTTTTTAGTAACAAGTCCTTCTAAAAAAGTATTAAATTGATAATCGACTAAAGTAGAGATTACCTGCATAAAAATAACCGCTAAAGAAACAAAGATCAATACGCGAGAACCCGCAATCAACTTAAGACCGTGTAATACGGTTTCTAGCCCTTGTTTTTTCTCTAAAGGAAAAGATTCCGTTTGTTTGCTTTGTTTTAACATCATTACATATAGAAAACTCAAAAAAACATAAAGAGGTAGTGTTATATACAAAAGAGACTCAGAGCCTATTTTTACAGCTAAAAAGCTAGGAAACAAGCTTCCTAATAAAGATCCTAATCCCCCTATTCCAAAAAAAAACCCATAGAGGTATTTAGCTCTCTCCATTGATATATTTACATGAATTAAAGACCAAAGCTGCTGGAAAATAAGCATGATGTAAGCATCTTTCCAGACATAGAGAAAAAAGCTTAAAAAGGAAATTTTATGCATCCAGATAGCACATGTGCAATTGATGATTATAACAGCAATTGCTAAGCTTAAGTAGGTTTTTAAACAACCAAGCTTGGGTAAATATTTATTGTATAAACCAACAAGAAGTAGATTTAAGGGAATAGAAAAAAGCCAAGCGTAAGGGAAGAAATTTACACCGTAATCGGTAAGGAACAAAGCATTGCTTACAGGACGAACAATCGCATAATCCATCGAGATAAAAAAACTGCACAACATAGCTGTTAAGATAAATAGATGTTCCTTGGATCTTTTAAGCATTTTTGTCTTTTAACTCTGAAGTTTGCATTTTTTTTAATAAATATATAGCAATAGCTACCCAGCTGATAAAAACACAAATGCTAATGGAGTGAAGAACAGGCAATAAATAGCTAGTTAAAACCATTTGTAAGCTCAAGATAATCAGAGAAGCAAATACTTTAGCAAAACGATAGAGAAAAACATCGATAAAGGCTTTTGCTCGAAATTTTTCATCCGAGCTCAGGGGAATATAGAGGGTTTCCTTAATGATGGTAAATAAAGAAAAATCGCAAGCTTTTAAAAGAATAAAAACAAGCGTGGTTATAGCAAAACCTGGAAAAAGAAAAGAGAGGATACTCATCAAGCCTAAAAGCATAGGGAATCCCATATGCAAACGTTTTACTCCCATCATTTGAATAAGAAAATACGTGCCGAAAAATTGCATACAGACGGAAATGCCAAGACCAATACCTAGCACTCGCCCTATATATTGAGTTCTTAAATCTTTACCAATAATTGTCTGTTCTAGATACGTACTAAATTGATAGTCGACTAAAGTAGCGCTAAGCTGCATAAAAAGAACACTTAAAGCAATAAAGATCAACGTTCTAGAATTTATGATTAATTTGACGCCATGTAAAAGCGCCTCTTTAGCACTCTTTTTCTCTTTTAGTAAAAGAGATTCCCCTGCATTGCTTTGTTTTAAAGTGAGTATAAAAGCAGCTGTTAAACACAAATAAAGCGGCAGCGTCATATATAGTAAAGACTCAGAGCCCACTTTTACTGCAAAAAAACCCGGCAATAAACTACCCAGTAAAGAACCTAATCCCCCTGCTCCTAAAAAAAAACCATAAAGGTACTTAGCGTGTTTTAAAGACACTGTCGAGTGAATGATAGACCACAATTGCTGAAACATCAGCATGATGTAAATCTCTTTCCAGATATAGAGAAAAAAGATTAGAAAAGAAAAGTGCTTGATCAACAAAGCACAGCTGTAGTTTATAGCTACAATGCTACCTGCTACTATCAAATAAATTCTCAAACAACCAAGCTTGGGTAAATATTTATTATAAATCCCAATAAGAAGTAGATTTAAAGGAACGGATATTATCCAAGCATAAGGGAAAAATTGCGTTCCATATTTTGTAATAAATAAAGAAGTACTTACAGGCCGAATGATAGAATAATCCGCTGAAATAAAAAACCCACACAACATGGCGCCTATAATAAAAAGATGTTCTGTTGCGGAAAACTTATTTTGTGTAAATAGATTAAGCATTTTCCCCTGCTTCTAACAAAGGAGTCATTTTTTTAAATAGATATACCGCAAAGACTATCCAAGTTACGTAGACGCTAATACTAATCCAATTGAGAACAGGCAATAGCAGAGTGGTTAAGATAAATTGTAGGCCTAAAATAATCAAGGATGCAAATATTTTAGCAAAGCGAAACAAAAAGACATCAATAAAGGCTTTTGCTCGAAACTTTTGGTCAGGGTTTAAGGGAATATATAGCATTTCCTTGATAATGCTAAATAAAGAGGAGTTATAGGATCTCAAGAGGATAACCGTAAAGGTAACTATCCCAAAACTAGGAAAAAGAAAGCAGAGAATGCTCATGATGCATAAAATAAAGGGAAGTGCGATGTGCAAGCGTTTTATACCGACTCTTTGCACAAGTAAATAGGTTCCAAAAAATTGCATAAATACCGTAAAGCTTAAACCAATGGCTTGCATTCGACCGGTATATTCTGTTCGCAGATCCTTAACCGTAATGAATTTCTCTAAAAAAGTATTAAATTGATAGTCGATTAAAGTAGCGCTAAGTTGCATAAAAAGAACACTTAAAGCAATGAAAACCAATATCCTAGAATTTAGAATGAGTTGAATCCCATGCATTAAGGCATCTTTAGCATCTTTTTTCTCTTTTAGTAGAAGAGATGCTCCTGCATTGCTTTGTTTTAAGGTGAGTATAAAAGCAGCTGTTAAACACAAATAAAGCGGCAGCGTCATATATAGTAAAGACTCAGAGCCCACTTTCATTGCAAAAAAACCCGGTAATAAACTACCAGATAGAGATCCTAATCCTCCCACGCCAAAAAAAATTCCATAGAGATATTTAGCCCGCTTTAATGACACAGTTGAATGGATTACAGACCATAACTGTTGAAACATCAGCATGATGTAAACATCTTTCCAGACATAGAGAAAAAAAGATAAAAAAGAATACTGCTTAATGAGCAAAGCACAACAATAGTTTATAGTTACAACACTGCTTGCTAGTATCAAATAGGTTTTTAGACATCCGAGTTTAGGTAAATATTTATTATATAATCCGACGAGTAGTAAATTTAAAGGGATGGATACCAGCCAAGCATAAGGGAAAAAACGGGTTCCATAAGTAGAAATAAACAAAGAATTACTTACAGGGTAAATAATGGAATAATCCGCTAAAATAAAAAATCCACAGAGCATAGCGCCCATAATGAACAGGCGCTCCGTTTTAGAAAACCGATTAAGGTCTTGCTTGAATTGCATATGTTTCGAAATATCTTAAATTTTAAGCCACTCAAGATAATATCAGGTAATGATTTAAAGCACAGAAGCTTTTTTATCAGTAAAAAAATCTTCCTAATTAAAAAAAATTTAAGAAAACCAGATAGGTCTAGGACAACTTTCTCCTAGATAATTAGCTGTGACTACCACGAACTCAGCTTTGCGCTGCAATTCTTTAATATTGCGGGCTCCTCCATAGGTTAGTCCGCTACGCAAGCCCCCTAAAAGAGAGTCTATTAACTCTTTAGCCGATCCGCTAACAGGGCCCCAAAAATCGATCCCTTCAGCAACTGTTTTATCCTTTAACCCTCCATAAAAGTCGGTTTGAAAATCAGCACTAGCCTGGCCTCTAAATTTAGCTTCTCTTCCATTGCTAGAGTCGCGCTTAGGAGCTGCGCTCTCTTCTGTCATGGCAAATAGTTTTCCAACCATAACAGTACTAGCACCTGCGGCTAAAGCAAGAACCAAATCCCGGCTATTGCGAATTCCTCCATCTGCGATTAAGGGAACACGAAGTTTTTCCGCTATTTTTGCACAATCGTAAATCGCTGTAAATTGAGGCACTCCAAAACCGGTTACCATACGAGTTGTACAAGCAGCTCCTGGACCAACACCTACTTTTACCGCATCAGCACCTGCATTAACCAGATCGTGATACGCCATAGCGGTACACACATTTCCTGCTATGACTTCTTTATCTGGATGGGTGCGTTTAAGCTCTTGAATAAAATAGAACATTCTATCGGAGTGACCATGTGCTACATCAATACATACACCAGCTGCTCCTAAATCAAGCAATTGTCTTGTTTGATCAATATTTTGAATCCCACACGAGATAAATATTTTGTCTGTATATTTTTCAACCCATTCTTTTTGTATTTTAAAACTTACAAAGCGATGAAAAATAGGTATAGAACCTTCTTGTAGTAAAATAGGAGCTAGGTCTTCCCCTATTGTTGTATCCATATTGGAACATAGGATAGGTTGTGACATTTTAAGTTTTTTAGTTAGCCATGTCTCTAAAGAAGGCTCTGTACGAGAAGGAACATTATTGAATTGCGGAACAAGAGCTATATCATCAAAAGTATATGCATTTTTTATAGACATGCTAAAAACCTTTTCTGTTAAAATTTGCTTTCACAAGAGAAAAACGGTAACATAGGAGCAACACTTAAATTTAGTAATTTTGATATGATTACAGTAATTATTCTTACAAAAAATTCTCAAGAAACCCTAGAAGACACGCTCTTCTCTGTGCGAGGCTTTCCTGAAATATTAGTCTATGATACAGGTTCAACCGATACAACATTAGATATAGCTAAACAATTTCCTAATGTCAAAATAATACAATCTGAATTTATCGGGTTTGGTCCTACCCGAAACAAAGCTGCTAAATCAGCCACTCACGATTGGATTCTGGCCTTAGATAGCGATGAAGTCCTCTCTTCTAAGCTATCTCAAGAAATTCTAAACATCTCTTTAGATTCCAACTTTATCTATCAAATAGATCGACATAATTTCTTTAATGGTAAGTGGATTAAAAGCTGTGGCGGCTGGTATCCAGATCCGATTATTCGCTTATACCACAGAAAAAAAACCCAGTTTACCGATTCTATGATTCATGAAAAAGTCTCTTCTCAAGGGATGCAAATCCATCCTCTCTTTTATCCCCTTTTTCATACACCTTATCGAAATATCCATGACTTTCTAAAAAAAATGCAAGTATACTCAGATCTTTTTGCTACTCAGAAAAAAGATTCTAAACCAGTCTCCTTAGCCAAAGCTATTTTTCATGGCTCTTTTGCTTTTTTCAAAAGTTACTTTTTAAAAAAAGGGCTAAAGCAAGGAGTAGAGGGTTTTATTATTTCAGCTTATAATGGACATACTGCCTTTTATAAGTATTTGAAATTACGAGAAGCGCAGAAAAACCAAGATATTCTTTAATTTTTTTCTTGGTTTTTTTGTCGTATTTTTAAATAACCTAGCGAAAAATGATTTAATTTATTGATTTTTCGCTTGTTTTCATGCTATAATCAGCGAAAAACAGGAATAAATAATGATTATAGGTCGAAAAAAAGAACTTGAAATACTCCAGGAGATTTATGAGTCAACGGAGCCTCAGTTCCTTGCTGTTTATGGAAGAAGAAGAATAGGCAAAACCTTTCTTATTAGTGAATTTTTTAAAAATAAAGGGATTTATTTTGAGATAACAGGAATGAAAGAAGGATCTAGAGCTGAGCAACTTTTTCAATTTGCCTACGAATTTTCCCGCCAGTTTAATCAAGGGAAACGGATTTCTTCTCCAGAAAATTGGGCACAAGCTTTGAATTTATTACATGAGGCTATTGAAGAAATAAAAGACAAAAAAATCATCCTTTTTTTTGATGAGGTCCCCTGGCTTGCTTCTCCTCGTTCTAAATTTTTAAATGCCTTAGAGCATTTTTGGAACCGTTATCTATCTAGAAAAAAAAATGTAGTTCTTATTATTTGTGGCTCTTCCGCATTCTGGATTATTAGAAATATTATAAACAACAAAGGAGGGTTATATGGCAGAGTGACAAGAAAAATGCGTCTGCTTCCCTTTTCTCTTTTAGAAACAGAAAAATATCTTAAATCCCGTCATATTGAACTAGAGAGAAAACAAATTATTGATATTTACATGGCAATGGGAGGAGTTCCGAAATATCTTTCCTATATAGCTAGAGGCAAATCTGCAGCTCAAATCATCAATGATGTGTGCTTTTCCCTAAATGGTGGGCTTTATAACGAATTTGACAATCTTTATAAGTCTCTTTTTGAGAACTATGAGCATCATATAGCTATCGTAAAAGTTCTTGCTAAGGCTATAGATGGACTCACAAAAAATGAACTTTTAAACAAAACAAAATTAACCTCAGGTGGAACCTCAAGCAGAGTTATTGAAGAGTTAATCGATGCGGGTTTTCTTATACATGTTCCTTCCTTTAAGAAAAAGAAAGCTGGAGGAATCTATCGGCTTATTGATGAATACTCTCTTTTTTACTTAACCTGGATTGTAGAAAACTCTAAGATTGGTCTGGAAAGTGTTGATTCAGAATTTTGGATAAAAAAACAAAGCACATCCAAGTGGAATGCATGGAGCGGATGTGCCTTTGAATCTCTTTGCTTAAAACACATTCAGAAAATAAAAAAAGCGCTTGGTATTTCGGGTATCAGTACCATTGAATCAGGATGGCACTATCTGCCTAAAAAATCGATTAATGAACAAGGGGCGCAAATAGATCTTGTTATAGATAGAGCAGATAAATGTATCAATTTATGTGAAATGAAATATAGCTCTTCGGAATTTACTATCGATAAATCTTATGAAGAAAAGTTGCAGAATAAAAAGAACGTTTTTAGAGAACAAACAGAGACTACTAAAACTCTATTTATGACTATGGTAACCACTTATGGTGTCAAAAAGAATGCACATTATCTTTCAGTGATTGATAATCAACTGACAATGGATGATCTTTTTTGAAGATGTGTTATGTTCTAATTTTTAATATATAGTGGTTCCGATTCAATCGTATAGAAAAATATAGGATTAACGAGAAGTTTCAAGTCGTTGACTTGAACCCCATTAAGCTAGCCGTTTGAATTGGCACTACTATATATGCCATAATTACTTCCAAGGGTTTTATGAAAACTATCATTATGCCTTACTGAAAAAAGTTCTCTAATTGCACACAAGGGGAATATAAATTCTCTTAATTCTTCATAAGCTCTCCGAGCCGATATTTCGCTTGCACAATAAAAGGCGTTTTTTAAGATCTTGGACAGCAAAGTTTAATGCGGGAGATAAGTCCAGGGTTCTCTGCGGAGTCTTTTTGAAGAAAACTAGTTTAGATTCTTCGCTCCATTATGCTATCCGAAATGAAATGGGCAAGACAATGTATACTACGGCTTCTAAGCGCCAACTCATTTGTCGTCTTTACCTATTTCTTCGGTTTTCTACTACAAAAAATTTTAGTCACTTTTCCTAGTGTGCAATTATGGCATGTATAGTATATAGCTAAGAGGAGCTCAAAATAATATTCACATCACAACTTCTAGCAATAAAAGTGTCTTAAATTTTTCTTTTGTTGTTGTAGAATATGCCATTTTATCAGAAAATACGTCTTTATAAAATTTATAATTGTTCTTTAAGGGTTTTTTACATGCTATGCAAGAAGTTGAACAGATTTTTAGCGTTTTTTTCTTGTATCATTAAAAAACTAAGGAAACCTTTTATCCAAAAAGCAACACTGGTTGTTGTGCTTGTTACTACATGTATATTTATTTGCAGCTCTTCAGCTCCGTTAAAAAATAATTTACCTATGCTCAATTTAAATATGATAACGTCTCCTAAAACATTTGATCCTCGTAAAGCCGGCGATGTTTATTCTTCGCAAATGATTTTCTTGTTGTTTGAAGGTCTTACTAAGCGCTATCCCGATGGATCCATTAAACTTGCCCAAGCTAAGTCGTATAAGGTCTCAGATGATAAGCTTACCTATACATTTATGTTAGGAGACAACTATTGGTCTAACGGTAAGCCCGTTACTGCTTATGATTTTGAACAGTCGTGGAAAGACATTCTTAATCCAAAGTTTCCCTCAACAGGGGACTACCAATTTGCTCCCATTAAAAACGCAAAAAAAGCCAGGAAAGGACTTGTTCCCTTAAATGAGGTAGGTATTAAAGCAATTGATGAAAAAATCCTTGTAATTACGCTGGAACACCCGACTCCTTACCTTCTTAAGGTGCTTTCACAACCCTGCTTTTATCCTATAAGTATTGAGCAAGACCAAAAGAACCCTAACTGGGTATGCCAAACAGGCGCTCAATTCGTGTGCAATGGACCTTTCATATTGGAAAGCTTTAAGCAAGGCGATCAAATCGTTTTAACTAGCAATCCATACTATCGAAAAATAAAAGATAAACATCCACCAAAAATTACATTCAATATTGTCGAAAACAATCACGTAACATTAGAAATGTTTAAACAAGGAACAGTTGATATGATTGGAGACTCTTTAACGAATATTCCTTTAGAGGAGATATCTGAGCTAGAAAAAACATGGACCTTTAACTTAGAAGCACAACCTTTTTCTGTATTTATTAATCTCAATACAACTAAACGGCCTTTTAATAATGTTAAGATTCGAAGAGCTTTTGCTTTGGCAATTAATCGCCAAGAATTAATTGAAATATTAGGAAAAGGATGTAAAAAAAATATCAAAACGGATTCAATCACTCCTGCTTACAAAGCCGGCTTATGTGCAACAAATCTAGTTGCACCTTGCTTAAAAGAAAATCGATGTACCGAGTTTTTCAAAGATAACGATGTAATCCAAGCTAATATTTTGCTCAATGAAGGAATGGCTGAGCTAGGTATTACCAAAGAGGCTTTTAAATCACTGACTTTTTTTTATTATCCCAGAATTTATGCAAATGAGATAGTGCAAGTCATTCAACAGCAGTGGGCAAAAGCGTTTGGAATCTTTATTAAGCTAGAAAAGCTAGATTTTAGCATTGTTTTAGATAAGTTAAATAACTATGACTATTCAATGTGTTTTTTTTGTTGGCTTGCCTTCTATGACGACCCTATGAATGTGCTTGAAAGATTTAAGTATAAAAACTATACAATGAATCATCCTAGATGGGAACATCCAAAGTTTATCGAGTTACTTGATCGCTCTAACTATGAGGAAGGAGATAAGCGCTTATTAACTCTAGAGCAAGCCGAAAAAGTACTGATCGACGATATGCCAGTTATTCCCTTATATCACAGATATTATGTATATCTCATAAATCCAGAGCTAGAATTTAATGTCTCTCTATGGGGAGATAGATTACTATTCCCCTTTACTCCAGAACAAAAACAAACCAAAAAAGAGAACAAACATTCTCATATAAAGCAAAAATCTAAAAATCCGTCAGTAAAAAAGTAAAAAAAAGGATGGGATTTTAATACGTAAAAAACCCTAAGACTTACATCTCAGACGGTACCCTAAATTTTTTCTAGATAAATGAATACACTTGCTCCCGTGTGCTACTGGCAATGCCTATAGCATTACCGCTAGTATCAAGTAAGTACTTATGAGCTACTTCAATGGCTCCATATTCATTAATGTAATTTGCAATACACCTAGGTAGTATGCCCTTTTCTTTATCTTTGAGTACATACTCTTTTGGCTCATCTTCCCATAGGAGAGAATATAGAACCTATTTTGTTGCAGCATCCTACATATTTCAGAAAGTGCTTGCTATCGGAATATCCGTTGGATAGAAGATATGCTGATTTAAGCACCCTGACTTTGCACTAAAAACCAAAGATATTTTTATTCAGGAAAAAAGAAAAGGCATACGTTAAAAAATCAGGTGATAGTAGACAAAAAGAGCCAGAAGGTTATTTGCACTGCATTTAGTAATAGTAAGCGTCATGACTTTCGATTATTTAAAGAATTTAAAACGAAAATCCATCCAAAGACCAAGGTAATTAATGAAAATGTAATCGGGATGCTTAAGCGTTTTAAAATCATAGCAGATCGATATAGAAATCGACGGAAATGCTTTTGCCTAAGATTTAATCTTATAGAAGGAATCTATAATTGGAAGCTTTAAAATTCAGGTTATGCAAGAGGTCTAATGAGATGAAAAAGAAAGTAGTTCTCATTTGTATAAAAATGCAAACGAGTATACAACTAAGAGAAGCATAGATTTGAATACACATCAATAAATAAACGATAATTAGCGGCAGTCGGGCTCGAACCAACGACCTACGGATTATGATTCCGCCGCTCTAACCAGCTGAGCTATGCCGCTGAAAGAAAATAGCGGGGGAAGGACTCGAACCTCCGGCCTTTGGGTTATGAGCCCAACGAGCTAACCAACTGCTCCACCCCGCGATAAAGAAAGCATGAGTTTAACGCGCTTGCGCTTTTAGCTCAATAACATTTTGCAAAAGGTCGATAGTTTTTTTAGTTGCTCCTTGCATGGAAGGGCTACTTTGAGAAATAGATAAAGGAAAAGACAGTAGTTTGGAGATTGTTTCAACTAGACTATCTAAGGTGATCTCCAGTCCAATATGAGCGGCTAAGATTTGTTGCTGTAAATCTTTTTGTGTATGCATGTGTGGTCCAAAAAGCACAGGCGTTCCAACCGATACGGGCTCAAAAATATTATGCCCTCCAACATGGGAAACAAAGCTTCCCCCTACAATAGCAAGATCGACTATTTGATATAACTTGGTAAGCTGTCCCATTTGATCAATTAAAATTACCTGTTCTTCTCCAGTGATTTGGGAAGAATTGGATGAAAGAGCGTAAGAGTAGTTCTTTTTTTGTAGTAGAGAACTTACGTTTTGAAAACGCTCAGGGTGACGAGGGGCTATAAGCACTTTTAAATTGGGAAATAACTGCCAAAGTAGGTCTAGTTTTTCAAGCAACCACTTCTCTTCTGGATCATGTGTTGAAGCTATCATGATTGTGTTGTTAGCTAATTTAAACCGTTCTTTTAAGTTTTGTTTTTGAGAAGAAGATAAAAGATCTGGCTTAACATCCCACTTGAGATTACCTGTTATGTGGATTTTATGAGAGCTAATAAGATGAGAAAACCTCTCAAAATACGTGTTGTTTTGTACCAGAAAAAGATCAAATAAAGAAAATAGCTTCTGTGTAAAATAAGGAGAAAACTGAAACCTTTTATAAGAGCGCTCTGATATTTTTCCATTCACCAATACAACTTTTCCTCCTATTTTTTTTACATAGTAAACCAGATGAAACCAAAAATCACTTTCTACTAAGAAGAGAGCGCTGGGTGATATTTGTTTTACTAAGCGGCACATAATCAATGAAAAATCCAAGGGAAGAAAAAAGTGAGCTTTTGCTTGAGGTAAGCTTTTTTTAGCTTCCATGTGCCCTGTACGAGTGGTATTAGAAATCACAATTTGTGCAGAGGGAAAAGTTTGTTGCAGTTGAGCTACTAGAGGAATAGCAGCTTTTGTCTCACCTGCTGATACAGCGTGAATCCAAATTACAGGTGCAGAAGAGAGTTGTAAATTAGGAAATTTTAATCCCAATCTATATAAAATAGTTCCCTTGTATTTACTCCAAGAGAGAAGGAACTTAGGTAGGGCAAATAGTCCTAGTAACATAAGACAGGTATTATAAAAAAAACTAAACATCGCACACAAGGTTAATCAGTTTATTAGGAACAAAAATTACTTTAGTAATCGGTTTAAGTAAATATTTTATGATCTGCGGTTGTTTTTGTAAAAAAGATAGCAGTTCTTCTTTGGTTTGTTCTTTAGGCAAAGACCATTTTCCTCTTACCTTACCGTTTATTTGCACTACATATAAGACTGTTTCATCTATTAAATAGTTTGGATCGAAAATAGGAAATGGCTGATAGGTTAAGCTTTTTGTTTCACCTAAATACTCCCACAGCTCTTCTGCGATATGAGGAGCAAAAGGATACAATACTTGAATAGCCATTTTTAGCGCTTGCTTAGGATAAGAAGCAAGGGGTGAAAAAGCATTGATAAATTCCATCATTTTAGCAATAGCTGTATTGAACTGCATAGCTTCTATCTCTTTTTCAACCTGATAGACCAAACGGTGGGATAACTTCAATCCTTCAGCTGTATCTTCATCGCAAATTTTGTCTGAAGTAACCAAGTCATAAAAGCGATTTAAAAAGCGATAACATCCATTTACAGCATCGCTGTTCCAGAGTTTTTCTTTATCAAATGGGCCCATAAACATCTCATAAAGACGAAGGGAATCAGCTCCATATTCACAAATAATGTGATCCGGTGTTACCCCATTGAGTTTTGATTTGGACATCTTTTCTATTTGAGTGTGTAGCGGTTCTTTAGTACCTAGTTTGAAAAAGATGCCATTTTCTTCGCAGACCCCCTCTGGTGCTACATAGACACCTTGATTTATCTGGTAAGATCTAGCTGAAACAAGACCTTGATTGCGCAGGGTTTGAAAAGGCTCAAGAGTGCTGGCAAGGCCACAGTCATAAAATACCTTATGCCAAAAACGTGCATACAAAAGATGAAGCACTGCGTGCTCTATTCCTCCTACATACAAATCCACCGGCATCCAGTATTTTTCTGCTTCCTCACTCCACGGTTTATCTGGATTATGAGGATCGCAAAAACGTAAATAATACCAACAAGACCCCGCCCACTGTGGCATGGTATTGGTTTCTCTTTGAGCTATTTGATGTGTTTTAGAGTCTGTAATGTGCACCCATTTTTTAACTTTAGAAAGAGGGCTCTCTCCAGTAGGAGCTGGCTTAAAATCTTTTAATTCAGGAGGGCATAAAGGCAGTTCATCTAAATCTAGAACTCGCCTAGTACCATCGGAGAAGTGAAGAATGGGAAAAGGCTCCCCCCAATAACGTTGGCGGGAAAATAACCAATCGCGCAATTTATAATTAACGGTTTTCTCTCCTTTTCCTTGGCTTTCTAACCAATGAATTACTGCTTGCTTTGCTTGCTTCAAATCTAAACCATTTAAATTTAAAGAACCTAAAGAACTATTAATATATGTTCCCTCTTCTGTCCAACAAAGTTTGCCAGATTGTATATCTAGATCGGTTTCATTAGGAATGATAACAGCAATAATGGGTAGATGAAAGATTTTAGCAAAAGCAAAATCTCTTTCATCATGGGCAGGAACCGCCATGACAGCCCCTGTTCCATATCCCATCAACACATAATCTGAAATCCAAATAGGAATATCTTGATCTGTAATGGGATGTTTAGCATGTGCACCTGTCCATACACCTGTTTTCTCTTTGTTAAGCTCTGTCCTTTCCAAATCGCTTTTCCCGGAAATCTCTTTGCAATATCTTTGAACTTGTTTGCGATAAGGCGCTGTTGTAATTGATGAAACAAGCGGATGCTCTGGAGATAGTACCAAATAAGTCACACCAAATAACGTATCAGGACGAGTAGTAAATACGGTGATTGTTTGTTTTGTTTGTGTTTCTTCAAAGTGGATTTTAGCGCCTTCAATACGGCCAATCCAATTTATTTGTAACTTTTTTAAGTGATCTGGCCAATCTACTAATTCTAGATCTTTAAGCAAACGATCTGCATAAGAGGTAATTTTAAGCATCCATTGGCGCAAAGGACGTCTCTCAATCGGATATCCTCCTTCTTTAGCCTTACCATTTTCGACTTCTTCATTAGCTAAAACAGTTCCTAAGGCCGGACAGAAATTAACTAAAACTTCTGCTTCATAAGCAAGCCCTTTATTGTATAGCTTAGTAAAAAGCCATTGTGTCCATTTATAATACTTAGGGTCACTTGTTGTAATTTCTCTATTCCAATCGTAACTAAATCCCAGTTTTTTAAGCTGCCGTCTGTAGGTATTGATATTATTTTGCGTAGTGCTTGCTGGATGGGTTCCTGTGCGAATGGCATATTGCTCTGCGGGCAAACCAAAGCTATCCCATCCCATAGGATGCAGTACATTAAACCCTTTTTGTCTTTTATAGCGCGCAATTGTATCTGTTGCTGTATATCCTGTTACATGACCTACGTGTAGTCCTGAACCAGAAGGATAGGGAAACATATCTAAGATATAATATTTAAGCTTGCTCGTATCTATTTCGACCTGAAATAGCTGTTTTTCTTCCCAAATTTTTTGCCATTTTGCTTCAATTGCTTGATGGTCATAGTTCTTCTTTGTCATAGTCCTGCCCAAATAATTTAACACACAAGCTTAACGCGAACCCTTATCTTTTGTCTAGTCTTTGGGCTTTTATACATAAGTTGTTTATTTTAAGTTTATTAAATATTAATATCCTTCCTTGCTACAAATCAAACAATCTAGTACTATCTTTGTTGTCTTTCCAAGACTTATATAATAGGTTCTAAGAAGCATGCTAGAAATTAGTTTGATAAAAAAAAATAAAATTTGCTTGGAGGATTACAACTACAAGCAAGATATTGAAAACAGATTGTTGATCTCTCAACTATCTGCACTTGATCTAGAACTTTTACAAGAAATTTTATACAGCCCTTTAAAAATCGCTTTTCAAGATCTAAGCAAAGCTTTGAACTATGAGGAAAAAGAATTAATTCCCAGCGTAAAAAAGTTTATTAAAAGTGGACTGCTTTCGTTAAATGGCTCTGCAATTACCGTTGATAAAGAAAAGCGTAAGTATTTTGCAGCTAGAATAACAGCATTTGATCCTGACTTTAAACCTGGTATGGAATTCTTAAAAGGGTTATTGAAAAAAGTTCCTATTCACACTCTTCCTGTTTGGTATAACATCTCTCGAACCTCTGATCGTATTTTTGACTCTATTGTGGAAAAATATTTATTAACACCCCAGACATTTCAACGCCATTTATCAGCTCTACAGTTTCCTGATCCTATTATGGAAGACATACTAAAAGATCTTCTAGATGCTCCTGAATACTTGCTGTATGTAAGTGATTTGATGGTTAAATACTCTTTTTCTCTGGAACAATTTCAAACAATTGCACTATTGCTAGAGTTTCACTTCGTATGTTGTTTAACCTATAAAAAGATGGATTCTAAATGGGTGGAAGTAATTACGTTTTTTCAAGAATGGAAAGATTATTTACTCTTTTTACGTAAAACACAACCTACTACGCTTTGTGCAAACTCTGTTAAAAGAGAAAGCACAAGAGCTTTCTGTTTTCTTGAAGATATCACTTTTCTTTTATCTTTAGCAAAAAAACAACCCTTTTTCTATAGAGATACAATTGAGCTGGCTAATTGTTTGCACCTAAACCCAACAAATAAAAGACATATAAACTATTTTGAACGTTTACTAAAAAAAATAGAGTTATTGAACTTAGCTTCTGTTAAGAATAAAAGCCTTTCTTTGTTAGACAAAGCAAATGAATGGTTTGGCTTAACTAATCCCCAAAAATCCTTATTGTTGTATCGCCATTCTTATGCGCCAGAAGTGATCGGCTCATTTAACGAGCGCGCCTTAAGAGATATCGAAAAAAGTGTTTTAAGAGTAGCTTGTTCCGAATGGGTTTTATTTGAAGATTTTCTTAAAGGTATGACTACTGCTTTAAGCGAAGAATCTAGTGTTATCTTAAAAAAACAAGGCAAAAACTGGAAATATACGCTTCCTTTTTACAACTCTAGAGAGCTTATTTTGATTGAAGCAATTATTTTAGAATGGTTATCTGAATTAGGAATTGTAGAATTAGGTAGTTATCAAAATCATCGTTGTTTTCGCGTAACAGAATATGGAAAAGATTTTCTTGGATAAAAGATATGTCAAAACATAAAGAATCAGAACTTGTTTCTAATAGACGCGCTTTTTATGACTATGAAATCATAGAAACATTTGAAGCTGGTATTATTTTATCCGGCACAGAAGTAAAATCTTTGCGCAATCATGGAGGCAGTTTAAGCGATGCGTATATCTTAATATCTCAACAAGGAAAAGTTCTTTTAAAAAATGCTTCCATTGCTCCCTATCGCTTTGGAAATATCTTTAACCATGAAGATAAAAGAGATCGATTTTTGCTTTTACACAAAAGAGAAATCATAAGATTAAAAAACCTCTCTCAAGAAAAAGGATTTACCCTAATTCCTCTTTCCATGTATCTAAAAAATGGATTTATAAAAGTTAAAGTTGCCTGTGCAAAAGGTAAAAAGAATTATGACAAGAGACAAGCGCTAAAAGAAAAAGAACATACAAAAACAATTCAACAAGCAATGCGCAATCGCATAGACTGATTTTCCCTTTTTGATTATGCTGATATCTTAAGTTAAGGAGAAGTATATCATGAAAGTCGTCATCACACGAATAGAGCTTGTCAATCTAGTTGGTAAGATTCAAAACATAGTTCCTGTAAAACCAACCATTCCTATTTTATCTAATATTTTGATAGAGGCTATCGATGACCAGCTCATCTTAAGTGTAACAGATCTTACTGTAAGTGTACGAATCTATGTAGAAGCCAAAGTTTTAGAAGAAGGAGCTATTACACTTCCTGCTAAGAGGTTTTTTCAATTAATTCGTGAGTTAACCGCTATACAAGTAGAAATTCACGCTCCTTCCTCAGAAATAGCTCTAGTAAATGCTGGCACCTCTCGTTTTAAAATCCAAGGAATGCATAAAGATGAATTTCCTAAATTTCCCAATCTATCAGAAGGAATACAGCTGAACCTATCCTCCTCTCAACTAAGTTACCTATTGTCACGCACCTCTTTTGCAGCAGCTCGTGATGACAGCAAACACGCCCTTAATGGAATCTTATTGCAAAGCTTAGAGAATACCATTGTATTTATTGGAACGGACGGAAAACGCCTAGCAAAAAATAATATAGAAATAGATAATATCCCTACTGACTCAAGTTCTTATATTATTCCTTTAAAAGCTGTTGAAGAAATGATTCGCCTGCTTGATAGCAAAGAGGACGATCCTGTTACCTTAACTCTTATGCCAGATAAAATTGCTGTTGAGTTTAAATCAGTTACCTTGATTACCAAACTTCTCTCAGGTCAATATCCAGATGTGAGTCGTGTTATTCCTGAACAAATCGCCAATCCCATTGCTTTAAATCGCGATGAGTTAATGTCTTTACTAAGACAGGTTTCTTTATTTACCTCAGAAAATAGCAATTCTGTGCGTTTTACTTTTACAACGGGGGAATTACACTTATCTGCTATGAGTGGATCTATTGGTGAAGGCAAAGTGCATATGCCTGTCAATTATGGAGGAGAGAAACTGGAGGTAGCTTTTAACCCTAACTATTTTCTAGATATGCTGCGGCATAGCAAAGATGAATCTGTACATTTTAGCATTAGTGATCCCTATAACCCAGGACTGATTACTGACTCCACTTCTGCCCAGTTTGTTATTATGCCTATGCGCTTAGAAGTGAATGTATCTTAAACACCTTATTCTACGTAATTTTCGCAATCATAAGGAAACAGATTTTCATTTTTCTGCTTTGGTTAATCTGATTTATGGAAATAACGGCCAGGGAAAAACAAGTGTTTTAGAAGCCATTTACTTTTTAAGCACTGGCCGTTCTTTTAGAACTCATAACTTAAGCGATCTTATCAGAGAAGGTCAGCAGTACTTTTATCTCGAGGCTCATTTTATTAAGGATGAACTTCCGCAAAAATTACAAATCTACTATGATGAAACTACCAAACGCATCCAGTACAATCACACAAACTACCCAAAACTAGCAAATATCATTGGAATCCTGCCTTCTATTTTATCACACCCCAATGACCTTGCTTTAATCATTGGAATGCCTAATGAAAGAAGACGTTTTTTAGATATTTATCTCTCGCAAGCAGATCCTTTATACCTACACCACTTGAGTAGGTATTACAAAGCCATGAAACAACGTAACTACGCCTTGCGCAGCCAAGAAATACAAACCCTGTCTGCATGGGAACACATTATGCTCCCCTCAGCCCTGTATCTTATAGATAAAAGAGCAGAACTGAGTTCTTACTTATTAGACCCGGCTGCTGAATGGCTGTCTTTACTCTCTAACAAAAAAGATCTTTTAGATATTCATTACCAATCCTCTCTTACAAAAAAAGATTCCTCTCTTTTACTTAAATGGGAAAAAAATCGACACAAAGACATGCTTTTAAAAGCAACTACTCTAGGACCTCACCGAGACGATCTTCTTTTTTTACTATCTGGTAAACAAGCCAAAAATTTCTCTAGCGAAGGACAGAAACGCTCTTTAATCTACGCTTTGAAGCTCGCCCAATGGAATTGGATGCAAAAAAAAATAGGCTACTCTCCCCTCTTATGTATCGATGACTTTGGAATGCAACTAGACCCTAAAAGACAAGAAAATCTCATCTTCTGTTTTACTCGATTTAAACAGGTATTTATTTGCTCTGCAAATGTGCTTAAAAGCAAACTTCCAGATACCACCCGCTCTTTTTGGATGGAACGAGGGGCGATTCTATAAAAAAATTGCCTTTTTCCTAACGCATTATCAACTCAAGTTTGCCTGGTACTTTGATCGGATTCTTATACACAAACCCTTTCCTTTTCAACCAATCTGTCATGTCAGACTCTGTATATTTTATTTGCTATTATGTCTTTTTTGAACTTTGCATCCAAGCCAATAGAAAGGCTCCTAGGAGTTGGTCTTAAGGCCAAAGATATTACCGATCATGCGCTAGGCTGTGCTCTCGATAATATTGCAGAAGAAAGTCATTAGATCTTTTGCATAACCAATAAACAATCTAAAATTCTAAAGGATTTTAGTCCATGAGATCAGGGCTTACGCATGAAGAATTTCCTTTGCACCTACCAGATCTAATAAATAATCTTTACGACATGATGCATAGATGTGCTGATAATATAATGCATCATAATAGATGAAGAATGAATGAATCCTTCCATTTTATACTCCTTATGAAAAAGGAGCCAGAATCATTTTTTATCTCTCAATTATCAAGAAAAATCTTCATGCGTTGGCCCTGTCCATGAGATATGATTGTTTGAGCGATATAGCTAAAAATGCTTTTGTTAAGATAAGAATCTATAAATGAAAGCTTTAAAATAGGGGTTATGCAAGAGATCTATTAACATCTTGTTTTTCTGACAAGCATTTCCAAATATTTTCTCTGCTCTTTAGATAACTTTTGCATAAAAGCTTTATCCATTGCTTCTGAACTATTTTATAGGAAAATTGTAATTTTTACAGACTACAACTACGAGAAGTATATTATAGATAACCAATTCATTAAATTTTAATGATTCTATGAAAGTATACTTTTAAAGCTTCTTGGTAATGGGGTGTTAAGATCCAAAGGACAAATGCTCTAGATAAGCAACTCCTAAAGGAAATCCTTTTGTATCCATAGATCTACCCTGCCTTTGGAGGGAAAATTGTTCAAGGATTTTTGAGGCTAAATTCTTACCAAGCTGCACACCTTCTTGGTCAAAAGAGTTAATGTTCCAAATGAAACCCTGAAAAACAACCTTATGTTCATAAAAAGCTAAAATAGCTCCTATGGTAAAAGGATCTAATTTGTCAGCTAATAAAATGCGATTAGGGCGATTACCAGGGAAAAAAGTATTGGGATTATCGCTTTTTTGTCCCACTGCAAGTGCTATGGATTGAGCAAATAAATTGGCTAATAGCTTTTCTTGGGAAGTGGTTTGTTGATAGAAAACATCTTCTTTATATTGGCTCTCTTTAAACCCAATAAATTCAATAGGAACAACCGTTGTGCCTTGATGAACAGATTGAAAAAAAGAATGCTGGCTATTTGTACCAGGTTCTCCCCAAATAATAGGACCTGTGTCATATTCAACAAAATGTCCTGCTTTATCAATGCTCTTTCCATTGGATTCCATATCTAGTTGTTGCAAATGAGCTGGAAAACGAGATAAGGCTTGTGAATAGGGAACGATTGCAACAGTAGGAAATCCTAAAAAGTTGCGGTTCCATATTCCTAATAAGGCGGACATTAAAGGCAAGTTTGCATAAGGATCAGAGCGAAGAGCTATTTTATCCATAGCATTTGCTCCTTTTAAGAAGTCTAAAAAACGATCCATTCCTAGAGCAAATGCTAAAATAAAAGCACCTACCATAGAAGTAACAGAATAGCGGCCACCAATATAATTCCAGATATAAAAACAGTCCATATACCGCTCTTTGTTATCCATTGGGCTCCCCTTACCCGTTACAGCTATAAAGTGGTTCTTTGTAGTAAGACCTGCTTGCTTAAACTTCTCTCTTGCAAATCGCTCATTTGTCATAGTTTCTAAAGTAGTTCCTGATTTGGAAACTACGACAACAAGAGTTTTTTCTAGATCAACTTGTTGAAAAATACGAGCGCCTTCATCTGGGTCAATATTAGATAAGAAGTATACTTTGCGATCTAGCTTATGAAAAGCTTCTAAAGCTAAATAAATCGCTTCAGGTCCTAGATGTGAACCACCGATGCCGATTTGAATAACTGTTGTTATTTGAGATTTTTTTTCCATCTCATCTAAAAAGGAACGGAGTTTTTCTAATTCCTTATACCCTAAACCTGTTGCCTGCTTTGCTTCTAAAGAAGTATTACATTGCTCAAAAAAATCTCGCACTGCAGTGTGCATTGCAGGCCTATTTTCAATAGAAAACCCTTCGATAAAATTAACAATCTGCCCATTTTGCATATCTGTCATTTTTTTAACAGCTTGTGTTTCTTCGGCTAATTGACATAAAACAGAAATATTCTTTTCACTAACTTTTTCTGTTGCGTAAAACAATTTAAGCCCTAATGCCTCTAACATCATATTATCGATGCGTTTAGCGGTTAAGACTCCTTCTTTTGTTAAGTCAATCGAATCTTTAGCAAGATCATGTAATTGAGCAACTGATGGTAAATGATGAAAAAAAGTCATATTCTACTCTCTTAAATGATATTTATTAAATCAGCTACTATAATCGTTGCAAAATTGTCCTAGACAAAAGAGGCTGTAGTTCTTATCGATATTTAGAATTTTTTTCAAAAAAGGCATAAATTGCCGTCTTGAAATCTAAGAATTTTTCATAATATTGACAACTTGTTTAGCCGAACTAGGAACTTCTTCTTTTACATAGATTTTTAGTTGTTCAAGCTGGCCTTGATTGAGCCAGCATGCCTTTCCTGTATAGTTCAAATTCAGCAATGCTTCTTTGCCACCTTCTAAATAGGTTTTATAATAACGCCTTATCGTATCCTCATCTAGGATTAAGGCATCAGCTATTGCCTCATATGTCCACCCTTTATCTAAGAGCAGGATAGTTTTAATTCTATCACACAATCTCTTGTTTCGTTCATGACGATGACGAGCCTTGAGGATGTCTTTTTGGTTTCTTGTTAAAAAGTTCGCTTCAGGTTGCATAGAGGTTAGATTTATAACTCCATCAATGAGAAAAATTTAATGAATTTAGTGTTTGAAAAGTCTTTTTTCTAATGCATTTCAGTATATAGTAGTGCCAATTCAAACGGCTAGCTTAATGGAGTTCAAGTCAACGACTTGAAACTTGTCGTTAATCCTATATTTTTCTATACGATTGAATCGGAATCAATATATACAATCGCTAGTATCTAGTAAAATGTACTTTTCGTCTTTGTAGAAATAACAATATAGTAAAGTCTTTTGTCTATTTTTTTAAATGAAAAGTGGTTTTTTTCAGAAACCGATTTTTTTTTATACATTTGTTTAAAAAAAGGGAGTGCATACTCACAAGATAGAATTTTTAAGCTGCGAAATGTCATGTTTTTTCCTTAATTCTAATCTATTAATTATTTAACGTGTTTAAAAAGTTCTTTTTTAGAGGCGATTTTCACTTCTTATCCCTTTCTTAGAATATCGTTGCAACATTTTTTTCCTAAAAACTCTAGTTATTCTCTATAGCCTTCAGCGTAATTATTTTTTCCATTGGCACGATCTCCGATAAACGCTTGTAAGAAAAAAATAAATGATTTAAGGTACCTTATGTTTTATCGGAGCATAGCGCAGTTTGGCTAGCGCACCTGCTTTGGGAGCAGGGGGTCAGGGGTTCAAATCCCTTTGCTCCGATTATTTTATGTTACTAAATTTTATAATAGCTATACTGAATTCAAAAGGCGAATTTATATGGCGTTATCAAAAGGTAATCACCCTCTTCTTTATTACAACTTACTTCATCAAGAGATTAAGGCGTGTGCTGAACATGTTTTTGAAATAAGCGGTAAAAAAGACGCAAATATAAACAAAGATTATATTCATGTTGTAGCTAGACTACACGACCTATATCAAATCTCCAAAAAAGTTCAAATAGAAGAACGTTATTTATCTTTGGTAGAATTAAAAACCCATTTAGAAAACACGACCCTTTGCTTTGAAAATCAGGAGCTAAATACATTGCATTCAATCCGCCTTTCAGAAGCAATTAGTATACTAGCCCTACCAGAAGGAAAAAAAAAGTGTATAAATGAACCTACTTACCATTCTCTAAAAGAGCGCTTTCTTAGCTATTTTCTAAAAAATATTCAACCAGAACAAGCTCTATTTCGAAAACTAAAAGCTTTAAAAGATTTGTAAAAAATCGAGCATAGCTACTTCTTGAGGTAAACAAAGACTCTCGCCTTCTATAATCACTCTACCACCTGTTGCGCAAAATCCTTGCAATTGCCTTTTTCCTTGATTTGATAATGTTCTAGAAAAAACCAAGATGCTATCTAGTCCATTCCAGAAATGGTTTAATTTAGATTCGGGAATACATCTAAAATCTATCTGCTTTTGTTTTAAGCGCATTAAAATGGAATTAATCTGAGTTAATGTTTTTTGATCACAATGAGAGTCAGGAGGTAAACAAATTCCTAAACGTGCTTTCTGATGTAAAAAAGGCAGCTGATTTCTCTTTAAATCCAATAAAACAAATGATTCAAACCACTCCAGAGAAAATTTTTGCGCTAAGAAAGACAAAGGCTCTGTAACTTCAATCAGTAATAATGTAACACACTCCTCTGGTAAAAAGACAAGTAGTCTTTGCATAACTTCTGCAAATAATTTAGCAGCGTATAACTCATAATAGTGCTCTAGAGAACTAGAAGAGGCCTCTTTTAACTCATGTCGATGTGCAGCATTTTGTATGAACAAATCCAACCACTTATGAAAAGACTCTGACCAAAGCTCTTTTGGAAAAATTCTAGAAAAATCCGTTGCTCCTTGATAGAGGATTACGCCAGCCGTATTTTTTTTAAAATCATTCCAAATTGTCCGACAAAAATGCTCTATTGTAAGCAATTGTGATTGACTTTTTAAGAAGTCCTGAGGAGAAAAATGCATAGTAGAAAAAGAAAAATCAAGATACCAAAGAACAGAAGATTCTCGAAAAGCTAGAAGCTCTTGTGTTTTCCAATCTAAATCTGCAGATAATCCTGCTGGTAAAACAATTTGTTTTGCCTTAGAAAATGGCATTTTTACTCTTGTTTAAAAAGGGTAAATAATACACTTGCTTACCTTTTGCCCTCCATAACTGCTCAAAATAAGAAGAACCATAATTTTCCCAATGATTGGTATAAAAAGGGTTTTTCAGAGAAAAATCCCATTTTTCACTTGAGCTTACAGCGGATATAATCTGCTGTACATAATCTAGATGGTCAGTAGCGACAATAGTTTCTGTTTGTGGCTTGGCTTTCTTGCTTAATTCTATGAGAAAAGGTTCCTGTACTAGGCGGTTTCTCGCATGTTTTTCTTTGGGCCAAGGATCTGGGAAATTGATATAGACCTTCTGAAAGCTTACATCTGCCACATAATTTTTGGTAAAGGTAAGGGCCTCACCACAAACAATCAATATATTAGTCAAGCTTAAATTTCGCATTTTAGACCAGATTTTACGCACCCTTTCAAATTTTTTTTCGACAGCAATCCAGTTAATTTCAGGATGATTTCTTGCTTTCTCAATCAACCAGCAGCCATTTCCACTACAGTATTCAATATGAATAGGCAATTGATTTTTAAACACTTGAGGACTGTACCAATTTACAAAACCCCATTCTCTATGGTTCATGTAATATTGAGGCACAAATAAAATATTTTCAAAAATTACGGGCCTTCTTTCATCCCAAGAAAAAGGAAACTTTAAATCTTTTGGTTTCATAATCAGCAAAAATTTGTATGTAGAACTAAAACATGATAGCTAATTGTTATTTTGTTGCCTATATCTCTCTTATTCTTCTTGATCTATTCCAATCCAGCTTGATAAGCTAAAAAACAAAGTTAAAAGCTATAGCATTTTTAGAATTTTAAAGGAGATATCCTAAAATGAAGTTAAAGTCTATTTTAATTATTGGATTGATGCAGCTTAGTGCGTTATATGCCAACCCTACAGAAACCGATACCTCAGACCTTGTAACAATTGAGCAGGAATTTTCTTTAATCGATCAAGAGTTAAACAGTGTCAAAGAACAACTCATTGCTTTAGAAGAAGATGCTCGTTTGGATACTTCATCTAGGGCAACCCCCGAAGAAACCCCATTCACACAGCTGCAAGAGTCGATTTCTGACTTTCCTTCAAAGATGATGGTAATTGATTTTAAACAAGCATTTTCTGGAGCACCTCTCATCTACATACTTTTATTTGGAATGTCTACGTTTGCTCTTTGCTTATGGTTCTACTGCCTGTCTTCCCTGCGCAATAGTACAAAAGTTTCTCAATCTTTAGTCGACACACTTCGCTCTCAATTAACCAACCATAATTTTGACGAAGCTTTAGGGGTATGTAAACAAGAAAAAACGTTATTTTGTCATTTAGTGGCCACAGGTATTCATTCCAGGCAACATGGATTTCCAGTAATGGTTGAAATCATGAAAGCGGAAGGCAAAAGAGTTACTGCAACATTTTGGCAAAGAATTAACTTACTTAATGATATTGCTATTATTGCCCCCATGCTTGGTTTATTAGGTACTGTTTTTGGCATGTTTTATGCTTTTTATGACGTCAATCGCTCTATAGAAAGCGTTTCTATGCTATTCGATGGACTCGGAGTTTCTGTAGGGACTACCGTTGTTGGATTAATTGTAGCTATCTTAGCGCTTATCTTACATTCTTCTGCTAAATACAGATTGGTAAAAACATTGGTATTAGTAGAGAGTGAAACCCACCAAATAGCTTCTCTTATCGATGCTCAAAACAAGAGTGCAAGTATATGAACCTAATCCCTGAAGAAGAACTCAAAAGATACAATCATCTGAATTTAGCTCCTATGATTGATTTTCTGTTTTTAATCGTAGCTGTTTTTGCAGTGATTGCAGTTACTCGAGCCAGCCTTTTTGATCGTGAGATCAGTTTAGTCAAGGTCCAAACAAAAGTAGATGCTTCTATTCCCCAAGACCGCTATACCGTGCATTTGAGCATAAATAATAAGGGCGAGTACAAATGGATTACAGAATTTAATGAATACCTGATTTCTTGCCCACTAGACGTGCAATTAGAGCTTAAAAAACAACAAGAACTCGGTCTTTTACCCAAAGATACGCTAAAAACACAAGTGCTCTTACATATCGACAAACAAGCGATGTGGGAGCCCATTGTACAGCTGATCTTTGCTGTAAAGCAAGCCGGGTTTCAAATCCACCCCGTTTATGAAAGTGAATAGCAATTAAAGAATTTTTTATGCAACTAATTAACACAGCTATGAATATTTCATGTGAGTCTGCACATGAACTTTATACAAAGGTCTTACAATCCCTGGTTAATGGAGAAAACATTCCTTCTGTCAAAGATCCTAAATCGATCGGATCTGGATGGGGAACGAGCAGGGCTTACGCATGAAGAATTTTCTTTGCACCTACCAGATCTAAGAGCCTGTTTAAAATCTTTTCAAAAGTAGAGCAATAAAAGCAAGAACCACCATATTCAGGCTTGTATGTAGTTTTCTTTCGCAATTTTTCCATAGCCTGCGACATTTTTCTATCCACGCAAAAGAACGCTCTACAACCCATCTTTTGGGAATAACTGTAAAAGTATGAAGTGTATTTCTTTTGGCTATTTCTACTATACATCCTAATATCTCCTGCACGCTCTTTGCAAATTTTTCTCCAGAATATCCTCCATCTACTAAAACATTTTTACACCGAACAAATGGTTTTTATGTAGTGAAAATGCTTCTATACACCCATTTCTGTCAGTGATATTAGCGGTGGTAATGTGAATCGCATGAGGAAGCCCTTGGGTATCGACTGCTATATGTCTTTTTATTCCTGATATTTTTTTCCCTGCATCATATCCTTTCTTCTCCGCTGTATCAGTATTTTTAACACTTTGAGCATCAATAATTACAAAGCTTGTTTTCTCTTTCCGACCACTGCTTTTTCTGACCTCGCCAACCAATTTTTTTTAAAACTATTTCAAGAATACTCTTAGAATTTTTATCATCTTTTTTATTCCAAAGATGGAAATAATAATCACATCATTCCCATTTAGGATATTCTATGGGTAACATACGCCACTGACAACCACTTTTTAAAAAGTACAAAACCCCACAAAAAATATCATATATACTTATTTGCATTCAAATTAAGAGTTTGAGTGTATAAACATTTTTATACAAAAGATAACATCTTCTTGCAAAATAGAGCAGTTTTTTCAAAAAAAATAGTTATGCAATTCTTAATTTGAAATCAAACTAGTATAGATCAACTATTCGTGGACGTGTTTTTTTGCGTATATAGTGGTTCCGATTCAATCGCATAGAAAAATATAGGATTAACGACAAGTTTCAATTCGTTGACTTGAACCCCGTATGTTTTCAAGTCATACTCTAGACTAGAGCGAGTAGTGGCAGTTATAAGACCTAACTTTTTTCCTAAACTATGCAGAGTGCTCAAAGTACTTATTGTATCTTTAAATAGAGTTTTAGGGAATTTACTCCGCGTAGCTATATTATAAGACATAGCTATGTTGACGTGATCTGTCTCATATAGCAGCTTAAGTAATAAAGTCAAAGGCTTGCCCCAATGAATCCGTAGTTCCTCATTTTTAAGTTTTTTACCATAGAACGTTTGCGCAATGTACTTATGTGTGCCAATTTTGCTTTAAGAGTACCAACCAAGGTATCATCATGATCAAATAGGATCATTTTAATGGAAGGGCATAATGAAGTTGTTTCTTTATACATAGTTCTTATTTTGTAACAGTTAATTATTATTTTGTCCATCTTGGACTAGAGCTGTTGATTCTTTAATACAATTTAGATATGGAATAATAAAAAGTATTGGTATAGATATGCTCTTAGATGATCATAAAGCTGCAGAACTTATTACAGTCATTACAACTACTCATCCCATTTGTACGGTCCCCTCAGATGAACATCTCTATCTTGCCCAGGCAAGTTTATTCATAAATCTCACCCTTGCAAAGAGTAAAAAAATCATTGTTTTTGATGGGGTAGCACCTGGATTTAAAGATCGCAGTTCCAAATATGATTTATATAAGAAAAAAATTAAAGATCTTCAGAAGACCGACCCAATTTTTGCCAATACAAAATTGCTATTTTGTGAAGAATGGGTCCAACTCTCCGGCACTATTCGCCTAGCTTTAAAACACGTAACAACCCCTTTTGTTTTCATTCACCAACACGATATGTGTTTTACAAAAAAATTCCATCTTAATGCTTGCTTAAGCTCTATGCTTATGAATAAGAACATCAAATGGATTCATTTTAGCGGTAAATTCCATTCTTCTCTTACAGGAGATATGCAAAGTTCTTGCTTTGGCCCTGCAGATAATTATATTGAAGGAAACAGTTTAATTCCTTTAACAAGAATTTATGGATGGTCTGATCATGCCCATATAGCACGCGTGGACTATTATCATCATTTTATTATGCCCATGTGTAAAAACAACTATATGGAAGACTATGTTCATAAAAATTTTAAAAAATTTCTGTTAAATAAAAGTTTAGATGAAGTACATGCAATCCATTTAAAATTTGGTACGTACTTATATGGGGATCTAGAGGATGGCTGTTTCTTTTATCATATGAATGGACGTGCTGATGATCCAAAGTATTATGTTAAAGAATAAAAGGAGTTAAAAAATGAATAAAAAGACAATACCCACAAAGTTAGCCACCCCAAATGACTTAAAAGGTCTCCAAGAAATCTGTAAAAGCATTAATCCCTTAGTTGCCGATGCTTTTGCTTTATATGTAAAAACAAAAAGTTTCCATTGGCATATGTCAGGTAGCCATTTTCGCGATTATCATCTTTTATTCGATGAGCAAGCAGAACAAATTTTTGCGATGATTGATGTTTTAGCAGAACGCGTTCGCAAGCTAGGTGGGACAACAATATGCTCGATAAATGATATTAGCCGCTTACAAAAAATTAAAGATGATGAAATTATACTAGAGCCAAAAAAAATGATTCAACATCTCATGCACGATAACAAAAACTATGCAGCTCATATGCGGTCTACACATCAAATTTGCGCAGAACACAACGACGTTGCAACAGCTAGTATCTTAGAGGTATTCATAGATGAAACAGAAAGAAGAACTTGGTTTCTTTTTGAAATCCAAGCATAGAACCCTTACGCTATGCTAATAGAGATCATGATGCACAGCATCATAATGACTACAATTGAAAAACGAAACATTTGACGTCCAAAGAGCTTATCATTAGTATTTTTAAAGCCTTTTATACACAATAAAAGCCAACTAATACCGATTAACCCCATAACTATCAAATATGCATATCCTGTATAACCCCATAGCATCAGCATACATACAGGGATAAGAAAGGCCATGATATAAAGCAGCATATGCACCTTGGTAATATAGATACCCCTTTTAACAGGTAAGACCGGGATTGATGCAGCAACATAATCATCGAGTCGATACATAGCAATTGCAAAAAAATGCGGCATTTGCCAAAGAGCTACGATCATAAATAGTAGAAAAGCTCCCATATCAAAACGATCAACTACAGCACAATAACCAACAACCGGCGGTATACCTCCTGAAATACTTCCTATAGCGGTTGCATAAGAAGAACGGTGTTTTGATAAGCTATACAAAATTACATAAATAAAAAAACCAGTTAGCGCAATGATTGTCGTTAAAAGATTGGTGTATAGCATTAAAAGCAAGATGCCAAACAACCCGAGAAAAATGGCAAATATAATGGCCTTTTGTAGAGAAATTATTCCCCTTGCTAGAGCTCGATTTTTAGTTCTTTCCATCATTTTATCTATATTGCGATCAATATAATTATTAAAGACGCAAGCCGACGCAATAAGCAGCGATAAACCCATAAGAGTTGCTAAAAATAACCAAGGATCAATCTGTGCTTTCGATGCAAGAATAAAACCACCTAATGCAGTTATTGCATTACCAAATATAATTCCAGGTTTAGTAAGCATAAAATAAGTTTTAATCATGTATTTCTTTTATCCCCTCTTACATATTTGGCATCACATTATACCTTAAATTTTCCATAATCCAGAGCGATCCAATTACTAAAATTACAAGGATCGTTATCATAAAGAGAAAAAGCTGAGAGTTCCAATAAGGCTTAGGTTCTTGTCCTAAGTGTAAAAAAAAGAGCAATTGAATGAACATCTGTACAATACCTAAACCAATAATAATAGAAATTAAAACTCTACTGCTGAATACGTGCTCTACTACCAAAAAATAAGCCGCTAAAGTTAATAAAATAGATAGAAAGAATCCCGTCAGATACGATTTAAAAGCTCCAGTTTCTTGATTCATACAGCTCCCATTAGGTACACAATAGTAAATATAAAAATCCATACGACATCTAAAAAGTGCCAGAACATGCTCAAACAGGTAAGTCTTTTAAAAGTAACGCAAATAATCCCTTTACGTAAAAGTTGCACTACAACAAAAATCATCCATAATAAGCCAGCTGTAATATGCAATCCATGCGTTGCAACAAGCGTAAAAAAAGCAGATAAAAATCCACTTCTCTGCCAGCTATTTCCTTCATGAACCAAGTGAGTAAATTCCTTTAGTTCCATTGTTAAAAAAGCGATGCCTAATAAAAAAGAAATCCCTAACCAAATAAGTACTTTTTTTCTATCCTTAACCTGTGCTGCTAACATAGCAAGTCCACAAGTAAAGCTACTAGTTAGCAGAATAAGGGTTTCGCTTAAAGTAAACGGGAGGGAAAATAACTCATACCCAGAAGGCCCACCATATATATTATTGCGTAGTACTGCATACGTTGCAAAAAGCGTTGCAAATAAAATACAATCTGTCATTAGATAGACCCAAAATCCAAAGACAGTGTTTTCTTGGTTTATAGATTCTTGCATCTCGCCTCTATTTTCTCTATTTCAGTAGCCAGTACATAATAATCGGTATCATTATCAAACATGCGAATAACAATACAGGCAATTACTCCAATAAACCCAATTATACCCAGCCAGATAATATGCCAGATCAAAGCAAACCCTAAAATGAAGCTAAATCCACCAATAAATAGCCCCATCGGGGTGTTTTTGGGCATATGAATGTCTTTATAGTGTGGTTTTTCTGCTACTTTGGCGTGTTTCATAGACCAAAAAGAATCTCTTTTATGGACTTCGGGAAGAATAGCAAAATTATAAAACGGTGGTGGTGAAGAAGTGGACCATTCTAGCGTTCTACCATTCCATGGATCCCCTGTAAGGTCTCTATTTGCTTTGCGTTGTTTAACGCTTACAAGTATCTGCAAGATCTGAATTCCAATGCCGCAGATGATCATAGTGACCCCAATAGCTGCAACTATAAATAAAGGCTGCCATCCTGTAGATGCTTCATAGTGATCCAGACGTCTGCTAGCTCCCATCAGCCCCAAAACGTATAAGGGCATGAAAGCTAATAAAAAACCAATGAACCAACACCAAAAGGCATATTTACCTAAACCTTCATGAAGCTTAAAACCCATAAACTTAGGAAACCAGTAGGTAATACCTGCTAAAAAACCGAATAAAACCCCACCAATTACCATAGAATGGAAATGTGCAATTAAAAATAAGCTATTGTGTACTTGAAAATCTACCGGTGCAGCTGATAGCAAAATACCTGTCATACCACCTGTAGTAAAGATAAATACAAAACCTAAAAACCAGAGCATGGGGGTTGTAAAATACACTCGACCTCTAAACATGGTAAATAACCAGTTAAAAATTTTTACACCTGTAGGGATAGCGATAAGCATTGTCATAATGCCAAAAAAAGCATTCACATTAGCTCCGGATCCCATAGTAAAGAAGTGATGCAACCAAACAAGAAAAGATAACAAAGTAATGGCAACAAGGGCCCATACCATCGAATCGTAACCGAATAATCGCTTTTGTGAAAAAGTAGCAACTACTTCTGAAAAAATCCCAAAAGCAGGCAAAATCAAAATATACACCTCTGGATGACCCCATGCCCAAATGAGGTTGATGTACATCATGGGATTACCTCCAAAATCAGCAGTAAAAAAATGCATGTGCAATAGTCTATCTAAAGAGAGCATTCCAATAGTTGCTGTTAAGATTGGAAAAGCAAAAATAACCAAAGTCATCGTACATAAAGCACTCCAAACAAATAATGGCATTTTCATTAAAGTCATTCCTGGACAACGCATTTTTAAAATAGTAACAAGAAAGTTAATACCTGAAAGCAAGCTACCAATACCTGCAATCTGCACGCTCCATATCCAGTAATCCACCCCTACTCCAGAATTGTATTTAAGACCTGAAAGCGGAGGATATGCTACCCAACCAGTTCCGGAAAATTTACCAATAATGAGAGATAAAAGAAGAAGAACTGCTCCTACAGAAAATAAATAAAAACTTAGAGAGTTTAAAAAAGGAAAAGCCACATCACGCGCGCCAATTTGCAAGGGCACAATGAGATTTAAAATCCCAAATACAAGACCCATACCCACAAAGAAAATCATAGTCGTGCCATGAGCTGTAAAAACCTGCTGAAAATGAGGCGATGATAAATAACCATGAGCATCACTAACAGAAAGAATCTGTTGTAAGCGTATCATACCAGCATCAAATACCGCTTTTAGTAACATGACAAAGACGACAACAATGTACATCACTCCAATTTTTTTGGGATCAAGTGAGGTTAAATACTGCGTCCAAAGCCACCTAAATCGCTTAAAGTACCATAAAAGCCCTAGAACAATCATCAAACCAAGAATCATCGAGATTCCTGCTGCGATTTCAATAGGGTCCTGACGAAAAGCATCCCAAGTTAATTTTCCAAACATATCAATCCATCCTCGTCATTGGCATCGTATATTTCCTAACAATCCAATCGTATAAATCTTGCTTTTCTAGCACATAAGAAGTCGCAGGATCATTTTCACTAGGCTCTGCTAACCTGATATACTCTGCTAAATTAAGAAAATTGGAGGATTCGCTTAATGAATCCACCCATTGATAGAAATCAGCTAGAGAACTGGCTTTAGCAATAAATGTCATTCCCACAAAACCCCTTCCACTTAAATTAGCTGATGAACCTCTAAAATTACCTTTTTCATTAGCTATAAGGTGTAGTTTGGTTTTCATCCCTGGCATTGCATAAATCTGACCACCTAGCTCTGGAATCCAAAAAGAATTCATGGGAGCATCTGAGGTTATTTCAAAGTTAATCGGGGTTTTTTCTGGAAATTGTAAGAAATTAATAGTTGCAATCCCCTGTTCTGGATAAATAAATAACCATTTCCACTGCAGAGCAACTACTTGTATTCTAAGGGGTTTCTTATCCGATTCAAGGGGTTTGAACGGATCTAACTCATGAGTACTTTTCCAAACCAGTATCGCCATTGCTAGAACAATGGCACAAGGAAGACCCCACCAGATAGATTCAGATAATAAGTGTTTATCCCAATCCGGTGTATATTTAGCTTGATTCCCCTCTCTATATTTCCAAGAAATAACCCAAGTAAGGATAAAAACAGGGATAACCACAATAAGCATGATCAAGGTAATCTTGATAAACAAGTCGCGTTCTTTTACTGCAATCATTCCCTTAGGGTTCAGTACAGCAATATCAATACCGCTTAAATACACCAGCGATAGAATTATTACAGCTAAAGAAAGTAAAATGAAAAATAAGGCTCTATATTTCTTTTTCATTTTTTTAAGATCCTAAAACTATAAAATAATTTCTATGTTTTACATAAAATACTTAGCGTTGTCTAGGATAAAAAATGATAGAAATTGCATTAAAAGATATCTTGATCTTACTGCCGAGGATATTATACTGAAATGCATTAGAAAAAAGACTTTTCAAATACTAAATTTATGGAATTTTTCTCATTGATTGAGTTGTGAATCTTAGCTCTATGCAACCTGAAGCGAACTTTATCACAAGAAACCAAAAAGACATCCTCAAGGCTCGTCATCGCCATGAACGGGATAAAAGGCTATGCGATAGAATCAAATCTATTTTATTGCTAGATGAAGATTGGACATACCTACAAGTAACACATGCTTTACTCCTAGATGACGATACGATAAGACGTTAGACGGAAAAGAAGCCTTACTAAATTTGAACTATACGGGAATAGAAAAAGAAGAGAAGAAGCTAAAGCAAGTTCTGTGGCATTTTGAAAATCGGAATTTTATTTTGAGGAAGATGCTGTTAAAGCTTTTGAAGTGGTTAGAAAGAGGCACAAGTAATGTCTATTAGTAAGTATCTAGGTCGAGGCAAACCAAAAAATGGGGCTGAAAAGGTCATAGTTGGCTATAAAATGGAAACATCGTTTAGAAGAAATCAAGAAACAATTAACAATATTTTGAATAAGAAGGGAAGATTTATTTTGGCTACTAATGAATTGGATTTAGAAGGCTATAAAGATAAACAAATACTAGAGGAATATAAAAAACGGCAGAATGTGGAGGGAGGATTTCGTTTTTTAAAAGATCTTTGGTTTATGGCCGATTTTATTTTTCTTAAATTACCCAAAAGAATAGAAGCTCTGATGATGATAATGATTTATAATATTGGCCAATATAGGTGGCCCTTTCAACCTCGAAGTGCACAAAAAAGAACATATAAATACTTGAAAAAACATCTATTGTGCACCCGAGCATAGCATGTTTGTAGATAATCTCCTAAACACTTCTAGTGGAGTTTCGAAGTTGAGAGCCTTTCTAGGTCTGTTATTTAGTATAAGTTTCCACTCTTTCCATATCCTTGGAAGTCGTATCTAAAAAGCTTTGTGTTTTAGGAAAATATTGCCTAACTAGTCCGTTTGTATGCTCATTTAAGCCTCTTTCCTAAGAGCCTGTTTAAAGTCTTTTCAAAAGTAGAGCAATAAAAGCGAGAACCTCCATATTCAGGCTTGTATGTAGTTTTCTTTCGCAATTTTTCCATAGCCTGCGACATTTTTCTATCCACGCAAAAGAACGCTCTACAATCCATCTTCTAGAAATGACTTTAAAAGTATGAAGTGCATTTCTTTTTGCTATTTCTACTATATATAGTAGTGCCAATTCAAACGGCTAGCTTAATGGGGTTCAAGTCAACGACTTGAAACTTGTCGTTAATCCTATATTTTTCTATACGATTGAATCGGAACCAATATATTCTAATATTTCCTGCACACTCTTTGCAAATCTTTCTCCAGAATATCCTCACTTTTGAAAAGATTTTAAACAGGCTCTTAGAAGAGATACCGAAAATAACAGATATTTTGAAATGTAGGATAAACGACAAGTTTCAAGTCGTTGACTTAAATCCCATTAAGCTAGCCGTTTGAATCGGCACTAGTATATCCCTCCCCTATCCCGGCATAGGATTCGCAGTTGGGAGTCCAGTATTTTTTCAACCATTCATAGTGGCGACGGATGATCTTCTGGACTTCCGCAGAGCCCGCTGAAGCGCGGTTTTTCCACTGCTTTGCAAGATCGTCAAGAATATGAACCCAGTCCTGATTGGTTTTTTCAAAATCTTCTTTGCTCATATTTTTGACATTTTCATTGGACTCTTTGATGGAATCCTTAATTGTAAAGGCTTCCAGAGTCATGAAATCCCAGGGCTTACGGATACTGCGTTTTATAGAGTTGTCTTGGATTATCAGTATCTAAAAAGTTTCTCTAACTAACTGTGCAAATTGTTTTAGCTCAGAAAACTTCGGATTTTTACAAGAAAGGGAAAATTATAAATTCAATTTATGGTCAAGAAAAACTAAAGAAATTATCAAATCTTTTTTATCAAAAAGCCCTGAGCAAAATGCACTTTAAAATAGATGAAGAATATGGTGTTACTTTTCTTGAATGCGCAGTTAAAAAGTTAAAAGCCTTAGGTGTCATTTAGAAGGCTGGGCTCAATGATTCTAGTTATGCGGTAATAGATATTCTTGTCCTTCTAGGTAAGGTTGAAGAGCTAAAGGAATATAAATGTTTCCATCTTTTTGTTGATGATTCTCAAGAAATGGAACTAAAATGCGCGGTGTTGCAATAGCTGTATTATTTAACGTATGACAGAATTTCACTGCACCATCTGATGTACGATAACGAACATTAGATCTACGAGATTGCCAATCGTGAAGAGAAGAACAGCTGTGGGTCTCTCGATACTTAGCTTCACTCGCTACCCAAGCCTCAATATCAAACATTCTTACTTTACCAAGCCCCATATCCCCTGTGCAACATTCAACAACTCTATAAGGTAATTCTAAATCTTGCATAATCTCTTCAGCGATTTGCAACAATTTATACAGCCACAAGAGAGATTCTTCTCTATCATTTTTACAAATGACAAATAGCTCGACTTTATAAAACTGATGTACACGGATAAGTCCTTTTACATCACGTCCTGCACTACCAGATTCTCTTCTAAAGCAAGGAGAAAACCCTGCATAGAGCATAGGCAATTGTTCTTCTTGTAAAATTTCTCCTGAATGCAGGCTATTGATAGGAACCTCGGCTGTACCTGAAAGATAGAGATTGTCTTTGGATAAAAAGTAGACCTGTTCTTTTCCTTCGGGAAAATGCCCTGTGCCATATAGAGCAAAATCTCGCACAAGCGATGGAACTGTGATAAGTTCAAACCCCTTAGAGCGTGCTTTACGCAAAGCAAATTGTAAAAGAGCCATGTCTAGCAAAACCATCTCATTTTTTAAGGCGTAGGTTCGAGACCCGCAAACCTGTGAAATTCTCTCTTCTGACCACCGATTTTTTTGTAAAATTTCTGTATGATTAAGAAAAGGAAAATCAAAGACAGGTGCCTGTCCCCATTTTTTAACGCCTACGTTAAAATCCTCATTTTCCCCAATGGGAGCTTCTTTAGCAGGAATATTAGGAACAAGAAGAAGATAGTCTCTTAAACGATGTTCTAAGTTATTTAAGATGGGTTTTAATTGTTCAATCTCAGATGCGATCTCTCTACCTTTTAATATAAAGTCCTCTCTTTCTTCTTTAGGACTTTGAGATACTCTTTTAGCATTAGCATTACGCTCTGTTTGCAAAAGCTCTATTTTTTTTTTACAATCTGCAACTTGGGCTTCGCATAGCAATAATTCCTGTAAATTCAGATTAACATTTTTCAGTCGTATTGCTTCTTGTACAATTTTTTGGTTGTCTTTAATAAATTTCAGATCGAGCATGGGATTTACTTAGAGTTTATTTTTTTAACACTTAACTTATAGCACACCTTTGAGAATTGTGCACTAAGGCTTTTTCTTCTCCTATTTAAAATTTCTTTTTATAAGCAATTCAAAGCTCCATTGAATAACATTGAATTTTAACTCTATTTAAGATTAAAATAGCTTTTTTTAGGATTTGAAATATATGCATAAAACAAAGTACGTATTTATTACTGGTGGGGTTGTTTCTTCTTTAGGAAAAGGCCTAACTTCCGCTTCAATTGCTATGTTATTGGAGAGTCGCGGTCTAGAGATTGGAATGCTTAAACTCGATCCATATTTAAATGTTGATCCTGGGACAATGAATCCTTTGCAACATGGAGAAGTATATGTCACAGATGATGGAGCCGAAACTGACTTAGATCTAGGGCATTACTTTCGTTATACACATGCCGAGCTTTCTAGACTGTCTAATACAACTTCAGGACAGATTTACGAGACTGTAATTAGACGAGAGAGGAAGGGTGATTATTCGGGAAAAACAGTTCAAGTCGTCCCTCATATCACAGATGAAATTAAACAGCGCATTTTGCATTGTGGAAAAGATTCCTTAAATGTAATTTTAATAGAGGTAGGAGGAACTGTTGGTGATATTGAATCTTTACCTTTTTTAGAAGCAATTCGTCAATTTCGCCATGAGCGCCCTGATCAATGTATAAATATTCATCTAACCTACGTTCCTTATTTAAAAGCAGCTGGAGAAGTTAAAACAAAACCTACGCAGCACTCTGTACAAATCCTAAGAGAAATTGGTATTATACCCGATATTATTCTCTGTCGTACTGAAAATGCTTTAAAAGAGGAAATTAAGGATAAAATCAGCTTGTTTTGTAGTGTGCCAAAGACAGGAGTTGTAGACATCATTGATGTGGAGAGCATTTATGAAGTACCCATTCATTTGCATCAACAACGCTTAGATGAAAAAATTTGCCAAATGCTGAAACTAAAAACTCCATCATCTAATTTGACAAAGTGGAAAAAGATGCTACACAACCTATCTAATCCCAAAGGTAAAGTAGTGATTGGCATTGTTGCCAAATACCTCCAACACCAAGATGCCTATAAGTCGGTTTTTGAAGCTTTAAAGCATGGAGCGCTAGCTAATCAACTTGATCTTGAATTTCGCTTATTTGATGCGGAAAAAATCCCAGATAGTTCATTTTTTACAGAAGAAAACTGTGATGGATATCTTGTACCTGGTGGATTTGGAGAAAGAGGATGGGAAGGAAAGATTCAAATTGCTAAACACTGTCGAGAGCAATACATCCCTTATTTTGGTATTTGCCTTGGCATGCAAGTGTTATGTACAGAGTTTGTTCGCAATGTAGTGGGTTTAAGTGAGGCAAATTCTACAGAAATTAACCCTGATACTAAAGATCCTGTTATTTCTCTTTTAAGCGAACAAACAGAGGTCACTAATTTAGGCGGCACTATGCGCCTAGGAGCTTTTGCTTGTCATCTTCTAGCCTCTACTAAAGCGGCAAAAGCCTATGGCGTGAGTAACATTTCAGAAAGACATCGCCACAGATTCGAATTTAATAATGCGTATAAAGAAATCTGTGAAAAAAAAGGACTGATTTTCTCCGGAATTTTTGAAGAGGGAAATCTTTGTGAAGTCGCAGAAGTTAAAAACCACCCTTGGATGATTGGTGTGCAGTTTCACCCTGAGTTTAAATCAAAACCTACAGCTCCCCACCCTCTTTTCAAAGAGTTTATTAAATCTTCATTTTCATATAGAAATAAGGAATAACCCTTGGGTAGGCTTTTAGGCATCGATTTTGGTTTAACCCGTATAGGGATTGCCATTTCTGATGAGCGAAAAATTATTGCTACAGCTCTTGGAAATATCAAGACAAAAGATAAACCCTTAGAGGCCCTAGAAAATCTTTTAGCAAAATATTCTTCTATGGAGGCTATTGTAGTAGGACTTCCTTTGTTATTAAATGGGAAAGAAGGAGATATGGCTCTACGTGCACGCATGTTTGCTGCAATTTTAGAAAGTCATTTTCAAGTGCCTATTATTTTTTGGGATGAAAGATTAAGTTCTGCTCAAGTAGAAAGGTTTTTAACAGAGTGCGGAGTAAACCGAAAAAAACGTGCACAAATCAGCGATGAACAAGCTGCTGCTCTCATCTTACAAGATTATCTTAATTGTCATTCAAAAAAAAATTAAGTATATATTTTACTAAAGACCTGATGAAATTTTGTATTGATAAAAAAATGAAACAAATAGCAAAAGTATATGCCTGATTCCCCTCTTCAAGAACCTGGAATATCCACTCGATTTGTAAATCCCTGTATTCTGGTTATTTTTGGTGCTACAGGAGATCTAACCGCTAGAAAACTGCTTCCTGCTCTTTATAACTTAGCAAGAGAAGGGCAACTTGCTCCCCAATTTGCTTGTGTGGGGTTTGCTAGAAAAGAAAAGACAAATGAACAATTCCGTGAAGAGGTAAAAGAGGCTCTTAATCAATTTTCCAGAGCTAAACCCATTGATGAAACTCTTTGGAAGCATTTTCAAGAACAGATTTTTTACTACCAATCAGAATTCCACAATGAACAAGGATATAAACGCCTGCAAGGTTTTTTGCAAACCTTAGATGTAAAGCTGGATACTAGAGGTAACCGTGTTTTCTACCTGGCTACGCAACCTAGTTTTTTCCCTTTGATCTGCAAAAATTTGCATAAAGCAGATCTTATTTACAAGCTCCAAGAAACAAAAAAGTTTTCTCGACTCATCATAGAAAAACCTTTTGGGCATGACTTATCTTCTGCTCAAGATCTACAACAAAAATTGCTCTGTTTTTTACAAGAAGATCAAATCTATCGAATCGATCATTATTTAGGTAAAGAAACAGTACAAAACATCTTAGTCTTTCGTTTTGCTAATTCCTTATTTGAATCTTTGTGGAATAGAAGTTATATAGACCATGTGCAAATTACCGTTGCTGAAAGTATGGGAATTGGCACTAGAGGAGCTTTTTGGGAAGAGGCGGGACTAATGCGCGATATTGTACAAAACCACATGATGCAGTTACTCTCGCTTATGGCTATGGAGCCTCCCATTAACCTAGAAGCGGACTCTATTCGCAATGAGAAGGTAAAAGTACTACAAGCGATCCGTCCTTTTAATGAAGGAGACATGAATCAACATGTGATACGTGGGCAATACGGTTCGGGTTATATCAATGCAGAGTCCGTAGCTGGTTACCGAGAAGAAAAAAATGTCTCTGCTACATCAAATGTGGAAACGTTTGCTGCTTTGCGCTTATTTATTGATAATTGGCGCTGGTCAGGGGTTCCTTTTTATTTACGAGCTGGAAAACGATTGCCTAAAAGAACGACTGAAATTGCGCTTGTTTTTAAGCATCCTCCAGGGATTTTATTTCAAAATGTAGCAAAAAAAAATGAAGCAAATGTTCTTGCATTGCGCATTCAACCCGATGAAGGTACTTCATTAAAGGTCAATTGCAAAGTTCCCGGATTAACAGGCCCTATTCAACCGGTAAAAATGGATTTTCGCTACGGTTCTTACTTTGGTATAAACCCTCCTGAAGCATACGAAAGACTGATTTTGGATTGCATGTTCGGAGATAATACCCTCTTTGCAAGACAAGATGAGGTGTATAATTCTTGGAAGTTTATTACTCCGATTTTAGCGTATTTCTCAGCTAATATAGACAAAGATTTCCCCAATTACGCCGCAGGCAGCTGGGGTCCAAAATCTGCAGACCAGCTTTTATTGCAAGACAGAAGAAAATGGAGGCTCATTTAAAATGACCTCTACTCCTTACCCTGTATCTCCTGCTTACATTGAGCGGGAATTAAAAAGAATTTGGGAATCTTTAGAAACAAAAAATATTACAAGAGCCTGTCTCTTTAATTTAATCTTTTTTACCTATGATAATCCCCGTAAAGCCTACTTTCAAAAAGTTGTTCACTCAGTAGTGGAAAAATTTCCTTCTCGTGTGCTTTTTATCACTATCGATCAAGCTTCTCAAAAAGAAGAGTTGGTTATACAGGTTTCTATGCTTTTTTCTGGGAAAGCAGAGTACGATGTAGCTTGTGACTATATTGAAGTTCAAGCATCTTACTCTTCTCAAATGCGTATTCCCTTTCTAGTCCTTCCTCATATTTTACCCGATCTGCCGGTCTATCTAGTCTGGGGAGAGGATTTAGGCCAAAACGAACCCCTACTGCAATCTTTAGAACCTTTAGCAAGCCGGATCATTTTTGATTCTGAAGCAACTTGTAATCTTTCCTTATTTGCAAAGTATTGCTTAAAGCAGCAAAGCATTCATTACGATATAGCAGATTTAAATTGGGCTCGAATAGAAAATTGGAGAGATATTCTATCCACTGTTTTTTCCTCTAAAGAAAAATTAGAAAGAATACAACAAGCGCAAACTCTACATATTTTTTATAATGCGCAGCAAAGTACGTTTTTCTGTCATGCAAAAATTCAATCTTTATACTTACAAGCTTGGCTTGCCTGTCAGCTAAAATGGGAATTTAAAAGCTTAGAAGAGCAACAGCAGAAAATGATTTGTACCTATCAAGGAAAATCAGGACCTATCCAACTTTTTATTTCTCCAGTTGTTCATACGCACTTACCTACAGGCCTAATCGTTTCTATAGAAATTCTGCTTAAAGATGCTTCTTCTTTTTTATTTTCTAGAGATACAGAGCAACAAAATCATATTACTGTACAAGAGACCACCCCTAAGCAATGCGCCCTTCCAGCTCGTTATATTTCTCCCAAGGGAGGGGCTGGACATTCTCTTGTTCAAGAAATTTGCCGTCGAGGTAATTCTACTCATTATTTACAAGTATTAAACCTTCTACAAAATACCCATTTAAAGAATCCATGCTAATAGAAACTATAAAACCTCGCCCTTTAGACGAATCTAAAAATCTCATCGTTCCTGGTAACTATCAAAAAACTCTGACCTTTTGCGTAGAGCATTTTATTGCCCTTTCTAAACAAGCCTTAGCCGATCATGGATTTTTTGCGGTTGCTCTGTCTGGTGGTAGTACTCCAAAGGTCATTTTTGAAAAACTTTGCTCATCTCCTTATAGAGAACAAATGAATTGGAACAATATCTATATTTTTTTCAGCGATGAACGCGCACTCCCTCCTGATGATCCTAATAGTAATTTTCACATGGCTATGCAAGCAGGTTTTAATAAAATGCCCATTCCTACTGAACAAATCCATCGCATGGAAGCAGAAGTAGACATCGAAAAAAACGCTTTAAAATACGAAGAAACCATCTATAGAGTACTTGGAAAACGTCCTTTTGATTTAATTATGCTGGGAATGGGGGAAGACGGACATACGGCTTCTCTATTCCCGTTTACAGAAGGGTTAAATATCACTGATAGATTATGTATAGCTAACTATGTACCCCAAAAAAAATGCTGGCGGATGACCTTAACTTTTAGTTGTATCAATCAAGCCTCCAATATTTGTATTTACGTATTAGGAGCAAACAAAAGATACATGCTAGCCCAGGTGCTTTTTCATCCTAGCCAAAAGACCTTACCTGTAGAACAAGTGGGTACGCCTCAATCCAAGGCGCTTTGGATTGTAGATGAAGCAGCTACCATTAGATGATTTTCGAAAAAATCCACCTTTCCGGTTTCTAAATAGTAATAGCCACCCACTATTTTTAACTTCTTTTTCTCAATAAGCTTAATAAGCACAGAAGTGTTTTGTATTTGCTCAACTACTTGGTTTATATTCGCTGTAATTGCATTGAACAGGTGATTTCCTTTTAGATTACGTGTCTTTTCTACAGCAGGCTCGATTAATTTGGCAATAGTTGGTATATCAGAAGCTTGGTTAGTAACAACTGCAGATACAGCTCCACACTTTTCATGACCTAGCACTAATACAACAGATGAGCCTAGATGATTTGCTGCATATTCAATGCTGTCTATACCAATCGCATCAATAACATTACCAGCTACTCGTATAATAAATAGATCTCCTAAGCCTTGATCGAAGATAATCTCTGGGGGAACCCTTGAATCCGAACAGCCTAAAATAATCGCAAAGGGCTTTTGCGTAGTCTTTATAGCTTTTCTACGCATACCGGTTCTATTGGGATGCTTTAATTTATCAGAGGTGAACCTCTTATTACCCTGAACTAAACGCTCTAATGCTTTTTCAGGAGAAATCGCGTTAACTATAGACATAAAAAAATAGTAAATAATACATAGATCGATTTGTTTAAATATTTTCTTGTATATTAGTTAAAACAACACTTGTCAAAAATTTTATAGACGCTTTAATTTTAATGTTTTCTCTTTAAAAAAAGAGGAAACATAATTGTAAAAGATAAAATAAGCAAGGTAATAATTAAAGAAATGCTAACAGGGATAGGGAAAATAGGAGAAAGTATGATTTTTAATGCTATGAAAAGTAACACTGCTGATAATCCAAAGCGCAAGTAGTGCAGTCTTTCAATCGATTGATAAATAGCAAAGTATAAAGAACGTAAACCTAAAATAGCAAAGACATTAGAGGTGTATATAATAAAAGGGTCTGTAGTTATAGCAAAAATAGCAGGAATAGAATCTATAGCAAAAAGAATATCTGAGCTTTCAATAACCAATAGAGCTAAAAAAAGAGTGGTAATTTTCCATTTATCCCCTTCTTTTAGGATAAAAAAATCTACGTTCTTTTCTTTACAAAGAGGAAAAATTTTTTTAAGAGCTTTCAGAACAGAAGAGTGCTGTATATCAAAAACCGTTTTTTGTTTGAGTAACTTGTAAGCCGTAAATACCAAGAGAACTGCAAAGATGTAAAGCACCCAATCGAATGAATGCACTAGTTTTACACCTAATAAAATGAATCCAATCCGAAAAAATAAAGCCCCTAATATCCCCCAAAATAAAACCCTTTGCTGCTGCTTTTTTGGAATTTGAAAAGATTGAAAAATCAATAAAAAAACAAATAAATTATCAAGGCTTAATGATTTTTCAATTAAATATCCCGAAAAAAATTGCAATGCCACCTCAGAGCCTTGCCAAAAATAGATTCCTAAATTGAAAATTAAAGCTAATAAGATCCAAAAACCAGTTACTATCCAAGCTATTTTAAAATCCGTAATACGAAAATTTCGATGAAATACCTTTAGGTCTAGGAATAAGAATCCTATAATCAAAATATGAAAAGCAACCCAAAACCAAATTGATAATCCCATATTGCGTAGAATAAGCTGAAAAAAAGATTCTAATCAAGAAAGACCGTTAACGGTCTTTCTTGAAATGCTTAAAAAAACTCTAGTGAATAGACAACCGAGAAACCAATTCCCGACGACCATTTTCTGGAAATCCTTTCCGTGCATGTAAAATACGTGTATTGTCAAAAATTAAAATATCGTTGCTTTGCCATTTAACAGCCATTTTAATTTTTGCAATAATTTGTTGAATCTGATCTATCACTTCACTTGGGATCTCCGTATCATCTTCAAAAGTTACGCCAATGGTCTCTTTAGTCTTTTCAGGATTATATTTAGGATTCGTCTCTTACATATCTTCCAAAAATTCTTAGAGCCTGTTTAAAATCTTTTCAAAAGTAGAGCAATAAAAGCAAGAACCAGCATATTCAGGCTTGTATGTAGTTTTTTTTCGCAATTTTTCCATAGCCTGCGACATTTTTCTATCCACGCAAAAGAACACTTTACAATTCATCTTCTAGAAATGACTATAAAAGTACGAAGTGCATGTCTTTTTGCTATTTCTAAGAGAATGTTTAAAATCTTCTCATTAAGGTATAATGATAGTTTTCATAAAACCTTTGGAGGTAGTTATGACCCGCTCTTATCCAAGCGATATTTCTCGTAAACAATTTAGCAAAATCCATCTAATACTTGAGTCTACACGCAAAAAAACACGTCCACGAAGAGTTGATCTATATGATATTTTTTGTGGAATTTTGTACATTTTAACAAGTGGTTGCCAGTGGCGTATGTTACCCATAGATTATCCTAAATGGGAATGATGTGATTATTATTTCCCTCTTTGGAATAAAAAAGATGATAAAAATTCTAAGAGTATTCTTGAAATAGTTTTAAAAAAAATTGGTTGGTGAGATCAGAAAAAGCAGTGGTCGGAAAGAGAAAACAAGCTTTGTAATTATTGATGCTCAAAGTGTTAAAAATACTGATACAGCGGAGAAGAAAGGATATGATGCAGGGAAAAAAATATCAGGAATCAAAAGACATATAGCAGTCGATAGCCAAGGGCTTCCTCATGCGATTCACATTACCACCGCTAATATCACTGACAGAAATGGGTGTATATAGTGGTTTCGATTCAATCACATAGAAAAATATAGGATTAATAATAAGTTTCAAGTCATTGATTTTAAACTTATTAAGCTAGCCTTTTGAACTGGCACTACTATATACGATTGAATCGGAATCACTATAGAAGCATGTTCACTACATAAAAACCATTTGTTCGGTGTAAAAAATGTTTTAGCAGATGGAGGATATTCTGGAGAAAAATTTGCAAAGAGTGTGCAGGAGATATTAGGATGTATATTAGAAATAGCCAAAAGAAATACACTTCATACTTTTACAGTTATTCCCAAAAGATGGGTTGTAGAGCGTTCTTTTGCGTGGATAGAAAAATGTCGCAGGCTATGGAAAAATTGCGAAAGAAAACTACATACAAGCCTGAATATGGTGGTTCTTGCTTTTATTGCTCTACTTTTGAAAAGATTTTAAACAGGCTCTTAAGATCTTCCACAAGCTGTTCAATAGGATTCAAATTCGGTGAATAAGGAGGGAGATAGTGCACTTTAATCCTAGAAGACATCAGAAACTCTTCTAGTTTCTTATTTTTGTTTGATCTCGCATTATCCAAAATTACATGAATAATTCGAGCCTCTGTCTGTTTTTCTAGCTTCTTGAAAAAATCGAGCATTGCATCGGCATCAACTGTCTTATATTCCTCTGTAAAAATCTTCATTCCTGTCAGGCAAAGAGCTCCAGCAAAATGCAATCGCAATTGTTTCCCGGATGTCTGCAAAGTCTTTTGAACGCCTTTTTTGATCCATCCACATACGGCTTGGGACTGATGTTCGGATGCACAGCATCTATGAAATAGATCTCTTCATCAGGGTTTAAGGTCTCCTTTAAAGCCCTATATTGTTCTATGAAAATTCGTTGTTTTTCAGGATCTAATTTCCCAGGAATCTTTTTAGGACGTTTATAAGCAAATCCGTGCTGTATGAGCCAATCTGTCATGCCACTTCGGGAATATTTTATCCCCTATTGCTCATGCACATAAGCTATGATCCCTTTGACTTTAAGATAGGTCTTTTCCTGTAGGTGTTAGAGACTCTGTTTGGTCTTGTGAAAGTTTTGATTTGCTACCGCCTCGAGGGCTACTTCCAGTTTTATTTTCGGAATCATATTCTCTGAGGTATTCCTGAACAGTGATAGGGCTTATCCGGAGTGTTTTAGCAAGATTTTTTGTTGAGATACCCTCATCATAGCCCAAAATTACACAAAGCCTATTCCGTTCAGAATAGTCTTTTGGATGCTTTAACTTGTGTTCTAAGTCAGCTCTCTGGCTAGGGGTCAGTTTTTTCATGCTCAATAGCTTAACACAAAACAAAATATTTTTCTATACGATTGAATCGGAACCACTATATATTTAAGTATACAATTTATGCAAGAGATCTATGTAAGTATCTAACCTTACGCACATACAGAGGGAACAAGTGGCTTGATAAGCAGCACGATCCTTTATAGAGAGTGCGTAAGGCGAGTTTTAAAAGGGATTAAAAAATTATCCTATACAGAGATCTAATTTTTCACTTTCTAAAGCTTTTCTTGTTAATGCTGTTAATTCTTGCTTATATGTTTTTTCAATACTGATATAATCTGGAACTTCTTGTTCAGCAGCTTCTTCTCTTCCATCCAAGATAGCTTGATATTCTTCTCGGTAATTAGCAGAAAGAGCTTCTTGCCACTTAGAATGACTAATAAGAAATTTAAAACGCTCGTTTTGGTTTTTTTGTTTTTCTAAGATAAAGTCTTTAGCTTCTTTTAAATCTTTCTCTTGTAATGCACTGCATGTAAAATAGAGCATCTCTTGTACATCTATAGGAAGATCTAAGTCTTTTTTAAGTTTAATGAGATACCCAAGATAGACTTCAATCTCATCAAAAAAAGGTAAGGTACGGATTTTATTGTAAGCGATGCTCTCTAACATTTCAATAGTCCAAGGTCCCTTAATCAAAAAATTGGCTAGTTGCTTCATATCTTTACAGTCAATGGTTGCCAGTTGATAAGCAATACTCAAATGCAGAACAGAGAGTGCTACTCTATCTCCACAAGTCTCAGATGCATCTTGAATAACCTGATAGAAAATCGTGCGAAATTCTGTATCTGTATCAGCTTGGTTTAGATAACTTATAATTTTTTTAGCAAGTGCTTTTTTCATCTCTCTACCTGCTTTATAATCAGCGGTATAAGATAATCGATGTAGCCAAGAGCTCAATTCTGGTGTTTCTTCGAGTTTAGCAAACTTTGTAGGAGTTTTATCTATGATAGCATACAAACTCTTTAAAGACTCTTCGATAGATTTTTCCTCATTTAAATCCGTATCAGCGATATCAGCGATGGAATAGTTTATCCGAGGTCCTGAGTAATTAGAAGTCTCGGTTCTAGCTCTTAATCTTTCTAGAATAGCCATGGATAAATTACATTGTGTTAAGTCAATGATACATTGAGAAGAAAGCGCTAGTATGCTCATAGGAATTCCAGATAAAGTTGCATTGCGTTCAAGGTACAGATTGGTCAACACTTGTAGATTCCCAAAGGATGCAGGTAGGGTTGTAAGTTGGTTATTGGTAAGGTACAGATAGGTCAACGCTTGTAGATTCCCAAAGGATGCAGGTAGGGTTGTAAGTTGGTTATTGGTAAGGTACAGATTGGTCAACACTTGTAGATTCCCAAAGGATGCAGGTAGGGTTGTAAGTTGGTTATTGGTAAGGTACAGATAGGTCAACGCTTGTAGATTCCCAAAGGATGCAGGTAGGGTTGTAAGTTGGTTATTGGTAAGGTACAGATAGGTCAACGCTTGTAGATTCCCAAAGGATGCAGGGAGGGCTGTAAGTAGGTTATTGTAAAGGTCCAGATAGGTCAACGCTTGTAGATTCCCAAAGGATGCAGGTAGGGTTGTAAGTTGGTTATTGGTAAGGTACAGATTGGTCAACACTTGTAGATTCCCAAAGGATGCAGGTAGGGTTGTAAGTTGGTTATTGGTAAGGTACAGATAGGTCAACGCTTGTAGATTCCCAAAGGATGCAGGTAGGGTTGTAAGTTGGTTATTGGTAAGGCACAGATAGGTCAACGCTTGTAGATTTCCAAAGGATGCAGGGAGGGCTGTAAGTAGGTTATTGTAAAGGTCCAGATAGGTCAACGCTTGTAGATTCCCAAAGGATGCAGGTAGGGTTGTAAGTTGGTTACTGCTAAGGTACAGCTGGGTCAACGCTTGTAGATTTCCAAAGGATGCAGGGAGGGCTGTAAGTAGGTTTCTGCTAAGACACAGCTTGGTCAATGCTTGTAGCTCCCCAAAGAATGCAGGTAGGGTTGTAAGTTGGTTATTGCTAAGGTCCAGACAGGTCAATGCTTGTAGCTCCCTAAAGGATTTAGGTAGGGCTGTAAGTTGGTTACGCTCAAGGTACAGATTGGTCAATGCTTGTAGCTCCCTAAAGGATTTAGGTAGGGCTGTAAGTTGGTTACGCTCAAGGTACAGATTGGTCAATGCTTGTAGCTTCCTAAAGGATGCAGGAAGGGTTGTAAGTTGGTTATTGGTAAGGTCCAGATAGGTCAATGCTTGTAGATTCCCAAAGGATTCAGGTAAAGTTGTAAGTTGGTTACAGCTAAGGTCCAGATGCTTTAACTGATGAAAACAAGGGTTATTAAAAATGTCAGGCAATGAGGTTAAATTTAGATTTTTTAAATCTAAAGTCTCTTTTCTTTGAAATCCTGATAATCCAAGCAAGGCTCGAATTTTTTCCTGAGCGGTGATTCGATCTTCGCCTCTTGGATCTTTTTCTACCCATGTCTTTAAAATGGTTTCACATGAACTTTTAGATAAACTTACATTTGGATCAACTTTATCCACTTTAATTGTGGTTTCTGTTGTGTTTTGACTCCAAACTTTTATTATTTTTTTTGTAAAAAAAACAAAGGGTTTATGACTTATTGTAAGAAAAGGAAGAGTTGCAGTAGCTAATGCAGTCCAACCTGTTGACTGAACAATTTTTAAAGGCATTGTAAGAGCTTTCTGTGTAAATGTATTAATTGAATTTATTGACATGTTAATCCTTATTTTGATATTTTTGCTTAACTTATCAGACATTAAAATTAAGTTTTTTATACAATACGCTATAAATATACGCCTTTTATTTCACAAGAGAAATATCGGCTTGGAGATCTTAGATGTTTAGTCCCAAAGTATACACGATGCTCCTAATGGGGCGCCTAAAAAGATTCATTCCACTATCCTAAGCAATGAAGAAGAGGCTATAATTATTGCCTTTCGCAAGCATACCCTTCTTTCCTTGGATGATTGTTTGTATAATCTACAGTCCACTATTCCCCACCTTACAAGATCTACCCTTCATCGATGCTTACAAAGGCACGGGATAAGTCGTCTGCCTGAAACAAAAGACGAAAAACCCCTTAAGACGAAGTTTACTTCTTATCCTATGGGGTATATAGTAGTGCCGATTCAAACGGCTAGCTTAATGGGGTTCAAGTCAACGAATTGAAACTTGTCGTTAATCCTATATTTTTCTATACGATTGAATCGGAACCACTATATTCATATTCATATTCATATTGATATTGCTGAGGTGCGTACCCAAGAAGGAAAGCTTTATCTCATTGTAGCTATTGATAGGATCTCCAAATTTGCTTACGTAGAGGCTCATCCTCAAACTAGTAAGGCTCTTGCTGCCCAATTTTTGCGGAATCTCATCCAAATTCTTCCCTATAAAATCCATACTATTTTGACAGATAACGGCATCCAATTTACCCATAGGCAACAAGATTTATATGCTTTTACACACATTTTCGATCGAGTATGTGATGAAAACCAGATAGAGCAAAGAATTTATTTACGGTGAGCCAAAGGCAGCTTAAAAACGCATTTTTTTAGAAATAAAAACATTAGGAAAAGTGACTAAAATTTTTTGCAGGAGAAAACCGAAGAAATAGGTAAAGACGACAAATGAGTTGGCTCTTAGAAGCCGTAATATACTAGTGCCGATTCAAACGGCTAGCTTAATGGGATTTAAGTCAACGACTTGAAACTTGTCGTTTATCCTACATTTCAAAATATCTGTTATTTTCGGTATCTCTTCTAAGAAGAATCCTCTAATTGCCTGAAAAAAAGTCACCGACGTTTCGTAATATCGATTGTATACCTTCTTTTCCTTTAAGATCTTCCACAAGCGTTCAATAGGATTCAAATTCGGCGAATAAGGAGGGAGATAGTGCACTTTAATCCTAGAAGACATCAGAAACTCTTCTAGTTTCTTATTTTTGTTTGATCTTGCATTATCCAAAATTACATGAATAATTCGAGCCTCTGTCTGTTTTTCTAGCTTCTTGAAAAAATCGAGCATTGCATCGGCATCAACTGTCTTATATTCCTCTGTAAAAATCTTCATTCCTGTCAGGCAAAGAGCTCCAGCAAAATGCAATCGCAATTGTTTCCCGGATGTCTGCAAAGTCTTTTGAACGCCTTTTTTGATCCATCCACATACGGCTTGGGACTGATGTTCAGGATGCACAGCATCTATGAAATAGATCTCTTCATCAGGGTTTAAGGTCTCCTTTAAAGCCCTATATTGTTCTATGAAAATTCGTTGTTTTTCAGGATCTAATTTCCCAGGAATCTTTTTAGGACGTTTATAAACAAATCCGTGCTGTATGAGCCAATCTGTCATGCCACTTCGGGAATATTTTATCCCATATTGCTCATGCACATAAGCTATGATCCCTTTGACTTTAAGATAGGTCTTTTCCTGTAGGTGTTTTAGTAGAGACTCTTTTTGGTCTTGTGAAAGTTTTGATTTGCTACCGCCTCGAGGGCTACTTCCAGTTTTATTTTCGGAATCATATTCTCTGAGGTATTTCTGAACAGTGATAGGGCTTATCCGGAGTGTTTTAGCAAGATTTTTTGTTGAGATACCCTCATCATAGCCCAAAATTACACAAAGCCTATTCCGTTCAGAATAGTCTTTTGGATGCTTTAACTTGTGTTCTAAGTCAGCTCTCTGGCTAGGGATCAGTTTTTTCATACTCAATAGCTTAACACAAAACAAAATATTTTTCTATACGATTGAATCGGAACCACTATATACATTGTCTTGCCCATTTCATTTCGGATAGCATAATGGAGCGAAGAATCTAAAATAGTTTTCTTCAAAAAGACTCCGCAGAGAACCCTGGACTTATCTCCCGCATTAAACTTTGCTGTCCTAAGATCTTAAAAAACGCCTTTTATTTTGCAAGCAAAATATCGGCTCGGAGAGCTTATGAAGAATTAAGAGAATTTATATTCCCCTTGTGTGCAATTAGAGAACTTATTTGCATTCAAATTAAGAGTTTTAGTGTATAAACATTTTTATACAAAAGATAACATCTTCTTGCAAAATAGAGCAGTTTTTTCAAAAAAAACTAGTTATGCAATTCTTAATTTGAAATCAAACTAGTATATCAAAAGTTGGCAAAAAAAACCAAAAAGTTTTAGAATTAATCCATTCCATCACACTTTAGGACTAAACACCACGAATAGTTGATCTATAGTGGTTCCGATTCAATCGTATAGAAAAATATTTTGTTTTGTGTTAAGCTATTGAGCATGAAAAAACTGACCCCTAGCCAGAGAGCTGACTTAGAACACAAGTTAAAGCATCCAAAAGACTATTCTGAACGGAATAGGCTTTGTGTAATTTTGGGCTATGATGAGGGTATCTCAACAAAAAATCTTGCTAAAGCACTTCGGATAAGCCCTATCACTGTTCAGGAATACCTCCAGAGAATATGATTCCGAAAATAAAACTGGAAGTAGCCCTCGAGGCGGTAGCAAATCAAAACTTTCACAAGACCAAACAGAGTCTCTACTAAAACACCTACAGGAAAAGACCTATCTTAAAGTCAAAGGGATCATAGCTTATGTGCATGAGCAATATGGGATAAAATATTCCCGAAGTGGCATGACAGATTGGTTCATACAGCACGGATTTGCTTATAAACGGCCTAAGAGCCTGTTTAAAATCTTTTCAAAAGTAGAGCAATAAAAGCGAGAACCTCCATATTCAGGCTTGTATGTAGTTTTCTTTCGCAATTTTTCCATAGCCTGCGACATTTTTCTATCCACGCAAAAGAACACTTTACAATTCATCTTCTAGAAATGACTGTAAAAGTACGAAGTGCATGTCTTTTTGCTATTTCTACTATATATTCTAATAGTTCCTGTACACTCTTTGCAAATCTTTCTCCAGAATATCCTCAATTTTGAAAAGATTTTAAACAGGATCTTATATCCCTTGGTGTTTCTTTTCCGAGCTATCAGAGGAAAAACCTCATGGGAAAGAACATCGATACGTGTTTGCTCTGAGTCATAACCTTTATCTGCTTCAAGTATGGGTACTTTTCCCTGATTCCATGCTTTTTTAATGAAGGGAATGACTTTCCTAAGCAGAGGGATCACTTGTTTTTTCTCATCCCCGGATGCTGATGTAAAAGTGATTGCAAGGGGCTTTCCTGATTTTTCTACCAGTAAATGCGATGTCACGCCTTTACCTTTGTAGCCATAATCAACTTGCTCTCCTCCTCCGCGTCCTCTGGAAAAAAAAACCATCTACAGAGAGTCTCTGGGCATCAATATACCCCAGCTGTTCGGCAAGCTTAAGCAGCTCTTCTAAAAATTGATCTAAAAATCCAGCAGATTGCATTCTTCCAAGCCATGCGTGTGCTGTTGAGGGATGAGAAAACTCCTTGTTTCTAGGTGCATCTTTCCAAGGAGCTCCTGTCCGAAGCACCCAGAAAATAGTATTCACTACAGGTCTCCATGGCGCTAATTTTCTTCCATAATGGTTACGATTTACCCATTTTTCCATTTGAGGTTCGAGTATTTTAAACTGTTCTTCATTTAATCCTTGCTTGCTCATGTCATCTGTCTTTAGTTAAAAAATAAAAAGATCAGGCATCATAGCGAAAATTTATATTCAATTCAAGATAGGTTCATCTTTGGAATAAAAAAGATGATAAAAATTCTAAGAGTATTCTTGAAATAGTTTTAAAAAAAATGGGTTGGCGAGATTAGAAAAAGCAGTGGTCGGAAAGAGCAAACAAGCTTTGTAATTATTGATGCTCAAAGTGTTAAAAATACTGATACAGCGGAGAAAAAAGGATATGATGCAGAGAAAAAAATATCAGGAATAAAAAGACATATAGCAGTCGATAGCCAAGGGCTTCCTCATGCGATTCACATTACCGCCGCTAATATCACTGACAGAAATGGGTGTATAGAAGCATTTTCACTACATAAAAACCATTTGTTCGGTGTAAAAAATGTTTTAGCAGATGGAGGATATTCTGGAGAAAAATTTGCAAAGAGTGTGCAGGAGATATTAGGATGTATATTAGAAATAGCTAAAAGAAATACACTTCATACTTTTACAGTTATTCCCAAAAGATGGGTTGTAGAGCGTTCTTTTGCGTGGATAGAAAAATGTCGCAGGCTATGGAAAAATTGCGAAAGAAAACTACATACAAGCCTGAATATGGTGGTTCTTGCTTTTATTGCTCTACTTTTGAAAAGATTTTAAACAGGCTCTTAGAAGAGATACCGAAACTAACAGATGTTTTGAAATATAGGATTAACGACAAGTTTCAAGTCGTTGACTTCAACCCCATTAAGCTAGCCGTTTGAATTGGCACTACTATATCCTATTTTTCGGTTAAAGCTAAAAAATTTTTAGCTATGTCAAAAAAAAATAATAATGATTATACATTTTTTGTCTAAATAAAATTTTAAGTTTGTTTAAAGAAGTTTTAAGCCATGCAAAAATACCTCTTATTTTGCTATATTTAATCACATGCTAGTCTTAGGAATAGAAACCAGTTGTGATGAAACAGCTTGCGCTATTGTGCGTAATGGGAGTGAAATTTTAGCCAATGTTATCTATTCCCAAATAGAGTTACATAGGCCCTACGGTGGCGTATTCCCTGAACTCGCCTGTCGCCGGCATGTAGATGTAATCATTCCTGTTATTGAGCAAGCGTTAGCCCAAGCAAAATTACATCCCTCCTCTCTTCAGGGAATTGCTGTTACTAGAGGCCCCGGGTTGATTGGCGCCTTGCTTATTGGTCTTAACTCTGCTAAAGCGCTTTCTCTTGCTTGGAAAATACCTTTTGTAGGGGTCAATCATGTAGAAGCTCACCTTTATGCTGCTATGATGCCCCCTAATATCTCTCCTCCTTTCCCTAGCCTAGGGCTTGTCATTTCAGGTGGACATACCTTTATGGTAAAAATTGAAGCAATTGGTTCTTATCGGTTTATAGGGACAACCCAAGATGATGCTATCGGAGAGGCCTTTGATAAAGTAGCTCAAATGCTTTCCCTTCCCTATCCTGGGGGACCCTCTATTGAGGCTTTAGCTAAAACAGGAAATCCCAAAGCCTTTGCTTTTAAACCTTGCCGTATTAAAGGATCCCCTTGGGATTTTTCTTTTTCTGGGCTTAAAACAAGCGTTCTTTATGCTATTAAAGGACAAAACCCTGCAAAAATCTCTCCCTTAATTATTTCTGAGGCTCAAAAAAAAGATGTAGCCGCTTCTTTTCAAGAAACAGCACTTAATGATGTCGTGCAAAAAGCTATACAAGCAGCGGATGCTTTTCATTGCAAAGCTATTGTATGCGGAGGAGGAGTTACTAATAATCAAAGGTTTAGAGATATTTTTCATGAAAAGAACTGTGCTTTTCCCCTCTTTTTTCCCTCTAAAGAACTTACATTGGATAATGCTGCCATGATTGCGGGTTTAGGCTACCACCATTTCCTTAACAAACAAGCAGATGATTTATCGCTTGAACCTATGATTCGCATCCCTCTTTGGAAAAACCTTATCTAATAATTCTTAATATAAGATTAATAATTTAAGTTAATTAAATCTAAACAATTATAAGATAAAATGGTATAATAAAACCGCTGGTTTATTTTTAATAAACAATAAAAATAATATGAGTTTAGAACTACCTTTATATCTTTATCGTAATTTAAATCAAGCCCCAGGCTTAGCTCTTAACGCAGTAGCCTCCTACACTCAGGGTATTGGTTATTTAAAAACAAAAACAGCTCATTTTTTAAACACTTGTAATAATCAACTGCAAAATACCTTTAATGTGGTTTATCCCATCTTGCGCCATCCCAGAAGTTCAACCGTTTCTGCTGTTTTGTTCTCTACAAAATACATGGCAAATTTGACAGGTATGGAATATATTTATCAAAAAAGTTGCTATCTTCTTTCTAGAAGAGCTGAGCAAATAGCCTTCGTGGAAAATCAGCTTTTAGTAAAACTTAAAAAACTTTCTAAGTATTGCAAGCAACTAAATACAAGACACATACCTTGGCAAGAAATTCCAAAATTACAAGCTCTTGAAACACTTAAAGAAGAATTAGTAAATAGACTAGACAATCCTAGTAGAGAAAAAATTGCAGAGGCTATATCTTATTGCGATGAGATACATACATTAGTAACATTACATCGCTCTATAAGCACAGAAGATTTAATTTCGGAAGAAATACGCGCTATAGAAGAAAATACTGCTATCGATACCATCTTCTCTGCGGTTGAAGAGAACATGGGAGAAGTACTTGGTAGTTACACCCCTTCGCTATTAAATGCTATTCCTGAATCGTATAATCCCCTTGCTTTAGCAAGCAGCTCTTTAATAACCTCATTGAAAAAAATCTTAATGATTGTGGGCAATTCCTTTGCCTTAACCGTAACATCTAGCAATTACTTTGTATCGTCTAATGCGCAAAAGACGCTACTACAACTGTGTTCCCTATCAGGGATATCAGTTATTGGTCTATATTACCAAGAGCAAATTGAAGAGACTGCAAAAGAAGTTTTAAAATTTTTTTTTGAAATCATTTTTGCTTATGCAGGGATGCTGCTTTTTAAAACCGATGAATCTTTTAAAGATTATTTTCATAAAATTATTCCCGCAATAGCTGCATCCAAAGCTACTGAATATTATTTAGATGCTACAGAAAACTCTACAATTATATCCTTTGCTCTTCCCCTTATTGTATCCTCTTTAGTGTATAATCAAGCCTCCATCCGAGAAAGCTGTCAGCGGTTTAAGATATTAACTATTCATTTTGTGAACGGAGAAGCAAAAAGACAGCTGCTACAACGGGTTGCTTCTTTAATTACAGCTCATGTAATTCATCGTATTTCTTCGGGGTTTACTGGATTAGTGCTAAAGAGAACTATCCAACAAATTTGCCCCTCAGAACTTGGAGTGTTAGCATATGCTGTTCTATTGATGAACTCTCATATAAGCAATCAATCATTAAATACTATATTTACCCCTCTATTTCTTCCTGTGATTAATCAGTTGCTAGCTCAACCAGTAGAGCAACAGGTACTGCAAGCCTTAAATTTCTTCTTTGACAAATCTCTTATTAAAGAATACCTTACCATTCTACAACAAGATGACATGCAAGAGCTTATTCTAAGGATACAGAAAAAGCTCAGTGAACTAGATCCAGAAATAGAAGAACTAAAGAATCAATTCTTAAAAGAAGTTTTTTTTAAAAAAACAGGAATACCCCTACCTTTAAATAATTCCACACTAGATTTATTAAAAAAATCTTTTGGAGCGGATATCCAAGCTAGTTTATTTATATCTTTTAAAGATGCCCCTCTTGCTATCAGGATGTTATGGAACAGTTATTCTTATCACAAAAAAGTAGATCAGACTTTAACACTAGAACTTCTATTACAAGGCCTTATTGTAACCGGTTTAGCTGACCTAGTGCCAGAATCTAATACCGCTGAGTTACTTTCTTTTTCTTATGTAAAAACGGCTCATCTTGGAATAAACCTTGTTCTATAACTTTTTAATTTTTAGTCTACAGAAAATCTCTACCTATTTTTCTTGTTGATTAATAAGTGCTTGCTTTAAAATGAGTTGTTAAAAAAAGAGGTATAGTATGGCTAAAACAGCTCGAGAAACCATTAAAATGAAAAGCACAGAAAGCAACGAATGCTATTGGACTACCATAAATAAGCGCACTTCTACAGGACGTAAAGAACTAAAAAAATACGATAAGACACGGAGAAAGCACGTGATTTTTAAACAAGCAAAGTAATTTTTTAATCTATGGGTATTAATGTTTGAGCTAAAAATTGCTTTCAAATACTTAATACCCCGTAAAAAACACCTATCCTCCGCACTCATTTCCCTTTTATCCATTTTTGTTCTTTCTTTAGTCGTTTGGTTAATTGTGGTTTTTTTATCGATAACCGATGGTATTGAAAATAATTGGAAAGCAAAATTAACCACTGTTCACTCCGCTATAAAAATCAATCCTACCGATGCCTATTTTTCTTCTTATTATTATCAGGTAGATGCCTTAGCTCATAAGTCTCAATATTGCCATAAAACAATTAGGGAAAAAGTTCTTTCTTCAAAGACAGATCCCTATGACGAAAACTATGATCAAGAGCTTCCTTTACACTTTAAAGAAAAGGAACAAACAAAAGATTTAGCCAAAGAGCTCTATGCTATTTTGGGAAGAATAGAGAATACGCACAAGATCACCTATCAGGATTTTGAATTAAGTGGAGCTATGCTACGCCTGCAAATGATTAGAAAAAAGCCAAAAGAACAGGCAACTCAGAGCTATTTAACTCAAGCTTCTTATTTAAGTTCTTTTCCTGAAAAAAACCCTTTCTTAGATACGTTGATTGTTCCTTTAAAAACCGATGAGCTCACTCGCTTATTCTCTCAATCCCAAATCAATGATGCTCTACACGTAATTGCTATTAAGTCTCTTAAACCAAAGTATAGTTGGGAAATTCCCATAAGCATGATTCCTGAGCAGGTATCTTTGCCAGCGCAGGCATCTATTTCAGATCTCTCTTATGTTCTGCTAACAGAAAATGAAGGGGCTTTTCCTGATTTCCAAAAAGGGATGATAAAAAAAATACAACAAGAAGTCTACTTTATTAAAAAAAACAAATCCTCCTATTTGATAGATAAGCCTATTTTTCTAGAAAAATCTTGTTTGTTCCATGTAGTAAAAATAGAAGCGACTCCTCAAGCAAAGACTTTAAAAGATCTATTTTTTACTATTGAAATCCCCTTTAAAAACTACCTATTACGAGGCAAGGTATCTGGTGATGGATTAGAAGTTGCAGAAGGCAGATGGTGTAAACCTTCTGTTGTTTTAGGCCAAGAGACCGGAGTATTTTTAGCTAAGAGTTTTCAAGATCAAGGGGTACAAGTAGCTGATCGTGGCTATTTATCTTATTCTAGTTTAAGCATGAGCTCTGTTCAAGAACAAAGATTACCTATTTTTGTAGCAGGATTTTATGATCCAGGACCTCTATTTTCTGGCTATAAAAGCATTTTAGTTCCCCCTCGTATCACTCAAACAATTAACGCTTCCAATGCCTCTTTTCACTTAAATAAAACAGAATCAAATGGAGTGCTTATTTGGGTTGATAACCTTACAGATACCGATTTCATTAAAAAGGAATTAGAAAAGCAACTAGAAGAAGAAGGGATAGCTGCTTATTGGAAAATAACTCCTTTTACAGAATATGATTTCGCAAAAGATATGCTGCAGCAGTTTGCAAGCGATCGCTATTTATTTACTTTAGTGGGAGTGATTATCTTAATGGTAGCTTGCTGTAATATCGTTTCGCAACTTGTGATTTTAGTTGATAACAAAAAAAAGGAAATTGGCATTTTATTAGCTATGGGGGCTAGTAAAAAAAGCATTCTTTTCATTTTTGGATTCTGCGGGATGATCATGGGATTAATGAGTAGCTGTATTGGAATTGCAGCCGGGCTATTTACATTAAGACATCTAGATCTTGTTATTTCTACTTTAAGTCTTTTACAAGGACAAGCGTTACTAAATCCTGTTTTTTTTGGACAAACAATCCCTTCTGCATTTAGTTCTCAAGCTATCCAATTTGTATTCATTGCAACTCCTATTTTATCTTTATTTGCAGCTCTTGCCCCTGCTATAAAAACATGCTACCTAAATGTAAGTGCTATCTTGAGGTCTGAATAATGACTATTTTACTAGCTAAGAATTTGAAAAAATCTTTTTCTTATCCTTGTCAAACAGAATTACTAAAAGGAATTGATTTAACTATTAATCATCAAGAGTCTTTAGCAATTGTAGGGAAGTCTGGAGCTGGAAAAAGCACTCTATTGCATATTTTAGGTACATTAGATACCCCATCTGAAGGTGAACTAATCATCAGTGGCGTAGCTACAAAAGAAGAAAGCTGTTATGCAATACGTAAAAAAAAGCTAGGATTTGTTTTTCAATCCCAATATCTTTTAGAAAATTATAGCGTAATTGATAATGTGATTATGCCAGCAAAAATTGCACGTATGCGTTTTAATAAACAAGAACTTGGGTTACGTTTATTATCTGCTGTTGAGCTGCAAAAACATGCTCATCTACCTGTTAAATTTCTCTCTGGTGGAGAAAAGCAAAGACTTGCTATTGCGCGTGCTTTATGCAACAATCCCGATCTTATTTTAGCAGATGAGCCAACCGGAAGCCTGGATTCCTTTCATGCAGAAATAGTTTATGACATGCTTCTTCGTCTGGTTAAAAAACAAGGCAAAAGTATAATTATTGTAACTCATGATCTAAAAGCCGCAAATTTATGTGATAGAGTGCTCATTTTAAAAGATGGCTTTTTATCCGAAGTTACAAATAAAATAAATTTATAAAAAGACTAAGAAAATATGGACATTGCAATTATTGGCGCTGGGTATGTTGGTCTGGTAACAGCAGCTTGCTTTGCTGAAATGGGACATCATGTCATTTGCTTAGATATTAATAAGCAAAAAATTCAAAATTTACAAAAAGGCATAATCCCTATTTATGAGCCTGGCCTAAAAGAGTTGATTGAACGCAATGTAGAAGACGGACGCTTAAGCTTTACTACAGATTATCAGTTAGCTACTGCAATCTCTCAAGTTTGTTTTATCGCCGTAGCAACCCCTTCTAAAGCAGATGGTAGCTGTGATCTCTCCTATGTTTTTTCAGCGGCCACTTCTATAGCTGAGCATATGAAGCACCAACTCCTCATTGTCAATAAATCAACAATACCTGTAGGCACTGCCTCTTTGGTCAAGCAACATATTGCACAAATTCTCAAAGAAAGAAATGCACTCATCGGTTTTGATGTCGTTTCTAATCCTGAGTTCTTAAAAGAGGGTAATGCAATCAATGACTGCATGAAGCCCGATCGTATTATTATTGGGGTTGATAATCTCGACAGCGCTAAAATCATGCGAGAGATTTACTCTGCTTTTACTATCAACCACGATCGAATCTTAGTTATGGCACCTTCTTCTGCAGAACTGGCAAAATATGCAGCAAATGCCATGCTTGCTTTGCGAATCTCTTTTATGAATGAACTCTCTAGCTTATGTGAAAAAACAGGTGCTAATATTAATGATATACGCATAGCCATTGGTGCAGATCAAAGAATTGGTTACCATTTCTTATACGCTGGAATAGGTTATGGGGGGTCTTGTTTTCCAAAAGATATTAGGGCTCTTTGCGCTACGGCAGAAACATATGATTTAGATCTATCATTAATGCGAGCTACCGAAAATGTGAATACACAGCAAAAAAAAGTACTTGCAGATAAAATTTGTCGTTATTTTAGCCAGTTTAACGGGATTTTTAATAAAACCATTGCAATCTGGGGGCTTTCCTTTAAACCTCACACAGATGATATTCGAGAATCCCCTGCACTTTCTCTCATTGAAACTTTACTCTCGCAAGGAGCTAATTTACGCCTGTTTGATCCTGTAGCTATGCCAGCTATGCGTGAGCGTTTAGGCCCTTGCCATCAAGTAACTTTTTGCAAGGATGAATATGAAACTGTGCAAGGAGCTGATGCCATCGTGCTTGCTACAGAATGGCGACAGTTTCGTTACATTGATTTTACTAAAATCATTCCTTTTTTGCGTCATCTAGCTTTCTTTGATGGACGCAATCAATATCAACCAAAAGAAATGGAAAAATTAGGTTTTGCTTATTTTGGAATTGGCATACCAACAGATTACTCCCATAAGCAACCAAACACTCAGAAAATAAATGAGAAAAATATCATTTCTATCTCAAGCACAAACCGAACTTGAAGAAGCATTAGAAAAACTAGTTAGCCCTAAGCTAACTACAACATATGCATCTCTTTTTTCTTCTGCACGCTATTCTCTTTTAGCCCCTGCTAAGCGCTTACGTCCTCTATTATTAATAGCAGCAGCATCTACTTTCAAGGTTCCCCTTTCTCAAACGATCCTGCCCGCTTGTGCTATTGAGTTCATACATACCTATTCTCTTATTCATGATGATTTGCCGTGTATTGATAATGATGATATGCGAAGAGGAAAACCCACACTACATAAAGCATACCCAGAGTGGCAAGCCTTGATTACAGGAGATTATCTACTTACCTATGCCTTTGAGATCCTTTCCTCTCTTCCTTCTTATTGCACTGAGCAAAAGCTGAACTTAGTCCAACTCTTTGCAAAAAGATCAGGCGCGGATGGATTAATTGGAGGGCAAGTAATCGATCTGTTGATAGATAGAAAAAATATTTCATGGTCGATCTTGCAACAAATGCATCAAGGAAAAACAGCAGCTTTAATTTCCGCTGCTCTCGAAGCTGGAGGTATCCTTGGCAAAGCTTCTGATCGAGATATGCAACTTTTATACAATTGTGGGCAAAAAATTGGACTTGGATTTCAAATAGTTGATGATTTACTCGATATAGAAGAAGAAAATAAAACCACAGCGGTTACTCTCTTAGGTAAAATTCAAGCTAAACAACTCGCAGAAAATCTGCTTAAGGAAGCGCTAGAGCAGCTTGATCAATTAAGCTGTCCAGCTCCTCTAATCCAAGAGCTTTTACATAAGATGATTCATCGGCGTGTATAATTTAAGGCTCTTTAATAATTACAAAGCTTGTTTTCTCTTTCCGACCACTGCTTTTTCTGACCTCGCCAACTAATTTTTTTTAAAACTATTTCAAGAATACTCTTAGAATTTTTATCATCTTTTTTATTCCAAAGAGGGAAATAATAATCACATCATTCCCATTTAGGATATTCTATGGGTAACATACGCCACTGGCAACCACTTTTTAAAATGTACAAAATTCCACAAAAAATATCCTATAGATCAACTATTCGTGGACGTGTTTTTTTGCGTGTAGACTCAAGTATTAGATGGATTTTGCTAAATTGGTTACGAGAAATATCGCTTGGATAAGAGTGGGTCATAATTACCTCCAAAGATTTTATGAAAACTATCTTTATGCCTTATTGAAAAGATTTTAAACAGGCTCTAAGCAAAAACCCTCTTGCGTGTTGTTTAAAGAACATTTATAGATTTTTTAAACTTTATATTAAAATAATTCTTTGTTATCATGCATTATCTTTTTAATTGAGTACTCAATAAGCATGGCTTTTTTTAAAGCAACCAAGGAAGTATAAAAAATGACAATCTCTAGGATTTTCAGCAGTTTTTATAATTTATATTCACAAGCAGAAGCACCTGTAGAAGTAGCAAAGATCCAGGTGCCAATACAAGAAGAAGTTCCAAAGGAAGGCAAAGTTCACACCTGGAACTTAGTAAACGGAGATAATGCACATCTCATGTGCAATAATGGTAAACTTGAATGCCATTTTATAACTAGCAATGGTGCTATTACTATAAATGATATTGATCCTCCTGCTTCTTTTACCCAGGAGCAAGCAATTCATTTTTTATTAGAATTATGCCCTAGCCTTTCAGAAAGCAATTGTATTCAATTCATAGAATATGGAGAAGAAATCCACACTTGGCATTTAAAGGATGGTCGTAAAGCTCACCTTACCCGCCGTAATGACCAACTGGAGTGTTACATTATAAATGATAAAGAAACCATCATAAGCCAAATTGATCCGCCTGATTGGCTTACTCCAGAAGAAGCAATTAATCGTTTATTAGAAATGTATCCTATTCTTCACGAAGATAACTCTGTTAAATTTATAGAGAACCAAGAAGAGCTGCATACTTGGGAAGTAAAGTATGGTAATCCTGTTACTCTTTTTCGTGTGGGTGAAGAAGTAGGATATAGAACAGTATATGGAGAAAATGAAGTTACAAGAACCTTTTCAATGCCGGATAAATTATCTTTATTCGAAGGAATAGAATGGATAAAAAAAAGATATCCTCATGTTTACCCTATCAAAGAAAATGGAGAGAAAAGCTGTAATGTCAAATTTAAAGAAAAAATAATAGAACAAAAGAGCTCTCTGGATGAAAAGATTCTTTTAGATATGAATCACTGGTGTATCACCTTAATGAATGCCGATAACAGCAATGAGTGTCCTTGTAGCTGGATGGGACATGCATCGCTTATTATTGAGACAGTTGAAGAGGAAGGATATTTTATTAGAATTGCGCACCTTATAAAAACAGCAGGAAAAGCCGATATTATTTTTTCTGAAGTTCCTCGAAAAAAACTAGTAGATTGGGCAAGAGAAGTTTCAAAAAGTCAAACTTGGAGTAGGCCTAAGGAACATCTTCAGGATATGATAGATCAAATCTATAGAGAAATTATTGCTCAAAGAAATAAAGATCCATTAGTGTTTTTTAGACTGGATGCTGGTAGATTAGAAGAGCTGTGGGCTACATTTGTAAGAGCACGGCAAGAAAACCGACCATTTGGAATAGAAGAAATTCTTCGCCAAAGAGAGGTTGTCCGTTATGTTATGGGCATGGAAGGAAGAGCCTTCTATAATTGTATAGAATATTCCCGTAGGAACTTATCCTTAGCAGGAATAGAAATACCTGTACCGCAAAGAGGCTTACTCAGCAATATCGTTTTACCAACACCAGTTCTTTATGTGGGATCTAGGCTTAAAGCAGTAATCCAAGAGGTGAGTTTAGCTACTTTATGGGTTGGAGGACCTGTAGGAACGTATGCGCTGCTAGGGCATCTTTTTCCTTTAGCGTCAAACCTTGATCTTATTAGAGAAGTTGCCTTACCTGCTCTAGTCGAGCTTGCTTTCGCATATAATAGAGAACAAGATAATCAACAAATACAAGAGTAAAAAAAATATGACCATAAGTTTACAAGCTGCATTACACAATATTCAAACCTATCAAGAACTATTGCCTATCGCTAAAAATCTTCATGCAAGACTTTCACCTTGGGGCTATCAATACATTACCATTACCGATCAAGCATCGATGCAGGGCACGATTTCCATTGGTGCTGTCGTAGAAAAAACCATGCAGATTAGACAAAAAATGGAACAAAACGCCATTAAGTTCACGCCAGAAGAAAAGCATGCTGTTACTTTATTATCTAAGGAGGTTTCTCGTTTATATGGGGAAGATAAAGCTAATTGTGAACAAGCAGATACATTAACAACTACATATAGATTTGTTATAAGTACGATTTTTTGGATGAACCATCAGTCTAAATGGCCTTCTTATGAAAAGCAATTGCAACAACCTTTATCGATAAAGGTGACAACCGCAATAGATAAAGCCCAAAACTATCAGGAACTATTAGCTGTTACTGAGCATCTAGATGCAGGTCTTACTTGGTGGGGATTTCAACATGCTTATGATGAAAGAATTCCTCCATCAGCTAATCAAGAAGCGGTCTATACCGGAATGATTACAATTGGTTCTATGGCAGAAAAAGCCATAAAAATTCGAGAAAAAATGAAACAAAATGGCATAGGTTTTAACACAGATGAAAAAGAAAGTGTTCTTTTGTTTTGCAGGAAGATTTTTCTTATATATGAAAAAGACAAAAACAATTGCGATCAAGCTAATAGATTCACGACAGTATGTAGATTGGTTATGAAAGTGCTTTTTTGGATGAGCCATCAGTCTAAATGGGGGAGACTTTATGAGGTAGCGCAAAAAGAAGATTCAATAACCTATCCAGAAGAATTATCAAAAGACTTACCCGGATCTGTATACGAAAGGCCTATTAATTTACCAAAAGAAAAAAAGTTTGAATATACGCAGTGGTATCCATATGATAACTATCAATTAAAAACCGCATTACATAATATTCAAACTTAACAATGCAATTACTATGCATTAAAGATCACGGGGTCTCTTGAGTGTAATAGACAAGACTTAAATTGACACTTAGTGGTAAATAGCAAAGAAAAACAGCTTTTGCAACTAAGGCATCATGCCTTGGTTGCAAAAGCAGAACTAAAGAGGTAATTTATGAAGGCCCTTTCAACCTCGAAGTGCACAAAAAAGAACATATAAATACTTGAAAAAACATCTATTGTGCACCCGAGCATAGCATGTTTGTAGATAATCTCCTAAACACTTCTAGTGGAGTTTCGAAGTTGAGAGCCTTTCTAGGTCTGTTATTTAGTAAAGTTTCCACCCTTTCCATATCCTTGGAAGTCGTATCTAAAAAGCTTTGTGTTTTAGGAAAATATTGCCTAACTAGTCCGTTTGTATGCTCATTTAAGCCTCTTTCCCAAGAATGGTAGGGCGTTGCAAAGTAGAAGTCTGTCTCTAGCTCGAAACTAACCATTTGGTGATAGGCAAATTCTTTTCCGTTGTCTGCTGTTAATGTGTGTACAAAATCTTTGATAGGTTTAAGTTGTTCAATTAACGCTTGACTTACTTCCTCTGCAGTTTTATGAGAAACTTTGGCGAGCTTAGTTAGCTTGGAAGTTCTTTCTACCATTGATACAATTACGCCTTTATGTCCTGCCCCTATGACTGTATCTAGTTCCCAGTCTCCTAAACGAGTCTTTTTTTCTATACATGCCATAATTGCACACAAAGAAGGGGTTGCTCCTTAAACGGAGTAGGTTAAACTCTCCAATATAAACGAGATTTTTTCAAATCTCAAAACCGCTCATTAAAGAGCAAAAAAATGAGGAGCAACCCATGAAGCATTATATTGGATGAGATGTATCAATGAAAAGAACTTTTATCTGTGTATTAAATGAACAAGGTAAGATTGTCCATGAAGGTTCAGAAAAAACAGATCCTGATTTACTAGCAGATGATTTTTCCAAAAGAGATTTTCAAGAAATCGTTGTTGGCTTTGAAAGTGGATGTTTGGCCCTTTCAACCTTGAAGTGCACAAAAAAGAACATATAAATACTTGAAAAAACATCTATTGTGCACCCGAGCATAGCATGTTTGTAGATAATCTCGTAAACACTTCTAGTGGAGTTTCGAAGTTGAGAGCCTTTCTAGGTCTGTTATTTAGTAAAGTTTCCACCCTTTCTATATCCTTGGAAGTCGTATCTAAAAAGCTTTGTGTTTTAGGAAAATATTGCCTAACTAGTCCGTTTGTATGCTCATTTAAGCCTCTTTCCCAAGAATGGTAGGGCGTTGCAAAGTAGAAGTCTGTCTCTAGCTCGAAACTAACCATTTGGTGATAGGCAAATTCTTTTCCGTTGTCTGCTGTTAATGTGTGTACAAAATCTTTGATAGGTTTAAGTTGTTCAATTAACGCTTGACTTACTTCCTCTGCAGTTTTATGAGAAACTTTGGCGAGCTTAGTTAGCTTGGAAGTTCTTTCTACCATTGATACAATTACGCCTTTATGTCCTGCCCCTATGACTGTATCTAGTTCCCAGTCTCCTAAACGAGTCTTTTTTTCTACAATACAAGGCCGTTGCTTAATATCTATACGACCAGGCATGTTCCCTCTTCCAGAAGCTCCCTTTCTCTGCTTGTTATATTTTTTCCCTCGATGACGGAGCTCTCTATAAAGCTGTCCTCCCTGTCGTTTATCTTTCCAGATATGATTATAGATGGTCTCATGACTAACATGTTCTTTACCATGTCTTTTAAGCCATCCGGATATTTGTATAGGGCTCCATTGCAACTTGATTTTTTCTTCAATACGGGTAACTATTTGAGGAGTCATTTTTTTATTGGGCTGAGAATTTTTTCTAAGAAATGCTTTTTCTTGAGCTTGCTGATGACGGTATCCTCGTTGCCCTTTATTTCTCTTAAGTTCCCTACTAATAGTGCTATGATGAACTTTTAGAATGTTTGCTATTGAGCTAGATGTATCTCCTCTAGCTTTTAAAATATAAATCTGACATCTTTGGTCATAGGTTAGGTGATGGTAGCCTTTAGGCAAGGTCTCTCCTTGTGTTTGATTGTTAAAAATCACAATAGAGATTCTTTCATCGCCTGCCTATTCTTTTTTTAATTCTTCTGTGCACTTCAAACTTGAAAAGACTGGTGAAGTTTAAGCGGTGCAGTAAAGAAACCATAGCTGATGGCGTTCTCTAATTGCACACAAGGGGAATATAAATTCTCTTAATTCTTCATAAGCTCTCCGAGCCGATATTTTGATTGCAAAATAAAAGGCGTTTTTTAAGATCTTAGGACAGCAAAGTTTAATGCGGGAGATAAGTCCAGGGTTCTCTGCGGAGTCTTTTTGAAGAAAACTATTTTAGATTCTTCGCTCCATTATGCTATCCGAAATGAAATGGGCAAGACAATGTATATTACGGCTTCTAAGAGCCAACTCATTTGTCGTCTTTACCTATTTCTTCGGTTTTCTCCTGCAAAAAATTTTAGTCACTTTTCCTAATGTTTTTATTTCTAAAAAAATGCGTTTTTAAGCTGCCTTTGGCTCACCGTAAATAAATTCTTTTTGTTCAATCAGTATCTTATGCATAATTACGGATAACTTTCTACCTACTGCTAAGGCGGCTTTCTTCATTCCTTTTTTTCTCATGATTTTTAATCCCCAAGCTTTTAGCTTGCTCCATTTCTTACTTCGTGTCAGCATTACTATTCCGGCTTCAACTAATAGAGATCTAAGTTCACTGGATCCACATTTTGAAATTCTTCCCTGTCTTTGCACCTCTCCGGAGGCATACTGTTTAGGCGTCATACCAAGATAGGCTCCTACTGATTTAGAATCGTTAAAACGAGTGGGATCAAAAATTTCTGTTTTATAGGTTAATGCTGTTACAGGTCCTACGCCAGGGATTGTCATAAGCCGTTGTACTTCTTTATCTTGACTGACCAGCTTAAGCATTTCTTTATCCAGTTTTTCTACTTCCTCAACTACCTTATCAAAGGTATTTAATAGAGAGGTTATGCTCAGAACAATACTTTTTTCCTGTTTTTCTATCTGCTTTACAACCACAGACGAAAATCTTTTGGATCCCACAGATCCCAATCGTATTCCGTAACTTTTAAGCAAGCCCCTTACAGTATTTCTGCGTTTGCTGTTTAATTAGCGCTCTTCTGGAAACTAACAAAATGCTTTTTTCTACTGAATCTTGGGGCTTACAGTGTACTCGTGTATACATACCTGATCGAAGAGCTTCTGCGATTCCTCGTGCATCATTTTTGTCTGTCTTATTTATTTTCAAAGCAAGAATCGTACTCAGCTTCCTTGCATCCATACATAGGGGATCTATAGCTCTTTTTCTAAATCCTGTGACTAGGTAATGAGATAAAAGTCTTTTCAAGTTTGAAGTGCACAGAAGAATTAAAAAAAGAATAGGCAGGCGATGAAAGAATCTCTATTGTGATTTTTAACAATCAAACACAAGGAGAGACCTTGCCTAAAGGCTACCATCACCTAACCTATGACCAAAGATGTCAGATTTATATTTTAAAAGCTAGAGGAGATACATCTAGCTCAATAGCAAACATTCTAAAAGTTCATCATAGCACTATTAGTAGGGAACTTAAGAGAAATAAAGGGCAACGAGGATACCGTCATCAGCAAGCTCAAGAAAAAGCATTTCTTAGAAAAAATTCTCAGCCCAATAAAAAAATAGTCTTTTCAAGTTTGAAGTGCACAGAAGAATTAAAAAAAGAATAGGCAGGCGATGAAAGAATCTCTATTGTGATTTTTAACAATCAAACACAAGGAGAGACCTTGCCTAAAGGCTACCATCACCTAACCTATGACCAAAGATGTCAGATTTATATTTTAAAAGCTAGAGGAGATACATCTAGCTCAATAGCAAACATTCTAAAAGTTCATCATAGCACTATTAGTAGGGAACTTAAGAGAAATAAAGGGCAACGAGGATACCGTCATCAGCAAGCTCAAGAAAAAGCATTTCTTAGAAAAAATTCTCAGCCCAATAAAAAAATGACTCCTCAAATAGTTACCCGTATTGAAGAAAAAATCAAGTTGCAATGGAGCCCTATACAAATATCCGGATGGCTTAAAAGACATGGTAAAGAACATGTTAGTCATGAGACCATCTATAATCATATCTGGAAAGATAAACGACAGGGAGGACAGCTTTATAGAGAGCTCCGTCATCGAGGGAAAAAATATAACAAGCAGAGAAAGGGAGCTTCTGGAAGAGGGAACATGCCTGGTCGTATAGATATTAAGCAACGGCCTTGTATTGTAGAAAAAAAGACTCGTTTAGGAGACTGGGAACTAGATACAGTCATAGGGGCAGGACATAAAGGCGTAATTGTATCAATGGTAGAAAGAACTTCCAAGCTAACTAAGCTCGCCAAAGTTTCTCATAAAACTGCAGAGGAAGTAAGTCAAGCGTTAATTGAACAACTTAAACCTATCAAAGATTTTGTACACACATTAACAGCAGACAACGGAAAAGAATTTGCCTATCACCAAATGGTTAGTTTCGAGCTAGAGACAGACTTCTACTTTGCAACGCCCTACCATTCTTGGGAAAGAGGCTTAAATGAGCATACAAACGGACTAGTTAGGCAATATTTTCCTAAAACACAAAGCTTTTTAGATACAGTCTTTTCAAGTTTGAAGTGCACAGAAGAATTAAAAAAAGAATAGGCAGGCGATGAAAGAATCTCTATTGTGATTTTTAACAATCAAACACAAGGAGAGACCTTGCCTAAAGGCTACCATCACCTAACCTATGACCAAAGATGTCAGATTTATATTTTAAAAGCTAGAGGAGATACATCTAGCTCAATAGCAAACATTCTAAAAGTTCATCATAGCACTATTAGTAGGGAACTTAAGAGAAATAAAGGGCAACGAGGATACCGTCATCAGCAAGCTCAAGAAAAAGCATTTCTTAGAAAAAATTCTCAGCCCAATAAAAAAATGACTCCTCAAATAGTTACCCGTATTGAAGAAAAAATCAAGTTGCAATGGAGCCCTATACAAATATCCGGATGGCTTAAAAGACATGGTAAAGAACATGTTAGTCATGAGACCATCTATAATCATATCTGGAAAGATAAACGACAGGGAGGACAGCTTTATAGAGAGCTCCGTCATCGAGGGAAAAAATATAACAAGCAGAGAAAGGGAGCTTCTGGAAGAGGGAACATGCCTGGTCGTATAGATATTAAGCAACGGCCTTGTATTGTAGAAAAAAAGACTCGTTTAGGAGACTGGGAACTAGATACAGTCATAGGGGCAGGACATAAAGGCGTAATTGTATCAATGGTAGAAAGAACTTCCAAGCTAACTAAGCTCGCCAAAGTTTCTCATAAAACTGCAGAGGAAGTAAGTCAAGCGTTAATTGAACAACTTAAACCTATCAAAGATTTTGTACACACATTAACAGCAGACAACGGAAAAGAATTTGCCTATCACCAAATGGTTAGTTTCGAGCTAGAGACAGACTTCTACTTTGCAACGCCCTACCATTCTTGGGAAAGAGGCTTAAATGAGCATACAAACGGACTAGTTAGGCAATATTTTCCTAAAACACAAAGCTTTTTAGATACGACTTCCAAGGATATAGAAAGGGTGGAAACTTTACTAAATAACAGACCTAGAAAGGCTCTCAACTTCGAAACTCCACTAGAAGTGTTTACGAGATTATCTACAAACATGCTATGCTCGGGTGCACAATAGATGTTTTTTCAAGTATTTATATGTTCTTTTTTGTGCACTTCAAGGTTGAAAGGGCCGTCTAAAAAGGCTATCTTTGATATAAGATGAGCGTAAACTCTATAACATTTACTTGATTAAGTCGAGAAGTATTAAGAACAATATTCCCAATTAGGTTCACCAACTGTTGAACCATATTCGACAATACCAAAGAAGATCTTATCTCTATAAGGATCTCCTCCTTCTAAGAGCCTGTTTAAAATCTTTTCAAAAGTAGAGCAATAAAAGCAAGAACCACCATATTCAGGCTTGTATGTAGTTTTCTTTCGCAATTTTTCCATAGCCTGCGACATTTTTCTATCCACGCAAAAGAACGCTCTACAACCCATCTTTTGGGAATAACTGTAAAAGTATGAAGTGTATTTCTTTTGGCTATTTCTACTATACATCCTAATATCTCCTGCACACTCTTTGCAAATTTTTCTCCAGAATATCCTCCATCTGCTAAAACATTTTTTACACCGAACAAATGGTTTTTATGTAGTGAAAATGCTTCTATACACCCATTTCTGTCAGTGATATTAGCGGTGGTAATGTGAATCGCATGAGGAATCCCTTGGGTATCGACGCTAGATGTCTTTTTATTCCTGATATTTTTCCCCCTACATCATATCCTTATCTTCTCCGCTGCATCAGTATTTTTAACACTTTGAGCATCAATAATTACAAAGCTTGTTTTCTCTTTCCGACCACTGCTTTTTCTGACCTCGCCAACTAATTTTTTTTAAAACTATTTCAAGAATACTCTTAGAGCCTGTTTAAAATCTTCTCATTAAGGTATAATGATAGTTTTCATAAAACCTTTGGAGGTAATTATGACCCGCTCTTATCCAAGCGATATCTCTCGTAAACAATTTAGCAAAATCCATCTAATACTTGAGTCTACACGCAAAAAAACACGTCCACGAAGAGTTGATCTATATGATATTTTTTGTGGAATTTTGTACATTTTAAAAAGTGGTTGCCAGTGGCGTATGTTACCCATAGAATATCCTAAATGGGAATTGTGTTATTATTATTTCCATCTTTGGAATAAAAAAGAGGATAAAAATTCTAAGAGTATTCTTGAAATAGTTTTAAAAAAAATTGGTTGGCGAGGCCAGAAAAAGCAGTGGTCGGAAAGAGAAAACAAGCTTTGTAATTATTGATGCGCAAAGTGTTAAAAATACTGATACAGCGGAGAAGAAAGGATATGATGCAGGGAAAAAAATATCAGGAATAAAAAGACATATAGCAGTCGATAGCCAAGGGCTTCCTCATGCGATTCACATTACCACCGCTAATATCACTGACAGAAATGGGTGTATAGAAGCATTTTCACTACATAAAAACCATTTATTCGGTGTAAAAAATGTTTTAGCAGATGGAGGATATTCTGGAGAAAAATTTGCAAAGAGTGTGCAGGAGATATTAGGATGTATAGTAGAAATAGCCAAAAGAAATACACTTCATACTTTTACAGTTATTTCCAAAAGATGGGTTGTAGAGCGTTCTTTTGCGTGGATAGAAAAATGTCGCAGGCTATGGAAAAATTGCGAAAGAAAACTATATACAAGCCTGAATATGGTGGTTCTTGCTTTTATTGCTCTACTTTTGAAAAGATTTTAAACAGGCTCTTAGAATTTTTATCATCTTTTTTATTCCAAAGAGGGAAATAATAATCACATCATTCCCATTTAGGATATTCTATGGGTAACATATGCCACTGGCAACCACTTTTTAAAATGTACAAAATTCCACAAAAAATATCCTATAGATCAACTCTTCGTGAACGTGTTTTTTTGCGTGTAGACTCAAGTCTTAGATGGATTTTGCTAAATTGTTTACGAGAAATATCGCTTGGATAAGAGCGGGTCATAACTACCTCCAAAGGTTTTATGAAAACTATCATTATACCTTAATGAGAAGATTTTAAACAGGCTCTTAGAAGTTACAACTCTTTCTTCCGACTCTATCAATACGTAATCTACTCTTGATTTGTTTAAAAAATGGGAAGAAAAATATCTACAAGTTATGCAAGAGATCTATTGTTAAGTTGGCTTAAATTTGACAATAATTTCTTATGTATTTAATAATGTAAATCAATGTTGATTCATTAAGAGTAAATAATGACTTTAGATCGAATCTCGTCAGATCCTACTTTAGCAGCCTCTTTAGAGATTGTCCCTTTTAAAAGGAGAAAACGCATCTTTGACATTCTGTTTAGCTCAATAGCTTTACTTTTGGGGCTTTTGCTTTTTATAGTAATTGCATTTTTGATTAAACTCTCTTCAAAAGGGCCTGTTTTTTACTGCAGCTTAAGGCTAGGGCACAAAGGTCGGTTATTTAAATTTTGGAAGTTTCGTTCCATGTATTGCGATGCAGATTCTCGTTTACAGCATTTGCTCAAACAGCAGCCTAAATTGAACAGGGAATGGCAAAAGTTTTTTAAGCTAAAAAATGATCCAAGACTAACATATATAGGTAGATTGATCCGCAAAACCTCGCTTGATGAACTTCCTCAGTTTTGGAATGTGTTAAAGGGAGATTTAAGCATCGTTGGACCAAGACCCTATTTACCTCGGGAAGAAAAGAGAATTAAAGAGCTAATCGGAAGCAATATTGATGTTCTATTCTCTGTTAAACCAGGACTTACAGGTATATGGCAAACCTCAGGGAGAAGCGCTTTGAGTTTTGAGAAGAGAATTGCATTAGATTTAAGCTATGTTCAAACGTACTCTTTCCTACTTGATATGCAATTAATCGCAAAAACCATTCCTGAAATGATCGCCTCTAAAGGAGCATTTTAATAATCCCTTCATGGCCTCTGCTTCTCTTCTATATGTATTTTTAGTTACTTTGTTATGCACGCTATTTAGCACAGCGGTTTATCCTCAGATACATTTAATTCCCTTTACTGCTTTTTTTGCTCTTCTTTATTTACGTACTTCCTTGGTCTCTTCTCTTTGGATTACTTTAGGATGCGGTTTGTTATTAGATTTGATAAACTCTGATTTGCGTTTTGGTTTCTATGCACTAAATACTTGCTTAACAACTTTTTTATTGCACAGGCAAAAAAAACACTTTTTTGAAGAAAAACTACACTCGATTTGTTTGTTAACAGGATTAATTAGCGCGTCTATGACTATATTTCAATGGATTTTTTACTGCGCAACTCATCTAGAATGTCATTTATCTTGGAAGTTAATTTTCATCGATTTTATATTGCTGCCTATTTGTGATGCGCTTGCTGTCTTTTTATGGATATATCTCCCTGTTATATTGTTTATCTATTCAAGAAAAATGAATTGGAAAGCTATGATTGGTCGTAATTCTCTTTATAAAGACTAAATGCAAACCGCTAGAGGTTTTATGACTAAAATCATTAAAGAATGGGTCTCTTTTGCTACTGAAGTAGCTCTTTTAGCTGGCGATATTTTAAAAAAAGGATTTGATTCTCAATTTATGATCGGTTCAAAACCTGGCAAACAAAATCTAGTAACAGAGTATGATAGAGCATCTGAGGATCTCCTTATTACAGCCATTAAAAGCCGCTATCCCACCCTTTCAATTATTGCAGAAGAAAGCGGCTCTTATATACTAGTGCCGATTCAAACGGCTAGCTTAATGGGATTTAAGTCAACGACTTGAAACTTGTCGTTTATCCTACATTTCAAAATATCTGTTATTTTCGGTATCTCTTCTAAGAAGAATCCTCTAATTGCCTGAAAAAAAGTCACCGACGTTTCGTAATATCGATTGTATACCTTCTTTTCCTTTAAGATCTTCCACAAGCGTTCAATAGGATTCAAATTCGGCGAATAAGGAGGGAGATAGTGCACTTTAATCCTAGAAGACATCAGAAACTCTTCTAGTTTCTTATTTTTGTTTGATCTTGCATTATCCAAAATTACATGAATAATTCGAGCCTCTGTCTGTTTTTCTAGCTTCTTGAAAAAATCGAGCATTGCATCGGCATCAACTGTCTTATATTCCTCTGTAAAAATCTTCATTCCTGTCAGGCAAAGAGCTCCAGCAAAATGCAATCGCAATTGTTTCCCGGATGTCTGCAAAGTCTTTTGAACGCCTTTTTTGATCCATCCACATACGGCTTGGGACTGATGTTCAGGATGCACAGCATCTATGAAATAGATCTCTTCATCAGGGTTTAAGGTCTCCTTTAAAGCCCTATATTGTTCTATGAAAATTCGTTGTTTTTCAGGATCTAATTTCCCAGGAATCTTTTTAGGACGTTTATAAACAAATCCGTGCTGTATGAGCCAATCTGTCATGCCACTTCGGGAATATTTTATCCCATATTGCTCATGCACATAAGCTATGATCCCTTTGACTTTAAGATAGGTCTTTTCCTGTAGGTGTTTTAGTAGAGACTCTTTTTGGTCTTGTGAAAGTTTTGATTTGCTACCGCCTCGAGGGCTACTTCCAGTTTTATTTTCGGAATCATATTCTCTGAGGTATTTCTGAACAGTGATAGGGCTTATCCGGAGTGTTTTAGCAAGATTTTTTGTTGAGATACCCTCATCATAGCCCAAAATTACACAAAGCCTATTCCGTTCAGAATAGTCTTTTGGATGCTTTAACTTGTGTTCTAAGTCAGCTCTCTGGCTAGGGATCAGTTTTTTCATACTCAATAGCTTAACACAAAACAAAATATTTTTCTATACGATTGAATCGGAACCACTATATACAGCAATGGTGTCCAGCTACTTGGATTATTGATCCTCTAGATAGCACTGTAAATTTTACAAATGAACTCCCACTTTTTTCGATTAGTATTGCTGTAACTGTTGATAAAGAAATAGTCTGTGGTATTGTATATCAACTATGACAAAAGAATTATTTTTTGCTCAAAAACAACAAGGAGCTTTTCTTAACGGTCAATCTCTAAATATTTCTTCGGTATCGCAAATAAATCAAGCCCTTCTAGCAATGGGATTTCCTTATGATGTACATAAGGATCCTCTGCATTGTATAGAGCATTTTTCTAAAATCTTAAGAACAGGAACCCCTTAAACATCTACATCCAATTATGATTGACCATTTAAACAAAGGTATACATGAAACTCATTGATGGCATATCCATTGCAAAAACGATTCAAGAGAGAATCAAATCCTCTATCGCCAAACTACAAAAGCGCCCTCCTGGATTAGCTTTTATACGCGTAGGAGATAATCCTGCTTCTCATAGCTATATCCGTATGAAAAAAAAGCGCTGTCAAGAAGTAGGAATTGTCTCTTTTGATGTTGAATTCCCCTCTCATGTTTCTGAAGCCCAAGTCGTTTTAGAAATTAAACGTTTAAACCTAGATTCTGCGGTAAATGGCATTTTGGTACAACTACCTTTACCAGAGCACATAAATCCTTTTCTAATTATGCAAATGATTGATCCTGAAAAAGATGTAGATGGGTTTAATCCCTTTAACATGGGTAAGCTATTACTTGGAGAAAGGGATGGGTTTATTCCTTGCACACCTCAAGGCATTCATGTATTATTAACGCAATCTCAGATTCCTTTATTAGGTAAGCACGTTGTTATCGTAGGAAGAAGCAATATCGTTGGAAAGCCTTTAGCAGCGCTTTTAATGCAAAAAGCCCCTCACTGCAATGCAACAGTTACTTTAGTACATAGTTTTTCTGAGAAATTAGAAGAGATTTGCAAACAAGCGGATGTTTTAATCGCAGCTATTGGCAAACCAGCTTTCATTAAAAAAAATATGGTTAAACCTCACGCGGCTGTAATTGATGTAGGGATTAACCACATTATAAATGATCAAGGAGAAAAGCGGATTGTAGGAGATGTTGCTTTTGATGAAGTAGCTCCTAATTGTTCTTATATTACTCCTGTTCCAGGAGGTGTAGGACCTATGACAATTTCTATGCTCCTTGCTAATACTCTCTTAAGCTACCAAAAAAAGATAAAATGATTATTTCTTTAATTGGTATATGTCTTGGATACACTTTTATCACATGAAATATACAGTTTTTTTTGATTTAGGTAATGTGCTTTTATTCTTCGATCATCATAAAATGAAGCAACAAGTTGCTACTTGTTGTAATTTGAGCTTAGAAGAAATCTCTTTTTTGTTTCAAAAGTACCTTGATGATTATGAAAGAGGTTTTATAACCACACAAACCCTTTATTCCGATTTACTAGAATTAGGAGGAAAACCTATCTCTTTTACCGATTTTACTCATGCATTAAGCAATATTTTCCAGCCTAACCTTCCCGTAATTGCTTTTTTAGAAAAAATGAAAGCTCGAGGAGTAAAACTTTTTCTTCTATCTAACACGTGCGATGCTCACTTTAGCTTTGCTCAAAAGCATTTTGCTTTCCTACAACTATTTGATGGATTTGTTCTATCTTATGAAGTTGGGGCTCGCAAACCGGAGAAAGAAATCTACCAAAAAGCTCTGGAAATAGGAAACTGTTCTTATAAAGAGTGTTTTTATATCGATGATGTCCCGGATTTTGTACAAGCAGCACGTTCTTTAAACATTGATTCAGAGATCTATTTAAAACCAGAAATACTCCACCATCATTTAATACAAAGAGGAATCCTGTAATGGTAAAAAGAAAAAAGGGTCTTTCCTCTCAAAAATGTGCAAATCTCATTCTAGAATGTATTCAGAAACATTCTTATCAACCCCTAACCGCAGAAGAATTATTTATAAAAATCCACCTATCTCCTTCTTCATCCATTACATTTCAGTTAGCCATTGATGATTTAATAAAAGGTAATCAGATCTGTTTAAGAAGAAAGAAGTTGTATCCCAAAAAACAAGGTCAGGAACAAACCTTAAATGGGACTCTTAGACTACATCCTAAAGGATTTGGATTTGTGATTCCCGATGAGCGCGTAAAATGGCCTCAAGATATTTTCATTCCTAAAAATTATACAGAATCCGCTATCGATGGGGATCTTGTGAAGGTAGCAGTCAACACAAATTCCTCTTCAGAAAAAGGGCCCGAAGGTAAAATCCTTTCTATTTTAAAAAGAGCTCATAGTCAATTGGCAGGAACTATTTGCGCTGTCCATTCTGCTACAGAACTCGCGGCTCATGTACCTCTATTAGGAAAGAATAAACCTATTGTCATCCGCTCTTCACCTGCTATTTCTTGTAAAATAGGAGACAGGGTTATCCTACGGGTTGACGAATGGGGATCTAAAGAAAAACCCACTGTTTGTACATTATCTCAAATTATTGGCAATATCATAGATCCTTCTTGCGATGTTAAAGCAACAACTCTTGAATTTAACCTACGCTCTGATTTCCCTGAAAATGTCATTACAGAAGCAAAAGGTTTTGGAAACAGAGTACGAGCTTCTGATCTTAAAAATAGGATGGACTTAACAGGGATTACTTGCTTTACCATAGATCCCGATACTGCAAAAGACTTTGATGATGCCCTTTCTTTAACCAAAGGCGAGAAAGGACATTTTCATTTGGGTGTCCATATTGCAGATGTAGCTCATTATGTGAAGCCAAATTCTCTTTTAGACCAAGAAGCCCTCTTAAGGGCTAATTCTACCTACTTCCCAGGGACTTGTGTTCCTATGCTGCCAGAAGAGTTATCCAATCAACTCTGTAGTTTAAAAGCTAATGTAAATCGTTTGACTGTATCCGTATTAATAAAGTTGGATCAAGAGGGAAAAGTTTTACTCTTTGAAATCGTACGCTCTTATATCAAAAGCACAAAACGCTTTAGTTATTTCGAGGCTAAAGAAGTTTTAGACGGTAAGAAAAAAAATATCCACGCTCCTACTCTACAGCTAATGGTAGACTTATGCCTATTGCTAAAAAAACAACGCCGAGAGCGCGGAAGTATTGATTTTTCTCTGCCAGAAGTTTCTTTGGTTATTGATAAAAATGGTTTACCCTTGGGAGTAAAGAAAATTGAATATGATATTACTCACCAATTAGTTGAAGAATTTATGCTTAAAGCTAATGAGCTTGTAGCCTTAGAACTAACCAAGAGAGGTAAACAACTCATTTACCGTGTGCATGAAGAACCTAACCCAGAAAACATAAGGGAATTTTTTGAATTAGCGCGTACATTTGGATTAAATGTAGCTAGTAATAGCACTTTCAAAGATATACCAGAATTATTTCAGCAAGCTCAAGAAAGCCCCTTTTTATCTCAACTTTCTATAGCATTTATTCGCAGCATGAAATTAGCGCAGTATTCCACAGAGAATATGGGCCATTTTGGCCTTTGTTTAGAACACTATTGTCATTTTACAAGCCCTATTCGACGCTACAGCGATTTAATCATTCAAAGACTGCTCTTTAATGAAGAACCAAAAGAGCTTGATCTAAAAGAAATAGCCACGCATTGCTCAGAACAAGAAAGGATTAGCTTCCGAGCAGAAAATAGCGTTGTTACCTTAAAAAAACTTCGTTTATTGGAAAAGGAATTTCTACGAGATCCTCTTCGATACCATGCAGCAATAGTAACCAAAATTAAACCTTTTGGCCTATATTTTGAACTTATAGAATTAATGCTAGAAGGATTTTTACACATCTCTGAGCTTGAAGACGACTATTTTATTTTTGATGAGAAATCCTCTCTCTTAAAAGGACGTTTTACAGGACATATACATAGGCTAGGAGAAGAAATATCCGTACAAATAGCACGCATTGATCTCATTTTTCTAGAAAGCCGCTGGACGCTTAAACAAAAGCAAAACTCCAAAAAATGTAAGAGAAATCGATGAGCTTTGTACTTCCTATTTCTTTTTACCAACGCGAAGATGTAGTACAAATAGCACGCGATCTATTAGGAAAGCTTTTATTAACCCAAATGAACGATCAGATTACCGGCGGTATAATTATAGAAACAGAGGCGTATAAGGGCGCAGAAGACAGGGCCTGTCACGCCTATAATTATCGCAAAACCAAGCGCAATCTTGCAATGTACCAAAACGGAGGAATTACCTATATTTATCTGTGTTACGGAATCCATTACCTTTTAAATGTGGTTACCCATACCGAAGGTGTTCCTCATGCTGTATTAATCCGGGCAATTTTTCCAACTGTTGGAATTGAAACCATGCTAAAAAGACGCAAAAAAACCTCTTTACATCCTAAATTAACCAATGGTCCAGGTAGTGTATGCCAGGCTTTGGGAATTGATCTTACTCACAACGCAATACCTCTTAACTCTCCTTGTATCTGGATTGCAAATAGTAATGTATCCATAGATCAAACGCAAATTTACCAAGGTCCTCGTATTGGAATTGATTACGCTGGTCAAGATGCGCTTTTACCTTGGCGTTTTAAACTTGAAAAACTATATTGTTAGAATTATAAAAAACGAAGAGAAGCGATGAAAAAATATTTTCTTACAGGTCTTGTTATCTTACTCCCTCTTGCTGTAACTATTGCTGTTTTACTATTTTTAATTAATTTCCTGACACAGCCCTTTATCGGAGTGGTTTCTGCTGTTTTATCGAAAATGAACTTGTTAAATCGAAATTTTCTTTTTTTGTCTCCAGAACATCTCGTCCGCTATACCAGTCAAGTAGTTATTCTTATCTTATTATTCATTATCACTGTTTTACTAGGAGCCATTACTCGTTGGTTTGTCATTAATTCCCTATTTAGACTAGGTGATAAAATCATCCATCGAATTCCTATTGTAAACACCGTATATAAAACCACCCAGGATATCATTAAAACACTTTTTTCCAAGGAAAAAAACTCTTTTAAGCAAGTTGTAATGGTCCCCTTTCCAAGAGAAGGGGTCTATGTAATTGGACTCGTTTCTCGAGATGCTCCTGAAATGTGCTCTCATTCTGTAAATAATGATCTAGTTTCTGTCTTGATTCCAACTACGCCTAATCCAACAACAGGGTTTCTTTTAATGTATCCTCGAGAACAACTTCTCTGTGTTGATATGCGTCCAGAAGACGCTATTAAATATATTGTTTCCTGCGGGGTGATTGTTCCTCCTGTGAAACCGAGTACTCCTCTATGAAAAAATATTTTTTTACAGGATTCATTACTCTTTTACCTCTTATATTAACCTGTGTCATTGTGATTTGGTTGGTAGAACTAGTTACCACCCCTCTGATTGGTGTTATTCAAGATATTTTAATGCATCATCCACAAACGCCCTTTTTCTCTTTAGCTAATCACGATGTGCTCATTAAAGTGTTAAGCCACATGTTTGCCTTAGCTTTCTGGATTGTTGTGATTTTTATTCTCGGATTTTGCAGTAGAGAATTTTTCCTGCGCTCTTTTTTACATCTTACCGATCGTCTTTTCTCTCGCCTGCCTTTTATAAAAAAGATTTATAAAATCAGTCACGATTTAACAAAAGTCGTGTTTTCTGGAAAAGAAAAGACATTCAAGCAAACAGTACTCGTGCCTTTTCCACATAAAGATACATTTGCTCTTGGCTTTGTAACTAGTGAAACACTACCAGAAATCTTTACTAAACAAGTCTCTGCTATAGAAATTGCCGTATTTGTTCCTACAGCTCCTCATCCCATGTCTGGTTTTATCCTTTTAACGCCTAAAGTATTAAGCTATCCAGTCGAAATTTCAGTAGAAGATGCTTTTAAATTTTTAATTTCCTGTGGAGTTATTCATCCTATACAAGCCCCTGCAAATGAAACATGATAAAAATTTGATTTTTTCTTTCTATAAACTGAAGACTTGCTATTTTAGTCCAAAATTCATACAATTTCTCATTATAGAAAAGATACTTAGGAGCTTATGTTATGGTCCGTTTAAGCAAACAAGAAAGAATTCGCAATATATCCCCCCGTCGTCCTCGCTGTCCTTCGACTAAAACAGGCCCTAAAAAGGATAATCTCCCTCAAGGGTTTAAAGTGCATGCAAATGCAATCGATACAGAGTTAGCCCAAAGAGCTTTTATTCCTAAAATTAAATAATTTAAAAAGGTAAAAAGGAGTTATGTCTAGACACCCAAGCTATGGAAAATCGAGTAAATCCGCTAAAAAGCGCAATGTCCTTAAAAGATTTGAAAGGGTTGACGTTTTGCGTCGTCTTGGCAAATGGAAAGATGGAGAAAATGTAAAAGTAACCAACTTACCCAAAACACCCAATTCTTTCTAGTTTTGCAAATAAAAATTTTAAATTCACAAAAAGACCTCCATTTTTCTAAGGTTAAAATAAAAAAGGTGGTCTTTTTTTTATTTGAATTGCTACAAATCAAAACGGATGAAATAAGCATTCAGTTTGTCTCTGAAAAAAGAATTTCTCAACTACATGCCCTTTTTTTTCAAAATCCCGCTCCCACAGATTGCATTACTTTCCCCATAGATTCTATTCCCTACAAGCGGAATGGGTACCACCTTTTAGGTGAAATATTTATTTGCCCCAAAATGGCTAAGCAGTATGCTAAAAAATATCAAATAAATCCTTTTGAAGAGTTATGTCGTTATGTAGTTCACGGCATTTTGCATTTAATCGGTTTTGAAGATGAAAAACCTGATTTAAGAGCGCAAATGAAAAGAAAAGAAAATGCTTGTCTAAAATGCCTAAAACAAAAAGGACTACTTGCACTAGATTAAAGGAATGCTATTTTGACTACTTTTTATGGTATAATCACTTTTTTATTCTTAATTGGGTCCAGTGCTTTAACCGCTGTTTCTGTTGCTCTGCAACAAATGGGAAAACTACAAGTAGAAGATTATTTAAAACAAAAGCATCTCCCTTTATTTTTCCGTTATTTTCTTCAGATTTTTTTTGGTAAACAAAAGTGGGAAGGTATTCTTTTTTCTTTGAGTTTTACAAAGCACATTCTACGTATTGGCTTTGTTTTAACGGCTTTTTTTCTTTTGATAAAGCAAAAAATGTTCCAAAGCAATTTATCTGAAGAGCTACTTTATGATCAAAAAGCGATGATTTTTATCATTTGCGCAATCATTCTTACTTCATTGACAACAGATTGTCTCTTTAGTCTATTTGGTCGATTTAAACCAAAAAAGACACTATCCATTTTAGCAGCGCCCTGCTCTCTGATTTTATCTATGTGTATTCCTTTAACAGCTCCCTTTTTTAGATTGATACAATTACTTTCTGTTAAGCTCTCTCAAGATAAAAAAAGCCCTTTTGGTTTTCGACTGAAAGACAAGATCCACGAGCTATTACAAGAAACGGAGTTAGGGGTTTATTTAGATGCAAATGAGCAAAAACTGATTGGCTCTATTGTGTCTTTTAAAGAAAGAATTGTCAGAGAAGTTATGGTTCCTAGAGTCAACCTAGTCAGCTTGCCTTCAACAACCTTTTTAACAGAAGCGGCTAAAGTTTTTCTTATAGAAAACTTTAGCCGTATCCCTGTTTATAAAGACACTGTTGACAATATTGTTGGAGTTCTACTCTATAAAGACATTCTAAAAGTGCATATCGAACATCAAAATGATGCTAAGCTGCTTTCTTCTTCTATAGAAAAAATCATCAAACCTGTTCTCTATACACCAGAAACCAAAAAAATTGCTTATTTATTGCAAGAATTTCGTAATAAACAAATCCACCTTGCCATTGTAGTGGATGAATGGGGAGGAACAGAAGGCATTGTAACGATCGAAGATATTTTAGAAGAGTTAGTAGGAGAAATCGCTGATGAATACGACGTAGGCACAGAAAGCCTATACACAACACTACCCAACGCAGAAGGGTGGATTATCAGCGCTAAGATGTCTATTCTCGATATTGAAGCAGAATTAGGTATACGCATCCCCCAAAGTCCCGAGTACGATACCATTGGAGGATTTGTAGTGCACCGAGCAGGAGCCATCCCTTCTAAAGGCTGGCGCCTACATCAAGATAACTTTGATATAGAAATTTTAAGCTCTACCGAACGCTCTATTGAAAAAATCAAAATCACTCACTGTCCTTGATTGCTTAAAAATGCACTACATGCAAAATAAACCATTATCTTAGAGCCTGTTTAAAATCTTCTCATTAAGGTATAATGATAGTTTTCATAAAACCTTTGGAGGTAGTTATGACCCGCTCTTATCCAAGCGATATTTCTCGTAAACAATTTAGCAAAATCCATCTAATACTTGAGTCTACACGCAAAAAAACACGTCCACGAAGAGTTGATCTATATGATATTTTTTGTGGAATTTTGTACATTTTAACAAGTGGTTGCCAGTGGCGTATGTTACCCATAGATTGTCCTAAATGGGAATGATGTGATTATTATTTCCCTCTTTGGAATAAAAAAGATGATAAAAATTCTAAGAGTATTCTTGAAATAGTTTTAAAAAAAATTGGGCAGTGGTCGGAAAGAGAAAACAAGCTTTGTAATTATTGATGCTCAAAGTGTTAAAAATACTGATACAGCGGAGAAGAAAGGATATGATGCAGGGAAAAAAATATCAGGAATAAAAAGACATATAGCAGTCGATAGCCAAGGGCTTCCTAATGGGATTCACATTACCACCGCTAATATCACTGACAGAAATGGGTGTATATAGTAGTGCCAATTCAAACGGCTAGCTTAATGGGGTTCAAGTCAACGATTTGAAACTTGTCTTTATCCTATATTTTTATATGCGATTGAATCGGAACCACTATATACTAGTTTGATTTCAAATTAAGAATTGCATAACTAGTTTTTTTTGAAAAAACTGCTCTATTTTGCAAGAAGATGTTATCTTTTGCATAAAAATGTTTATATATTCAAAATCTTAATTTGAATGCAAATAAGTATAGAAGCATGTTCACTACATAAAAACCATTTGTTCGGTGTAAAAAATGTTTTAGCAGATGGAGGATATTCTGGAGAAAAATTTGCAAAGAGTGTGCAGGAGATATTAGGATGTATAGTAGAAATAGCCAAAAGAAATACACTTCATACTTTTACAGTTATTCCCAAAAGATGGGTTGTAGAGCGTTCTTTTGCGTGGATAGAAAAATGTCGCAGGCTATGGAAAAATTGCGAAAGAAAACTACATACAAGCCTGAATATGGTGGTTCTTGCTTTTATTGCTCTACTTTTGAAAAGATTTTAAACAGGCTCTTAAATAAATCTATAGGAAGATTTAGTTCTTTTTAAGTTTTTAATGATTGGTTTTTCAGACTTTCTTTTAAAGTATGGGCTAACTCTCTTCGTAATTGCCTTCCATCAAGAGTCAGACTGGAAGAAGCCTGCTCCAAAGAATCAGCGGATAATCTTTTTTCAATAAATTCTAAAGCATGTGCTCCGCAATCTACTCTATTCCATAAAGATTGAGGATAATTTATATTACGAATAATTGAAGGGTTTTGATCAGGGAAAAGAGCTTTACTGAGCTCCTCTAAAAACTTTTGAGTCGGTTCATTCCATTCTGCTAGATTGCGATCTACTGATCTAACAAAGATGGAATAAACTCGGTTTCCTTTAGGATCAAAATACTCTATTTTCTCATCTTTTAAGTTAATAACAGCTACTACGATATGTTGCTCGCGAAGGAAATTTCCCGCTAATAAGAAAGGCACAAAAAACAAAGAACCGTTTTTTTCTTTTGCTTCTTTTACTTCAACCTCAATTGTTTTTAGAAATTCATTACAGCTAGGTCTTAATTTATTTAAAAGACGCATATTAAAATGAAAAGCAGGATTTATATTTTTTAAATAATCCAAGTAAACTTCTGCTGAAGAAGGACCTAAACAGCCCGAGGATTCAAATTGTGCAATCACTCGTTCATACTCTTCTTTTTTGACTTCTAAGGGTTTTGGAAGATTTTCACTTAACATATCAACAAAATCTTCTTCTTCATCTAAATCTAAGTTATTTTTATCTAGTGTTTTTTGGACTAAAGTCTCTGAAGCAACCTCAGCTGTTTTTTGTGTATCAGGTCTTTCATTTTTACTCCAAATAGCGACTAGCTTTTTCCATGCAAAATAAGAGCCAATTACAGTAGGAAGGGTTAAAATGGCCACCGCAACCCAGCCTAAGGACTGAATGATCTTTAAAGGATTAAAGATAAATGATTGTTTATTATTAATTTGATTTATTTTCATTTATAAGTACCAGTTTTAAGTTTTTATCTAATTATATAATAAACTCGTTAGTCTTTTCAAGTTTGAAGTGCACAGAAGAATTAAAAAAAAGAATAGGCAGGCGATGAAAGAATCTCTATTGTGATTTTTAACAATCAAACACAAAAAGAGACCTTGCCTAAAGGCTACCATCACCTAACCTATGACCAAAGATGTCAGATTTATATTTTACAAGCTAGAGGAGATACATCTAGCTCAATAGCAACCATTCTAAAAGTTCATCATAGCACTATTAGTAGGGAACTTAAGAGAAATAAAGGGCAACGAGGATACCGTCATCAGCAAGCTCAAGAAAAAGCATTTCTTAGAAAAAATTCTCAGCCCAATAAAAAAATGACTCCTCAAATAGTTACCCGTATTGAAGAAAAAATCAAGTTGCAATGGAGCCCTATACTCGTTTGCATTCAAATTAAGAGTTTTAATACATAAACATTTTTATACAAAAGATAACATCTTCTTGCAAGATAGAGCAGTTTTTTCAAAAAAACCTAGTTATGCAATTCTTAATTTGAAATCAATCTAGTATATAGTGGTTCCGATTTAATCACATAGAAAAATATAGGATTAACAACAAGTTTCAAGTCTTTGACTTGAAACCTATTAAGCTATCCGTTTGAATTGGCACTACTATATACGATTGAATCGGAATCACTATATACAAATATCCGGATGGCTTAAAAGACATGGTAAAGAACATGTTAGTCATGAGACCATCTATAATCATATCTGGAAAGATAAACGACAGGGAGGACAGCTTTATAGAGAGCTCCGTCATCGAGGGAAAAAATATAACAAGCAGAGAAAGGGAACTTCTGGAAGAGGGAACAGCCCTGGTCGTATAAAACTGCAGAGGAAGTAAGTCAAGCGTTAATTGAACAACTTAAACCTATCAAAGATTTTGTACACACATTAACAGCAGACAACGGAAAAGAATTTGCCTATCACCAAATGGTTAGTTTCGAGCTAGAGACAGACTTCTAATTTGCAACGCCCTACCATTCTTGGGAAAGAGGCTTAAATGAGCATACAAACGGACTAGTTAGGCAATATTTTCCTAAAACACAAGGCTTTTTAGATACGACTTCCAAGGATATGGAAGGGGTGGAAACTTATGCTAAATAACAGACCTAGAAAGGCTCTCAACTTCAAAACTCCACTAGAAGTGTTTAGGAGATTATCTACAAACATGCTATGCTCGGGTGCACAATAGATGTTTTTTCAAGTATTTATATGTTCTTTTTTGTGCACTTCGAGGTTGAAAGGGCCTTTTCTTAAGGGTTTTTTTGGGTAAAAACCTCTTTATTTTTAACCCTCTTGCTAAAGAATCACCTTATCAGGCACAATATCAGTTCGTTGGATAATATCAGGAGATTTCATGCGTCGATCGATCTGTTATTGCGAGCCTAATCTGGCTTTTGCTGGTCAAGTTTCAAATTGGAAATTTTTTTACACTACTGCTGTAACACTGCCTAAGGGTACTATTTTAAAATTTAACCTTTTTTCTCAGGGCAGAATTAGCGACTGGCAAATACCTGAGGCTAGCTCTCAAGAAAAGAAAAATCGAATTTGGATACAAACCCCTGAAGGTAAGTCTATTAACGCTAAAAAAACAGGTCAGTCTACCTTTGAGTGCACCCTGAGCTCTGATCTAAAAGCGGGAGAGACAGCAATCATCATTATAGGTGCTAGTGAAGGCTCAAAAGAGGGAAATCGAGCTCAAACCTTTCTACAGAGAAAACGGGCTTTTCACCTTTATATTGATTCCAAAGGAAAAGGCGACTGGAAAGAGCCTGAGATTTTTACTTTAGATGTTAAAGGGAGCTCTCTGGAAAATATTCGCATCATAGCTCCTTCATTGGTTTCTAAAAACAAGCGTTTTGATGTAATTATTCGTTTTGAGGACTGCTATGGGAACTTAACCCATCAGGCACCTGAGGGCACTTTAATTGAGCTTTCTTATAAAAATTTGCGCGAGAATTTAAATTGGAAGCTATTTGTTCCAGAAACCGGTTTTATCAACATTCCCAATCTATATTTTGGAGAAGCTGGTATCTATAGGATTGAATTGCGCAATCTAACAACAAAAGAAGTATTTTATTCATCCCCTATTAAATGCTCTACAGACTCAGATGCAGATAAAAGCATTTTCTGGGGACAGCTACATGGGGAATCAGAGCGATTTGATGCGGGCGATAATATTGAAAACTGTCTTCGTTATTTACGTGATGAGAAAAACTTTAATTTCTTTGCTACCTCCTCTTTTGAAAATACAGAAGAAACCTCTAACGACACATGGAAAGTCATTTCTTCACAAATTGCTGAATTTAACGAGGATTTAAGATTTTCTACTTTTTTAGGATTTCAATGGGTAGGAAAACCGTTAGAAGAAGGAATTCATCAGCTGATTTACTCTAAAGACAATAAACCTATCTTGCGCAAAAAAGACGCTAAAAATAGCTCCTTGAAAAAGATCTATAGAGCCCATTCTCCTAAGGAGATCTTATCTATTGCTTCCTTTAGTATGGCAAAAGGAATGGAGACAAATTTTAAAGAATTTGACCCCGATTTTGAAAGAGTTGTGGAAATTTACAATTGCTGGGGCTCTTCCGAATGTTTAGGAAAAGAAGGAAACCTCAGACCCATTACGGCAAAAAATGGTAAAGAGATTGTAGAATCGGAAAAAGGCTCTATCAGACAAGCTCTAAATCGCAACTGTCGTTTTGGTTTTGTAGCGGGTGGCTTAGATGATCGTGGAGTATACAATGGTCTTTATGAAGGCTCACAAGTGCAATACTCTGCTGGATTAACAGCCATTATAGCAGTAGAACAAACAAGAGAATCTCTTTTTCAGGCACTTTATCAAAGATCTTGCTATGCAACCACTGGGGATAAAATTGTATTAGGATTTTTCATTGCAGGAGCATGCATGGGAAGCGAATTAAACACAAAAATCAAACCCGGTTTGATTTTTAATCGTCATCTTACAGGTTTTATAGCAACAACAGAAAATATCAAAGAAATTGTCATTGTTCGCAATGGCGTTCCATTTAAAATAATGAATCCTAATCAAACAGAATATGAATTTGCTATTGATGATACCGAATCTATCTCAAAGATCTCTTTACAATCTCCCGATGAACGTCCTCCCTTTATCTATTACTATCTTAGAGTAACGCAAGAAAATGGCCATATTGCATGGAGTTCTCCTATCTGGGTTGATCATACAGAGCTTCTTATTCACAAGACAGCTTCCAAAAAGCTTAAGAAAAAAGAAGATACAGGGTAATCTGGTTTATAAGAGACCTTTTACATGTTAATTCTAGCATCAAGCTCGCCTAGACGTTCGGAAATTTTGCGCTATTTTTCTCTTCCTTTTACCCAGCATTCTTCTCATTTTGATGAAAGTATCATTCTTTGCACTTCAAACTTGAAAAGACTAACCTAAAAATGAAGAAGAAGCTTTTACTATGCTAATGGAGCTCTCAAATCAATGGCATGTAGTAATAACGGCTGTATCTGTTATATAAAAAATGTATTTGTTATAGTGGATTAGAGAAATCCTATGTTCTTTTTAATCCACTTACAGAAGAACAAATTAGACTCTATCATAAAAATGATCCTTGCTTAGATAAAGCAGGTGGATATGGCATTCAAGACTCAACCAAGCATCTTGATCCATCGAATTATAGGATGTTATTACAATATAATGGGATTACCGATTAATCTAGTAACAGAGCTCCTTTCTAAAATGCAGGTAAATTTATGGCATTATTTAAAAAAACCTTAAAGTTTCTTTTTTGCATATCTTTTATCTATTCTCACCTACAAGCAGAAACTCTGCAAACAAAGGTTAATCCATTACATATTTTCTATCTGGTACAATCTAAAGAGATCTCGCAAGCAATCACCCTCTATCAACGGTATAAAGAAGAGTTGGGGCGGCATGATTTTGAAGCATTGCAGCGCATGGCTGAAATGATTTTAGAACAAGGTGCTAAAAGTTTAGAGAGCGAAGAACAACTCATTTCTCTATTGGGATTGAAGATTGCTAGAATCCAAACTACAAAAGAAATCTTAGAATCAGGAATTACAAGTAGGCATCCAGAAGTGCAACTTGCTACTTTGCAATTGATTGGACAATTACAAGATGATCGATTTGAATCCCTTTTAAATAAAGCCATGTCCTCTGGTTTTTTGTATACAAGGCTAGAAGCAGCTTATCAATTAGCCATTAGAAAAACACGAAATTCCGTGGGTCAAGTAGAATCTCTCATGCATAAACTACCTCCTGAAATGCGCTTTTTTTTTCCTCAATTTTTTGCTTTAGTCGGCTCTTCCGATGCCGTTTTATTACTCAAACAACTACTCGATGACCCTATTCAAAAAACGCGCATTGAAGCTATTTTACATTCTGCAAAAGCTGGATACGAAGAGCTATTACCTAATATTCGTAGAAAAGCCTCTCACATTAATCCTGCAGAACAAGAAGCTTGCTGTTTTGCTCTCGGAGCTTTAAAAGATACACATGCTCTATCCATTTTGCGAAATCTAAGCCTTTCTAATAATGATAATGTGAAATTAGCCGCTAATTATTCGCTGTATTTACTAGGAGAAGAAAGTGCCAAGGAAAAAATCTTTTCTTTAGCAAAAGAGAAAAATCTATTTGCCATTGCCTTACTGGGTAAAATTATGGGATCGGAAAAAGTACTGATTTCTCTTCTCCAAGAAAACCATCTACAGATTCGTTTTAATGCTATGCTCTCCCTACTTGATTTAAAAGATGAGCGTTGCCTGCCTTATGTAAAAGAGTTTCTTGTTAGAGATAGTCGTGATTTTGGATTTCAGCCTCAAATGACAATCGGTAATGCCTTTACCGCATGGAAAGTAGTTCCTTCTATGCAACAGCATATGAAACACTCTTTTTATGATTTAGTCGGGCTTTCTTTGTATGTAAAAGAAGAAATCTTAAGAAAATCTATCGAGCTATCTCCTGATGCATTTGTAGATTTAGCCAGTTTTCTTCTTGATGCAAGACAACTGGAGTTAATTCCTGGTATAAGTTCTTTATTACAAAATCTACAGACCCCTAAGGCAATTGCTTTATTAGAAAAACATGCTCAAAGAGCAAAAATACCCTTAATTCGCAACTATTGCAATCTTGCATTATTTCAACTCAATAAAAATACACCTTCTAAGCAGCTCATTCTAGAATGGATTCATTCTCAGCAAAATAGGCAAATCATTCAATTTCGTCCCCTCTTAACAAGAGAGAATTATTTTAAAGACAAAACCGCCTTTGAATTAACTCCCGAAGAAAATTCACAGCTGCTAATCAGCTGCTATCAGGTGATTAGCAATCAGCATACAAAAGAAGGTCTTGATGTTCTACTAGATAGTTTACAACAAGGACATCAAAAAAATCGACCTTTGATCGCAGGTCTATTGATCCAAACTCTGCAATAGCTTTAAACTGCTAAATTTCACGATGTAACCTTAAAGCAATGATTCATGTATTTTCTGTTGATTTTTTCCCTATGTTTCTTAAGTGCCTTAGCTTCTGAACCAGATTTACCTTGTTTTGAAAATAGCTGCTCTGAGTTAGATGATCTGACTATTGATTTAAAAAATCCCAGTTTTTCCAACGGGGTTCTTTCTACAGAAGAAGGGGGGGTAGCTAAATCCAGAGGCATACGAATCCAAGCTAGAAAAATGACCTATATCAATAAAACGGAAAATGGAATTTTCATACAAAAAATTCTAGCAGAAGACGATTTAATGCTAGAGCTGGGTAATCGTGTATTTGTAGGGTCTCGATTAGAATACGATTTTATTCACCGTAGAGGGACTGTTATCTGCGGTAAAACATTTGTAGATATGTGGTTTCTAGGAGGAGATAAAATTGAGCTTCTAGAAGATGGCACTTTTTCTATCACAAATGCTTTTGTAACTACATGTGAAAATCAAGATACGGATTGGGATCTACAAGCAAATACAGCTACTATTACAAAAAATCATCTGTTATCTGCAAGAAACATTCATTTCCGGCTTTTTAAAGTCCCTCTCTTCTGGCTTCCTTTATTTAAAAGCAACTTAAAAGCGTTTCAAAATTCTCCTATTCGCTATAAGGTGGTATGGGATAAAATTCTAGGACCAAGACTTACTGCGCGCTATCGGTTCTTTTCATGGAAGGATATAGATTGCTTTTTTCGCTTGGATTATCGAATGAAAAGAGGTTTTGGAGCAGCTTTAGAAACCGAATACCTTTCTCAAGATAAGCGTACCATTTTTGTTACACGTAGCTACGGAGCCCATGATAAAAGTTTTCCTGATGAAAAAAGCCCTCATAGGTATCGCTTACAGGGTTTGTATCATTACTTAAGCAAGGATCAAAAAACACAAGTCCATCTTACTTATGACAAATTAAGCGATTCGCAAATGGTGGGTGATTTTAAAAGCGAAGATTTTGAAATTAATACACAACAACGCACTCTATTAACCATTTCTAGGGAATTTAACCAAGCTTTTTTATATTTCAATCTACAACCGCGTATTAATTTTTTTCAGAGCATTGATCAAGAACTCCCTTTTTTCTTTTTAGGTATACGTCCCTTTACTTTAGGCTCTTCTGGAATTATCTCTATTAATAACTTTAATGGAGGGTTTCTTGATTACATATACACCAATCCATTAAGATCTCAGTTAGATGCTCTACACCTTCCTGCGCAAACACGTGCAGGTAGAGTACAAGCCTATCATGAACTCTACCGCCCGCTTTCTATTGGTCCTTTCATGTTAACGCCCAATATAGGAGCAACGGGAATTTTCTACAGTAATAATTCCTCTGACCAAGCGGTAATACAGGCTACTGCTTTTTATGGAATAGAAGTTCATACCCGCCTTGTTGCCTCCTACTCTTGCATGAGACATGTGATTGAACCTTATGCACACGCACAAGGGTATACTCGTCCGGTTTTAGGCTTAAATAAACACTTCTATTTTGACATAGATGATGCCTATACTCAGCTCAATCAATTACGACTTGGTATACGCAATGATTTAATCCGGCCCATTACTTCTTACTTTGTCCCTACTTTTACCAGTGAAATTTACACCTATGGTTTTTTTGGGAAACGCGCCTTTGATAGAAATTTCCCCAAAGGGTATTTATCTCTTGGCTGCAATTTTTCTTCCGTTGCTTTAAAAACCACCATTGCAAGAAATTTTGAAAATCAAGTTTGGGATTTTGTCAATGTATCTGCAGAATGGACATTAAATGAAGATTTAGCGCTTGCTGCAGAATTTCGTCACCGAAGCGCTTTTGACTGGCGCAAGGCTAACCATAAAAACTTTTTACTAGAGATTACAAGACCTATCTCGGAGCTTTTAGATACTTCTCTCTCCGATGGGCGCAATACGATTCTAGCCCGAGGTTATCTTCGCCTAGGACCTAAGTGGAGTTGCCTTGTGCAAACAAAACATGGATGGAGGCGCAAAAGCGAACCAAGTTATCATGCAGGAAAAATCGATCTTTTCACCATGCTTACCTGTAGCTGGCAGTTAAGATTATCTTACGAACGTCTGCCTAATGACAATCGCTTTACAGCAGCTGTATCCTTATTTAAATAGACTGGTATTTTTTCTTAATTTCTCTAAGAAGAGGCTTGATCTCCTTACGCGTTTTTGCATCCAGATGATCGATAAAAAGCACACCGTTGAGATGATCATTTTCATGCATGCGCACACGTGCATTATAACCATCTATCTTTTCTGTAAAAGGATTCCCACTGAGATCTAAAGCTTTTACAACTACAAAATCAGGTCTTGTGACTTTATAGAAAAGTTTAGGAATAGAAAGACACCCTTCTTCTTCTTTTACTTGATTTTTTCTAGGAAAGGATAACTTTGGGTTGATATACACTCTAGGTTCAGATAGCTTCCACTTATCATTTTCCAAATCGACATAATTGCGTAGAACAAATAAACGAATATCATGGCCTAATTGAGGAGCTGCTAAACCAACTCCATCATGTTTATCCATGATCGCAATCATACTTTGTATCAGCTGCCTGATTTCATTTGTGATTACAGTAATTGGTTTACAGATCTTTCTTAAGATGGGATCGCCATAATAGCGAAGAGAAGCCAACATAAATCAATGCTGCACTTCTTCAATTATTGTAGGATTTAAAGAAGTCCTACGGCTTAAAGCTCCGGTCCATAGAGATAGTACTACGCATGAAATAATAAAGATAATTCCCAAATAAGCTGTAAACTTCTTTAAAATATCTGCTGTAGATGTGCCAAATAAAGAATCTCCAGGATCTCCTCCAAAAGAGGCTCCTAAACCTAAACTTTTGCTCTCTTGTACTAATACCACAAGACATAAAACAGCGCAGAGCAAGATAAATAAAAAAATTACAAGATAAAAAACAAAAGTCATAAATTTCCTCTAAAAATTAACAATCTGGGCAAATGAGATAACATCTAAAGAAGCTCCTCCAACAAGTGCTCCATCGATGTCAGGCTCAGCCATTAAATTCGATATGTTTTCTGGTTTTACCGATCCACCATACAGTATGGGTAAATCATCGGCTACTCTTCTTCCCATTAAGTTTTGAATATAATTACGTATGAATGCATGCACATCTTGTGCTTCCTCTTTGGTTGCCGTTTTACCAGCACCAATAGCCCAGACGGGTTCATAGGCAATCACAACCTGTTTTACTTCCTCTTCACTTAAGGCCATTAGACACTCTTCAAGCTGGGTTCTCAAAGTAACCTCTACTAATCCCCCTTTCCTTTCTTGAAGCGTCTCTCCTAAACATAAAATCGGTATGAGCTTTTCTTTAAGAGAGCGCTTCAGCTTGCGGTTAATCAATAGATTGCTTTCTTGAAAATACTCTCTTCGCTCCGAATGGCCAATGAGGGAAAATTGAGCTCCACACTCCTTGATCATTTTTGCAGAGACCTCCCCTGTAAATGCACCTTCTATTTGATCATGGATATTCTGAGCACCGATCACAATAGAGCTATTACCCGCAGTCTCCACAGACACTGGAATCGCAGGATAAGAAGGTGCTATAAAAATGCGTCTCTTTGAAGATGCAATCAAAGGGATCAAACTGTTAATAAAGCTTCTCGCTTCTTTAACAGACTTATACATCTTCCAATTTGCAATAATAAGGGGTACGCGCGACATAGAGCTTAAACCAACTTAAGATTTTAATAGCCGTGATTTTAATCGATTTTAGAACTGAAGGCAAGTCTAAAGAAAAGAGCCGTTTAATCTCAATCTTAGCTTAAAGATATATCACTTTGTATTTTCCCCTTACAACTAGTTCTCTAATTGCACACAAGGGGAATATAAATTCTATTAATTCTTCATAAGCTCTCCGAGCCGATATTTTGCTTGCAAAATAAAAGGCGTTTTTTAAGATCTTGGACAGCAAAGTTTAATGCGGGAGAGTAAGTCCAGGGTTCTCTGCGGAGTCTTTTTTTGAAGAAAACTATTTGAGGTTCTTCGCTCCATTATGCTATCCGAAATGAAATGGGTTAAGAGCCAACTTCTTGTCGTCTTTGCCTATTTCTTCGGTTTTTCTCCTACAAAAATTTTAGCTGCTTTTCCTAATGTACTTTTCTATTTCTAAAAAGATGTGTTTTAAGCTATTTTTGGCTCGCCATAAATAAATTCTTTTTGTTCGATCAGCATCTTGTGCATGATCACGGATAACTTTCTACCTACTGCTAAAGCGGCTTTCTTCATCCCTTTTTTTTGCATAATTTTTAAACCCCAAGCTTTCACTTTACTCCATTTCTTACTTCGTGTGAGCATTACCATTCCAGCCTCAACTAACAAAGACCTAAGTTCATTGGATCCACATTTCGAAATTCTTTCCTGTCTTTGCACTTCTCCAGAGGCATATTGTTTGGGAGTCATATATAGTAGTGCCGATTCAAACGGCTAGCTTAATGGGGTTCAAGTCAAATACTTGAAACTTGTCGTTAATCCTATATTTTTGTATACGATTGAATCGGAACCACTATATACTAGTTTGGCTTCAAATTAAGAATTTAAACCATATAAAAATCTTTAAGCAAAGAATAATATCTTCTATGAAGGTAAAGAGATTTTTTTCAAAATACCAAGATGTAATTCTTAATTTGAAATTAAACTAGTATATCGATTGTATACCGTCTTTTCCCTTAAGATCTTCCACAAGCGTTCGATAGGATTCAAATTCGGCGAATAAGGAGGGAGATAATGCACTTTAATCCTAGAAGACATCAGAAACTCTTCTAGTTTCTTATTTTTGTTTGATCTCGCATTATCCAAAATTACATGAATAATTCGAGCCTTTGTCTGTTTTTCTAGCTTCTTGAAAAAATCGAGCATTGCATCGGCATCAACTGTCTTATATTCCTCTGTAAAAATCTTCATTCCTGTCAGGCAAAGAGCTCCAGCAAAATGCAATCGCAATTGTTTCCCGGATGTCTGCAAAATCTTTTGAACGCCTTTTTTGATCCATCCACATACGGCTTGGGACTGATGTTCAGGATGCACAGCATCTATGAAATAGATCTCTTCATCAGGGTTTATGGATTTTCCAAGTCATGGAAGGAATAGGTGTGGTCTATTTTTACGATGAATCGCTTATCATACACTATTCGAGAAGTTATCACTAATCTCAACGAGATTCGGAAAAAAATCATTTAAGTATCTCACCTTACGAACATACAGAGGGAAAAAGTGGCTTGATAAGCAGCACGATCCTCTATAGAGAGTGCGTAAGGTGAGTTTTAAAAGGGATTAAAAAATTATCCTATACAGAGGGCTGATTTTCATTTTGTAAAGCTTTTCTTGTTAATGCTGTTAATTCTTGCTTATGAACCTATCTTGAATTGAATATAAATTTTCGCTATGATACCAGATCTTTTTATTTTTTAACTAAAGACAGATGACATGAGCAAGCAAGGATTAAATGAAGAACAGTTTAAAATACTCGAACCTCAAATGGAAAAATGGGTAAATCGTAACCATTATGGAAGAAAATTAGCGCCATGGAGACCTGTAGTGAATACTATTTTCTGGGTGCTTCGGACAGGAGCTCCTTGGAAAGATGCACCTAGAAACAAGGAGTTTTCTCATCCCTCAACAGCACACGCATGGCTTGGAAGAATGCAATCTGCTGGATTTTTAGATCAATTTTTAGAAGAGCTGCTTAAGCTTGCCGAACAGCTGGGGTGTATTGATGCCCAGAGACTCTCTGTAGATGGTTTTTTTTTCCAGCGGACGCGGAGGAGGAGAGCAAGTTGATTATGGCTACAAAGGTAAAGGCGTGACATCGCATTTACTGGTAGAAAAATCAGGAAAGCCTCTTGCAATCACTTTTACATCAGCATCCGGGGATGAGAAAAAACAAGTGATCCCTCTGCTTAGGAAAGTCATTCCCTTCATTAAAAAAGCATGGAATCAGGGAAAAGTACCCATACTTGAAGCAGATAAAGGTTATGACTCAGAGCAAACACGTATCGATGTTCTTTCCCATGAGGTTTTTCCTCTGATAGCTCGGAAAAGAAACACTAAGGGATATAAGATAAAAGGCATTTGCTACCTTGAAAAGCAACGTTGGGTCGTTGAGAGAACGATTTCTTGGTTAAAGACATGCTTCCGTCGTCTTACAGTGCGCTGGGAAAGAAAGGCAATATATTGGAACGGACTATTAATGTTTGGACTACTGGGATATTGGATGAATTTCTTAAGTCGGCAAGTATCTTTAAAACAGTAAATTTAATTCAAGATAGGTTCATATATGTTTGTAATATCAGTATAGAAATCGAAGGAACTGCTGTAATCTAGATCTGTTTGTTCAGCAGCTTCTTTTCTTAGAGCCTGTTTAAAATCTTTTCAAAAGTAGAGCAATAAAAGCTAGCACCACCATATTCAGGCTTGTATGTAGTTTTCTTTCGCAATTTTTCCATAGCCTGCGACATTTTTCTATCCACGCAAAAGAACGCTCTACAACCCATCTTTTGGGAATAACTGTAAAAGTATGAAGTGTATTTCTTTTGGCTATTTCTAATATACATCCTAATATCTCCTGCACACTCTTTGCAAATTTTTCTCCAGAATATCCTCCATCTGCTAAAACATTTTTTACACCGAACAAATGATTTTTATGTATTGAAAATGCTTCTATACACCCATTTCTGTCAGTGATATTAGCGGTGGTAATGTGAATCGCATGAGGAAGCCCTTGGCTATCGACTGCTATATGTCTTTTTATTCCTGATATTTTTTTCCCTGCATCATATCCTTTCTTCTCCGCTGTATCAGTATTTTTAACACTTTGAGCATCAATAATTACAAAGCTTGTTTTCTCTTTCCGACCACTGCTTTTTCTGACCTCGCCAACCCATTTTTTTTAAAACTATTTCAAGAGTACTCTTAGAATTTTTATCATCTTTTTTATTTCAAAGAGGGAAATAATAATAACATAATTCCCATTTAGGATATTCTATGGGTAACATACGCCACTGGCAACCACTTGTTAAAATGTACAAAATTCCACAAAAAATATCCTATAGATCAACTCTTCGTGGACGTGTTTTTTTGCGTGTAGACTCAAGTATTAGATGGATTTTGCTAAATTGTTTACGAGAAATATCGCTTGGATAAGAGCGGGTCATAACTACCTCCAAAGGTTTTATGAAAACTATCATTATACCTTAATGAGAAGATTTTAAACAGGCTCTAAAGCGAAATGATGGCCAATGATTTTAAAGCCATGGTTGAGATATAGTCTATGAGCATCGTGTCGCTGTGGACCGCTATCCAAATGGATTTGGTCGCATTTGGCTTTTTTCCCCTGCTCGATTACCCACTTCAATAGTTTTCCGCCGTGTCCGCTTCTCCGTGTTTCAGAGTCAGTGATTAGGTCATCGATATATAGAACCTTTCCCCAAGCTAAAAACTCCAAGAACCTAAATCCTGCAATAGCCCTCGCCTCTCCCCCGTCTTGGCAATACACTAAGTGGTATCCTTCAGCTAGTTGACGCTGGACTTGCTCGACAAATGCCTGTTCATCCGTCAAATGAGGTCGCAGTTGCTTCATGACTCTATGGCATGATCGGATTTGCTCTTCCGTAGAGGCTCTTTGGATTTTGGCTTCTTCTGCAGTGATTAGACTCATTTTATGCTCCGATTTTCTTTTTGGGATTCACTAAGTTTTCCATGTAAAGCTCCATTTGGTAATGGGGAACAGGATGCCAGCTCGCAATAAACTCCCCGATGATCTTAAAGCCGGCTTTCTGATATACGTGGATGGCTCGTTTATTGGAGGCTTCGGGATCGATCAGAACCTTTTTCATATTTGGAAAATGGCTAATCAAAAATTCCCGAATCATGGGCACTGCAAGTCCTTTTCCTAAATAATTGAGATCGCAAAGTCACCAGAAAAAGGGTTAGGCGGAAATAATGTGCTTGAGGATGCTAGATTGCTATCGGCACTGCTGGCATCTTCGCCAAACCCTATCGACTGGCCAAAATTGGTAGAGCGTTATGAAAGAGAAATGTTTACCAGGGTAAGAACGGCTGTTGAGGAATCTAAGAACGCAGCGGAATATTTCCGCACCCTTCGATCTCCTTCATGAATATCAGGGAATTAAAAAATCTGATATAAGGAAAAGGCTTAAAAACAAAATAATTTAGATTTTTGATTTAAAGGACTAGAAAAATGAATAAAGAGTCGGCCGCATATAAAAGCCTTTGCACTGAATACTATGAGTTGGACAAACCAGTCCCGCCGGCAGATGCTCTTAAATGCTACTTAAATTATGCAAAAGAAGCTGAAGGAAGAATCCTTGAACCTATGTGCGGCACAGGAAGATTTCTTATTCCGCTTTTAGAGCAAGGGTATACTGTTGCAGGCTTTGATTCTTCCTCTCATATGCTTAAGGTTTGCCGTGAAAAATGCGCAGATTGTAAATTAACAGCCGAACTTTCAGAAGATACATTTGAAACTTTCTCGCAGCCAGGGAAGTATAACTTGATTTTCATAACGAGCGGTTCATTCGGCCATCTGATCGCTCAAGAGGAGGTGGACAAGGCTTTGGCATTCGTTGTTGAGCGGTTAAATTCCGGCGGGAAATTTGTATTCGAAATCGAGACTTTAAAGTCTGTTCGCGAACCGCAAGGGATTTGGAAAGGAAGATGGGTGAACAGGCCCGACGGTTCGAAAATTGTTATGCATGTGCTGTCGCGCTTCGATCCTATTTCACGAGTGGACGAAGGTCTTTTCCGCTATGAATTATGGGAAGCGAATGAAATTTCCAAAACAGAAGTCGAAGATTATCGGGTAAGATATTATGAGCCTGCTGAAATGGAAAGCTTATTGCAGCGCTGACTCTGTCGTTTTATTCGAATGCGTTAAGAAATAAAATCCTCCCTCATTTTTGAAGGAGGACCTTTAAAATTAGGATAGCTCTCGATCAGCAAATATTTTCATTGCCTCTGCCATAAAGACAGCCAATTCTGGATGAAAGGGATCCAGCTGTTTTCTGAACTCAGGATGTTCTGCATACAATTGAGCCATCGCTTTGTACACTTCCTGCGTTGCAGAATGGGTTTGTTCTGCAAAGGCGTGATGCTTTTTGATAATCTTTTGCACTTCGCCATCTGCAGGATCCAATCCCTTTTCGATGCAATGACCCAGTTCTTTAAAGAGAGCATGAGCCGTTTTGACGATGTTATCGTAATAGGCTTTGCCCCGCTTCTCAACGTCTTCAGCGTTTTTGGTGGGGTTTTTTACACTTTGGACTACTATTTTTTCAGCTTGAGAGTAAGGCTGTCCTTCCTTCAGCTTGACTAACCCGATGTTGAAGCCATCGAACATTTCTTTGTCTTTCATTTTCTTTTTTCCTTTTAAATGTTTGATTGTCTTATCGATGGTTTTCAGCAGCCGGCCGACCTTCTCCCATTCGCAGCTTAAAGCCCTTCTATGGGAATGCAAAGCTGCAATTTGGTCGAAATCGCTTTTGCCAATAACTTTGAGGATCTGCTTCAGGGTAAGCCCTAGTTCCTTAAAGAACAGAATTTGCTGCAGCTGCAGCAGCTCCCTTTCTTCATAGTATCTCTATATCCATTGGCTCCATGGTAGGCGGGCTTCAGCAGCCCTATTTCATCGTACCAGTGGAGAGTCCGGATGCTGACCCCTGAAATTTTCGCTAATTTTGCAACTGTGTAAACCATCGGCGTTCTCCTTCAATATCCCTTTGATTTTAAAGGATAGCCCTATAATAAGGAATAACGTAACGTGAGGGTCAACGAAGAATTTTTTAAAATAAAAAATTGATATTCTTACCTAGTTCCAAGCTTCCATTCCTGAGTAGCGATTTTTTCAATAAAAGTGGCGTCATGCGATATAGCCACAACAGCTCCATCGAAATTGAGAAGAGCCTTTTCAAATGCCTCCAAGGTCATGAAGTCGAGATGGTTCGTCGGCTCGTCCAGTAAGAGGACATTAGGTTTTTCCAGAACAAGCGCTAGCAGCATCATTCTCTTGCGCTGCCCTGTGCTCAGCGTGGAAAATGGGCGCCTCAGCAAATCGGCTCCTCCTAAAGCTGCTTTATGAAGTTCGCGCCTTAAGTCCTCTTCGGAGAGCTGATACGTACTCTCAAAGTACTGAAGAGGTGTTTGCTCCATTGGAAGCAGTCCGACTTCCTGATCCAGGAAAGCTATTTTTGCAGCAGCAGCCGAGCGGATGTTCCCTTCATCCAACGGGAGAAGGCCGGCAATCGCCTTCAGAAGGGTTGTTTTTCCGCATCCATTCGGACCTGTGACAAGAATCCTGTCTCCTTTGCATATGCTCTTGCAAAAGCCGGAAAACAAAATTTTATTCCCATACGACTTGCCTGCATGGTCTAGTTCAATTGCAACTGAGGATGCCAACGGCGATTCGGCAAATTTCAAGCCCTTGATGCTTTTCGGCTTTGGGTGGGAGAGAAGATTTGACTCGATTTCTTCAAGCCGCCCTTTCATTGCATCGAGCTTGTGCTGCAAAGACTTCTGATGCTTCTCCCCTCTTTTGTCATACGCCATGATATTGCGGTCTTTAGGAGGAGTTATACGCTACAGCTATAGCCTTCGTGTCTACCATAAATCTTCTCCTTTGTGATTTTTTTTGACAATCATATTGATTATAGTATACTATATCCAATATGTCCAATACAAAAAAAAGAACCTACTGCTGCCCGTCTAGAAATGCAAAGGCAATGCAAACAAGAAGCCGGATCCTTATTGCTGCAAAAAATCTTTTTGAATCAGAAGGGTTTGAATATGTAACGATTGAAAAAATAGCCCAAGCCGCGGCTGTTTCAACACCAACCGTTTATTCACTTTTTCAATCTAAGCGTGGTGTACTTCGTGCGTTGATGGATGAGGTATTTCCCAGAGACCAGTTTGAGACCCTCGTAGAAAGCAGCACTCAGGCAAAATCTCCAGAAGTACGCCTTCAATTCTCTGCCAAAATCGCGCGTCAGATGTACGATGCAGAGAAGCTGCAAATGGATATTTTTCGAGGTGCTTCTGTATTAGCTCCAGAATTTAAGGAACTTGAAAAGGAAAGAGAAACGCGTCGATATAATCGGCAAGAAATAACGATTGAAGCAATGATCAGAGAAAAATCTCTAGCTACCGGTCTTAGCCCAACGAAAGCCAGAGATATTTTATGGGCTTTTACCGGGCGTGACCTGTATCGCATGCTTGTAATAGAACAGAGTTGGACATCGGATGAATATGAGGAATGGCTAGCTCAAATGCTCATAAACGCCTTAGTAAAAAAAGAATAGCCATCGAATTGACTATCATTTGGATATTCAAAAACATTAGCTTCTTTTTTACGACTGATTTTTCAGAAAATTGTCATAAAAAATGTCGTAAAATGTCGTAAAAAAGTTGCCAATATAGGCTTTTTATGACATACTAAGGAAAAAAGTGTCGTAAAACCATGCCTTTTGAACCTAAATTCACAATTTCCATCCCTATAGCATCTGCGCTTACCGCAATTGAGCGCACGCGCGGTTTTTTGGAAGCAGCTACTCTTTCAAAAGACTGGGTATCCAAAATGCAAGCCCGGGCATTAATTTTAGAAGCCCACCACACGACCCACATAGAAGGCACGCATCTAAGCCTGGACCAATCCGAAAGACTTATTTCGGGAGAAAAAATGCAAGGGGTCGATTCGGAAGATGTAAAAGAATTGCTGAACTATAAAAAAGCTTTTGATTTTGTTGCCGAGTATGTCTTTTCCCAGGGAACAATAACCGAAGGCTTGATTCGAGAAATCCATAGCCGATTAGTAGAAGGTGTGAGAGGCAATACGGCCCAGCAGGGTCAATACAGGACCATCCAGAATTATGTTGCCAACTCAAAAACAAAGGAAATCATCTATACTCCCCCAGCTCCTTATGATGTCTCTGTTTTAATGGCCGAACTGACGGATTGGCTGCAAAACGAACGTACAATCCCTCCCGTTCTTGCTGCTGGGATAGCGCAGTTTCAGCTTGTCCACATCCATCCGTTTGTAGATGGAAACGGCAGAACTTCTCGGCTCCTGTCCACTTTGTGCCTCTACCGCTCCGGGTATGACTTTAAGAAACTTTTCACCATCAGCGAATACTACGACCGAAATAGACAGGATTTTTACCAAGCGCTCCAATCCGTCAGAAATAACGGCATGGATATGACGAGCTGGCTTGAATATTTCTGCAAGGCTTTGGAAACCCAAATGCATGAAATCCAATTCAAAGGATCCCAAGCTATGAAATTGGATGTTCTTGTGCTTGAGCATAAACTTTCCGAAAGGCAGAAACAGGCCTTGGAGAACCTGATGGCAAGCGAGAAGGATTTTAATATTCAAGAATACGAAGCGCTTTGCCCGGGAATAAACAGACGGTCTTTGCAAAGAGATCTTGCCGATCTCATAGAAAAGGGCATCATCACGCAAGATGGAATAAAAAAAGCAGCTCGCTATAGGCTGAACCGACTCAGATGATTTTTTGCGACATTTTACGACATATTTTTACGACGAAAACGAGTCTTCCGTGTCACAAAGAAATTGTGTATTAGTTACGTTAGAGAAAAGGGGATTGATGTGAAAGGATTGAATACTTGTGTTTTAGAACCAAAGGCACTGAATGTAAGACAGATATTAGACGATATCCAATTACAGCATCCAAATAAGTTCTCTAATTGCACACAAGGGGAATATAAATTCTCTTAATTCTTCATAAGCTCTCCGAGCCGATATTTTGCTTGCAAAATAAAAGGCGTTTTTTAAGATCTTAGGACAGCAAAGTTTAATGCGGGAGATAAGTCCAGGGTTCTCTGCGGAGTCTTTTTGAAGAAAACTATTTTAGATTCTTCGCTCCATTATGCTATCCGAAATGAAATGGGCAAGACAATGTATATTACGGCTTCTAAGAGTCAACTCATTTGTCGTCTTTACCTATTTCTTCGGTTTTCTCCTGCAAAAAATTTTAGTCACTTTTCCTAATGTTTTTATTTCTAAAAAAATACGTTTTTAAGCTGCCTTTGGCTCACCATAAATAAATTCTTTTTGTTCAATCAGCATCTTGTGCATAATTACGGATAACTTTCTACCTACTGCTAAGGCGGCTTTCTTCATTCCTTTTTTTCTCATGATTTTTAATCCCCAAGCTTTTAGCTTGCTCCATTTCTTACTTCGTGTCAGCATTACTATTCCGGCTTCAACTAATAGAGATCTAAGTTCACTGGATCCACATTTTGAAATTCTTCCCTGTCTTTGCACCTCTCCGGAGGCATACTGTTTAGGCGTCATACCAAGATAGGCTCCTACTGATTTAGAATCGTTAAAACGAGTGGGATCAAAAATTTCTGTTTTATAGGTTAATGCTGTTACAGGTCCTACGCCAGGGATTGTCATAAGCCGTTGTACTTCTTTATCCAGTTTTTCTACTTCCTCAACTACCTTATCAAAGGTATTTAATAGATAGGTTATGCTCAGAACAATACTTTTTTCCTGTTTTTCTATCTGCTTTACAACCACAGACGAAAATCTTTTGGATCCCACAGATCCCAATCGTATTCCGTAACTTTTAAGCAAGCCCCTTACAGTATTTCTGCGTTTGCTGTTTAATTAGCGCTCTTCTGGAAACTAACAAAATGCTTTTTTCTACTGAATCTTGGGGCTTACAGTGTACTCGTGTATACATACCTGATCGAAGGGCTTCTGCGATTCCTCGTGCATCATTTTTGTCTGTCTTATTTATTTTCAAAGCAAGAATCGTACTCAGCTTCCTTGCATCCATACATAGGGGATCTATAGCTCTTTTTCTAAATCCTGTGACTAGGTAATGAGATAAACATCCACTTTCAAAGCCAACAACGATTTCTTGAAAATCTCTTTTGGAAAAATCATCTGCTATTAAATCAGGATCTGTTTTTTCTGAACCTTCATGGACAATCTTACCTTGTTCATTTAATACACAGATAAAAGTTCTTTTCATTGATACATCTAATCCAATATAATGCTTCATGGGTTGCTCCTCATTTTTTTGCTCTTTAATGAGCGGTTTTGAGATTTGAAAAAATCTCGTTTATATTGGAGAGTTTAACCTACTCCGTTTAAGGAGCAACCCCTTCTTTGTGTGCAATTATGGCATGTATAAACGACAAGTTTCAAGTCGTTGACTTAAATCCCATTAAGCTAGCTATAGATGGATTTTGTTAAATTGCTTACGAGAGATATCGCTTGGATAAGAGCGGGTCATAATTACCTCCAAAGGTTTTATGAAAACTATCATTATACCTTAGCTGAAAAGATTTTAAACAGGCTCTAAGACTCTTTGTAGAATTGATCCATTATTGTATTCTTCAGGCTATGGAAGAGATCTTTACCGTTTCTACACTCACCTTGGCTATTAAACACACTTTGGAATTAAAGTTTTTCTCTGTGTGCATTAAGGGAGAGATTAGCAATTTCAAAGCTCAATCATCTGGGCATTTGTATTTTACCTTGAAGGATTCAGAAGCACAGATCTCTTGTGTTTTATTCCGCTCTAACGCTAAAGCTTTAACTCGTTCTCCTCAAAATGGGGATCAGGTAATCATTCAAGGAGAGCTGAACGTTTACCCTCCTAGGGGTAATTATCAGATTATCGCTCGTAGTTTAAGCTATATGGGAGTGGGAGAGCTTTTGGTAAAATGGCACCAACTGAAAACCAAGTTAGAGCAGATGGGTTTTTTTGAGAAAGAAAAGAAAAAACCTCTACCCAAATACCCTAAGAGAATCGGAGTTATTACTTCTGCAACAGGGGCTGTTATCCAAGATATTTTACAAATACTCAAAAGAAGAGCTCCTGGTTTGTCTATCCTATTAAATCCTGTTACGGTGCAAGGAGAGACGGCTGCAAAAGAGATTGCGCAAGCTATTGAAGACTTTAATAAATATCAGCTAGCAGATGTTCTGATTGTAGGGAGAGGTGGTGGTAGTTTAGAGGATCTATGGGCATTCAATGAAGAAATCGTAGCTTGCGCTATTTACTATTCTAAGATTCCTATCATTTCTGCAGTAGGTCATGAAACCGATACCTGTATTGCTGATTTTGTAGCAGATCAAAGAGCGCCTACCCCATCTGCTGCGGCAGAACTCGTAACGGTTGAGAGAGCTCAACAGATTACCTATCTTAATAGATCTTATGCCCAACTAAAGAATGCAATAACTAGCCATCTTAGGAGCTGTGCAGAGAAAGTGCATTTTGTTTCAAATCATCCTTTTATCAAAAACCCTCATGCTTTGTTGGAGCCTCATTTTCAGCGTGTAGATAGCTACGCAATAGATGTGAATCGCTGCTTTACTCAAATCATCCAAAAAAAAGGCTGGCAGCTTTCTTTATTGACATCCAAGCTGCATCACTTAAGACCTAGTCACCAGTTACAGGAGATGAAACAAAAAATAGAAGCTATTGAAACTCTGCTTCAACAAACTATTTTACATAAATTCTATGAATATAAAAATAAATTATCTTCTTTAGCTTGGTATAAAAAAATAGATTTAAGACAGAATCAATTAATTTACGAAAAAAAATCCTCTCTTACCAAAATAATTGCTCTATTAAAAGCTGCTGACCCTAAATACTTATTAACAAAAGGATATGGCATTCTCTTTCATGAAAAAAACGATTCGGTTATTATCTCTACCAAGGAAGTAATCCCTAATCAACAAGTCCGCCTAATGCTACAAGATGGACAATTAGGCTTAACTATACATAACATTAAATCTCTATGAAAGATGCTTCATTTGAAAGTTCCTATTTGCGTTTAGAAGAAATTTTAGAACAGATGAATTCTAAAAAAGTTTCCCTAGAAGAGTCCTTAGCTCTTTATAAGGAAGCTGATGGCTTAATCAGCTCTTGTAATGAAAAATTAAAAAAAGCAGAGCAAGAAGTGGAAACATTAATGAAAAACCGAGAAGGTGGTTTAGTAATAGATCAAGAGGGAAAACCAGAAACAGCCCCTTTTTTGCACGCTAGCGAGCATCTCTCATGAGCTATCCCTTGTTAAGTCAGATTTCTTCCCCAGAGCAAATTAAATATTTTTCTTTAGACTCTCTTAAGTTATTAGCTACCGAAATCAGGCAAAAGATCATTGATGTAATGGCTGTTAACGGAGGACATTTAGCGTCTAATTTAGGAATTGTTGAGCTTATAATTGCTCTACATCATGTATTTGATTCCCCTGGCGATAAATTTGTTTTTGATGTAAGCCATCAATCCTATCCCCACAAGCTTTTAACAGGCCGCTATCATAGGTTTGATCAGATTCGTAAATTTAAAGGGTTGTGCGGTTTTTGCAATCCTAAAGAATCTAAACACGATCACTTTTACGCAGGTCACGCTGGCACTGCTTTATCTCTTGGTTTAGGTGTTGCAAAAAATCGCGATATAAATAAGCGTAAAGAGCACGTTCTTCCTATAATAGGCGATGCTACTCTTACCTGCGGTCTTACATTAGAAGCCCTTAATAATATACCTAGAGATTTAAGGGATTTCATCGTGGTCTTAAATGATAATGAAATGTCGATCTCAGAGAACGTAGGAGCAATGAAGTATATTCTAAGTAGGTTTTTCAACCATCCTCGCTCTAATAAGATCTATAATGAGTTAGAGTCTTTGCTATCTAAATTTCCTGGCTTAGGCATCCAACTTGCCAAACAAGGGCACAAACTTAAAGAGTCCTTAAAAAACCTCTTTAGCACAGCTCCTTTTTTTGAACAGTTTCATCTTGATTATGTAGGCCCCATCAATGGACATGATATTAGTAAACTCATCTTGGTTTTTGAAGCGCTTAAAAATAATCCACACCCTGTTTTATTGCATATATTAACAGTAAAAGGTCAAGGTATGCAAACCGCTACTTTAAATCCTGTTTCTTGGCATGGCTGTAAACCCTTTGATAAACAGACTGAGAAATTTTTAACGACATCTTCTCAAGTAAGTTTTCCTCAAGTATTTGGAAAACATATCCTTGAAATGGCTAAAAACGACCCAAGTTTAATTGCAGTAACCCCTGCTATGCTAGCTGGCTCTTGTTTACAAGAGTTTATGAAAGCCTTCCCTGAAAGATGTCTAGATGTAGGTATTGCGGAAGGACATGCTGTTACTTTTTGCGGAGGGATCGCTTATGGCAAAAAAATGAAAGTCGTTTGTTCAATCTACGCTACTTTTTTGCAAAGAGCTTTTGATAATTTGTTTCACGATGTTTGTCTCCAAGAGCTTCCTGTTGTATTTGCTATTGATAGAGCTGGTATTTCAGGGCCAGATGGGTCAACGCACCACGGTATCTACGATATCTCTTTTCTCAATGTTATGCCTAACATGGTGATTTGCCAACCTCGTAATGCTCAGCTATTAAAAGAGCTGCTCGAAAGTGCTTTTTCTTGGGGTCTACCAACAGCTATACGTTATCCAAATATGGCAACAGAAGAAACAGATGCTGCTTTAAAGACCCGTTCTCTTGGAATTGGCGAAATAGTAGTTACTGGTAGCAAATTAGCGATTATTGCAGTGGGACATATGTGTTATACTGCTATAAAGGTGAGAGAGATCCTTTTGCCTTATGGAATTGATGCAACTATAGTTGATCCTATTTTTTTAAAGCCACTTGACCAAGATCTCTTATACTCTATTTTAACTAAACACACTTATATTGTTACCTTAGAAGAACACAGTATAAATGGAGGATTTGCTTCTATCTTTAATCAATTTATTGTACGCAATAAATTCTATCAATTACAGGTGCTCAATCTAGGAATACCTGAAGCATTTATCGAGCAAGGCAGCTATCAAGATTTGATGCAAAGCTTAAATCTATCCCCTAAAGCGATTGCAGAACAAATTAAAAAAGAATTCTTCTCTTTTTCTGAACAATTAAACCCTCCTTCGTATGATTATCGCTCTTTTTCCAAATATTAATAAGCAGCTCTCAAAAGATCTAGCAATCGATATTAGAGAGTTCTTGAACAGTCAGAATATCACTGTGGTTGCAGAAGATGAAAAAGCGCAGGTTATCGGCGCTATTCCTTTGTCAGAGATAGATCTAACAACTATCTCATTTATGATTTCCATGGGTGGCGATGGCAGCATCTTAAAGCTAGTTCATAAATATGCACACCTTGATATTCCGATCTTAGGGATTAATTTAGGGCATTTGGGATTTATGGCAGATGTACCGATTTCAGATCTCTATCCTAGCCTGCAAGACTTGATTAAGGGCTGTTTCCAATTACATAAGAGAGTGGTCATTGAAGGAAAATCGACAAGTCACAAGGGATGCTTTGCCGTAAATGATATTGTTGTACACCGAGGAAGCAACCGCTGTTTAGTAAAAATCGCTATCCATATAGATGGAGTGTACTTAAATACTTTTGAAGCCGATGGAATCATTATAGCTACTCCAAACGGCTCTACAGCTTATTCTCTATCAGCAGGCGGTCCTATCATCAGCCCTGATCTAGAAGCCTTGGTTTTAACTCCTATCTGCCCACATACCATTTCAAATTGCCCAATTGTCCTTCCTGCCAATCAAAAGATCCAAATTGAATATTTAAGCAATTATGATCCTATTGAAATACATGCAGATGGACTCAATTACTATGAATTAAAAAAATCAGAAATCTTTGAGATCACAAGAAGCAAAAAAAACTTCAAGCTGGTAAGTCTTCCACGGCGAGATTACTTTTCTACATTGCGTACCAAGCTTGGATGGTCAGGCAAGCTCCGCTAGTTATCCCGTCAAGCAAAATGATAGATGCATAAAAAAGTACCTTATTGTATAATTTATGCTTGTTTGTTTTTATATAACGCATGAAGATTTTGCTTGATAATTGAGAGATAAAAAAAGATACGATCTTCTCAATTCAAAGCTGCATTAGCAGTCAATCGAGAGCTTATTCGATATCCCAAACCCGAAAACAAAGAGAATAAAAAAATAATGGATAATATCGCTTTAGTTACCGGTGCCTCTTCTGGCATAGGAAAAGCCATCTCTAGAGAACTTGTAAATCGAGGTTGGACAGTCATTGGTGTAGCACGTTCGGAAGATAAGCTCATAGAAATTCAAAATGAGCTATCAAGCTCCTTTATTCCAATAATTTGCGACGTGTCCAGGAAAGAAAATATTGGAGAAACTTCAAAACAAATTCTCGAAAGAAAACTTTACCCATCCTTGTTTTTTTTGAATGCTGGCATAGCAGGAGAAGCTGTTATCGAGAATCCTAATGGGTTTAATCTCAAAATCCATGAAAATATTATGCAGGTCAACTATTTCGGTGTTTTAGCTTGGGTAGAATTTTGGGAAAAGCCTTCTCGGGAAAATGGTGGTACAAAATTCATCGCCACAAGTTCTATAAATGCTATTTTTGCACCTTTAGCAGGAAGCGCATATAGTGCTTCAAAGGCAGCTATTGCCAAAGCTTTTGAAAGCTTATCTCTAACTTATTACGGGACCAACTTGCGATTTTCTGTAGTATACCCGGGACCTGTAGATACAGCAGGACTAAAAACCCCAAGAAAGCTTCCCTTTACTTGGACAGCAGAAAAAATGGGCAAATGCATGGTTAATTTTGCTTTAAGTAATAAATCAAGCTGTGAACCATTTTTCTTTTACAAAATCGCAACTCGTCTCCTAAGAGCCTTGCCAGCAAAATATACGATGAAACTACTAGGGCAAGTGTAATAGATTTCTTGCATAACCCCTTATTTTAAAGCTTTCATTTATAGATTCCTATCTTAACAAAAGCATTTTCAGCTATATCTCTTAAACAATGGCCCTTTCAACCTCGAAGTGCACAAAAAAGAACATATAAATACTTGAAAAAACATCTATTATGCACCCGAGCATAGCATGTTTGTAGATAACCTCCTAAACACTTCTAGTGGAGTTTCGAAGTTGAGAGCCTTTCTAGGTCTGTTATTTAGTATAAGTTTCCACCCTTTTCATATCCTTGGAAGTCGTATCTAAAAAGCTTTGTGTTTTAGGAAAATATTGCCTATACTCGTTTGCATTCAAATTAAGAGTTTTAATATATAAACATTTTTATACAAAAGATAACATCTCCTTGCAAGATAGAGCAGTTTTTTCAAAAAAACCTAGTTATGCAATTCTTAATTTGAAATCAAACTAGTATAACTAGTCCGTTTGTATGCTCATTTAAGCCTCTTTCCCAAGAATGGTAGGGCGTTGCAAAGTAGAAGTCTGTCTCTAGCTCGAAATTAACCATTTGGTGATAGGCAAATTCTTTTTCGTTGTCTGCTGTTAATGTGCGTACAAAATCTTTCGTATTTTCACACAGGTTATAGTTACGCTCTGAGAGAAAGCGCATGTTATCGAGCCTGCAGATGGGTAGAAGACACATTCTGCGAAAAAAGATTCAAAAAACTCAAGGCTTCCAATGCGAGCATTACATGTTTAGGACTACTAAAAATGTTTAAGCTAATTGCAATAACATATCCTCTATGACAACGGGTAGCTTAATATTGCGCTGCAGTGCTGTTTGAGCTTGGATAAATACTTCTAATATTCTCTCCAGAGAAGGTAGCGGTTCTTTAGCTTTTTTGGCTAATAGCTGCATATGATTGCTATGGTAAAATCCAGGCGCTTGGTACTTAAATGCATGCAGATCTCTATACCACTCTAAGATCTCTTCTAGAATTGTTTCTGCATTTGTGTCTTCTAGCAAAGCATCTGTACCTGCCATGAGCTGGATAAATGGACTATAGTCTTGGGGCAGGTTTAAGCTAAAGAGCTCGGTTAAAAACCTCTGCAACTTTTCTGATTTTACCTCTGACAACCATTGAGCTCTGGCTAAAGAGCCTTGAGACCTATCTGCTATGTTTCTAACTTCTTCTTTTGCGAGAGTCGTATGTTCTTGTAGAAAGGAGGCGATTAAATCAGAGGGAATAGGAAAAAATCGCACTTTATAACAACGAGAGGTAACCGTTTCAAGCAGTTTTTCTATCTGGTCGGTCAATAAAATAAAATAGGTATCAGAACTCGCCTCTTCTAAAGTTTTTAAAAGAGCATTACTACAAATAGTAGAGAGCTTATCGACTTCTTGAAGAATAAAGACCTTGACTTTTGCTTCAAAAGGAGAAAGTGAAACCATTTGCAGCAAAGAGCGCATTTGTTCCATCGAATAAACACCACTTTTCCCTTCAGGATGTAATAGAGTAAGATCGGGATGGATTTGCTTTCGAATTTTTTCGATATGGGAACTTCCCATTAATCCTTCCGCTACTTCTTTTGCTAGAATGCTTTTACCCACTCCATTTTGTCCGTGAAACAAAAGTGTGTGCGGAAGGGTATGATTGGATAGCATACGCATAATGATCTGCGCTGCTGCTTGATTACCGATAAGTTTGGAGGAATTCATCAAGGTGCCGTTTTGCTATTTCAAATACTTCACTTGGATCTAACGAAGCGTCTAATATCACGAATCGTTTGGGATCTTTTTCTATTAGGGCATGAAATGCCTGTCTAATTTTTTTGTGAAATGCGATATTTTCTGCTTCAATGCGATCTCTATCTTTCATCCGATCCACGCGCTTTAGAGCTAGTCCTGGGTCTAAATCCAAATAAAAGGTTAACTGAATAGGTACATGCAATGAAGCAAATGCACAAAGATCTCCGATCTGTCTTTCTTCTTGATGCCTACCAGCTGCTTGATAGGCGATGGTAGAATCATTAAAACGATCGCATAGAACAATTTTCCTCTGTTTTAAAGCAGGAAGAATCAATTCATCTACGTGTTGAGAACGGTCTGCCAAAAAGAGAAATAACTCGCATAGATAAGACATTTTATCTTGGTGTTGATTCAATAAAATTTCCCGAATCAACCGCCCAATTTCAGTACCACCTGGAGCACGGGTCTTAATTACATCTTGCCTACTGTTTTGCAAGTATTGGTAGAGAGCATCGATAAGAGTTGTTTTACCTACACCCTCTCCTCCTTCAAAAGTAATTAGATGCCCTTGATGTTGCATCTATTTTGAAACCTCATTCTTCAATACGTTCAATTTTTTGGATAGCCACTAAGTGATCTTGTGCGTGCAAATTAACCAAGCGAACCCCTTGAGTAGAGCGTCCCATCACTCGCACATCTTGCATATTAATGCGCAAGGTTTGACCTGTATTTGACATCATAACCACACTATCTTGATCGGTAACAGATACAGCTCCAATTACAGGACCGTTACGATCACTTGTAATAATAGAGCGCACTCCCACACCTCCGCGGTTGGTTTGCCTAAAATCATTGACTTTTGAGCGCTTTCCAAAACCTTTGGAGCAAACAACGAGCAGGTTTTGATCACCAGAAACAGCCTCACAAGAAACAACGACGTCTTCTTTATTACGTAAAAGAGCCCCTCTAACCCCTCGTGCTACACGACCCATTGCGCGTACCTGTGTTTGATCAAAACGAACAGCCATTCCATTTTTTGTAAATAGCATGATCTGCTCTCCTTCTTTCGTTAGGCGAGCTGCAATTACTTCATCTCCCTCATCAATATTGATTGCATAGATCCCTTTACGGCGAGGAGAGCTAAAAGCTGTAAGCTCTGTTTTCTTTACAACCCCTTGCTTTGTTGCTAAAAAGATATAATGATCTTCTTCAAATTTCTTTACTTTTAAGACGGTAGCAATTTTTTCAGAAGGGCGTATGTCTTCTAAAAGATTGACTAAGGGCTTTCCTTTAGACCTTCTTCCTGCTTCTGGAATTTCCCATACCTTTAGCCAATAGCATCTGCCAAAGTTGGTAAAAATCAATAGGTAATCGTGTGTAGAGGCAACATAAACATCTTTTAAAACATCATTTTCTTTTTTCATCTCCATGCCAATCACACCTTGACCTCCACGGCGTTGCTCACGGAAAGTATCTATGGGCATACGTTTGATATAGTCATCTTCTGAAATCGTAATAATCACTGGCAAATCAGGGATGAGATCTTCAATATTAAACTCCCCTTCTGCTGCAATGATTTTTGTTTTTCGATCGGAATTATGATGCTTTTTAAGCTCCGAAAGCTCTTGTTTAATAATTCCTCGTACCAGTGTTTCATTAGCTAATACAGCTAGAAAATGAGAAATTTTATCCAGTAATTGGTTGTATTCAGATTCAATCTTCTCTCTTTCTAACCCAGTTAATTGGTATAAACGCAGCTCTAAAACAGCAGATGCTTGTCTTTCGCTCAATTCATAATCAGCCATTAATTGTCGCTTAGCAGCTTCTTTGTTATCAGAGGAACGAATAAGCTTAACTATTGCATCCAAATTATCTAGAGCTTTCAAGTAACCTTCTAAGACATGGGCACGAGCTTGTGCTTTTGCAAGTTCAAATCTGGTACGGCGGCGAACAACATCAATTCTATGCTCAACCCAAGCGGCAATAAACTGCTTGATATTCATCGTTCTTGGCAAGCCCTTATCAAGAGCTAACATGTTACAGCCAAAAGTTACCTGCAGGTCGGTAAACTTATACAACTGATTAATCGTAACGTCAGGGATCTCGCCACGTTTGAGTTCTAAAACAATCCGCATCCCATCTTTATCCGACTCATCGCGTAAATCGCTAATCCCAGTAATGGTCTTAGCGTTTACAAGGTCAGCTATTTTTAAAATTAGGTCTGACTTATTTATGTTATAAGGAATCTCATCGATAACAAGTTTTTGCTTATCAGATTCACCATCTTCAATGTGAATAACTCCTCGCAGAGTAATTTTCCCGCGACCTGTATGGTAAGCTTCTTTAATGCCTCGGTAGCCACAAATGATTCCACCAGTTGGAAAATCCGGCGCAGGCATTACCGTCATAATTTCTTCAATTGTCGTTTGCGGTTCATCAATAACCAATAAAGTCGCTGTAATTAATTCAGCTAAATTATGCGGTGGAATATTGGTAGCCATTCCTACAGCGATCCCAGAAGATCCATTTGCTAATAAATTAGGAAACTTAGCGGGAAATACAGTCGGCTCTACTCTAGTTTCATCGTAGTTAGGGATTAGGTCGACCGTATCTTTATCCAAATCTTCCATTAAAGCTGTGGAAGCATGGGTAAGACGCGCTTCTGTATAACGCATAGCGGCTGGAGGATCACCATCTACTGAACCAAAGTTTCCTTGCCCATCGATTAAACGATAGCGCATAGACCAGCTCTGTGCCATGCGAACAAGAGTAGGATAGATTACCCCTTCTCCATGAGGATGGTAATCCCCAGAGGTATCTCCTGCAATTTTAGCACATTTACGATGTTTAGAAGTAGGGCTTAAAGATAACTGCCTCATTGCGTACAAAATACGCCTTTGAGAGGGCTTTAGCCCATCGCGCACATCGGGAAGAGCCCTAGCAATAATCACCGACATCGAATAGCGAATATAGCTCTCTTTTACCTCTTCTTCAATATTACGGGAAGTAACAATTTCATCTTTAGTATAGGACATGGATGGTTAACTCTCCTTAAATATCCAAATTCTTAACCGACAGGGCGTGTTGCTCAATAAACTTTCGTCTAGGAGGAACTTCTTCTCCCATAAGCATAGTAAATGTATGATCAGCTGCAATAGCATCAGGAAGTGTTACATGAAGAAGGGTACGTTTTTGAGGATCCATTGTTGTATCACAAAGTTGATCTGCATTCATCTCTCCTAATCCTTTATACCGTTGAATTTCGATTCCTTTACGTCCATTCTGTCGTAAGGATTCAATTCCTTCTTTCAAAGTATACATAGGATGATATTTGCCCTCTTCATCGAAGATATCAAATAACTTACCCTCTGCAATAACATATTGATCGAGTGTAAAATTAAACTGTGAAAGACGTGTCTTCAAAAAATCAATAGTCTTTTTCTCATATAGCTCTACAAATGGCATTCCTTTAACATGAAACGTTTGCATTTCTAGCGTTTGTTCTTCAATAGGGATGGAGGCTAACGTCTCAGTATGTTTAGATCTTTGCAGAGCTTCATGGGATAGTTTTACTTCTACAAATTCCTCTTCTGAGTAAATCAATTTCTCCTCCTCTCCTAATTTTACTTGGAAACGAGGGAGCCTACCTGTTTCGTCTTTAGCTTGTAAAAATTCACGAAAAGGGATGCTTTTTTTCTCAATGGATAGGATAAATACCTCTACATCACGGATGAGCTTTACCAATTCCTCAAGCAACTCTTTAGATAGCGTATCGCTATGACCCACTAACTGGATTTGAATATCGCTAAGACCTAATTTTAACAGATATTCATCCATATCTTTTTCACTGTGAATATAACGACTGGCTTTTTTGCGCGTAACTTTAAATAAAGGAGGTTGTGCGATATAAACAAACCCATTTTCGATTAAAGCAGGCATATGACGATAGAAAAAAGTTAGCAATAGAGTACGAATGTGAGATCCATCAACATCGGCATCCGTCATAATGATAATCTTATGATAGCGCAATTTTTCCAAGTTAAAATTACCCTGCCCGATTCCACAACCAAATGCTGCAATCATCGCACCTACTTCTTGATTCTGCAAAACTTTTTCCAAACGCGCTTTTTCCACGTTAAGAATTTTTCCACGAATGGGAAGAATGGCTTGAAATCTGCGATCTCTACCTGTTTTCGCTGATCCTCCTGCCGAATCTCCTTCTACAATAAATAATTCACAAAGCGCAGGGTCTTTTTCCTGACAATCGGTTAGTTTCCCAGGCAACCTTGCCGTATCTAAAGCTGTCTTGCGCAGAGTTAATTCCCTTGCTCTTCGAGCAGCATCTCGAGCCTGAGCTGCAAGAATGGCTTTTTCTACAATCATGCGAGCAATGACTGGATTTTCTTCTAAAAATACCGCTAAATGCTCCCCTGTAATCTGTTGTACGAGCGAGCCTACTTCATTATTACCCAGTTTCTGTTTTGTTTGCCCTTCAAACTGAGGATTAGGTACTTTTACAGATAAGACAGCGGTAAGTCCCTCTCTCATGTCATCGCCTTGAACCGTCATCTTATCGCTTTTTAACAGATTATGGGTCTTAATATATTGATTTAAAACACGTGTTAAAGCTGTAGAAAACCCACTAACATGTGTGCCTCCCATACGAGTTGATATATTATTTACATAGGAATACAAATTCTCTGAATAAGTGGTATTCCACTGCATAGCAACTTCAAAATCAACCACCCCATCTACACCTTCTTTTGACCCATAAATGTAAATCGGTTTGGGAAAAATAGGTGTTTTATTTTCATTCAAGTATTCTACAAAGGATTTAACCCCTCCTTCATAACAAAAAACCAGCTCTTGGGAGTCTGCTTGTCTTTCATCGCGAAAGCGAATGGTTAGCCCTTTGTTTAAAAAAGCTAGTTCACGAAAGCGTTTCAATAATAAATCATGATCAAAAACCAATACGGTAAAAATGGTTGCATCGGGTTTAAAGGTGACCTTGGTCCCATGTTCTTTGCTATCCCCTATCTGTTTGAGAGGATGAATTACTTTGCCTTTGGAAAATTGAATGGAATAAATCTTTCCATTTTGACGCACTTCAACATCACACTTCTCAGATAAAGCATTGACACAAGAAACCCCTACTCCATGAAGTCCGCCTGAAACCTTATAGGTATTTTTATCAAATTTACCACCTGCGTGCAAAATAGTCATAACTACTTCAATTGCAGAAACGTCGCGCCCTTGTTTTTTCGATTCTTGAGCATGGCGCCCGACAGGAATTCCTCTTCCATTATCTTGAACCGTTACCGAGTTATCCTCATGAATGAAAATAGAAATTTCACTACAATGACTAGCTAAAGCCTCATCAACGCTATTATCCACTACTTCGTAAACAAGCTGATGCAACCCATTGGTTTGTGTATCACCGATGTACATGCTAGGACGCTCTCTTACCGCTTGCAATCCTTCTAGGACGGTAATAGAGCTAGCATCATATTGTTCTTCTTTGGTCATTGTAGTCATACCTTAATCTCAATTATAGTTAACCAATACGAAAGTGAATTGTTTTTATCTCAATATAGGGAAACTTTTTACGCAACATTTGCAACAAACGCTTTTTTTCATGTTGGGCAAGCAAACTATATAAAGTAGAATTACTAACCTTTACCATTAAAATCCCTTTTTCAAAGCCTATTGCTTTAGCCATGGGAGCAAACTTTTGTCCGATAATTTCCTGCCATGCCGACACAATTAAATCTGGCCGGTCTTTCTGCAGAGCAGCAATGCGCTCAAGCATTTTGGGCAAAAGGTTTACAAGTAGCTTATTTGTTAAACGGCTATGTTTTCTCATTTTATAGCATTTGGATATTCAATTATCATCCTATATTAGCAGACTATATTAGAGTCATGGCAAAATGGCAATATCAAAAAAACAATGAACTTAAACCTATGGCTATTAAAAAATAAATAGACATGGATAAAAAATCATTTAGAGCTGTAACAATAGGCCCTGATGCTACAGCAGGATCTATTCCAATCCGCGCAAAAAATAAAGGAGAAAATACACCTAAAGCAGTACTTCCAATACAAGCTCCCATTAATCCTATACCAACCATAACCCCAACAGCTACAGGAGTAAACCCCGAGCCGGAAATTCCTACAAAATCAAGCGCATATACAGAAATCCCACATAGCAACCCAAAAGTTGTACCAGCAGTTATCCCCATTAGCAATTCTTTTAAAATGGCTTCCGTGCGATTCGTCACTGAAATTAATCCAATCGCCATACTTCTTACAAGGATTGTACTACATTGAATACCTATGTTACCAGACATACCTGTAATCAAAGGCACAAAAAACATCACAAAGGTCAAAACCCCTCCATCATATCTCTGAAAAGAGGACATTACCCCTACATTGATTAAACCAGCGCAGAGGGTTACAATTAACCAAGGAGCTCGAGATAAAAATCTTTTTATAAAAGGTTCGTGTTCACTAAATTTTTCCGCGGTACCTGCCATATTTGCAATTGTTTCATCAGCAATATCAGCTATAGCATCAAGGACATCTTCATTGGTAATCACGCCTACTAACCGATTAGTGCTATCTACAACCGCCAAGACAGTGCTTTTATATTTTTCAACAATTTCTACCACTTCTTCACGGGAAGCATCAGCTGTTACTTTATATAAAACAGGCCGCATGACTTGCTCAAGCGGTAGATGCGGTGAATTGACGATCAAATTTCTTGCAGGAACATATCCCTGCAGTATTCCTTCTCGATTAACAATAAAAATTTGTCTTGTTAAATCAGTTCCTGGAGTGTCCCTAATATGAGATGCAGCTTCTTTTACTTTTACATCCTTTGTAAAAGAAAAAAATTCATTTGTCATTAATCGTCCAGCTGTATTGCGTTGATGTTTTTTAATTTCTCGAATCTTTGCGGCTTTTGTAGATTCTAAAATCTCCATCACTCGTCTAAAACGCCTTTCAGGGATATCTTCCAAAATTTCTACCCCTTCATCAGGGGCCATCTCTTCTAAAATATTTTTTATTTCTTCATCGCTAATATAATGTAATACGGCAGATCTTGTACTGCTATCTGTGTTAAGCAAAAAAGCAATTTTTTCGTTGCTATTAGATAAATTCTCGTAAATCACTGGCCTGGCACGTGGAGGAAGCTCTGAAGCAGCATAAGCTAGGTCAATTGCAGAATGTTCTGTCACTATTTTTACAATATCATGAACAACAACTGTAGAGGTTTGTTTATGAAAAGCAAGTTCGAGCTTTTTTCGCAGGACATGGTGTAAATGGGAAGTTTTAGATTCCGTTAAGCCATTAGAGTCTTTTTGCTCTTCGGCTAGCAAAATCATCTCATCTTTTTCAGAGGTAATTGGCACAAAGTAACCTCCCTTTTAATTTAAAGAGTAAATAGAGGCTTTATTTATAATAACGCGCAAAGAAAAATTTGCTTTAAACAAAAGTGCAATAAATTCATACAAATATACTTTGCAAACTAATATTTTTCAATGAAAAAACACTCTTTTTCAAAAAAAATTCAAAAAAATCTTACTATTAGTTTTGCGGAAAATTCTATTTTTTATTCGATATAAATTTTTTAGATGCTAGTTTGCTCATAAAAGTGGGTCCCGTTTAAACCGGGACCTCTTTTTTTTAGAACTTCAAATCTATACTAGCAGCTGCTTGATGGGCAAGAGAGTGATTTTTTCCAAAATCAAGCTCATAATACAAAGAAATAGCTGTTGTTTTATAACTAGCTATCACATTTGCTCCTATCGCTATTTGCTGATGGATTTTATGTTTTTGAAATCCTTTAACGTCTAGATGCTTACCGGTATCGTTTAAAGATACTTTATAATCAGCTTTGCCAATCGGAGCTTGTGCAATCCATCCCAAAAGCACTCCAGGAGAAAAACATAGGGAATTGCATGTAAAATTTCCTGTTGCTTCCATTGCAACTTTGCCTTGAAACTCATGAGATGTCAAAGCAGCTCTATGAAAATGAAGGGGAGCAGATTTCTTTTCGCTAATGGGCCTTTCAAAAACATGATAGCTATCTAAGTCAACAAAAGGTCTCAAGCAAATATTTTGTGTTACAGCAAGATTGTAGCCAGCTTCCACGCGAGATATTAAACCAATCCCGTGATGCTTGCTTTTTATTGTACGATCCACCTTTGCAAATTTTAAATGACGTGTATTTTCAAAAGTATTTGCAGAGGCAATAATAGAAGCATTTGCATAGAAAAAATCCCCTACCCAGCCTCCATTTAAACCTGCATAAAAACTAGAAATATGAGACCTAGCTGTCTTCTTACCCCATTTCAAACAAGAATCGGTATAGCCAACTCCACCACCAATGACTATATTTTCATTAGCAAAACGATGTCCTCCTACTACAACTCCTCCCATATAAGACTTATAATTTTCTAATCCACATCCATGTTTTTGATGAGCATAATGTCCTATTGGTTCCATCCAAATGGTAGAAACAGCATCAACACATCTATCATTGCGACGCAAAGCATTGGTAAAACTATTTGCTACGCCAGAAGCATTGATATAGCTCTCATAAGTCATGCCCCCTAATTGAACAGGTGTCATCTGTGAATAGACTTTTTCTAAACCTTTATTATCGACGGTAAAGATGTTTTCAATAATCTTAAAAGCATCTGTTCCTTCTTTAAATTGCGCATCTTGCATAAGATTAGTCAGATTTTTAGAAATATCTGACATGTTATTATCTATGGGCAATTGATACATGGTTTTTGTGACAGATAGCATAACATTATCTTGGTTATACTCAACGTCAAATACAGCGATGTCCAAAGCTGTATTTTCTACTTTATCAAAAACTCCTTCTACTGTTTTTGCTTCTAAAATCGTGTACTCCGTTCCTTGTTGATAAATTCCAGGTTCAGGTAGAATACGTAAATGCCCTGCTAAAATAGCTTGATTATCCACTTTAATAACATCTGATTCCCCTTGTGCATTTACTTCAATCTCTAAACGTCCCATTAGATCTTGGCGAAAATTTTCCTTCACATGCAGAGTTCCTATGGAATTACCTGGTGCTACTCTACCCTGGTTTGTTAGATTCTTAACAGAGCTATTCCCGCTAAAAATGCCCGCCTCTTCTACAAATACATCACCACCCATTAGATTTGTCTGCACTTTTCCTTCTCTAATCAACAGCTCTGCTAATAAATTAGCATTCTTCCCACTTAATTTTAATTCTCCCTTACCTGTTTTAACAATTCGGTAATCAGAAGCAGCAGATAGAGGACCAGCAAAATCTCCTGATTCAATCACTAAATAACCTGAGTTAGCATCTAGCGAAACACGGCCATCACCAGAGAGGTTTTTTATGTGCACTAAGTTTCTATTAATCTTTAAATGGGCATTAGCCTCAATAGAAACATCATTTAGCATCTTCATAGGAGATCCTCTTAACATATTTTTGCAGTCATCTATCTTGGTAAAGATCTCTGGATGGCTTGTTATACCTGTAAAAAACGATTTTTCTACTTCTCCAGAAAGCGGGCTTACATGTACTATCCCTTCTTCAATACCTAAGTTCACCTCAGACAAATTTCCATGAATAGCTAATTTTCCCGGTCCCTTTTTAATCAGACTAGATTGCGGAGTTATGCTAAAAATAATTCCTGAAATATTTATAGTTCTATCGCTTACATGTATTATGGCTCTCTCATGTAAATTTATATTGCGCGTTAAATCTAAATGTGCAATGCCTGGTGCAGCTTTTAGCGTTGCCTGTTTTAAGATAAGTTTTCCGTTTGTTCCTAAATTAGTTTCTGATTCAAGCTGGAGTGTAGCTCCATCTACATAGGTATTCCCTTGGTAAGAATTAGGGTTTTTTAGATAAATTGTCCCCTTACCTGCAATATTCAGAGAGCTTGGCATTTGCTCGTCACCAACTGATCCTGAAACCTCTGCCGTTTTTCCTTCGTCTATAACAAGCAATACCTGCCCAATAAGAGGGTTCTTGAGTTCTAAAGAATCTGTAATGTGCAGAGCTCCTCCTTGAAAAGAAATAAATCCACGCTCTCCCAAGTTTTGAGGATGGTTAATAGAAATTGCTCCAGAAAAGATCCGAGTAAGAGAATTACGATTTGTATTATTTCCCTTTAAGGTAAGTTCTCCTGAACCGTCTTTTGCCAAACCTCCTGCTCCAGAGATAAAACCTTCATAAGTACCATCAAAATCTTGCTGAAAAACAATCCAATCGTTTTGGTTAACAGCCGTTAAAGACTGTTGAGAAACACTATTGGTATTAACAATCAAAGAAGGATTTTCTCCCTCTCCACTAAATATTATCCCTCCTTCACTTAAACATCGCATGCCCAATTTAACTGATCCTGCTCCTTTAATTGTAACAGGACCAGAACCTACTATCTTCTCGTTTATTACTTGATTATGCTCTGCTGTTAAAACAAGCTGTGCATTATTCCTAATTATTCCTTTAACAACTCCAACAGGTACAGAAAAAATTCCTTGTACAAGATTGACATTTCCTTGAATAGATTTTATATCTTTAAAAGTACATAGGTCTATTCTTTCAGGCATTTCTATTCTCAATAAATCTGTAGGATTGAGTATAACATCTGCTATCACGATTGCTTTATTACTTCCAACAAATGTCAGCGGTCTTTTAATAACAATTGTATTTTCAGCCATTACTTCAGAGTTTGCAAATGTTTTATTAAACACGACTGTTAAAGAAGGCTTTTTAGTTTCCTTATTAATTGCTTCAAATGTGTGTACTATATTAGAGTCTATTGTCTTTTCCTCGGAATGAGCATTTATAGATGTCCATGCCATCCAAGAACAGCAGGAAATCCCCAATAATTTAATTATAGAATTAGGTATCATTTTTATTTTTTTCACAAAATCTCCTTAGTGCAACAAAAGTAACTTTAGAATGCCTTTTGGCATTTTATTCTTTTTTTATTCAAGTACAGATAATTAATTAATATTAATTTTAAGATGTTTATTTATTTTTATAATTAAAATATAATTTATTATTATTAATTCAAAAATATAATTAATACATTTGAAATCGTTTTGACTAGCCGTTCTTACCTACTTAAAAAATGAGAATACTTGGCTAAAAATTTAGATAGATTTTAAAGTGAACCTCGATTGGTTACAATCTGTTAATATCTGCAAATATGGAGCTCCTTCTCATGATACCTATGAGAGGTTTTTTGCCTTTTTAAATCCTCATTCGTTCCGTACATGTTTTATGCATTGGACTCAGTCCATAGCTCAGGCATTTGGAGGAGATATACTCGTTTGTTTTTAAATTAAGATTTAACTAAGCAAAATTTCCTAGATAAAAGAGGTTGCAGTTCTTCCCGATATTTAGGAATATTTTCAAAAAAAGCACAAATTGCCTTCTTAAAATCTAAGAATTTTTGGCCCTTTCAACCTTGAAGTGCACAAAAAAGAACATATAAATACTTGAAAAAACATCTATTGTGCACCCGAGCATAGCATGTTTGTAGATAATCTCGTAAACACTTCTAGTGGAGTTTCGAAGTTGAGAGCCTTTCTAGGTCTGTTATTTAGTAAAGTTTCCACCCTTTCTATATCCTTGGAAGTCGTATCTAAAAAGCTTTGTGTTTTAGGAAAATATTGCCTAACTAGTCCGTTTGTATGCTCATTTAAGCCTCTTTCCCAAGAATGGTAGGGCGTTGCAAAGTAGAAGTCTGTCTCTAGCTCGAAACTAACCATTTGGTGATAGGCAAATTCTTTTCCGTTGTCTGCTGTTAATGTGTGTACAAAATCTTTGATAGGTTTAAGTTGTTCAATTAACGCTTGACTTACTTCCTCTGCAGTTTTATGAGAAACTTTGGCGAGCTTAGTTAGCTTGGAAGTTCTTTCTACCATTGATACAATTACGCCTTTATGTCCTGCCCCTATGACTGTATCTAGTTCCCAGTCTCCTAAACGAGTCTTTTTTTCTACAATACAAGGCCGTTGCTTAATATCTATACGACCAGGCATGTTCCCTCTTCCAGAAGCTCCCTTTCTCTGCTTGTTATATTTTTTCCCTCGATGACGGAGCTCTCTATAAAGCTGTCCTCCCTGTCGTTTATCTTTCCAGATATGATTATAGATGGTCTCATGACTAACATGTTCTTTACCATGTCTTTTAAGCCATCCGGATATTTGTATAGGGCTCCATTGCAACTTGATTTTTTCTTCAATACGGGTAACTATTTGAGGAGTCATTTTTTTATTGGGCTGAGAATTTTTTCTAAGAAATGCTTTTTCTTGAGCTTGCTGATGACGGTATCCTCGTTGCCCTTTATTTCTCTTAAGTTCCCTACTAATAGTGCTATGATGAACTTTTAGAATGTTTGCTATTGAGCTAGATGTATCTCCTCTAGCTTTTAAAATATAAATCTGACATCTTTGGTCATAGGTTAGGTGATGGTAGCCTTTAGGCAAGGTCTCTCCTTGTGTTTGATTGTTAAAAATCACAATAGAGATTCTTTCATCGCCTGCCTATTCTTTTTTTAATTCTTCTGTGCACTTCAAACTTGAAAAGACTTTTCATAATATCGATTATTGCGGACTTTTTTATTCATGAATCGCCAAAAGCGTTCAATCAGATTGAGATCGGGAGAATAAGGAGGCAAGAATTTGATTTCTACTCTGGATGTTTTTAGGTAATTTGCAACGATTTTTGACCTATAGTAGGCAGCGTTATCGCATATAACCACGATTCTTTGTGCAAAAGGATACTTTTCTTCCAATTTTTTAAACAAATCAAGAGTAGATTGCGCATTGATAGAGTCGGAAGAAAGAGTTGTAACTTCTAAGCGCTTTACATCTAAGGCTCCATTGATATTGATACGTTTACGTCCTGTATTTGTTAGCAATATAGCCTTAGATCCTTTTTCATACCATCCATAAGAGGGTTTGGAATTGTGTTGAGGATGAACCCCATCTAAATAAAGCAGTTGATCTGTTTGAGCGAGTTCTTTTTCTAGATTTTGCAATTCTTGTGAAAAAAGCTCTTTAGCTTTCTCATTCACTTTTCCAGGAATCAGCTTAGGCTTTTTATAGGTAAAGTTTAACCGATGCAATAAAGAAACCATAGCTGATGGTGTATAACATATTCCAAAGTGGTCTTTGGCAAAATTGACAACTTGTTTAGCTGAACTGGGAGCTTCTTCTTTTACATAGATTTTTAGTTGTTTAAGTTGGCCTTGATTGAGCCGGCATGCCTTTCCTGCATAGTTCAAATTCAGCAATGCTTCTTTGCCACCTTCTAAATAAGTTTTATAGTAACGCCTTATCGTATCCTCATCTAAGAGTAAAGCATGTGCTACTTGTGGGTATGTCCACCCTTCATCTAACAATAAAATAGATTTGATTCTATCGCATAGCCTTTTATCCCGTTCATGGCGATGACGAGCCTTGAGGATGTCTTTTTGGTTTCTTGTTAAAAAGTTCGCTTCAGGTTGCATAGATGTAAGAGCCTGTTTAAAATCTTTTCAAAAGTAGAGCAATAAAAGCAAGAACCACCATATTCAGGCTTGTATATAGTTTTCTTTCGCAATTTTTCCATAGCCTGCGACATTTTTCTATCCACGCAAAAGAACGCTCTACAACCCATCTTTTGGAAATAACTGTAAAAGTATGAAGTGTATTTCTTTTGGCTATTTCTACTATACATCCTAATATCTCCTGCACACTCTTTGCAAATTTTTCTCCAGAATATCCTCCATCTGCTAAAACATTTTTTACACCGAATAAATGGTTTTTATGTAGTGAAAATGCTTCTATACACCCATTTCTGTCAGTGATATTAGCGGTGGTAATGTGAATCGCATGAGGAAGCCCTTGGCTATCGACTGCTATATGTCTTTTTATTCCTGATATTTTTTTCCCTGCATCATATCCTGTCTTCTCCGCTGTATCAGTATTTTTAACACTTTGCGCATCAATAATTACAAAGCTTGTTTTCTCTTTCCGACCACTGCTTTTTCTGGCCTCGCCAACCAATTTTTTTTAAAACTATTTCAAGAATACTCTTAGAATTTTTATCCTCTTTTTTATTCCAAAGATGGAAATAATAATAACACAATTCCCATTTAGGATATTCTATGGGTAACATACGCCACTGGCAACCACTTTTTAAAATGTACAAAATTCCACAAAAAATATCATATAGATCAACTCTTCGTGGACGTGTTTTTTTGCGTGTAGACTCAAGTATTAGATGGATTTTGCTAAATTGTTTACGAGAGATATCGCTTGGATAAGAGCGGGTCATAATTACCTCCAAAGGTTTTATGAAAACTATCATTATACCTTAATGAGAAGATTTTAAACAGGCTCTAAGATTTATAACTCAATCAATGAGAAAAATTCAATGAATTTAGTGTTTGAAAAGTCTTTTTTCTAATGCATTTCAGTATAGCATTGTTATTGACGGCCAAGACATTATGCGGTTCTGGTAATAAGACAATAGATCCTATCCATTTTGCTTCTGAGCAAAGTCTTGTGTTGGGACATCTTAAATGTTCTGGAATAAGGAAAGGAACTAGAGACCATTCAAAGCCTGCTTACCATATTAAATATTAAAGGAGTTGTTGTAACAATCGATGCAGCCGGTTGTCACAAAATAGTATTAGAACAGATTTGTTCCCAGGGAGGAGATTATGTTATTGCCCTTAAAGGCAATCAAGACCACTTACATGCAGAAGCTCATAACTTTTTTGAATAAGCACAGGACGTTATACCGGAAGAAGCTAGCTGTGATTATTGGCGGTCTGAAAAATGTACTCGAGGACGTAGTGAGATAAGAGAAGTATGGGCGACTGAGAAATTAGATTGGTTACCTCAGCATCAGATTTGGAAGAAGCTGCATAGCTTGATATGCGTAAAAGTACAGAAGAAATCGCAAGAGAGGAATAGCTGTGAAATTCGGTATTTTATTTCAAGTCTACCTGCTAATAGAGAACGTCTTGCAAAGGAAGTGCGTAATCACTGGAGCATCGAAAACAAATTGCATTGGCAACTTGATGTTAATTTCCGAGAGGATTTAAGTCGTGTTAGAAAAGGAAATGGAGCTGAAAATCTATCTATAGTTCGACGGGCTACTTTGAATCTTTTACAAAAAGATAAGACAAGCAAGGTCAGTTTACGTAAACGGCGCTTTATTACATCATGTCGTAAAGATTATTTATTAGATCTGGTAGGTGCAAAGGAAATTCTTCATGCGTAAGCCCTGAGAGATCCACCTCTCTTCTTCTGTTTGAAATCCCGATAGTTCTAAGCTTAACTTACTTAATAATAAAATTAAAAAAAAGTATAATAAAAAACATTACATTTATAATTAAAATAAAACAAACAAATTTACTTAAAACAAGCTATTAGTTTATAATTCTTACCATGAATTATATTAATTGTATCCAACATTCTATTTTCTCTTCTGAAACGGATTACCACTGCTATGATCTCGATTTGCCAGAAGCTTTAGGAGAGGACTCCAAGCTCAGACGTATTGCAATGGCAATAATCCCTTTTGTTGCTCTATATCGCCCTGTTGGCACTGCTCTTTCTTTGGGGATGGGTTCTTGTCGTGTTATTGGCCATTTAAAGTTGGCTTTAGATCATGAAGGAAAGAAAGAATGGAAAAGCCTGAGTAAAGAAGTTGCGCAAACAACTCTTGCGATTGTCTCTTTAACTTCAAGCATTCTGAACATAAAGATGGGTCAATTGCTTACATGCTCTATAGATACTGCGCAAGGGACTTACTCCATTATCTACTACACGCTAAAAGGAAAGTACGATAGAGCTACTGAAGAAACTTTACAGACGCTGGCAAGTGGACTTTATGTAGCCTTTACCCTTACCGGCTCTTTAGAAATCATTCTTTTATCGGTGCTATTTCAAACAGCTCTTCAGCTGTATCAAATGAAAGAAGAAATTTCCAAGGAACATTATATAGAAGCAGCTGCTAAACTAGGAATGGCAGCCATGCGCCTTAATCAAGCTAATAATTATAGAGGTTTGATTCAAAAAAGAAATGCGTTGTTTGCATTGCAAAAGTATCAAAGCCTTATTAGCCAAGCAATGAAGGGCAAATCTGCTAGACATCTACTTCACCATAACTTAATTGATCTAAATGGAAAAATTGATGAAAATAAGGTAAGTCTATCTAACCAAGAAAAAGAGTACGACTTTGGAAGTCATTTTCACGGATACGGAAAAGGTTTAGTTAAAGGAGCAAATCTTGCTTTTAGAAAGGTAGTGATCGATGGCAAAGAGTTAACTGAATGTGAATTTAAAGTGAATCATGTTTTTCGAGAAAAACTGCAAGAAACCATTAATCAGCTTCAAAAATTTAAAGCTTCAGAGATTCGCGATATTTTGCAACTGACCGGTTCTCATGCAAAATCTCTTGTTATTGAAAAGTATAAAGAAGATTTTAAGGGCAAAGATTCTTTTAAAGAGATCTATCAGATTGCAGCTTCAGGTCTAGGTCAAATTTCTATAGGCGCATCGCGGGATAATTCTCCTAATACATTCGATCAGGTTGTAATTTTAGTGGACGTAGGAAAAACTCTATTCGATCTACATGAGCTTTTATCTTTAATGAATCTCGATACCGCGCTCATTTCCTCTTCAAAAGACGATTTAGATCGGTTGAAAATGGGCCATTTATTCCGGATATTTTTTCCAAGAGAGGCTACTTCTTTTGAGCGAAGTGAAAATTTCTTTAGTCTTTCAACGCAAGAACTGCTTGATAAAATGATTGAGAAATCCCCTCAAATGAAAGAAGTTTACAATCGGTATTTCGATCAAATAGAAGAAGCTGAAATTCTACCTGGAAGGATCCGCTACAAGATAAAAGGACTTACTGATGAAATCCAAAAATTAGGAGGACGTACACTTACCGCTGCTCTTACAGGAGCCTATAGCATGCAAGATTTGTATCAACGAGTCGCTTCCATGCTTTCAATGGGCATGCTCTCTCAAGAAATACGGGATAAGTATAAAGTGGGTGAAAGGGGATTAGGAGGATCATACGACGCAGGTGGAGCTGATAGCGTCTTTACGCAAATGCTTACAAGCAAAGATGAGATTCCAGGAGGATTTGACATAAGCAACTTATACTATCAGAGTATAGTGCGTGTCTTAATCTCTCTTGATGCTTTAGAAACCGGAACATATCAGCACTTTGACGACGATCTGGGTGTTAGATTAACTGATGAAAATAAATCACCTATGTCCTATTTTTTCAATGGAACTTATCCTAATCGCCCTAGCATTTCAGAATTTACAACAATGATCCAACAAAAACGCCCCGATAATGACAACTGGAATAGTCACGAAATCATGTTAAAGGAGCGGATTGACCCCTCTTATTTTGAAGGTTTTTTAGTCAATGATGAAAAAACCCGCAATGAGTTATTAAATCGTTTGCGAACATGCAATCTCATACAAAAAGATTCATTGAGCAGAGAAACCATCCAGGGTCGCCTTGTTGAAGACTTCATTCGAGTTAGCCCTCTTAATTTCCGAGCCAGCGTCTATTAAAACTTCAAGCCCCCTTACAGATAAGTTTTTTGTAATAAAAAAATTTAACAACAATTTAAGGATTTTTTTAAAGGTTCTTAAACTAGCATTTTAATGAAGATTGTTTTAAAATCACCAATCAATTTGATAACCCTAAGAGATTCCTTTTTATGTCTTATTCCAAAAAAATCCGCGATCCCAAAAAGATTCGTAACATTGCGATTATCGCTCACATTGATCATGGTAAAACAACTCTATTAGATAGCCTACTTAAACAATCCAATATTTTTCGAGAAAACGAAGCTACTGCTGAGAGAATGATGGATAACTACGATCAGGAAAAAGAAAGAGGGATTACCATCTTTGCAAAGCATACCAGTATTGAATTCGATGAATTTAAAATTAATATTATAGACACTCCTGGTCATGCTGATTTTTCAGGTGAAGTAGAGCGCGTTTTAGGTATGGTCAATTCCGTTCTTCTTTTGATAGATGCTCAAGAAGGTCCCATGCCTCAAACCCGTTTTGTGCTTGCCCAAGCGTTAAAAATTGGCTTAAAGCCCATTGTTGTGCTTAATAAAATTGATCGCCCCCATGCAAACCCCGATCGAGCTTTAGATCTTACTTTTGATTTATTTGTCGAATTAGGCGCAAATGATCAGCAGCTTGAGTTTCCTATCTGCTATGCATCTGGATTATCTGGCTTTGCTGCACGTGAACCAAATGACCCACGTGTAAATATGAGACCTTTATTTGAAATGATTATCCAAAATGTCTCCCCTCCTCCAGGTAGCCTAGAACTGCCTTTCCTCATGCAAGCTAGTACATTGAGCTATGATGATTTTGTAGGTCGTCAGGCTTGTGGTCGTATTCTTGAAGGAAAAATTGCTAAAGGGCAAACCATTAGCAAAATAGATATGAATGGACATACCTCTTTACATAAAGTAACTCGTATTGAGGGATATCACGGATTAAAAAAAGTAGAAGTTGATGAAGCTGGTGTAGGAGATATCGTTTGCATTTCAGGAATTGCTGAGATTACCATTGGTGATACCCTATGCGACCCTTCCCACATTGTACGATTACCTCCCATTATACTCGCAGAACCCACGCTATCTGTTGAATTAATGGTTAATAATTCCCCTTTTGTAGGTAAAGATGGCAAACATGTAACGATGAATAAAATAAGAGAGCGCTTAGCCCAAGAAAAACTAGCTAACATCTCTTTGAAAATTGAGGATCATTTTCGAGATGATGCCGTTCGGGTTTGCGGTAGAGGTGAACTGCATTTAGCGGTTTTAATCGAAGCTATGCGTCGAGAAGGTTATGAATTTACTATTTGCAAACCTCAGGTTATCTTGAAAGAATTCGAGGGGGTTCAGCATGAGCCGTTTGAAAACGTTCATATTGAAGTGCCTCAAGAATTCTCAGGAAGTGTGATCGAAGAGCTTTCTCGTCGTAAAGCGGAAATGCGCTCCTTAAGCACAAACGAGCATGATATTACCAGCTTGGAGTTTCTCGTTCCCACTCGTGGTTTAATGGGATACCGCAATGATTTTCTAACCATGACCAAAGGCTTAGGTATTTTAACTTCGGTTTTTGATAGCTATGCTCCATGGAAAGGACACATTGAAGGCAGGCCAAAAGGCGTTCTCATTTCAAATGGACCGGGCAAAGTTACAGGATATGCTAGCTTTAGCATACAAAACAGAGGGACTCTATTTGTAGCTCCTGGAGATGATGTCTATGAAGGGATGATTGTGGGAGAGAACAATCGAGATAATGATCTAGTAGTAAATATTGTACGAGGAAAACAGCTCACAAATGTTAGAGCTTCAGGAACCGATGAAAATATTATTCTTTCTCCTCCACGTAAATTCACTTTAGAACAAGCTATTGATTTTATTGAAGATGATGAGTTAATCGAAACTACTCCTCATTTTATTCGTTTACGCAAAAAACACCTCTTAGAAAACGAACGCAAACGCGCTTAATCCTTTTAGCGCCTTAAAAAATTAAGGCGCTTTCCTTTTTTTCTCGAAAATGTTTATATGCTTTAAAACAAGATTTAAGTGGGTTTTATCATGTTAAGAGAAAAAAATCCTCCTTCAAGATTTGAAATCTGGAAGATGTTTGATAAAATCTCTCCTACATATGACTTAGTAAATCGGGTTATGACTTTTGGGCTAGATGGCTTATGGCGAAAAAAAATGACTGCTTTTTTACCAGAAAAAAAACCATTAACTCTGCTGGATTGCGCAACAGGAACTGCAGATCAGCTATTAGCTTTCATGCGCTATTCTAAAAAAATCACCTCTGCTATAGGCATCGATCTATCTCAAGAAATGCTGCAAATAGCGAATAAAAAAATCAAAAAAAGAGGTTACGATTCCTGCATTTCTCTACAAGAAGCTAGCTTATTAGAGCTTCCTTTTGAAGATCGTTGTTTTGACTGTATCTCTATTTCTTTTGGCATTCGAAACGTAATGGACGTTCACACGGCACTTCAAGAGTGTTTTCGTGTATTAAAGCCACAAGGTAGACTTTTAATTCTAGAAGGAACAGTTCCTTGCAATCGATTATTAAAAGTAGGACATCGTATTTATCTACGCTATCTTCTACCCTTTTTAGGAGGGTTGATGTCAGGACAACCTCAAGCCTATCAGTATCTAAATGACACGATTTCTAGCTTTCCTTGTGGGGAAGAATTTTGTGCCTATTTAAAAGATGCAGGGTTTACATCGGTAAAAGCTACTCCTTTAACGGGTGGTGCTGTTTTTATTTACCAAGGAGACCGAATTACATGAGAAGTTTTTTTGTAAATAACACATCTTTTGCCTACGACTCTTGCTTTCTTGATTTCTCGTATCTTTCCAATGTTTCCTGGTTAGCTTCTCAGGACATCTATCCTAAAGTCTATTGGAAAGATAAGCACACCAAAACAACTCGCATGGCACTAGGCTCACTTCTGTGTTACTCTGACATCCCTCATATTGAGCAAACAGAAGATGTAGATCTTCGTTTTTTTGGAGGCATCCATTTTCCTGAATCTGCTTGGGGAGAAGAACTTCCCATTACTCAATTCTGGTTACCTCGTTTTGAAATTGTCCAAACCAATGATAAAATTACATTGATTGCACACTTTATCAATCAAAATCCCAATCCCCTGGTTTTTAAAGAGCTCAAACCAGAAAACCCTATAGAGCAGGTTGCTCCCTGTGTTAAAATTTCTCATTCGCCCAATTGGACCGAATGGGAAAAAAATGTCGAACATGTACTTTCTATCAAAGGCCTTGAAAAAATTGTACTTGCGCGTCAAACACAATTTACTACTACTCCTGCTTGGCCTTTGTTCCAAGCCCTTGAAAAAAAAGCAGAAACAGCTACTTGCTTCGCCTTTCAGTTTTCTAAAGACACTGCCTTTTTAGGGGCTACTCCAGAAACCTTATTCCATAGAAAAAAAAATGTGGTTTTTAGTGAAGCTATTGCAGGAACAAGGCCGCGTGGAATAAATGAGAATAAGCTAGCTCATGAGCTTAAGTCTTCTGCTAAAGACAACCGAGAATTTAACTTTGTGAAAAAATTTATCGAACAAGCTCTTTTACCTCTATCTAATCAGTTAAGCTGGCAAAAGGATCAAATCCTGCGCACAACTTCTGTGCAACATTTACATAATAGAGCAATGGCTACTCTAACCTCTGATTGTACAGATCAAAAGCTATTAATAGCTCTGCATCCCACACCAGCTGTATGTGGAACACCTACCCAAGAAGCCCTTAAACTCTTAAAATTCTTAGAACCCTTTCAGCGTGGTTGGTATAGTGGAGCGATTGGCTATCTGGGAACTAAAGGAGCTGATATAGCCGTTGGAATACGCTCTGCGCTTGTGACTAGCTCTTGTTTAAAAGTATTTGCTGGCGCTGGAATTGTCCCAGGAAGCAATCCTTTAAAGGAATGGGAAGAGTTAGAAGCCAAAGCAGTCGCTTTTTGTAGGATACTTTCATGAAATCAATTGCAGAAAACAACTATTATTTTAGTTACCAACTCATAGATCAGCTCGTTAAACAAGGAGTACAAGATTTTTTTCTGGCTCCAGGTTCTAGATCAACCCCTCTTGTTTTAGCTGTTGCTAATCACTTCGAAGCACACAGCCATATTCATTTCGATGAAAGAGGATTAGCTTTTTATGCATTAGGGTTTGCCAAAGCCAGAAAAAAGCCTGTTGCACTCATTGTTACTTCTGGTACAGCAGTTGGCAATCTTCTGCCTGCGGTAATGGAAGCAAAGCACGACTTTGTTCCTCTTATTTTGTTAACAGCCGATCGCCCTCCTGAATTACGCGATTGCGGCGCTAACCAAAGTTGCGACCAAGTTCATATTTTTGGATCTTATGTGCATTGGCAAATAGATCTTCCCTGTGCTGATGAACTCTCTTCTATAAAATCCCTTCCCACAACCATTGCTCAAGCGGTTTATTACGCTCAAGGGCCAGTTCATCTTAATTGTATGTTTCGAGAACCACTTTCTTCTGCCCATAAATCTCTAGAGCTTCTTCCTTCTATACACTATACACGCGCTTGTCTAATCCCTAGTTCTTCAATTATTGAACAATACGCATCTCACTTAAAAGAACATGCAAATGGAGTGATCATCGCAACTGCAACAAGTCCAGTATCCCCTGTCATCGCTCTAGCAGAGAAGTTAAATTGGCCTATTTTTCCTGATATTCTCTCTCCTCTAAGAGCCTTTAACCATCCTTTAATCATCTCTCATTTTGATTTGATCTTAAAAACGCACCCTTGCTCTTTTGAGACAGTTATTCAAATGGGTGAGCGCTTTGTTTCTAAGATTCTTTTACAAACATTGGAAAAATCCCCTCCTAAATTCTATTTACAAGTCTTAGAAGGGCCTCATCGTTTTGATCCAGCCCATATAATTAATCATCGCATGCAATCAGATCCCTCTTCTTTTTGCCAAATGCTATGTCTTAAGCTTAATACGTCTAAAACTACATCTCATCTTAGTTTTTGGCAGACAAGGCAATTACACACCTCAAAAAAGCTATCTGATTATTTCCTTAAACAAACAACGCTCTCAGAGCCTGCAATAGCCTATCTTCTTGAGCAAAAAAGCGCTGCTCTTTTCCTGGGAAATAGCATGCCCATCCGGGATGCCAACTGCTACCTTTCCCTAGTTTCAGGACCTGTTTTTGCTAACCGCGGACTCTCTGGCATCGATGGCAATATTGCCACTGCCTGTGGTATAGCAATAGGTGCACAAAAACACACCATTGCGCTTCTTGGAGATTTAAGTTTTCTACACGACTTAAATTCGCTAGTTTTAGTTGCCAAGTCCCCTTACCCATGCACTTTAATTGTGATTAATAATCAAGGCGGAGGTATTTTTTCTTTTCTTCCTCTTGACCAACCCAAAACCATTAAAGAAACCTTTTTTGCAACAGCACATGAAATCTCTTTTTCTTCAGCAGCAAAGCTTTTTTCTCTTGCCTATTACGCACCTTACGACCTTATCTCTTTAAAAAAACTTTTGCAACAAGACCCTCATTCTTGTGTTATTGAGCTTGCAATCAATCGAGAAAAAAATCTTTTGGATCATAGGCAAATCGAAGAGCTACTTTCAGAAATGTTTTCTTCTTTAAAAAAGTCTTGAAAAGCCCAATCTTGAGTTTAATTAACTAAGAGCCTGTTTAAAATCTTTTCAAAAGTAGAGCAATAAAAGCAAGAACCACCATATTCAGGCTTGTATGTAGTTTTCTTTCGCAATTTTTCCATAGCCTGCGACATTTTTCTATCCGCGCAAAAGAACGCTCTACAACCCATCTTTTGGGAATAACTGTAAAAGTATGAAGTGTATTTCTTTTGGCTATTTCTACTATACATCCTAATATCTCCTGCACACTCTTTGCAAATTTTTCTCCAGAATATCCTCCCACCGAACAAATGGTTTTTATGTAGTGAAAATGCTGCTATACACCCATTTCTGTCAGTGATATTAGCATTGGTAATGTGAATCGCATGAGGAAGCCCTTGGGTATCGACTGCTATATGTCTTTTTATTCCTGATATTTTTTTCCCTGCATCATATCCTTTCTTCTCCGCTGTATCAGTATTTTTAACACTTTGAGCATCAATAATTACAAAGCTTGTTTTCTCTTTCCGACCACTGCTTTTTCTGACCTCTCCAACCCATTTTTTTTAAAACTATTTCAAGAATACTCTTAGAATTTTTATCATCTTTTTTATTCCAAAGAGGGAAATAATAATAACATAATTCCCATTTAGGATATTCTATGGGTAACATACGCCCAAGGGCTTACGCATGAAGAATTTCCTTTGTACCTAACGGAACGAATGAGGATTTAAAAAGGCAAAAAACCTCTCATAGGTATCATGGAGAAGGAGCTCCATATTTGCAGATATTAACAGATTATAACCAATCGAGGTTCATCTGTGTCCACAAGCTAAAGCCCATGTAATCATCTTGTCCACATAGCATGGCTAGGATAGATGTGCTGATAATATCATGAAGGCTATCTAGTTGATTGCGCGCCTTAAATGCATCATATAGTTATTTAAATCGACATTGATAAAACAGCTTGATCTAAGGCTTCGGATAAATTAGCTACAGTAGGTAAAAGTTCTCGGATTTTCGTTTTCATATTGGCCCAATATTTTTCGATAGGATTTAAGTCCGGTGAATAAGGCGGGAGAAAGAGCATTTTGTATCCACTTTCCTCTATCAATGTTCTAGTTGTCTTTGATTTATGAAAGCTCGCGTTATCGAGAATCAAAACTTGGCCATGAGTCAAATTTGGAATCAATTCCTGTTTTAGCCATACATTAAATAGATCCGTATTGCAAGTTCCTTCAAAACACATCGGTGCCAGCAATTTCTTCCCTTGTAGTGCCGAAATTACACTCTGTCTACCAAATCGTTTTCCTGAAATTCCTCCAAATATTTGTTTTCCCCTCGCGCTCCTCGCATATTGCCTATGCACATATTGACTGATTCCGCTCTGATCCAAATAGACCCTTTTTTCAGGAGAAATTGCTTCTATCTTTTTTAGATATTCCGCTCTTGCTTCCGCATTCCTTTCCTTATAAAACGCAATCTTTTTTTTCTTGTGATCTTGAGTCTTTTCAAAGCGTAAAAGATTGCTTGCAAAGTCAAACCAAAATGCTTTGCAATCTCTGATAAAAAATGATCGGGGTTTTTTTCTACATAAGCGATTAATCTCTGATCATCAATTTTCTTATAAGTGCTTTTCTTTTTTAGAGGTTCTACGTTTCCTCTTTGTTTCTTACGCTTTACCCATCGGTAGACAGTTGCAATCCCAACTTGAAATAGCTGGCTGGCCTTCATTTTGTCGTTATTTTCTTCTAGGTATTGAAGCACTCGTTTTCTTAGATCCATTGAATAAGGTTTAGGCATTTCTCTACCTCCATATATTTTGTTGGAGAAAAATATACAACTTTATCAATAATATTTTAAATAACTATAATAGATGAAGAATGAATGAATTCTTCCATTTTATACTCCTTATGAAAAAGGAGCCAGAATCATTTTTTATCTCTCAATTATCAAGCAAAATCTTCATGCGTTGGCCCTGACATACGCCACTGGCAACCACTTTTTAAAATGTACAAAATTCCACAAAAAATATCATATATAGTGGTTCCGATTCAATCTTATAGAAAAATATAGGATTAACGACAAGTTTCAAGTCGTTGACTTGAAACCCATTCCGTTTGAATTGGCACTACTATAGATCAACTCTTCGTGGACGTGTTTTTTTGCGTGTAGACTCAAGTATTAGATGGATTTTGCTAAATTGTTTACGAGAAATATCGCTTGGATAAGAGCGGATCATAATTACCTCCAAAGGTTTTATGAAAACTATCATTATACCTTACTGAAAAGATTTTAAACAGGCTCTTAGCAAATTTATCTATATCGAGCAGACTGGTTGTGTAATAACATATCTCTAGATATGTCTCGAACAGTTTCTAGCATCCGCACTCTAAATTCAAGATTTTGTTTTAATGGTCAGTCGCCTGTATGTCTTTTTATTTCCTGATATTTTTTTCCTGCGTCGTATCCTTTTTTTTCCGCATCGAAAAGATGCGAAATAGGCTTTTAGATTTTCACTAATCATTTTTTTTGGAAATTGATTCAAAACTTTTAAGAAAAAATTATTATAATCTTTATTTGTAAGTTGAAGTTTTTTTATGAAAATAGTATGTTCTTCTCCCGATAAATTTAAGTCTGACTTAGTAATCTTTTCTTTTTTTTTGGCAATTTTTTCTTTAATATAGTCTTCTATAAATATACGACGTGTATCTTCACTATATCTGGCTTTTACTTCATCTGCTTTAAACTCAGGAGAGCTTATGAGATCGATAGACAAAGGATCTGGTGCTAAATTTGGATGGTTCTTTATAAGCAAGGACCAAAGTAACTTAAGCTCTTCCTCGTAATTTTCTTTTTTGGCAATTTTTTCTTTGCAATAGTCAGCTAAGAATTTAATACATGTCTGTATGCTATACCTGGCGTGTACTTCATCTTTTTTAAACTCAGGAGATTTTATATATTGAAAAGTTAATGGAGGGGATAGTTTGACATAAGTCTTTTCAAGTTTGAAGTGCACAGAAGAATTAAAAAAAGAATAGGCAGGCGATGAAAGAATCTCTATTGTGATTTTTAACAATCAAACACAAGGAGAGACCTTGCCTAAAGGCTACCATCACCTAACCTATGACCAAAGATGTCAGATTTATATTTTAAAAGCTAGAGGAGATACATCTAGCTCAATAGCAAACATTCTAAAAGTTCATCATAGCACTATTAGTAGGGAACTTAAGAGAAATAAAGGGCAACGAGGATACCGTCATCAGCAAGCTCAAGAAAAAGCATTTCTTAGAAAAAATTCTCAGCCCAATAAAAAAATGACTCCTCAAATAGTTACCCGTATTGAAGAAAAAATCAAGTTGCAATGGAGCCCTATACAAATATCCGGATGGCTTAAAAGACATGGTAAAGAACATGTTAGTCATGAGACCATCTATAATCATATCTGGAAAGATAAACGACAGGGAGGACAGCTTTATAGAGAGCTCCGTCATCGAGGGAAAAAATATAACAAGCAGAGAAAGGGAGCTTCTGGAAGAGGGAACATGCCTGGTCGTATAGATATTAAGCAACGGCCTTGTATTGTAGAAAAAAAGACTCGTTTAGGAGACTGGGAACTAGATACAGTCATAGGGGCAGGACATAAAGGCGTAATTGTATCAATGGTAGAAAGAACTTCCAAGCTAACTAAGCTCGCCAAAGTTTCTCATAAAACTGCAGAGGAAGTAAGTCAAGCGTTAATTGAACAACTTAAACCTATCAAAGATTTTGTACACACATTAACAGCAGACAACGGAAAAGAATTTGCCTATCACCAAATGGTTAGTTTCGAGCTAGAGACAGACTTCTACTTTGCAACGCCCTACCATTCTTGGGAAAGAGGCTTAAATGAGCATACAAACGGACTAGTTAGGCAATATTTTCCTAAAACACAAAGCTTTTTAGATACGACTTCCAAGGATATAGAAAGGGTGGAAACTTTACTAAATAACAGACCTAGAAAGGCTCTCAACTTCGAAACTCCACTAGAAGTGTTTACGAGATTATCTACAAACATGCTATGCTCGGGTGCACAATAGATGTTTTTTCAAGTATTTATATGTTCTTTTTTGTGCACTTCAAGGTTGAAAGGGCCAATAATAAAAAAATACTTAAAATCAATAAGTTGTATAAATTTAAATTTTTTATTTTAAATAAAGGACTTTCTAAAAAATCTCTTAACTTTCTTTTTTTTAAGATCCTGTTTAAAATCTTTTCAAAAGTGAGGATATTCTGGAGAAAGATTTGCAAAGAGCGTGCAGGATATATTAGGATAAACGACAAGTTTCAAGTCGTTGACTTAAATCCCATTAAGCTAGCCGTTTGAATTGGCACTAATATATATTCCAAAGCGGTCTTTGGCAAAATTAATGACTTGTTTAGCCGAATGGAGTGCTTCTTCTTTTACATAGATTTTTAGTTGCTCAAGCTGATTTTGACTGAGCCAGCAAACCTTTCCTGTATAGTTCAAATTTAGTAAGGCTTCTTTTCCGTCTTCTGAATAGATATAATAACGTCTTATCGTATCGTCATCTAGGAGTAAAGCATGTGCTACTTGTGGGCATGTCCACCCTTCATCTAACAATAAAATAGATTTGATTCTATCGCATAGCCTTTTATCCCGTTCATGGCGATGACGAGCCTTGAGGATGTCTTTTTGGTTTCTTGTTAAAAAGTTCGCTTTTAGTTGCATATGAGAACAATTTATATCTCAATCCATTAGAAAATTTCAATGAATTTAGTGTTTGACAAGTCTTTTTTCTAATGCATTTCAGTATATAGCCTCTTCTTCATTGCTTAGGATATTAGAATGACCATAGGAGCATCGTGCTGAAACCCTCTCTTCCTCCACTTAAGAACAGTTTTAGGGTTGAGACTCAACTCATCTGCTAATTTGGCTATGCTCTTTTGACTATTTTGTATTTTCCGACGTATCGCCTCAGTTGTTTTGGCGCACCCATGTACTATTTGTCCCATAATGTTTCCTTTGATGCTAAATGTTCATAGTATACACCATTATACTTTGGGACTAAACATACCCCTAATCCCTTTATATCATAAGACCGAACTTACCTTTTTAGAATACTCTATGGGGCAGACGAATGATGTTATAGGAACCTTCCTAGGATCAAATAGGATAAATGAAAAAAAACAAATGGCTTAATTTTGAATTGCCAACGAAAACAACGTTTTGTAACATAAACCACATATTGGGGGTGTTTTATGCAAACAGTTGAAGAACATGTAATCTGGGAAATAGCGGGTAGTTATCAAGATATTTTATATCATAAACACAGCGGTATTGCTAAAATTACCATTAATCGTCCTGAGGTGAGAAATGCTTTTCGCCCTTTAACCATTTCTGAGATATCACATGCTCTACAAGATGCTCGTAGCGATCTCAACATAGGAGTGGTTGTTTTAACAGGAAAAGGTAAAGAAGCATTTTGTTCCGGTGGGGATCAAAAAGTTCGCGGTAATGCTGGATATACAGATTTAGAAGGCACAGACCGTCTAAACGTATTAGATTTACAAAAAGAAATCCGTGGGCTACCAAAACCGGTCATTGCCATGGTGTCAGGCTTTGCCATTGGTGGCGGACATGTTTTGCATTTGGTCTGTGATTTGACAATTGCAGCAGATCATTCCATTTTTGGACAAGTGGGTCCTAAAGTAGGCTCTTTTGATGGAGGGTTCGGCTCTAGTTATCTAGCACGGATAGTAGGACAAAAAAAAGCGAAAGAGATCTGGTTTTTATGCAGAAAATACACCGCAAAAGAAGCTTTAGAAATGGGTCTTATTAACTGCGTGGTCCCTTATGAAGAATTAGAAGGAACTACTTTGCAGTGGTGTTATGAAATTCTTCAGCATTCTCCTTTAGCTCTTCGCTGTATAAAATCTGCTTTTAATGCTGATTGTGATGGGCAAGCAGGACTGCAGGAGTTAGCAGGGAATGCTACTTTACTCTATTATATGACAGAAGAAGCGCAAGAGGGGCGTAGTGCTTTTCTGCAAAAACGCAGCCCTAATTTCTCACAATTTCCTAAACGGCCTTAAAATATGCATGCTATTCAAATCTGGACACTAGCGATTCGACTGAAAACTTTAATTGCTAGTATAAGCCCTGTTCTGATTGCAACAACGATGGCTATTAAAATTGGCAGCTTTGATTGGTTAATTTTCCTCTGCACCATGTGCACTGCTTTAGGGATTCAAATTACAACCAATTTAGCAAATGACTATTTTGATTATCTCAAAGGAGCTGATACTCATCAGCGCAAAGGATTTATACGTGTTACTCAAGCAAAGCTCGTATCCCATAAGACAATGCGCCAAGCCATAATCATAAGTATGTTGTTAACGCTTTTAAGCGGTATATATTTAGTGATCATTGGAAAAGCTCTTATCGCTTGCTTACTCATTGTTTCTTTATGTTTATCTATTTTATATACAGCAGGGCCTTATCCTCTAGCTTATCTTGGGCTCGGCGATCTTTTTGTATGGTTTTTTTTTGGTCCGATTGCAGTCAGCGGAGCGTATTATTTGCAAATAGGCTCTCTATCTTTAGAGGCATTACTAGCTGGTATTGCTCCTGGAGCAATCTCTACTGCAATCTTAACGGTAAATAATGTAAGAGATATCGATGAAGATCTATTAGCTCATAAAAAAACTTTAGTCTCTTGTTTTGGTAAATCATTTGGTAAATGGGAATATCTTTTTTGTTTATTAGCAGCTTTTGGATCTTTATTTTTTTTCCACGATTCCCATCCGTTTGCTCTTTGTACGCTTTTATGCCTTCTACCAGCAGGCATGCTTATAAAAACAATGTTTACATATAAAAATCCCATGGAACTGAATCTTTTGTTGATAAAAACAGGTCAATTGCTATGCCTATTTACAGCTCTTTTTTGCATAGGTTGGATGTTATAAGTTGGCGCATTTTTCGTTTTCAACTTACAAAAAAAGACAAATCGATTCGCTCAAGCCATCTTGTTTGTCTCAAAGATAGCAATCAGCAAGAAGCATGGGCTGAAATCTCTCCTTTACCAGGTCGTAGTAAAGAGACAATAGATGAAGCTCTTTTACAATTAATAAATGTATTAAAAGGGAAAAAAACCTCTCATCTTTACTCTTCTGTTTCTTTTGCACTGGCAACAGCTCTTAAGCAATTCAGTTTCCCCCCTATTCCTCTATGCGCTCTCTTATCGGGCTCTAAGCAAGAAATGATGCAGCAGGCACTGCTGGTAGCACACAAAGGATTTTCTTCTGTTAAAGTTAAGATTTCGCAACTTTCTTTAGAAGATGCTTTTGCTGTCCTTGATAGCTTGCGCAAAACATTTTCTCTACGAGTAGATGCAAACCAGCGCTTTAGTTTTCAAGAAGCCCTGTATTTTTTTGGCCAATTTCCTTCCTTAGCATTTGACTTTATTGAAGAGCCCACTTGGGAAACCTCTCGATTAGCTGATTTTTCCCATCCTTTTGGGTTAGATGAAACTCTAGAGAAAAACCCTGATTTTAGGTTTGAGAATCTAGCTAATTGCAAGGCAGTCGTCGTAAAACCCATGATTCAAGGATTTTTCACTACCAAAAAACTCATGCAACATTTAGAGAAAAAAAGAACAAAATTGATTTTTAGCAGCTCCTATGAGAGCGGTTTAGGGTTGATGCAAATTGCTCACTTGGCCATGCAAACAAAGCTCTACCCACTTGGTCTGAATACACAATCTTTATTTACTGAAGATATCTTAACCCCCTTTCCTATTTTTTCTTCCCCTATCTGTTCTTGCCCTTTCCCAGCGCAGATACAAACACATCTATTACAAGAGATCTATTGTGGTTAAAATGCTTTGCCCTATTGCGCTACAAGCAAAAGAAAACCCAACAGCTTTAGCTATTGAGACAACTTTGGATAGCTTATCTTATCAAGAATTAGATAAGCTTTTATCTCAATTAGTAAAGCACCTACTCTCTTTAGGAGTAAGTAAAGGAACAAGGATTGCTTTTGTTGCACCCACTTCGTTCAAAACGGTTATTTTATTACTGGCTCTTTTGCGTATGGGCGCAATTGCTTGTCCGATAAATCCTAAATTTCCTCAAGTGCAGATTGAGGACTTAATCCAAAGACTCAAGCCTTCTCATTTTATCAATCTAGATACCCTTGTTTTTACTGCTAGCTCTTATCAAATAGACCCTATAATTGATACAGAGCAATTGTTTACCTTTTTAGCCACTTCTGGATCTTCAGGTAAAAGCAAAATCGCTTGCCATACCTTTGAAAACTATCTAACCAGTGCTTTAGCCACGCATCTACCGCTTCAACTATCTAAGAGTTCTCGTTGGCTGTTATCACTACCTCTATATCACGTTAGTGGTTTATCCATTTTAATACGTTGTATGACAATAGGGTTATGCGTTGTGCTAACAGATTTAAAATCCATCTGGGAAGAGATCATTCCCCATAGAATTACCCATCTATCTTGTGTTCCCACTCAACTATTTCGCTTAAAAGATCAAAAATGCAGCTTACCTCTTTTAAGCAAGCAGTTACAATGTGTCTTAGTTGGAGGAGCACACACGAGCCTTTCTTTATTCCAATCTGTAAAAGAACTTCCTATTTTTTTTACCTACGGCATGACAGAAACAACTTCAATGATTACCCTAGCAACCAAAGAAGATCTGCGACTAAAAAATTTAAGCATGGGCTATCCAATAAGTTGTTGTGAAATCAAAATAGCAAACGATTGTGAGATTTTAGTTAAAGGCAAAAACCTATTTCAAGGTTATTGGGACGGCTTTCAAATACACCCACCTCCTTGTTGGTTTGCTACAAAAGATTTAGGTAAAATCTGTTTACATAATCATCTTCATATAACAGGAAGAAAAGATCGCTTATTTATTTCGGGAGGAGAAAATATACAACCAGAAGAAATTGAACAAGCACTATGCTCTATCAGAGGAATTATCTGTGCTACGGTATTACCTAAGCCAGATGAAGAATTTGGGAATCGTCCCGTTGCTTTTATTGAAGATATTGAGCAAAGATCCTTTGCTCAAGTTTTTTTTGAATTGCACAAAATCCTTCCTTCTTTTAAATGCCCTGTAAGCATTTGGCCTTATCCTAAGCATCTAAAAAATACCTCTGTAAAAACCCCTATTCCTCTTCTAGAGCAGCATTTAAAAAGTCTTTTTCCCAAAGATGTCTTTCGAGATACTCCCTTAACTTCAATGGAAGAGGTATAGACTTTTTTGTCATGGAATCTATACATACATGTACAATAATAACGCTACCTACTTCTTCCTGGGTTTTAAGATTAAATAAAAGATAGGATACGCTGAAAGAGGCATTTCCCAAGTGCTTAATACCTAATGTAATTTTTAATGAATCTCTTAATTGTAGAGGTTTTTTATAATCAGCTTCTGCATGAACAATGGGCATTTCCATCTGGTCTAAGTCCATTGCTCTATTAAATAAAAACTCTTCAAATGCCTCTAGAGCTAGATTGAATTGTTCAGAAAAAAATAAATGTCCTGTTGCGTCTGTATTCTTCATACGAATCTGTGTTCGATACTCAAACATATTTTTCTCTATAGTAAAAATTTGAATGCATTTTTTCCATAAAAAGCTTTAAGATATCGGTATAAACTAAAAAAATCTTAAGATTAATTTTTTTCAGCTAAAAGCCTTATTATTAGTGATCAGATACAAATAAAGGCCCTTTAAAACCGATTTAAAATTTAGGTTATAGGATTGTCTAAAAAAAAAGCTATTTTTATGATTGCTATCACTTCCAAAAGCAGATATCCTAGTTAAGTAGATTTAAAAGAGTAAAATATAAAATGAATCCACGTAATTTACAATCTTCCGTCTTATTAAACCAAAATCATTTACAAAATTTACCAGAGCAAAGCGCTGCAACGTCTTTACAAGCAAAGGGCGAACTTGCATTGCTTAAGAAATATTTTGATAAAGGTTTAAATTACTTTAATAAAGCTCTTTCTCTTGAACCTACTAATTTTAAGCTGTATTTTTCCCAAGGACTATCCCTTTTTCAATTTGCACAGGAAAAACAGCAGAAAAAACCACTTCTATTAGCAAATAAACGGCTAAAAACAGCAGCTCAACTCAATCCCAACCATTTAGATATCTGGCAAGCTTGGAGCAGTGTGCTCTCTGCTCTAGGATTTACTTATAAAAATCCAAAATATTTTTTAGAGGCTCATGAGAAAACAACTCAAGCAATCGATCTTTGCCCTCTACAAAAAATAGATACTCTTGCTGATTTATACGCTGATTTGGGGTCTATTTTTCTACATATAGCTAGTTATTCGCAAGAACCCAATGATTTGCATAATGCTATACAGGCCTTTGAAAACGCGGTTAATTTAAATAAAACATTACTTACTGATGTTTGGAGAGACTTTGGTCTGGCTTGTTATAGATTTGCTAGTTTTGTAAATGAAGCGCGTTTTTATTTTAAAGCAAACCAATATTTTAAGAATGCTCTTTCTTTAGAGCCAGAATCAGCCTCTTTATGGCATTTATTGGCTCAAACTTTTTGTCAATTATACACACAAACACATGATGAAGATCATTTCATCAAAGCCAATGAATATTTTGCTTCAGCTGCTCAAAGATCGCCAAAATCCTTAGATATCTGGTTAAACTGGTCTTTATTCCTATGTGAAACAGGTAAAAATCTTTCTGATGTCAAAAAATTACGCCTATGTATTGAAAAGTGTAATGAGGCACTTAATGTTGATCCTGATCATTTTCTTACCCAAGCAATCTGTGCTGAAGCTCTTAGCTTACTAGGAATGAATTTAGAACGCCTTGATCTCATTCACGAAGCCAATGAAAAAATGAGTCAGATTATTGAACAAAAAGAAGACAGTCCTGATATTTGGCACTGCTATGGGTCTTGTTTACAGTGTCTGGGCACTTATTTCAAAGATATCGATTTTTATTATCAAGCGATTGAAAAATTCCAAATAGGATTATCTATTAATCGCACCTATCATCGTAACTGGCATGCAATTGCAAAGATTTATACAGCAATCGGAGATCTTGAGCAAGATGCCGATATTCTCTATTCCTCTTTTAAATTTTATAAAAAAGCTCTTTATTTGAAAAAATCTCATTTTTACTTATTTGATTATGCAGTGGCTTTAGCTAAGCTTGGAGAAATGAAGCATGAAAGATGCTTTTTAGAAAAATCTATCGACTTATTTGAAAAAGCATTAATTATACAAAAAAACGCCATCTTTTTATATCCAGAATGGCTATTTCACTACGCATGTGCACTAGATACTCTTGGAGATTTTTTCGAAGAAGAAAGTTATTACTTAAGATCTATTGAGATTTTTTCACAAATTTTAATGATTGATCCTAATTTATACGATGTACATCATCACTTAGCATTAGCACTTTCACATTTAGGGGAACTTACTTCTGCTAGAGAATATCTCTATCGCGCTATCCATCATTATAGGCTTGCTGTTAAACAAGAAAATGAAAATGATACAGTGCTCTTAGACTTTGCCTTAACCTTAATCAATTTAAGCCAACATTTATATGATTCTGCTGAAATTGAGCAGCTTTATCGCGATGCAGAACAAAAACTATTTACCGCAAGTCGTTTAGGTAATACTCAAGCCTACTATCACCTCGCTTGTCTTTATTCCCTCTCCAATCAGATTGAGCTTAGCATGCGTTTTCTAGAAAAAGCGGTTAAAGCGGATTCTCTACCACCTATAGAGGAAATGCTCCAAGATGACTGGCTTGACAACATACGCACAACACAGAATTTTCACGAATTTTTATCCCGTCTAGAAAACAGTCGTAATCTAGAAGAATATTAAGGCCCTTTCAACCTCGAAGTGCACAAAAAAGAACATATAAATACTTGAAAAAACATCTATTGTGCACCCGAGCATAGCATGTTTGTAGATAATCTCATATAGTGGTTTCGATTCAATCGTATAGAAAAATATAGGATTAATAATAAGTTTCAAGTCATTGACTTGAAACTTATTAAGCTAGACTTTTGAACTGGCACTACTATATACGATTGAATCGGAATCACTATATATTAAGTCTTTTCAAGTTTGAAGTGCACAGAAGAATTAAAAAAAGAATAGGCAGGCGATGAAAGAATCTCTATTGTGATTTTTAACAATCAAACACAAGGAGAGACCTTGCCTAAAGGCTACCATCACCTAACCTATGACCAAAGATGTCAGATTTATATTTTAAAAGCTAGAGGAGATACATCTAGCTCAATAGCAAACATTCTAAAAGTTCATCATAGCACTATTAGTAGGGAACTTAAGAGAAATAAAGGGCAACGAGGATACCGTCATCAGCAAGCTCAAGAAAAAGCATTTCTTAGAAAAAATTCTCAGCCCAATAAAAAAATGACTCCTCAAATAGTTACCCGTATTGAAGAAAAAATCAAGTTGCAATGGAGCCCTATACAAATATCCGGATGGCTTAAAAGACATGGTAAAGAACATGTTAGTCATGAGACCATCTATAATCATATCTGGAAAGATAAACGACAGGGAGGACAGCTTTATAGAGAGCTCCGTCATCGAGGGAAAAAATATAACAAGCAGAGAAAGGGAGCTTCTGGAAGAGGGAACATGCCTGGTCGTATAGATATTAAGCAACGGCCTTGTATTGTAGAAAAAAAGACTCGTTTAGGAGACTGGGAACTAGATACAGTCATAGGGGCAGGACATAAAGGCGTAATTGTATCAATGGTAGAAAGAACTTCCAAGCTAACTAAGCTCGCCAAAGTTTCTCATAAAACTGCAGAGGAAGTAAGTCAAGCGTTAATTGAACAACTTAAACCTATCAAAGATTTTGTACACACATTAACAGCAGACAACGGAAAAGAATTTGCCTATCACCAAATGGTTAGTTTCGAGCTAGAGACAGACTTCTACTTTGCAACGCCCTACCATTCTTGGGAAAGAGGCTTAAATGAGCATACAAACGGACTAGTTAGGCAATATTTTCCTAAAACACAAAGCTTTTTAGATACGACTTCCAAGGATATAGAAAGGGTGGAAACTTTACTAAATAACAGACCTAGAAAGGCTCTCAACTTCGAAACTCCACTAGAAGTGTTTACGAGATTATCTACAAACATGCTATGCTCGGGTGCACAATAGATGTTTTTTCAAGTATTTATATGTTCTTTTTTGTGCACTTCAAGGTTGAAAGGGCCATCGATATTACGAAACGTCGGTGACTTTTTTTCAGGCAATTATCGGCACTAGTATATGTTCTTTTTTGTGCACTTCGAGATTGAAAGGGCCTGATCTTAGTTTATCTTTAGTTTAAATCTTTTTCTGTGTTAGGATTCTCTTCAGGCCAACTCTAACTGGTTAGTAAACACTCATTCCTATGCAAATTAAGGTTATTGCTTCATGAATAAACGTTCTTTTCTTTTTGTATTGCTTTTAACAGTAGGATTTTTTTTCCTTAATCAATGGCTTTTTCCACCTAAAAAACCTTCAATAACCACTACTGAGACTCACAAGGTTTATATAGAGAAGGTAATTGAAGCAAAACCAATTACAACCGATACGCTTAACCAACAACAACAGCAGTTCTTTGTTCTAGAAAATGCTTACCAGCAGTTGGTTTTTTCTAATATAGGTGGAGCCATTTCTGAGATTAATTTGGCTCTGTATAATAAAAAAGATTCTCAAACACCTGTGCGTCCCATTGCTTTTGATCGGATTATTGAAAAAGACTTTCCGCAAAATAGTCATTTTCCTAGCTTTCCTTATTTTACCAGCAATGAGAGAGCTGGAGAAAAAAACCAGCCAACCACGGGTGGCTATTATCCTTTATTAAGACGCACTCTGTTCAATGCACAAGACGTCCCTATTTCTTTTGTGGATCCTAAATTTTATGCTTTGAATATTGTATCTTCAGATACGAATTTAGCTACACAGCCCTATCGTTTAAAAAAATTAGAAAATGATCTTATTGAATTTGAACTCATTCAACCCAACCGTAGGATCACAAAGGTGTTTTCCTTTTCTAAAGATCCGAGCTTATCCCCTTACTGCATTGAAGTAATAATCAAAATAGATGGAGATACACGGGGTTTATGGCTAACGACAGGAGTACCAGAGGTAGAGCTTATCTCAGGAAATGCTGCCCCTACTTTAAAATATCGGATGCTTAGAGGTTCTCAAAAAGCACAAATAGAACAGCTATCTCTGCCTAAAAATGGAACGATGAATGCTATACCAGCGGATTGGATTTGTAACTCTAACGGATTTTTGGGACTGATTCTCGATCCTTTAACAGCAGAAGGGAGTTCATTTCGCGCGCAGATGATTTCTGGGATGCAAATTCCTACCCGTCTTTCTTTGATTAATCCAGAGTATCAACCTTATCCTCCTGAAAAATATCCAGGTTATGAAATGCAGATACCTCTGCATGAACAAACAAGTCATTTCCGCTTATATGCAGGTCCTTTCGAAGATGACCTCTTGAATAAAGTAGATCAAACATATGCTAACCCTGCTAAAGGGTATAATCCGGGTTATATTGGAGCTTTAAGCTTTCATGGATGGTTTACATTCATTTCAGAACCTTTTGCTAAATTTTTATTTTTAGTCATGAAGTTTTTTTATCGAATGACCTCATCTTGGGGAATTTCGATTATTTTATTGACCCTCGTATTGCGTATTATGCTCTATCCGCTCAATGCTTGGTCTATTAATTCTTCTTTAAAGATGACCCAAATAGCTCCTCAAGTAACCGCTATTCAAGAGAAATACAAAAAAGACCCCAAGCGTGCTCAAATGGAGGTCATGAGCCTCTATCGAGAAAAAGGGGTTAATCCATTAATGGGTTGCTTTCCTCTATTAATTCAATTGCCTTTTTTAATTGGAATGTTTGACTTATTAAAATCTACTTTTGAATTAAGAGGTGCAAGTTTCATCCCTGGATGGATTGATAACCTAACAGCACCAGATGTGCTTTTTAGCTGGGGCTATCCTATTCCTTTTTTTGGTTCTAGTTTCCATCTTTTACCTTTTTTACTAGGTTTCATCATGTGGGTACAACAACGTTTTACCTCTATGAATACAAAAACCACCGCTACTCTTACAGACCAACAAAAACAACAAAAAATGATGGGTAATATTATGACTGTTGTTTTTACTGTAATGTTTTATCATTTCCCTTCGGGATTAAATCTTTACTGGCTATCTTCAATGGGTCTTGGCATATTGCAGCAATGGTTTATAATGCGTAAAATGAAAAAGGCGTAAAAGCTTTAGGCAGCAGTAAGCCAAAAATTAAGCCACCTGCTACTTTTAAGTTTCACCTGTTGTCACATGTGGTATCCATGCAAGCTTGGGAAGAGTTTTTAAAAAAGCAAGAAGACCTATTAGGGAAACAAACAGTAAATCAATGGCTGCGATCACTTAAAATCTTACATTTTGATGCAACTAACCTCTATCTAGAGGCAGCTGATGCTTTTCATATGTTGTGGTTTGAAGAACATATGCGCCCTTTGATTAAAACACACTTGCTGAATAATAACTCTCGAACCATTAAAGTTCATCTTCATGTTCCAGATGGTGGTATGAATAAAAAAAAGGATAAAACTCAGCAACCCGCTGTGTTTTCTCCTATTGCAGATAGATTAGATCCTATAGCTACTCTAGCAAATTTTGTTCCAGCTAAAGCCAATGAAGTAGTTATGCGTCTATGCTGTGAGCTAACAGGAGTAGATCCTATTTCTTTATGCTTTACCTCTGCTCCTCCTAACCTAGCTGCCTGCAATCCGATTTTTCTTTGGGGGAAAGCCGGTACAGGTAAAACCCATTTGTTAATGGCTCTAACTCATCTTTTTTGCCAAAGAGGTCTTAAAGCCTTATTTGTCCGAGCTGAAACATTTACCGAACATGTCATTTCTGCTATTCGTTCTTCAGAAATGCAAAAGTTTAGAGAGATCTATCGTCATTTGGATGCCTTATTAATAGATGATGTTCATCTTTTTATGCGTAAAGATGCAACACAGGAAGAACTTTTTCACCTCTTTAATACTCTGCACTTATCTAACAAACAAATTATTTTAAGCTCTAATACTCCCCCTTCTCAGCTAGAAGAAATCGAGCCGCGGCTTATTTCAAGATTTGAGTGGGGTATTGTATTACAATTAAGCGAACTTACAGAAATAGAGCGTAAGAAGTTACTTACCCATTGTTGTAAAGTAAGAAATTTTCCTCTAACAGAAAAAGTATGTTTTTTCCTAGTTCAGACGTTTTCCAATAATCATTCTTTATTGCGCGCCTTTGAAGCTTTATTATTACGTATATATTTAAAGGATAAAAATTTTAAGCCGGATAAATTGCAGTCAGGACAAGTAGAAACCATTCTTTCTGACCTCATTCAATTTGAGCAGCAAAAAACCTTAAATAAAGACACTATTCTATCTGCAGTAGCTTCTTACTTTGATATAACCTCTACAGAAATTATAGGAAAATCGCAAATTCACCGGCATACCTTTCCTCGGCAAATTTCTATATACTTATGTAGAACCATTCTTAAATTGTCTTTTACACAGATTGGAAAGATATTTTCCCGCGATCATTCAACAGCAGTCACAGCAGTAAAGCAAATTAAAACAAAATTGGAAAATAGAGATAAAGAATTACAAGAGGCTTTAAAACAAATTGTGGCGTCTTTAGATAAAGAAGTCGCTATTCCGGGCGTTTTAACAAACGATCGGAATAGTGACCATTACTTTATTAAATCTTAATAAATCTTTCTCCAGGCTTTCCCCCTAAAGGATTTGTTGGAGGTGAAAGATCTTTTTTAGTATCTCGACCCTCGCAAATATCTTTTGCACGGGTTCTCCACTTCTCTACAGACTCAACAAATAAAGGAGCATAACGGCATAATGCAGATGCATCAGCCCCTATACCCATTTCTATAACAGCATGCATTAAAATCAATTCTTCAGGAACAGCAACTCCTACTCCTCCTCCTGCCATTTGACCTCCTAACATAGCCCCTTCAAGAAGAGCTTCGTATAGGCTTGATCGGATCGCAGGATCCTTAGGTAGACCATCTAAGATCGGTGAGTATAAATACAAACGATCAGAATTTGGCTCGTATGTAAGATGAAGAGAAAAAGTATTATCAATCCCAAGTATACATGTGTGATTTTCATCAAATGCCAACTCTAGATTGAGTTCTTTCCCGAATTCCTTTAAATTTGCCTTGGCATTTTCCAATGACATTGAATCGTCCTCCTACAGTTCTCTAATGTTCATCCTTAATTATAAATCGCTTTCGCTTTTAAAACGAGCACAACCTTAAAAACGAGCACAACCTTAAAAAATAATACTACTATTTTGGAAAAAATGACAGCACAAGATCTATAACCTTAATTTATTGACAATAGATCTTTTACGTCAAGAGTTGTCTGTTTATAAAAAATCACCTAGTTTTTGCAAATTCCCTTAAAAAGGGCAATTAAAAAATTAAATTAACGAATTGCTTCGAAAGAATTTTTAAGCTAATCTACAAATTTAAGTGGGATTATAAGATGAAACACCTTGTACTTGAAAAAGGCTCTGCTTATCCCCTGGGTGCAAGTCGATGCATAGAAGGGATAAATTTCTCTCTTTTTTCATCAACAGCTAATCAAGTCATTTTACACATATTTCGTCCAAATGCATCAGATTCTACTTATCAAATTACATTTGATCCTCAAAAAAATAAAACCGGATCTATTTGGCATGTACTTATTAAAAATCTAGCAGAAGATATAGAATGGGAATACGGTTATCAATTAGATGGAGATAATCAAGATCCGAAAAATCACTTTTGCCCCGATATAATTTTATTAGATCCTTATAGTAAATATTTGAATACGAATAATCAATGGGGAGTAAAACAAAAACCTTTAAGAGGCAAACTCTATCCTTATTCTTCTTTTGATTGGGAGCAAGACACCCCTCCTAAAATTCCCATGGAACAATTGATCATTTATGAAATGCATGTTCGCTCTTTTACAAGACATTCTTCAAGCTCTAGTAAAGCACCTGGCACTTTTTCAGCTGTCAAAGAGAAAATCCAACATTTCAAAGAATTAGGAATCAATGCTGTTGAATTAATGCCTATCTTTGAATTTGATGAGTGTGAACTACATCGAAAGCAACCCGCAGCAGAAAAACCTCTTTATAATGTTTGGGGTTATTCTACCTGTAGTTTTTTCTCCCTCATGAATCGCTATAGCAAAGAAGCAAGCCAATCCTCCAATGAGTTTAAGGATCTGGTAAAAGCACTTCACAAGGAAGGAATCGAAGTGATTTTAGATGTGGTATATAATCATACAGCAGAAGGAGGTGCAAAAGATCCTTGCTTTTCTTTTGCAGGAATCGACAATAACACTTATTACATGTTAACGCCAAATGCTGAATACTTAAATTTTTCAGGTACGGGTAACACATTCAATGTAAACAACCCTGTTGTCATGGAGTTTATCATTGATTCATTGCGTTATTTCGTAATAGAAATGCATGTCGACGGCTTTAGATTTGATTTAGCCTCTTGTTTTAACCGAGATGAAGAAGGATCTCTTCTTACAGATCCTTTATCTATTCGTGCTATTACAAAAGATCCTATTCTCTCACATGTAAAACTGATTGCAGAACCTTGGGATGCAGGTGGGTTATACCAATTAGGAGCTTTTCCCAATAGCTGGGCTGAATGGAATGGAAAGTATCGCGATGTCATTAGACGCTTTATTAAAGGAACCGATGATGTAGCTGGAGAATTCGCTAACGCCATCTGTGGATCTGAAGATTTATATGAAAACTCTAAAAATCCTTACCGCAGCATCAATTTTATCACTTCACACGATGGCTTTACTCTGCACGATTTGGTCAGTTATCAAGAAAAACACAATCTAGATAATAGGGAAGAAAACCGTGATGGGAACTCTAACAATGATAGTTGGAACTGTGGTGTAGAAGGAGCAACCGATAATCCGGAAATTCTTTTCTTGCGTCTAAAACAAATGCGTAATTTAATTACAGCTCTTCTTATCTCCCTTGGCACCCCTATGCTTCTAATGGGTGACGAATACGCTCATAATCGTTTCGGCAACAATAATGCTTATTGCCAAGATAATGAACTGAACTGGTTCTTATGGGATAAGTTGATAGAAAATCAAGAGTTCTATCGTTTTTACAAACTCATGATCGCTTTTCGTAAAGCTCATGCTTCTCTTTTACAAAGCAGCTCTTTTTTAACCTCGGATGACATTAAGTGGCACGGTCATCAACCTCTACAACCCAACTGGAGCTCAGAAAGCCGATTTATTGCTTATACGTTAAAAAGTCAAAATAGCGAAGATCTCTATATTGCTTTTAATGCGTATTTTGAGCCCGTTTCCATCGAGCTACCTTTGGCTCCTCAAGGTAAAAATTGGCATCGTATCATCGATACCTCTCTGATCTCCCCTAAAGAGTTTTCCGAGCATCCGGAACAAATTTCTTCACCTTATACAATGAGCTCTCATTCTGCTTTTATAGCTAAAAGTCTTTAAATGAAAAATAGTTTCTAAATAATTAATTTACATTCCCTTGAAATATCATAGTTGATTAAAAGGCTCTTAAAATGCTATCAGAAGTAGTTTAAGCTGCTTTATTGCTTAAATTGCAGACAACGGAAAATTTTTTTAAAGTTTGATAAACACGAAAGAATAATAATTTAAAAAAGTAATGACCTCGTGTTTTAACAATTTTTAAGAAAATTCTGCATGCTTTCTGGTAACAGTTTATCTTAAGAGATAAGCTGTTACCTAGAAACATAAACTAAATAAGCTCTGCGGCAACACTGTCGTAGAATAACATCCCTTTGTCTGTTAAAAATAAACGGTCTTTATCACGAGATAACCATTTTTCTTTTACTATTAACCTTTCACAAATTTCTAAAAAATCACCGGGTAAAGGTCCGTGCATTTGTTCAAAAGCAACTATATTTACCCCTTCACAAAGACGCAGTTGAATCACAAAAAGCTCATAGAGATTATGAGGGAAAGCTAGCTGCTCAGAAAAACCAACCGGATCTTGCTGAGCCTCAAGAAAATTACAATATTGATTGAAATGAGAAAGGTTTGAAAACCGTCTTTTTTCCCAATAGTTAAAAGCAGAAGGCCCATAACCTAAAAAAGGGCGCCCAAGCCAATAGCCGGTATTATGTAAAGAATAAGCCTTGGATTTTGCAAAAGCAGAGATCTCATAACGCTCAAAACCCATTTCTTTTAAACTCTCTACAGCTTCTTGTAGCATAGGAAGGCATTCTTCTGGAGAAGGAACTAATTTTTGTAATTGTTGTTTTTTTTGATGAAAAACCGTGTGTTGCTCAAAGGTAAGATTATAAAGAGATAGATGTTTGATAGGCAAATCACGTAATTGGTTTAAAGTTTTTCTCCAAGAAGACGGTGTTTGATTAGGCAGCTCAAACATCAAATCAATCGAAAGATTATCAAAACCCGCTAAATAGGCCGCTTGAATCGCATTAATTGATTGCTTTGCTGTATGACCTCTACCTAAGGAAATCAATTCATTGTCATTAAAAGACTGCGCTCCAAAACTGATTCGATTAAAGGATAAATCTTTGAGCGTTTGCAAAAGTTCCGGATTTATATCCTCTGGATTCGCTTCGATGGTCATTTCACAATTAGCAGCTACTTTACTAGATAAAATAACCGCGACCATTTTGGTTAAATAAGCTAAAGATAGCCGAGTAGGCGTTCCTCCTCCAAAATAAATAGAAATAATCTGTTTATCTTTTAGAAGAGGGCTTTTAAGCTGCCATTCTTGCAAGAAGGCGACCAAAAATTTCCTTTGAAAGGATTCCTTATCCGGAATAACAAAAAAATGACAATAAGGACATTTCTTAGAACAAAAAGGAATATGTATATAAAGACTAATCTGATTACCAGTCATTAGCATCGGGATCTTCAAAAACCCCTCTTTTCCAACGATTGCGGTCAGAAAACGGGTCTTCTTCTTCTACTCCGGCATCATCACCATATTCATCTGCACTACTGGCATCTTCTCCAGATGCGGTAGTATCAAGATCAAAAGGTTCTGTTTCCATATCAAAACCTGTTTCGGTGAACCCTTCATCTCCAATATCTACATCAGGCAAGCTATGAGGCTCATGTGCATTTTGACGTCCGGTTTGGCGTTTTGGTAGAGTAAATTCTTCCATTTCTCCACTTTCTTTAAGAAAGCGCAGCCTTTGTTTTTCTTCCTTAACCTTATCTTGGAGCATTTTAATTTCTTCTTTATGCTTGTCTAAGTCTTTTTTAGGAACTAAACCCAGCTTTAGCCAATGCTCCAAATCGTGAAGTTCCGTTTCCAGTTTTTTTAATCGCTCACTTTTAATATTCATGTTCTTTCCTCATTATAGCCGGGAATCATACCTATTTCACTCTATCCGGTTATAGAATGACTATTTACTTTAGCTCTTTTTTTAATGCAACGGTCTTGCAAGAACATTTGCAAAAATTTTAAAAATACGAGCTAAAACACAAAAATTTAATGCATGGAAATATAGAAAACTCATTTCTTGGAAAAATCCAATCTTTAAGCCGATCGCAGTGTAAAAGATTTAGATACTTAAATGCAATTCTTATTAACAAATTTTGTTTATTAAAAGCATAAAAGCAGCTCAAAAAGCTCCAAATACTAAAAGTGTAATACTTTGAAAGAAGCTTTTAGCGGTTTATAAGAAAAAGCACCTTAAGAACGCTTTTATTAGCGGCCCTTTCAACCTCGAAGTGCACAAAAAAGAACATATAAATACTTGAAAAACCATCTATTGCGCACCCGAGCATAGCATGTTTGTTGAGAATCTTTTTGTATACATGCCATAATTGCACACAAAGAAGGGGTTGCTCCTTAAACGGAGTAGGATAAACTCTCCAATATAAACGAGATTTTTTCAAATCTCAAAACCGCTCATTAAAGAGCAAAAAAATGAGGAGCAACCCATGAAGCATTATATTGGATTAGATGTATCAATGAAAAGAACTTTTATCTGTGTATTAAATGAACAAGGTAAGATTGTCCATGAAGGTTCAGAAAAAACAGATCCTGATTTACTAGCAGATGATTTTTCCAAAAGAGATTTTCAAGAAATCGTTGTTGGCTTTGAAAGTGGATGTTTATCTCATTACCTAGTCACAGGATTTAGAAAAAGAGCTATAGATCCCCTATGTATGGATGCAAGGAAGCTGAGTACGATTCTTGCTTTGAAAATAAATAAGACAGACAAAAATGATGCACGAGGAATCGCAGAAGCCCTTCGATCAGGTATGTATACACGAGTACACTGTAAGCCCCAAGATTCAGTTTAAACAGCAAACGCAGAAATACTGTAAGGGGCTTGCTTAAAAGTTACGGAATACGATTGGGATCTGTGGGATCCAAAAGATTTTCGTCTGTGGTTGTAAAGCAGATAGAAAAACAGGAAAAAAGTATTGTTCTGAGCATAACCTCTCTATTAAATACCTTTGATAAGGTAGTTGAGGAAGTAGAAAAACTGGATAAAGAAATGCTTAAGCTGGTCAGTCAAGATAAAGAAGTACAACGGCTTATGACAATCCCTGGCGTAGGACCTGTAACAGCATTAACCTATAAAACAGAAATTTTTGATCCCACTCGTTTTAACGATTCTAAATCAGTAGGAGCCTAAGGTAGAAAGTTATCCGTAATTATGCATAAGATGCTGATTGAACAAAAAGAATTTATTTACGGTGAGCCAAAGGCAGCTTAAAAACGCATTTTTTTAGAAATAAAAACATTAGGAAAAGTGACTAAAATTTTTTGCAGGAGAAAACCGAAGAAATAGGTAAAGACGACAAATGAGTTGGCTCTTAGAAGCCGTAATATACATTGTCTTGCCCATTTCATTTCGGATAGCATAATGGAGCGAAGAATCTAAAATAGTTTTCTTCAAAAAGACTCCGCAGAGAACCCTGGACTTATCTCCCGCATTAAACTTTGCTGTCCTAAGATCTTAAAAAACGCCTTTTATTTTGCAATCAAAATATCGGCTCGGAGAGCTTATGAAGAATTAAGAGAATTTATATTCCCCTTGTGTGCAATTAGAGAACTCATTTAAGCCTCTTTCCCAAGAATGGTAGGGCATTGCAAAGTAGAAGTCTGCTCTAGCTCAAAACTAACCATTTGGTGATAGGCAAATTCTTTTCCGTTGTCTGCTGTTAATGTGTGTACAAAATCTTTGATAGGTTTAAGTTGTTCAATTAACGCTTGACTTACTTCCTCTGCAGTTTTATGAGAAACTTTGGCGAGCTTAATTTAGCTTGGAAGTTCTTTCTACCATTGATACAATTACGCCTTTTATGTCCTGCCCCTATGACTGTATCTAGTTCCCAGTCTCCTAAACGAGTCTACAAGGCCGTTGCTTAATATCTATACGACCAGGGATGTTCCCTCTTCCAGAAGTTCCCTTTCTCTGCTTGTTATATTTTTTCCCTCGATGACGGAGCTCTCTATAAAGCTGTCCTCCCTGTCGTTTATCTTTCCAGATATAATTAGATGGTCTCATGACTAACATGTTCTTTACCATGTCTTTTAAGCCATCCGGATATTTGTATAGGGCTCCATTGCAACTTGATTTTTTCTTCAATACGGGTAACTATTTGAGGAGTCATTTTTTTATTGGGCTGAGAATTTTTTCTAAGAGCCTGTTTAAAATCTTTTCAAAAGTAGAGCAATAAAAGCGAGAACCACCATATTCAGGCTTGTATGTAGTTTTCTTTCGCAATTTTTCCATAGCCTGCGACATTTTTCTATCCACGCAAAAGAACAATTTACAATCCATCTTCTAGAAATGACTGTAAAAGTATGAAGTGCATTTCTTTTTGCTATTTCTACTATATATTCTAATATTTCCTGTACACTCTTTGCAAATCTTTCTCCAGAATATCCTCAATTTTGAAAAGATTTTAAACAGGCTCTAAGAAATGCTTTTTCTTGAGCTTGCTGATGACGGTATCCTCGTTGCCCTTTATTTCTCTTAAGTTCCCTACTAATAGTGCTATGATGAACTTTTAGAATGGTTGCTATTGAGCTAGATGTATCTCCTCTAGCTTGTAAAATATAAATCTGACATCTTTGGTCATAGGTTAGGTGATGGTAGCCTTTAGGCAAGGTCTCTTTTTGTATTTGATTGTTAAAAATCACAATAGAGATTCTTTCATCGCCTGCCTATTCTTTTTTTTAATTCTTCTGTGCACTTCAAACTTGAAAAGACTTTTAAAGAAACCCATCATTTTACGTTTAAAAGAAAACTTAGTTGGGGAATGGGAATATCTCAATTAAAGAAGGCATTTAGTTTCAAAGGACTTAGGGTCATTTTCCTATGTTCTTTTCTTAATATATTTGCCTGGTCCTATTTTTTTGGAGCTGCAGGAGGCTATTACGCTCTTAGCGCAGGCCTACTCATTCGTCCCTTTATCAATCGGTTTAAACCAGAAATTCTTTTTATATTAGGAATGTTTTTATCAGCACTTGTTATCCTTAGCATGCCCTTTTTAAAATCCGCAGGTTGGCTTTTTTTTGTGATGTTTTTTGTTTGTTTTTTTACTTCTAATGCAGCAGCATTAATTCTTAGCCCTCTTTTTTCTGGTTCTATAAACTCTTATAGGAATGATTGTTTTTCGTAAAATTTTTTGTAAAAAAACATAAAAATAGAGTGATTCTCTATTTTGCTAATAGCCTATTTTTCTTTTGGCTATGCTCTTTAAAGAAACTGGCTATTTGCTTTTTTGATGTTTTACCTTCTGCCGTATGCACGACAAGTTCTTCTAAAGCTAATATTTGCTGTTTCCCTACAATTTCAATACAAATACCATTGATTTTTAAAAAAGCTAATGCAGTAGCGGTTCCAGTCCTTTTGTTTCCGTCTGTAAATGGGTGATTGCAAATGATATGAAATAAATAAGCCGCAGCTTTATCAAAGATCGTTGGATGAAGGTATTTTTTGAGCATTGCAGCTTTTGGCATTTCAAGCGCTGAAATTAGTAAGCCCATATCCCTAATTCCTTCTAATCCTCCATACCTACAAATGATTTCCGCATGATCATCGATAACTTCCTGCAGAGTTATAAAAATCATCGTTCTGCTAATCTTTTCATAAGAACATCATTCTCTTCTAAGACTTCTCTGAATGCTTTTTTGTGTAGAGAATCGTTATCGGTTTTCATTGATTGAATCACAAGCCCACCACTTGGATCTATAGTAATTTGAAACAAAGCTGTATCTTCATCAAGGCCAGCTGCTTGTAAAAGGGCCTTGTCAATGACAAGCACTTTGCTATTTCCATGGCGAATAAGTTTTTTTATCATAGAGCCCTTCCATATAAACCATAATTGTAAGCAAATTATTCTTTTTATGTCAATACAAAATATATACCATAAACTTCAAATAATTCTAAATGAATGATTTATGAATTGCTTGAGTAATCACTTGTTCAAGCTCTTCTTTTGAAAAGCTTGAATCCCAAAGCTTCTGCTGTTGAACCGCTTGATTAACGAATAATTCCTTTCCAAAGATGAGCTTGCAGTTTTTCAAAGAGGCTTTCTTTAAGAATCCTGTCCAATGAGGTTGGTAAACCGTATCCATTGCTATAGAGTTGGAACAAATCCATTCCGATTGAATACAATCAGGATTAGGTGTGCAATTGATAATTATATCGTAATGAAGAGGGAAAAGATCTATTCCCCCTCCCCTACATCGATATATTTTTGCTAATTGAATGGCTTTTTCTCTTGTGCGATTGATAAAAGTAATAAAAGCTCCTTTATCTATAGCTTTTTGTGCAATAGCTTGAGCAACGCCCCCAGCACCAAACAAAACGATCTTTTTTTTAAAGAGCGCGGTTTTTTTTTCTAGAGCTTGTACAGCACCTATACCATCGGTATTAAAACTTGTTATTTCAGAATCTATAACCAGTGTGTTTACAGCCTTTTGTAAGGAATGGGTTATTGCTGCTGTTATTTCTTTTAAAGGCATTGTGATACTCAAACCTTTAAAGGGAAGCTGTTGAATCAAGCTTAAACACTCAGTTAGCTCATTTTTATCACAAGGAATCTTACAATAGAGGGCATTTTTTTTTTGAGCAGCAAAGGCCGTATTGTGAACAACTGGACTTAAACTTATATCGATGGGATCTCCAAGGAGTGCATAAATAACAGTTGTAGAGTTAAGGGTTGAAAAACGATAAAGTTGCAAATCTTTTAACGTAAGTTGCCCAGCTGCTGTTTGAAGCTTAAGAGCCACATAGCTAAGGGGCATACCTAAAATAGGTGCAATCAGCCTTGTAAATTGAGCTCTTTCTCCTAATCCAATAGTTGCTAGGTTCGTGTGTTTTTTAGATAAGAGAAGCAGTTGAAGTGCTTCTATACAAGAAGAGCAGTGAATGGCTATTTTGTAAAAATGCGCATAAGGGGTAAAAAGAGAAGATAATACAGGATCTAGTTTGGGAAATTTTTCAAAATTGTGATAGGAAGCAATAAAATGGATCTTTGGATAATTGAAAAAGAGCTTTTTACGAAAACTTGTTGGTACGTCGTATTCTAAATCGAGAAAGTCTGGTTGCAATTGACAAAGCTCTTCTATGAACTGTAATCGAATTTTTTCTGACCGGGTAAAGCCCCCACCTTGGTCTTGTCTTCTTAAAGTAAATAAAATAGGAATAGGCAATTTCTTTAAAAGAGATCTTAGTTGCCTCAAATCTAAATCTATAAATAGATCAAGTCGAAATTCCACAGCATCAATCCAATCTAAATGAGAGAGGATTTCTTCTTCTGCAATTTCTAACTTAGGTCCAGTAACTACACCAAATAACAGGGTACTTTCTTTACTTTTCATTAAAGCTTCTGTATTGCAATCTCTGTATAAAAAAGGTAATAAATTATGTTAGAAACCTTCACTTTATCTTTGCAGCGTCAAGATACCACAGAGGTGTTTTTAGATTGTAATCTCTTTTCAAGCCAAATTGTAGAAGATCTTCGACAAATTAACGGTAAATTTGCTCTTTTTTGCGATAAGAACATAGCAAACCTAATTGGTTATAACTGGCAATCCTTTTTAAGACAAAAAGGAATAATTATAGAGTTATTTGTATTTGAATCTGGAGAGAAAAATAAGAACCACAAGATCAAAGAACTGCTGGAAAATCAACTTTTTGAACAAGAATTTGGACGTGATAGTTGCTTTATTGCCTTAGGCGGTGGAGTCACCTTAGATCTTATTGGATTCATTGGAGCAACCTACATGCGCGGTGTTACTTTACTTTGTATTCCTACTACTTTATTAGCTATGGTAGATGCAGCAATTGGTGGGAAAAATGCCATAAATACCGCTTACGGAAAAAATCTTTTGGGTACCTTTTATTTTCCACGTAAGATCTATTATGATTTTCAATGGCTGCGCTATTTACCTAAAAAAGAGTGGATCAATGCAACTGCTGAAATCATTAAATATGCGGTTACCTTGTCCTATGATTTGTTTTTACAACTAGAAAATAGTTTGGATCAAAAGGATTTAAGCAAGATAATGGAGCTTGTTAAAACGTGTATTCGTCTAAAGCACCAAATTGTAAACTGTGATTTTACAGAGCAAATAGGCACCCGCTCTATTCTTAACTTTGGTCATACAATAGGGCATGCTTTAGAAAAAATCACAGATTTTCAAATGACTCATGGAGAAGCTGTGGCCATGGGAATGCTAGTAGAAAGTTATATGAGTTGGAAAAGGGGATTTCTTTCCTATACTTCCCTTACTAAAATACAAGCTCTTATTTGCTCTTATGAATTTCCTCTTGCCATTTACGACTTTCAGAAAGAACTATGTTTAGAGGTGATAAAAAAAGATAAAAAAGTAAAGAACGGTATAAACCATTTGATTTTATTACAAGAAATCGGCTTGGTTACTCCATCAACTATACCCATCCCGATGGAACACATAATAGAAGGACTTAACTGGTTAGAGGTTGAATATGGCAAAATTTCATATCAGTCCTAGCATACTACAAGGATCGATTACAATCCCCTCTTCTAAATCACAGACCTTGCGAGCTATTTTTTTTGCTTTAATGGGAAAAGGAATAAGCCGAATTCATAAATATTTACCCTCCCCAGATACATACGCCATGCTAAAAGCTGTAGAAATGCTCGGTATTAAAATCCAAAAAACAGATACCACTTTATGGATTGAAGGAACTAACCGCAAACTTAAATCCCCAAAAAATGTAATCGATGCAGGAAATTCTGGACTAGTGCTGCGTTTTATCGGTGCTCTTGTTTCTCTTTTACCTACTCATACGGTGATTACAGGTGATCATTCTATCCGCTGTTTAAGGCCTATTCAGGCTTTATTATCAGCTCTTCAATATTTACAAGCAGATGCGCATTCTGTGTATTTAAATGGATTTGCACCCATTTCTATAAAAGGACCTTTATTGCCAGGTAGTGCAAAATTATGCGGAAGAGACTCTCAACCCGTTTCTGCTCTACTGATGACCACATGTTTTCTAGAAGGACAAAGCCATCTTCAAGTAACAAATCCTGGCGAAAAACCCTGGGTAGACCTAACTTTACATTGGCTTAAGAAATTAGGGGCTAAAGTTGAGCATCGCAACCATGAAGAGTACTGGGTATCAGGTAAAACTCAATATGAAGGATTTGAATATACAGTACCTGGTGACTGGAGCTCAGCTGCTTTTCCAATCGTAGCAGCGCTGCTTACCTCTTCAGAAATTGTATTAGATAACCTTGATGTAACAGACCATCAAGGAGATAAACAGATTATTCACTGCTTGCTTTCCATGGGAGCTCATATAGAAATCGACTCTTCTAAAAAAAAGGTTATTATAAAAAAAACCAAACACCTAAAAGGGATAGATATTGATGTGAATAACTTTGTTGATGCAATTGCAATTTTAGCTGTCATTGGATGCTTTGCAGAAGGAAAAACCCGTTTATACAATGCACAAATTGCAAGGCATAAAGAATCAGATCGGATTTCTGCAATTACTCAAGAACTGAAGAAAATGGGCGCTAACATAGAAGAACAAGAAGATGGCCTTATCATTTACCCCTCTTCTCTTAAAGCTGCAAAATTATATAGCCATAAAGATCATCGGATTGCTATGGCTCTATCCGTTGCAGCATTGGTAGCTAAAGGAACTAGTTTAATAGATGATGTGGAATGCATTGCAAAAACCTATCCTAGCTTTATCGATGATTTTAGGTGCTTAGGAGCAAAAATAGAGCTATGAATCTGATCTTATACGGATTTAAAAGTTGTGGTAAAACAACCCTAGGTCAAAATTTCTCTAAATGGATGCATTGTGCTTTTTACGACACGGATAACCTAGTTGCATCTTTATATCAATTAAAAACAGGTCAATACATTTCTGTTAGAGAAATTTTTAAGAGTGAAGGAGAGGTTTATTTTCGAAGATTAGAAAAGCAAACCTTACCTCTACTTACCCATGTAAAAAATAGCATTATTGCAGTAGGAGGAGGTTTGGTTTTAGATCCTTTTAATAGACAATTTCTTAAGAAAATAGGGAAATTGGTGTATCTCAAGGTGAAAAGAAAAATTATACAAGAAAGAATATTTTCCGCTGAACGACACTGTTGGCCCATTTTTTTGGATGTAAACCAGCCAGAAGAATCTTTTGAGCTGCTTTTCAAAAAAAGGAGTTTAATCTATGAACAGATCCTCGCCTATAAGCTTATTATGGAAGATCAGAAAGAAGATAGCGAGATTTTTAGTGAATTAGAAAACCTATGGATAAAATATGGCAAGTAATTCTTTTGGCACACTTTTACGTATTACAACTTGGGGTGAGTCTCATGGTAAGGCTATTGGCGTTGTTATAGATGGTTGTCCCGCAGGGCTGCCTTTAAACAATGAAGATATTAATTTAGAGCTTAAAAAAAGAGCCCCTGGAAAAAATCCTTATATTTCTCCCCGCAAAGAGCCGGATTGTGCTGAAATCTACTCTGGTCTTTTTGAAGGTAAAACTACAGGCTCTCCTATTTCGATAGTGATTTTTAATCAAGACCACGACTCTAAACCCTATGAATCAAATAAACTTCTATTGCGCCCTGGACATGCAAACTTTACGTATCTACAAAAGTACGGTGCTTTTGACTATCGCGGAGGAGGAAGAGCTTCTGCTAGAGAAACAGCTTGTCGAGTAGCAGCTGGCGCAGTAGCTAAAAAAATTCTTAAAGAGATCGATATTGAAATAGTTGCTTATGTTTGTGAAATAGGCGGAATCTCTATTTCTCCTTATACACCTAGTTCTTTTAGTCAGTTACGAAAAATAGTAGACTCTAGTCCCCTATTTTGCCCCGATCTTACAATATCCACGAAAATGTCTGCCTTAATCGATCAGGTAAAAATAGATAAAGATTCATTGGGAGGAGTTATTGAATGTGTAACCTCTTCTCTGCCAATTGGCCTAGGCGATCCTATTTATGAAAAGTTAGAAGCTAATTTAGCAAAAGCCATGCTTTCCATTCCAGCTAGTAAAGGTTTTGAATTCGGCTCTGGCTTTAAAGCAGCCCAAATGAGGGGCTCTGATCACAATGACTTATTTACTCTTGAAAAAGGGCAGATTGTCACACAAACAAACCATGCAGGAGGAACATTAGCTGGGATTACTAATGGAGCCTACTTAATTACTCGCACAGCATTTAAACCCACCTCTAGTATTGCTCGCACACAACAGACCGTTAACCTAGATGGGAATAAAGAGGAATTCACTCCCTCGGAAAAATCAAGACACGACCCTTGTGTAGCAATCAGAGCAGCACCTGTAGTTGAAGCTATGACAGCATTGGTACTGGCTGACGCCTATCTAATTAATAGAGGCGTACGACTCTAGCCCTAAAAATTAGAAACAAATTCCCCTAGCATTTGTGCATCTTCTCTACATGAAAGCTCATTATAGGGATCCTCATCCTTTATAAAAACCTCTCCTTCTAATAGAATAGCTAGCTGACGAGGATTATCTTTTGAAAGCATTTGATGAACGATCATGCAGAATCGATCGTAAGATAAAGCACGTAAACTATCTGTTAGCTTTTTTATCCGTTCGAAATCTTGATGCCTACATTCCTAGGCGTACAGCGCAATTTTTTTGAATTAATCCATACATTCGAGCAGCTGTTTCCCCAAATAATAACTAGCTGTATTTAATGCAGTCTGATTGTTGCTTAAGGTATATAGTGGTTCCGATTCAATCGTATAGAAAAATATAGGATTAACGACAAGTTTCAATTCATTAGATCTCTTGCATAACCTGAATTTTAAAGCTCCCAATTATAGATTCCTGCTATAAGATTAAATCTTAGGCAAAAGCGTTTCCGTCGATTTTTATATCGATCTGCTATGATTTTAAAACGCTTAAGCATTCCGATTACATTTTCATTAATTACACTTGCTTTGGCAAGGGATTGATTATTTTTTTTATCTTGTTTTGTTAAAGGGTTTTTCTTGTTTTTTCTTTTAGGCATATTTGCATGGGAATGAATCTTTTGCAGCCCTTGATATCCTGTATCCGTAATTACCTTGGTCTTTGGATGGATTTTCGTTTTAGATTCTTTAAATAATCGAAAGTCATGACGCTTAACATTACTAAATGCAGTGCAAATAACCTTCTAGCTCTTTTTGTCTACTATCACCTGACTTTTTAACGTATGCCTTTTCTTTTTTCCTGAGTCTTTTCAAGTTTGAAGTGCACAGAAGAATTAAAAAAAGAATAGGCAGGCGATGAAAGAATCTCTATTGTGATTTTTAACAATCAAACACAAGGAGAGACCTTGCCTAAAGGCTACCATCACCTAACCTATGACCAAAGATGTCAGATTTATATTTTAAAAGCTAGAGGAGATACATCTAGCTCAATAGCAAACATTCTAAAAGTTCATCATAGCACTATTAGTAGGGAACTTAAGAGAAATAAAGGGCAACGAGGATACCGTCATCAGCAAGCTCAAGAAAAAGCATTTCTTAGAAAAAATTCTCAGCCCAATAAAAAAATGACTCCTCAAATAGTTACCCGTATTGAAGAAAAAATCAAGTTGCAATGGAGCCCTATACAAATATCCGGATGGCTTAAAAGACATGGTAAAGAACATGTTAGTCATGAGACCATCTATAATCATATCTGGAAAGATAAACGACAGGGAGGACAGCTTTATAGAGAGCTCCGTCATCGAGGGAAAAAATATAACAAGCAGAGAAAGGGAGCTTCTGGAAGAGGGAACATGCCTGGTCGTATAGATATTAAGCAACGGCCTTGTATTGTAGAAAAAAAGACTCGTTTAGGAGACTGGGAACTAGATACAGTCATAGGGGCAGGACATAAAGGCGTAATTGTATCAATGGTAGAAAGAACTTCCAAGCTAACTAAGCTCGCCAAAGTTTCTCATAAAACTGCAGAGGAAGTAAGTCAAGCGTTAATTGAACAACTTAAACCTATCAAAGATTTTGTACACACATTAACAGCAGACAACGGAAAAGAATTTGCCTATCACCAAATGGTTAGTTTCGAGCTAGAGACAGACTTCTACTTTGCAACGCCCTACCATTCTTGGGAAAGAGGCTTAAATGAGCATACAAACGGACTAGTTAGGCAATATTTTCCTAAAACACAAAGCTTTTTAGATACGACTTCCAAGGATATAGAAAGGGTGGAAACTTTACTAAATAACAGACCTAGAAAGGCTCTCAACTTCGAAACTCCACTAGAAGTGTTTAGGAGATTATCTACAAACATGCTATGCTCGGGTGCACAATAGATGTTTTTTCAAGTATTTATATGTTCTTTTTTGTGCACTTCAAGGTTGAAAGGGCCCTGAATAAAAATAGATCTCTTGCATAACCAAATTGTTTAAGCGATATAGCTGGAAATGCTTTTGTTAAGATAGGAATCTATAAATGAAAGGGCCCTTTCAACCTCGAAGTGCACAAAAAAGAACATATAAATACTTGAAAAAACATCTATTGTGCACCCGAGCATAGCATGTTTGTAGATAATCTCCTAAACACTTCTAGTGGAGTTTCGAAGTTGAGAGCCTTTCTAGGTCTGTTATTTAGTAAAGTTTATATCCTTGGAAGTCGTATCTAAAAAGCTTTGTGTTTTAGGAAAATATTGCCTATTGACATGGTCCGCACATCATAGAATAAACTTTTAAAAGAATATTGCCCTTAAACTCTTTTACTTCTTTCTGAAAGTTTAAAGCAGTAACGGTGGCAATGTTATCTTCTAAAAGAGGAGGTTTGACGATATCTGCAATGATCTCTTGCATAGCTGTATAAACTGGAAGAAATGTTTCAGATCCTGTTTTAAACAGCTTTTTTACCGCATCTGTTCTATAAAAGCTAAGAAGTAATTGGATTTCATCATAAGTAAATATCTTATTGAAAGGTTCTGCAAATCTTTTTAGATAAGCTTTGCTCAGAAGCTTTTCTTTTGTATTGGCAACAACCTTCTTAACATCCATATTATTCTTTGCAGAAGTAATCGTCTGTTGAGCTAGCGAGGGCAGCATTGCATCCATTTGATCTTGTTGCAAAACAGATAAACGTACTAGTTCCATAGCATCTTGCATCTTTGTATCTGTTTTCATTTCTGTAATGTTCTGTACATTGGTATCAGTCTTCATTTCTGTTCCTGCGTTAATATTACCTACCACAATCAGTATAAAAAAATCTCTTTAAACATATCCTCTCTATATTAGTTAATCGTTTCTACTTTTTCTTTGCACGGAACATTCCCTGAGAGCAAAATTTTTTAAGGCTTCTGAAATGATGATAAAAATTCTAAGAGTATTCTTGAAATAGTTTTAAAAAAAATTGGTTGGCGAAGTCAGAAAAAGCAGTGGTAGGAAAGAGAAAACAAGCTTTGTAATTATTGATGCTCAAAGTGTTAAAAATACTGATACAGCGGAGAAGAAAGGATATGATGCAGGGAAAAAAATATCAGGAATAAAAAGACATATAGCAGTCGATACCCAAGGGCTCCCTCATGCGATTCACATTACCACTGCTAATATCACTGACAGAAATGGGTGTATAGCAGCATTTTCACTACATAAAAACCATTTGTTCGGTGTAAAAAATGTTTTAGCAGATGGAGGATATTCTGAAGAAAAATTTGCAAAGAGTGTGCAGGAGATATTAGAAAGAAATACACTTCATACTTTTACAGTTATTCCCAAAAGATGGGTTGTAGAGCGTTCTTTTGCGTGGATAGAAAAATGTCGCAGGCTATGGAAAAATTGCGAAAGAAAACTACATACAAGCCTGAATATGGTGGTTCTTGCTTTTATTGCTCTACTTTTGAAAAGATTTTAAACAGGCTCTTAAGCATCTCGATTACATTTTCATTAATTACGCATTCTTTGGCAAGGGATTAATTATTTTTTTTATCTTGTTTTGTTAAAGGGTTTTTCTTGCTTCTTCTCTTAGGCATATTTGTATGGGAATGAATCTTTTATAAGTTTTTATTAAAATTTAAGTTGCTCATTAGAATTTTTAAAGGGTTTTGATAGGTGCGATTTTATCAAAACTAGTGGGTAAAGGTGCAACAAAAGTCATTTTTTTTTGCTTTACAGGATGTAAAAAAGTTAGAGAATAAGCATGCAAAGCCATCCGCCGAAGCGGATTTGAATTCGCTCGATACTTTTTATCCCCTACAATAGGATGGCCTGCTTCTGAACAATGTACGCGTAATTGATTTTTTTTACCGGTCAATAACTTCAAGCGTAAAAGTGCAAACTGTTTATTACTCCATACTTGATTAAATTCAGTAATGGCTAATTTACCATTTTCTACAGAAGTACTACGAACAAAATACTTCTCGTCTTCTTTTAAATAGCTTTGCCAGCACCCTTGTTGAGTCACAAGTTTTCCTTCTACTAGAGCGTAATAAGTTTTTTGTATTTGACGCTCTTCAAATTGGGTTTTAAGAGATTGTTTAGCAGACTCATTACAAGCAAACATCATAATACCAGAGGTTTCGCGATCCAGACGATGAACAGCAAAGACATTTTTGCGACGCAATCTTACTTTTAAGATATTTTGGAGTGTATTTTGCGTTTCAAAATCAGTTGCTACACTAAGCATTTCCTCTGGTTTTTCTACAACAATTACCGCATCATCTTCATAGAGAACCTTAATACCTTCAGCTAAGATGACAAACTTGTCTCGAATAGTAACACATTGCCCTTGTTGTAATTCTACACCAAGATCTGCTGCATAACGACCATCTATCAAAATCCGTCCAGAATGAATCCAAGAACGCAGAGTGGTTTTTGAGCTTTTAGGAAAATGTTTTTTTAGGATATCTTGTAAACAAATATTTTGAACGATAATAAACTTCATACTTTCCTTTAGACTTTTTAAAAAGTTTATCAATAATTAGATTAAAAAAAAACAATTTACAATCAAAAGTTTATATTAAATTAATAAGAGAAAATTCCTTGTTCCTTAAACCTGAAAGAAAAAGCCCTTGTTCCCCAATTCAAAATCCGTTATATATAGTCGCTTATCTAAAAGCAAAAACTGGAGATATGACAATGCAGACGACTAAAGAAAAAGTAAGCTATGTCATTGGGTTAGAGACGGGAAGAAATTTAATACAGCAATTTGGAGAAATGGACTTTAAACATGTCTTAGAAGGGATCCAACATGGCACCTCGGGTACAGAACCTCAATTACCTCAAGAAGAAATTACTTCGATTATAGAAGCTCTTAAACAGCAAATTCAATCTAAGCAAAAAGAATTTTTTACTCAGCTCTCTGAGGAAAATAAAAAAAGAAGCGAAGCCTTTTTATTAGAAAATAAAAATAAAGAAGGCGTAGTAACATTTAATAGCGGACTTCAATATAAAATACTAGAAAAGGCTCCAAAAAAAGGTCCTCATCCAACTGCATTGGATACGGTAAAAATTCATTATCGAGGTTCCTATATCGATGGTAAAGTATTTGACTCTTCTTATCAAAGAGAAGAGCCTTTAGTCATTGGTTTAAATCAAGTCATTCTAGGCTGGTCGGAAATTTTACAAAAAATGCAAGTCGGTGATAAATGGCAAGTATTTATTCCTTCTTATTTGGCTTATGGGGAAAGAGGCTTTGAGCCTCATATCGGCCCTAATGTCGCTTTAATCTTCGAAATGCAGTTATTGGGCATTAACGATTAAAACCGTATAAAAGGTCCCCTGTTTTTCCAAAAATTAGGGCCATAATCATAACATAATTGTGAGCCCTTATGTATATCTTTGTTTGCATAGAGCATGATATGCCGCTTTCCTTGGTAATAAGCTAAAACAGAGTTTATATTTGGCTCTGCGCTATGATTGATAAAACGCGTATGGTTTCCCATTAACCGCGCATCAACTACATAAGAACTTCTTTTGTATTCTAAAATGGGGTATTCAAAACAGTAAATATTATTATCTCCTTCAAACCAAGAGCGTTTGCGAATCAAACCAGTATATTCTCCGATACAAGTATTCCTAGCAATTTTCTGATTTGCAAATACTCCATATCCCGTTTTTTGATTAATCCAAGCAATGGTTAATGGTATTTGGCAACCCAAAAGCATATCTTTAGCATACAAGCACCCTAACCACTTCTCTCTTTGACTTAGAAACCGTCTAGCTAATTTCTTTTGCACTTTCTTTTCTAGATCTAGCGAATGAAAAACTAAATAATTCACATATTTAATAGCAAATACTTGCCCAAAGCACGCTGGGTTAGTAATAGATATTTCTTTATGTTCTTGCAAAACCACTGTTAATTTCATAATCTGGCAAATATTATACCTCAAAAATCATTAATAGAAGATATTTTTTTAGCAAAAGGCACCTTTTTATGAATTCTCTATATCTTGTTCGTCATGGGCAAACAAAATGGTCTATAACAGGTCAACATACTAGTTCTACCGATCTTTCTTTAACAACTCAAGGTGTTAAGCAAGCTGGGTTTCTTAAAAAACGCTTATCTAAAATACCTTTTGAGCTTATTTTAACAAGCCCACTTAAGCGGTCTTTAGAGACTTGCGAATTAGCGGGTTTTTCTAAAGTTGCAATTATAGATACTCATTTAAAGGAATGGAATTACGGTCTCTACGAATGGATGGACAAAACAACAAATTCTTATAAAAGCTCCTCAGTGGAATATCTTTGTATATGGCGCTCCTAATGGAGAATCTGTTACAGATGTAAAAAATCGAGCCCAGGCTATTCTACATAAAATTCAATCCACTCGGGGAAATGTCTTAATTTTTTCTCATGGTCATTTTTTACGTTTATTTATTACACAATGGCTGCAAGTCCCTTCTAATCAAGCAAACCTTTTTATGTTAACCACAGCCTCTATTTCCATTTTAAGCTCTGATGGGAGCTCTCGAATAATAAAAACTTGGAATGATGTATGTGATTTACAAGTTTAAATTTTAAGATCTCTTGCTATTTTTTATATAACTGCTATTCTTAAAATTTAATTTTTTAAGGTCTTGACATGTCACTCGCTTGGTTTTTTCTACTATTAGCCGGTTTCTTTGAAATTTGTTTTACAATTGCATTGAAGTTCAGTCAAGGGTTTACTCGTCTAATCCCAACTTTAGTCACCATTATCTTTATTTTTCTTAGTTTCTTTTGTGTATCTCAAGCAATGAAGACCATTCCCATTGGTACGGCATATGCTGTGTGGGCAGGAATTGGTGCCGCTGGTACAGTAATTTGCGGAATCATCTTTTTTGGTGATTCCTATCATATCATACGCTTGATCTCTCTATCTCTGATCATTATTGGGATTGTAGGCTTAAAGTTGGCTCATATAGATTAGCCTTGCTAGACTTTTAAAATTTCATTAATTTAAAAAAACATTGCATGTAATTTAACAAATAATTATGTATCTGTAATACAGTAAAAATACATTTGAGGATTAATAGATGATATTTATAAACAAAAAAGTTCGTACAAATAAATTAAAAAATAAAACAAAGACTGCCTCTTATAAAAAACAGATTTATGCTTCTAGCGAGCAAATAGAACTAGAATCAGTAATTTTTCAATATACGCTAGATGTTAAACAAGCGGCATATAGTCATGCTTTTCGCAATTGCATCCAAGATTTACAAAATAACTTAACTAAATTGCTTAAGAGCCTGTTTAAAATCTTCTCATTAAGGTATAATGATAGTTTTCATAAAACCTTTGGAGGTAGTTATGACCCGCTCTTATCCAAGCGATATTTCTCGTAAACAATTTAGCAAAATCCATCTAATACTTGAGTCTACACGCAAAAAAACACGTCCACGAAGAGTTGATCTATATGATATTTTTTGTGGAATTTTGTACATTTTAAAAAGTGGTTGCCAGTGGCGTATGTTACCCATAGAATATCCTAAATGGGAATTATGTGATTATTATTTCCCTCTTTGGAATAAAAAAGATGATAAAAATTCTAAGAGTATTCTTGAAATAGTTTTAAAAAAAATGGGTTGGCGAGGTCAGAAAAAGCAGTGGTCGGAAAGAGAAAACAAGCTTTGTAATTATTGATGCTCAAAGTGTTAAAAATACTGATACAGCGGAGAAGAAAGGATATGATGCAGGGGAAAAAATATCAGGAATAAAAAGACATATAGCAGTCGATACCCAAGGGCTTCCTCATGCGATTCACATTACCACCGCTAATATCACTGACAGAAATGGGTGTATATAGTAGTGCCAATTCAAACAGCTAGCTTAATGGGGTTCAAGTCAACGACTTGAAACTTGTCGTTAATCCTATATTTTTCTATGCGATTGAATCGGAACATAGAAGCATTTTCACTACATAAAAACCATTTGTTCGGTGTAAAAAATGTTTTAGCAGATGTAGGATATTCTGGAGAAAAATTTGCAAAGAGTGTGCAGGAGATATTAGGATGTATATTAGAAATACCCAAAAGAAATACACTTCATACTTTTACAGTTATTCCCAAAAGATGGGTTGTAGAGCGTTCTTTTGCGTGGATAGAAAAATGTCGCAGGCTATGGAAAAATTGCAAAAGAAAACTACATACAAGCCTGAATATGGTGGTTCTTGCTTTTATTGCTCTACTTTTGAAAAGATTTTAAACAGGCTCTTAGATAAGATGGAATTCTTAAACCAATTTGGTTTTAAATTAACTGGTGAATGCTTAATCTGAAGCTTTTGTTAAACGGTTCATCAAGGCTACATTACTTTGGGCCATAGAATCGCAAAAAATTAAAATTTCGCTATAGCCATTTTTCTCTGCATGACGAAAACATGCATATAGATCTTGTGTGCTCAGTTTATAATAGTCACAGTTTGCTATAAAAAGAGAGGATGTAGAAAGTAACATCCGTTTATTAGAAGCTGCTTTTTTACAATAGGAATCTATCTGTTCTTTCTTGTAAAAGAGTTTAACAGGAATGCAGGGGGCATAATGCCGATACTTCAGCCCAGGAGAATAGACGGGGCCTTTTTGCAGAGATATTTGTACATCTATAGTTATACCTAATACATTCTCAATCTCTTGTTTTGTAATACTTCCAGGGCGTAAAATCACAGGTGGATTAGATAGCAGGCTAATTACAGTCGATTCAACTCCAAGAGTGGTTTTTCCTCCATCAACAATAGCAGGTATTTTCCGATCAAAATCATCTAATACATGCTGCACAGTGGTTGCACTAGGTCTACCTGAGAGGTTGGCAGAAGGAGCTACAATAGGAGCTTTCAACATGTGTATAAGATCTATTGTCATCGGATGAGACGGCATACGAATAGCAACAGAGTCTAATCCCGCTGAAATCAAAGGTGATAAATCGCGGTGACGTGGAATGATCATTGTTAAAGGTCCTGGAAAGAACGCTTCTGCTAATTGAAGAAATAATTTAGAAGGAGGCAGGGCTATCTGATCTATTTGCTTAAGACTTGCAATGTGTACAATAAGCGGATTGTCCATAGGTCTTTTTTTAACTGCAAAAATAGAAGAGAGCGCTGATTCAGAAGAAATAAGAGCAGCCAGACCATAGACCGTTTCTGTAGGAATAGCTACAAGCTGTCCGTGATAAAGAAGCATTGCTGCTTTATGTAACTGATTAGAGGTTAGTATTTTTGTTTTCATGGAAATAAAAAAATTTACCTTATTTTATCTCATTTAGTGAACAAAATCAAGAAAGCAATCCTGTATTTTTTTCTAATTATTATTAGTAAATATTTATTAACAAGGTAGCGCGCAAATTAATCCATTTCGTATACTCTTTTTTCATTAGAGAAGGAGATAACTTATGAAAATCACTGCATCGATTTTAAGTATATATGGCTTATTAATTTTGATTGGAGGGCTAGTCGGTCACTGGAAAGCCTCTAGTACAGCTTCTCTTATCTCCGGATTATTATGTGGGTCTGTATTGCTCCTGCTCTCTTATGCAATTGCTCGAGGTAAATTGCTGGCACAATACATAGCTTTAGCCTTCATATTTACCCTAGATGCCTTTTTTACTCATCGCTTTGCAAAAAGCCTGCATTTTTTCCCTGCTGGAATGATGAGTCTTTTAAGTTTAATCGTATTAATCGTTGTTGCTTTAAAAATTCGCAAAACGGTTAAAGCTCGCTAAGATGTTTAGTCCCAAAGTGTGATGGAGTGGGTTAATTCTAAAAATTTTTGGTTTTTTTTGCCAACTTATTGATAATATGCTCAATTGGTGTCAATCCCTTTAGAGCTTTACAAGCTTTTCGCAAAGTTATAGGCATTTAAAAAATTAAATAAATGCTCTTTTAACTGCTTAAAAAAAATAATATATTTATAATGATCTTACACAGGAGTATCGTCATGCGTCATCCTTTTGAAGAAGAGGTCCAAAAGATTAGAAAAGCAGAATATCCTATTCATGGGCTGATTCTTAACCGCTGGTCTCCTAGATCGATGACAGCAGAAGAAATTACAGATGAGGAACTATTTCCCTTATTTGAAGCAGTTAGATGGGCTCCTTCTTCCTATAACAATCAACCTTGGCGCTTTTTATACGCTAAAAGAAATCATCCAGATTGGTCTTTATTTTTTGACCTAATGATCCCCTTCAATCAATCTTGGACAAAAAATGCTTCCGTACTGCTTTTAATGATTTCTGATAAGTATTTTAAACATAATCGTAAACCATGTCGCACACATAGTTTTGACACAGGTGCTGCTTGGATGTGCATGGCATTAGAAGGAGCTTGGCGCGGATTGGTTGTACATGGCATGGAAGGTTTTGACTATGAACAAGCTCAAGTATCCTTAAATATTCCGGATAACTATCAAGTAGAAGAACTTGTTGCTATTGGAAAAAGAGCTCCTTTCACCTTACTTTCAGAAGAATTGCAACAAAAAGAAAAACCTAGTACAAGAAAGCCCATTTCAGAAATTGCACAAGAAGGCAAATTCTCTTAACAAAAATCGAGCAAGATTATTTAAGCTTGCTCGATAACTGAAAAAACAACCAGTGCTTACTTGCGGCGAGCCGTAGTTCTTCTAGTAGTTCGACGAGCTGTCTTACGAGCTGTTTTTCTAATAGTTCTTTTAGCTGTTGTTTTTCTAGTACCAGCTTTTCTAGCTGTTCTTTTAGCTGTTTTTCTAGTACCAGCTTTTTTAGTTGTCCGTTTTCTAACCATATATCCTCCAAATTTAGGTATTACGATTGTAAAACTAACTCATAACAATCTTTTATACCCTATAATTATTAATATACATAAAAAAGAAATAAAAATAAAAAAAATTTAAAAATAGTTGACTTCAATTAGAAAATAAAAAAAAGAAAAACCTTTCAGAAAGGGTTTTTAAAGTGATTTTTTTTAAAATAGTTAAACAAAAAAACTTTACTTAACTCCTACATTCCCACCCCCCTAGGGCACTTTTTTGGAATTAGCCCATAGATTTGAATTGCCGTTTCTCCAAACAAGCAAATGACTTTCTTTCGAATTGCATTAATGTTGCTAAGGATCTATCCACAAAGGAATAGAACTCGGCCCATTTACAATCAACGATAAAACGACCTGCTTCAAATCTGGCCTGTAGTCCTTGGAAAATCCATGTGTAACCTCTATAATTTTGGGATCATCGTCAACCGCATAGGCTCCATGAACCAATAAACCTGTCGTGTCTATGTGATGTATTCCATCCAATAAATGATTATCCAAAGCGATCCCAAAAGCTACTTCAGAAAATAATTTGCTTGCACCATACTCTGCAATATTATCGAGAGCACCAGTTGACCGACCATTAAAAGCAATTTTTGACTAAAGGGTCTCTGTATGTAGGAGACGTAGCAGCTCGCATTTGCCTAGCGGGTTTTCCACGGCTAATACCGCAAGTGTGACTTTCCTTAGCAAAGACAGATTTGCAGCGCCTATTTTATCTTGATAGCGATGTTTATCCTCTTCAAAAATAACATCTAGAGATAAATGAAGGCCATTTTCTATTCCCCAGTGTTTCCGTACGCTCTTAGCAAATTTATCTATATCGAGCAGACTGGTTATGTAATAACATATCTCTAGATATGTCTCGAACAGTTTCTCGCATCCACACTCTAAATTTAAGATGTCCTAACACAAGACTTTGCTCAGAAGCAAAATACCATATGGATAGGATCTATTGTCTTATTACCAGAACCGCATAATGTCTTGCCGTCAATGGCAATACTGTCTCCTCCAAATGCCTGAGCTATGGACTGAGTCCACTGCATAAAACATGTACGGAACGAATGAGGATTTAAAAAGGCAAAAAACCTCTCATAGGTATCATTAGAAGGAGCCAGAATCATTTTTTATCTCTCAATTATCAAGCAAAATCTTCATGCGTTGGCCCTGTAGGAATGTAGGTTAACTATTTAATATTAAAAAAAATCATTAATTATAGATTTTTCTTATGTTTTTAGTTCTCATCTAGAGAAAAGACTTCCATGTTTTTAATTACATCTCCTTCTTCAAGGAGATCCAAAATATCCATTCCATCAGTTATTTGTCCAAAAACAGAATATTCTTGGTCCAAGTTAGAAAGGTTTTCTAAGGTAATATAGAACTGAGAACCACTAGATAACTTCTCAGGATTTTGATAATTAGGAAGCCTAAGCCAAGCTAAAGCGCCTCTTTGATGAGATTGTCCTATTTCTGCAGCAATTCTAAAATCGCGTCCATCAGGATCACCGGCTTCTACAACATATTTAGGCACAATGCGATAAAAAGTTAAACCATTATAGAAACCACCTTTTGCTAATTCTATAAAGAACCCCGCGGAAACAGGAGCCTCTTTATGATAGAGGCGACAGGTTATATTTCCCTTAGAAGTATGAATAATTATTCCATCTTCTTTTGCTTCAAAAGCAGCTATTTGAGAATATTCTTTATTCTTTTCTTGCGCCCTAATAATAGATATAGTACATAGAACCATGTATAAATATAGCAGAAATTTACTCATTAATGCCTCTTGGTCAAAAAGATACGATTGTTGATATACTAAATGAACGAATTTTTTCTTAAACTAAAAAACATTATAAAAGTTCAATAGATTATTATCATGTTTTATATCTTGAGATTGAAGAGTTTTTAAGATGAGTTGAGCTTTAAGATTCGCTCAACTCAAAATAGAGGGTTGTTAACAACCGCAGCCAGGTTTGTGATGTGGATTATTTGGCTTACAAGGATCACAAGGATTTTGTTTCGGAGGACAATGAGGTTTGTTTGGCTGATGGTGATGATGATTTGGTTTGTTATGCTCTTTCATGATTTCTCCATATGGGTTTAAAGCGGTTATATTAAAAGCTACAATACAACCTAAAAGTACAACTTAAAATGAAAACACGTTTGTTTTTCATAGCTCTTAATTATTAATTACCATTTTTTTATTAAAATGAAAACCCGCTCTTGCTATAAAAAAACACAAATAAACATAACAATTTAATTATTAAAACATTAAGAAATAATGAAACAAAATGATTTTAGTTTTTAACTATTTAGCTAATAATGTAAATTACCTATTGAAAAAAAATTAAGGAGTAATAATGAAAAGCTCTTCTGATAAATCTAGACGGGTCTTAAGCGTATTTGTACTTGCAATGTTAAACGTATCCATTATGGCAAGCTTACGTAATTTGCCCTTAGTTGCTGAGTTTGGATTAAGCGCTATTTTCTTTTTCCTTGTTGTTGCTCTTTTTTTTCTCATTCCTTGTGCTTTAATCTCCGCTGAATTAGCTACTGGCTGGCCAAAATCAGGAGGCGTTTATATTTGGGTTAGAGAAGCCCTAGGCGATCGTTGGGGTTTTTTTGCTATTTGGATGCAGTGGATACATAATGTTGCTTGGTACCCTGTCATTTTATCTTTTGTAGCTGGTACTTTAGCCTATTTAATCTCTCCTAATCTCTCTCAAAATAAATTTTTTATCTTATCTGTGATTTTACTGGGATTTTGGGGAATGACTTTTTTCAACTATTTTGGAATTAAAACTTCAAGTTGGTTTAGTACTATTGGAGTAATTGCAGGAACTATTGCTCCAGGAATATTAATCATTTCATTAGGTATGATCTGGATTCTAGGAGAGCGTCCCGTGCAAATGGAATTAAGTTGGAATGCTTTAATTCCAGAATTTAAGGGCATTAGCGACTTAGTTTTCTTGGCAGGATTGTTTCTTGCATTTGCAGGTTTAGAGGTTTCTGCTGGCTATGCCTCTGATGTAAAAAACCCTAGAAAAAATTATCCCATAGCTATTGTATTAGCCGCCATTATCACCTTCAGCTTATTTATATTAGGCTCTCTTGCCATTGGAGCTGTGATCCCTAAAACAAATATTAGCTTTGTTTCTGGTTTAATGGATGCGTGCGCGATCTTTTTTCAATACTACCAGTTAACTTGGATTTTACCCATTTTGGCTTTTCTATTAGTAATTGGAGCTATAGCTGAGGTTAATTCTTGGTTAATTGGACCTGTTAAAGGCTTATATACTACATCTACACATGGAAATTTACCTCTTTTTTTTCAAAAGGTAAATAAACGCAACGTTCCTACTCGATTATTATTATTCCAGGCAATGATTGTTTCTATAGTAGGATTTATTTTTTTATATATGCCTAATGTAAGCGGCGCTTTTTGGATTCTTACCGCCTTAAGTGCTCAAAGCTATTTAATCATGTATATTTTAATGTTTCTCTCGGCCATTATCCTTCGTTATTCTAAGCCGCATGTTCCTAGAGCTTATAAAGCTCCTTTTAAAAATAAAGGGATTTGGTTATTTGGCTCTTTAGGAATTCTTACTTCTTTATTTGTAATTATTCTAGCATTTGTTCCACCAGCTCAATTAAACACAGGAAATCCTTGGGTTTATTGCACTTTCTTATTAAGCGGTCTTATATTTATGTGTGGAATACCTTTTTTGATTTATGCACGCCGTAAACCTAGTTGGGTGAAAAAAAAGCATTAAAAAACAGCTTTGTATCTGAATATGTAAGCTTTTATCTATAATTAGGTAAAAATATAGAGAAAATTATGATAATTCCCCTTGCAGAGCGTTTACGCCCCACTCAATTAGATGAAATCGCAGGCCAAGAGCACCTTTTATCAGAAAAGGGATTGATAAAAACCACCCTTTCACAAAAAAAACCGGTTTCCTTACTGCTTTGGGGACCTCCCGGTTCGGGAAAAACCACTCTCGCCCTTGCTTATTCTAAAGCATTCGATGCACGTTTTATTTCTATGAGCGCTGTTTCTCACGCAACGTCTGATGTGAAAAATATCATTCAAGATATGCAAATTCATCCCCTGTTACAAAAACAGATAACCATTCTTTTTGTAGATGAAATCCATCGATGGAATAAGGCTCAGCAAGACTTATTCCTCCCTTACTTAGAAGCGGGTTTATTTATACTCATTGGAGCAACTACAGAAAACCCTTCCTTTGCTTTAAATAACGCTCTTTTATCTCGGTTTAGAGTGCTTCAGCTGTATTCTTTAAATTCTTCTTCTTTACATAAGATCATCAATAGATATGAAGAAAAATACACAAAACTTTCACTTAGTCCAAAAGCAAAAGAAATTCTAATTACAGCAGCTCAAGGAGATGGGCGACACCTGATTAACCTGATTGAAAATCTAGAACCCCTTCTCATAAAAAAGCAGATACTTGAGGAAGAAGATCTGCTTTTATTACTGCAAAAAAAATCTCCTTTGTATGATAGACAATCAGATCAACACTATCAGTTAATTTCTGCATTGCACAAATCCATTCGGGGCTCTGATCCTGATGCAGCTCTCTATTGGCTTGCCCGCATGCTAAATGCAGGAGAAGATCCGCAGTTTTTAGCCCGTCGACTTATTCGTATGGCTGTAGAAGACATAGGCCTTGCTGACCCACAAGCGCTTGGACTTTCCCTGCACGCTTGGGAAGCATTTGCACAGCTTGGGGCCGCAGAAGCAGAGCTAGCTTTAGCTCAAGCCGCTGTTTATTTAGCGCTAAGCCCTAAAAGCAATGCACTTTATGTCGCTTTTAACCAAGCTAAAGAACAAGCTAAAGCAACCTCTCACCTCCCACCGCCTGCTTTTCTTATCAATTCTGTTACAAAACTCGATTCTGAATTAGGACATGGAGAAGGCTATCAATACGATCATGATCTGCCTTTTGCTTTTTCAGGGCAAAATTATTTTCCGCAGGAGTTGATAAGATGCAAGTTTTATCAACCTAAGCCTTATGGTTTTGAAAGAGAGATGCAAAAACGGGTAAGCTATTTTGAACAGCTTCGAAAAAAAAACCCTCCCTCTTAGAAGCCATTTACTTATCTTCATAAGTAGAATGAAAAAGGGAAGGTCAAGAGAGCCTGTTTTCTCAGACTGGGTGGATGGTAAGTAGTGAATGACACTTATACTTATGGTCTTTGCCATCTAGTCGATGACCTGTTAACCCGAGAATCTTGGTTGAAAAAGTTCTTATTTCAGAACATAGGTGCCAAGGAAGCCCTCTTTATAAAAAAGACATTAATTAATTATCTTTGTTAATTTTAATTTAACAACATTTTTATTAATTTAAAAGATCTAATTATAGTTTTTTATATAAAAGAAACAAAAGCTATACTACTTCTGATTTAAGAATACTTCAATTTTTCCCCATGGCACAGGAACAGTAAACTGTTTGATTGTCTTAAACCCTTTATGATAATCCTTTAAAGAGTAGCTGAGTGTAATAATTTTGATTTTTGCAGGCAAGGATGCACATAGCTGTGTAATCACATTATCCGATAAACATGTTCCATAAAGATAAATACACGTAGCTTGGTTTAAAGCTACATGTTGAATATCATCGCATATAAATGTTAAGCGTTTTATATTAAGCGCTTCTACAATTTTTTGTGCGTTTAACACGAAAAAAGGAATAAAATCCACTGCAGTAACGCTACAGAGCAACACACTACGTAAGAAAAAAGCTGCTCTTCCTCTACCACAACCCAGTTCAAATACATGATCGTAGGGTGCTATTTCACATTCTTTAGCAATAACTAAAAGCGATGTTAAAGGGATTTCTCCATAAATATCTATTTCTTCCCCCTCTCTTTTTTTTAAGAATCTTTTTGAAATAGTAAAGGGATTGAGGAAGCGATACTTCTTTTTAAGAGCAAGGTCGCACTTTTGAAACAACTCACAGCTGTAAAATAATTGAAATACCCTTTTTTCTTCCTGAAGAAAATAGATCTTGGAACGTAGATAAACCATAAAAAGGCTAAAAATTGATCGCATATCCAGGAGGTAGGGTAAGAAAAGAAGAATGGTCTATTTGATGCTTTTTTAAACTCACGTATAAATCATAAGGCGGACGATTCATCGGTTCATCAGATAGACAAAATGTTTTCCAATGCATCCCAATGCTTAATTTGGAACCAACCTTTTTGTGGATCATCACAGCTTCTTCGGGATTAATATGAACAGGTCTCATAAAGGAACGAGGGGAATAAGATCCAATGGGAATCAATGATAGATCTATGGGAGAAAAACGTTTTCCAATTTTCTTAAAGTCAACCGGATTATACCCTGTATCCCCTACAAAGTAGATTCTTTTAACCAACTGATCTTTATCATAGAATTCCAAAACCCAGCCTACCCATAGAGTATCGTTTAAAGACCAATGCTTCCTACCTGAAAAATGTTGTGTGGGTACAGCAGTAATTTTTACTCGTTTAGAATCCCTATTAGAGAAACCAAGCACTCTTTCTTGCCACCATTGACATTGATACACCGGAAAAATCTCTTGGGCATCAAACCAAGTTTTTACGCGCTGAGGTACCATCCAAGTAGCTTGTGGAAAGTGCTTAGCTAAAACCAATACTGTGGCCTTATCTAAATGATCATAGTGATTGTGGCTAATGAGAATTAAGTGAATTATCGGGAGTTGATCAAAAGAAATGCTGGGAGGATGGCGACGCTTAGGTCCTAGAAAAGATAAAGGAGAACAACGTTTGCTCCAAATAGGGTCGGTTAAAATCCGCAGGCCATCTATTTCAATAAGAAAAGTGCTGTGGTTAATCCAAACCGCAAAAAGATTACTAAAGCTCGCTTGTCTTTGATAAATAGGAGGATTAAAGAAAGCGCAATTTCCTAGCTTTTCATCATCGCAATACCCTAACTTCCATAATAATATATCTTTGAGATCAGGACGAATATTTTTTTCATGAGGGTTAGTGAATTTTTTTTGCTTATACATATTATACATCAATGGATAAGGAATAAGAGGTTGTGTCGGTTAGTTGTTTTTCTCCGAAAAACTGTATAGGTCCTGGGTATAAGTAATGGTCATTTAACCTCCACGCATTTCTATGTTGCTTATAAAAGGCAAAAGACTTGGAGCAAAGATCCACCAGAGCTTTTTTTATCACCGGCTTTTTTTTGCCTTTGCGCCATTCTAAGTTCATCAGGGAAGTGAGCGGAATTCCTAACACCTGCCAATCTATAGGATTTTGCGTTAATCCTGTTATACAACACATATACCCTGTTGCATTATGGGTAATTAATAAAGCTGCTGCATATCCCAAGGAATAACAATAATTACAATCAAAATTAGACGGAAATCCAGCTCTTCCTTCATAACCTAAAAAATGATGTAAAGCAGAAAAAGCACCCCTATATTTGCCGTCTTTTAGTCGTCTTTTTAATTCTTGGGTAACTGTTTCTATCAATAATTTTTCTGTCTCAATAAAAGAGACTTGCACATTACCATGAGGGTCTCTATTTAAAAGAAGTTGCTGTTGAATTCTCTCCGGTAAAGAGATAAAAGATTTCTGAGAATCTTCAGTCAGTCTGCCAACAATCTCTTTATTATCTATAGAAAAATCTGCTAATAAGTGATTTAACTCTTGAATCAAAACACCGATTTCTGGAATGAACTCTATTAATCCTTCCGGAATGAGAATCACTCCAAAATTTTTTCCTATCTCTGCACGTTCACAGACTAAATCTGCTATTTGATGCGTAATTTGTTGCAAAGTTTTTTTGCTCTCTGCAATTTCCTCTGCAATTAATACCATATTTGGATGCGTGCTTAAGCCGCATTCTAAAGCAATATGCGAAGCAGAACGCCCCATTAGTTTAATAAAGTGGTAGTATTTTTTAGCCGATAGACAATCCCTGGTAATGTTACCAATAGCCTCTGAAAAAGTTTTACAGGCCGTATCAAACCCAAAGGAGGTAGCAACGTAGGTATTTTTTAAGTCCCCATCAATTGTTTTTGGGACCCCAATTACCACTGTTTGAGAGTTTTTGCTTATAAAATACTCTGACAAAATAGCGGCATTGGTGTTGGAATCATCCCCTCCAACGATAACCAAACCATCTAATTCCATGAATTCAACTGTATGTAAAGCAAAGGCTAAATGCTCTAAGGTCTCTATTTTAGTCCTTCCCGATCCGATTAAATCAAATCCTCCCTGGTTCCGATACGATTGAACCAGCTCTTTGGTCAATTCCTTATATTTACCTTTTATAATCCCTTCAGGGCCTTCTAAAAAGCCAAACAGTCTTGATTCTGGAGTCAGTAAAATTAGAGCATCCAAAAGACCTGTGATGACATTATGCCCTCCAGCAGCCTGTCCACCGGAGAATACAACTCCGACCCGCAATAAACGATTTTTGTTGTTCCTGTTTTTTTGAAGTTTTAAAATAGGTTGGCCAAATGTCAAGGGAAAAAGCGCACGAATTTCTTCATTTTCTAAAGAAGTATTTTTATCTTTTACCCATTCAACGTTATCTATTTGTTGCAATACACTAGGCAATATAGGAAGATATTTTTCACGAGCTTTACGTAAAGGGTTTTCAGGCAACATAAGGATCGCTCTTTTGCTTTTTTTTCGCTTAAGTATGAGCTTAAAAAGGTTAAAATAACAACTATTTAAAAATCAGTTGACGAAAAGAGCTTATTTTCTCTAAATTACTTCTTTGCCCAGATGGTGGAATGGCAGACACGCCAGATTTAGGTTCTGGTGCCTCACGGCATGTAGGTTCGAGTCCTATTCTGGGCATACCCCTCAGGACGCCTTCCCGAAAGGCAAGCGCGTCTTTTATCATCTTAAATGGTTTTCGTGTTTAGTCCCTAAAGGGCCCTTTCAACCTCGAAGTGCACGAAAAAGAACATATAAATACTTAAAAAAACATCTATTGTGCACCCGAGCATAGCATGTTTGTAGATAATCTCCTAAACGCTTCTATTGGAGTTTCGAAGTTAAGAGCCTTTCTAGGTCTGTTATTTAGTATAATATTTTTTCCCTCGATGAAAGGAGCTCTCTATAAAGCTATCCTCCCTTAAGATGTGAGATTATAGATGGTCTCATGACTAACATGTTCTTTACCATGTCTTTTAAACCATCCGGATATCTGTATAGGGCTCCATTGCAACTTGATTTTTTCTTCAATACTGGTAACTATTCGAGGAATCATTTTTTATTGGGCTGAGAATTTTTTCTAAGAAATGCTTTTTCTTGAGCTTGCTGATGACGGTATCCTCGTTGTCCTTTATTTCTCTTAAGCTCCCTACTAATAGTGCTATGATGAACTTTTAGAATGGTTGCTACTGAGCTAGATGTATCTCCTCTAGCTTGTAAAATATAAATCTGAAATCTTTAGTCATAGGTTAGGTGATGGTAGCCTTTAGGCAAGGTCTCTTTTTGTGTTTGATTGTTAAAAATCACAATAGAGCTCCTTTCATCGCCTGCCTATTCTTTTTTTAATTCTTCTGTGCACTTCAAACTTGAAAATATAATTTTTTAAATGCCTATAACTTTGCGAAAAAGTTGCTTTAACTCATAAATTTCTTCAAAGATAGAAACTTAAGAACCTCAATTGAGGTTCTTATAGCATACATGTCTTGAAAAGGGTTTTCTATTTTAGTCTCTGAATCTCCGCTGTATTTCTATCATATTCTGCTTTTTTAAGAAAATACTCTTTTGCAAACTGTGTTTTTTGATGCATCTCATGGCAAGTAGCAACCTTACCAAGCAAATCTGACATATCTTGTTGTAAATTAATGTTCTTGTTTTCCAATGCACTAATACGACGTAAACGTGATTCATTATCTGAATAAAGGCTTAACACCTCTCCAGCATTGCGCGCAATCATGCACATAGCTTGTTCAATTTCAGCCGATAACTTAAGGCTATCTGCTACCTGGAATAGCTCTTGTTTTTGCATGGCAACTTGGCGTTGTAATTGATCGTTAGAATCTTGTAATTCTCTAATTCTTTGCAAATCTTCATTGCGCAATGTCATTCGTTCTTTACCAACATAAAACTCAAAGCGATTACTCAAATCCTGCTTAGAATTAACAGTTTGAGGCTTATCTATTTTCTCTTCAGCAATAGAAGAGATGACAGGGATGCTTGTTGGGATTTCAAGCTCTTTATTTGAAGTATCTCGAACATTTAACTGTTTATTTATCTTAGGACTTCCTAATTGTTTGGTTCTTGAAGTGGATTGGCCACCTAATTGCTTAGTTGACATGTGACACCTTCCTTATATTAAGACATGTTTACTATAAAATTGTTTACGGAAAGCTTTTATATGAGTCTTTAGCTCAAGCTCCGTTAACTTAATAATATATTTATATTTTTAATTTGTCAATTAACTAGATTGTATAAATTAATATGTTTTTAATTGTAAAAAATACTAATTAAAATAAAAAAATAAAAAAAATAGAGCTTTTTTATTTGCGCGAAAAGAACAATTTGCTAGTTTGACAAATTACTTTCTTAAGAAAAATGAGAAATAATTTTTCCAATCATCGAAATATGGGTGCTTTATGCCAAAAAAATACACACAACTGCTCTTATCTATTAATATTTGCTTAACTGCAGTAGCAACTGCTACAGGCTCAGATGCCAGTAGTAATGATAGTTTTGTTGTGGTTCCAGACCACGAAATAAGCAAAGCATCCGATACCTATTGGGCAAACGAGGAACATGATCGGAAGTATCCTGAGATAACGAGTCAGGATCAGGATCCAAACTTTGATCCATCAGTTGAATTAAGCAACCAATTCTATCACATTTGGCACCGTTTGGAGAAAATAAATAAAATCTATCCATCTGAATTATTACAAAGAGCTCTATTACAACATCAAGAAAACCTTGAAAATCCTATTCCATACGATGCAAGCAAATCTCAACAAGATTTAACACACGATATACTTGTTCAATTCATCGACTTTTATGATGACTTGGAAGCACTTTCAAAGTATCAATTTAAAGAAGAGCTAGATGAAAATCTTCAAGTCGTATTAAAAATACAATTCGCGGAAATTTGCAAGTGCGTAAATAGAGTTCATGACCTTTATAAAGAGAAAGCTCTATCAAAAAGCGATCAACTTTTTTTAAGCCATCAATTAAAAGAACTTCTCGTCTTTTCTCAAAGCTTTCTAGCAGAAGATTCATCCATTTCAAGTAATACAACTGCATTAAGCAATGAAACCCTGTATCTTGTTAAGAAAGACACAGATGCAACATCTAAACCTTTCCCAGACGAGTCCTCCCCAACAAAGGTAGAATTAGATAATCAATTTAATCAAATTTGGGATTGTTTAGATGAGATAAATACAATCCATCAATCTGAACTATTACAAAGTCTTATATCCCATCATAGAGATGTAGAAATACCCTATGATGAGAGCTTAGAAGAAGTTAGCAAAGAAATTTTAGAAAATCAATTCATCCAACTTTATAAATCTTTAGCAATTTGTTCTCAACATGAACCTAGGGAAGGGCTAGGTGAAGAGAGTAGGCTTAAATTAGATATTCAACTTGATCAGATTAAGCGCTGCTTGAATACCATTTATATGATTTATAATTCAAAAAAAGAATTTTTATCCAAAGAAGAGAAAGCTTTTTTAAGAGATCAATTAGAAGAGCTCCATAATTTTTCCTGCAATTTTATAAGACAAAACTCGCTTCAAGAGGAAAATATCGATAAAGTAGAATTAAGCTCACTAGATAAAATTCAAGCATTATTAAATAGCTGTGAAGAAGAAAATTCTTTAATTTATCCGCAATATGAATATATTATAAATAGCCAAAAAGCCAATATATCTAACCTTTTAACAAGCTCTAAGACTGAAAGCACTATCGAAAATCAGTTACTTTATTTTAACAAAGCTGAAGGGTTAATGGAAATACAACACACAGAATTATCAGAAGATGGAGAATATGCAGAGCCCTATACAACAACATGGAAAATCCGGCCGGCCGATATTAATCTTGTAAAAGATTGGAAAGAACAGGATCCCATTACTATCGATAATACCAATATCTTCTCTAAATACACCATGCGTGGAGAAAAACTCGATTACACTCTTACTAATCATAAAAAATCCGTACGAGCCAATTTCATTTGTAAGAGCTCAAATAAGAATACATACACCATACTATCGATAGATTATCTCGAAAATATTGTAGTTCTTAAAAATGGACCCTGCTTATTTGTACAAGACGGAGAATTGAAAGAATGGCATATTAAAGATGTTGTAATTTTACAAAGATCTGGATCTGTTATCGATGCAAATAACCCTCATGAATTAATTAATAAAACAAGAGGAAATAAGAAAACTTGGGTTTCTTTAAAAAAATAAAAGAAAAAAAAGCCTTATTTTTTTTAGAAATAAGGCTTTTTTTTCTATCTATGTGGCAAAAAGAGACAGATAGATTCCATTTCTTGGGGAGTTAATCCCCCATGAGCTGCAAAAAAATGTTGTTCAAAACGATTTTTTTCAAACCACCAAACAGCTTCGCTAAAATAAGGTAGAATCACTAGATTGGCTAATCTTTGTTGCAATCTTTCTGAAGCTCCACCAAAAAATTTTTCTTTCACCATTTTTTTGGTCAAAACAACATCAGCTATGCCTTTTAACTTTTTTTCTAAAAAGCTTGCGGTTTCTAACAGTTTTTCCTCTTGGACATGTAAAAATAAATCTCTACAAGAACCAGCAGGAGCTAATATCCTGCCTTGGCTGTCTTTTTTCATGGCAAGAAGAATAGAAGGAACAAACCGATTTAAATAAATTGTTTTATCGGGATCTACAGGGCTCATTCCATGATCCGCTGTAAATAAAGTCGCAATACGCTTTCCAGACTTGCGAAGGGGTGTCCAAAAGTTCGTTTCAATAAGATTCCAACAATTCAATACAGCATTAGAGAAAAAATCGGATGTAATACCATGTCGATGTCCCATTGAATCGATATCTGCAAGGTAGATAAAACAATAAAAAGGAGTTTGTTTAGGATTGCAACATAGATCTACTAATGAGTTTAAAGCAGAAGAAAATGTTACGTAAGGAACCATCGTTGCTGCTTCACATAAAGCCTTAGAATAAGAGGAATGAGCAATCTTATCGCTTTGGAATACATAACTCGCAATATTCTGGGTAAGCAATTTTTGATAAAATGTCTTAAAGGGAAAAATCTGTTTGGGATCGTACTTTGGAATTAACTGATTAGCAGATTTATCTCCCGCATAAGAAAAAAGCAAAGGAGTAATGATTTTCTCTATAAGGGGCTCGTAGTAAAACCATTCATAAATTCCTGTCTCTCCCACATTTAGGCCAGTGTGTATTGTAGTTACATGAGCCGCTGTTGTAGATGGGAATTGAGAAGAGATCTTAGAAACCACTCCCTCTTCTACCACTCGTTTTAGAAAAGGACAAGAGGGTAAATATTTTTCAAAAAATTCCCATCCAAAACCATCGATAAGAAAAAGCACCACACCATCATAGTCTCCATAGCTATCTGCTATTGCAGATTTTGGCAAGCCTCCTTTAGGCTGCTTAGATAGCAAACGCATAATGGTTTGAGGAAATTGAGAGAATGCATAACCTTGATAAAGAGGCTTCTTAAAACAAGAAGTGTATTGGGCTAATTTCAATGCATCTAAAGATTCTTGATTAATCAAAAAAAATCTCCTAATAACTGTACTTTATTCTATTTTTTAGATAATATATATTCCTTTTAATATAAGAAATCTGATTATGAAGAAAAATTTTTCTCCAAAGCGTTGTATTAGCGTTTTTGCTTTAGCTATGATTAATTTAGCTGCTATTGGGAGTGTGAAAAACTGGCCCATTACAGCAGAATATGGTTTTGCATCTATTTTTTATCTTTTATTAGCAGCTTTGGTCTTTTTTTTACCCTTATCGCTTGTATCTGCGGAACTTGCTACCGGCTGGCCTCAAACAGGGGGAGTATTTGTATGGGTAAAAGAAGCTTTTGGTGCAAAAATAGGATTTTTAGCTATCTGGCTTCAATGGATTGAAAATGTGATCTGGTATCCTACTATTCTTTCGTTTATCGCAGCTACATTAGCTTATCTTTTTAAACCAGAACTAGCTGGTAATAATATGTATACCTTAGCTGTGGTTCTTATTTCCTTCTGGTCAGCTACTTTATTAAATTTAATGGGCATGCAAGCCTCGAGCTTAATTAGCACTATTAGTGTAATGCTTGGATCTTTCATTCCTGGAATCTTTATTATCGGCCTTGGTCTTTTCTGGTTCTTTCAAGGGAATCCTTTAGGGATTGTTTTAGATTTACAGCATTTAATCCCAAATATCACCTCTATTGATAGCATGGTATTTTTTACAGGGGTCATTCTGTCTTTTTGCGGAATAGAGATGTCTGCAGCCCATGCTAGAGATGTGAAAAACCCACAAAGAAATTATCCAAGGGCGATTCTATTCTCTGTGGTTATCATTTTGAGCATGTCGGTTTTAGGCGTATTATCTATTGCAAGCGTTGTTCCACAAAAAGAAATAAGTCTAGTTGCGGGCTCTATGCAGGCTTTTGTATATTTTTTTGACAGATATCATTTAAACTGGCTTACACCCTATATTGCAGCGCTCGTTGCCATTGGAGCCTTTGGATCTATGAGCACGTGGATTGTAGGGCCAACCAAAGGCCTATTAGCTGCAGCAAAATTAGGGGATTTACCTCCTATATTTCGCTTAGTGAATCGAAAAGCGGTCCCTATCAACTTGCTTATTTTACAAGCTATTATTGTCACCTTTCTATCACTTGTATTTGTCTGTATGCCCAGTGTGAGCAGTGCCTTTTGGATTCTGACTGTGATCGTAGCTCAGTTATACCTGATCATGTATATCTTGTTATTTGCCTCTGCTATTAAACTGCGCTATACTAAACCTCATATCGAACGCTCTTATTTAGTCCCTGGCAGAAAATTAGGCATTTGGCTCATTTCAGGTTTAGGAATCTTAAGTTCTTTTTTTGCTATAGCAATTGGCTTTGTTCCTCCTTCTCAATTAGAAACGGGTAGTTTTTTATTTTACGAGGGCTTTTTAATTGTAGGTGTGTTAGCTGGTTGCTTTGCTCCTTCTTTAATACTTTTTTTTCAAAAACCACATTGGAAACGTCTTTTATCTCATGAAAAAGAATAAGCAAGACACTTCGTGGGAATCCTCTTCCGCTTGGTATGATAAGTTAGTTAGCATTGAAGGACATTACTATCATCAAGAAATCATTATTCCTGGGATTTTAGCTCTGCTAGAACAATATCCGGATCCCGATGGATTCTTATTAGATCTTGCCTGTGGACAAGGAGTATTAGCTCGTCATTTACCTAGACAAATGAAATACATCGGAATCGATGCTTCTCCTTCTTTGATTCAATCCGCTCAAAAAAATGCATCCAGCAATCATCGATTTTTTGTGCATGATTTTACCCATGATTTATCTATCCCAAAAATCCTGTGCAGCCATGCATGTTGTATTCTCGCATTGCAAAATATATCCTCTGTTAACTCATTACTTCAAAGCGCCTGGAAGCATCTTAAAAAAAATGCCCCGCTAATTTTAGTTTTAAACCACCCAAGTTTTCGCATCCCTAGACAATCGAGTTGGGGCATAGATCTAGCAAAAAAACTACAGTATCGCCGAATGGACTGTTATATGACTCCTTTGAAAATCCCTATCCAAACACACCCTAGCCTTAAAAACCAATCTGAAACAATCTGGTCATTTCATTACCCACTATCTACTTATAGCGCTCTTTTAAAAGACGCTGGCTTTGTGATAGATCTCATTCAAGAGTGGTGCTCGAATAAGAAAAGTCAAGGAAAAATGGCTAGTATGGAAAATCGTTCACGCAAAGAGTTTCCTCTCTTTATGACCCTTATTGCACGTAAGATTTAAAAGTTCATCTCTTGACGTTTTTTCTCTCGTTCTTTTTTTTCTTTTTTACGTCTTTGTCTGCGATCATCCGCTTCCTGATAACGTCTTTTTTCCAAGGCGCTTTCTGGGAGCACTTGTGGAACCTCTACAGGAGCTCCTGCGTCATCTAGTGCTACAAAAGTAAAATAGGCAGATAAAATGTGCTTACTACGTCCTGTAGTATATTGCTCAGCTACTACTTTTACGCCAATTTCCATAGAGGTTCTCCAACTACGATTAATTGCTGCCTTGAAGACCAAAATATCTCCTCTACGAGCTGGTCCTAAAAAATGCATAGAATCAACCGATGCTGTTACGCAGGTACGCTCACTGTGTCTTTCTGCTACTACTGAAGCAACACGGTCTAAAATAGACATCACTAACCCACCGAATACAGTATCATTAGAATTAAGATCGTTGGGAAACACTTTATAGGTTTGATCATTAATAGCAGATTCAGAAACTTTTTTAGGAACAAAAGACATACCCCCCCCCCTTTACTTATGCTTAGTATATCGAATCCGCTTTTAGAAAGTACTCTAATCTGCTAACCTTAAGTTTGAAAACAAAAAAAGAGAATGATTATGTGTGGTATATTTGCATATATTGGTCCGCGTAATCCTGCAAAAACCTGCTTAAAAGGATTAAAACAACTCGAGTACCGTGGGTATGATTCTGCAGGAGTGGCTGGCGTGGAAAAAGGGATGTTAATCACCTACAAAGCTGTAGGTAAGCTAAGCGCTTTAGAACAGGTAATTGAGCGGTGTCAAAATCATCAACTACATCTTGCTATTGCTCATACTCGTTGGGCTACTCATGGTAAACCAACAGAGGAAAACGCCCACCCTCATTTTGATCAAACCCAGTCCTTAGCTGTGGTGCATAACGGCATCATTGAAAACCATTTTGCTCTTCGCTCTATGCTGCAAGAAAAAGGCAGGCACTTTTACTCAGACACAGATACAGAGGTGATAGCGCAGCTTATCTCTCATTTTTACCGAAATGATTTACTCGCCGCGGTAAAAGATGCTACTTCTTTGCTTAAAGGCTTTTGGGCTCTTGCTATCATTCATAAAGATCATCCAGATCAAATCATTGTAGCTGCCTATCAGAACTCCATTGCTATCGGTTGTGCTCATGAGGAGGTTTTTATATCCTCAGATGTAAATGCTTTTTGTGAACCAGATTTAGAGATAATGTTCTTGCATAGCAAGGAAATAGCCTGTATTTCTTCTCAAAAAATCCAAGTATTCGATAACACACATACACAAATTAACAAGCCAACAGAGTATTTTGAAATAGAAAAAACACTTGTTTCTAAAAATGGCTATCCCCATTTCATGCTCAAAGAAATCTTTGAGCAACATAAAACGATTCAACAAGCTTTTCACAACCGGCTTTTACATGTGCAAGGGACTGTTTTTTTTGAAGAGCTTCTCTTTACAACAGAAGATTTAATAGAAGTGCGTCAAATCTTAATTATTGCTTGTGGCTCTTCTTGGCATGCAGGATTACTTGCTGCTGCTTTTTTTCAAGAAAAAGCGCGAATCCCCACTCAAGCTCATATTGCTTCAGAATTTCGCTATAGCCATCCCATCCTCTCTAAAGAAACATTAGTGATCGCAATTAGTCAGTCAGGAGAAACCCTAGACACCCTAGCCGCTGTTAGAGAAGTGAAAAAAATGGGGGCAAAGGTTTTAGGAATTTGCAATGTAGCTCATTCCACCCTAGTAAGGGAAGCAGACTCCACATTGTTTTTAAAGGCAGGAGCAGAAATTAGTGTCTGCTCAACAAAAGCCTTTATCAATCAACTCATCGTTCTTTTTTTATTTAGTCTTCAAATGGCAAGATTGCGACAAATGGATATAAAAACAGGGCAGTATTGGATCCATGAAATAGAGGCTATTCCTAAACATATAGAGACCATCTTGCAACAAAAAGACACCATCTCCTATTTTGCTAAACAATATGCACACCTAAAACATTTCTTCTTTTTAGGACGCAGCTATATGTATCCCACCAGCTTAGAAGCTGCTTTGAAGCTCAAAGAAATTAGCTATATCAATGCACAGGCCTATCCAGCAGGAGAGATGAAACACGGTCCCATTGCCCTTGTTGACCCCTCTTTAGCTGTCATTGCCTTATGCGGTAACAAACACACCATAAAAAAAATGTTGAGTAATTTAATGGAAATTCAAGCCCGAAATGCACCTATTTTAGCATTTGCTCCTAAAAGCTGTTTAGATGTTTCTTTGATTACCAATCAGGTGATCTGGCTTCCTTCCTCGCCAGATCCACTCTCTTGTATTCTCTATTCAGTAGCTACCCAGCTTTTTGCCTATTCTATAGCACTGGAAAAAGGCACTGATATCGATCAGCCACGTAATCTTGCTAAATCGGTAACTGTGGAATAGGCAGCTCTTTTAACCTCAATGTTGGGTTTATCTCTTTGTTTTTCAAGTAGATAAACGGATTTTTCTCGGTGAAAATCCTAAAAGCTATAAGGATTGAATCGAATAAGAAAAAATACACTGGTTTTATGAAAATGAAATACAAAGAAACAGGTGACTTATAGATAGATACATATAGTATTAGTTGTTTATAATTATTAACTTAGAAATATTTCTTGTGTAGAGTAATTGGGGATTATTTATTGACTAAAACCCAAAACTGAGGTTTTTAACCTATAAAAGCAAATGTAGCTGTCTTTTGCATCTTCTAGCGCCTGCTTTTTGCTAACAAGAGAAACGCTTCCATCATTACATTGCATCCATTGATCTTGGACTTTTCTATATGCCATATAATGACCATTATTTAGAGAGTCTCCTAAATGAACAATAAAGGAGCTCAACTCATAGGATCCAGAAGGAGCATTTTTAATTTTAAGTAGTTTTGCATCTAGTTGTTCAGGAATTTCAATAGGATTGGTAAGCTTAGTCCAATCTGGCTTAAATCGTGCAAAATTAATGAATAAATCTTTAGGTAGTGTACTAAATTCTATTTCTTCTTTAACTGGAGATACCCAGGTATCATTTCCATCTACCATGTATCGACGCATTTCTGAACCTATGACATCCTTATTGCAAAAGTATTTTTTTAGAAGCGATCTTAACGTAAAATCCTTTTGCTCTGAATCAAAATTAATGCTAATACCATAACTAGTCCCCTCTTCTCTATATATATTATCTGGATTTAAAAATGAACAATCTTTATTCGGTGTTTCTGTAAGAACTTTGAGGTGGTGGGTCACTTTTTCGAATTTATAGTTTATTGAAGAGGTATTTGTTAAATTTTGCTTTTTAAGAATCTCATCGTTTTTAGCAAAAAGAATTGTTAAAATCTCACTTGCGTCTTCTTGGATGTAATGATCTAATTTAATTTCCTTAGGACTTAAATAATTCATTGCCAAACGCAGCTTATTAGACACTTCTTCTGGAATAGATTTTTGTTCTTCAATTGCCTGATCATAGGAATCTAGAACAGAAAGCATCCTATTTCCACATTCTTGATCCTTTGCTTTTGTGCTTTTAGCATAGTGGCTAGCAACTGTAGTATAAATATGGAGCAGTGCTGGTTCATTTATGATCATTTGCAAACAAGAATTAAATCCACAATTATTCAATTTATTTTTAAAACCTACTGGTTTGTTGTTCACATTTACTTGTTTTAAATAGTCGTTTACCCTTTCTGCTTTGACTTCCTCTAGCGAGATTTTAATAAATGAAGAATCTAGTAACGAAGAGCTATTTACCATATATTTGGGAGTTTTTATTTTTTTAAGAACTGCAAAAATCTTAGAATGTTGAGATTCTGTTAAACTAAAGCCTGCTACCTTTCTCATAATTCCGTCTGTATCTTTAGCTTTACAAATAAAGCCTTCTTTTAAATCGACAGAAGTTGTTATTTCAATGTCTTTATGTGAAAGTTTGATGTGTTTTTGAAGCATTTCTTGCAAATTGATATCTTTTGACTGCTCTAAATAGCTGTGAGTAATCTCTTCCCACTCTGAGCCTGTTTTTTTATGATACACCGTAAGATGATAGGACTTTCCATTTAAGTTGATAAAAGGACTCAACTCAGCTGCAGAATAAAAAGAAGACTGTGCTGTATAGTAAGATCTTACAGAGCTCATAGAATGGGCTTCAGCCATATTATCACATTTTATTTAGTTTATTATTACTATATTATACAATAAACAGAATAAAAATTCAATTAATTTGAATTTAAATCAATAACAACAAGATTGTCTTATATTTATAGTTAAGATCTAATAAATTGTTTTTTAATTAAATCTTAATCATGAACCTATCTTGAATTGAATATAAATTTTCGTTAAGATCCTACATTCCCACCCCCTAGCGTATATTTTTGGAATTAGCCTATAGATTTGAATTGCCGTGTATACTAGTTTGATTTCAAATTAAGAATTTATAAACAATCGTATTTCATGACAAATATCTTTTAAAATTTTAATCATTTTAGAAATCTAATGCTTAAGATTTAAAAAATCTTTGGGTACACATATAATCTCAGGGTTTATTTAAAATGGAGCCTATATAACTGTCAGTTGCGAGCATCACATGTTTAGGACTACCGAATAAACCAAATAATATTCCAACTTATTAATAACAACATAAACTTTTTTAAGTATTATAAATACTAATTTTTAAAAACCAAAGAATTGTCAAAAAATGAATAAGCGCTTACATTGCATTTAAGATGCTCTTATTAAGAGATGCTATGAATTACCGTACAAAGCTCTATTTTGCCTTTGTAATTACTTCTATAGTTTATTTAATTTTTGGGTTTGGTGTTCTTCTGCAAGAAAGAGAGCGTCTAAAGGTAAACTTTTCAAGATATGTATCAGACCACGTCCTGCAAAAGATTTTATCCTCTAGTAAACCCACCAATTTAGAAGGAGAGAGAAGGAAAATCACGGTGCTTTTTTCTGATATTCGTCAATTTACCCATCTATCAGAGAGTCTGCCCCCCGAGCAGGTTGTAGCCTTACTCAACGAGTATTTTAAGGTTATGTTGGATATTATTTTTGAACATAAAGGCACTTTGGATAAATTTATTGGGGATGGATTAATGGTGGAGTTTGGAGCTCCTTTAGATGATGAAATCCAAGAAAAGAATGCCGTTACAGCAGCTATTGCTATGCAAAAAGCACTGGAAAAACTCAATACAACATGGAAACAGCCAGCTATTCAAATAGGCATCGGCATTCATACAGGCTTTGCTATTGTAGGCAATGTGGGTTCTGAGAAACGAATGGAATATACAGCGATTGGAGATACCGTAAACATCGCCTCTAGATTAGAACAAATGACAAAATTTACTAAAAGATCCATTTTAATTAGTGAAGATACCTACCAAGCTATAAAAGAAGAATTTCCTGCTGAAAGCCTAGGTCCTATTACACTGCCTGGCAGACAAGAGCCCATTAGAGTCTATGCAATAGAAAAAAACTAGTCCTATGCGAAAAATATGTTATGAAATACTCCTGGCTTTTATCATTTTTTTGCTTTTTCTACCTAATTTCTTATCTACCCAATTAGGAACGCAATTGCTTATTTCTTTTTTGGGAAAAAAAATCCAATTAACCAAACTTCATTTAAGCTGGTTTGGCAGACAAAAAATCCTACAACTTGAAATCATCAAACAGAACCAGCATTGGTTTAGCAGTCCTGAAGTTACCATAGATAACTCTCTTATTTCCCTTCTGTTATTGTATAAGCTTAAAATAGAAGTTAGGGAACCTAAACTATTCTGGGAAGAAAAATCACAGGCTTCTTCTGCCTCTCTTCAAAGTCATACAAAACCAAAGAATTCTTTTGATCTCTTTAACTGTATTCAAGCTTTACGAATAACAAATGGCTCTTTTAAGATTGTTCCCTTAGATTGCCCTGCTATGCAATTCGATCATATCGATCTTAAATGGACCAGGCAGCAAGGTTTAGGTCATTTAATTCTACTAGCTAACAGTCTACAAAATCAAAGTAAAGGCTCTATTCATCTGCAAGGCAGTTTTCTTGTTTCTAAAAAAACACACCCCTTACCCTTGACTCTTAAAGCGACTTGCACAAATCTATCTACCGAATTTTTACATCTTTTTACTCAAGATTTCCCCGTAAGATCTTTACTAGGCGATGTATTTGATCTTAAATTGGATGTAAAAGAACAGCTTTATACTTTTGACCTATCGAGCCCTTTAGTAAAAACACAAGGCCTAGCTCATTGGGATAAAAAGAAAGAGCAATTGACAGCCTCTTCTATCCCTATATCTTTTACCCTTACACAAGGTGATTATGCTTTTATTAAATCTCTAATGAAGCTACCTGCATTAACTCTTGCAGAACCGAGTGTATTTCACGGTATGATTCATCAATTATCCTTAAATACAAAAGCTAAAGGATTTTTCCCTTCGCTTAATCAATCTTCTCTAGTTTTTCATACTGAACTGACAAGTGAAAAATTACTCTTAGCTTCCCCATTGGGAGTTTCTCATATCTCCTCCTTGCAAATCCAGGCAAAGGTTTCAGAAGAACGTATTTCTTCTCAAATACAAGCTGTTATTTCTGCTAAAAAACAGGGATGGTTTTCTTCAGATATATCCTGGGAAAAACAAATAGAGACTTTACATGCAGAGATAAGAGCTTCAGAACTACCTACCTACTTAATCGAAGGAATATTTCCTCAAATATCTTTGCAAAGACTATGGGGTCCTAGCATAGATCTCACTTTACATGCAAAGTTACTTGCTAGAAATGGCCCCCTATCTGTTGAAGTGCTCTCTCCTTACTCTTCTTTTTCTTTACAAGGGCAGTTACAAAAAGAAGCAATTACATTAGATAAACCCCTCTATTGTCAACTAAGTAAAGAAGCGGGTGTTTACGTATTACAAGAAATTTTTCCTAGTTTACAACCTAAAAATCCTATTTCTATCAAGATTGCAGCTGGAGAAACCCTCTCTTTTTCCTATCCATTTCTCTCTATGCAGTGGGTTATTCCCAGTCTAGAAATAGAAATGGGCAAAGTACTTTGCCATAAGCAAAATTTCACTTCTTCTTTGTTTAATTTACTAAAAATCCATCAATTTGATGCAACTATTACATGCAATCTTTGGATAGCACCTATTACAATGCACATAGACAAATCTCTAATTACAGTGGAAAGAGTAGAGCTATTATTAGCTGATATATACGAAATAGCCATTTGGGGAAAAATAAAAGATCACTCACTTAAAATGAAAGTTGGTCTACCTGCTTCCACGTTAACCAAAGCCTTTCAAATCCCTAATCTTCCTGATGATTACGTTTTAGCTCTTACATTAGAAGGTAGTTTAGAAAATCCACAAATCAATTTAAAAAAAGCCGCTGCCAAAATTGCAGCGTTATTCATTTGTCAGCAAAATAAAAACCCATTGAATATCCTTTTTCCTCTATGTAAATCTTTGCAGAAAACTCCAATCCCTCCAGCTAAACACCCTTTTCCTTGGGAACAGAGAATCTCATTTGCAAAAGATAAAAATAGCAAAAGGTTTAAGCCGGATGATAAACCATTAGAACAACTACTAAAAGTGATGCGTTAAGGAGTTATTTAAGCTCCATGAACCTATCTTGAATTGAATATAAATTTTCGCTATGATACCAGATCTTTTTATTTTTTAACTAAAGACAGATGACATGAGCAAGCAAGGATTAAATGAAGAACAGTTTAAAATACTCGAACCTCAAATGGAAAAATGGGTAAATCGTAACCATTATGGAAGAAAATTAGCGCCATGGAGACCTGTAGTGAATACTATTTTCTGGGTGCTTCGGACAGGAGCTCCTTGGAAAGATGCACCTAGAAACAAGGAGTTTTCTCATCCCTCAACAGCACACGCATGGCTTGGAAGAATGCAATCTGCTGGATTTTTAGATCAATTTTTAGAAGAGCTGCTTAAGCTTGCCGAACAACTGGAGTGTATTGATGTCCAGAGACTCTCTGTAGATGGTTTTTTTTTCCAGCGGACGCGGAGGAGGAGAGCAAGTTGATTATGGCTACAAAGGTAAAGGCGTGACATCGCATTTACTGGTAGAAAAATCAGGAAAGCCTCTTGCAATCACTTTTACATCAGCATCCGGGGATGAGAAAAAACAAGTGATCCCTCTGCTTAGGAAAGTCATTCCCTTCATTAAAAAAGCATGGAATCAGGGAAAAGTACCCATACTTGAAGCAGATAAAGGTTATGACTCAGAGCAAACACGTATCGATGTTCTTTCCCATGAGGTTTTTCCTCTGATAGCTCGGAAAAGAAACACTAAGGGATATAAGATAAAAGGCATTTGCTACCTTGAAAAGCAACGTTGGGTCGTTGAGAGAACGATTTCTTGGTTAAAGGCATGCTTCCGTCGTCTTACAGTGCGCTGGGAAAGAAAGGCAATATATTGGAACGGACTATTAATGTTTGGACTACTGGGATATTGGATGAATTTCTTAAGTCGGCAAGTATCTTTAAAACAGTAAATTTAATTCAAGATAGGTTCATGTGAATGAAGTAAATAAATGACTAAAAAGACACCTATAAAAAAGACGAACAGTGCAAGCAGAGCATCAAGCCAAGTTAAAGATTGATAGATGTCACGATTAATTTGTCTTTCTGTTTTTTTAAACTTAAAAAATGCGAAAATACAAAGTATAGTTCCAAAACTTACCAAAGATATACCGAATATGGAAGAATACATGGAATGTGGTAATCTTGATTCTGGCAAGCCTGATTGCCCTAAAAAAGGTGTTATTTGTTGCATGAAAAAGGAAAACTTTTCAACAACAAATCCAAAAGCCATTAGGCCAAGATTAGTTCTAATCCATGCCAAGAAAGTTCTTTCATTAGCCAAATGATCTGCACGATTGAAACTCTTTGCAGGTTTTTCAGGATATTTTTCTATCATATATTCCTTCTTTATAAAGGACCGTTGCAAGAAAAGCATCGGTCAGCCTTATTTTCTACAGACCAAGTACTCTTATGCAGCACGATGATTATTAATTACAAGGACACTAATCTTTCTGTTTTCACGCTCGTTGAAAAAAGAATAGTTTATGACTGGGTTGGAATAGATCACTGCAATGATAGATCTGTTTTTATAAATAGCATTATGATGCTAGCTTTGACACCTTTTACAGCTGTAGCTGATATAGCCAAGGGAATTTGTGAAGCTTTCTATGCTACCTATTCTGCTATATTTAAAGGTGATCCAGATCATCGAATTACGATGATTGCCTATAAGAAAATAATTGCATCTCCCTTACAGCATGTTATTTATGTCGTTGCTTGCGTTTTCTATCGCTCTTTTTCCAAAGCACGCAGTTCTAAACTATTTCCTAAATGGCTCTGTCCTGAAGGGTTTAATATTTTTAGTACACTAATTTATAAAATAAACAAATGGGTGGAAGAAGGAGACCCAAATGAAAGAGATAGCCGCAATTATGCAACACTTAGCCTCTTGAGATCTTACTATGATGCTGAGCCTACTTTGGAGCTTTCTTGGGCTAGGAGTGAGTTCCTTGCCTGATATTTTCGATTTATAGCCTTTCGCTAACAAATTAACAACTCTAAAACTTAGAGCTTGTTTAAAATCTTTTCAAAAGTAGAACAATAAAAGCGAGAACCACCATATTCAGGCTTGTATGTAGTTTTCTTTCGCAATTTTTCCATAGCCTGCGACGTTTTTCTATCCACGCAAAAGAACGCTCTACAACCCATCTTTTGGGAATAACTGTAAAAGTATGAAGTGTATTTCTTTTGGCTATTTCTACCATACATCCTAATATTTCCTGGACACTTTTTGCAAATCTTTCTCCAGAAGATCCTCTATCTGCTAAAATATTTTTTACACCGAACAAATGGTTTTATGTAGTGAAAATGCTTCTATACACCCATTTTTTTTAAAACTATTTCAAGAGTACTCTTAGAATTTTTATCATCTTTTTTATTTCAAAGAGGGAAATAATAATCACATAATTCCCATTTAGGATAATCTATGGGTAACATACACCAGTAGACTCAATTATTAGGACGATTCAAAATGAATTTTATGCATCAGCATTTAGGCAAAAAGTTTATCATAGTCTAGAAGAACTGCAAATGGATGTGGATAAATGGCTAAAAGAGTACAATGAAGAGCGAGTCCATTCTGTGAAATATTGTTATGGGAAGACACCATGGCAAACATTTCAGTATGCAAAGCATCTAGCACAAATGAAAATGCTAGATACATTATACCAAGTTGACACTGTCAATGAAGTGCTGCCTGTCAACTCAAGTTCTGTCATGGATTTCCCGCTTTCTCTATAGTGCTTTACTATATTTAACTTAAATTCTCGATCATATTTTTTTTGCTTTCGCATAAGAGCCTCTTTAATAAATTTGTTTTAATTTATTCGGGTTCTTCATGTCCAATTTATTGTAGCAAGATCAAATGATCCACTTGCTCTTTGATATACACTATAGCTAATCTCATAAACTAGAGCCCGATAAATATGGAATTTTCTTAACCAATGCTGCTGGATATAAACTGGAGGCTGCTTTAAAGGTGCAAGACATGTTTATGGATCTAAAAACTGAAGAAAACAAACCAAAAAATTGGTTTAAAAGAGTAAAAGGACTGATACATACCCAATCCTCTTTTCCCATGCGATTCCAAGAAAACAAAAAAACTATCTCTATGCTAAATAAACAAGAGAAAATCGATTAAATTTTTTTTAAATTTGTCTCTTTTTTATTTTACAAAGTTTTTAATTTAAAAAATTAAAAACTCTAACTCTGTATTTTATAATAATTTAAGTCCTAAAATAACTAAATTTCACTATTCAATAGTCAGGGCTTACGCATGAAGAATTTCCTTTGCACCTACTAGATCTAATAAATAATCTTTACGACATGATGCAATGAAGCGCCGTTTACGTAAACTGACCTTGCTTGTCTTATCTTTTTGTAAAAGATTCAAAGTAGCCCGTCGGGCTATAGATAGATTTTCAGCTCCATTTCCTTTTCTAACACGACTTAAATCCTCTCGGAAATTAACATCAAGTTGCCAATGCAATTTGTTTTCGATGCTCCAGTGATTACGCACTTCCTTTGCAAGACGTTCTGTGTTAGTAGGTAGACTTGAAATAAAATACCGAATTTCACAGCTATTCCTCTCTTGCGATTTCTTCTGTACTTTTACGCATATCAAGCTATGCAGCTTCTTCCAAATCTGACGCTGAGGTAACCAATCTAATTTCTCAGTCGCCCATACTTCTCTTATCTCACTACGTCCTCGAGTACATTTTTCAGACCGCCAATAATCACAGCTAGCTTCTTCCGGTATAACGTCCTGCGCTTGTTCAAAAAAGTTATGAGCTTCTGCATGTAAGTGGTCTTGATTGCCTTTAAGAGCAATAACATAATCTCCTCCCTGGGAACAAATCTGTTCTACTACTATTTTGTGACAACCGGCTGCATCGATTGTTACAACAACTCCTTTAATATTTAATATAGTAAGAAGGCTTTGAATGGTCTCTAGTTCCTTTCCTTTTCCAGAACATTTAAGATGTCCTAACACAAGACTTTGCTCAGAAGCAAAAGCGCTTACCATATGGATAGGATCTATTGTCTTATTACCAGAACCGCATAATGTCTTGCCGTCAATGGCAATACTGTTATCAAGCAAAATCTTCATGCGTTGGCCCTAATTCAATAGTATTAATAGTTAAAATTTACAAATGTTTTCTTCTATTTTTTAGAATTAAATTATATTTTATTATATAAATTAATATAACATTAATGTATAATTTACATTTAATTAACAAACAAGGAAACAATGATTAAAGAAGATGTTTATCAATATTATAATAATCTCAGAGAAAAAGTGCCTTTTAATGTAATTAATGAACAAAATAAAAATGTCTTAACTCAAACGGTTAAAGAGCTTACCGAAAGCTATATCTTTTCTATTGGAGCACAAACGATTAGTGGATCACTAGCTCTTAAAGCTTGCGGCATTTCATTGGGCACATCATTTCCTATTCTTCTTGCTTTAGTAGTAGCTAAAAGCTTTATATCTACGTTGAATTATGCCAAGACCGCTATTAAGACAACTTTAAACAATGCAAAAACAATTGTACAGATAACAGCTCAAAAAGCAGCAAGTCCTTTTATGCAAGTTGCAGACGTTATTAATGCTATTTTCAAAAGAGTCTGTGCAAGTTTTACGTCCTTTGCCATGTCCTCATATCATTTGATGAGAAATAGTATTTACTCTTTTAGTTTTAGAAAATTTGATTGCCCTTTACCTGTAGCTCCTCGTGTGATTGAAAGTAAGGAACCTATTGTTGAAATTCAAGAGAAAACTATCGAGGAAAAATCAAATATTGCAGAAGATTTAGCTCCATCTAAACCAGAGCTGCCTTATTGTGATTCTCGATTTATTATTCAAGAAGGATTTTTTTTAAGAGGCATTCCAGCAAGTCTTTTTAATAAGCTAGAAAACTTTCTTTTAGAGAATAATAGAGAGCTAGAGCTTCAAAGCTTAAAAAGTGCTAAACAAAATCTTTTAAAGGACCCTACAAAGCTTCAAAATTTTACAAATACTCTAGCAAACCTTTTTTTAAAGAAAACACCAGAGTTTCAACTTCTAAAAAATGCTCTGGCAAGCCTTCTTTCAGAGAATACTACAGAACTTCAATATCTAGAAAATACTCCAAAAAATGTGCACGGCACTCCAATGCTTCTTATCTTAAAAGAAAATAGTACCCCATGGATATTTTTCTTAGAACACGATCAGAGCCCTCTTTCAACGAAGAAGTTTATCTCAGAACATCTTAAGGATAATAGGATAGCTCTAAGTAATCTCTCAGAGAAGTACTTTTTAAAGGGTATTCCTGTAAACTATCGCTTAAAGGCTCAACTTTAAAGAGAAACCCATTTAAGACTGTGGTGCACAGACTATGTGCGCCTTCTTTTTTTAATCTCTCAATATTTTAACATTCATTCTTTAGAGTTCTATTACGGATTTTTAACCTATTATTTTATTAATAATAAAAATAAAAAAATTGATATTAGTTAAATTAAATTACTGATTTGCTATGAATAAGCTTATAAACTGTTTTGATTTTTTCAGGATCTTATATGACTTTTTCTTCCCTTTCTATTCCCAACCTATGCTTTATAGATGATCTTTATCAAAAATTCATAGACGATCCCTTCCAAATGGAACCTTCTTGGCGTGCTTTTTTTCAAGGAATGCACCTAGGATTAAGCCAATCCATTAGAGGATTAGACCAGGAACAAAGGATTCAGCATCTCATAGACGCTTATCGCAAATATGGCTATTTATTAGCCTGTTTTAATCCTCTTAAGCCCCCTCCTGATATTATCTATGCATTGGACCTCAAGACACTTGGATTTACGACAAATGAGCTAAATGTGCCCTTTCCTACCTGCAACCTTTTGAAAGAAGAACAAGCCCCTTTAAAAGACATTCTTGATGAGCTCAAAAAAATCTATTGTTCTAAGATCGGTATAGAATATATGGATCTTAGAAACCATGAACTAGAAATATGGATCCAAAATAGATTTGAATCTTCATTTACACTGCGTAAACAGCAAAAGATACTTATTTTAAAAGATTTAAACAAAGCCGAGTTATTTGAATCTTTTCTGAATACAAAATACGTAGGACAAAAGCGATTTTCTTTAGAAGGAGCAGAAACTCTGATTCCCATGTTATCTTTTTTAATGGAGCAAGCGTCTTTAAGTGGTATAGATGAAGTAGTCCTTGGCATGGCGCATAGAGGTAGGCTCAATGTACTAGCCAATATTATTCACAAAGACTATTTCTCTATTTTTAGAGAGTTTGATGAAAATTATATTAATGAGGAATTTGAAGGCTCTAGGGATGTAAAATATCATCAAGGCGCACAAGGGACCTTTACTACCTCTTTGGGGAAAAATATCTCGATTACCCTTGCTGCAAACCCCAGCCATCTTGAATCGATAGATCCGGTAGTAGAAGGAATGAGCTACGCTAAAGCAGAGATTAGTAAAAAAGATGTGATCCCCGTTCTTATTCACGGAGATGCCTCTTTTAGTGGCCAGGGTGTGGTCTATGAAACCATGCAACTTTGTAAATTAAACGGCTACCAGACAAGAGGTACTATTCATCTTATTATCAATAATCAAATCGGCTTTACCACAAACCCTGAAGAAGCACGCTCTACCCCTTATTGCTCAGATCTTGCAAAAACATTTAATTGTCCTGTTTTTCATGTAAATGCAGAAGATCCCGAAGGATGTATAAGGGCTATTATTCTTAGCATGGAAATACGACTTAAATTTGGATGCGATGTGTTTATCGATCTTAATTGTTATCGTAAGTACGGTCATAACGAAAGCGATGAACCTCTTTTTTCGCAACCACTTCTCTATGCTAAAATTAAAGAGAGAAAATCCATTCGCACTGTATTTTTTCATAACTTGCTTCGAGAAAATATCATTCAAGAAAAGGACATAAAGAACTTAGAAGAAAACTTTAAAAAGCAGCTTCAAGAAGCTTTGCAAACAACATCTCCTCCTGTTGCTAGGAAAAAACCACAAGAGTTTATTCCTTTATCAGAAATGGATACTAAAATTTCTTTAAAAGTATTAGGAGAGATCGCTAAAGGACTTTATACCTATCCAAGCGATCTAAATCTTAATCCTAAAATTAAACGACTTCTCCAAGAAAGAGAGCAAATGTTACAAAGCGACCCTAAATTAGTCTCTTTAGATTGGGGAACAGCGGAACAGCTCGCCTATGCAAGCTTACTATCTCAGAAAATCGCTTTGCGATTTTCTGGTCAAGATGTTTGCCGAGGAACATTTTCTCATAGACATGCTGTACTTATTGATCAACTCAATGAAAAACGTTATTTTCCACTCAATCATATTACAGAGTCTCAAGCTGAATGTGCATTTTTTAACTCCCCTTTATCAGAATACGCTGTTCTAGGATTTGAGTTTGGATTTAGTTTAGCCTCTTCTAAGGCCTTAGTTATTTGGGAGGCACAGTTTGGTGATTTCGCAAATGGTGCTCAGATTATTCTCGATCAGTATTTAGCTCCTTCAGAACAAAAATGGGGAATAGTATCCAATGTAGTTCTGATGCTTCCTCATGGTTATGAGGGACAAGGACCAGAACACTCCTCTGCGCGTATAGAGCGTTTTTTGCAATTAGCTGCTCAAGATAATTTAAGAGTTGCTAATTGCTCTACCCCTGCACAGCTTTTTCATCTTCTGCGAGCACAGGCTCTATGTCCTATAAAAAAACCTTTAGTTCTTTTTACGCCTAAAGCTTTATTGCGTAATGCTGCATGTAGATCCAGTTTAAATGATCTTGCAGCAGGAAGATTTTATGAAGTTCTAGAAGATCCCCTCCTAGAAAAAGATGCGAAGTTACTGCTGTTTTGCAGTGGAAAAGTCTATTACGAGCTCATTCTAGAGAGAGAAAAACAAAATCAACAATGCGCAATCATACGTTTAGAACAGCTATACCCTTTCCCTAAAAATATCGTCCAAAAAATTTTAGCTAAACATCCTAATGCTAGCTGTCGTTTTGTGCAGGAAGAGCCCAGCAATATGGGTGCTTGGGAGTCTTTGCGCTTTGCATTTGACGAGCTACTTGGAACAAAAAGCGCAATCGAGTATATCGGAAGACAAAGAAGCGCATCGCCTGCTGTAGGCTCGTATGCCGTACATAAACAACAATTAGAAGAGCTGCTTAAAAAAGCTTTTGCTTAAATTTAAGATAAGGTAATCCATGGCAAGCGAGATTAAAATCCCTAATATGGGTGAATCTGTTTCCGAAGCAACCATTAGCAACATCCTTAAATCATCTGGTAGTTTTGTTAAACAAGATGAAGAAATTTTAGAATTAGAAACAGATAAGGTAAATCAAGTTTTGTATGCTCCTGAAAGCGGAGAATTAACCTTACAGGTTAAAAAAGGAGATATCGTTAAGATAGGACAAGTAATTGGGACGATTAATCCTCCAACTGTAGAGCAAACACTTAAATCTTCTGATAAAAAACCACCTAAACCAATAGAGCCTGCTTTTCCTCCTCCTTCAAATGGAAAAGCCAAATTTACTACATCTGATTTTGTTTCTAGCTTGCAACAATCCACAGTTTCTCCTCAACCCACTCCTATTGTAGAAAAAGAAGCGAACACTTCTCGTAAACAAATGAGTTCTTTACGCAAAATCATTGCGCAAAGGCTTGTAGAAGTTAAGAACACAACAGCTATGTTAACCACCTTTAACGAAGTGGATATGAGCAGTGTAATTGCTATCAGACAGAAAGAGCAGGAATCTTTTCAAAAAAAATATGGGATTAAACTGGGTTTTATGTCTTTTTTTATCAAAGCTTGTGTTGCAGCTTTAAAAGAGATTCCCGAAATTAATGCCTATATTGATAAGGAAGATATAGTCTTTGTTCAAAGCTATGATATCTGTGTTGCAGTTTCTACAGATCGTGGTCTAATGGTTCCTGTCATTAGATCTTGTGAACAGCATAATTTTGGAGAAATTGAAATGCAACTGAGCGCTTTTGCTCAAAAAGCACGCGATGGTTCCATCAGCGTAGATGACTTAAAAGGAGGCAGCTTTACAATTACCAATGGAGGTGTTTTTGGATCTCTTTTATCAACCCCTATTCTTAACCCCCCTCAAAGTGCCATTTTAGGAATGCACTCTATTGTTAAACGTCCTGTTGTCATCGATGACGAAATTGTTATCCGTCCTATGATGTATCTAGCGCTCAGCTATGATCATCGTTTAATTGATGGCAAACAAGCTGTGCTTTTTTTAAAGCACATTAAGCAAACATTAGAAGAACCTTCTCGCTTACTTCTCGACTTATAAGGAACCTATGGATGCATTTGATCTAATTATCATAGGTGCTGGGCCTGGCGGGTATGTAGCTGCAATAAGAGCTGCTCAACTGGGATTAAAAACGGCGTGTATCGATAAACGAAAAGAATTAGGAGGAACGTGTCTACATGTAGGTTGTATCCCTTCTAAATCACTTTTATCTTCCTCTGAACTACTATGGAATATAAAAGAAATAAGCGCTGCAAATGGAATTATTATTGCTCAACCATCGATTAATTTTACGAAAATGATGACTCGTAAAACACAAATTATCCAATCTTTTAGCCAAGGAATTACAAGCTTATTTAAAAAACACAAGATTAGTTCTTATGTAGGAGAAGCTAGTTTTCTATCCTCTACTGAAGTTTTAGTTAAAAATGCAAGTCAAGCAACCCAACTACAAGCGCGATTTATTCTTATCGCTACAGGCTCAAAGCCTATTGAGCTTCCCTTTTTACCCTTTGATGAAAAACAAATTCTCTCCTCTACCGGGGCACTCTCTCTTAAAGAAATCCCTAAAGATCTACTCATAATAGGCGCAGGTGTAATTGGAGTAGAACTAGGATCTGTCTACAATAGACTAGGAACGAAAGTACAAATCATTGAATTTCTTGATCAAATTTGTACAGGATTTGATCATCAACTTATCTTGGAGCTTAAAAAAGATCTGGAAAAACAAGGCATTAACTTTTATCTCTCTTCTAAAGTCATGGGTGCAAAAATTGCGTCCAATCAAATTTCTTTACAAGTAGAACAAAAATCTTTTTCAGCGGAAAAAGTTTTGGTCGCCATTGGAAGACGGCCTTATACCCAAGGGCTTGGTCTTGAAAAGATAGGAGTAAAAATATCTCCTAAAGGATTCATTGAAACCGATGGAATCTTTCGCAGCAATATCCCAAATATTTTTGCTATTGGAGACGTCGTTGAAGGTCCTATGCTTGCACATAAAGCATCTGAAGAAGGCATTGCAGCTGTTGAAATTATGGCAGGCCATAGGCCTCAACTTAACTACATGGCTATTCCCAATGTTGTCTATACCCATCCAGAAATGGCATCAGTGGGATTAACAGAAGAAGAAGCTAAAAAATATCACCTTATACCAAAAATAGGGAGCTTTCCCTTCAAAGCCAACTCAAGGGCAAAGTGCACAGGAGAAACACAAGGATTTGTAAAGATTGTTACGGAAGAGAAAAGCAAAAGGATTATAGGGGTGCATATTATAGGAACACATGCCTCTGAGTTAATTGCAGAAGCAGCTATTGCTATACAAAAAAGTTTATGTATAAAAGACTTGATTAACACTCCTTATGCTCATCCTACTCTATCAGAGGCAATAAGAGAAGCTGCTTTAGATGTAGAAAAAAGAGCACTTCACAAATAAGCTAAGCGCTCATCTTATATACTAGTGCCGATTCAAACGGCTAGCTTAATGGGATTTAAGTCAACGACTTGAAACTTGTCGTTTATCCTACATTTCAAAATATCTGTTATTTTCGGTATCTCTTCTAAGAAGAATCCTCTAATTGCCTGAAAAAAAGTCACCGACGTTTCGTAATATCGATTGTATAGTTATTTAAATCGACATTGATAAAACAGCTTGATCTAAGGCTTCGGATAAATTAGCTACAGTAGGTAAAAGTTCTCGGATTTTCGTTTTCATATTGGCCCAATATTTTTCGATAGGATTTAAGTCCGGTGAATAAGGCGGGAGAAAGAGCATTTCGTATCCACTTTCCTCTATCAATGTTCTAGTTGTCTTTGATTTATGAAAGCTCGCGTTATCGAGAATCAAAACTTGGCCATGAGTCAAATTTGGAATCAATTCCTGTTTTAGCCATACATTAAATAGATCCGTATTGCAAGTTCCTTCAAAACACATCGGTGCCAGCAATTTCTTCCCTTGTAGTGCCGAAATTACACTCTGTCTACCAAATCGTTTTCCTGAAATTCCTCCAAATATTTGTTTTCCCCTCGCGCTCCTCGCATATTGCCTATGCACATATTGACTGATTCCGCTCTGATCCAAATAGACCCTTTTTTCAGGAGAAATTGCTTCTATCTTTTTTAGATATTCCGCTCTTGCTTCCGCATTCCTTTCCTTATAAAACGCAATCTTTTTTTTCTTGTGATCTTGAGTCTTTTCAAAGCGTAAAAGATTGCTTGCAAAGTCAAACCAAAATGCTTTGCAATCTCTGATAAAAAATGATCGGGGTTTTTTTCTACATAAGCGATTAATCTCTGATCATCAATTTTCTTATAAGTGCTTTTCTTTTTTAGAGGTTCTACGTTTCCTCTTTGTTTCTTACGCTTTACCCATCGGTAGACAGTTGCAATCCCAACTTGAAATAGCTGGCTGGCCTTCATTTTGTCGTTATTTTCTTCTAGGTATTGAAGCACTCGTTTTCTTAGATCCATTGAATAAGGTTTAGGCATTTCTCTACCTCCATATATTTTGTTGGAGAAAAATATACAACTTTATCAATAATATTTTAAATAACTATATACCTTCTTTTCCTTTAAGATCTTCCACAAGCGTTCAATAGGATTCAAATTCGGCGAATAAGGAGGGAGATAGTGCACTTTAATCCTAGAAGACATCAGAAACTCTTCTAGTTTCTTATTTTTGTTTGATCTTGCATTATCCAAAATTACATGAATAATTCGAGCCTCTGTCTGTTTTTCTAGCTTCTTGAAAAAATCGAGCATTGCATCGGCATCAACTGTCTTATATTCCTCTGTAAAAATCTTCATTCCTGTCAGGCAAAGAGCTCCAGCAAAATGCAATCGCAATTGTTTCCCGGATGTCTGCAAAGTCTTTTGAACGCCTTTTTTGATCCATCCACATACGGCTTGGGACTGATGTTCAGGATGCACAGCATCTATGAAATAGATCTCTTCATCAGGGTTTAAGGTCTCCTTTAAAGCCCTATATTGTTCTATGAAAATTCGTTGTTTTTCAGGATCTAATTTCCCAGGAATCTTTTTAGGACGTTTATAAACAAATCCGTGCTGTATGAGCCAATCTGTCATGCCACTTCGGGAATATTTTATCCCATATTGCTCATGCACATAAGCTATGATCCCTTTGACTTTAAGATAGGTCTTTTCATGTAGGTGTTTTAGTAGAGACTCTTTTTGGTCTTGTGAAAGTTTTGATTTGCTACCGCCTCGAGGGCTACTTCCAGTTTTATTTTCGGAATCATATTCTCTGAGGTATTTCTGAACAGTGATAGGGCTTATCCGGAGTGTTTTAGCAAGATTTTTTGTTGAGATACCCTCATCATAGCCCAAAATTACACAAAGCCTATTCCGTTCAGAATAGTCTTTTGGATGCTTTAACTTGTGTTCTAAGTCAGCTCTCTGGCTAGGGATCAGTTTTTTCATACTCAATAGCTTAACACAAAACAAAATATTTTTCTATACGATTGAATCGGAACCACTATATACTAGTGCCGATTCAAACGGCTAGCTTAATGGGATTTAAGTCAACGACTTGAAACTTGTCGTTTATCCTACATTTCAAAATATCTGTTATTTTCGGTATCTCTTCTAAGAAGAATCCTCTAATTGCCTGAAAAAAAGTCACCGACGTTTCGTAATATCGATTGTATACCGTCTTTTCCTTTAAGATCTTCCACAAGCGTTCAATAGGATTCAAATTCGGCGAATAAGGAGGGAGATAGTGCACTTTAATCCTAGAAGACATCAGAAACTCTTCTAGTTTCTTATTTTTGTTTGATCTTGCATTATCCAAAATTACATGAATAATTCGAGCCTCTGTCTGTTTTTCTAGCTTCTTGAAAAAATCGAGCATTGCATCGGCATCAACTGTCTTATATTCCTCTGTAAAAATCTTCATTCCTGTCAGGCAAAGAGCTCCAGCAAAATGCAATCGCAATTGTTTCCCGGATGTCTGCAAAGTCTTTTGAACGCCTTTTTTGATCCATCCACATACGGCTTGGGACTGATGTTCAGGATGCACAGCATCTATGAAATAGATCTCTTCATCAGGGTTTAAGGTCTCCTTTAAAGCCCTATATTGTTCTATGAAAATTCGTTGTTTTTCAGGATCTAATTTCCCAGGAATCTTTTTAGGACGTTTATAAACAAATCCGTGCTGTATGAGCCAATCTGTCATGCCACTTCGGGAATATTTTATCCCCTATTGCTCATGCACATAAGCTATGATCCCTTTGACTTTAAGACAGGTCTTTTCCTGTAGGTGTTAGAGACTCTGTTTGGTCTTGTGAAAGTTTTGATTTGCTACCGCCTCGAGGGCTACTTCCAGTTTTATTTTCGGAATCATATTCTCTGAGGTATTCCTGAACAGTGATAGGGCTTATCCGAAGTGCTTTAGCAAGATTTTTTGTTGAGATACCCTCATCATAGCCCAAAATTACACAAAGCCTATTCCGTTCAGATCAGAATAGTCTTTTGGATGCTTTAACTTGTGTTCTAAGAGCCTGTTTAAAATCTTTTCAAAAGTAGAGCAATAAAAGCGAGAACCACCATATTCAGGCTTGTATTTAGTTTTCTTTCGCAATTTTTCCATAGCCTGCGACATTTTTCTATCCACGCAAAAGAACGCTCTACAACCCATTGTATCAGTATTTTTAACACTTTGAGCATCAATAATTACAAAGCTTGTTTTCTCTTTCCGACCACTGCTTTTTCTGACCTCGCCAACTAATTTTTTTTTAAAACTATTTCAAGAATACTCTTAGAATTTTTATCATCTTTTTTATTCCAAAGAGGGAAATAATAATAACATAATTCCCATTTAGGATATTCTATGGGTAACATACGCCACTGGCAACCACTTTTTAAAATGTACAAAATTCCACAAAAAATATCATATAGATCAACTCTTCGTGGACGTGTTTTTTTGCGTGTAGACTCAAGTATTAGATGGATTTTGCTAAATTGTTTACGAGAAATATCTCTTGGATAAGAGCGGGTCATAATGACCTCCAAAGGTTTTATGAAAACTATCATTATGCCTTACTGAAAAGATTTTAAACAGGCTCTAAGTCAGCTCTCTGGCTAGGGGTCAGTTTTTTCATACTCAATAGCTTAACACAAAACAAAATATTTTTCTATAAGATTGAATCGGAACCACTATATACATGCCATAATTGCACACAAAGAAGGGGTTGCTCCTTAAACGGAGTAGGTTAAACTCTCCAATATAAACGAGATTTTTTCAAATCTCAAAACCGCTCATTAAAGAGCAAAAAAATGAGGAGCAACCCATGAAGCATTATATTGGATTAGATGTATCAATGAAAAGAACTTTTATCTGTGTATTAAATGAACAAGGTAAGATTGTCCATGAAGGTTCAGAAAAAACAGATCCTGATTTACTAGCAGATTATTTTTCCAAAAGAGATTTTCAAGAAATCGTTGTTGGCTTTGAAAGTGGATGTTTATCTCATTACCTAGTCACAGGATTTAGAAAAAGAGCTATAGATCCCCTATGTATGGATGCAAGGAAGCTGAGTACGATTCTTGCTTTGAAAATAAATAAGACAGACAAAAATGATGCACGAGGAATCGCAGAAGCTCTTCGATCAGGTATGTATACACGAGTACACTGTAAGCCCCAAGATTCAGTAGAAAAAAGCATTTTGTTAGTTTCCAGAAGAGCGCTAATTAAACAGCAAACGCAGTTAAAAAATACTGTAAGGGGCTTGCTTAAAAGTTACGGAATACGATTGGGATCTGTGGGATCCAAAAGATTTTCGTCTGTGGTTGTAAAGCAGATAGAAAAACAGGAAAAAAGTATTGTTCTGAGCATAACCTCTCTATTAAATACCTTTGATAAGGTAGTTGAGGAAGTAGAAAAACTGGATAAAGAAATGCTTAAGCTGGTCAGTCAAGATAAAGAAGTACAACGGCTTATGACAATCCCTGGCGTAGGACCTGTAACAGCATTAACCTATAAAACAGAAATTTTTGATCCCACTCGTTTTAACGATTCTAAATCAGTAGGAGCCTATCTTGGTATGACGCCTAAACAGTATGCCTCCGGAGAGGTGCAAAGACAGGGAAGAATTTCAAAATGTGGATCCAGTGAACTTAGATCTCTATTAGTTGAAGCCGGAATAGTAATGCTGACACGAAGTAAGAAATGGAGCAAGCTAAAAGCTTGGGGATTAAAAATCATGAGAAAAAAAGGAATGAAGAAAGCCGCCTTAGCAGTAGGTAGAAAGTTATCCGTAATTATGCATAAGATGCTGATTGAACAAAAAGAATTTATTTACGGTGAGCCAAAGGCAGCTTAAAAACGCATTTTTTTAGAAATAAAAACATTAGGAAAAGTGACTAAAATTTTTTGCAGGAGAAAAACGAAGAAATAGGTAAAGACGACAAATGAGTTGGCTCTTAGAAGCCGTAATATACATTGTCTTGCCCATTTCATTTCGGATAGCATAATGGAGCGAAGAATCTAAAATAGTTTTCTTCAAAAAGACTCCGCAGAGAACCCTGGACTTATCTCCCGCATTAAACTTTGCTGTCCTAAGATCTTAAAAACGCCTTTTATTTTGCAAGCAAAATATCGGCTCGGAGAGCTTATGAAGAATTAAGAGAATTTATATTCCCCTTGTGTGCAATTAGAGAACTCGTTTGCATTCAAATTAAGAGTTTGAATATATAAACATTTTTATACAAAAGATAACATCTTCTTGCAAGATGGAGCAGTTTTTTCAAAAAAACCTAGTTATGCAATTCTTAATTTGAAATCAAACTAGTATACATTAATAACTTTGCGACTTGCCGCAACCACAAGATGTTTTTGCATTGGGGTTACTGATTTTAAATCCAGCACCGTTTAAACCTTCTGTATAATCAATTTCAGAGCCGATTAAACGGTCCACGATGGTTTTTTTTACGTGAATTTGCACACCATGAGATTCAAATACTTGATCATCTTCTTCCGCTGTTTGAGAATAGTCTAAAACGTACTCAAATCCATTACATCCCGCTGCGCGATCCGCGAAACGCAAACCCCAATTATCCTTGCCTTCTTCTTGTAAAATCTGGCAAAACTTCTCAGCAGCACGCTTGGTAAGCGTAATTGTTGTAGGGTCGATTTTTTCTGCTAAAACGCTATTTAATCTCTCGACTAACTGTTCAATCTGTTCTTGTACGAAACCATGACCTAGCATTCCACCCTCAAGGGTTTCCCATGTAGCAGCGCCACATCCAACGCAATGCAAACCAATATTAGTCATTTCTTGAGCTAACTTTTGACTTTTATGAGGAAAAGAAGATAAAATTTCTTCAATCGTCATTTCTTTTGCAATCTTTTTTTCTTGAGACATACGTACACTTTTTTTAATGTTTAATTTTTACAGAACCACTTATTATCTTACACTGACAAGCCAGGCGCTCGCAATGCAATTCTCCTAAGAAATCTTGCTCTTCTTGAGTAAACTCCGATAAATTTTCCATACCTTCTGTTACCTCAATCACACAAGTTCCGCATACGCCTTCAGTACAAGCAAAAGGAACTCCTGCGTCCTCGCATGCTTCTTGAATAGATGACCCATCTTCAAGAATTTTTTCCTCGTTTGTATTTTCCAAAAGCAATTTAGCCATTTTTTCCTTTCACTGTTAAGAAAAAAAGTATAGCATAGGCACTAAAAGTTTGTAAAGAAATTAAGGGAAGAGAAATCTTCCCTTAAAATGAAGTAAATAAAAAAGCTTAATTTAAAGAACTCTCGTCTGGATATTCTACTAAAAGTTCTTCCATAGCAAATTTTAAAGTGCTTATTCCTTCTAGAAATCCGCAACGTATAAGCATCTCATTAATTTGAGTATACTCTGTTTCAAGCTGATCAACCTGACTTTCTAATCTTGCCAATCGAGCTCTGAGTTGATGATCTGTCTTGTCCATTTTGTATTACCCCTTCCTTCTAAGGAAGATTAAATGTTTTTTTATATTTTTATAGACAATTCAAACATTAACAAGAAATTAGACATCTGACTTTATTATACATAATAATAATAAAACATACTATTAAAACATTTTATTTAGACAAGAATTGTTAATATTACATTAATACTCAAATAAAATTATTATTATATATTACAAAATCAATCTAATTAAAAAACAGCTATATTGGTTTGATTTCAAATTAAAAATTGCATAACTGGGTTTTTTTGAAAAAACTGCTCTATCTTGCAAGAAGGGGTTATTCTTTTTATAAAAATATTTATATACTAAAACTCTTAATTTGAATAGATCTCTCCTACATTCCTACCCCTAGCGTATATTTTTGGAAAAAGAGATGCGGTATGGTAGAGGTTTCAGAAGGAGAAATTCAAACGACAGTAATGGGCCATCATGGCTTAGTGGTTGCCATTTGTCAGGACTTAAAAATTGCTGAAAGGATTGATAATCGTCTGCCATCAGGCCCTCAAAGGAAAGTTAGTCCAGGAATAGCAGCGGTGGCTATGATCATCAATGGTCTGGGCTTTACGAATAGAACTTTGAACTATACAGGAAAGGTTTGCTGGCTCAGTCAAAAACAGCTTGAGCAACTAAAAATCTATGTAAAAGAAGAAGCACCCCATTCGGCTAAACAAGTGATTAATTTTGCCAAAGACCGCTTTGGAATATATTACACGCCATCAGCTATGGTTTCTTTACTGCTAGGTTAATGAGATAAACATCCACTTTCAAAGCCAACAACGATTTCTTGAAAATCTCTTTTGGAAAAATAATCTGCTAGTAAATCAGGATCTGTTTTTTCTGAACCTTCATGGACAATCTTACCTTGTTCATTTAATACACAGATAAAAGTTCTTTTCATTGATACATCTAATCCAATATAATGCTTCATGGGTTGCTCCTCATTTTTTTGCTCTTTAATGAGCGGTTTTGAGATTTGAAAAAATCTCGTTTATATTGGAGAGTTTATCCTACTCCGTTTAAGGAGCAACCCCTTCCTTGTGTGCAATTATGGCATGTATACAGAAGTGTTTTAGAGCCTGTTTAAAATCTTCTGATTATCTGCAGGAGAATGGCTAGGAAATAAGGGTAAAGAGCAGAGACAATATTTGGAAATGCTTGTCAGAAAGACAAGAGATGTTAATAAAAGGAATCGCGTTTGTGTTATTTTAATGATAACTTTCAAAAAATCGAGCTCAATCCACTCCAGGCTTCAACTTTCTAGAGTATATAGTAGTGCCAATTCAAACGGCTAGCTTAATGGGGTTCAAGTCAACGACTTGAAACTTGTCGTTAATCCTATATTTTTCTATGCGATTGAATCGGAACCAATATATAAAAAAAATAAACCCTCCTTCCTTTAACTAATTATTTTTTACAACAAAGACAGCCAGAAGTTTATCAAACACAGGCTGCTCTTTTTTCCATTGGGCAATTCTCTTTGTTTTCACCCATTCTTGATCAGAAGTAAGCCCACAAGCAATTGACAACCAGCTTTGATTAGAAAGCGTTGTACAGAGTTGGTTAAAAAGTTTTTGATTGCGATAAGGGGTTTCAATAAACAGATGGGTATAGTCTTTTTGAGGATTTGCAGTCATTTGCTTTAACTTTTCCTCAAGCAACTTTTCTTCTCTTGGCAGATAGCCATGGAAAATAAATCTCTGCCCCCCAAGTCCTGATAGCATCAAAGCTAAAACTATGCTTGAAGGACCAACACATGCCTGTATTTGAATCCCCCTTTGCTTTGCTAGCAGGACTATATCTGCACCAGGGTCTGCAAGACAAGCAAGCCCGCAATCTGAAATAAGCCCCCAGGGAGCATGGCTTTTTGCAACGGTTTCAATAAGCTCCTCTTTTTGCAGAGCTGTAGTGTGTTCATTTAAAAGCAGGATAGGAACATCGCAAAAAGTTTTAGGCTCTGGAAATAAAAATCTTTTTAAATAACGCCTTGCTTCTTTTTCTGTTTCTGCAATAAGCCCGCCAAGAGTTGGTACGATAGTGTCAACTGTACTCGAGAAAAAAACATGGTGATCTTGGGAGTGATCTAATAAATTAGGCAAAAGATACAAAGTAGGCATAATTTTAAAAATTAGATAATTGGCAGTTTAACATATGCAATAAAACAGCAGGGGTAGCAGCGCTATTTTTTGCCAACATCTCTATCTGAAAGAGATGATGCAAAGCTTGTATCAGCCATTTTTCCTGTCTTTCTTGTGCAAAGGAAAATAACTTTTCTAGTGGATTTTTTTTTATCGTGGGAAACTTCAAGCAAATCTCTGCATGAGACATTTTTTTTTCTAACAAAATGCGTATTTCTAAACTACGTTGTAGTTGAAGACGCATCTGTCCGATTAAAGAGAGCAAACATGAGATATCTATTTCAGAATCCAGAGAGATTTTTTGCTTAGAAAATAGGATTGCATCTGAGAGTTGCCATAGATTTGCTAATTTTTGATCATTGCAAATAGCTGCTAAATCCAGCTCTTCGATGTTTAAACGCTCTCCAATAAAAGTAATGATCTTTTCAAGGTCCTGTTCTAAAATAGCAAGATCCATCCCTCTTTTTTCCAATAACTGCTCTATTAAGGACAAAGAACATTTCTTTTTCCGAGATGTAACAAACCGCCTTAGGTAATTTTTTAGTCTCTCTTTACGATCCCAGGGTTTTTCTTCTGTAAAGTCGCAGGAAATAAGGTGCTTTTTCCCTTCCATATATATTTCCTGTGCCATCTTTGCATGAGAGATTCCTAGTAATATATACGTAGAGCTTGTAGGATTTGCAAAATAGCGAGTTAAGCTGTTTAAATCCTCTTTCTTAATAGATTGAATAGAATCGTAAAAAATAATACGATTTTTTTCGAAAAGAGAAATGGTATTAAGCTCATCTAGTAAATGCATTACTGGTAGATTTTCTTTTGTGGTAAATGTACTATCGGGATAAAAAAAATCTATCCTCGCAGCCACTTGTTCTGCCATGCGTTTTCTTTCATAAGCATCAGGAATAGCCAATAAATATACAGGCGCTAAATGCTCTTTTTTAGCTTCTAATAGGTGTTTTTCAAATGCGGTTGCCCGACTGAACTTCACTTGTTATCCCCCCAATGGTAGATCGCTTTTTTTTGTATTTCTAGATGCAAGCTATGAATTACAGGACATCTCTCTGCTGCTTGGATGAGCTGATCTGTAACTATTTTAGAAAAAACCCTTGGACAAAAAAATTCCATATCAATGAGTTTAAGCCTACGAAGAGGCGCTACTTGCATCTCTTTTGTTAACCGCAAATAACTTCCTTCTAAATCAATTTTCAGCTCTTTAGCTTTATATCCCATCATAGTTAGCATACAGGATGCCACACTAATTGCCATTAAATCTATTGGAGAAAAAAACTCACCCAATCCTGAAATAGCTTTGGGAGCATCCGTAACTAACGATGCCTCTGGCATCTTTAGAAACCAAGTGGATTCTTAAGTTTTTTCCCAAGAGGATTTTAACTTTTTTCATAGATCTCCTTTATTAAAAAGCTCCTTTTTATCTCATATCCTTCTAAAAATCAAGGATGTAAATTTTTTATTTGACAATCTCTAAAAATCAGGGTAGTCTAGATTTAAGGGGCCCTTTGATTTTAATAAAAAAGGGGTTGATTTATGATCCGCAACTTATTTAGAGCCTGTTTAAAATCTTTTCAAAAGTAGAGCAATAAAAGCAAGAACCACCATATTCAGGCTTGTATGTAGTTTTCTTTCGCAATTTTTCCATAGCCTGCGACATTTTTCCATCCACGCAAAAGAACGCTCTACAACCCATCTTTTGGGAATAACTGTAAAAGTATGAAGTGTATTTCTTTTAGCTATTTCTACTATACATCCTAAATATCTCCTGCACACTCTTTGCAAATTTTTCTCCAGAATATCCTCCATCTGCTAAAACATTTTTTACACAGAACAAATTGTTTTTATGTAGTGAAAATGCTTCTATACACCCATTTCTGTCAGTGATATTAGCATTGGTAATGTGAATCGCATGAGGGAGCCCTTGGGTATCGACTGCTATATGTCTTTTTATTCCTGATATTTTTTCCCCTGCATCATATCCTTATCTTTTCCGCTGTATCAGTATTTTTAACACTTTGAGCATCAATAATTACAAAGCTTGTTTTCTCTTTCCGACCACTGCTTTTTCTGACCTCGCCAACCAATTTTTTTTAAAACTATTTCAAGAATACTCTTAGAACTTTTATCATCTTTTTTATTCCAAAGATGGAAATAATAATAACATAATTCCCATTTAGGATATTCTATGGGTAACATACGCCACTGGCAACCACTTTTTAAAATGTACAAAATTCCACAAAAAATATCATATAGATCAACTCTTCGTGGACGTGTTTTTTTGCGTGTAGACTCAAGTATTAGATGGATTTTGCTAAATTGTTTACGAGAAATATCGCTTGGATGAGAGCGGGTCATAACTACCTCCAAAGGTTTTATGAAAACTATCATTATACCTTAATGAAAAGATTTTAAACAGGCTCTTAGACTCAAAAAACCCTTGGTAAAAAAAAGCAGCCTTCTGCCAGCAAAAAAAAAACACACACACCTTAAGGAAAGTGTCAAAAAATCCACTAAGAAAATTTTAACAGCTGAAGGATGGAAAAGACTTATGATGCGTCCTAAAAAGATGAAAAAATCTTAAAAGAAAATCATAAGTCTTTAGAAGTTTTAAGATGTTTAGTCCCAAAGTGTGATGGAGTGGGTTAATTCTAAAACTTTTTGGTTTTTTTTGCCAACTTTTGATAATATGCTCAAATGGTATCAATCCCTTTAGAGCTTTCAATCTTTTCGCAAAGTTATAGGCTTTTAAAAAATTATATAAATGCTCTTTTAACTGCTGATGGGTTTGGTAGCGGTATCTTTTCACGGTAGCCTCTTTAAGGGTTCTGTTCATCCGTTCAACTTGGCCATTTGTCCATGGGTGGTTTACTTTTATTAACCGATGCTCTATCTGGTTTTCATCACATACTCGATCGAAAATGTGTGTAAAAGCATATAAATCTTGTTGCCTATGGGTAAATTGGATGCCGTATAGTATGGATTTTATAGGGAAGAATTTGGATGAGATTCCGCAAAAATTGGGCGGCAAGAGCCTTACTAGTTTGAGGATGAGCCTCTACGTAAGCAAATTTGGAGATCCTATCAATAGCTACAATGAGATAAAGTTTTCCTTCTTGGGTACGCAATTCAGCAATATCAATATATAGTGGTTTCGATTCAATCGTATAGAAAAATATAGGATTAACGACCCTTGAGGATGTCTTTTTGGTTTCTTGTTAAAAAGTTCGCTTTTAGTTGCATATGAGCAAAATTTATATCTCAGTTCATTAGAAAATTTCAATGAATTTAGTGTTTGAAAAGTCTTTTTTCTAATTTATTTCAGCATAGTAATAATTTAGCATTTAAATCAACTTAAATAAAGCATGTATTTTTAAAAAAATTATAGTTTTTTTATGAAAAAAATTTAATGTAAAAAAATTAAACTCCTGAATTATTTTAATTGAAAAATATATTTACAAGCTATTTTAAGAGCTAAAATCCTCTTCTTATAGTATTTTGAGCAATTTTTCCTTTTTAAAAGATTGAGTAATTTTTCTTAGTTTGTTACACTTTTCTTTTTAGTTAAAAAATTAACCGTAAAAGGAACTTCCTTATGCTTCCGATCAACCTAAAAGGCAAGAAGGCTTTTATTGCAGGAATTGGAGATGACCAAGGTTTTGGCTGGGCAATTGCTAAAGCGCTTGCTGAAGCAGGTGCTGAGATTATCATCGGTACTTGGACTCCTCTTTTAAAGATTTTCAACTCTGCTTGGAATGCAGGAAAATTTGATGCTTCCCGTATGCTCTCCGATGGGAGCCTTATGCAATATCTAAAAGTATACCCTTTAGATGCGTCTTTTGATAAACCAGAAGATGTACCTGAAGAAATCCGCCTAAATAAACGCTATCAAGATGCTTCTGGATATACCATTTCTGAAGTAGCTTCTAATGTAGCAGATGATTTTGGAACCATTGATATTTTAGTGCATGCGTTAGCTAATGCACCTGAAGTGAAAAAACCTCTTTTAGAAACATCTAGAAAAGGGTATTTAGCAGCTTTGAGCGCTTCTAGTTATTCTTTTATCAGCTTGCTTGCGTATTTTGGGCCCATTATGAGTGCAGATAGCGCAGCTTTGACTTTAACCTATTTAGCATCTGAGCGTGTTGTGCCAGGTTATGGTGGTGGGATGAGCTCTGCCAAAGCAGCACTTGAGAGCGATACACGCACACTAGCATGGGAGGCAGGAAGAAAGTGGGGAATCCGCGTTAATGCAATTTCTGCAGGGCCCTTAGCTAGCAGAGCTGCTCGAGCTATTGGGTTTATCGATGATATGATTGCTTATTCTCAAGCGAATGCTCCTTTAATTAAAGATTTATCCGCAGAAGAAATAGGCAATAGCTCTGCTTTTCTTTTATCTTCTTTAGCCTCTGGTATTACAGGTGTCACTCTTTATGTGGACAATGGAATGCATGCTATGGGAATAGCTGTTGATAGTCAAGCACTGCATCCTATGGGTGCAGTTCGCTAAGCGCTTTTTGCAGAGCTTCAATAATTCCATATTGATAAGAAGGTTTGGCAATAATGTCTGCCAAATCATGCATTTCTAAAGGCGCTGAGTGCATGACAATCTTGACATCGGCTCTTTCTAGCATGCTTGTATCATTTAAGTCATCTCCTGCTGCAATCACCTTTCCTGCTTTGCCTGTTTGTTGTATTACATTCTTTAAAGCATTTCCTTTTGTCGCTTCTGGATGTGTGATTAAATTTAAATACACACCTTCAGCAAGAGGATCGCGGATCAAAGTAATAGATACGTGTTTATCATTTTTTAGACTATCGTATACAAGAGACATTTCTTTTTTAGTTCCCAAACATTTAATTAAAGGAAAACGTAAATGATCAGCAAAAGAAAAGCTCTTAACAGCTTGCCAAGGCTCTAAAGAAAGTTGTTTCATCATATCTACATGGGTTTGGATTTTCTGAGAAAATAGATGAGGCCGGTAATAACAAAAATCTCCTTTTTCCCAGCCTGCATAAACAAGAAAATCTTCCGCACATTTAGAACACAAAGCTTCTAAAATAGGAATAATATTAGGGCTTAAATAATGACGAATAACCAATTCTCGATTAGGGGTATAAAGAACATCTGCTCCATTTTGAACCGCTAAATAAAAAGGAAAGTCCAAGAGATTTAATGCTAGAGAAGCAAAGGATAGTGTGCGTCCTGTGATAATAAATACTTTCCATCCTTTAGCATGCAGCTCTTTTAAGTAACAAGCCACTTCTTTTGGCACAATGTGTGTTTGATTGGTTAGAGTTCCATCAATATCTAGCGCTAACCAACCACAATGCTCTGTCATAAAAGAACCTCAAAAAACAAAATCATACCTGAAAATTAAGAAAATCTCTAGAATAAATCTTCAACATGAAAGGAGTAACATGCTTTGCTCGATCAAATATCTATTCATTGTGTTTAGTGTATCTAGTGCTTCTCTTTTTGCTCAAATGGAAAATACACCTTCTCAGGACGATCTCCCCTACTCTATTTCTAAAGAGTTAATGCCCTTCCCAGATAGCACTTCATTTACGCGAATGTGGATTACCATTGCTGCAGCGCTTGTATTGCTTTTTGTGACTTTATGGCTACTGCGACGTTTTAAAACAGGACATTTTAAAAAAATGGGAGAAAGCTCTTCTGCATTTGCTATTTTAGAAAGAAAAACATTGAGCCCAAAAACCATGCTTTACATAGTAGAGATAAACAATAAGCGCTTGCTTATCTCTGAATCACAAGTAGAAGTGAGAACTTTAGCAAGTGAAGATATGAGTAGCTTAGAAAAAAATTAGTATTTTTTGCCTAAAATCTCACTTGTGAGAATCGATTGCCTTAAACGGGACCGGTTCAATATCCTTTTACCCCGACTGCTAGAATCTTTTTTTTCCCAAGCAACAACTGCTTCTTGTGGTTTGATAGGAGTTGGCTTTACATGTGCGCTACTGGCAGGAATTTTAGGGGGCTGCATGGGTTTAATTTCGTGCTTATGGGATTTGCGCATGCCACTAATAATATAGGCTACTAAAATAAGTAGAAGTATCAAAATGGTATCTTGACTCATCAAATCTCCTCTTTAGCTAAAGATTTACGCATCAGCGTATCTGCCTGCATATTATTCAACCGATAATAATCCATAACCCCTAAACGCCCTTCGCGAAATGCGTGAGCAATGGCCATTGGGATCTGAGCTTCTGCTTCTACTAATTTAACCCTCATTTCGCCTTCCATAGCAACTGCCATAGCGCGACGTTTTTCCGCTTCTGCTTGTGCAATCTTTGTATCTGCTTTTGCTGTATCTGTACGCAAAATAGCACCGATATTTTCTCCCACGCTAATGTCTGCAATGTCAATGGATAAAATCTCAAAAGCGGTCTGTGCATCCAATCCTCGGTCTAGTACAAGACGGGATATGCGTTGAGGTGAGCCTAGAACATCTGCATGCGTGGGCGCTTCACCAATTGCGCTTACAATCCCCTCTCCTACTCTGGCAATAATTGTTTCCTCTGTAGCTCCACCAACCAGTTGCAGAATATTGGTACGCACTGTAACTCGCGCTCTACATTTTAACTGGATTCCATCTTTAGCAACAGCTGTGATATATTCTCCATGCTCACGCTCTGGACAATCGATTACTTTGGGATTAACCGAGGTCTTTACCGCTTCTAATAAATCCCTTCCCGCTAAATCAATAGCTGTTGCTTGTCTCCAGGTTAAAGGAATGTTTGCTTTATCAGCTGCAATCATGGCTCTAACGATATTAAATACGTTACCACCAGCTAAATAATGGGTTTCTAGATCGGAGACGGTAATCGATTTTAATCCAGCTTTATAAGAAGTAATGCGAGCACTTACCATGATGCGTAAAGGGATTTTGCGTAAACTCATTCCAACAATGTTAAATAAAGAAATAGGAGCTCCTGATACAAAAGCCTGAAACCACAACCCTACATAGCGGAAGATCATAAAAAAAACAATCAATCCAACAATACCTATTCCCAGACAGAAAACAAGTAGAAATCCACCTAAATCAAAACTATCCATTAGTTATCTCCTTTACAATTAAATATGCACCTCTTCCACCTACAACGATAATAGAGGCATCTTTTGTAATAAATCCACCCTCTGATACAGCTTGATAGCGTTTTTGTTCAATCAATACATGGCCCGCTGTTTTTAATTCAGTGATAGCCACACCTTCTTTATCCACTAAATTTTGATCAAAAAAAGAAGCGCTATACCCTTCCTGATCATCTTTTAAATAAAACTCTCCTCGTCTCTTAGAGCTTTGGATCCACCAAAGAGCGCCTTTGCATGTTCCTATGATAGCAAGAATAGTTACCGCTAAATAGGTAAGAGATAAAATAATGGGATTGCTTAGAAAAAACAAAACCAGACTTAGCATAATAAACAAAGAACCCAATATGGCAAATACAGCACCAATTAGGAAAAATTCGAAGAAAATGAAAATCAGTCCCAATATCGTAAATAAGCTAATCAACATAATTTATTCTTTTAAATAAGTTCAGGATAGTTATTTAGTAATGAATTTATAACACAAGATAAGATATTATACTAATCAAGAATAAAAAACCTTCTTTTTAAGAATTATTTTTTATACAGAACGTTAAACATTAGAATAAAAAAGTTCTTCTATCTTCTCAATTGTTTCTTGATCGGTTTCTGTGCACTCCCATTGCTTTCCAAGATTTTTTAATTTTTCTTCAAGCTGAGTAATGCGCCCTTCTAAAGCAGGCGTTGACTCAAAAACAGAGAATCGACTCTCTCCAGAACTTGTAAAAAAAATTCGATCTTTTTTTTGATTTACGTTTTGCCAAGCTTTATAGAAAAGGATTCCTCCTTTTAATACTTCTGATTTTATTGTGGAATCTTCTACTAAGCTTGTATCTATTTCTTTTGTTTGTATCTGCTCATTGGCACAATTTTTAAGCTTAGAGGCTAAGAACCACACAGGAAGAAAAATCAAGCCTGCAGGAAGATAATTCATAGAACAATAGCTTAAACTCAATGCAAAAGCAGTCAAATCAACGGCTATTTGTTTTATAACATTTTTCTGCATCAGCTTTCTATTTTCTTCATTAACACCCTTTTGAGCGATAGCAATACTTTTTTTTCCAAAAAAAGAAAGGAATTTATAACTATTAAAAGCAATTTCTTCTAGCTTTTTATTCAAGAAAATAGTGTATACACCAGCATTGCATTCCACTCTACTTTCTGCAAGAGGTGCATCAACTATTCTAGGCAACTTATTTGCAATACAATGGGACATAAAACCGCCTCTTGTTTAATAATCCGATTAATAACTACTTAGCAGTACTTATAATAACCTGTTATGATTTAATTTTTAACCTTTTATTTCAAAAATCAAGGTTTTTTTAAGTAAATTATCTCCTGTGTGTTATCTAGTTTTTTTGGTCTGCTTTTTGGCAAACTTTAACAAAGCGCAGCCCACCTTTTAATTGATCTATAGTAGTGCCGATTCAAGCGGCTAGCTTAATGGGGTTCAAGTCAACGACTTGAAACTTGTGGTTAATCCTACATTTCAAAACATCTGTTAGTTTCGGTATCTCTTCTAAGAGCCTGCTACTTTTGAAAAGATTTTAAACGGACTCTAAAAGAAAAAACAAGAAAAACCCTTTAACAAAACAAGATAAAAAAATAATTAATCCCTTGCCAAAGCACGTGTAATTAATGAAAATGTAATCAGGATGCTTAAGCGTTTTAAAATCATAGCAGATCGATATAGAAATCGACGGAAACGCTTTTGCCTAAGATTTAATCTTATAGCAGGAACTATAATTGGGAGCTTTAAAATTCAGGTTATGCAAGAGATCTATTGTATTTTTTTGGAAATCTCTTCCCCTCCCTATCTTTTGGGAATCTATCTAAATATGGGGCGTATCTCTCGAAATAGAATATGGGGTTTCTTGGGTTTCACGAAAACTAATTGTAGACATAAATTCCTCCTCTTTTAGGTTTTATAACTTAAAAAATATAAAGTAGCATACTAATAACTAATTTCAAATAAATTTCTTGTCTAAGTATTTAGAATTTTTTTAAATATTCTAAAATTACTTCTTGTGTTTTCTTTAGATTTTTTTGGCTGTGACCAAGCGATAAGAAATTCACCTCATAGGCAGAGGGAGATAAATAGATCCCACGGTGAAACAGATATTGAAAAAAATCTTTGAATCTATCTGTATTTAAGTTTTTTAGGTCTTCTTGGTTTTCTACTTGGGTTATCCCAAAAAAAAAGCTAAACATCGAACCTAAATGGTGCAGAGTAATAGGTAAACTTTTTTTAATGATTAGATCTTTAATAGGTCTTAAAAAATCGTTTGTCAATGTTTCAAGATGAGAATAGATTTGAGGTTGTTTTAAGGTAAGCAGCGTTTCTAAGCCAGCACACATAGCAACAGGGTTACCTGAAAGAGTTCCTGCTTGATACACTAAGCCAAGCGGGCTTAAGCAATCCATAATCTCTTTTTTTCCTCCAAAGGCAGCAGCGGGAAAACCGCCTCCTATGATTTTTCCTAAACAGGTAAGATCTGGTTTAATTCCGTAATAGTCTTGAGCTCCATTGAGCCCTATGCGAAATCCAGTGACTACTTCATCAAAAATTAGTACGATTTGTTTTTTTTGAGTTTCTTCTCTTAGCATAAGAAGAAATTCTTCTTTAGCAGGGATAAGTCCCATATTAGCCGCTATGGGTTCAATGATCACAGCAGCAATATCTGCAGTTTTTTGCAGAAAACAACGAGCGGTCTTTATATCGTTAAAAGGAAGAGAAATGGTATGAGAAATGACTTCATTAGGAACACCTAAAGAAGAGGAGGAGGGCATGTGTAGAACACCTGATCCAGCTTGGACAAGCAATGCATCGCTATGGCCATGATAATGACCGTTAAATTTAATGATTTTATTTCGGCCTGTATAGCCTCTTGCTAAACGAATCGCACTCATGACAGATTCTGTTCCAGACGAGACAAAACGTATTTTCTGGATAGATGGCATACAATTTATAATCTCTGTGGCTAATTGGTTTTCATAAATGTTTGTTATGCCAAAACTAGATCCACAAGCGATTTGCTTGGTTGCAACCGAGACAATATTAGCTGGTGCATGGCCTAAAATAAGAGCTCCCCAGCTCATGCAAAAGTCAACCCAGCTATGACCATCGATATCCCAGATTTGATCAGAGCTTCCCTTTTGAACAATTAAAGGGACTAGATCTACTGCTTGAAAAGAACGAACGGGAGAATTTACGCCGCCTGGTGTAACCAGACAGAGCTCTGTATAGATTTTTTTCGTATGAGGTCGCATGAGTACCATAAAAGTCCTTTTTTATTAAATTTTTTGGGATTCTTTGCTTAAAAAGTTGCAACGGAAATAGATCGATCTCTAACCTGAAAAATCATAGCTTAAGCTAATTTAAAATATGTTCCTTAAAAAATTAACTACTTTTTTTTGCCTTTTACCCATAGCTATCTCTGCAGCGATTAGTTATAATGTGGAATTTGAAGGAATACAAGACATTCGTCTTTTAAAAGCGGTGAAATCCGCTTCTCAACTCTGCTCGCAAAAAAGACGCTCTCCTAATTCCATTCATGCCCTGAGCTACCGCGCAGAAGAAGATGTTCCTTCCATCCTGAATGTTATGCATTCCTATGGATATTATGAAGCAAAAGTAGACATTCAAATTCATTCTTCTCTGGATCGTAATTTGGTTTCTATACTTATCTACCCCGGTGCCAGATATCGATTAAAAACCTTTGATATTCATTTGGACACAGATATAGAAGACACTTGTGCTTTTATGCGATTAAATCATCTAGGAATTGAACTGAATAAACCTATACACACGCGTGATGTGTTAAATGCTGAATTAAAAACCCTTAGATTGTTAGCAGAGCATGGATTTCCCCTAGCTGAAATCAGCAGCAGAGAAATTGTCGCTGACGGTAGTACAAAAGAAGTAACCGTTGATTTATACATTAAAACGGGGCAATTGGCTCTATTTGGACCTCTTAATAATACAGGTGCACCTGGTGTGAAATCCCGATTTTTTCGCAATAAAGTGGCCTGGAGAGAAGGAGATATCTATGACAGCCGTTTAGTGGAAAAAACACAAAGTAAGTTGATTGATTCTGAATTGTTTAGTTCCGTATTAGTCAGGTACAAAGGAAAAATTGAGGCAGATGGTTCGCTTCCTATGCAAATCGATACAAGCGAAGCGAAACATCGCACAATCAACATGGGATTAAGCTATCAAACAGTATTTGGCCCTGGCGTTACTTTTGGATGGGAAAATCGCAACATCGCTCGCATGGGAAGACGTTTAAGCCTGCAAGGAGATCTTACCCATATGATCCAAACGGGGATAGCTAAATACTGGCATCCTGATTTTTATAAAGTAGGCCAAGATTTTATCTCACAAGCAGAAGTAGAACGGGATTCGTTATATGCTTACTCCTCTAGATCCTATAATGCACAAGCAAGAATGGAAAGAAAATTTAATGAGCATGTAAGCTTTTCTTATGGAATTCGTCCAGAACTGCTTTATGTATCAGAAAGCATAGAAAATAGAAAGTTTTGGCTATTGGAATTTCTTTTGTATTTAAGGTATACTACAACTAATTCTTTATTAAATCCCACAAAAGGAATCACCTTAGAATATGTTGCAGTTCCTACATTTAACATGAAAGACACAAATGAAAAATATTTGTACCAACAGATTAGCGAAAGCACTTATTGGCCACTAGATAAAAAAAATAAAGTAGTTTTTGCACAAAAAATAAAAGTTGGCTCGATCTTAAGCCATAATCTATCTGAGGTTCCTGTGCCTAAAAGGGTTTTGGGTGGAACAGATGAAGATTTAAGAGGATACCGCTACCGCACTGTTAGTCCTCTTAAAGACAGAAAACCCATCGGTGGTAGAGCTGCTATTTATTTGAACTTTGAACTTCGTTTTCAAATCACTAAATCCATTGGATTAGTCCCCTTTTTAGATTTAGGTAATGTACAAACCTTTGAACACTTGAGCTTGCACGGAAAATGGTTTAAATCTATTGGACTTGGATTTCGCTATTTTACTTTTGTAGGCCCCTTTCGTTTAGATGTGGCTTTTCCTTTAGATCGCCGAAAACACATAGATTCTGTATATAAGATCTTAGTAAGTATTGGTCAAACATTTTAGAGAAATTATGCTTAAATTACTTCTTTCCCCGCTGCATTGGATAATTAGGTTGCTTTTTTTATTGATCTTTTTGGTTTGCTTATTTTTTGCATTGATCCAAACAAAGTGGGTTCAAGAAATCATTCAAAAAAAAATCACCCATCTATTAGATGAAATGGGGCTAGAAATCAGATTAAAAGGCCTAAGCGGAACATTACCTTTTAGCTGGCAAGTTGACCAAGCAACTCTATTTACCAAATCTTACGAATCTTGGAATTTACAAGCAATCAAGTTGCGTTTTGCTATTACTCCTCTTATCAGAGGGCAGCTTGTGATTGATTATTTGCATATAGAGCAAGTGGAATGTACTTTCATAGAGGGGGTTCCCCCACCTACTGCTAGCTTATCTATCGATGAGACAAGAATACATGTACGTAAAGCTTTAGACAAGTTCTCGTTCCCTATACCTATTCGCGTTAAACACGCCTATGTTTCCGATTTTTTTTGTCCCTCTTTATATCCCCTGCATTTAGTGATCCAAGCACAAGGAATGCTTAAAAATACACGAAGGTTTTTTTTTGATGCATTTGTGCTTTCTAAATTAAACAACAAAGAAATCCTCCATTTGACTTTTGCTGGTAATAAGAAACGCAACCAGATCAATGCATATATAAAAATCCAGAGTCCCGTCTTTGAACAAGAGCTTTTAAGCGAAATTTCCTTAAAGGGACTCTGGTCGAGTTGGGCTTCTCTTTTATATGATACTCTTCCAAGTACTTTACCTGTTCAAGGATTTTTAAAAGCGCATCTTTTGTCACAAACTCCGCCAGTAGAAAAATGCTTTGAACCATTTCAATGGAATTGGAAATGCGCTTGTTCTTTTTCTATCCCTAAATTTGATACTCTCTCTATTTATAACCTACATATCTATAGCCCTCCTATGGAGATCCGTGGCGAGGCAATTGTGCATCCTACCGTAGACACCTCTTGGTTTAAATTCGATCTGAACTCTCAGGATTTATCGTTATTTAGCTCTTATTGTAAATATCCAGTGGAAGGATCTTTGCAAGCACATGCTGCTTTTGATTCTGGTGTTTTTCAAGCTAAATACATAGTACCTGAAGGATCGTTTAATAAGGTGGAATTAGCTAATTTAAAAGGATCTATTCAAGGAAAAAGACACCAAGGAATTTTTTTTGCAGATACAGATCTTTTTCTACAAATAGAAGAGTTGCCTTTTAGAGCAGAAGCATCTTTAGAATATATTCCTTCTCAAGAACTTTTTATCGATAAAGCCATTTTTACAGGAGCTTCTGCAAAAATGGAAGGTTTTTGTAGCTGGGATCTAACTAGAAATATTTTGGAAGGGTCTATTTTTGCAAATGTGAATCAACTCTCTCGACTTCCCTTTTTTACCTCCTATGATTTAGATGGAAGTTGCGCATTAGAATGCACGTTATCACAAATAGACCAAGCGCAAATAGCCACTATTTCAGGTTCTTTAAATCGCTTCCGTTTTCAAAATCACTATGCAAATGAGCTTCTGTATAGCGCCCAGCTATATGATCCTTTTGCAAACATGCAAGGCAATATGCACCTAATTGCACATCAAGGACGTACCTCATTAGGCACCGTTGATATTTTAGAAATCAAAACTCGTTCTGAAGATCATGTTTGGCCTTTTAGTTTAGAAGCAACCGGTGATATAGAAGGAGAATTTTTCTGCGAAATACAAGGATCTTATCGATTTGAGCCCAATTTCCTTGCCTTTGAATGCACTTCTGCAAAAGGACAATTGCTCAATATTCCTTTTGTATTGCACTATCCCTTTGAATTAGAAATACAACCTTCTCTTTATACCCTTTCCCCTTTTTCTCTATCGGTTGGTGAAGGAGATTTCTATGCAACTGGTGAAATCAGTGAAACCCACTTGCTAGGTAAATGCGATATAGCCCATTTTCCCTTAGAATTTGTTCGACCCATTACTCGTAATCTTTCTTTAAGAGGAAATCTTTCCATGCAAAGCTCTGTTGATGCTAATTTGGAAAACGCAGAAGGAGCTTGTAACATAGTCATTGAAACAGCACGCTTATTGCAAGAGGATGAAGATACACCTATCCTAGCTAAAGGATCCCTGCAAGCGCGTTTACATCAAAAGAGAGTACAATTTTTTGTAGAAGTGCGCACAAAAGAAGCGGAAATGATCGATTTTTCAGGCTTTATCCCTATCGAATACAGCTTCTTTCCTTTTGGAGTACAAATCGATGAAAATACTCTTTTTTCAGCTGAGATCATTGCGGAAGGAAAATTAGAAAACCTCTTTGATTTTGTACAACTAGGCTCTCATTACGCTACAGGCCTGATTTCCACTCGGCTTTTTTTCTCTCAAACCCTTCTTTCCCCCCGTTTGCAAGGGGATTTAGAGTGGCAATCAGGCAGTTATGACAATTACTATACAGGAACCTCTTTAAGAGATATTCAAGCAAAGCTTGTAGCAGAAAATGATAAACTACATCTCACTTCTTTTACTGCTCATGATCAAGAAGAAGGCACTCTTACCGCAAAAGGAAATATCCTCTTAAACGTCCATCAACATTTCCCCTTTCTGTTTGAAACCACTTTAAGACATACACATCTCTTAAAATTTCCTGTTTTTGATTCGATATTTACTGGATCTGTCATTTTAAGTGGAAATCGTTTAGGAGGGCTTGCGACAGGCGCTCTTTATGTAGATGAAGCTAGCATTGAAATCCCCGATAAGCTCTCTACAGATTTGCCACTTTTACCGATTAAATTTATACACATCCCCCCTTCTGTTACTTCCTATACTTTTGATGCTAAACCCCTTTTTCCGATAAAATTCGATTTTGATCTAACAGCAAACGATAAAATTTTTGTTCGCGGTAAAGGGGTCAATTCTGAATGGAAGGGAAAAGTAAAGCTCAAAGGAGATAATGCGCACTTTATCGCCGATGGTTCTTTATCACTGATTAAAGGAGAGTACCTTTTCTCAGGAAAAATATTTAAACTCACAGAAGGACAAATCGTATTTAATGACACAGCTAAATTTAGCAGTTATTTAAGCTTAAGCGGGCAACTTACCCTTCCCGATGTTGTGATCACCGCGCAACTAAGAGGCCCATTACAATCTCCCCAACTCACCTTTCAATCCAACCCTCAACTCCCAACTAGCTCTATCTTATCTCGAGTCTTATTTGATAAAGACATCAGCGATATTTCCCAGTCAGAAGCCAGTAAACTCGCTAGTGCTTTGATGGCCATATCTAGCAGCGCAGGTCCTGACATACTCGATACGATTCGTAAAACCATTGGAGTGGATCGTTTGAACCTCGTCTCTAGCTCTTCTGGTTCAACAGAAGAAGTTGCTCTACAAATCGGCAAATACCTAACAAAAGGTGTCCTGATTACTCTCTCTCAAAGCACCAAAAGTAGCCATGTCATCGTGGAAATAGAACTTCCCTACGGATTTGTGTTTCAAGCAGAAACCCAAGAAGAACAAGAAGGCAAGTTTTCGCTCAAATGGACCAAAAGTTATTAGAGGCTATGCTTTTAAAAAAATAAAAGATCTTCTAAAAAATCTTTCCTCTATCTATACTTGATGAGGAGTAAATTTATTTCTTATTAATCAATCGATTTAAATATCAAATTATGATTATTATAATTTAAAATAATTTATGAAGATTTTCAGCATTTAATTACAAGAATCAAGAGGAAAATATGGCAGAAGTTATTTCTAATCTACAATTAGATCCCGAAAGAGCGCTTATGAGCCTTATTACTAAATCAGAAAATCAAGTTCAAGAGAGAATTAAAAAAAAATCTACAGAAGTAGATCAACTACATGCAGTGCTCAACATTGCAATAAACCTTAACTCTATATTTAGTGAAAAACCCGAAAAAAATAAAGTAGATTTCTCTAATAATAAAGAAATACGAGATCAACTCAACCAATTATTTATATATAATCCTGAATGGATTGCTGACTTTCACCAAAATAAATTTAATGAATCTGAGCTTCAGAATATTAGAGATCACTTTAAAGAAGTGAGCCAACTTCAACAGTTACTTGCGAATTCCTCTCAAGATAAATATGAACTTGAGAATAGGAAAAAATCTTTAGACGAGAAACTAAATAATGTTGACCCGCAAGTATATAGTTTTGATGCTACTCAGTTCTCTAAAATTAAATACATGTTAATTTACATAGAAAAAAGTACTTCTACTAAATTATCCCAGACGGTCTCTGAATCCCATCAAATGACAGAAGAGGTAACTTTATTATTAAAAACTTGCAATGAAACGGAAAGAAGACGCGATCAATTTATGAAACATATTTTAGGAAAAGTTTAAATCTATGATTTTTCATAAAATAGATTTGTTAAAAAGCGATAAAATCAACCTAAAAAGATTTAAAAATTTACCTATAGAAGAAAAAAAAGAAGCTTATAAATTGGGCCATGTTCTTTATTCTTCTGGGGAATATATGAAAGCCTCTTATGTATTCGCTCATTTAGTTATAGCAGACCCTTTGATTGACTGTTTTTGGCATGGACTTGCAAGTTGCAAGCAGCTTTTAAAAGAATATGAAACTGCCATTGAGGCATGGAAGGCGGTTTGCTCGTTGCATCCAAAAGATCCTTTGGGTTATTTTCATGCAGCAGAATGTTATCTCTCTATTGAGAACAAAAAACAAGCTTTACAAAATCTTGATAAAGCAGAACAATTATGTAAAGATGCTTCCTTATTAAATAGAATCCAATTACTTAAATCCATTCATGGTAGTTAAATGACTCTTATTTCATCTCAAATGCCTTCTATAGACAAGCAATCAACGCTTTCTATACAAAAAAAAGAAACGGACAAAGGATTTAAAACATTATCCCAAGTTCATCAAATAGACACTTTAAGCTCCTGTATCAAAAAAGAAGAGAATACCTCTCTTAATCCTCAACTCCCCTCTTTTTCTCTTAATAGCTCTTATCTTTTTTTATTAGCTAATTTCGTCTCAGTAATTGAGCACGTTAAACAAAATGTAAGCTATTCCAATGAAAAACATATAGATGAAAGTGTTCATAAAATAAAAACCCTCTCCTTTGAACATTTTAAAATAACAAATAGTGCAGAAGAACAAGAATACAACTGTAAACAATGGATGGTAGCACATGTAATAACAGCTGTAGCTACAGCTACAATCCCTATAGCACTGTTCTATTGCCCTAGTGCATTGCCAAGTCTATTTAATGCTTTTCTAATTGGAACAATTAAAACAACAATACATTCACAGAAAAATATTAGAGAAGCCAACTTAGCTATTCTCAAAGCAGAAGAAACCAAAAAAAAACAAGACATTGATACTGAAAAATATCGACAGGGATCTCTGGTGAAAAGCATTGGAGACCAAGATATTTTTACAGATAATATTAAAGAGCTCTCAAGAGTTTTACAGAACATGAGTTCATAGCATTAGCTATATTTAAAAAAAGTACAATAGAGGATTTTATGAGTTTATCCACAATCAATCATTTATCACATACCGCACAGATTGCAGATTTAGAAAATAAACAACAAAATTATGCACATTCTGAAAAAACCGTAAACGCGCTAAATGAACAAGTTGGCCTAATAGTTAATGAATACAACTCCCAAGCTAATACAACAGTTTTAACTACTACTATTATTGCAATAGCAACACTTTTTAATACATTCCTGGATTATCATGCTACAAATAATGCTGAGCTTTCTGGTTCATTAAAAATTTTAAAAGGTCTAGTAAGTGCAATGCCTAGTATTGCTGATGGGTCACAAAAAGTGCACAGTCATCTATCACAAGGTAAGATCACTCAAATACAGCATAAAATTGAAAAATTGAAAACTCGTTTATCTAACTTACAACAAGAATCTTCTCGCTCGCACATCCAAGAATATCTAGATGTATTAACAGAGGCTCAAAGACGCCTAAGACAACAGTATAATTAAACATTTTAAAATTCTATCCTCTTAAGCTGCAATCTATTCTTGCTTGCAGCTTTTAATCGTATCTTTATTTGACCCCAAATCCGCTTTTACTTATAGTCCAGTTCATGGGTAAACTTGCAAAAATCGACCTCTTGAACTTCAAGAATAGACTTTTTATGAATGCTAGATGGCAAAATCTTTTGCCTAAATTGACAATGTTTTCCTCTGTTGGCGACTATGTCCTTTTGATTTTAGCGGTGATTAAAGCAACGCTAAAGAGACCGCCGAATCTTTCGCTGATTTTGAAACAGCTGTACGATATTGGGGTAGCCTCTTTACCGGTAGTAGCAATTACTGGATTTTCTACAGGACTTGTACTAGCGGCGCAATCCTTTTATCAATTATCGGATAAGGGTCTAGCTTCTGTTACGGGGTTAATGGTATCAAAAGCTATGTTAACAGAGCTAGGACCTGTTCTCACCTCTTTTATGGTTACAGGAAGAGTGGGAGCTGCTATGTGTGCCGAATTAGGAACCATGTGTATTACAGAACAAGTGGATGCTTTAAAGACTATGGCTGTTAACCCTAACCGTTATCTGATAGCTCCTCGTTGGATAGCGGTAATCTCTATGATGCCCCTTTTGACCATTTTTAGTATCTTTATGGGAATCTTTGGTGGCTATTTGCTCTCTATTTACTATTTTCATATGCCCCCTATGGCTTATTTAGATCCCATTCCTGTTCATGTGACCTATTTTGATTTAGTGGTTGGAATCACCAAGGCTTTTGTTTTTGGCTCTCTGATTATGACGATCTCTTGTTTTAAGGGAATGCGCACATCTGGTGGTGCAGCGGGGGTAGGAGAAAATACAACTAATAGCGTGGTTATTACTTATTGCGCTATTTTATTGGTTAATTTTCTTCTGACTATTGTTTTAAATTTAATCCACTTAGAACTTTTTGAGACCTCGTTATGATTTCTGTGCACAATTTATCTAAAAGCTTTAAGGACCTTGTGGTTTTTTCTGATTTAAATCTAGATGTAAACCAAGGAGAAACCCTTGTCATTTTGGGGCCTTCAGGGATTGGAAAAAGCGTTTTACTCAAACACCTAATTGGTTTAATAAAACCAGATAAGGGCATGGTGGATGTTAATGGGATATGTATCACCGATTTAAAAGAGGAAGAGTTATCTAAGGCCGTTGCCAATATGGGTATGTTGTTTCAAGGAGCTGCCTTATTTGACTCTATGAATGTAGAAAAAAACGTAGGTTTTTACTTAAGCCAGCACGTAAACCCCTTAACTAAAAAAAAATATACCCCTGAAGAAATTACAGCTAAAGTAGATCAGGCTCTAGAGCTTGTAGGATTAAAAGGTACTCAGAAAAAAATGCCTTCTGAATTATCTGGGGGTATGCGTAAACGAGCAGCCTTAGCCCGCTTAATTGTTTATAGACCGGAAATTATTTTATATGATGAACCAACTACTGGATTAGATCCTATTATTGCTATGGAAATTAATAAACTCATTGTAAAAACACAACAGGAGCTCAAAGCGACAAGTATTGTTGTTACACACGATATGTTTTCAGCGTTATACATCGGAGATCGTCTAGCGTTAATTCGAGATGGTAAAATCGCACATATAGCACCTCGGGATCAATTTCTAGAAATTGATGACCCTCTAATTAAATCTTTATACAACAGCATTTCACAAGATCCGAGAAAGCTAAGGGAGAGAGTAAACCATGGGTGAGCAAACAAAAAGTGTGTTAATTGGTGTTTTTGTCATTGTTGCATGTGCTCTTCTTATTTGGATGGTTGCCTTCTTAAAACCTAGCGTAGGAGATGGTAAACAAACTCTATACATACGTTTTTCTAATATTGATCGCATTAATGTAGGTACTCGGGTGCTTTTTGCAGGTAAGCCCGTTGGAGAAGTGACATCCATTGAGGAAATTCAAAATGCCAGGCAAAAGCCTCTATCCGATCTTCTACAGCGCTTATACTACTATCAGCTTGTGCTTAAGATCGACTCCAAAGTCAAAGTATATGATACAGATGAAGTTATGGTTCAAACAGCAGGACTTTTAGGAGAAAGATCTATTGCTATTATCCCTAAAGCTCCTCCTAAAGGCACAACCCCTAAACTGATTTCGGGGCAACCGATTTACGCAGATTCGGTAGATCCAATTGAAAGTGCTTTCATAGAATTAAAAGACGCTTTTGCGGATCTACAAAAAAAAGCAGATGCTTTTAACAACTGGTTTTTTGCTAATCAGCAATCTTTCATCAATGCGGCTGATTCCTTTGCAGATGCTATGGCTCAAGCCAAATTCACTTTGCAGGAATTTCAAGATAAAGAAATCATAGATGAAACAAAAACGGCTCTTAATAATTTCTCTTGTGTAGCAAGTCAAATTTCTGATGCCATCGATCAGCTAAATGCCTATAACTCTTTTGGTAATGCAGGATTAGCTATTGCTCATATGAGAAATACAGCAGAGTCCTTTGATCACTTAAGTTACGATCTTGAGTGTGGAACAGGGACCCTTGGAAAATTAATCAAACAAGACGATGTGTATTGGCGCCTAACAACTATCTTGGGTAAAGCAGATACCATGATGAATGATATTAATCATTACGGCCTTCTATTTAATTCTAATAAAAGCTGGCAAAGGCAAAGAGCTCAACGCATTTGTCTTATGAACTCTTTAGATACCCCTCTGGGTTTTAAGGAATATTTTGCTACTGAAATTGATCTGATAAACACCGCAATGGCAAGGATTTCCATGTTAATCAATAAAGCCAAATACAATCCTCAAAAACAAGACATCTTAGATAATTCCCAATTTCAGGAAGAATTTATGGAATTGATGCGACAGGTAGAAGATCTAACAAATGACTTGCGCCTTTACAACGAAGAACTTATACAAGCACAATAAAGGAGCCCTATGGCAGATCCTCTTTCTTATAAACGTTTAAATAAGGGATTTTTTCTCATTGCAAGTCCCAATATAGATGCTGGCATTTACTTTCGGAGTGTGATTATCCTTTGTGAACATAGCTCCATTGGTTCGTTTGGGCTCATTGTAAATAAACGTTTGGAAATAGATTTACCAGAAGAAATCTTCAATCAAAACGATCTGCACAATGACAATGTGCATATTTGCGCAGGAGGACCCATTCAACCCAATCAAATGATGCTGCTTCACTCGTCACAAAAGCTGCCAGAACAAACGCTAAATCTTTGTGAAGAGATTTACCTAGGAGGAGATTTGCAATTTTTACAAGAAGCCTCTGCAAATTCTCAAGGACCCGCCATTCGCCTATGTTTTGGATATTGCGGTTGGGGGCCAGGACAGTTAGAAAGAGAGTGCATTAGAGGAAATTGGTTCATTCATCCTGCTTCCTCTTTGTTTATTTTTAATACGCCAGAAGAAAAGATCTGGCAAACTCTCTTAAGAGAGATGGGTGGCAAATATGCCACCCTATCCATGATTCCAGAAGATTTAAGCCTAAATTAGCCCTCTTGCACACCTGCCTTCTTAAAAAAGCTCATTTGATATAGCTGAGAAAAAGCTTCTTGCATGACAAATCCATTATGGTTGAGCTTTTCAACAAAGACCTGCATCGCACTAGCCATTCTTTGAATGCGATCTTTATCTATGCTACGCGCTCTTAATGTCATTGCAGGGGCATATAGTAAGTAGAGTAAAAAGTCTCTTTTTGATTTAGGCAGACCTTCTGGATGATTCATCACATGTAACCAAGCAAAAACCTCTGCACTAAATGTAGAACTTGTATCTACACCATCTTTGCAAGTAAAGCTCAAAATATCTGGTGCTAGTTGATCTATTATATACAAAAACAAAAAGAAATGAAAAATCTCAATATAATCTAATCTATCTTGATGAGAAAATTCCTCTTTCCCATCAAAAAAGAGCTCGTGAATCAATAAAAGAGCTTTATTTACAAAAAAGGTTAATCGACTGCTATTCATTGTCGGAGGAAAGTAGAACCCATATTCCTGTCCACTTAACACTTCTTGTGCACATTTTGATAAAAAATCACTCGCCTTTGAACTACCTTCTCTTTGATGATAAAAATTACTATCCCTATCAAAAGTAATGACACTTAAGTGGTCTGAGAATTCTTGCTTGTATTGAGACTTCTCCAAGCAGATACATCTTGCCTTTTCTTGCCAAGAGGCTCTATTTTGCAAGTTAACCACTAAATATTTCTGATTTTTGCTTGCTAAAACCTGCATAAAGCCTATAAATTCAGGAATAAGCTCTACGTCTGTTAGAGTTGTTTGCGTTGTCATAGAAGCAATTTTCATACAGCTAATCTTCAATTGTTCCATTAGAATTGTATAGATTTGTATTGGCCAATTCTTTTGAGTACATAGATCTAAGCCCTGTCCTAAGCGTTGTTCTCTTACCAGAGCTAAAGCCTGCATTAAGGGACCGCTTGGATAGGCTTTAAGAGCTGCACGAATGGCTATATCTTGATAAAGAATTACACTATCCAATTGAATTCTTTGCGCTGAAAGCAGTTCATTTCTACTATGCCCCATAACAATCAACCGCCCAATTAACTCAAGAGCTTTTTCATAATTGCAAGCTTGCTTAAATAATAGATAAGAAAGCTTGTGATATAAAGGATCGATTAAAGCCGTTAAAAGACCAGATCTTGGCTGAGAGATAGCTTGACGTAAAAATACACAAAAATCCACCAAGTATTGTTCACAGACTTTATCTGCATCATTTCTCATTAAATTATAAGGATTTGCAGCTAGCATTAAAGCAATTAACGCTTTACTCATACAAATCACACTCTCTTCTGTTTTAAACTCTTTTACCTGTTTAAAAAAATCATCTATAGAAGATAGGCTCTGTTTCAACATCTTTTGAGCTATCATATGAGCTTGCAGATCTTTTGTAGCTTTTAAATGAGAAACAAGTTCTTGATATTCAGAATGCAATAAAAGCTCATCGCTTTGTCCTACTAATAGGATATGTCTTAATAAAGCAGAAGGTGCAAAATACCCCCCCTCTTCTTTACGTAGCAATAATAGCTCATAATCAACATCTGAGCGTATGGTTTCTAAATCCTTGATTAAGAAACCATTATTTGTAATGCGCTGCTCCTCTACCCCTACTTCTAGAGCTTTTTTATTAAAACGAACGATCTTTGATTTAAAAAACTGCTTTAGATCTCGGTATTCTTTTAAAAGCTGTACGCTTTCCCTGTCTTGTGTTTTCTTAAAAAGCAAAGTATATCTATCCCATTTTTTCACAGCTTCATCTGCTAGAGCCATAACAGCATAAACCGATTTTTCCATTTGCTGAGGATGGAAATACTCTCGGTCTGATTCATATACTTTTCGTAAATAATTTAAAATCGTACGGAAAATTTGCTGAACCTTTTCTCTTTTTAACAAATCATCTTGTTCGTTAAAACCATGTTTCATTGCAGCTTCTTTTTCAAAAGGCTTTAATTCAATAAGATGCGATAAATAATTTACCGCTTCAATAAATTCAGATTCAGAAACAGCTTTAGAAGCCATACAAACACCTATTTATAGTATTATTAAATATAGCCTTATTATTAATAATAATCCAATTATAATTCAATTAGTATAAAATATATCATTTTAATAATAATTTAATTTCAAAAATATCTATTTATTATAAATAAATGCTTAAGAATGGAAGACTTAGTGCTAACTGTTCAAGATAAGAGGGCTTTGGTTTTAACTTCTAAGAAATTGCTTTTGATAAGTGTCTCAGATTTAACATCAGCTTGCATTCTTAGATTTTAATCTGCTACACTTAAAAGCAGGAATCATCCTATCTTGAAGTACTTAATTGGAATCTTAAGCATAAAATTAAAGGTAAATCAAATGGATCTATCCATGATTCTAACATCGTTAGCTGCTACTGCAACCGTTATTGGTGTTATTTATGGCTTCTTACAAAACTTTAAAGCGGAAATCAAAGTAGACATCAATAACCACATCGATAGATTAGAAACTAGAATGGATAAGCTCGAAGAGCGCCTTGATGCTAGAGTAAATAAACTTGAAGAGCGTATGTTTTGGTTAGCAACGGGTAAAAAGCTCGAAGATGCGATTCTTGAAGAGCAGATGAAACGTAAAAAAAGCGCGTAAAAGCCCATCATGGGATCGATTGAGCAATCACCTGCTAACCTCTTTACAGCCTCATATATGTGGAAGAGATACTTACATAGGAAAAATGTATCTTAAATCAGATGGTATTCATTTGCATTGGAGTATTATAAGACCTAAAAAAAATGAAGAGGTCGATTCTTATTACTTTTTTTAAATAAAAACTTTAAATAACATAAAAATCAGATAGGAAAAACCAGCGGCAAGCGGCAGAGTTAGAACCCATGTTAAAACAAGCCTGCGGGCTGTTTTCCACTCCACGCTAGGCTTCTCTTTTGCTAAACCAACTCCTGTTATACTACCTACAATCATCTGCGTTGAACTAATGGGCATTCCTAAAAAACTAGCAAATAAAATAATGAAAGAAGAGCTGCTTTCTGCTGCAAATCCTTGATAAGACTTAAGGTTTGTAATCCGAAACCCTACTGTATGAATAATCCTAAAACCTCCAGAGGCAGTTCCAATCCCAATAACCAAAGCACAAGATAAAATCACCCAAAGAGGGATAGTATTTGTGGAAATAACGCCTGCACTAAAAAGTCCAAGGGTAATGATTCCCATGCTTTTTTGTGCATCATTTAAACCATGAGCTAAAGCCACAAGAGCAGAAGAAGCAATTTGTAAGCAAGCAAATAAACGAGTAAATTTATCGAAACGCTTTAGGAAAAATTGTAATATCTTTAGAAAAGAAAAACTAAACAAGCAACCAATTAAAGGTGAAAGAACCATCGGAATGATTACCTTTTTTATTAAGGGATACCAATAAATAGCTTGTACTCCGGTTTGTGCCCAGACAGCGCCGATTAAACCTCCGATCAAAGCATAAGAAGAACTACTGGGGATCCCTAAAAACCAAGTTAAAACATTCCAAATGATGGCTCCTAATAAAGCAGCAATGATTGTGATAGAAGAGGTATAATTTGGATCTACTAATCCAGATGCAATCGTCTGAGCAACACCACTAATTTGCGTCGCTCCTACCACATTTAATGCCGAGGCCATACAAATGGCTACAAGTGGTGTTAATACACGGGTTGCTATGACAGTAGAGACTACATTTGCTGCATCGTGAAAACCATTGGTATAATCAAAAATAAGCCCCAAAATTACAATGCAAATAACAAGAACAAAATCCATATCAATCCCAATTCTTAAATATATAGTGGTTCCGATTCAATCGTATAGAAAAATATAGGATTAACGACAAGTTTCAAGTCTTTGACTTGAATCCCATTAAGCTAGCCGTTTGAATTGGCACTACTATATAACAATTTTGACCTTGTTATAATCTAGACATTTATATACAAAAAAATTAATTATAACCTATAATTTAAGAGGGATATATGAAAAGACTATTTATATCTACTGTATTTGCTTTAGCCCTTTGCTCTTCTTTAGATCTTTGTTCTGAATCCTCTATGCGAATTGTACCTGTGTCTGCCACTCCAGAACCCGATCATGTAAATTTAAAAGTGATTTATCCTTCAGAAAAGAAGCTATGTCGTTCTGATAGTAGAGGACAAATTCGCATTACAGGACTTGCTCTGGGAGTAGATAGTGAATTTCCACGCAAAAAAGAGATTTTCAATGATCCAAAAGGACAAACCCTCCATATGATCATTGATAATCAACCTTATTTTACCATTACTGAATCGGATATGGACGCATGGAGAGGAATTGATGAAAATAGCAATGAAATTGCTTTATTCGATATACCTTTTGCGCTTCGTCCTGGCATGCATGTTATGCGTGTTTTTCCTGCTCGTTCCTTTAAAGAAAGCCTAAAAGATAAAGGTTGCTTTGCAGTAAGAACCTTTTACCATCAAAACCACGACCAGCGCTTTTTTGTAGATTTATGTAAACCCTACTTAACTTACAATGAACCTCAAGGAACGTATTTTCAGCAAGGTTGTGGCCAACAAGGCTGTAATCCACAACCCATTTTACTAGACTTCTATATTACCAACTGCCAGCTATCCCGAGATGGCTATAAAGTATCTGTAGAAATCGATCACGCTACAAAAGAGATCCTTACCTCGTGGCAACCTTATTATATATATGGTCTTAAGAGAGGAGCTCATCATATTCGATTACAGCTTTTAGATTCTAACAATCAATTAGTTCCTGGAATATTTAATAATGTCGAGCGCAGATTTAACATTCAATAAATGGATGAAATTACTAAAATTAAGCGAAATGCTATTAAACATGGGGCTTATTACTTTCTGTTTTTTTCTGATTAAAACATTTTGCGATAATCAAACCTCTGGTTTTCGCGTAGAAAAAATTCAAGGCTCTATCCCAGATACAGAAGAATGGAAGATAGATGCTTTATTTCAAAATGCAGATCTCTCTTGCTTAGACCAGCCTTTCTATTTCTTAGAAAAAGGAGGACAAGCATATGCCTTTATCTCAAAAGACAAAAATTACGTTATTAAATTTTTAAAATTTAGAAAAATTAACCCTTCTTTTTCTCTAAAGCTGCTTTCTATGCTTCCTTGTTTCCAAAAACAATACCTTAAAAAACTATTACGTTTAAGAAAACGGATTGAAAAAGAATGTAAAAGCTATCAAATCGCTTGCGAAGATCTCTCTAAAGAAAGTGGATTAATCTTTGCTAGGCTGCAAAAAAATTATCCCCTAAGCCGCTATGTCACAGTAATCGATAAAATAGGTATGGCCCACTGGGTTTTCTTAGATCAAGTTGTGTGCATTGTACAAAAAAAAGCCTCACTTATTTATCCAGGCCTTTCTCAGATCATTCAGACAGAAGGAGAAAAAGGAGCTCAGGTGGTCATTGATAATTTAATCGAGTTTTTTATACAAAGGGGCAAAAAAGGCATTCTTGATTTAGATCCTAAAATCAATAAAAATCTTGGGTTGGTAGGCTCTCAAGCTATGCAGATTGATTTAGGGCGTCTCTGCCGGGATTCTAATCAAAGAAATCCTAAGATCATACATCAAGAAATCAAAAGAATAATTACCCCTTTGCAGGAATGGTTAAATATACACCACCCCTCTCTTGCGGTTTATTTAAACCAGCGTTTACCAAAAGATTGTTAAAAGACCTATGGCTCCTTGTGCCAGCATTTGTATAGCCATTGCCGCTAAAATTAGTCCAGCAACTCGATTAAAAATATTAATGCCTGTTTGTCCTAAAAATTTCTCAATATTTCCAGCAAAATATAAGGTAACTCCTATCACTAAAGCCACTAAAGCTGCACAGATCGTCATGTATACCTGGTTGGTCACGCCTGGATGAGTAGCATTAGCTATAATTACCGTGCTGATAGCTCCGGGGCCTGCTGTAATAGGAATAGCTAAAGGCACAATAGCCACTGAATCTTTTTTTTGCGCTTCTTTTTGATCTTCTATAGTTTGCTTCATACGGCTAACCTGTGCGTTTAGCATAGAAAAAGCCAACAAAAATACCACTATTCCACCTGTTATTTGAAAAGCAGGTATAGTAATTCCTAAAAAACTTAAAAAAGAGCTCCCAATCCAAGTTATGGAAATAAGAATTATCCCCACTGCTAAAGCGGCAATTAGACCTGTATTTTTTTTTTCCTTTAATGTCATTCCTTGCGTCAAATTTAACAAAGCAGGAAGAGCTGCAAAAGGACTACAGATGACAAGTAAAGAAATAAAATAGTTAACAATCTGTGTAAAGTTCATAATCCTCCAATAATAAAAAATAGGTCAGATATATCTAAAAAATCTAAATTTAGCAATAAAATATCAGTGTTTCTATTTTTAATAAGCACAAGGCTTTTATTTATTTACCAAAATATGGTATTCTATTTTCTTTAACTTTTTTAGTTTTAATGAACGAAATTCTTTTCTTTTCACACCTTTTGATTGTAATGCTATTTGTCCTAATTTCTTTAAAATTAGGTAAAGAAGCAGTAATTGCATCGATTGCTATGCAAGCAGTTCTTGCTAATCTATTTGTTATCAAACAAATTTCTTGGTTTGGATGGGAAATCACATGCAGCGATGTTTTTGCTATTGGCAGCATTTTTTCTTTAAATTTATTAAGGGAATATTTTGGTTTAGAACTGGCGAAAAAAGCCATTTGGGTATCTTTCTTTGCTATGATTTTTTTTACTCTAATGTCTCAAATACACCTATTTTATCTACCCTCTGCATTTGATACCACACACTCTGCTTTCCTTCAAATCTTAACACCAACGCCCAGGCTGCTATTGGCTTCACTAACCACTCTTATGATTGTTCAGCAATTAGACATAAGATTATTTGGCTTTTTAAAAAAGCAACTCTCTATTCATTTTTGGATGCGCAATGCTATTTGCGTAACAATTGCACAACTGCTTGATACCGTTTTATTTTCTTTTTTAGGTCTCTTTTGTATTGTTGCCTGTTTAACCGATATTATCTTAGTCAGTTATTTTGTAAAGATTATCATCATTGCCTTATTAGCTCCTCTAACGGCTTGTATAAAATGGTTGATTCCTCAAACCCCAAGAGACTCTCATGACATTTCGCTTTGAACTCATTCATACCTCTACTACATCTAAAGCTAGAATAGGAAAAATCTATACTCCTCATGGAATCATTGATACCCCTAACTTTGTAGGAGTGGGTACAAATGGGACTATTAAGGCTCTTGACAATCAAGCAGTCCATGAGATAGGTCTGCAGCTCATGTTTTGCAATACCTACCATTTATTGCTTCAACCAGGAACTTCTATCGTTAAACAAGCTGGAGGGTTGCATAGTTTTATCAATCGCAGTTTACCCATTATCACCGACTCAGGTGGATTTCAAGTGTTTAGCTTAGCCTATGGCTCTATCGCAGATGAATTAAAAGGCAAAGGGACTAAAAAACAAGCAGGGCATGTATTAAAAATTTCTGAAGAAGGTGTAATTTTTCGTTCCTATCGCGATGGACAAAAAGTCTTACTCACTCCAGAGAGCTCGATTGAAGCGCAAAAAGACCTAGGTGCTGATATTATTATTCCCCTCGATGAACTCCCTCCTTATCATATCGAGAAAAATGCCTTGGAGGCTTCCTTAGCGCGTACGCATAGATGGGAAGAGCGCTCTTTACATACACATTTAAAAAACCCTAATAACCAAGCGATATACGCTGTGATTCACGGTGGCATTGATGCTATTTTAAGAGAAAAAAGCTGCTGTTACTTAACAAAGCTCCCCTTTGATGGTTTTGCTATTGGAGGAAGTATGGGCAGAACCAAACAAGAAATGTTTGAGGTTCTACGCTCTACTATGTCACACCTGCCGCTTGAAAAGCCCAATCATTTATTAGGAATTGGAGATTTAACCTCTATTGAAATGTGCGTACCCATGGGAATTGATACTTTTGACTCTTCTTATCCCACAAGGGCTGCTCGTCACGGCATTTTATTAACTCAAGAAGGGCATGTAAAAATTGGCAGAAACTCTCATGCTCACATGTTTTCTCCACCTGAAAAAAACTGCTCTTGCTCTACATGTACTAGATTCAGTTTAGCTTATCTACATCATTTATTTAAGGCAAAAGAAGCTACCTGTATGATTTTAGCCACCATCCACAATTTGCACTTCATGGTTCAACTTATGCAGAATTATCGTACTAAAATTTTACACAACGACATTTGAAATAAAGGATAATTGCTCGATATAACAAGCATAGCAAGTGGGATAAAAAGATTCTTCCGCTCCTAGTTGAATACTAGGACCATCTAGACAAGCTTGTCCATTTACATGTCTTAAATTCATGATGGATTTAGAATGACAATAGTGACAAGTTGCCTTTACTTCTTCAATGCGATCTGCTAATTCCATTAAACGCAAAGACCCTTCAAACAACTGTGCGCGAAAATCTGTTCTCAATCCGTAACAAATCACAGGAATATTTTGTGTAACGGTTAAGTGTCTTAGCTCTTCAATATGTAAAGCAGAGAGAAATTGAGCCTCGTCTACTAAAATACAACTAGTACCTTCCCAGTTATACTTTAAAAGCGCTGTATTTTCATCTAATAAAATATCTGCTTTCATTTCAAGACCAGCTCGCGATTTAATCTGCTCTTGACCAAATCGATCATCAATCCTTGGCTTAATCAGCAAAACTTTTTTTTCTTGGCTTCTATAATTATGAGCCACGGCTAATAAATTTAATGTCTTTGCACTCCCTACAGTACCATAGCGAAAATACAGCTTTGCCATTTTGAACTCTCTTTTAAGTTTCCTGATTCCATAATTTACAGGATTTTAGAGAATTTCCGCTCTATTTTTTTAGAATAAAAACCCTAGAAACAACAAATGAATTCCATATATTGAATCGGAACCACTATATGCTATGAACATTTAGCATCAAAGAAAACATTATGAAATAAATATTACATGGGTGCGCCAAAACAAGGGATATAAAATACAACAAGGTATCTCTCACCTTAAAAAGCAGCGCTGGATATTGGAAAGAACAATTTCTTAGTTAAAGACATGCTTGCAACGCCATACAGTGCGCTGGGAAAGAAAGGTAACATATTGGAATGGACTGTTACTGTTTGGATTGCTGGGCTATTGAATGAATTTTTTAAGTCGGCGTACATTTTTTAAATAATAAATTTAATATATGTTCATAGACTATTAACGCTTTATAAAAACGGAGGAGGTAGGATTCGAACCCACGGTCGGTTGCCCGACTGCTGTTTTCAAGACAGCCGCGATCGGCCACTCTGCCACTCCTCCTTAAGGATTTAAAAAGTATAACGAATAGGTTTTAATTTTCAAGCAAACTGATTTAAAAACCGCAAATTGTTTTCGGTAAACAATCGAATATCCTTAACCCCGTAAAGCAGCATAGCGACTCTTTCAATACCCATTCCCCAGGCATATCCGGAATATTCTTCTGGATCAATATTCGCATTCCTAAGAACTTGTGGGTGCACCATACCGGCTCCTGCAACTTCTAACCAGCCTGTATGTTTACACAATCTACACCCTTGCGCTTTGCAGGAAGTACAAGCAATATCTACTTCAAGGCCTGGTTCTACAAAGGGAAAATAACTAGGGCGAAAGCGTGTTTGAACAGATGGACCAAAGAGCTTTTTCCAAAATTCGTCCATCGTAGCTAATAGATCTGCAAATGTGACTTTGCGATCAATATACAAACCTTCTATTTGATGAAAAAACACATGTGATCTACTGCTAATTGTTTCATTGCGATAAACGGTTCCTGGAGCAATAATTCGAATAGGCGGTGTTTTTTCTTGCATTACACGTAGCTGCGTATTAGAGGTATGTGAGCGCAATAATAGATCTTTTGTAATGTAGAAAGTATCCTGCGTATCTCGAGCTGGATGATCTGGAGGAAAATTTAATCCTTCGTAGTTGTAGTAATCACTATCTATATCAGGACCATATTGTACAGAAAAACCCATATTACAGAACAAATCTATAACCTTATTTAAGGTTAATTGCAGTGGATGTCGTCTGCCGATGAATCTCCTTCTTCCAGGAATTGTCACATCTATTTTTTCTTCAGATAAACGTTTGGTTTGTTCTACGTTTAGAAAGCTTTCAAGTCCGTTTTGACAAAGTTGTAAGATTTCTTCTTTAAGATCATTAATCTCTTTTCCTATTTGAGGTCGAAGATCTTTAGAAACCTCTTTCAGTTGTTGCATTATGTGTTGGATCAAACCCTTTTTTCCAAGGTATTTTACCTTCAGCAGCTCAACATCTTTGCTATTTTTAATTTGTGATAAATCAGATTGAAATTGCTTTTGAATAGAAGAAATTGTATCGCGCACAAAAAAATCCTTCTAAATAAGCGCTTGTTTATAAACAAGCGCTTTTAAGAAAAAATAAAAACCTAACAACATGCAAGCTTAGCAACATTTGCAATCGCAGTAAATCCTTTAGGATCGCTTTCTGCCATTTCAGCAAGTCTTTTGCGGTTAATCCGACAATTAGCCAGTGACATGCCATGAACGAGCTTACTGTAAGAAATCCCGTTTATCTTTGCCCCTGCACTAATACGAGTAATCCATAAGCTGCGGAATTCTCTTTTCTTCAGCTTACGATGACGATAATTAAAAGCCTCTGCTGATAATACGGCGTCCTTTGTCAAACGAAGGTGATTTTTGCGGTCTCCAACAAATCCCTTAGCACGCTTGAATAGTCTCTTGCGGGAACGCTTGGAAGCCACAGAGTTTGTGACTCTAACCATATAGATTCTCCATTATTTTTTTAAATTCTAAAGGGTAACTCACCCCACTCCCATTAAACGAGCATACATTTTTACCTGCCCTTGATCTACTAATGTAGGGCGGTGTAATTTGCGTTTGCGTTTGGAAGATTTCTTTGTCAGTATATGACGGCATCCAGGACGTCGACGAACCAGTTTTCCTGTTCCCGTCACTTTAAACCTGGCGCTTACTGCTTTTTTCGTTTTCATTTTTGGCATAGCTTACCTCTTTATTCTTAAACTATTTTACTGCTTTTCTTTGCAGTCCCCGGCGCTAATACAACTGATAAACTACGCCCAAGCATTTTAGCCGGAGATTCAGGGGTGGCTACATCGATAAGAGCTTCACACACTCCTAAAACCGCTTTTTGTGCATATTCAGGTCGCGCCATTTCTCTACCGCGCAATGTACAAGTAATTCGAACTTTATTCCCTTTAGAGATGAAGTCACGTGCATGTTTTAATTTTACCATGATATCGTGATCATCTGTATTTGGCTTAATCTTTATTTCTTTAACTTTAACCTGATGCTGCGACTTTTTTTGTTCTTTTTCTTTTTTTGTTAGTTGATAACGATATTTACCATAATCGATAATTTTACAAACAGGAGGAGCCGCATTTGGAGCGATTTCCACCAAATCCAGTCCCATTTGCTCTGCTTTTGTCAAAGCCTCAGCTAATGACAAAATCCCTAATTGATTTCCTTCTTTATCAATTACACGCACTTTTAAAGCACGAATTTCTCTATTGATTCTCAGATTCAGAGTTCTTACCCCCAGTTGCCATTTGTATCCGTGTAAACAAAGCATCTAATGTTATGCTCTGTTCTTGATTTAAGCCTGACTCATGCAAAGTAAGCATATTTGTTAACCGCTTCTTTTTGCCAATAAACACAATATAAGAAATATGTGCTTTAATTGCCTTATAGAAACGCTGTGCTAAAGAAACGCTAATATTAATCATCTATTAATGCTTTTTCGGCTTAATTGCGAGCGAACCGTCTCGGCTTATAACTTGCTTTCAGCATCAACCACAATAACACGTACATTTTCACTAGTTAACCAAAACGGCAGCTTGCCTCCTGTTTGCTCAACAAGCAATCCTACCATTCTTTCCAAATTACCAAACATAGAGCGTAGAAGAATTGCTTCTTGATCGCTCTTTAAAAGGCTTAAAAAAGGTCCGCACCACCATCTTTTTAAGCTGTCTGCAATATGTATTTCTATGCGTTCTATAAAATCAGAATGACCTTTCTTCTCTATACGATACTCTAACTGCAATTTCTTTAAGGCCTTTTGCATGATAGATAAATGCATGTCATTTTTTTTTCTAATTTTACTATAAGAACCGCGTAAAACAATTTCGAACTCAAAACCCAAGATTTTAGGGATTTTTAAAATGAATTGCAAGGAAGAAATACACTCTTTTAATAAGTTTTCTTTCGAGCAAAAGAGATGGGTAAAATCAGTCAAATGACAAAAAGACTGAAAAAGCCCTTGCTGCATATCGCTAGAATCTGGATTTATGACCCATGCAAGCTCTCCTAACCTATTTATTTTTTTTTGAGAAGTCTGAAAGACCTGCTTATGATACGCAACTACAGGATCAAAGCTCTTAGCAGGAGCTAGCAAATAAGGAGAGGTGATAAATTCCATATTCTCCTTGATGGATTCTTTTTTCCAGTAGTTTATCAAAAGCTCTTTTAAGGCTTCTGCTTTAGATAGCCAAACCCATCCTTTCTGGTTTTCTAAAGGCATAAAAAGCTGCATATCACAAACTAGCTGAAGATGATTGTGTTCCTGCCAAAATAAACGCTTTTTTTTGCAAGAGCTGTTTGCTATGCCAACAATCCGAACAAGCCTTGGGATAAAAGAGCAAACTAAAAAAGATTCTTTTAATTTTGCTGTAAATGGGGTTCTATTCGTGGGAAGATTTAGATGAGGAACCCATGTAGCAAATTCTCCTATTTGCCCCATGATTATTAAAGAACAGAAGTGTTTTTTTAATTTTTTAGCGATTAGATATTGTTTTTGATGCTCCATCCACAAAGCAGCATTATGAGGTGTCATCTCAAGAAATCTTAAAACCCTATCTTCTTTATAAATCATCCTCATTCTATCTTCAATAACCCCTATAAGATGGGGTTCAAAATCAAAAGGAAAAACGATATCGTAAAAAAAACAAGTCTCTGTCCCCTGGCCTTCTACCAAGAGCGCTTTTGGAAATAGTTCTACAACTGCTGCTGCTAAAAGCAGAGAATTTACTTGATTTTCAATTATATCGTTATTTTTAGACATAGAAAGCTTGGGATATAGCTGACTCGAACAGCCGACCTCCACGATGTCAACGTGGCGCTCTAACCAACTGAGCTAATACCCCATTAATAAAAGTTTAGATATCTAAAGATGATACCGAAATGATTGAATTCTAATCAACTTCTTTAAAACAACTCATTTTACTAAATATAGTTGATCGAATTTCCTTTTGGATTTATACTGAAGAACCATTTGCTTTTTTCAAAAGATTTTTATGACTTATCTATCCCTGCACTCCCACTTAGAATTGGCGCGCTTTTATTGGAAAATAGTCTTACAACCAGGAGATTGGGCCATTGACGCAACTTGCGGAAATGGCAAAGATACTTTGCAGCTAGGGAAGCTTTCTTTAGGCGGGGTTATTGGCCTAGATAAACAACAAATTGCCATTGAAAATACCACTACTTTATTAAAAAATCATTTACAAGAAGACGAATATAAAAAAATGCATTTATTTTGTACATCGCATATTCGTTTCCCTTCTCTTGCCTATAAATACTCTATCCGCTTAATTATATACAACTTGGGATATCTTCCAGGCAGCAATAAAAAAATCACTACCTTTACAGAAGATACGCTAAAAAGTCTTAAGCTCGCTCTTGAACTGATTATGCCAGGGGGGTTAATTACTATTTGCTGCTACCCAGGTCATGTAGAAGGCGCTAGAGAGCAAAACTTATTGTTACAGAAAGCACAAGAATTGTCTCCTTCTCAATATGTGATTTGCCATCATTCCTGGCCAAATAAATACGCGTCTGCTTCTTTGTTATTGATTCAAAAAAAAAATAGTTATTAAATCATTTCTTGCATCTCTCTTGTCTATTCTTTAGCTAAAACAAAAAGCAAAAAATGATAAAAAAGTTTACATATTAAAAATAATAATATATCTCTTTTATTGAAGAGATATATAGAGAAAAAAGAAAAAACCACAAAAGAAAAAATAATTAACAACAAACAATAAAGATATTTATTAGCATTGATTTCTAAATAATTTAGAAATAGAATCAAGCGTACGGTTAATTACACTTAATTAAGATTAATAAATAAAACAATTAATTAATATGACACAAAAAATTACTTATTTAAGCTTACATTTTAAGCTACAATCTCTTTCTGAAGAGATCGGACGTTGCTTTATTTCCCCTAAAGCATACGAGTATTTTTCTAAGCAGCTAGCTGCTATAGAAAAGGAGATTCAAAATTTATATCAAATAGATCTTTCTTTTGCTAAGCACTCTAAAGAAATTCTTATCAGCCTATACAGACAACTTGAAGATCGCTTAGTGGAACAAGAAATTAGTTTAATCAGATACAGATCTGAAGAACTAAAAGAGCATGTTACCCGTAAAGCAATACGCATTTTAAAACAACAGATTCACGATTTTGAATATCATCACCGCCCTGCTGTTGCTGATAGGCAGGTAGTTGCAGAAGCCAAAGTGATTCTTAAACAAGCGGAAAAAAATCTCAAAAAAAATAAAAACTTCTCTCATTTGAACTGGTTTTCTAAGCAAAAAAGCTTGCTTTATCTAGGGTTTTACATCGAATACATAGAAGAATTATTTGAAATTGCAGCCCTGTTATATAACGATCAGAACAGCCAGGCAAAACATCGTTTTAATCTTTTACCTGAGGAATATAAAAAACGTGTGCGTGAAAACATGGAATTCTTAAATACAAACATTTTTGAAAATACTTTTGAAACCATTCAATGTTTAATAGGGACCGCTCGGGAATTGGTAGGTACACATGAAGGAGTTCCTTCTAAAGAAGAAGTTAATGAGATCTTCTTGGAATTATTTGAAATTTTAGATCAAGAAAAAGCAATAGGCGCTCCTTGCATATTTAAATCAAAGGCTTTTATAGGATAAGCAACGCTTTTAGCTTCTTGCATAATATAAAAACTACCACAGACAACTGTTAACTCATTTGCTTGAAAAGCAAAGCTAAAAGCTGCCTTAACTCCTTCTTCTATACTCTGATGGCAGGTGTAAAAGGAGGAAGGCGCATCTTTTAGTGCAAAAGAGAGTTCATTTGTAGACACTAACCTAGAGCTTCCCTGGACTAAATGAATATGTATTGCAACAGGTGCTATTAGCTCTAAACAGCTTTCATAATCTTTATCTTTTGAAAAGCCTACTACAAAACGTAAGCTCCTTTTGGGGAAAAAATAGTGCAACGCTTGCAAGAGATAAAATATAGCTTCTGGATTATGCGCTACATCAAAAATTATATCCCCACAAATTTCAAAACGACAACTAGGCCGTAAAATAAGAGCTTGATTTATGGCTTTTTGACTTAAAATAAAATCGGTTTTAAGTTGCTCTAAGGCATTTTTAGCAATTTCACTGTTTTCTTCATCAAAAAAATGAAAAAATTTACTTACATAACAAACTGGGCAATGCAAAGCGCAAGCGTGTTTATAAATAGATTGAAAACGAGCTCTAGGCCCTAAAACAACAGGAACTTTAGGTTTTAAAATGCCCGCTTTTTCAAAAGCTATCTTCTCTAAATTTTGACCTAAGAATTGGATATGTTCTTTACTAATAGAGGTAATAATCGTAAGAATAGGACATAATATATTGGTAGCATCTAACCTACCACCCAGTCCCGTTTCAATGACTGCTACATCTACACGCTTTTCACAGAAAAATTCAAAAGCTAAAAAGGTCATATATTCAAAAAAAGAGAGATTCAATTCTAGCTTTTGACACACATTAAAAAGTTTTTCCGCTCCACAGACCATTTCTTCTTCAGAAATGATTTCTGAGTTAATGCAAATTCTCTCACGAGGCGAATGGATATGAGGTGAAGTATATAATCCAACACGATAACCACAGTATTCTAAAGCTTTAGCTATTTTCATAGAGACAGAACCTTTTCCGTTGGTTCCTGCAACGTGAATGGTAGAATACGTGCTTGTAGGGTAAGAAAGCGCTCTATTCAAAGACTGCACATTTTCTAGAGTGCTTGGCTTTTCTTTTAATAAAGGCGTTTCTAAAAGCTGTTTAAGCATTTTTTTATAATTAGACATATTTTTTATAATATATTTTGAAAAATCGAAAAGAAAGTATCTCTATCTACCCATGAACAACCTAAAGGCAAATAACTTTTTATATTCCCATGATAATCAGATCCCCCACTTATTAATAAATCTTTAGATCTAGCTAATTTAACCCATCTTTTTTCTTGGGTAGAAGAAATTTTTGCATAATAGCATTCTATTCCATCAAAGGGTAATTTGAATAGATTTTTTACAAAGATAGATCGCGACAAAAGAAGATGCGGATGAGCTAGAAAAACTTTTGCCTGGGCCCGGTGAATTAAATGTATTGTCTCCTCTATTTGAAGTAAGTCTCCTCGATAAAAACACGATTTATTATCTCCTAAATAAAGAGTAAATGCTTCTTGTATGGAGTTCACATAACCTTTTTTTATCATTAATTGCGCAATGTGGGGACGTCCGAGAACTCCTCTTAAGCTATTTAGCTCTTCTTGCTCTATGAAAATTCCTTTAGATTGCAATTTCTCTAAAATAACTTGATTTCTCTTTGTTCGATTAAACTGTTGCTCTTTGCAAAGCGTTTCAATAATGGGGTTCGATAAAATAAAATCATAAGCTAATATATGAACGCTTTGTTCTTCGAAGCTGCAAGAAAATTCTACCCCGGTACCTAAAAGGAGTCCAAGCTTCTTAGCAATAGGAGCGGCAGTCGTATAAGCAGCGGTTGTGTCATGATCTGTAATTGACAGCCCTTGCAGGCCAATACTTTTTGCTTGATGTAGCAACTCTTCAGGACTACTTGTTCCATCGCTACAGGTTGTATGGCAATGTAAATCAGCGCGAAACATCTAAGCAATATGGGATACAAAGAATTTCCATCTTTAGATCAACCCCCTCTTTTTCTTTTACTGTCCGTTGGACAAGTTGTATTAATGTACAGACTTGACTAGCGGTTGCTTTTTTTTTATTAATGATAAAGTTTGCATGCATTAAGGAAACCTCTGCATCTCCTATACAAGCGCCTTTAAGGTCGCATTTTTCAATAAGAGCCCCTGCCGATAACTTATCAGGGTTACGAAATATGCACCCCGCTGATAAATCTTTATAAGGCTGTGTTTTGATTCGATAACCTATCAGATCAAGCTGTTTTTTCTTTACATCTTCTGTTTTAGTTAGCTTAAACCTTGCTGCTACAATTGCTCCTTTGCGGTTTTGAAAAGAAGAAAATCGATAGGAAAAGTCCATCTGGTCACGGGACAAAACCTCTATTTTACCGCTTTGTCCAATAAATGTAACCTCTTGCAAACAATCTGCTGTTTCAAAAGAAGAGGCTCCTGCATTCATGTAAATTGCTCCTCCAACAGAGCCTGGAATTCCTGAAGCAAATTCTAAGCCGGATAAACTCCTTTTTGCTGTTTGAGTTCCTAAATAAGAAAAACTATAGCCTGCACCCACAGATACAACCTCTTGTTCAAATGAGCAAAAAGCAACTTTATTTAAAATAACAAGTCCTTTAAATCCATCATCGTGAAATAGACAATTTGAGCCTTTACCTAAAATGAAAAAATCTCGGTTGCATGTAAAACAATAATGCAAAACCTCTTGCATCCCTTCTATAGAATCTATTGCAATAAACTCATCTGCTGGGCCGCCTATTTGGATGGTTGTATAATCTTTTAATAATTTCCCGGATTGAAATACTAACATGGTTCTATAGATTGATAGACGCTATCTAAAACAGCATTGATAAAATTAGCTGATTCTTTTGTAGCAAATTTACGAGATAAGCGAATGGCTTCGGAAATGGTTATTTTAAAAGGCTGATCTGGGCAATAAAGCAATTCGTAAATACCTAGACGCAAAACATTATGTTCAACCTTAGGTATACGATTTACCTGATAATTCTGTGCATGCTTTTTTATCATAGCATCTATCTCCTCTTCTCGAGCGGTAATTAGCTGCTGCATAGCATATGCTTCACGAACCACTTTTTTTGTAACAGTAACTTTTTCCATAACCATAGGCATTATATCTTCCATTGGACATTGACTAAAATCAGCACTATAAAGGAGTTGAAATACAACTTCTCGAAACTTATGCGGAGAAATCATGGATGATCGACCTTTAGGAGTAAAATAATAGATCATCTATAGTAACAGATTACTTAGTTTGCTACCATTCTTTAAAAGAGTTAAAAAAATAATGCCCTATAGGGGCTTAATACCTCAATTGCTTTCTCTTAGAACTAAATGGGATATATCAAATAAAATATTATGTACAAAGAAAATACTTATTGAATCTGTTTACTTTTCTTGTTAACCTCGACTGTTCTTAATTTTTTAATTAAAAGGATTAATGTGTTAGGAATTTTTTTAGACACAGAAACCAATGGTTTAAACCCACAAAAACATAAAATCATAGAAATTGCTTTTCAAATAATGAACCTTACAACAGGTACTTACAAAGATTCTTTTGAGTCAGTAATTGGCATCAGCCTAGAAGATTGGCAAAAAAGTGATCTTAAAAGTCTAGAAGTTAATGGGTTCAATTGGCAAATGGTGCGTCAAGGGTTACCTTCTCAATTAGTGGCTCAACAAATACAAGATTGCTTTGCTAAAAACCAAATCACCCGAGGCAAAGCTGTTTTTATTTGTCAAAATCCCTCTTTTGACCGAGCTTTTTTTTCTTATCTCATCGATCCTGAATTACAAGAAGCTCTCCTCTTTCCTTATCACTGGTTAGATCTGGCTTCCATGTATTGGGTAGAAGCAATACGCCAGGCAAAAATGGGTCTAAAGCTTTTTCCCTGGGAAACAGGTTGCTCTAAGGATGCTATTGCAAAGGCGTATTCTCTCAGAGGTGAACAGCACCCGCATCGAGCTATGAATGGTGTTCTACACCTTCTATTATGCTATAAATCAATTGTAGGCTTTCCCAAGTACATAGTTTAAAAAACTAAAGCTCCCAAGATATATTTTCTAATAATCCTCACCTAAGCTATGAATGGGTTCAAATTTTTACTGTATGTTACTGATTTTTAATTGGTTAAAGCAAAACTTGACCAACAAATTCCGTAATGATAATAATGTATACAAAATTGAATAAATGTAGATATTTCTATCGTTTAAGCAAAAATAGCATTTTTAATAATAGGCCCTTTCAACCTCGAAGTGCACAAAAAAGAACATATAAATACTTGAAAAAACATCTATTGTGCACCCGAGCATAGCATGTTTGTAGATAATCTCCTAAACACTTCTAGTGGAGTTTCGAAGTTGAGAGCCTTTCTAGGTCTGTTATTTAGTATAAGTTTCCACCCTTTCCATATCCTTGGAAGTCGTATCTAAAAAGCTTTGTGTTTTAGGAAAATATTGCCTAACTAGTCCGTTTGTATGCTCATTTAAGCCTCTTTCCCAAGAATGGTAGGGCAGAAGTCTGTCTCTAGCTCGAAACTAACCATTTAGTGATAGACAAATTCTTTTCCGTTGTCTGCTGTTAATGTGTGTACAAAATCTTTGATAGGTTTAAGTTGTTCAATTAACGCTTGACTTACTTCCTCTGCAGTTTTATGAGAAACTTTGGCGAGCTTAATTTAGCTTGGAAGTTCTTTCTACCATTGATACAATTACGCCTTTATGTCCTGCCCCTATGACTGTATCTAGTTCCCAGTCTCCTAAACGAGCCTTTTTTTCTACAACACAAGGCCGTTGCTTAATATCTATACGACCAGGGATGTTCCCTATTCCAGAAGTTCCCTTTCTCTGCTTGTTATATTTTTTCCCTCGATGACGGAGCTCTCTATAAAGCTGTCCTCCCTGTCGTTTATCTTTCCAGATATGATTATAGATGGTCTCATGACTAACATGTTCTTTACCATGTCTTTTAAGCCATCCGGATATTTGTATAGGGCTCTATTGCAACTTGATTTTTTCTTCAATACGGGTAACTATTTGAGGAGTCATTTTTTTATTGGGCTGAGAATTTTTTCTAAGAGACTGTTTAAAATCTTTTCAGTAAGGAGTCTTTTCAAGTTTGAAGTGCACAGAAGAATTAAAAAAAGAATAGGCAGGCGATGAAAGAATCTCTATTGTGATTTTTAACAATCAAACACAAGGAGAGACCTTGCCTAAAGGCTACCATCACCTAACCTATGACCAAAGATGTCAGATTTATATTTTAAAAGCTAGAGGAGATACATCTAGCTCAATAGCAAACATTCTAAAAGTTCATCATAGCACTATTAGTAGGGAACTTAAGAGAAATAAAGGGCAACGAGGATACCGTCATCAGCAAGCTCAAGAAAAAGCATTTCTTAGAAAAAATTCTCAGCCCAATAAAAAAATGACTCCTCAAATAGTTACCCGTATTGAAGAAAAAATCAAGTTGCAATGGAGCCCTATACAAATATCCGGATGGCTTAAAAGACATGGTAAAGAACATGTTAGTCATGAGACCATCTATAATCATATCTGGAAAGATAAACGACAGGGAGGACAGCTTTATAGAGAGCTCCGTCATCGAGGGAAAAAATATAACAAGCAGAGAAAGGGAGCTTCTGGAAGAGGGAACATGCCTGGTCGTATAGATATTAAGCAACGGCCTTGTATTGTAGAAAAAAAGACTCGTTTAGGAGACTGGGAACTAGATACAGTCATAGGGGCAGGACATAAAGGCGTAATTGTATCAATGGTAGAAAGAACTTCCAAGCTAACTAAGCTCGCCAAAGTTTCTCATAAAACTGCAGAGGAAGTAAGTCAAGCGTTAATTGAACAACTTAAACCTATCAAAGATTTTGTACACACATTAACAGCAGACAACGGAAAAGAATTTGCCTATCACCAAATGGTTAGTTTCGAGCTAGAGACAGACTTCTACTTTGCAACGCCCTACCATTCTTGGGAAAGAGGCTTAAATGAGCATACAAACGGACTAGTTAGGCAATATTTTCCTAAAACACAAAGCTTTTTAGATACGACTTCCAAGGATATAGAAAGGGTGGAAACTTTACTAAATAACAGACCTAGAAAGGCTCTCAACTTCGAAACTCCACTAGAAGTGTTTACGAGATTATCTACAAACATGCTATGCTCGGGTGCACAATAGATGTTTTTTCAAGTATTTATATGTTCTTTTTTGTGCACTTCAAGGTTGAAAGGGCCAGGTATAATGATAGTTTTCATAAAACCTTTGGAGGTAATTATGACCCGCTCTTATCCAAGAGATATCTCTCGTAAGCAATTTAACAAAATCCATCTAATACTTGAGTCTACACGCAAAAAAACACGTCCACGAAGAGTTGATCTATATGATATTTTTTGTGGAATTTTGTACATTTTAAAAAGTGGTTGCCAGTGGCGTATGTCAGGGCCAACGCATGAAGATTTTGCTTGATAATTGAGAGATAAAAAATGATTCTGGCTCCTTTTTCATAAGGAGTATAAAATGGAAGGATTCCTTAAAAGCAGTGGTCGGAAAGAGAAAACAAGCTTTTTAATTATTGATGCTCAAAGTGTTAAAAATACTGATACAGCGGAGAAGATAAGGATATGATGCAGGGGGAAAAATATCAGGAATAAAAAGACATATAGCAGTCGATACCCAAGGGCTCCCTCATGCGATTCACATTACCACTGCTAATATCACTGACAGAAATGGGTGTATAGAAGCATTTTCACTACATAAAAACCATTGGAGGATATTCCGGAGAAAAATTTGCAAAGAGTGTGCAGGAGATATTAGGATGCATATTAGAAATAGCCAAAAGAAATACACTTCATACTTTTACAGTTATTCCCAAAAGATGGGTTGTAGAGCGTTCTTTTGCGTGGATAGAAAAATGTCGCAGGCTATGGAAAAATTGGGAAAGAAAACTACATGCAAGCCTGAATATGGTGGTTCTTGCTTTTATTGCTCTACTTTTGAAAAGATTTTAAACAGGATCTAAGATTAATTCAACCATGCGATCTAATTGATGGGAAAAATCGAAGCTTTTTACAGATTCGCGAATAGCAACCGCGCTTTTCTCTGTCTTGGGATGAGAAAGGGCTGTATGTAGAGCTTGAGCAAATGAGGATATATCTTCTAAAGACTCAATTACGGTTCCATTAGTAGGGGATAGAATTTCTGAGCCGCCATTACGTGCAGAGGACACGACGAATAAGCCCATAGCAAGAGCCTCAACTGTAACATTGGCAAAAGGATCATAGAAAGAAGGGATAACTAAAGAATCAGCGTATTGATAGAATTGATAGGTGTCATTTCTAGGCCCAAAGAAGGTGACTTTAGATTCTAGATTTAGCTCTGATACTTGTTGTTCAAAGTCTGCTAAATGATATTCTTTTCCAATTACACTTAAATGAAAGCTCTGATTGTCTATCAAAGAAAGAGCTTGTAGCAATTTAGATAACCCTTTACGGCGGTAATTATTTCCAATGAATAAGAAGTGGTAGCAAGAAGAAGGGAGTTTTAATTCCTGGAGAATAGTTTGTTTTTTTTGATGCCAACTTTGAAAATGAGGCTCCAAGGCAGTCCATTCTACTCCATTATGTACAACTTGTATTTTTTCTGGAGCAATATCATAGTGAGAGAGCACTTCTTGTTTAACAAGATGCGAATTTGTAAATAAAATCTGTAATTCTGGGTGCTCAAAAGCTTTCTTTTCCAATTGTAAAGTCATTTGATGTAAGGGGTTAAAAAAGAAGCTAAGCTTTTTATATACCCCTTCTTCTTGTGCTCGGTAGTTTAAATAAGCTGCATGGACTCCATTTCCTGCACGAATATGCGTTTGAAATTGATTGCGATCTAATCCAAAAATAATCGGCGTAGGATGCTTTTTTATGTATTGAGCGCAGCAACGATTAAATTGCAATAGATTCAAAACGCTTAATCGATAGTCAATGGGAAAAGAAACGATGTTAAGGTAATCTGATATAAACGGAGGATGAGAAGCTCCTGTTGTTAATAGAGTTACGGGAAGATTTTTTTGACAAAATCTTTGTGCTATCTGCCAAGTGTATTTTTCTAATCCACCTGTTTGTGTAAGGCTGCTTTTTAAAAGGGTGATTTGATATTTCATTTATTACAAATTAGATGGTGTTGTAAGGCTAACAGAAGAATCCATTTCTTCGATAGTAATTACGTTTTTTTTTAGGGAAATAGATAGATTTAGTTTTGTTTCATCGGTTTTGAATAATAGCAGACGATTTACATAACTGCGAAAGCGATTTCTTAAGTACTCCTCTCTTAGTATAGGAGCTAATAGCAAAATATCTGGATCGACGAGCTCTCCGTTAAAAGCTTGTACATATTGGTTTTCTAATTGCCTGGGATTAACCAGTTGTACATTCCAAGAAAGCCTTTCTTGCTTAGCGTGTGGTATAACGATAATTTCGATCTGAATCATTTTTTCAATAAGATTTAAAAAGCGAGGTCCCAATCCATTAACTAAAAGAGGAATCTGAAGGACGCCTTGTCCGTGTATTTTTTTCAACAAAGTAGATTCAGCTAATTGCACTGTATCGGGGTTTAATTTGTTTAAGGTTTCAATAGGAAAGAATAAAGATACAGGGATAGCGTAATTGAGAGGAGAAAAGCTAGAACGAATAAAATCTATTCTAAGTAATTTTGCGTTTGGATCATCGATAGAGATAGGAACATCGCTTAAAGAAGGCACTTTAATCTGTGTCCAATAATCAGGTACAAAAAAGCTAATGACCTCTTGTTCAACGTGGTCTAGAGCATCAAGTTGTGATTTTTTCACTTCATTAAGGTTTAAAGTAAGCCTTAACTCTTTTTCTTTGAGCCGTTTTAAAGTATCTTCAGGTCCTTGTACTGTAAGAAGTAAGCGATAGGGCCAGATATTTAAAAATTGATAACCGCGCGGGGCTTCTCCTATGGGCTTAGTGATGATGATAGGTATTTGCTCTGTTACTAAATTAGTCATTCGCACAATAAAGCTAGGGTATTGAACACGTTTAATCACTTTAGATAGATCAATTTCAGGATTTAGCGAAGACAGGTTTTTTTTAGATATGGTACCCATGAATTCGTCTGGTTTATCCGTTGCGTCCAACACAACTTCCAAATCATAAGAACTTAACTCGTCAATAATGGTTTTGTTGCCAGTGACTGTTAGATTGAGCTGTTTAATAAGATGTCCGTTTGTCTGTATTCCCTCCAATATTTTTTCTGGAGGTAGGTTAATGATGCGAATAGGGACATTATTAATAGTGCGTGTACTAATCAGTGTTTGGTTCACAATAAACCAGATAATAATTGCTAAAACTAAGGCTACAAGTTTTCTAAGCCAATTAGAGAATATTTTGGAAATTACAGCATTCATTTCTGAAACCAATTTCTAAAGTTAAGTTTAGTTTTAAAATTTGTGTTCATAGGAGCAGGAGGTGTAAAAATGCTGCGGATAATTCCTTTAAATCTGTCAATTTTCACGCCAGGTGTCATCACTCCATCACGAGCAATAGAAACTCTGCCCGCTTCTTCGGAGATAATGATAATTACAGCGTCTGTCAATTGACTTGCTCCTAAAGCTGCTCTATGCCGTGTACCCATGGACCTGGTTAGTTGTAGGCTATCTTCAGCAAGAGGCAGAATTACAGAAGCAGCAAGAATAGTCGTATTGCGAATAATCACTGCACCATCGTGCAGAGGAGTTGTTGTATCGAAAATGGATTCTAGTAGCTCAGAAGAAAAAGTTGCATTGAGTTGTATGGCTTTTCTGGCAAAATCATCTAGGGAATCTTCGTTTTCTAGTAAAATAAGAGCCCCGAGTCTTTTTTCTGCAAGACGATATACAGAAGTTCCTAAATGGTCTAAGAACTTATCAAATTCTGTTACTTCTTTATAACGTCGTCCTTTAGGACTAAGCTTAGATAAAGCTACACGCATTTCCGGTTGAAAGATGATTAATAACCCCAATAATGCTGTATTGCTTAACAATCCTATAATTCTGTGTAATATCGGAAAATTTAACCAAGCAGCAAAGAAAAAAGCTAATAAAATAGCTAATAATCCCAACACCACATCCATAGAACGCGTATTCCAGAAAAACATAAGTAAATAGTTAATCACCAAAGTAATTACTAGAATTTCAAAGAGAGAAGTAAAACTATGAAAAAGCGCACTCATTTTTTACATCTTAGGAGTTGTTTAATAGAGTTTGAGCCCAGGCAAAATATAACAGAAAAGACGGCTAGAAAAAAGAATATTTTTTAATTTAAACGATCTTAGCTGATCTTGGCTTTGAGTTTTTTTCACGATGTTGTTAGGATCAAGAACTATTCATTTTTTAAACTTGAGAAGAGAACTTATGGATGTTGTTATGTTGTCTCGAATTCAATTCGGACTAACAAGTGCATTCCACTATATTTACCCCCCTTTAAGTATTGGTATAGGGTTAATGCTTGTCATTTTTGAAGGTTTTTATTTAAAAACAAAAAATGTTCTTTATCAACAAATTGCAAAATTTTGGACGAAAATTTTTGCCTTAACATTTGCCCTTGGTGTTGCAACAGGACTTGTACAATTATTTGGATTTGGGACAAATTGGGCTAATTATTCCCGTTTTGTAGGCGATGTTTTTGGCAGTGCTTTGGGAGCGGAAGGGATCTTTGCTTTCTTTTTAGAAGCGGGTTTTTTGGGGGTTATGTTATTTGGCTGGGAAAGATGCAGTCCTAAATTTCATTATTTTGCTACCATTTGCGTAGCTTGTGGTGCGCATTTTAGCGCTATTTGGATTGTTGTAGCCAACTCTTGGATGCAGACACCCGCTGGGCATATCATCGCAGGTGAAGGTAAGCAAGCGTGCGCCATCATTCATAATTTTTGGGAAATGGTCTTTAATCCTTCGAGTGTAGATCGCTTAATTCATGTCATTTTAGGTTGCTGGCTAGCGGGGATCTTTTGCATTTTGAGCGTGAGCAGTTATTACTACTTAAAAAAGCGCTATACGCTATTTACAAAGGCTACTTTACGCATATCTTTAATCGCAGCAGCCCTTGTTCTCATCTTGCAACTCGTTTCAGCAGATAGCACAGCAAGAGGAGTTGCCAAGAATCAGCCTTCAAAATTAGCCGCTATGGAAGGGATCTATGTAACAGAGCCTAAAACCCCAATCACGCTATTTGGTTGGACTAACGATGCTACAAAGACGGTAAAAGGGCTTAAAATTCCTGGCCTTTTGAGCTTTTTGGTTTTTCATGATTTTACTACCCCTGTTACTGGGTTTGATCAAATACCAGAAGATGAAAGACCTCCTATTCAAGTGGTTTTTCAGTCTTACCATATGATGATTGCTATGTGGTCTTTAATGGCTTTGCTTACCATTTTAGCTTGTATTCAATACAGACGTAAAAAGCTCATGCATTCTAAATGGATTTTACGCGGTTTAGTGATTTCTGTCCTATTTCCTCAGATTGCCAATTTTAGCGGCTGGATGACAGCAGAAGTAGGAAGACAGCCTTGGATTGTATATAGAATTCTTAAAACAGTGGATGGTGTTTCAACCAATATTCACGAAAGTCAGGTCTTTTTTTCGATTATGATGTTTTTAGTGATTTACGCCTTGTTATTTGCTCTATTTATCTATCTACTGAATCATAAAATCCAATACGGTCCAGAAGATGCTTTGCAAACACAGCAAGATCTAGTGTATCGTAACCCTTTTGAAAAAGAGGTTTAAAGAATGGATTTTACCCTTAGTTTTATCTGGTATCTTGTAATAGGTATTGCAATCATTTTTTATGTTGCCTTAGACGGCTTTGACCTAGGAACTGGAATGTTGCATTTATTTACAAAAACAGATCGAGATAGACGTATTTTTTTAAATGCTATAGGTCCTGTTTGGGATGGGAATGAGGTATGGCTTGTCATTGTAGCAGGGAGCTTGCTTGCGGGATTTCCTCCTGTATATGCTACTTTGTTGTCCGGTTTTTACAATCTCATTATGATTTTTCTTTGCGGGCTTATTTTCCGTGCAGTGGCTATTGAATTTCGTAGTAAGCAAAATTCTGTATTGTGGCGCAGGGTTTGGGATAGTACTTTTTCGGTTGCTAGTTTTATCATTGGATTCATCTTAGGTCTTGGATTGGGTAATTTAATCCAAGGCGTTCCCCTGGATCAGGAAGGCAACTTCATAGGAAGCTTTAGTCTATTTTTCCGTCCTTATCCTATTTTGATTGGATTATTTACCACAACACTGTTTATTATGCACGGCTCCATCTATTTAACTATGAAAACAGAAGGGGTGTTGCATGAGCGATTGCGTATTTGGGTCAAACGCTGCATTCTCTTATTTGTAATTACCTATTTTATCACAACGCTTTCTACTTGGATGTTTATGCCTCATATGGTAGAGCGCATTAAAGAGTATAGATGGCTCTCGCTTGTTCCTATAGCTGCTCTATTAGCTATTCTAAATGTACCCAGACTATTTTCTCTAAAAAAAGACTTTCAAGCTTTTCTTTTTTCCTGCTTAGGAATTATCCTCATGCTTGTTGTTTTTGGGATAGGCACATTTCCTAATCTTGTACGCTCTTTAATACAGCCAGATCTTTTAAGCCTGAACTTCTTAAACGCTTCTGGTTCAGATTTAAATCTTACCGTGCTATTGATTATTGTAGCTATTGGACTTCCCTTTGTATTTTGTTATAGCGCTATGATTTATCGCGTTTTTAGAGGGAAGGTTAAGATTGAATCTTCCAGCTATTAAATAGCTTCACTTACAGCTTGAAAAGGAAAGATTCTTTCAAATTCTGCTAAAGCTTCAGAGGCACTAATGCGCTCTTTCCAGGAGGCTTCTAGCATTCGGTTTACAAGAGAATACAGCTTTTCGCTGTTTTCTGCTTTAATTCTAGAGTTCTCTAGCAGCATTGCTAGGGTAACTCCCATGGCATAAACATCTCTACGCAGTAGGAGTTTTGTTACGTCTGCATAAATTTTAGCTCTTCCCTTCTTTATTTTCTTAGAGTTTTGTTGTTCGTACAAAGACTGATACGCTTTATAGTCTTCTTCTAATTGATAATAGGGAGCGCCGTATGCCCATTTAGGCTGTTTTGATAGGTCATTGGCTCCTCCAAAATCCGCAATAACACATTCTATAGAAGTATCGCTTTTTCTCCTAAACAGACAGTTTGATTCTTTAATATCTCCGTGGCTAATTTTCTGATTTTCCAATTCTTTTAACCCTCTAAGGAGCTGTCTAGCAGCCTCTATTTTTTCCGCTGTCTCTAATTGGCGCATTATATTATCAAGACTAGTGTCATATTTTGGTGCTATGTATCCACAATAATTGATATCTTTTAGTCTAAAGTTAAATAAGGAATAGGGTTTTTGTTGAATTCCAGCCGGGTTGCTATTATGAAAAATCTTGCTTAAGATGAGATCTTCATTTCTAACATCTTCATTTTGATTAGATGCATGAGCTATTTTTGCAACAGATATTCTACCCATAGATAATTCTTGGACGGTTAATACTTTTCCAAAGCAACCTTTACCCAACACCTTTTCTGTAAATAATGTGATTAGTGGCCATTCTTTATTTTCTTGCTTCTTTAAAAAAAGTATGCTCCCATCTTTTAGTAAATAACTCGATTCTTGTTTTTGTTTAGCATGAAAATGGGAGAATGCTGTTAATCCAAGCAGTTTGCGAAAACAAGTCTTTGATATGGGATCCCCATTAGTAGTTTTTAACTCATTACCGTTTTCTTTATATCTTGTTTTGGTTAATTCTTGAAAAAACGCATCTATTTTCTTTTCGGCTTCACGAATTGTTTCAAATTGCTTTTCAATTTCTAAATGAAAATTTTTCGAACAGGTTTTATTAACCTTAATACCTAATCGATTTGAAAGGCTATTCATATTGATATAGATTGTTTTCCCTTTATATGTGGTTTTAAAGAATTTAAGATCCATCATGGACATGATGGATAAAATAAAAGACTTACTGCACTCAAAAAAACCCTTACCAATAACTTCTACGTATACATTTGCTGCTGCTTGAATAGAGGTGTCATTTGATGGTAATTCGAACTTCAAGCGGTTCTTTTTTGAACCAGCAGGTAATTCAATCACCTTTCCCGGTACTTTACTGTATGTTTCTGAGGCTGTTGTTTTTTCAATATTAATGGTATCTAGATAATATGACATTAAAATCCTATAGTTAATATTAATTAAGTCTATATATTAACATTTCAATGTTAATTTTAATTAAATATTAACTACGAATAAAAACAAAAGAGGGCTTGTATAAAGATTTATAGGATTACTATCGCTTTATTTTTTTGAACTGTTCTTTAAATTATCAAAGATATCAGTATATAGTGGTTCCGATTCAATCGTATAGAAAAATATTTTGTTTTGTGTTAAGCTATTGAGCATACAAACGGACTAGTTAGGCAATATTTTCCTAAAACACAAAGCTTTTTAGATACGACTTCCAAGGATATGGCAAGGGTGGAAACTTATACTAAATAACAGACCTAGAAAGGCTCTCAACTTCGAAACTCCAATAGAAGTGTTTAGGAGATTATCTACAAACATGCTATGCTCGAGTGCACAATAGATGTTTTTTCAAATATTTATATGTTCTTTTTTGTGCACTTCGAGGTTGAAAGGGCTTTTGGTAAACCCTAAAGATGCTACTATAAGCACCCTTAATTAAGGGTTTTTTTTGAATTTATTAAAACTATGAGAATAACTTACCTATTCATATATTATGCCTTAACCTGTTATACATAAAAAATGTTCTCCGATCGTTTGGTATATTTTAGTATTTTAGTCTTTACCTGGCCTTTGCGTTGGCTATCTTATCGAAGTATTCATAAGATAGGCGCTTTTCTAGGGGCTTGTCTTTTCTATGGATCTTCCAAGTTCCGTAAGCGTGCATTGACCAATTTGAGCTTAGCTAGTAGTTTACATCTCTCTAAGAAGGAATTGGTTTCTCTAGCTAAGCGCTCTATACAAAATGTGATGATCACCTATTTAGAATACCCTAAGCTTTCTAGAGAAAAAAACATCCATCACCTTGTGCAGTGCGAAAATCCAGAACAGGTAGAGGGTTTGTACAAAGCAGGAACATCTCCGATCTTTTTTTGTGGACACCAAGCAAACTGGGAACTTTTTTTTCTAGAAGGATCTCAGCGCATGCGAGGGGTTGCTATAGGAAGACCGATTAAAAACCAATTTCTCTATAATTGGACACTTAAAATCAGACAAAAATACGGTGGTAAGATTATCCATCCCAGAGAAGCGGTAAGAGAAGGATTGAAAGCTTTAAGAGCAGGGTCTTTTTTGGGAATCGTCGGTGATCAAGGAATGCCAGAGAGGGGTTTGTGCTCCTCTTTCTTAGGCAGGAAAGCTTGGACATCTCCTATACCTGCATTGTTATCTTATCGGACAGGATCCCCTCTTGTTGTAGCAACTATGAAACGTCAAAAAACAGGCTACCATATTCGGTATTCCGAGCCTATTTGGCCTAATCGAAAAGCTCCTGCTCATCAAGAAATAGAGAGAATGATGCTGCAAGCCTTATCTATACTAGAGACAAGTATTATGGAAAAACCGGATCAATGGCTTTGGCTGCACAATCGTTGGAAACAACAAACCTTAAAAAGAATAAAAGGAAAGTTTCGTTTTGAGTCTATTTGTGTAATTTTGCCCCAAGAAAGATCTTTATTTGAAAAAATAGCTTCTGATTTGATAGCTTTTCGCGAAGTGTATCCGCATGAATTCATTACACTTAAAGTTCCTAAAAGCTACTCTGTACAAATCAAAGATATGCAAATAGAGTATTATGAAAAAGAAGAGGATCTTTTGCAGAGCAACTTCTGCTATAAGCTGATCTATAACTTTTCTTCTTACCACAAACTCTATCGTTATTTTTTAAAGCTATCGGCTTTTCAGATCATTTCTTTAGAGCAATTGTATCGCTTAGGAAATACGCAAGACGATCAACCTTTTTCTCAGGTTTTAAAAAGGGCGGTTTTGCGTGCCCCATAATCGATTTTTTTTAGAATCTTCTTTTCAAAAAGCAGATATCTTATCTGTTACTAGTAAAGAATTACATCATCTGAATGTGGACCGCATTCGTTTAAAAGAGAAAGTGGAATTGGTAAACGGAAAAAGACAGCTAGCTATCGGATCTGTTGTACAAATAGAAAAAACACGCATGCAAATAGAGATATTATCCGTAGTAAAAGAAGATGCTAAGCCAAGTATTATTATAGCTCAAGGGATTGCTAAGATGAACCATTTAGAATGGATCATAGAAAAAGCAACAGAGCTAAATGCCACAGAATTTTGGCTTTTTCCTGGGGAGCTGAGTGAAAAAAAAGGGGTTTCTGACCAGCAATTACACCGTCTACAAGCTCTTTCTATTGCAGCTCTTAAACAGTGTGGTAGACTTGATTTACCCGGTATAGAAATAAAACCTCCTCTTAACCAGTGGCAACAGATAAAAGCAACTATGTTAGTTGGCGATCTTTCTATACAAAATCCTTATTTATGGGAAATGCCTAAAAATGAGTGCATTCCTCCTATTATTTTCTGTATCGGACCAGAAAAAGGATTGTCTGATAGGGAAAAATCTTATGTAATCTCGCATTTACACGCTAAACCCATACGTCTTCATTCGAATATTCTAAGAACAGAAACAGCTAGTTTAGTAGCACTTAGTTTAATACAATCTAAAATAAAAATATAATTAATAGTAAATCGTTGAATTATTTATATAGTAAATGTAGGATGAAATTATAAACTAAGGAGTATGCGTATGAGCGCTTTTCAACCCTCTTCAGGAGCTCATCCTCTTTTCATCAAAGAGGCTGAAAAATTAAAGGCAAAAGTCGATTCTTTAATTTCTAAGATCCAACAAGATGAACACTTTAGTCCCAGCCGCAAAGAAATAGGAAAGCACGCAAAAACCTTGATGGATTTAATGAATCAATACCATGATCAATTCCACAATCATGAAAATTTTCTTAAGGCGGCTTTGATTGATCTAACTGCTATTCCAGAAATGGCACCTCAAATGCAAAAGCTTTCTTTTTTAACAGCTTTAAAAGAGGCCTCTAAAGAATTGCAGCTATTTCTTAAGTGCTACTAAACATTTAAGAGAAACTATTGCCTCCGATGGTTTCTACAATCATGGTGTTAGTTGTTCTACTAATTCCAAAAGGATCTCCTGCTACCACTACCACCAAATCTCCTAACTGTACAATTTCTTGCTCTAGAGCAAAGTTACTTATTTGTATAAAAGCCTCTTGGATATTTTTTTGTGCGGAAGATAACGCGGGGGTAACCCCCCATTCAAGAGCTAATTGATGATACACTTTAACATGGGGAGTTAAAGCAATAATAGGAATTTCTGGGCGAAGACGGGATAGAGCTCGTGCAGAAAACCCGCTATTGGTAAAAACAAAAATTGCCTTAGCATGAGAACTATAGGCGGTTTTAACCGAGGCTAGAGCTACAGAGTTTGTTATGGCTATATCCTTAAAACCTATTGCCGAATCATTAGCAAATAATTGCCGGTAATTAAAATCCTTTTCGGTCTCTTCTGCAATCTCTTTCATCATTTGCACTGCTTGAATAGGGTATTTTCCAGCAGCGGTCTCTCCTGATAACATGACAGCAGATGTGCTATCATAGATAGCATTAGCTACATCTGACACCTCAGCACGTGTGGGCAGAGGGTTTGCAATCATTGATTCTAGCATTTGGGTTGCAGTCACAACGGGTTTACCTGCCTGACGACACTTACGAATCATCATTTTCTGTAATCGAGGTACTTGGTTTAAAGGCAGTTCTACTCCTAAATCTCCTCTTGCTACCATGATCCCATCTGCCACTTGCAAAATGGCATCAAAATTTTGTATACCTAAACTATTTTCTATTTTAGCAATAATAAGAATCTCAGACCTTTCTTGATCCATCAACAACTGCTTGATTTCTAAAACATGTTCAGCAGAACGAATAAAAGAAGCGGCAATCAGATCAACGCCTAATCTGCAGCCAAATACAATATCCTCTATATCTTGCTTTGTCATAGAAGGCAGATTGATATTAATTCCCGGGACATTGACACCCCTGTAAGATCGAATAACCCCATGATTTTCTATTTCAACTAAAACCCCTTTTTTAGAGATTGCTACAACTTTGGTTAGTATATAGCCGTCATCAAACAAAACTTGAGCGTCTACTTGAAGAGAATCAAGCACAAAAGAGGGCTGGATAACTATGCCATTAGCATCTCCTAGCACCTTTTCCTTGGTAATTAATATTTTTTGTTTGGGGAAAACTTCCAAACAATTATTTTTAATGGCCCCCAAACGGATTTCAGGTCCCTTGGTATCCAGCATAATAGCAAGAGGAACCGCCTTCTCCTTATGCGCTTTTTTTAGCATTTCAATGGTTTCTCGATGTTCTTGAGGGCTTCCATGGCTAAAATTTAAGCGGGCTACGTTCATCCCTGCATCGATGAGTTGTAGAATTTTTTCATAGCTTCTAACAGAGGGGCCAATCGTACAAATGATTTTTGTCTTTCTTAACATGTGCTATAAACTATTATTTAATGGTTGTCTAAAAGGATTATGATACTTAATGCAAGTATTTCAAAAAAAGGGAAATAATGTATGATTTGTTGTCTATGCGCCAGATTATTTTAAAAAAAGTAGCCGTTCACAACTTAAAAGAAGTAAATCTTACTTTAAATCACAACCAACTGATTGTGTTTACAGGCGTATCGGGATCGGGTAAATCCTCATTAGCTTTTTCTGCCATTTACGTGGAAGGACAAAGGCGTTATTTACAATCTCTTTCTACTTATGCCAGACGCCATTTAGGAGATCTGCCTAAACCGAAGGCAGAAAGTATAGAAGGAATATCCCCTACTGTAGCCATTGAACAAAAAACAGCTGGTCGCAATCCAAGATCTACGGTAGGAACAATCACGCAAATCTATGACTATCTACGTGTTCTTTTTGCACGAGTGGGCATTGCTCATTGCCCTATTAGTAAGCAAATAGTAACCCCTCAAAGCATGAGTCAAATCATACGGCGCATCCAAAAACTTAAAACAGGTACTAAAATTTTGATTTTAGCGCCCTATGCTTCCAATAAAAAAGCAGAATTCAAAGAAGATTTTAAAGAGCTTTTGCGTAAAGGATTTACCAAAATACTCCTAGATGGAAAAATGGTTAATCTAACAGAAGAGATTGCGATCGATGGAAAAGTAGCACACGATGTAGATCTCATTATTGACCGACTGACTCTTGATCCAACTGAAGAGAAAAGACTTCTTGAATCCATTTCTCAAGCGTTAGAAGCAGGTCTTGGCGTTATGCGCGTCATCCTTGTCGATACACAAGAAGAGCTGCTTTTTTCAGAGCATGCTTTCTCTTCAGAATCTGGGTTATCTTATGCCCCTTTAGAACCCTCTGATTTTTCTTTTAATCACCCTAAAGGGATGTGTCCAAGATGTCTAGGATTGGGAAGGATAGAAGATTTTGATTTGGAGAAAATCATCAACCCCAACCTGTCTATTAAAGAAGACTGCTGCACAGTTGCAGGATCTTATAATACAGTACGCTGGGGCAATATTTACGATAATTTAGCTCGTATTTACGGCTTTAGTGTGAGTACTTCTTGGAAAAAGCTTTCTGATAAAGCCAAACAAGTATTTCTATACGGAATAGAGCAAAAATGGACACCCATGAAATTTGTCCATCCTATAAAAAAAACGCGCTGGACGGAATATGTGCATTTTAAAGGCGTATTAGCTGATGCAAAAGAGCGTTACGAGCAAGCACAAAGCGATCTTTATCGTGCAAAAATTCAAGAATTACTTATACCATCCATCTGTCCTAGTTGTTTAGGAGAGCGCATTAAACCCTATCCTGCAGCAACTACTATTCATGGAAAAAGAATTGCGGAAATTACCCATCTATCTATTCATGATGCTTATACTTTTTTTGAAAACCTTGTCTTTACCGATGAAGAACAGATCATTGCAGAAGAACTTTTAAAAGAGATCAAGCAACGTCTTGCTTTTTTAAAAGGAGTCGGTTTGCATTATCTCAGCCTTGAGCGCAGCGCACCTACTTTGTCTGGAGGAGAGACGCAACGTGTACGTTTGGCTACACAAATTGGCTCAGGACTTGTCGGCGCCACATATGTACTCGATGAGCCTTCGGTAGGTCTGCATCCACAAGACAACACCCAGCTGCTACATACTTTAAGAAAACTCAAAGAGCTAGGCAATACTGTGATTGTTGTAGAGCACGATGAAGAAACCATTCGCGCAGCAGATACAATTGTCGACGTAGGCCCAAAAGCAGGAAAAGAAGGAGGTGAAATTATCTCTTGTGGCTCACTTGAAGATTTACTGAATACTCCTTCTTCTCTTACAGGTGCCTATCTTTCTGGCAAATTAAATATTCTCATTCCTAAACGACGCACAAGCACTTCTTTTTTAACTATAGAAGGAGCTTCTCATCACAATCTACAGCAAGTTACCCTGAAAATTCCCTTGCATTTGCTCGTTGCGATTACAGGGGTATCGGGATCGGGTAAGTCCTCTTTAATTACAGATACCCTTTATCCGATACTCGATAATGCTCTTCACCGTGCAAAACTACCCATTGGAACTTATAAAAACATAAAAGGCATAGAACAAATTGATAAAGTGATTGCGATTGACCAAACCCCCATAGGCAGAACCTCCAGATCAAATCCCGCTACTTTCATTAAACTCTTCGACGATATTCGCGATCTATACAGTCAACTTCCGCAAAGCATTGCGCAAGGGTATGCAGCAGGTCGTTTTAGTTTTAACGTTAAGCAAGGATCTTGTATCCATTGCCATGGCATGGGAATGATCAAAGTCGATATGGATTTTATGGAAGATGAATGGATAGAGTGCTCGATTTGCGAAGGGAAAAGATTTGATGAAAATACTCTATCCATTACCTATAAAGGGAAAACGATCTACGATGTTTTAGAAATGACTATTGCAGAAGCGTCTGTATTTTTTTCCTCTATTCCTCATATCCATCAAAAATTAGACATGTTGCATCAAGTAGGGCTTGAGTATTTAAAATTAGGCCAAGCCTCGCCTACTCTATCAGGTGGCGAAGCACAGCGGATTAAGTTGGCTAAAGAACTTTGTCGTTCCAGTAGAGGACATACCGTGTACATTTTAGATGAGCCCACAACGGGACTACATTTTTATGACATTGATAAGCTACTTCAAGTATTGCAAAAACTTGTTAACAAAGGTCATAGTGTTTTGGTAATCGAGCATAACATCGACCTGATTAAAATAGCGGACTGGGTTGTCGAATTAGGGCCTGAAGGAGGAAAAAAAGGAGGTAAAATCATCGCCTCTACAACTCCTGAAAAGCTGGCTAAAATGCACACTCCTACCGCTTTTTTTATCAAACAGGCATTAAAATCTCTACCTTTGCTACCACCATCTTCTACGATAGATCTAAGGCAACAAAACCAGTTAATTACCGTTGTAAAAGCTTCCCAGAATAACTTGAAAGAAATCGATGTTTCTATTCCTAGAAATAAAATCACTCTCTGTACAGGTCCTTCTGGTTCAGGGAAATCTTCCTTAGCTTTTGAAACACTCTATGCAGAAGGACAAAGGCGCTACATTGAATCTCTCTCTCCTTATGCACGGCAGTTTGTCAAACAAATGCCTAAGCCTAAAGTAGAGTCTATTGAAAATCTCTCCGCTGCCATTGCAATTGAACAAAAAAATCATGCGGGTAATCCCAGATCTACTATCGGTACCATGACGGAGATCTATGATTTTTTACGTATCCTTTATGCACACTTAGGCATTCCTCACTGTCCTGAGACAAAAGAACAAATCCGTACCATTAGCAAACAATATGTAGTAAAGAGCCTAACTCAATTACCTCTACATACTAAAATACAAGTCCTTTCTCCAATAGAACTCAAGCGCTGTGAGAGCTTTACCGAGCTTACCAAACGTCTACAGAAATTAGGCTACTTGCGTATTCGTTTAGATAATACCTATTTTACCTTAGATGATCCTATTCCCTTTGATCCCAATCGCAGACATCAATTATTTCTGGTCATTGATCGTCTGCAGGTAGAGCCTCAAATAGAACAGCGCTTGTTTGATGCGATTGAAAAAGCCTCCGATCTTTCTAAAGGATCTCTTGTCGTAGCTCTGGAAGATCGAGACTTATTTTTCAATCTCTCTTTTGCAGTCCCTAGTACCGGCAAGTCTTATCCACCTATTACTCCACATACCTTTTCGTTTAACACAGAACAAGGGATGTGTTTAGAATGTCATGGCCTGGGATTTCAATATGGAGCCGATCTTTATAGATTTCCAGAGATAATGAAGCTCTCTTCTTATGAACTCATCTGTATTTTTTGGAAAGAAGCTGCCTCTAAATACTGCCTTAAAGTTTTTTATCAATTATTAAAAAAACAGATAATCGATCCTAATCAACCCATTCAATCTCTTCTACCAGAGCAGATCCATTTTCTTTTTAACGGGGCTAAAGAAACCATTTCTTTAGATCATTTAGAACTGCAATGGCTAGGATTTAACTCTATACTTGCCAACCTAGCAAAATTAGGAGATGCCCCTACTAAACAAATCCTTTCTACCCTGCTCAATCAAAGCACATGCTTTGCTTGCCAAGGTAGAAGATTAAATCCTCTTGCTCGTCATGTTACCATCAATCAGGTATCGATTGTAGATCTGTGTCATTTTTCTATTGACCAAGCTATACATTTTGTAAGTTCTTTAACAGCTGATGTTGAGTTCATGCAAGATGTCCTAGACCAAATCACTCAACGCTTAAAGCTTTTGCAAATGATCGGCCTTGAATATCTCTCTTTGGAGCGCAGCGCTCCTACTCTCTCTGGCGGAGAAACTCAACGCATTCGATTAGCCAGACAAATTGGCAGTGGTTTAACAGGCTGCCTTTATGTATTGGATGAACCAACCATTGGCCTGCACCCCTATGATAATGAAAAGCTCAACCGCGCCCTTCTTCACCTTTGTCAACTAGGCAATACCCTTGTTTTAGTGGAACACGATCCGCTCACGATTCAACTCGCCGATTATGTATTGGACTTTGGGCCAAAAGCAGGAAAAGAAGGCGGTAAAATTATCGCACAAGGCACTCTGCAAGAAATTAAAGACAACCCTCATTCTCTAACCGGGGCTTATTTAACAGGAAAAAAGAAAATCCCTCTTTCCTCCCGTCGAAAACCCTTTTCTTTTATCAAGATAAAAAATGCGCACCTACACAATCTAAAAAAGATTACTACACAAATTCCTTTACACGTTTGGACCTGTCTTTCAGGCGTATCAGGATCTGGTAAATCCACTCTATTAACCGATCTAATCTATCCTGCTGCTTTAGAAGCTATCCGTACAAAAAAATCGGAGTTTGCTTACTCAAACACACACTTTAGCAATCTAGCTGTCGATAAGGTCCTTATGCTCGATCAAAATCCCATTGGCCAAACCAATCGATCTGATATTACTACCTATGTGGATTTACTCGCTTCTCTTCGCCTATTTTTCTCTGCACTTCCCGAAGCTAAAAAACGTGGTCTTGTTCCTAAAAACTTTAGCTTTAATCATCCTAAAGGAATGTGCATAACCTGCCAAGGACATGGAATCAGACGTGTTTCCCTACAATTTCTACCCGATGTATCTATCGTTTGTGAATCATGCAAAGGTTTTCGTCTTAATGCCCTTAGTCTTACTGTAACCTATAAAGGCCAACACCTCGGGCATATTCTACATATGACAGTAGAACAAGCTCTTTCTTTCCTTCCTCCCATTCCCAAAGCTATACGCATTTTAGAAACCCTACAAACAGTCGGTCTTGGTTATCTAGCTCTTGGTCAAGAAATAGCTACCCTCTCCGGAGGAGAGGCTCAGCGCCTACGCCTTAGCCGCGAGCTATCTAAATCTGCACGAGGACATACTCTTTATTTATTTGACGAACCCTCCGTCGGTCTTCATGCAGACGACATCGCTAAACTCATTCCCATCTTCCAAAAACTAGTCGATAAAGGCCACACGGTAATCATGATCGAGCATAACCTTGATTTACTCTCTTCTGCAGATTACCTCATTGATCTAGGTCCCGGCAGTGGTCTAAACGGAGGAGAAATCATGGCAAAGGGAACTCCCGAACAGGTAGCAAAAAGTTCTCAATCAAGAACTGCGCCCTATTTAAAAGAACATTTAATCTTTCTCAAGAAGTAACTTACCTCTGTAGTTTCTTTTTCAATTGCTTCTGGATTTTTATATTCTACTAGTTCATAAGTGAAGAAAATCAATTTACTTTAATAAGTAAATTAAAAAATATAAATAATTAAATTAATATTAATTCATTATTATAAAATTGGAGTGATATATCATGGCGATTGTAGTTACTACAAGCAACTCAGCAAGCACTAGTAATATTAATAATCTATTAGAGGTTAAGAAAATTACCTCTGATGAAGAAGAATCTATAGATAAAAAAGTTTTAGACATTGTTCTTATTGCCCTAAAACAAATGTCTATAAAAAACCACTGTTCTTATTGCCCTAAAACAAATGTCTATAAAAAACCAAGGTCTTATTTTACAAAAACAAGAAAAAACATTCATAGAAAAGCTCTTATTTCACAAAAACAAGATCTTACTTCACAAAACCAAGCTCTTATTTCACAACAACAAGATCTTACTTCACAAAACCAAGCTCTTATTTCACAAAAACAAGATCTTACTTCACAAAACCAAGCTCTTATTTTACAAAAACAAGATCTTACTTCACAAAACCAAGCTCTTATTTTACAAAAACAAGATCTTACTTCACAAAACCAAGCTCTTATTTTACAAAAACAAGATCTTACTTCACAAAACCAAGCTCTTATTTCACAACAACAAGAAGAGAAAAAGACTACTATTCCACCACCACCACCACCTCCTCCTCCTTCTTCTGTAGAAGATACAAAGAAGATAGAGAAAAAACAAGCAGAATCTGATTCTAATTGTACGAATGGAGCAAAAGTTCCTAAATTTAAAATACTATATCCAACACAAGAATTAATAAAAAATCAATACAATAAAATAGTAAACAAGCCTAAGGAAGCTAGCCCATTGCCCCAAACTAGTACAATGCTTTCGTTAGAAGCTGAACCACTACAGAATAGAACTAATCTTCGCAGAACGCAATCCATGCATGTAAAAAGCAATTATAAACAAACTGAAGAACAGGGATTATCAGTTTCTGATAGAATAAAGCAGTTTAATTCAGTCGAAAAAACAGAATAGACAGGAAAACATTCAGTCTATTTAAAGATAACTTGCTCATTTTTAATAATTATTAAATAAAAAAATAAATAGGAAAATTATTATATGTCTATACCTGTTACATCAAATACTATGTCTAACCTCCTAGATAACTCACATAAAATAACAGAGGATTTACAGCATTGGTTTGAATCATATCAAGCACCACAGCTTAAATTATGTTATGCTAATATCTCTTATCTTCCCAAAAGCGAGACAATTCAGAAACTAGAGGAGAACTCCCCTCCTAAACCATGTCATGCTAAAATTACTTATCATGGAGGGAAATATACAAAAACCTTCCAAGAACACATAAATCAGAGCTTAAAACAACAAAATCCCTTTTCTGAAAGAAAAACTATCAGAAACTCTATCTAATAATGACCTAAATTGTTATTTAAAATGATTAATACAAGTAGTGATATAATTTATCACTACTGTTTATAATTAAAATTAATTAAAGTTTGAAATAAAAATGACTTTCTTTTTAGAGTGAAGAAAAAGGAAAAAATCATGTATCACCCTCTTGTTTCTAGAAGACGCGCTAAGGTATTCTCTGTAGCTTTATTTTTGATTGGGCTGGCTATCATCAGTTACTTACATACTTGGTGGCCTGCTATTATGTTAGTAATTGGATTGCCTTTAGCTTTTAGACAGTATTTACTAGGGCGATTTTACGATATGGTCATTACTCTCTTTGTGTTTGTGGGAGTGTTTATCACCGTACAATTTGATATATGGGAGGTTTTACTACCTGTCTTATTTGCTACAGGTGGGATCTACTTGTTGTTTCGCGAGTTCATGGAAGGCAAGGAAGAAACCCTTGCTGAAGAGGAAGAAGACCTCAATCATGAGCTGGAAGAAGATGATGAAGAAAAGTAATCTAATCCCATTGCTTGACGAACTTCTATAAGAGTTTGATGCGTAACCAGATTAGCCCTATCCGTACCTTTTTGGAGTATATTCATCACTTCACGAGGATCTTGTGCGTAATGCTCTCGTCTTTTGCGAATGGGTTCTAGAAAAGCTTGTAGAACTTCGTTTAAGCGTTTTTTAACCACTGCATCCCCTAAACCTCCTTTACGATATTTTTGTTTAAGGTCTTCTAAAAAAGAGAGATCCGGATCAAAGCAATCAAGGTAGGTAAAAACAGGACTTGCTTCCACATTGCCTGGATCTTCTACTCGGGTGTGGTTGGGGTCGCTATACATACCTTTGATTTTTTTGGAAATGAGTTCAGGAGAATCGGATAAAAAGATAGCATTATTCAGCGATTTACTCATTTTTTCTTTACCATCAAGACCTGGTAAGCGCGATACCTTTGTAGTAAGCGCTTTACAGCTAGTGAATACATTCGTGTTGTAGGCATGATTAAAATGGCGTACAAGCTCATTGGTTTGCTCAATCATGGGTAGCTGATCTTCTCCAACCGGGACTATATCTGCCTTAAAAGCTGTGATATCCGCTGCTTGGCTAACCGGATATATCATAAATCCAGCAGCGATATTTTTTTCATACCCTTTTTGTAAAATTTCCCTCTTGATGGTGGGATTATGCTTCAAACGATTCCAAGTAACAAGATTTAAAAAATAAGAGGTAAGCTCAAATAAAGGAGGTATTAATGACTGAATAAAGATAGTGGTTTGCTCAGAGTCTATTCCTACAGCAAGGTAATCTAGTGCCACTTGTAGAATATTTTCTCGTACTTTTTTAGGATCTTTTGCATTATCGGTTAATGCTTGTGCATCTGCAATCATAACAAATTGTCTACACGTTTTTTGTAAATCTAGTCGACTTTTTAGAGATCCTACATAATGACCGATATGCAAAGGTCCTGTTGGTCGATCTCCTGTTAGTACAATTTGTTTAACCAAAAGCTGAGCTCCTATCATTTTTTTCTTGCAAAAATCTACCTAAAACTCTACCAAATACAACACTTGAAGATGATAAAGGTAAAAACATTGAAATCATATTAGCATTTAGCGGATTTAAATTGAACTCATGAGCTTAAGATTTGATCATTCTAGTTCCTATCAAATCCTACGAAGTTTGGGCAAAGGAGGTATGGGAGAGGTTTTATTAGCCCAAGAAGGGGTATCTGGTCGACTAGTTGCCCTTAAAAGGATGCGCGCAGAATTAAAAGATAGTGCGGTTTTAAGAGAGCGTTTTTTAAGAGAAGCCCGGGTAACGGCTACTCTGACGCATCCTTCCATTATCCCTGTATTTAACATCTATGCTGATCAAGCAATCCCTTATTTTACGATGCCTTATGTAGAAGGAGAAACACTTAAAAAAATCTTAAAAACCGCTTTTGAAGAGGAGAAAATAGCCGAGCCCAAACATCCTATTGGCAGCTCCATTATGGCGCTTACTCGTATTTTTCTCTCTGTGTGCGAAGCCATTGCTTATACGCATTCTAAAGGAATTCTACATAGAGATTTAAAACCTGATAATATTATCGTTGGAAAATATGGAGAAGTGCTCATTTTAGATTGGGGCTTAGCTGATTTCATAGGCCAAGAAGAAACCTCTTTTTCCGAGCTCATGGGAAATTACCAGAATCTTACAAGACCAGGAAAAGTACCAGGTACACTTAATTACCTTGCACCAGAGCGTGCAAAAGGAGAACAATCCACCCCTTTAAGCGACATTTATTCTCTAGGCGTAATTCTATATCAAATACTCACCCTTCGCCTGCCTTTTTATCGAAGCTCTTTACGTAGTTTTCGTAAAACTATGCATTTAGAAAAATGGATTAACCCCACAGAAATCGCTCCCTATAGAGATATTTCTGTGCATCTCTCTGATATTGCAAAACGCTGTTTACAACCAATTGCATCTGATCGATTTGAAAGCGTTGATGATATGATCGTTGAGCTCAAAAAGTTTATAGAAGGCAAACCTGAATGGGTTTTAACATCTGAGCTAGATATTAATTGCAAGCAAGATTGGGCCTTTCAGGAAAATATTTTATTCACTAAACATCTAGCAATTACAAGATCTCCAGAGGTCATGGAATGGCTACAATTAATGCTTTCAAAAGATTCCTTTAATGGAAACATTCGAGTTGAAACAGAGATTTACATCCAATCTCATTCAGTAGGAATGGGACTATTATTTACTACTACTGAGGTAAATAAACGAGGGATTCTCCGAGAGGGATATACTATATGGTTCAATCAGTCTCCTATGAGCTGCAGGCTTTTCTATGGTAGTGCTGAAGTTATGACTGTAAATGATTTAGATATTCCCCAAAATATCGCATTGAGTTTGCAGATCGATAAAATGGATAACCATTTATATGTCTATTTAAATCACACACTAATTTGTCACTATATAAGTTTGATTCCTTTGCCTACGACTCAGATTGCTTTAGTATCCTACGATAATTATTTTACCGTTTCTAATATTCGGATTAGCTTAGGGAGTCAAAATGCAATGATTAATTGCTTAGCGATTCCCGATGCTTTTTTATCTAATAAAAATTATAGCAAAGCACTGTTAGAGTATCGACGAATAGGCAACTCTTTTTCTGGGCGCATGGAGGGAAGGGAGGCTTTATTTCGCGCAGGGATTACTTTAATTAAATACGCAACTGTACAGAAGAAATCTAGCGAAAGAGAACGACTGTATTTATTTGCTTTGGATGAATTTAGCAAATTGCGCCATACTCCCGGAGCTCCTTTAGAATATTTAGGCAAATCGCTTGTTTATAAAGAGACCCAAGAGATTGAAGAAGAAATTAAATGTTTAGAAATCTGTATCCGCAAATACTCAAAGCACCCTTTGTTTAAAATGATTGTTGAACAAATCATGATGCGCCTACATCAAACCTCTTCTTATAAACGCATACCTGCTTACCATTTTGCCCTTTTAGCTCTGCGCCATCTTCCTAAATTATTTACTTCCTCAGAAAACAAACGCATTGTTACCCTACTTAATCAGTATCTTGAACCAATTCCCTTTTTTATCCATTTAGACAATCAAGATAAAATGACGAAGTATTCAGATCTTAGCTGCCAGTTAGCCTTTTGGTTAGCAAAGCCAATTACTCTGATTGAAATTTTAGAAAATACGCCTCCTCTATTTATTCTAACCAATGCGTTCTTTGGTTTATTAGCAATGGGGTTTGACCATTGGGTAGGAGAAAACTTACACCTCTGTTCTGATCCCGTAGAAGCAGAGAAAATTCAAATTGCTTGTTTAGGGCACAAAAAAGGATTTCCATTGGCTATTCAAACCTATCTCACTCAATTTCCCGGGGCTAAAAATGCTTCAAGAGCACTCTATTACTTACTTGATCAAACGATACTAAAAAATAAAATAGAGTCTCTATATTCAGAAGAGCTCTTTGAGTTATTTATCCAGAACCAACAACTAGCTCCTCTTGGAGTAGAATTGTTATTGCTCCAAAATCGATGGAGCGCGGCAGAAAAACTCATTACTTACTATCACTTAGAAGATTTACAAGATGATTCTTCTGTTTTTTATCCACTGATAGGTTGTTGGTTATGTTATAAACAGTCAGAGGCTAAAGCCATTTCCTATCTTAAAGGAGCAATAGATGCTCCCTTTCCCACTAGTAAGCTATTACTCAGCTATTTTTTACAGGGAAAAATAACTAATAAAGCTTGGAGTCAAACAGCTTTGACTTGGGAAAAGATTTCCTTATTTCGTCAATTGCGTTTGTTTTTTCATTGTACTGGAAATCAAAAAAAAGCCAAACTCTACTCTAATCGCATTCATAAAGAAATACGCTCTATCCATGTCAAATACCACTATCCCTAAAATAGAAAAAAGCCAGTTTGCTTATCATGGCTTTTTTGATGTACACGTTGATTCCTTAAGATGGCCAACAGGATTTCAAAATACCTATACTCGTCTTGATCTTTGCTCTTCTGCAGCAGTTGTTTTAGCCCGCATTGCGGATGGGCGCTTTATCATCAATTTAGAATATAGACATCCCACAGGAAAATGGCTGCTCAGTTGCCCAGGAGGAAGGGTTGATCAAAGTGAAACCCCATTAGAAGCTGTTAAAAGAGAGCTACTCGAAGAAACCGGTTATGGAGGAGGGACCTGGCAAGCACTTCCTTCTATTTATCCCCTTCCTGCTATAACAGATCAGAGAATATTTTATTTTTTGGCTCAAGATGTAGTTCATCTATCTGCTGCTAAAGTAGAGGAATCAGAACTCATTAAAACCTTATTAAAAACAAAACAAGAGCTGTATCAAGAGATTCAAAATAAAACCCCGGTAGATGGCATCTTATGCACAGCTCTATTTCTATGGCAGCTTTTATAAGTTATTGAGATTGATTACAGAAAAACACTATTTTTATATAATAAAAGAAATACACTTCATACTTTTACAGTTATTCCCAAAAGATGGGTTCTAGAGCGTTCTTTTGCGTGGATAGAAAATACTCGCAGGCTATGGAAAAATTGCGAAAGAAAACTATATATACTAGTGCCGATTCAAACGGCTAGCTTAATGGGATTTAAGTCAACGACTTGAAACTTGTCGTTTATCCTACATTTCAAAATATCTGTTATTTTCGGTATCTCTTCTAAGAAGAATCCTCTAATTGCCTGAAAAAAAGTCACCGACGTTTCGTAATATCGATTGTATACCTTCTTTTCCTTTAAGATCTTCCACAAGCGTTCAATAGGATTCAAATTCGGCGAATAAGGAGGGAGATAGTGCACTTTAATCCTAGAAGACATCAGAAACTCTTCTAGTTTCTTATTTTTGTTTGATCTTGCATTATCCAAAATTACATGAATAATTCGAGCCTCTGTCTGTTTTTCTAGCTTCTTGAAAAAATCGAGCATTGCATCGGCATCAACTGTCTTATATTCCTCTGTAAAAATCTTCATTCCTGTCAGGCAAAGAGCTCCAGCAAAATGCAATCGCAATTGTTTCCCGGATGTCTGCAAAGTCTTTTGAACGCCTTTTTTGATCTATCCACATACGGCTTGGGACTGATGTTCAGGATGCACAGCATCTATGAAATAGATCTCTTCATCAGGGTTTAAGGTCTCCTTTAAAGCCCTATATTGTTCTATGAAAATTCGTTGTTTTTCAGGATCTAATTTCCCAGGAATCTTTTTAGGACGTTTATAAGCAAATCCGTGCTGTATGAGCCAATCTGTCATGCCGCTTTGGGAATATTTTATCCCATATTGCTCATGCACATAAGCTATGATCCCTTTGACTTTAAGATAGGTCTTTTCCTGTAGGTGTTTTAGTAGAGACTCTTTTTGGTCTTGTGAAAGTTTTGATTTGCTACCGCCTCGAGGGCTACTTCCAGTTTTATTTTCGGAATCATATTCTCTGAGGTATTTCTGAACAGTGATAGGGCTTATCCGGAGTGTTTTAGCAAGATTTTTTGTTGAGATACCCTCATCATAGCCCAAAATTACACAAAGCCTATTCCGTTCAGAATAGTCTTTTGGATGCTTTAACTTGTGTTCTAAGTCAGCTCTCTGGCTAGGGATCAGTTTTTTCATACTCAATAGCTTAACACAAAACAAAATATTTTTCTATACGATTGAATCGGAACCACTATATATTCCAAAGCGGTCTTTGGCAAAATTAATCACTTGTTTAGCCGAATGGGGTGCTTCTTCTTTTACATAGATTTTTAGTTGGTCAAGCTGATTTTGACTGAGCCAGCAAACCTTTCCTGTATAGTTCAAATTTAGTAAGGCTTCTTTTCCGTCTTCTGAATAGATTTTATAATAATGTCTTATCGTATCGTCATCTAGGAGTAAAGCATGTGCTACTTGTGGGCATGTCCACCCTTCATCTAACAATAAAATAGATTTGATTCTATCGCATAGCCTTTTATCCCGTTCATGGCGATGACGAGCCTTGAGGATGTCTTTTTGGTTTCTTGTTAAAAAGTTCGCTTTTAGTTGCATATGAGCAAAACTTATATCTCAATCCAGAAGAGCTTAAGCGTATAGCAAAAGCGCCCATTGCTGTCGAATTAATTTAATCACTCTACTGATTGCCTAGAAAACATTGCTTAATAGGGAATACGTTGAAATTTTCTCTCCTTACATGCTATCCTGGCTTGTTTATGTAAAACCTCTTGTTATCTATGACGTTATCTAAAAGTTATGAGCCTCAAGAAGTCGAAAAGAAGTGGTATCTCTTTTGGGAAGAAAAACAATTTTTTAAAGTAGATCCGGCCTCTATAAAGCCCGCTTTTTGTATTTGTATGCCTCCGCCCAATGTAACCGGTGTGCTGCATATGGGGCATGCTCTTGTGAACACTCTGCAAGATGTCTTGATTCGTTGGAAGAGAATGTCGGGCTATGAAACATTATGGGTTCCAGGAACCGATCATGCGGGAATTGCTACACAAACCGTTGTAGAGCGCCGTTTACTAGCAACAGAAGGGAAGAAACGTAAAGATTTTACAAGAGAAGAATTTTTCCAAGAGATCTGGCAATGGAAAGAAAGAAGTGAAAATCAAATTTTAAATCAACTAAAGAAATTAGGTTGCTCCTGTGATTGGTCTCGTCTTTGTTTTACTATGGATAAAGAGCGCAACTTAGCTGTTTGCACCTTGTTTAAAAAAATGTTTGACGATGGTTTGATTTACCGCGGAGATTATCTAGTTAATTGGGATCCTATTTCACAAACAGCGTTAGCTGATGATGAAGTAGAGTATGAAGAAAAAAGTTCTTTCCTCTGGTATATTAACTATTGCTTTGAAGATGCTCCAGAGAAACTCATTACAGTTGCAACAACCCGTCCTGAAACAATGCTTGGCGATACTGCTCTTGCAGTATCTGTTTGCGATGAGCGTTATAAACACCTAGTTGGTAAAAGAGTTATTGTTCCTTTTGTAAAAAGAAGTATTCCCATTATAGCAGATCGTCTTATCGACCCCTCTTTTGGAACAGGTGTTGTTAAAGTAACCCCTGCGCACGACTTGAATGACTACCAAATGGGACAAACACATAAACTCGATAGTATCAATATCATGACCCCTGATGGTCGGATTAATGAGCAAGGTCAGGAATTCTCAGGTTTAACTATGCAAGAGGCACGGGTAGCTATAGTAGATGCCCTACAGAAAAGAAACCTTATCAATAGGATTGAGCCCCACAACCATCGCATAGGAATTTCTTATCGCTCAAAAGCGATTATTGAGCCTTATCTTTCCAAGCAATGGTTTGTTCGAGTTAGTCAATTTAAAGACCGCCTGCGCCAATTGGTTGAAGACAAAAAAGTATCCTTGATTCCACCTCATTGGGAAAATACCTATTTTCATTGGATTGATCATTTAAGGGATTGGTGTATCTCCCGTCAACTTTGGTGGGGTCATCGGATTCCCATTTGGTACAATAAAAACAATCCTGATCAGATTCTGGTGTTTGATGGCATTAGCCTACCGCTTGAAGTGCAAAAAAACCCTGATCATTGGTACCAAGATGAAGATGTACTCGACACCTGGTTTTCTTCAGCCATTTGGCCTTTTAGTACACTTGGTTGGCCTCATCAAACACAAGAGTTAAAAAAGTTCTATCCTAACTCTACTCTCATTACAGGCCATGATATTTTATTTTTTTGGGTAGCACGGATGATCCTAATGGGAGAATATGTTTTTAATCAGCCACCTTTTCCTGAAGTTTTTTTACATGGACTTATCTATGGAAAATCTTATTGGCGTCATCAAGAAAACGGCTCTATTGCTTATTTAACGCATGCAGAAAAACATCCCTTTGAACTTGGGCAAACACCCCCTTCAGAGATTCATTCCAAATGGGAAAAGATGTCTAAATCCAAAGGAAACATCATCGACCCTTTAGAAGTTATCGATTTCTATGGAACAGATGCGATGCGTATGGGTCTTTGCGCAAGCGCTACACAAGCGCGTCAAATTGATTTAGATCGGCGTAGATTTGAAGAATTTAAAAATTTTGTGAATAAAATTTGGAATGGCGCTCGTTTTGTATTTATGAATATTAAGGACTTAAGTGCAGATAATTTCGCTACAGGACTTGACCTGTCTATCCTTACTCTAGAGGATCGTTGGATTTTTTCCTTGCTAAACCGTACAATCCAAAGCGTAAATAGCTATTTAAAAGAATATGCTTTTGATAAAGCGCTTTCTACAGCTTATGATTTTTTCTGGAATCAATTCTGTGCTTATTATGTAGAATTGGTTAAACCTATCTTAACAGATCCTGTAAACGCTAACAGAGAAAATAAACAAAAAATCCTCTCTTTGGTTTTATTTAGTTCTATTCGTCTACTGCATCCTATAGCACCTTTTGTAACAGAAGAGCTCTTTGATAAAATCAAGCAAAAATTGGATTCTCGAATAGAAAATCAAACAGATCCTTACACTCAAGAAGCGCTAGCAGCCATTAATAGTTCAGCTTGTATCGTATCAAATTACCCGCAAGCTATTCTAGAAGATATTCGTCCTGACGTGGAAGAAACATTTACCTTCTTAGACCAAGTAACTCATGCTATCCGTGCTATTCGAGCTGAAATGCAAATGCCACCAAATATGGCTATTGATCTATTTGTTCAAGCACCATCTCAAGATGAACAAAGAGCTGCTTTAGAGAAAAATTCTGGTTTTTTAAAAGCACTTATCCGTATCCAATCGATTACCTTTACAGAAGAAACTCAGAATCTCCTCTTTAGTTCAGAAACCCTTATTGGTTCCTTAAAATTACAGATTCCCCTGCCGCAAGAACTAAAAATTAGAGAAAAAATCCGTTTGGTTAAAGAAAAGGAAAAACTCATCCAACAACAAAATAAGCTTCGAGCTCAACTTGCTAATGCAAATTTTCTTGAAAAGGCACCTGCTTCTCTTGTAAGTACGTTAAAAGATAACCTTTCCCAAGCGGAAAAAAAACTTGAGGAAACCATAGAAAAATTAGACCAACTACAGAATTAAATAATCTTTAATGATTTATTCGATTATACTTTTGCTTCTAAAAAACAAGAGAGAAAAGTTATGTCAATAGAAGTGGGTCCAACAAATATTGCATATCAAAATTTAACAGAACCAACCTCTACAACTATTCTATCTCGAATAAGAAAGCGCTTTACAGTTAAAGATTTAGCAATCTTAAGCATAGGAACTTCTGTAGTAGGTGTAGCTGATTTTCCCCATGATGGAGCTTTTTCATATTACTGCAAAGAATCCTGCAGCTTGCTCTATAAATTTAATATTGGCATGCAATAAGCTAGGAATAGGCACTCTCTTAGAGCCTGTTTAAAATCTTTTCAAAAGTAGATCAATAAAAGCTAGAACCACCATATATCAGGCTTGTATGTAGTTTTCTTTCTCAATTTTTCCATCCACGCAAAAGAACGCTTTACAATCCATCTTCTAGAAATGACTGTAAAAGTATGAAGTGCATTTCTTTTTGCTATTTCTACTATATATAGTGGTTCCGATTCAATCGTATAGAAAAATATTTTGTTTTGTGTTAAGCTATTGAGTATGAAAAAACTGATCCCTAGCCAGAGAGCTGACTTAGAACACAAGTTAAAGCATCCAAAAGACTATTCTGAACGGAATAGGCTTTGTGTAATTTTGGGCTATGATGAGGGTATCTCAACAAAAAATCTTGCTAAAACACTCCGGATAAGCCCTATCACTGTTCAGAAATACCTCAGAGAATATGATTCCGAAAATAAAACTGGAAGTAGCCCTCGAGGCGGTAGCAAATCAAAACTTTCACAAGACCAAAAAGAGTCTCTACTAAAACACCTACATGAAAAGACCTATCTTAAAGTCAAAGGGATCATAGCTTATGTGCATGAGCAATAGGGGATAAAATATTCCCGAAGTGGCATGACAGATTGGCTCATACAGCACGGATTTGTTTATAAACGTCCTAAAAAGATTCCTGGGAAATTAGATCCTGAAAAACAACGAATTTTCATAGAACAATATAGGGCTTTAAAGGAGACCTTAAACCCTGATGAAGAGATCTATTTCATAGATGCTGTGCATCCTGAACATCAGTCCCAAGCCGTATGTGGATGGATCAAAAAAGGCGTTCAAAAGACTTTGCAGACATCCGGGAAACAATTGCGATTGCATTTTGCTGGAGCTCTTTGCCTGACAGGAATGAAGATTTTTACAGAGGAATATAAGACAGTTGATGCCGATGCAATGCTCGATTTTTTCAAGAAGCTAGAAAAACAGACAGAGGCTCGAATTATTCATGTAATTTTGGATAATGCAAGATCAAACAAAAATAAGAAACTAGAAGAGTTTCTGATGTCTTCTAGGATTAAAGTGCACTATCTCCCTCCTTATTCGCCGAATTTGAATCCTATTGAACGCTTGTGGAAGATCTTAAAGGAAAAGAAGGTATACAATCGATATTACGAAACGTCGGTGACTTTTTTTCAGGCAATTAGAGGATTCTTCTTAGAAGAGATACCGAAAATAACAGATATTTTGAAATGTAGGATAAACGACAAGTTTCAAGTCGTTGACTTAAATCCCATTAAGCTAGCCGTTTGAATCGGCACTAGTATATTCTAATATTTCCTGTGCACTCTTTGCAAATCTTTCTCCAGAATATCCTCACTTTTAAAAAGATTTTAAACAGGCTCTTAGCTTTTTCAAGCGCTCTTAATTGATCTTCTGTAAAGATCAAGTGATCTTGAGCTGCTTTTGCTTCTAACGCCTTTAGTCTCTCTAGAGATTTCTTGTAATGCGGCTTCTCCGCCTTTTTCATAAAGCTCTTTGTATGTATAAAAGCTTTCTCTTGAATATCCCATGTGCTTACATGCTTGGGACACGTTCCCAAGGGCTTGAGCTAGTTTTAAATGTAATAGACAAGACTTAAATTGACACTTAGTGGTAAATAGCAAAGAAAAACAGCTTATGCAACTGCGGCGTGATGCCGTAGTTGCATAAGCAAATAGCAAAGTGGTAATTTATGAATATAGCAATAGAGAGAAAAGTGATAAAAAATAAACTAGGCCTTTTAAAACTAGCTCAAGCCCTTGGGAACGTGTCCCAAGCATGTAAGCACATAGGATATTCAAGAGAAAGCTTTTATATACATAGGATATTCAAGAGAAAGCTTTTATATACATGCCATAATTGCACACAAAGAAGGGGTTGCTCCTTAAACGGAGTAGGTTAAACTCTCCAATATAAACGAGATTTTTTCAAATCTCAAAACCGCTCATTAAAGAGCAAAAAAAATGAGGAGCAACCTATGAAGCATTATATTGGATTAGATGTATCAATGAAAAGAACTTTTATCTGTGTATTAAATGAACAAGGTAAGATTGTCCATGAAGGTTCAGAAAAAACAGATCCTGATTTACTAGCAGATTATTTTTCCAAAAGAGATTTTCAAGAAATCGTTGTTGGCTTTGAAAGTGGATGTTTATCTCATTACCTAGTCACAGGATTTAGAAAAAGAGCTATAGATCCCCTATGTATGGATGCAAGGAAGCTGAGTACGATTCTTGCTTTGAAAATAAATAAGACAGACAAAAATGATGCACGAGGAATCGCAGAAGCCCTTCGATCAGGTATGTATACACGAGTACACTGTAAGCCCCAAGATTCAGTAGAAAAAAGCATTTTGTTAGTTTCCAGAAGAGCGCTAATTAAACAGCAAACGCAGTTAAAAAATACTGTAAGGGGCTTGCTTAAAAGTTACGGAATACGATTGGGATCTGTGGGATCCAAAAGATTTTCGTCTGTGGTTGTAAAGCAGATAGAAAAACAGGAAAAAAGTATTGTTCTGAGCATAACCTCTCTATTAAATACCTTTGATAAGGTAGTTGAGGAAGTAGAAAAACTGGATAAAGAAATGCTTAAGCTGGTCAGTCAAGATAAAGAAGTACAACGGCTTATGACAATCCCTGGCGTAGGACCTGTAACAGCATTAACCTATAAAACAGAAATTTTTGATCCCACTCGTTTTAACGATTCTAAATCAGTAGGAGCCTATCTTGGTATGACGCCTAAACAGTATGCCTCCGGAGAGGTGCAAAGACAGGGAAGAATTTCAAAATGTGGATCCAGTGAACTTAGATCTCTATTAGTTGAAGCCGGAATAGTAATGCTGACACGAAGTAAGAAATGGAGCAAGCTAAAAGCTTGGGGATTAAAAATCATGAGAAAAAAAGGAATGAAGAAAGCCGCCTTAGCAGTAGGTAGAAAGTTATCCGTAATTATGCATAAGATGCTGATTGAACAAAAAGAATTTATTTACGGTGAGCCAAAGGCAGCTTAAAAACGCATTTTTTTAGAAATAAAAACATTAGGAAAAGTGACTAAAATTTTTTGCAGGAGAAAACCGAAGAAATAGGTAAAGACGACAAATGAGTTGGCTCTTAGAAGCCGTAATATACATTGTCTTGCCCATTTCATTTCGGATAGCATAATGGAGCGAAGAATCTAAAATAGTTTTCTTCAAAAAGACTCCGCAGAGAACCCTGGACTTATCTCCCGCATTAAACTTTGCTGTCCTAAGATCTTAAAAAACGCCTTTTATTTTGCAAGCAAAATATCGGCTCGGAGAGCTTATGAAGAATTAAGAGAATTTATATTCCCCTTGTGTGCAATTAGAGAACTCGTTTGTTTTTAAATTAAGATTTAACTAAGCAAAATATTGAGCCTGCCGTTGCAGTTTCATCTGCACTAGCAAATCCTGCTTTTATTGCTGCAAGGTTGGATAAGTTTCTTGCTGAACCAAGAATCTCACATACTTTTAGTAAGATTGCTAATCATTTGTACCTTTGCATATGCAAGTGCAGTTTGTGGATTCATCGAAGAACTATTGAATAATTCATCTAAATTAATTCTAGCGTGGCCTTCAGGTGAATGGTTTCCACTACGATTTATAGTCATAATGACTCCTTGTTATAAATTATTTTACTATTCTTGCAGAGCACTAATTAGTGCTTATCGTTTTTAAATAAGCCTTCTTGAGTAAGAGTATATAGAGAAAAATCTTGGCTATTTCTGGTTCAAGTTGCTTAATGAACAGGAGGCTTTTTATTTTTTCTTGTGTTAAATTTAGAGTTTTTTCTAGGTTTTCTCTCTTTTTTTGAGTAATACTATTTTGTTGTTGAGCTGTAATAAATTGGTCAAGCCCAGAACACAATAGATCCGTCAACTCTTCATCAAGTAGGTTATTTTCCTTAAACTTAAGCACCATAAATTTTATGTGTGTATCCATAAGGTACATGGAGGGAAGTATTTGCTGTAATAGCTCAGGAGAACATCCGTGCTGAGCATTATTTATCGTTTCTAGTATAATGTGTTCGGATATTTCTTCATGAAGAAGGTCATTTAAAGAGGCCTTTTCAAACTCTTGCATAATTAACCTTTGTTTTTAAGTATTACTATTACTTATTAAGTGAGGTATTTTTATATTATTTATTTTAATATAATTGTATTTAAATAACACATTAATTTATATTAACCTTTTTATAGAGCAAAAGAAAGATATGCAGAGTTTGAAAACTGCAAATTGTATAATTACCTGAAATAGGCTACATGTTTAGTCCCAAAGTATAATGGTGTATACTATAAACATTTAGCGTCAAAGGAAACATTATGGGACAAATATTACATGCTCACCTTATGTACTCTCTATAGAGGACCGCGCTGCTTATCAAGCCACTTTTTCCCTCTGTATGTGCGTAAGGTGAGTTACTTGGAAATCATGTGTAATAGACAAGACTTAAACGGTAAGCCATAGGAGAAAACCTAAGAAATAGGTAAAGACGACAAATGAGTTGGCTCTTAGAAGCCGTGATATACATTAGATTTCTTGCATAACCCCTTATTTTAAAGCTTTCATTTATAGGTCTTTTCCTGTAGGTGTTTTAGTAGAGACTCTGTTTGGTCTTGTGAAAGCTTTGATTTGCTACCGCCTCGAGGGCTACTTCCAGTTTTATTTTCGGAATCATATTCTCTGAGGTATTCCTGAACATTGATAGGGCTTATCCGGAGTGTTTTAGCAAGATTTTTTGTTGAGATTCCCTCATCATAGCCCAAAATTACACAAAGCCTATTCCGTTCAGAATAGTCTTTTGGATGCTTTAACTTGTGTTCTAAGAGCCTGTTTAAAATCTTTTCAAAAGTAGAGCAATAAAAGCGAGAACCACCATACTCAGGCTTGTATGTAGTTTTCTTTCGCAATTTTTCCATAGCCTGCGACATTTTTCTATCCACGCAAAAGAATGCTCTACAACCCATCTTTTGGGAATAACTGTAAAAGTATGAAGTGCATTTCTTTTGGCTATTTCTAATATACATCCTAATATTTCCTGCACACTCTTTGCAAATCTTTCTCCAGAATATCCTCCATCTGCTAAAACACTTTTTACAACGAACAAATGGTTTTTATGTAGTGAAAATGCTTCTATATGCCTTACTGAAAAGATTTTAAACAGGCTCTTAAAATACATCCAGAGCTGCAAATGATCTTAAAACCTCCAATCCAGAGCTAGATTTATCTCATTCACCTTAGAACCATTCCCAAACCTGCCATCATAACCTAAAAATACACTAAAACCACCTTGAGAAGAGAGGAGGAGTTGTCCACCTACAAGAGCTTGATCTATTACTTGGTTAAAGCTAGTCACGGAAAAATTAGGAGAGCAGAAGGTTTCTTTTCGAAAACTAGCGGTGTAATGTCTTCCTGTTAAAGGAGTTGTTCTCAGCCAACCTACGTTGACGCTAGAAGCTAAACACATATTGCAGCAAACCCATTCTTTGGTAAATTTTAGGTTGACTAACGAGCGTAGAAAGGAGGTATGTTTTCTTTTTACAGCTAAATCAATCGAACCAGCTCCGCTTTCTTGAAATCTTTCTTGAAAGATATTCAACTGATCTAATAGAAACTCTGGTTGCACAAAGAAGTGATAAAAGGGTTCTAGTTTAAAACCTGCTAAGATAACTTCGGAAAGATCCCAAGTATTGGGATGGCTACTCGCTACGCGAGATATCCCTGGAAATACAATTTTTCGATCTACATCATAAAAATTACCTGCTCCTAGTACAAGAAGGCCAAAATAAAAACTTCCACAATCATATCCTATGTAAGGACCTAAATACCCAGAATCAGCTCTAGCTTTTCCGGCTTGATGTTTCCAGTGTAAATGAGAGTAGGAATAACCAAGACCAAAACCTAATGTCCAATCATTACTCAATAGATGATCTATCCCAGCTGCTATTCCATAAGTGTGATTGGTAAATCCTATGGCTTCCTGACCTAGTTGAAGGCGATTTTTTTGCGAATAGACAAGCCCTAGCGGGTTGATCCAAATATTAGTAGATTCACAGGTTGCATAACAACAGGATCTTTGGTTTGCTCCTGTTACAAAGAAGGTGTTTGCTAGACTAAAATTATTTTCCAACTCGTTTAAGGCAAAGGCTCCAAATTGAGAGGGGGTTAGTCTATTCAAGGCTTGTGCATACTGATCTGCGGGAAGAATAAGCAGGGCTTTTGCAACTGCATCAAGGTCAAGATTAGCAAAATCAAAAGAAGAACAGAATAGGTAATCTACTACAGCTCCTGCATTACCATCTGGTCTAGCAGGAATAATTAAAGAGGAGGCAAGAATTAAGAGTTGGGCTTGTGTAGGAAAATAGTTGATGGCGTAATCAAGACGCCGAGTACTAAAAGTACTGCTAAATTGTCCTGTAACTGATCCTGCGCTAAGAAAGGTATAGGTTGTTCCCTCTAGATAAACCCCAGCTTCAGGAATGACCCGCAATGCTCCGTCTAGGGTTGCGGTCTCTGTAATTTGAAGCAAATCAGTTGCTCCATCGGGAGCTATCTCTATACTCAATCGCCCCCCAGTAGATTGTTTAAAATCCCCAGTGATTTCGATTGTTCCAATGGACTCTCCTGGCGAAACATCCCCCATATTTATTAAATGGCCAACTGTTCCATTGCCCATTAAAGAGGCATTAGGCAACACGTTAACAGTGCTTCTTAATTTCCCATGAATATGAAGAATGCCTTCAGCGACTAGCGTATGTCCTGTGTGAATACTCGATCCTGTTAATTTCAAAGTACCAATGCCTTGCTTGATAAACACGCCATCATCCTCTCCATGAATAACTCCATGATAAATGGTGTGATTAGCTATTCCTTTACTCAGCATTTTAGATCCTAAGTCAACAGAGCTAGCTCCAGTAATCAGTATTTTAGATCCTAAGTTAACAGAGCCGGCTCCAGTTAAATCTCCTATGGTGTGAAACTCTGCTGTAATATCACTAATATCAAAAACTCCTTCATTGATAGTAACATTTCCTGCAGAATGTAAAGCCCCAAGAGCTGAAAGAGCAAGAGTTCCTCCATTAATGATTGTTCCTCCAGAATAGGTATTAACTCCAGTTAGAGTAAGTGTTCCAGTATTTTGTTTAATAAGAGATCCGCTCCCCTGAATGACTCCTGAGTAAGTGCTATCATTTACTGTGCCTTCAATGAGATTTTTCGTTCCTAACTCAACAATACCTCCCGTTCCACTTAAGCTACCTATTGTTTGAGATGCAGCAGTAATATCACTAATATGAAAAACCCCTGCATTGACGATAACATCTCCTGCGGGGTTTAAAGTACCAGAACCTACAAGAGCTAGCGTTCCCTCATTAATGATTGTTCCTCCAGAATAAGTATTGATTCCTGTTAGAGTGAGTATGCCACTGCCTTGTTTAGTAAATCTACCATTAGCTCCTCCCTGAATGACCCCGGAATAGGTGGTATGATTAGCAGTGCCCTCAATGAGATTTTTGTTTCCTAAATTAACAAAGCCGACTCCAGTTAAGTCTCCTATTGGTTGAGATTCTGCTGCAATTCCACTAATATCAAAAGCTCCTTCATTGATGGTAACAGCTCCTATAGAAGAGAGTTTTCCTGATCCTGAAAGAGCTAGTGTCCCAGCATTGATCATTGTCCCTCCAGAATAGGTATTAGTTCCTGTAAAAATAACTGTTCCTGTATCTCGTTTATCAATAGATCCAGCTCCTGAGAGAACCCCATTATATGTTCCTGTATGCGCTTGATCGAATACTAGAGAAGCATTATTTAGAATATTTCCTTGCAAACTATTTGTATTTCCTTGCAGAACCCCATCATTCACTGTAGTTCCCCCGGAGTAGTCGTTATCACCTGTTAGAACAAGAGTTCCCAAACCCTGTTTTATAAGAGCACCAGAACCTCTGATTAATCCTGCATAGCTTGTATGATTAAAAGCTTCTTGAATTAGTGTTTTATCTCCTAAAATAATCTCTCCTCCACTACCGCTTAAATCACCTATGTTTTGAAATGAATCTGCAATGTTACTTATGTCAAAGCCTCCTGCATGAATAGTAACAGATCCTGTAGAAGAGAGTTTTCCTGATCCTGAAAGAGCTAGTGTCCCAGCATTGATCGTTGTCCCTCCGGAATAGGTATTAGTTCCACTCAAAGTCAATACCCCACTACCCTGTTTAATAAAGGACCCTGTCCCATTAATGATTCCTACGTAACTTGTGTTATTTTTAGTTGCGGTAATCAGCGTTTTTTCTCCTAAAAAAATAGTTCCTCCTCCAATTAGCTCGCCAATGGTTTGCGATGAAGCAGTGATATCGCTAATATCAAAGTTTCCTACATTGATTATAACAGTCCCAGTAGGCAATATAGTTCCCAATCCTGAAAGAGCTAATGTCCCCAAAGTGATCATTGTTCCTCCAGAATACGTATTAGCTCCTGTGAAAATAACCGTTCCTGTATTTTGTTTATTAAGAGCTCCATCTCCTGAAAGAACCCCATCATATGTTCCTGTATGCGCTTGATCGAACACTATAGAAGCATTATTTAGAATATTTCCTTGCAGGCTATTTGTACTTCCTTGTAGAAATCCAGCACTAACCAAAGTTCCTCCAGAATACGTGTTGGGTCCTGTTAAGATGAGTCTTCCGGAGCCTTGTTTAATAAAGGCGCCTGTTCCACTAATAATTCCTGCATAAGTTGTTTGATTAGAATCTCCAACGGTTAATGCATTAGCCCCTAATAAAACTTGACTGCCCTCAACCCCATCAATGCTTCCAATACTACGTGCTCCATTAGCTTCTGTGATGTCAAAAATGCTATCTGATCCACTGAGAATAACCAGGTTATCTATTGCTAAAGAACCATTACCAGAAAGTGCAATTCGCCCAGAAGAGATGTTTGTTGCTCCCGTATAAGTATGTATTCCACTAAATGTAAGAGTTCCTAATCCTTGTTTAGTAAAAGAGCCAGCTCCACTAATCACTCCTTCGTAAATTGTATCATCAAGCGATCCTGCTATAAGCGTTTTTGTCCCTAAGACAACTTCTCCCCCTATACCGCTTAAATTACGAATAGTTTGTGATGTGGCTGAAATAGAACTAATATCAAAGACTCCTGCATGAATATCGACAGATCCCATAGAAAGCAATCTTCCTGATAGAGCTAATCTCCCTGCTTTAATCCTTGTGCTTCCGGTGTGATTGCTACCTTTTAAGATAAGTGTTCCTGTATTTTGTTTAATTACAGTTCCTGTTCCTGCGAGCATTCCATTATATGTTCCCGTACCAACTTGATCAAATACAACCAACGCATCATTTACAATATCTCCTTGTAGACTCGTTGTATTTCCCTGTAAACTCCCTTCAATGACTGTAGTTCCTCCAGTATAGGTATTTGCGTTACTTAAGATAAGCGTTCCTACATTTTTCTTGATTACAGCTCCTGTTCCTGAAATCACCCCGGCGTATTCACCCAAACTCATTTGATCAAAAATAAGAGAAGAATCATTTACGATGTCCCCTTGTAGACTGATTGTATTTCCTTGTAAAACCCCTCCACTGACTATGGTTCCACCAGTATAGGTATTTGCATTACTTAAGATAAGCAATCCCATATTTTGTTTGGTTAGAATACCAGATCCTGAAATCACCCCGGCGTATTCACCCAAACTCATTTGATCAAAAATAAGAGAAGAATCATTTACGATGTCCCCTTGTAGACTGGTTGTATTTCCTTGTAAAACCCCTCCACTGATTATGGTTCCACCCGTATAGGTGTTTTCTCCCATTAAGATGAACATTTGAGGTCCCTGCTTAACAACAGAACCTGTTCCACTAATAACTCCTCTATATACGGTAGAGAGCATTCCTCCTATGATTAATGTTTTTTCTCCTAATACAATTTCTCCTCCAGATCCGCTTAAACTACCTATAGCTTGAGATGAAGCTGCTATAGAACTTATATCAAATATAGCTCCTGCATGAGTTATCACTTTACTAGTAGGAGCTAAACTTCCAGATCCAGAAAGGGCTAGTATTCCCGTATCAATTGTTGTTCTTCCAGTGTAAGTATTACTCTCTGTTAGTGTAAGCTTGGCTAATCCCTGCTTGACAATAGAGCCTGTTCCACTAATAACCCCTCCATATTCTGTAGGAAGTCTCTCTTCCATGATTAATGTCTTTGCTCCTAAAACAATTTCCCCTCCAGATCCACTTAAATCGCTGATCGTTTGAGAATCAGATTCAATAGCACTGATATTAAGTATCCCACCAGAACTGATTACTACTTTACCATTAGGAGCTAAACTTCCAGATCCAGAAAGAGCTAATAAACCGCCAATGATTACTGTTCCTCCAGTATAGCGATTACTTCCTTCTAAGATGAGCTCTCCCTTACCTGATCTTATCAGAGATCCTGAATCCAGGATTCCTGATAAAGTCAAAGAAGAAGAAGGAGCAACATTAACTTTAAAAGGTTTACTTAATGCACTGAATATAAGGTATTGATTTTTGCTTCCATCGATGACTAAAGAGTCTCTAGTAGATGTGGTAAATTCCCCCTCTACTTCAATTGCGGGCAGATCGCTAAAAAGCTGAATCCTGCCAAGACCTGGCTCAAATGTAACCGTGCTGGGTTGTGAACTTCCTAAAGCATTTAAATCAATGATTGATTGCCTAAAACTCCCAGTCCCACTATCTGCATTATTTGTAACCCTAAAGTCAGAGCTCCATATAGCTCTAGAGCTCAAAATCAAAACATGGCAAGCTAAAAGCAATAGTGTCTTCATGTACATCTTTTTTTATCCGTTTATTTTTATAAGCAGTGGTCCTTTCAACCTCGAAGTGCACAAAAAAGAACATATAAATACTTGAAAAAACATCTATTGTGCACCCGAGCATAGCATGTTTGTAGATAATCTCCTAAACACTTCTAGTGGAGTTTTGAAGTTGAGAGCCTCCCTATTCTTTTTTTTAATTCTATAGATTCACTAAAATAAGTAAAATAAAATTTTGATAAAAAGCCTTTTTCCCAAAAAGAAAAAGTTTGTGATGCGATTTAATCGAATGCTGCTTTTTTTTCTTGGCTTAGCAGCTGAAAAAAATGCTGCGCTTCCTTGCAAGCAATAGAAGATAGGCCGATTAATCCGATTAAATTGGGAATAGTCATTAAGCCATTCATAATATCTGCTAAAGGCCAAACTATTTCTATACTCATAATGGAGCCTAAAAACACACAAAAACAAAATAGAATCCGATAGCTTTTTTGTAATAATCCTTTAAAAAGAAACTCCATACTTTTTTCTCCATAATACGACCATCCAATAATGGTAGTGTAACCAAATAAGATGACTCCCAAAATCACAATAAATTCCCCTCCGGGAATGATGCGAAAAGCCTGAATCACAAGAGCTACTCCATTGAGAGCTTCTCCATTTGCTCCTATTGTTCCTAAAACATCGGTAACCGAGATAACAAGCGCTGTAATTGTGCATACAACAAAACTAGAAAAAAACACCCCGCTCATAGAAATCAAGGCTTGTCTTCCTGGTACATCGGTTTTTGCTGCTGCTGCAGCAATGGGGGCACTTCCCATACCCGCTTCGTTTGAAGAGATCCCTCTAGCTGCACCTAACTGGATTGCCATCATAACAGATGCTCCCAAGAAACCACCAACTGCCGCTTGTCCTGTAAAGGCTGTTTGGATAATTGTTAAAAATCCCTCCCAAACACGGTCATAGCGGACATATAAAATAAATAAACCTGAAACAATATATAAGAGAGCCATAATCGGTACTAACAAACCACTAATCTTAGCAATATTTTTAATACCCCCAAACAAAACAAAAGCTGTAAGAACCGCCATAATAACTCCAGGCCAAATAACCGAACAAGGAATAAGTTCGGTACAAGCTATTGCAATAGAGTGTGCTTGTATGAGATTTCCTCCACAGAGAGTAGCTAGTAAGCAGCAAATAGAGAAAATTACCCCTAGCCATCTTAATTGCAGACCATTTGCTAAATAGTACATAGGTCCGCCACACATTCTTCCATTTTTATCTATCTCTCGATATTTCACTGCTAAAATGGCCTCAATGAATTTAGTCGCCATCCCTACAAGAGCAATCATCCACATCCAAAAGACAGCACCAAATCCCCCTGCAACAATTGCGGTTGCAACCCCTGCAATACTACCAATTCCAATGGTTGCAGCTAGTGCTGTCATCAGTGATTGAAATTGGCTAATGTCTCCTTCAGCATCCTGATCCGATCTAGTAAACGCTAATTTTAAGGAGTAACCCAAATAACGAAACTGCATTCCCTTTAAACGAATCGTAAAAAATATTCCTACACCAATGAGTAGAAAGAATAAGATATAGCTCCACATCCATTTATCTAATTGATTTAAATACCAAACAAATACTTTATAAGTCATTTTCACCTTGGGTTATAAATTCTCAAGTACAACTTCTTTTGTGTTAGCAGTTGCACGTTTTTTGTACATATGCTAGGTTGAAACCAATGTTTTTCCGATCTAGAACTTTATGAAGCAAATACAAATACTCTCTCCTGCTATTTTAAAAAAGCAATGCCCTCCTTCCAAATCCGCACAAGATTTTCTTATGCAATCCAAAAAAAAGGCAAATGCGATTGCAGCAGCAGAAGATCCTAGCAAAGTATTTTTTATCGGTCCCTGTTCTATTCACGATATCGACTCAGCTATTGCTTATGCCGAATGCTTTAAAAAAATTTGTACTACTTTGAGTAACCGCTGTTTTCTAGTCATGCGCGTTCATCTGCAAAAACCTCGTACAATTACAGGTTGGAAGGGTTTAATGTACGACCCTTACTTAGATGGAAGTAACGATATTCAAACGGGGTTACTCTGGTCTCGCAGGCTTCTAACCACTCTTGCTGAAATGCATGTTCCTTGCGCAACGGAGTGGCTTGATCCTCTTTCATCTTGCTTTTTAAGCGATTTAATCACTTGGGGATTCATTGGTGCTCGTACCTCTAGTTCTCAAGTACACCGCGAATTAGCCTCTAGCCTTTATTTCCCTGTAGGCTTTAAAAATCACACAGATGGTTCTTTAGAAGACGCCATTCATGGAGTTTTATCTGCTAAAGAAAAGCACACTTTTATGAGCATCAACCAAGAAGGGATTGCATGTGCCTTTCAATCTGTGGGAAATCCTCATACACACCTTGTTTTAAGAGGCTCTTATCAAGGAATTAATTATGATTCCAAGTCAATCAAAACAGCTTTGAAAAAATTAGCTGCCCTTAATTTACCCCAGCGTATTATCATTGACTGTGCGCATGATAACTGTGAAAAACAATTCCAAAAACAAAAAAATGTCTTTGAATCTGTCTTAGAGCAAATTTCGAACGGTAGGCATGAAATTTTAGGATTGATGATAGAGAGTCATCTAAAAGAAGGCAACCAAATTCTAGAACCGGATAAGCTAGAGTTTGGTCTTTCCATTACAGATCCTTGCTTAAATTGGGAAGAGACCGCTGAGTTGATTTCCCAAGCTAACTGTGTGATGTGCTAATCTTCAATCTTGATTAAATTTACCCAAAATTGATGTTTACATTCCTTATAGATACATCCATCTTCTGTGAGAATAGCCGCTTTATAGGTTAGAATTCCTCCTTTTTCCTCATATTCACTATCAAACAATTTATAATATGCATAATTGAGCTTATGTGTAATGGGAAAACAAATTCTCTGCTCTGTATGATCCCAGAAAATCACATCTAATACGGCAACAGGGTTTAAAGCTAAGATTTCACTAGGTACACACCACTGAACAACTAGCATTTGTCCAATAAAAGGAGCTTCTTGTCTTGGATCAGGGGTTCCTACATGCGTACTAGCCAAATAACGCTCATCTACCCATTTTTGCATAACAGATACATAATAAGGCCCACAAGAACATAAACTCAGCAAAACAAAAAACCACATTCCCATTTGTAACATAATCTTCTATACTTAAATCCTAATAGATGAGGTTATCGATGGCAAAGCATTTAAAGCAAGCGGTCTCTGGAATTATCTTTTGCTCTGAGAGGCAAAAAGTTCTTCTAATCAAAAGAAGAGACATTCCTGTTTGGGTTCTTCCAGGAGGAGGTGTAGAAGAACAAGAGACTCCCGAAGAAGCTGTGGTAAGAGAGGTGTATGAAGAAACAGGCTTAAGCGTACAGATTGTGCGCAAAGTAGCTGAGTACTCACCAGTAAACAAGCTCACTCAATTGACACATCTATTTGAATGCTCGATTGTACAAGGGAATCTACAAACAGGCAGTGAAACTAAAGAAATTGGATTTTTTCTATCCTCCAAGCCTAATCTATTACCCCCCCCTTATTTAAGCTGGATTCAAGATGCTTCATCCCATCAAAAATGTGTTATCCAAAAAAAAGTTGAAGGGGTCTCTTATCTTGTTTTATGCAAATTTTTATGCCTGCATCCGATTTTAGTTACTCGTTATCTACTGACCAAAATAGGCATTCATATTAACACCTAAACCATCTTGTTAGGATTAACAGCAGCATCAAACTGTGCTTCTGTTAAAAAGCCCAGCTGCATTGCAGCTTCTTTAAGAGAGATATTTTCTCGATGGGCTTTAGAGACAACTTTTGCTGCTCTGTCATAACCAATGACAGAATTTAAAGCAGTAGCCAACATCAGCGAGGTCTCTAAGTAATAGGCAATGCGAGCTTTATTGGGTTGTATGCCGCTTAAACACTTATCCTGGAAATTACGAACTACATCAGACAGCAGTTGAATGGATTGGAGCAGATTATAAATCATAACAGGTTTAAAGACATTTAGCTCAAAATTTCCCTGTGAACCTGCAAAGGTAATGGTTGTGTCATTCCCAAATACTTGCGTGGCTACCATGGTCATTGCTTCACATTGAGTAGGATTTACCTTACCTGGCATAATCGAAGAGCCTGGTTCATTTTCTGGTAAAATCAGCTCAGCAAGACCACATCTCGGACCTGATCCAAGCCAACGAATGTCGTTTGCAATTTTCATTAAAGAACAGCTTAGTCTTTTTAAAGCTCCACTCATCTCAACGATCGCATCATTTGCGGCCAAGGCTTCAAATTTATTAACAGCTGAAACAAATACAACTTGGGTTTGCTGACTAATCACCTCAGCTACTTGTTTAGCGTAATCAGGATGAGTGTTAAGCCCTGTTCCCACAGCGCTGCCTCCAAGAGCTAGCTCTGAAAGAGGGTTTAAGGCATTTTCAATAGCAGAAATTCCCTGTTTTATCTGCGTAGCATATCCAGAAAATTCCTGTCCTAAACTTAAAGGAGCAGCATCCATAAGATGCGTGCGACCAACCTTAATAATCTTTTCAAACTCTTTTGCTTTCTGCTCTAAAGCACGATAAAATCTCTGCAGGCTAGGAAGCAAATTTTGACAAATAGCAAGTTTTGCTGCAATATGCATAGCACTAGGAAAAACGTCATTTGAAGATTGGGATTGATTTACATCATCATTAGGATGAACCGGCTCTTTACTCCCCTTTTTTCCACCTAGTTTCACATTGGCGCGATTGGCGATCACTTCATTGACATTCATGTTCGTCTGTGTACCAGAACCTGTCTGCCAAATGACTAAAGGGAATTGATCATCCAAATCTCCTTTCAAGATTTCTTTGCACACACTAACAATTGCTTTAGCTTTCTGAGGATCCAATACACCTAATTTTTGATTTACCTTAGCAGCAGAAAGCTTCACTATAGTTATTGCACGAATCAAAGACATAGGCATCTTCTCTATTCCAATAGCAAAATTGGCTAAAGAGCGTTGTGTTTGCGCTCCCCAATAACAATCCTCTGGAACTTCGACCTCTCCTAAAGAATCTCTCTCTTTGCGCATATACCTATCTCTTAAATTCCTAGACCTTCCTTGTATCTTAAGATCTGTAATTTAGGCAAACTGAAATGTATGTAACTCCAAAAGAGAGTTTAAAGAATTTTTAGAAACTAGATTTTTTTTAATCAGTAAATATGTGTTTCTATCCTACATTTCTAGACCTACAGCGCGATTTTTTTGAATTAATCCATACATTCGAGCAGCTATTTCTCCAAATAATAAAATAATTTTTTTTCGAAGCTCATTGAGATTAGTGATAACTTCTCGAATAGTGTATGAAAGCGATTCATCGTAAAAATAGACCATACCTATTCCTTCCATGACTTGGAAAATTCATCTTAAAGTAGGGTTTGCCACTTCCCTACTCAGCTGATTTAAGTAAAGTACTTTTTCGTACTTTTAGTTGGTCTCTTAATTGGCCAATATGATAAATTATTAAACATAAATTCATTATTATAATCAGAGCTGCTTGATCTTGCTACCTTTTTTTAGGTGTTTAAAATCTTTTCAGTAAGGTATAATGATAGTTTTCATAAAACCTTTGGAGGTAATTATGACCCGCTCTTATCCAAGCGATATTTCTCGTAAACAATTTAGCAAAATCCATCTAAGATCCTGTTTAAAATCTTTTCAAAAGTAGAGCAATAAAAGCAAGAACCACCATATTCAGGCTTGTATGTAGTTTTCTTTCGCAATTTTTCCATAGCCTGCGACATTTTTCTATCCACGCAAAAGAACGCTCTACAACCCATCTTTTGGGAATAACTTTAAAAGATGGCTTTAAAGGAGACCTTAAACCCTGATGAAGAGATCTATTTCATAGATGCTGTGCATCCAACATCAGTCCCAAGCCGTATGTGGATGGATCAAAAAAGGCGTTCAAAAGACTTTGCAGACATCCGGGAAACAATTGCAATTGCATTTTGCTGGAGCTCTTTGCCTGACAGGAATGAAGATTTTTACAGAGGAATATAAGACAGTTGATGCCGATATAATGCTCGATTTTTTCAAGAAGCTAGAAAAACAGACAGAGGCTCGAATTATTCATGTAATTTTGGATAATGCGAGATCAAACAAAAATAAGAAACTAGAAGAGTTTCTGATGTCTTCTAGGATTAAAGTGCACTATCTCCCTCCTTATTCGCCGAATTTGAATCCTATTGAACGCTTGTGGAAGATCTTAAAGGAAAAGACGGTATACAATCGATATTACGAAACGTCGGTGACTTTTTTTCAGGCAATTAGAGGATTCTTCTTAGAAGAGATACCGAAAATAACAGATATTTTGAAATGTAGGATAAACGACAAGTTTCAAGTCGTTCTGGGAAAAAAGCTCTTCTTAAGAGAGACATAGAATACGAAGTAATTCTTATAGATGCATCAGAATAAACTTTTGTAATGGCAAAAAACATGATTTTAGACTGTTTAAAGAGAGTAGGGTGCGGTGGACAGATCAACGTTGTGGTATGACCGACAGTGGTTATACAGGTATAAAATGGATAGCTTATTTGAATATATAGAAGTGTTTTACAACAAAAAGAGGTTTGTTTTATAGAAAGTCCTTTTCATTTTCTAGTTTCGAAAGAGCTCTTTGATAGACCGGATCCATTCGCGCAATGTGCTATAAGGAACTTTAAACCGTTTTACAGCTTCTTTTTTTTCAAACCATTATTAACTGCATCTACAACTTTTTGCTTAAATTCTTGATCATATATTTTGGTTTTCCTGTTTAGATCAGTATTTAATTCATCTAAATTTAATTCATCTAAATTTAATTCATCTAAATTTAATTCATCTAAATTTAATTCATCTAAATTTAATTCATCTAAATTTAATTCATCTAAATTTAATTCATCTAAATTTAATTCATCTAAATTTAGATCAGACTTTACATGCTGGGTCCAGCGGTCCAATGTGCTATAAGGAACTTTAAACCGTTTTACAGCTTCTTTTTTTTTCAAACCATTATTAACTGCATCTACAACTTTTTGCTTAAATTCTTGATTATATATTTTGGTTTTCCTGTTTAGATCAGACTTTATATGCTGAGTCCATTCGCACAATATTCTATAAGGAACTTTAAACCGTTTTACAGCTTCTTTTTTTTTCAAACCATTATTAACTGCATCTACAACTTTTTGCTTAAATTCTTGATCATATATTTTGTTTTTCCTGTTTAGATCAGACTTTATATGCTGGGTCCATTCGCACAATGTTCTATAAGGAACTTTAAACCGTTTTACAGCTTCTTTTTTTTTCAAACCATTATTAACTGCATCTACAACTTTTTGCTTAAATTCTTGATCATATATTTTGTTTTTCCTGTTTAGATCAGACTTTATATGCTGGGTCCATTCGCACAATGTTCTATAAGGAACTTTAAACCGTTTTACAGCTTCTTTTTTTTTCAAACCATTATTAACTGCATCTACAACTTTTTGCTTAAATTCTTGATCATATATTTTGGTTTTCCTGTTTAGATCAGACTTTACATGCTGGGTCCAGCGCTCCAATGTTCTAAAAGAAACTTTAAACCGTTTTACAGCTTCTTTTTTTTTCAAACCATTATTAACTGCATCTACAACTTTTTGCTTAAATTCTTGATCATATATTTTGGTTTTCCTGTTTAGATCAGTATTTAATTCATCTAAATTTAATTCATCTAAATTTAGATCAGACTTTACATGCTGGGTCCAGCGGTCCAATGTGCTATAAGGAACTTTAAACCGTTTTACAGCTTCTTTTTTTTTCAAACCATTATTAACTGCATCTACAACTTTTTGCTTAAATTCTTGATTATATATTTTGGTTTTCCTGTTTAGATCAGACTTTATATGCTGAGTCCATTCGCACAATATTCTATAAGGAACTTTAAACCGTTTTACAGCTTCTTTTTTTTTCAAACCATTATTAACTGCATCTACAACTTTTTGCTTAAATTCTTGATCATATATTTTGGTTTTCCTGTTTAGATCAGTATTTAATTCATCTAAATCTAGATCAGTCTTTTGTGTTGTTTCTGGGCTTGGGTAGACTTTTATTTCTGATCCTAAAAGAAAAGGCAAAGAACGTAATGGATAGGATGCTAAAGGAAGAGACATAGTTAAAAATCACTTTTTAAATTAAGAATAACCACATATGTTTTTAATGTAAATGTTTTAATATCTTAATATACTTCTCGTAGTTGTAGTCTGTAAAAATTACAATTTTCCTACAAAATATTTCAGAAACAGCTGAAACGGTGAATTATACATGCCATAATTGCACACAAAGAAGGGGTTGCTCCTTAAACGGAGTAGGTTAAACTCTCCAATATAAACGAGATTTTTTCAAATCTCAAAACCGCTCATTAAAGAGCAAAAAAATGAGGAGCAACCCATGAAGCATTATATTGGATTAGATGTATCAATGAAAAGAACTTTTATCTGTGTATTAAATGAACAAGGTAAGATTGTCCATGAAGGTTCAGAAAAAACAGATCCTGATTTACTAGCAGATGATTTTTCCAAAAGAGATTTTCAAGAAATCGTTGTTGGCTTTGAAAGTGGATGTTTATCTCATTACCTAGTCACAGGATTTAGAAAAAGAGCTATAGATCCCCTATGTATGGATGCAAGGAAGCTGAGTACGATTCTTGCTTTGAAAATAAATAAGACAGACAAAAATGATGCACGAGGAATCGCAGAAGCCCTTCGATCAGGTATGTATACACGAGTACACTGTAAGCCCCAAGATTCAGTAGAAAAAAGCATTTTGTTAGTTTCCAGAAGAGCGCTAATTAAACAGCAAACGCAGAAATACTGTAAGGGGCTTGCTTAAAAGTTACGGAATACGATTGGGATCTGTGGGATCCAAAAGATTTTCGTCTGTGGTTGTAAAGCAGATAGAAAAACAGGAAAAAAGTATTGTTCTGAGCATAACCTCTCTATTAAATACCTTTGATAAGGTAGTTGAGGAAGTAGAAAAACTGGATAAAGAAATGCTTAAGCTGGTCAGTCAAGATAAAGAAGTACAACGGCTTATGACAATCCCTGGCGTAGGACCTGTAACAGCATTAACCTATAAAACAGAAATTTTTGATCCCACTCGTTTTAACGATTCTAAATCAGTAGGAGCCTATCTTGGTATGACGCCTAAACAGTATGCCTCCGGAGAGGTGCAAAGACAGGGAAGAATTTCAAAATGTGGATCCAGTGAACTTAGATCTCTATTAGTTGAAGCCGGAATAGTAATGCTGACACGAAGTAAGAAATGGAGCAAGCTAAAAGCTTGGGGATTAAAAATCATGAGAAAAAAAGGAATGAAGAAAGCCGCCTTAGCAGTAGGTAGAAAGTTATCCGTAATTATGCATAAGATGCTGATTGAACAAAAAGAATTTATTTACGGTGAGCCAAAGGCAGCTTAAAAACGCATTTTTTTAGAAATAAAAACATTAGGAAAAGTGACTAAAATTTTTTGCAGGAGAAAACCGAAGAAATAGGTAAAGACGACAAATGAGTTGGCTCTTAGAAGCCGTAATATACATTGTCTTGCCCATTTCATTTCGGATAGCATAATGGAGCGAAGAATCTAAAATAGTTTTCTTCAAAAAGACTCCGCAGAGAACCCTGGACTTATCTCCCGCATTAAACTTTGCTGTCCTAAGATCTTAAAAAACGCCTTTTATTTTGCAAGCAAAATATCGGCTCGGAGAGCTTATGAAGAATTAAGAGAATTTATATTCCCCTTGTGTGCAATTAGAGAACTCGTTTGTTTTTAAATTAAGATTTAACTAAGCAAAATTTCCTAGATAAAAGAGGTTGCAGTTCTTCCCGATATTTAGGAATATTTTCAAAAAAAGCACAAATTGCCTTCTTAAAATCTAAGAATTTTTCATAATATCGATTATTGCGAACTTTTTTATTCATGAATCGCCAAAGGCGTTCAATCAGATTGAGATCGGGAGAATAAGGAGGCAAGAATTTGATTTCTACTCTGGATGTTTTTAGGTAATTTGCAACGATTTTTGACCTATAGTAGGCAGCGTTATCGCATATAACCACGATTCTTTGTGCAAAAGGATACTTTTCTTCCCATTTTTTAAACAAATCAAGAGTAGATTGCGCATTGATAGAGTCGGAAGAAAGAGTTGTAACTTCTAAGCGCTTTACATCTAAGGCTCCATTGATATTGATACGTTTACGTCCTGTATTTGTTAGCAATATAGCCTTAGATCCTTTTTCATACCATCCATAAGAGGGTTTGGAATTGTGTTGAAGATGAACCCCATCTAAATAAAGCAGTTGATCTGTTTGAGCGAGTTCTTTTTCTAGATTTTGCAATTCTTGTGAAAAAAGCTCTTTAGCTTCCTCATTCACTTTTCCAGGAATCAGCTGCAATAAAGAAACCATAGCTGATGGTGTATAACATATTCCAAAGTGGTCTTTGGCAAAATTGACAACTTGTTTAGCTGAACTGGGAGCTTCTTCTTTTACATAGATTTTTAGTTGTTTAAGTTGGCCTTGATTGAGCCGGCATGCCTTTCCTGCATAGTTCAAATTCAGCAATGCTTCTTTGCCACCTTCTAAATAAGTTTTATAGTAACGCCTTATCGTATCCTCATCTAGGAGTAAAGCATGTGCTACTTGTGGGTATGTCCACCCTTCATCTAACAATAAAATAGATTTGATTCTATCGCATAGCCTTTTATCCCGTTCATGGCGATGACGAGCCTTGAGGATGTCTTTTTGGTTTCTTGTTAAAAAGTTCGCTTCAGGTTGCATAGATGTAAGATTTATAACTCAATCAATGAGAAAAATTCAATGAATTTAGTTTTTGAAAAGTCTTTTTTCTAATGCATTTCAGTATACTGATAACTTTCAAAAAATCGAGCTCAATCCACTCCAGACTTCAACTTTCTAGAGTATATAGTGGTTCCGATTCAATCATAAGAGCATAGCCAAATTAGCAGATGAGTTGAGTCTCAACCCTAAAACTGTTCTTAAGTGGAGGAAGAGAGGGTTTCAGCACGATGCTCCTATGGGGCAAAAAGATTCATTCCACTATCCTAATACTTTTACAGTTATTCCCAAAAGATGGGTTGTAGAGCGTTCTTTTGCGTGGATAGAAAAATGTCGCAGGCTATGGAAAAATTGCGAAAGAAAACTACATACAAGCCTGAATATGGTGGTTCTTGCTTTTATTGCTCTACTTTTGAAAAGATTTTAAACAGGCTCTAAAATATTTAAAAAGATGTGGTTCTCTTTTAGCGGTGGCTCAGGCTTTTGGAGTTTCTCCTCGTTCTCTTCTAAATTGGAAAAAGTTAGAAAAGCAAGGCGATTTAGCTCCCAAGTTGAAGCAAAGATCACCAAGTAAACTCCATAATGAAAAGTTAAAATATTATATTCAAGAACATGCTGATGCTTATCTTAGAGAAATAGCAGAGGCATTTATTATAGCTCCTTTTTGTTATACAGGGACATGCAATACTGATTTATTTAATACATGGTTAGAGAAAATGCTCCTTCTTGAACTTAAAGCCGATCAAGTTATCATCATGGACAATGCAAGTTTTCATAATTCACAGCTGAGTTTAGAAATGATCAAGAAGGCTGGTTGCGAAGTCTTATTTTTACCCCCTTATTCCCCAGATTTAAATCCAATTGAAATATTTTGGGCTAACTTTAAGAGAAAAGTACAATCAACTCTTAACACATTTTCTACTCTTTCAGAAGCTATTGATCAAGCAATTTTAGAAAAATGTGCTTAAAAGAAAAAATAAATTTAAACCACTATAACAACGTTGATCTGTCCACCGCACCCTACTCTCTTTAAACAGTCTAAAATCATGTTTTTTGCCATTACAAAAGTTTATTCTGACAACTTTTTTCGTTTTCTTATCTACGACTATTTTGATCGTATGCTTTTTCTTTTTTCCGGATTAAAAATGCTTCTGTCTATTATTGCGATTTTTTATCCTCTTTTTATCTTTGTCTTTTTTTGGGGACGCTCTATAGGTGTTTCTGATGCATCTATCAAGAATTACTTCGTATTCCATGTCTCTCTTAAGAATAGCTTTTTTCCCAGGCTGTGAAAACTTCTTGCTTTTAATCCATGTGTCTTCTACCCATCTGCAGGCTCGATAACATGCGCTTTGTCTCAGACCGTAACTAAAACCTGTGTGAAAATACGTTCGATATTCTCTCAAATATTCTAAAGTCTTTAAAAGCTTGTCTTCTAGGCTTAAGTAAGCCTTTTCTCCCAGCTTTTCTATATCTTTTGTTTTGCTCTTCTAATAAAATGAAGACCTTTTCTTCAAAAGTTTTTCGTTTCACTCCTGTCTGTCTTCTCAATTGCTCGGGTGAGAGTGATTGAAGTTCTAAGTAATTTTTCCTTTCCCTCCATTTAAGAAGGAAGTATAGCAAAAACCTAATTACGCAAGAAGTCTAATATCTTGTTTTATATTTTCGTCATTTCCAAGGTTGCAATCTTGCAGTTTGTAAAAGTCGGGTTTTCCGCCTCGATCTTTAATAAGCATAGCTGCAGTTGCTGCATTACATCCTCTTGTAGCTTGTTGTTGAATAATAGCTTTACAAGCTTGAGTAAAGTCTATGTATACCTCCTCTTTTCCTCCATAGTCATTAAAGCGTTTTCCAAATGGTTTTCTTCCGACTACGGGATGAACTTGAAGAATTTCTTCATCGTTAAAGATATTGCACGTACCATGAACAGCTTTTGCCCTTATCGGCTTTCCTTCAGCATCTCTAATCACCTCTATTGTATCTGATCGACCTATAGGAGGATACCTTCTGGTGGGCAAGCTTTTAGCTACCTGCTCATCCATTACTGGAAATGCTTTTGATAATTCTTTAAACGTGAGGCACCTATAATTTTAGCCATAATTATCCCTATTTAAAGATAAACCCTGAGGGTCTTAAATCAGTAAAAGAGCAAAGACAAACGCAAATAAGGAAAATGATTCGATAATCCCTAATGCTGCAAAGCACTTCCCAATAATCGCTGGTTGTTTAGCCGAAGCTTGAATACCGGATGCTGCGCATAACCCTTGGTAGATAGAAGAAAAAAGAAAAGCCACTCCAACGGATACACCAATACCAATACCAGAAAGAGGGGATAATTCTCCTGAGACAATTTTAGCTTTCATAAGCAACATTAGAACAAATCCGTAAATTGCTTGAGAAGAAGCCACAGCGGACATACCAATAAATTGCCCATGGTTTTCTTCTACGCGGCTCATAACAGCGTGAGAGGCCATACCGCCAATTCCACAACCAATTGCACTTCCAGCACAGCCTAATCCTAAAACTAGTGCAGGTCCTACCATACTATAATCCATAAGTCTCCTTAATTTTCTTTCGATTTCAAATAGGTTAGAGGTTTAAATAAGCGTCCTCCTCCATCAAAGCAATAGTGGTACCATTCAATAAAATTGAGACGAAGCCCATGAATAACACCTGCCATTAGCCCAAGGAGAATATTTATACTATGTCCTCCTAAAATAGGTATAAATCCAAATAGCCCAGCACTTTTTCCCAATTGATTAAATGTAGCTGCCATAATACTTCCAGCAAGTGCTAAGGCATATAGGCGCAAATAGGAAAGCACATCAGCAAACACTTCTAGAAGTTGTGTAAGGTGCTTGAAACCTTTTAAACGGTTTTGAATGAGCGCTAATGCAACAGCTATAATGATCCCACTAAAAATCAACTGCAGGCCAATTTCTGCTCCTTGGGTTTTACTTACTAGGTTTAAAAAATGTAAAATAGTAGTAGCATTCAAGATAGAGGGAAAATACAAATAACCGCCTATCATAAAAAGAACCCAGCCAACTCCTGCCCAATTACGGAAGAAATACCGCATTAGGGAGCAAGAAATATGTACAATTCCCAATAGGATAGAAAAATCTAGCAGAATATTCCTAGAAAAATCATCCGATATAGCATAGCTTGTTTTACCGTCTTTGTACTCAACCGCTTTTTCAATGACCTCTTGTCCATTAACAGCGCTTCTTATTTGAGGAAACTTCTCATTTAATTCCTTTTGTACATCATCGTTTTGCTGCAAGTGGTAATCTGCCTTTTTTACCACAAGTGTTTGAAGCGGAGAAATTCGCATAATCCAGTCGCTGGGTTTAAGCTCTAACCCAAAGAAAGAAGCTGTACACACACCCCATAAAACACAACCTGTTGCCAAAATAGTAGCTAATTTTAAAAATCTTCTTTTCTGCCCTTTAAGATTAGGGAATTTAAACCAACAAAAACCCGCTAGGGCAAGATAGAGCAAACCATAACCTCCATCCGCAACAATGATAGAAAAAAAGAGCACAAAAAACCAGAATACCCAGGTAGAAGGATCTTTATCCGTGTGAGCTGGAATATCGTACACACGCACAAGATCTTCACCAATTCGAGCAATGCCTTTATTTTCCATATAAGTAGGAACTATTTCTCCTTCTTCTACAGCAATAGACTCACAGTGAATGGCCATATCATGGACTAAAGAATATAAGATACGCACCTTATTTTGAGGAATCCAAGCTTCCACACAAAAAATAGAGTTTTCTAAAGGATATTGAACAGTATTTTTCGCTTGTTCTAAGTGATAGGTATTCAGATGTGTAATCAACGCTTCTTGCAGAAAAGATTGAAAACAGACGGATTCTTTGAGCTCTCTTTCTATTTTCTGTAAGGACTGCTTAGTCTCTTCTAGCTCTTCTTTTAAAACGCCTACTGATTTATCCACGCGCATCTCAATCATATGAGGATAGTTAACAGGAGCTGCGTGAATAGCCATAAAATAATCTAGGTCATATTCGGTACTCAGATAAATCAAACCTTCATCTGGTGGATTCTCTTCTCTTTTGAGCGTTTTCATGCAAAAAAACTGGATGACTTTTTTTGCTTCCGTTTCAATGTATGCAATATCCTCTTTAGAAAAATCCCCTAATGGAGACACTCTTGCGATTTCCAATCCGATAATCCGTATCTGTTCTGATAAGCGCTCTATCTCTTTCTTTAAATAAATAATATAGAGAGCAATCTCTTCTGCGGATTGTTCTGGGTCTTTTGATTTATCTGTAGGATTGAGTTTACGCAATATGCGGATTGCATCGATAAAACACCGCATTTCTTTAGCGACTGCGCTAGGCGTTTTATTTTTTCCCGGGATAAACTCTAATACCCCTTGCTGCTGTGCCTTTTTAAAGAAGGATTCAAGATCTTCCTGTACTCCTAGAATGAGATATTTTTTCATGGGAATAATCATAAATTAACCTCAAGAGAGCGTTGATAGATCTTCTTCTTTGCTATCTTAGCTTGAGATACCGCTGCTAATTGCTGATCGCTTAAAAATATCTTAATTTTTCTAATATTGCCTCTAGCACGTGGGATTAAAATCTTCTCAAAAAGATTCACGCGAATGGAAACTTCTTTTAACTCTCTTTCAAGAACTTGTTTTTTTTGTTTAGCTATCTGTACTCTTTCCCTGGCAACAATCAAATCTCTGATATCACTTAATACGGATTCAAACCAAAGAGGTGTATCAAATAAGGAGTATTGCGTTTTTTCAAAATCTATTTTCCCTAGTTTAGGAACATTAATCCCTGCAATATTGTCATAAAGGACTTCTCTATTTTCAATCTGGGTTGCATTTACTAATCGATCAAAGCTCGGATCGGTGAGTAACTGCGCATATTTTCGCGCTCTTTCCTGCTTAACACCTAGATGAGAAACGAATCGATCTATTTCTAAAGCAGCATGACTCACTTCTAATTGCAGCATCGATTTTTTCATCTGCAGAGTCGGTAAATATTTTCGTAACTGTTCTAGTTTGAGTTGCTGTATACGCAACTCCATTTTGGTAAGTTTTATTTCTGCCACAACACCAATTCTTATATTTTATTTTTAGGCCAGTACTTATCAATCAATGTTTGTTTTATCCCCACTTCGTGTTGATCAAAACACTCAGAGAGAGTTTGCCATAACAGATTAAGAGCTTTCTCTAAAGGAAGGTTCGATTCTAAACTCATCATCCGCTCTTCAAACAATTGCGCAAAAGCAATCAATTTCCTATGCCATGCCGAAAGAGGGAAACCCATACTCTGTTGCTCTCTGGCTTTTTTAGCATCTGCATATAAACGAATCGAGGCATTAGCAATAGAGCCGTGATCTTCACGGGTTACTTTCTCAATTACGTTTTGCTTTAAGCGCGATAAAGAACCAAAAGGATCGATTCTGCCTCCATGTAGGTAAAACTGTCCTTCTGTGATATATCCTGTATTATCGGGAATCGGATGTGTCACATCTCCGCCTGGCATAGTTGTCACAGAAATAATCGTAATCGAACCACTGCCTTCTATATCCACTGCCTTCTCATAACGAGAGGCAAGATCAGAATATAAAGAACCAGGATATCCTCTTGTAGAAGGAACTTGATCCATAGTAATCATGATCTCCTTAATCGCATCAGCAAAAGCCGTCATATCTGTTAAGAGCACCAAAACATTTTTATCTTGCATAGCAAAGCGCTCTGCGCAAGCAAGGACCATATCCGGAACTAAAAGACATTCCACTGCAGGATCGGTTGCCTGGTGAATAAACATCACTGTTTTATCTAAAGACCCAGAGGTTTCTGCATTATCGATAAACGCTTGGTAGTCATCAAAACGCAATCCCATTCCACCAATAATGACAACATCTGCATCTGTTTGATTAGCAATGCGCATCAATAAAGCGTTATAAGGTTCACCTGCAACAGAAAAAATAGGAATCTTTTGCGATTTAACCAGACAATTAAACACATCGATCATAGGAATATTAGTCCGTACAAGCTCATGAGGAACAATTCGTCTTACGGGATTAAAGGAAGCCGTTCCTATCTCTATTTCATCTCCTACAACTACTGGACCTTTATCAATCGGTTCGCCTGAACCGTTTAATCTTCGTCCTAAAAGAGCATCGCTACAAACAGCCTGCATTTGCCTGCCTAAAAAAGTGACTCGACTATTTGTCGCAATTCCACGGGTATTTTCAAAACACTGCAAGGTTACAAGGTCGTTTTCAATTCTTAGTACAGAAGCATATAGGCTACGGCCATCCTGCTTTTGAATACGCGCTAATTCTCCAAGGCCAACTCCTTCTGCCTTAACAGTGATTAAGTTACCTCGCATATCAACAATCTTGTCATACACCTTTTTCACTGGACTGTTCCTTTATGTTCTTGTGCGGTTTGAATCTTTTTTTCTATTCGGTCAAATGCTTGCCGATAACGATCTGATTCAAAAGGCATAAAATTCATATTCTTGAGCTCATTTTGAAAATCGAGGAAAAAAGATCTGGCATCGTCATGCGATGAAAAATAAAATGGCGTATTAAATATTTTATCGATTAAAATAAATAGGGGAATCTGCCTATCTAAAGGGCAATACGCATCCTCTTTATCAAAAGCATTTTGTTGTAGATAACAAAATTCATATAATTCTGATTTAAGAAAGATCAACATATCATCCATTGACACCCCTTCTTCTCCTACTACTTCCATACGTTTTCCGATTTCATCTCCATCACGCAAGAATCGAGCAGCTCTTTTTACCATATTTCCCCAACCAGGAACTATTTTTTGGAACTCTACACTTACCTTTTCAATATATTTGCTCCAGGAAATTAAAGGATCAATAGCTGGGTATCTACGTGCATCAGAGCGCTCCCTAGAAAGTCCATGAAAAGCTCCAACAGCAGTAAGCGTTGCTTGCGTTACGGGCTCTTCAAAGTTACCCCCTGCTGGCGACACGGTTCCCCCAATTGTTAAAGTACCCGTTCTATCTTGAGAGAGTGCAACCACTCCTGATCGCTCGTAAAAAGCAACAATGCGAGAAGCTAGATAAGCAGGAAAAGCCTCTTCTCCTGGAATCTCTTCCAAACGCCCTGACATCTCCCGCATCGCTTGTGCCCATCTGGAAGTAGAATCAGCTAAGAGCAAAACATTCAGTCCCATTTGACGATAATATTCAGCGATTGTTGCTCCTGTATAAATAGAAGCTTCTCGCGCAGCAACAGGCATCGAAGATGTATTGCAAATAATCACCGTACGACTCATTAAAGACTCATTTGTATGAAAATCGGTCATATAGGGAAATGTGCGCAATAATTCCACCACTTCTCCCGCGCGTTCTCCACAGGCGACAATCACTACAATATCTACGGAGGAATACTTAGAAAGATGGTGTTGCATAACCGTTTTACCTGCACCAAATGGGCCAGGGGAACAAAAGGTTCCTCCTTTTAGCACAGGAAATTGCGTATCTAAAATACGTAGGCCTGTACTCATCATTTGACTGGGTTTAATTTTCTCCCCTTCAAATAGAGGCACTTTAATCGGCCATTTTTGAGACATGGTAAAAGAGAGTTCTTTTCCTTGATCATCAACACCACGAGCTACTACTGTGTCAATAGTGTAAGCACCTGGTTGAATCACCCATTCAATGGTGTAATGATCGAAGTATACAAAAGGCACCATAATCTGATGATGAAACCGACCTTCCATAGTAAACCCTAGAGAATCTCCCCGATGCACTCTATCCCCTATGTTCACAGTAGGTTGAAAATTCCAGCGACAATTTTTATCTAAGGGAGGAAGATAGACTCCACGATTTAAAAAAAAGCCTGCAGCATCAGCTACTTTCTCTAAGGGATTTTGCAATCCATCGAAGATAGAGGTTAAAAGCCCAGGACCTAATTCAGCCTCTAGTAAGTGAGAGGAAAATTTTACTGGGCAACCAAACGATATATCCCTAGTATCCTCAAAAACTTGAATTTTAGCAGCATTTCCTATGATCTCAATCACTTCAGCTTTTAGCGGGTGTCCCTTATTTAATTGGATCATGACTACTTCCCCTTGTTGAATATTCCCTTGGTATTCGACATGAAGTAGATTTCCAAAGACTTTTTTTACCAGGCCAATAGCTTCTTGTTTCATCATAGAATTCATCCTTATTTATCCGGTTTGAAATGTATTAAGAATTTTTTCCCCTTCTCTTTTATTCAAATTGTAAAGAGATTCTACTAATATAAATTGCGCTACATAACAGAGAATACGATCCATAGAAAATAAACTTTTGCTCGCCAGGTCTGCAATAGTTGCAAACTGGTATTCTGTAAGGGCTCGATATTGTTCCCAAGGGTCTTTGTAATAGGTAAAAAAGATCTCTTTCAAACGTGCATATTCAAGAGGAGGCGTATATCTTTCTAAATCCTTTTGCAATAAAATGCTTGTTACAAAAGGATCTAAGGGATCTTCAAATTGAAGCTCTTGTAGAAGATCTTTTTTAGTTTGGATAGCTCTTAGACTCAGTAAAACCAATCTAGATTCTCTTTCAAAGGTCAAATAACTTTTTAAAAAACCCCTTTGTTTAGCAATTTCTTCTGCAAAAAACTGCGTAAATAATCCCCATAAATTTTTTAATTTTATTGCATTGTTTTCAAATTGATCCAGAAAATCAAAGACATATTGAGGTAAATCGCTTTTTAGAAGTAGCGCTTCGTCTAATTCTTTTTCTGAAAAGTTCCCATGCGGATCAATAGGCTTTCCTAAAAGCAGATTCCTAATATTTGATAGATCCACAGCTAAGCGCAATACTTTGATTTTCTCTAAATCTTTGCGGCTTAAATTTACCTGTAATAAACCGATTAGCTCTTCAAAAGATAGCTCTGTGGGATTATCCAAAGAAAGAGGAGGCAAAAAAGGCACTAAAAAAACATATCGACTCATTAAAAAATCCCTTTTAAATAGACTGTTTTTTAAAGATTACTTCATGAAAATCTCTACGGCTATATCGCTCTATAAGCTCTTCTAAGGAAGCATCTGTAATTTCTATGGAAATGTTTTTATCATGTAATTTTAACTCCATTCCACCATGAATAGATGATCCAATCAAAACAGATTTTTCCTGTAATTTTTTCAAAGTATTTTGTAAAAGAAGCGCGTTTATCTCTCGAGCAGGAACCGCTTCTGGAATATAGACGCTTAAATCCGATTCAATACCCTCTTTTTCAATAGCTCCTATAACCGCATTAATCAGTCGAGATAAAACTTCTGGCTTATTCATCTCACTTTTAAGCAGATGTAATAATTCCTTGTGAAATATATTATCTTTGATTTCTTGCTTTAAAGCTTCGATGACTTGTTTGCTTGTCTGAGATAGAGAAGATTCAAAAATAGCCCTTTCCTTTTGAATTTGCTCTTTAGCATTGACAAGCAGTTGCTTTTGTTTTAAGTGGGCTTGCGCAATAATTTCTTGAGCCTGTAGACTGGCTTGTTCCAGTATTTCTTCAGCCTGCTTTTGGGAGGGCTCTAACGTTTCTTTACGCAGCACATCGCAGATCTTTTTTACTTTATCTTTTCCTGTTTCCATTATCAAAAACCTTGTGTTTTGCAGAACAATTTGACACTTCAAAGAACCAAACGATGCATAAAGCGCACCCAGGTGCTATTATTTATACTTGAACAAATGATAAATCAGCTATAAGTTATTGACTTTAAGATGATATTTTTCATTCATCTGACTAATTAAAAAATTAAAGTTTACAAGAAACCCTTCTGTTTGTGATAAAATTAGCTATCTTTATTTAGAGGAACAAATTCATGAAAAAAGCAATTTGCGCACTTTTGTCCATTACTACAATTATAAGTAGTCCTTTATACTCTGATAAGTGTTTAGATGTATACCAACAAGAGATAAATGAAGTTTGGGAAACAGGAGCTGCAGTAGAAGATAGTAACTTTACAGCTATTTCCACCAGTATGATTGGTTGGGGAATTGGTTTAGCCATAGGAATTGTAGTTTTAGCTTGTGTAATCCATCAAAGTAGAAAGTAAGTGATCTATGCCCTACCAGGATTTTTAGGCCTACTGTCGGATTGGTCGGTCTTAAAAAAAGAGATTTCCTCTGTAATTGCTATTGATCCCTATCAAATTGCTCAACCAGAGCAAGGTTTACATAAATGGGCTCAAGAGTTTAATAAAATGCTGCCGAAAAAACCCATTCTCTTAGAGCCTGTTTAAAATCTTTTCAAAAGTAGAGCAATAAAAGCAAGAACCACCATATTCAGGCTTGTATGTAGTTTTCTTTCGCAATTTTTCCATAGCCTGCGACATTTTTCTATCCACGCAAAAGAACGCTCTACAACCCATCTTTTGGGAATAACTGTAAAAGTATGAAGTGTATTTCTTTCTAATATCTCCTGCACACTCTTTGCAAATTTTTCTCCAGAATATCCTCCATCTGCTAAAACATTTTTTACACCGAACAAATGGTTTTTATGTAGTGAAAATGCTTCTATACACCCATTTCTGTCAGTGATATTAGCGGTGGTAATGTGAATCGCATGAGGAAGCCCTTGGCTATCGACTGCTATATGTCTTTTTATTCCTGATATTTTTTTCCCTGCATCATATCCTTATCTTCTCCGCTGTATCAGTATTTTTAACCCTTTGAGCATCAATAATTACAAAGCTTGTTTTCTCTTTCCGACCTCGCCAATCAATTTTTTTTAAAACTATTTCAAGAATACTCTTAGAATTTTTATCATCTTTTTTATTCCAAAGAGGGAAATAATAATAATAACATAATTCCCATTAATGAACCTATCTTGAATTGAATATAAATTTTCGCTATGATACCAGATCTTTTTATTTTTTAACTAAAGACAGATGACATGAGCAAGCAAGGATTAAATGAAGAACAGTTTAAAATACTCGAACCTCAAATGGAAAAATGGGTAAATCGTAACCATTATGGAAGAAAATTAGCGCCTGGATTTTTAGATCAATTTTTAGAAGAGCTGCTTAAGCTTGCCGAACAGCTGGGGTGTATTGATGCCCAGAGACTCTCTGTAGATGGTTTTTTTTTCCAGCGGACGCGGAGGAGGAGAGCAAGTTGATTATGGCTACAAAGGTAAAGGCGTGACATCGCATTTACTGGTAGAAAAATCAGGAAAGCCTCTTGCAATCACTTTTACATCAGCATCCGGGGATGAGAAAAAACAAGTGATCCCTCTGCTTAGGAAAGTCATTCCCTTCATTAAAAAAGCATGGAATCAGGGAAAAGTACCCATACTTGAAGCAGATAAAGGTTATGACTCAGAGCAAACACGTATCGATGTTCTTTCCCATGAGGTTTTTCCTCTGATAGCTCGGAAAAGAAACACTAAGGGATATAAGATAAAAGGCATTTGCTACCTTGAAAAGCAACGTTGGGTCGTTGAGAGAACGATTTCTTGGTTAAAGACATGCTTCCGTCGTCTTACAGTGCGCTGGGAAAGAAAGGCAATATATTGGAACGGACTATTAATGTTTGGACTACTGGGATATTGGATGAATTTCTTAAGTCGGCAAGTATCTTTAAAACAGTAAATTTAATTCAAGATAGGTTCATGTACAAAATTCCACAAAAAATATCATATAGATCAACTCTTCGTGGACGTGTTTTTTTGCGTGTAGACTCAAGTATTAGATGGATTTTGCTAAATTGTTTACGAGAAATATCGCTTGGATAAGAGCGGGTCATAACTACCTCCAAAGGTTTTATGAAAACTATCATTATACCTTAATGAGAAGATTTTAAACAGGCTCTAAGATCGATTGAATAAAGCTTAAACAGAAACCTTAAGCAACTGCCCAAGTCCAGCGACCATTAGGAGCACTTCCATCTTTAGGAATCTTAGCGCATATCGTTACATCAAAAACAGCAGCTAGATGTTCTGCGCTTAAAAATCTAAAGCTTTTTTTTGCTTCAATTATAATGCTGTCTGTTTCTACTTGAGCAAGAATTGTGTGTTTCTCTCTGCCCTGAAGAATAGATAGATCCAAATGATCATGTTTAAATGTTTCTTGTAAGCCATTAAAAGGTTCTACAAAAATACCTTGCTGCATTTGAGCCATTGCTTGAAGAGTAACCTTTTCACTTATCCCACGACTTATTAAGTATTCAAAAATTCCTTCCGCATTGTATTTTGTTGTTCCAGGGTACCAGACTTGACCATTATAACAAGTCCCATCCACATACACTGTAGAACGTTTTAAATCTGAATCTATCTGATCAAATAAATAGCTTTGATCTTTTCCTTGGTAAGTCTCCCAGTTTTTTTGAACAATATCATTATCTACAATCAAATAAGACCTTCCTTGTAAAGCTCTGAGCACCTCTTGCATCTCTTGAAGTGTACACACATCTTCAATAAGAGGAACAGCACGCTGCTCTTTTTTACTCACTTCAAAACGTTCTGGCTTATATCCTTCTTTAAAACGTATTTCTTGCAAGCGTTGCCTATCTGCTACAGGAAGCGCTGCTAAAATTTCTGCTAAAGCAAGTCCTGGCTTCAAACGCTTTTCGATAACAGCCTTGCCTTTACTTTGAAGAGGAACAGGAATAAGATTAGTAATGGTTGCTTCAAGATCTTCATTTGTAACTTCTTTTTCGCTCATCTCTTGATGCAGGCGATCTTCGGCCATTGCGCGGTTTCCTCCTCGGTCAAAGAAGTTCTTACAGTTTGTGCAAAAGTACTTCACATTCGGCAAGCGGAACTTAAGATCATCCCCTTGTAAAATATAGAAGGCTAAGATAAATGCTTGCCATTCGCGATTAGGATAGTCTATTCCAGGTTGCGTTGGATCTTGTCCATCGAAAGAAATATCAGGACGTCCTTCAAATAAGGTTTGATGAACCTGATTGAGAAGTTGATCTATGACACCGCGATATTCTTCATCTTTCTCAAGGCAAGCTGGTAAGCGATTAGGGCTTGTATCACGCTTTTCATATTCAAAAGATGCTTTAATCTCTTCTTTCAAATCTGCAAATGTCGTAATTTTTGCGTAAGAGCCAATGCGATCAAAGAGATCGCCTTCCACAGCCTGAAAGACCACATGAAAATTTTTATGACTCTCTTGCAAGCGATAAAGGGTTTGTGATCGACTATCTTCGTTTTCTACTTTACCTAAATCATTTAGTCTTTGGTGTGATTGAATAAGGTAAGATTCTTTTCTCTCTGCTATCGCCCCCAACATTCCTTCGAACTCAGGAGCAATGGCTTCACCTGATTCGATGTAAGCTGAACCAAGCATTCTTGACATGGCTCCTAATGTAATCCAAGCTGGAGAACCCTCAACATGTGGTGTTGGATGACGCATGTAATAGAAGCTACGTTCCACTCCCTGATCATTTACGAAAACTTGCTTTCCTCGCAGGAATGGAATATCTGTCATTAAAAAATCTTCAAACCCAACAGCTCCATAAGCCATCCGACAGCTTCTCTGAGTTAAGGAAACTTTCATTGAAGCAGGAGCTTCGTTTACCTTCTCGTTTTTTGCTATTATGACCCGAGCGAAATTCTCTCTGGTTATAGCGGGGATCTCTTTTCTTTTAGGATGTAGTCGATCATACTCATCTTCATGAAGCTGAAGGAGACTGCGTAGAAGTCCATGGTTTTCAGAACGGAAACGAGCTTCACAAAGCGCGCGGGTAAGAGTAAGGCATTCTTTAAGATCTCCGTTCAGATTAGGGTCTTGTCGGATGCTTTGATATTGCTCTGTTGCAATTATCTCACGCAGTGAGGTGACATATTTTTCATATTGCTCTTTTGCATGAGTATAGATAAGACTTTTATCATTATAATAAGCAATAGGCTTTATTAAACAGAGTAAAGTACGGTAAAGAGCGCTAATCATTGGATTGTTTTGATGAGCCGGACCTTTAAGCCAATTTTCAATTACCCCAAGCCTTTCATTGACATTTATGTTAAAGTCATCCCAAAGAATGCGAATATACTCATTAAGAGCAGTGCGATAAGCTTGTCTTTCCAAGTTAACTCCGTAGGCTCCAATCATGTCACGGAGACGAATATTAGTAGATTTAATTACAAAGGATTCAATATTAGGTATCACTGTCCAACCACCACTAACTGATAAGCTATCTAATTTAGGTTCTATAGACAATGTCTGTATGGAGTTTAGCTGAGAAGGCATAGAATTTCTGCTTTCATGTTCATTATCAATCCCATTTTGATCTCTAAAACCAAGAGATGTATTAAAAAAGCTTCTTGTTTCAGATCTTTCAGATTCCTCTTGGTTTGTAACACTCGGCATACCGGAATCAGGAGATGGATTGAGATCATCAGGTTGAGATTCCCCCATCTTAAATCCATCAAGAACAGAAGGAATGAAAATTCCCATCGCCGCATAAATCGTGGCAATAACGGAATAGATCAAATTTTGCATGGCAGATTTATAGTGCCCTAAAACCATGTGCTCAAGATTCAAATGAATACAGTTTAAACATAAATTTTTACTTCCTAATGCGAGGTAATAAGGAGTATTAACAAGGGTTGCAAGCGCTATGCTGTGTACAGCTTGGGCCACAGCTCGGGCATGATCATTCAAGCCACCTTTTTGTTTGTGATCAGAAATCATCTGAACACTTGCTTTCAGCTGCTTATCTTCTTCTGAAATGTAATAAGTAGGTTTTAAAAAACTTTTTATAGACTGAATCATATTTTTTGAAATAAATTAGTTGTAATTTTCAATAATTATATCAAATATCGAATATAAATGATCTATTAAATAATTTTTATACCTTGATTATATTTAATAAAAACAATTACATACTCTTTGAATTAGAGATTTTTCTTCACAAAAACTCTCTCTTTTATATAAGATGCTTTTTTATAAACTTTTAAATCTAAAGACATAATAGAGGTTTAAAATCTAATGTATAAAATATGCCTTCTTTTATTTTCTCTTTTATTTTCCCCTTCTTGTTTCTGTATTACCACAGGTCAGCCTTCTTGTTTTTTTACTCCTCCTCCTAATTGGGATTTTGCTGATCCTAAAATACTGGCCCCAAGGGTTAAAGTTGCTTTTATCGGTAAAACCAAACAAGCCCTTGCGCCTTCTGTTATCTTGGCAGTTGAAGAAATAAAAGTGGACCTTGCCGAGTATTTAAAAGCGGTACAAGCCATCTATGAAAAAACTCGAAAAACAAGCTGGCGCAGCATGGGCTTAATGAAAACACAAGCTGGTCCAGCCCATCTTTTACAAATCGATACGGAAACTAAATACGGCCCTTTACGCAAATTGCAGCTTATTTTCATTAAAGAAAATAAAGCCTATATATTAACCACAACAGCCTTAAAAAAAGAGTTCCCTAGCCACTTAGAAGTTTTTCAAAAAACGCTTAAGTCTTTTACTTGTACTTGCGATCTGTATGTATCCCTTCCTAAAGAATTAAAAGCATATTTAGAGCAATTAGAAACCGCTCTTTTAGAAAAATGGAATGCTTTACTCGCCAAGAAAACCGATTTTGAAGAGATGTTTAACCAAACAGAATTTCAAGAGCTATATTGGTTGCCATTGCAGAAAAAAGTGCTGGAAGACTGTCAAACACTAGGAGCCTATTGGCAAATGATTGTCTTAAGATCTATTCGTGAACAGCTCCATATAAGTTACTTGAAATGAGATCTGTTTTTTTTCTCCTTACACTTTTTAGCTGCGGTCATTTTTCAAACTGGCAAATAGAGCACCTTTACTCAGACTGCAAAGAACATTGCTCAAACAAGCTATCTTATATAGACCGCATGAGCGGCATAGATCTAGAGATCGTGTGTATAGGAAGCAACATGAAAGCTTATTTGAATCTCTATCCTCACACAATCAAGCAATCAGCTGTAATTAAACTTATCACAAAAGAAGCATCCCAGCAATTTGCTGCTTATTGTCTAGAAGGCGGGCAAAAGATACTCTTATCTCTAGAATGTCTTACCTTTTTTTTACAAGCATTAGAAAATAACCAAGAAGTACAAATTGCAATCGGTGGTTATCAATCCATAATAAAACCCACTGAATTTCAAGAAAATTTTAAAAAATTACAAACCTTTTCTAAATTAATAAACCCTGTTCAATTCTCTTTCTAAATTTTTAATTTTTTTACTTCTCCTTAAACTCTGTGTTCGTTACCATTTGCTTTACTAATAATAAAGGTTTATATGAATAAGCTCGAGCAACTTAAAAAAGTAACAACCATTGTTTCTGATACGGGAGAAATTGAAGAAATTAAAACTTACCTACCGACAGATGCAACGACTAACCCCTCATTAATTCTCGCAGCTTCTAACAAACCTGAATATCAATTCTTAATCGAAGAAGCTATCCAATCAGGATTAAAAACCAAACAAACAGGCTCTACTTTAATTGCATTCATTATCGATAAGTTATTCGTGAATTTCGGTTTGGAAATTTTAAAAATTATCCCAGGACGCGTATCTACAGAAATCGATGCTCATCTTTCTTTTGATACAGAAAAAAGTATCAAAAAAGCTCGTTATTTAATTGCTTTATATGAAGAAGCTGGTATCCAGCGCAACCGCATTCTGATTAAACTAGCTTCTACATGGGAAGGTATTAAAGCTGCCAAACAACTTGAGAAAGAAGGTATCCACTGCAATATGACCCTGCTTTTTAGTTTGGAACAAGCAGTAGCTTGTGCAGAAGCAAAAGCTACTCTGATTTCCCCTTTTGTAGGTCGTATCTTGGACTGGTATAAAAAGCAGGAAAAAAAAGACTCTTATTCCCCTACCGAAGATCCAGGTGTTGTCTCTGTTACAACTATTTATAACTATTATAAAAAAATGGGTTATAAAACCCAAGTCATGGGTGCTAGTTTTCGCAATACGGATGAAATCTTGGAATTGGCTGGCTGTGATCTATTGACTATTACTCCTAAATTACTCGCTGAACTACAAAATCTAGAAGGACCTCTAAAGCGAAAACTTGATCCTAAAACAGCAAAAAAAACCATCTCTGATCTAATTATATTAGATGAGCAATCTTTCCGTTGGCATCTTAATGAAAATGCTATGGCAACAGAGAAGCTCTCAGAAGGGATTCGCGTTTTTGCTAAGGATAGTTTAAAATTAAGAAAATTGATTGAGCAAAAGATAAAATAGATTATTACCTAAGAGCCTGTTTAAAATCTTTTTAGTAAGGTATAATGATAGTTTTCATAAAACCTTTGGAGGTAGTTATGACCCGCTCTTATCCAAGCGATATTTCTCGTAAACAATTTAGCAAAATCCATCTAATACTTGAGTCTACACGCAAAAAAACACGTCCACGAAGAGTTGATCTATATGATATTTTTTGTGGAATTTTGTACATTTTAACAAGTGGTTGCCAGTGGCGTATGTTACCCATAGATTATCCTAAATGGGAATTATGTTATTATTATTTCCATCTTTGGAATAAAAAAGCGGAGAAGAAAGGATATGATGCAGGGAAAAAAATATCAGGAATAAAAAGACATATAGCAGTCGATAGCCAAGGGCTTCCTCATGCGATTCACATTACCACCGCTAATATCACTGACAGAAATGGGTGTATAGAAGCATTTTCACTACATAAAAACAATTTGTTCTGTGTAAAAAATGTTTTAGCAGATGGAGGATATTCTGGAGAAAAATTTGCAAAGAGTGTGCAGGAGATATTAGGATGTATAGTAGAAATAGCCAAAAGAAATACACTTCATACTTTTACAGTTATTCCCAAAAGATGGGTTGTAGAGCGTTCTTTTGCGTGGATAGAAAAATGTCGCAGGCTATGGAAAAATTGCGAAAGAAAACTACATACAAGCCTGAATATGGTGGTGCTAGCTTTTATTGCTCTACTTTTGAAAAGATTTTAAACAGGCTCTAAGATGTTTAGTCCCAAAGTGTGATGGAGTGGGTTGATTCTAAAACTTTTTGGTTTTTTTTGCCAACTGGCCCTTTCAACCTCGAAGTGCACAAAAAAGAACATATAAATACTTGAAAAAACATCTATTGTGCACCCGAGCATAGCATGTTTGTAGATAATCTCCTAAACACTTCTATTCGAGTTTCGAAGTTGAGAGCCTTTTTAGGTCTGTTATTTAGTGAAGTTTCCACCCTTTACCATATCCTTGGAAGTCGTATCTAAAAAGCTTTGTGTTTAAAGTAGAAGTCTGTCTCTAGCTCGAAACTAACCATTTGGTGGTAGGCAAATTCTTTTCCGTTGTCTGCTGTTAATGTGTGTACAAAATCTTTGATAGGTTTAAGTTGTTCAATTAACGCTTGACTTACTTCCTCTGCAGTTTTATGAGCAACTTTGGCGAGCTTAGTTAGCTTGGAAGTTCTTTCTACTAAGGTTATTCCGCACGGAATTCAATTTCCTAAAGGAAGCGTTGCTTAGAAATTATGGGGCATGGCTAGCCAATTTACTAATGATGAACTCCATCTTTTTTATCCCTTGCCTTTCAGCGCAGGAGAGTTTCTAAAAACTATCCTTCTAGAGGGGATAAAGACAATATCTTTATCCGTAGCTACACTGATAGAACCAACTTAAATTTTTTTTGTTGTTGTGGAATATGCGGTTTTATCGGAAAATATGTCTTTATAAAATTTATAATTATTCTTTAATATGATATGCAAAAAACTTCACGGAATTTTGACGATTCTTTCTTGTATCGTTAAAAAACCAAGATGGTCCTTTAATAGAAAAACACTGATTGTTATATTTGCTATTCTCTGTATTTCCGCGCTAACTTCTTCAGCTTTATCCCAACATGGCTTGTCTATGCTTAACTTAAACATGAAAACATCTCCTAAGACGTTTGATCCTCGTAAAGCCGGCGATGTTTATTCTTCGCAAATGATTTTCTTGCTGTTTGAAGGTCTTACTAAGAGATATCCCGATGGATCCATCAAATTTGCTCAAGCTAAGTCATATACCGTATCGGATGATAAACTTACCTATACATTTACGCTAGGAGACAACTACTGGTCTAATGGTAAGCCTGTTACTGCTTATGATTTTGAACAGTCGTGGAAAGATATTCTTGATCCCAAGTTTCCTTCGATGGGGGATTATTTGTTTGCTCCTATTAAAAATGCGGAAAGCGCTAAAAAAGGACTTGTTTCTTTAAGTGAGGTAGGCATTAAAGCCGTTGATGAAAAAACCCTAGTGATTGAGCTAGAACACCCGACTCCTTACCTTCTTAAACTGTTTACGCTCCCTAGATTTGTTCCTATACATGTTGAACTAGACCGAAAGAACCCTAATTGGGCAATTCAAACAGGCGCTCAATTCGTGTGCAATGGACCTTTCCTATTGGAAAGCTTTAAGCAAAACGATCAAATCGTTTTCACTAACAATCCATACTATCGAAAAAGGCCCTTTCAACCTTGAAGTGCACAAAAAAGAACATATAAATACTTGAAAAAACATCTATTGTGCACCCGAGCATAGCATGTTTGTAGATAATCTCGTAAACACTTCTAGTGGAGTTTCGAAGTTGAGAGCCTTTCTAGGTCTGTTATTTAGTAAAGTTTCCACCCTTTCTATATCCTTGGAAGTCGTATCTAAAAAGCTTTGTGTTTTAGGAAAATATTGCCTAACTAGTCCGTTTGTATGCTCATTTAAGCCTCTTTCCCAAGAATGGTAGGGCGTTGCAAAGTAGAAGTCTGTCTCTAGCTCGAAACTAACCATTTGGTGATAGGCAAATTCTTTTCCGTTGTCTGCTGTTAATGTGTGTACAAAATCTTTGATAGGTTTAAGTTGTTCAATTAACGCTTGACTTACTTCCTCTGCAGTTTTATGAGAAACTTTGGCGAGCTTAGTTAGCTTGGAAGTTCTTTCTACCATTGATACAATTACGCCTTTATGTCCTGCCCCTATGACTGTATCTAGTTCCCAGTCTCCTAAACGAGTCTTTTTTTCTACAATACAAGGCCGTTGCTTAATATCTATACGACCAGGCATGTTCCCTCTTCCAGAAGCTCCCTTTCTCTGCTTGTTATATTTTTTCCCTCGATGACGGAGCTCTCTATAAAGCTGTCCTCCCTGTCGTTTATCTTTCCAGATATGATTATAGATGGTCTCATGACTAACATGTTCTTTACCATGTCTTTTAAGCCATCCGGATATTTGTATAGGGCTCCATTGCAACTTGATTTTTTCTTCAATACGGGTAACTATTTGAGGAGTCATTTTTTTATTGGGCTGAGAATTTTTTCTAAGAAATGCTTTTTCTTGAGCTTGCTGATGACGGTATCCTCGTTGCCCTTTATTTCTCTTAAGTTCCCTACTAATAGTGCTATGATGAACTTTTAGAATGTTTGCTATTGAGCTAGATGTATCTCCTCTAGCTTTTAAAATATAAATCTGACATCTTTGGTCATAGGTTAGGTGATGGTAGCCTTTAGGCAAGGTCTCTCCTTGTGTTTGATTGTTAAAAATCACAATAGAGATTCTTTCATCGCCTGCCTATTCTTTTTTTAATTCTTCTGTGCACTTCAAACTTGAAAAGACTAAACAAAAGATCAACATCCCCCAAAAATTACATTCAATATTGTGGAAAACGATCACGTAACACTAGAAATGTTTAAACAAGGAACAGTTGATATGATTGGTGACTCTTTAACAGATATTTCTTTAGAAGAGGTATCTAAGCTAGAAAAAACATGGACCTTTAACTCAGAGCCACAACCTTATTCTGTATTTATTTGCCTCAATACAACTAAACCGCCTTTTACTCATGTGAAGATTCGAAGAGCTTTTGCCCTAGCGATTAATCGCCAAGAATTGATCGGAATGTTAGGCAAAGGATGTAAAAAAAATATACAAGCAGATGCAATCAGTCCTGCTTACAAAGCGGGCTTGTCCGCAACAAATCTAGTTGCACCTTGCTTAAAAGAAAACCGATGTCCCCAATTTTTCAAAGATAACGATGTCATCCAAGCGAATATTCTGCTCAATGAAGGAATGGCTGAACTAGGTATTACCAAGGAGGCTTTTAAATCACTGACTTTCCTTTATCACTCCGGGGATTATGCAGCAGATGAGATAGTGCAAGTCATTCAACAGCAATGGGCAAAAGTATTTGGAATCTTTATTAAACTAGAGAAATTAGACTTTAGCATTGCTATAGATAAATTAAATAGCCGTGATTATTCAATCTGCCTTTCCAGTTGGCTGGCTTTTTACGATGATCCTATGAACATCCTTCAAATGTTTAAGTATAGAAATTATGGAAGAAATTTCACTGGTTGGGAACATCCAAAGTTTATCGAATTACTGAATCGCTCTAACTATGAGGAAGGATGCAAGCGCTTATTAACCCTGGAAAAAGCTGAAAAAGTTCTAATCGATGATATGCCTGTCATTCCCTTATATCACAAAAATTATGTATATCTTATGAACCCAGAATTGGAGTTTAATATCTCTCTATGGGGAGATAGGTTACTATTTCCCCTGTCTCCCGCACAAAAAGAAGTGCAAAAAGAGAACAAACATTCTCGTATAAAGAAAAAACCTAAAAATCCGTTAGTAAAAAAATAACATGTAAAAGCCTGAGAGTTACATATCAGAATATGCACTAAATTTTTTCTATACAAATGAATACACTTGCTCACACCTGCTACTAGCAACTCCTATAGCATTACCTCTGGTATCAAGTAAGTATTTATGAGCTACTTCAATGGCTCCATATTCATTAATGTAATTTACAATACATTTAGGCAATACACCCTTTTCTTTGTCTTTGAGCAGATACTCTTTTGGCTCATCTTCCCAAATACTTTGGAAGTGAACCGATTCAAGATCTTTCAAGTATCATACTTCTTTGTCATGAAAATTTAAAGTTCATTAGAATTAACCCACTCCATCACACTTTGAGACTAAACACTTTGGTATTTGCTTTTTCAACTAAGGCATGATGCCTTAGTTGAAAAAGCTGTTTTTTTACTATTTATCACTAAGTGTCAATTTAAGTCCTATCTATTACAAATTATACTTGAGTATGGCCTTGTCTCTGTGAAGTTTTTAAGTTATTATCGAGATGTAAACTATACTTATATCTTCTTTTTTTCTTAAACATGAAAATACCAGCTAATAAACTTCCAAATGCCAATGTACCTAATGCTATTGATACAATCAATGGTTGACTATTTGTTGATTGAGTTATTTTAGGTTCTGTTGTTGTGGTGGTTGGTTCAGGTATTGTTGTTGAAGTAGCAGCTGTTAGTTTTGTTTGTTTAACTGTTGTTTCTGGAGCAGTTGTTAATTGAGTTAGCTCAAGTGTTATTGATTCTGTTGTTGTGTTTGGTTCAGATGTTGTGTTTGGTTCAGATGTTGTGTTTGGTTCAGATATTGTTGTTGAAGTAGCAGCTGTTAGTTTTGTTTGTTTAACTGTTGTTTCTGGAGCAGTTGTTGATTGAGTTAGTTCAAGTATTGTAGTTGATTCTTCTAGAGAAAAATATTCTGGAAAAACATCAATAATAGCTTTCGTTATACGATTAATTTTAGAATATTGTTCAGGATCTTGTCGTATGTTTAGTGATGAATATTCAATAATAATCATAATAAATTTGTCATAATCTTCCCTGTTTTTTTTTAAGTCTATTTCAGTGAGGTCTAGAGGAGAGCTTAGATTGATTCGAATTTGATTAATTACTTGTACAGCTTCATCTAAAAAACCTGGATAGAAGTCTGTTTCTTTTAATGGTAAATCATTTACTTGACTAGTATTGAAAAGATTCATTAGCATTTCAAACCTAGGAGGATATATAGAATCAGCTGTTGTTGTAGTTGATTCAGGCGTTGTTAACCGAGTTGTTTTTCCTTGAAAGATCAAATTCATATTGTGAGGCACAGAACTTCTTTTATTACCTTTGTTATGAATAGCTCTTAAACGTCTGGACCGTGGAATGTTATTATATTTTGGACCTGTAAAGTCATTGTCAATTTCTAAAACTACTACTTTTTTTTTTTGATTAAAGAGATTTTTTGTAAAATTATTGCTAGTTTTTAACCCTGCTATTTTGTCTATTTGATTAAAGGGATATTTTGTAAAACCATTGTCAGTTTCTAAAACTGCTACTTCGTGTTTTTTTTGATTAAAGGAAGGTAGCCCTAGATCATTGATATTTCCTCCAGGAAAAAAAATCATAGAAGACATGTTTATTGTATTATTTGAAACAGAGATTATAGGATTCATTTTTTTATATCCAAAGTAAGATGATTTGATGCATTTTTAATATATTAAGATAACAAATATAAATAGACATAAGCCGTATTTATAGTCATTTTTTATTTATAATATTAGTTATTCTTTTTATCTTTTTCTATTTAGGATTAATGACAAGTTTCAAGTCGTTGACTTGAACTTCATTAAGCTAGCCGTTTGAGTCGGCACTACTATATATTTATAAGTTATCATTTTGGTATTTGCTTTTTCAACTAAGGTATCATGCCTTAGTTGAAAAAGCTGTTTTTCTTTGCTACTTACTATTAAGTGTCAATTTAAGTCTTATCTATTACAATGAAAATTTCAAGGAATTGACATATTACTCTAGCTCCATTTTATAATTTTTTTAACCGTTGCAACTTTAGCTTTGCTTCTCAGTTAGCTTTCATCTTATAAACATAAAAAATTACTTTTGCGCAGGAATGCTACCAAGTTTTGATTGAGTACTCCGCCTCTTTTTTTCTAACGCAATGGCTGTTTGTACCTCCTTAAGAAGCTTAACACTACAAATATTGTTTTCATCTTCTAAATGTTGTAAAGTTTCATTCAGACTAGAAAGCTCTTGCTCTTTTTCCTCTAAAGAGGTTGTTGTCAAGTTGGCTTGTTTGTTTAATTGAGTGATCTCTCTATCTTTCTCTTCTAGAGTTATATTATAGGTTGTTGTTAAGTTAGCTTTGTTAGCTTCACAAGTATTTTTTTCATCTTCTAAATGTTGTAAAGTTTCATTCAGACTAGAAAGCTCTTGCTCTTTTTCCTCTAAAGAGGTTGTTGTCAAGTTGGCTTGTTTGTTTAATTGAGTGATCTCTCTATCTTTCTCTTCTAGAGTTATATTATAGGTTGTTGTTAAGTTAGCTTTGTTAGCTTCACAAGTATTTTTTTCATCTTTTAAACGTTGTAAAGTTTCATTCAGACTAGAAAGCTCTTGGTCTTTTTCCTCTAAAGAGGTTGTTGTCAAGTTGGCTTGTTTATTTAATTGAGTGATCTCTCTATCTTTCTTTTCTAGAGTTATATTATAGGTTGTTGTTAAGTTAGCTTTGTTAGCTTCACAAGTATTTTTTTCATCTTTTAAACGTTGTAAAGTTTCATTCAGACTAGAAAGCTCTTGGTCTTTTTCCTCTAAAGAGGTTGTTGTCAAGTTGGCTTGTTTATTTAATTGAGTGATCTCTCTATCTTTCTTTTCTAGAGTTATATTATAGGTTGTTGTTAAGTTAGCTTTGTTAGCTTCACAAGTATTTTTTTCATCTTTTAAACGTTGTAAAGTTTCATTCAGACTAGAAAGCTCTTGGTCTTTTTCCTCTAAAGAGGTTGTTGTCAAGTTGGCTTGTTTATTTAATTGAGTGATCTCTCTATCTTTCTTTTCTAGAGTTATATTATAGGTTGTTGTTAAGTTAGCTTTTTCCTCTTTACATGTACTTAAGTTTCTATTGCAAATAGCTCCTTGATATGCTAAATCTTGGTTAGTTTCCATAACGCGGGGAAGTTCCTCGCAGCCAATTGTTCTAAAATACTTTTCTTTTTCCTTGCGACATTTATCTCGTTCCTTTTCTAAGTTACCCCTTAAGTTTTTCTGAATCTGGCAAATCTCTCGTTTGTAATCTGATATTATGTTGTGTTTTTCTTGTGCACAAGTATCTTTTTTCTCTTTATAATTACGGTTTTCCTCTTGACAAGTACGTAATTCTTTTTCGCAATTATGTTTTTCCGTTTCACAAGTAAATAAGCGATCTGCATGAGAATTTTTTTCAGAAAAAGATAGGTCAGGTGGTATATCAGAAGAAGGAATAGATCTTGTATGTCTTGCATGAATACGCTTTGACCGTGGAATATTTCCATACTTTGGATCTGTAAACCCATTTCCAATTTTCACCTTAGCCACTTTATCTATTTTTCGATTTGAAGGAGACATATTGGTAGCATTCATTGGAGATTCATTTGAAAATGCCTCTATAGAATTTATTAGACTATCATCAGGCAAAGGACCTCGAAAAGATCTATCTGCTTTTCGATTTGAAGGAGACATATTGGTAGCATTCATTGGAGATTCATTAGGCAAGGGACCTCGAAAAGATCTATCAAAATATATACTAGTATTACTTTCTGTATTAAAAGATCCATTGATTGCTATACTTGAATTTATAAAGCTCATTTTTATTTCCTAATATTAAATTATTCAACTTTTTAAAAAACAAAATAACGCTGAAGTTATTCTTTTGCGAAAAAGTACATTATCTTGAATTTTGTGCATACATAAATCGTCAAAATCTTTCGACTAAATGAAAATTTTAGAGAATATTAGGTATAATAAATTTGATTTCCATTCTAAATCTCTTGTAGAGATGCAAAAGTCTGACTTTGCTATTAGTGAGAAACCACACTTTTCTATATATTCTAAAGCTTTAATTCTTAAATTGTGTGAGTATGTCATTGTATGATACATACTTATAATAAAAAAAATACCAGAAGACTTAAATCCATGTACCATCTAAAATATTTACAAAAAGTTTCTTAAATGAAGTTATTAGTGATGGGAGCAGGCTATGTAGGAGAGGCGTTATTAAGATATCTTCAAATCCAAAAACATAAGATTTTTATTACTACAACGCGCAAAGAACGAGTCAATGCACTCAGTTACTATGGACACAGTGTGTTGCTTCCTATAGAAGATAAAGAGTTCAAGGAATTAATCGATTCCTGTGATGGGGTGATCATCCTCATAGCCCCTAAAAATTTGCAAAGCTACAAAGAGGTTTATCTACAAACAGCTAAGAGAGTTTCTTTAGTTTTAAAAGACAGGCAAACACCTTTTTATCTGCTTTATACTAGTAGCACTTCTGTCTGTGAAGGACAGCAAAATAAGTGGGTTACAGAAGATAGGGTTCTTTGTCCAAAATCAGAGAATGCAAAAATACTGCTTGAAGCAGAACGTTCCTACTTAAACTGCAATGCTTCTACTTGTATTCTTCGTTTGGGAGGTATTTATGGTCCCAAACGAGAACTGCTCGATCGAGTAAAACACTTTTCGGGAAAAAAAATGCTCAGCTCTGGAGAGGAGTTCACAAATCATATTCATTTAGAGGATATTATAGCAGCTATTAGGTTTTGCTTGGATCACTCTTTAACGGGCATTTATCATTTGGTCAATGATGATCATACGCCTCGTAGAGAACTCTACTCCCATCTTTGTCAATTAGCTGGTATTCCTTCCCCGATATGGAGCAAAGATTCATCAAAGAGCAGCTATAAAGTTTGCAATCAGAAAATCAAATCAATGGGTTTTATCTTTAAGCATCCCAGATTCAAGCAGATGATTTAATAAAACATTTGTCTAAATAGTAAGCATTTAATATTAAATTAAAAGAAGATTCCGCTATTATTCGATCTCTTTTCGACTTGTTTCTCATAGATTCAAACAGCTAAATGGCTTTTTTCTCAGCTTGTTAATTTTTTTATAAACCTTATAAGTGAAAAAAGTAAGAATTATATGAGATAAAAAAAGCCCTATTTTGCAATAGGGCTTTAATTTAGAAGAAAAGCTATCCAACAAGTACAGGATCACTATCGTTAAAAGAAAAAATAAGTGGTTCTTTCTCTTCACGATCAAGATTTAAAACCCTTTCACGATACTCTTCAAATCCAGTTCCCCCAGGGATCATATGCCCTAAGATAATATTGGATTTAAAGTCGAGCAGATAGTCTGTTTTACCTTCGCAAGCTGCATCTGTTAAGACACGTGTTGTCTCTTGGAAGGAAGCTGCAGAAATGAAGGATTCTGTTCCCAATGAGGCTTTAGTAATACCTAAAAGCACAGGAGTTGCTTGTGCAGGACGCCCACCTTCATTTAAAGTTTTAGAGTTCATCGCATGGAAGTTTTTCTTGTCCACATCTTCTCCGTATAAGAAGATAGTATCGCCTGGATCTGTTACACGTACTTTTTGCAACATCTGACGGATAATGATTTCAATGTGTTTATCATTGATATCCACCCCTTGTAGACGATAAACCTCTTGCACTTGGTTGACAAGATATCTTTGTAGCTCACGAACACCACAAATATCAAGGATTTCTTGCGGTACAACTAAACCATCGGTTAATTGTTGTCCTTTAATAACAAAGTCACCTCTTTGCACGATTAAGTGTTTAGTCAAAGGAATTAAATGTTCTTGTTCCATACCGGATTCATCATCGCGAACAATCACAATACGTTTATTCTTTTGCACCCCACGGAAATCAACAACTCCATCGATCTTAGCAATCTCAGCAGCATCTTTTGGGCGTCTAGCTTCGAATAGTTCTGCAACACGCGGCAAGCCCCCGACGATATCTTTTGTCTTAATAGCTCCTCTAGGAAGACGAGCTAACAACATACCCGCTGTTACAGCTTGTCCTTCTTGTACCGAAATATACGCACCTGATGGGATCGCATACGTTCCCACAAGTTCTGTACATTTAGGATCTGCATAAATGACAATCTGAGGATGCAGTTCACCACGGTGTTGCTTAACAATTAGTTCTGTTTGACCTGTTTGCTTATTCATTTCTTTTTGCGTAGAAATTCCTTCAACAAGATCTTCATATTTTACATAACCTGGACGCTCACAAATAATCGGAACATTGTGTTGTTCCCAATAACCAATTTTTGTTTTCTTTTTGATGTTAGTTCCATTAGCAAGTAAAATACGCGTCCCCAATTCTACGGTAAAGGTTTGCAAAGGTTCTATGGATTTAGTACTGAGTAATTTCTTATACTCGTCCAAAGTTCTTCCTTCATTACGCACAATATGCAAGGTACCATTTTTATTTAAAGCTAAGAACACATGCTCATCGGTTTCTACTGTACGAAGACCCATATAGACCAAAACACCATCGTATTCTGCAATTAATTCAGGCGAAATACCCGCTGATGCAATTCCCCCAGTGTGGAAAGTACGCATAGTAAGCTGGGTTCCTGGTTCTCCAATGGATTGAGCAGCTATAATTCCCACAGCTTCGCCTAAACCAATCAGCATACCATTTGCCAGATCCGTACCGTAACACTTTGCACATATTCCCCTTCTTGCTTCACAAGTAAGAGCAGAGCGAATACGAACGCTTTCCATTCCTGCATCATCAATTTTTTCTGCTTGCAGAACATTGAGCACAGCTCCTGCTTTTGCAATCAATTGTGTACTATCACCCGGTTGGTAAATATCTTCACAGACAGCGCGGCCAAAAATACGATCTTTTAAAGAAAGAAGTTCTTCTTGTCCTTGCTTAATTGCAAAAACATCAATTCCATTTAACGTTCCACAGTCAGCTTCTGTAATAATGACATTTTGTCCCACATCCACAAGACGACGAGTCAAATATCCGGAATCCGCTGTTTTTAAAGCGGTGTCAGCAAGGCCTTTTCGAGCTCCGTGAGAGGAGATAAAGAACTCAAGAACGCTTAAACCTTCACGGAAGTTTGCAATAATAGGAGATTCAATAATTTCACCAGATGGTTTTGCCATCAAACCGCGCAAAGCTCCGAGCTGTTTAACCTGGGATTTATTACCTCGAGCACCAGAATCCATCATTAAGAAAAGAGGATTTAACTCACCCTCTTTTAATGAACTAATTATTTTAAATAGCTCTTCGGATAATAGATCTGTTACCTCTGTCCACATACCAATAATTTTGGAGTGGCGCTCTCCCTCGGTAATAATACCATCTTCATACTGTTTAACAACCGTCTCGATTCGTTTTTCAGCATCTTCAATGACTTTCTTTTTATTAGTTGGGATTTTAACATCATAAACCCCCATCGATAAAGAAGCTTTGGTCGCTTCAGAAAACCCGAGGGTTTTAATATCATCTAGAAAACACACAGTTGCTTCTAAGCCAACTTTTTTATACACCTCAAGAACGAGCTCACTCATTTTTTTCTTACGCAAGGTGTAATTTTGAAATCCAAGCTCTTTAGGAACAATCATATTGAATAAAACACGCCCGGGCGTTGTTTCAATAATGCTATTATCTAACTTAAGTTTGATTTTTTCATGTAATCTGATTCCTCTTCCCAAGTCATCACGACGCTTGCCTTCTAATTGAGGCTCATCAAAGTTATAGCTCCCAGCACCTGGCGCTAAAGCCATCAGAACTTCTTGCTTATCGATAAAAACTTTCGTTTTTTTAACATGCTCTTCCGGAATATAAATAGGATCTAACATGAGGTAATACAAACCTAAGATCATATCCTGTGAAGGAACCGCAGAAGGTTTACCAGAAGAAGGTAAAAAGATGTTGTCTGGTGCCATCATCAATAACTTTACTTCTAGTTGCGCCTCTAATGATAAAGGCACGTGAACCGCCATCTGGTCACCGTCAAAGTCCGCATTAAACGCAGAGCATACAAGCGGATGTACACGAATGGCTTTTCCTTCAACAAGTGTCGGTATAAATGCTTGAAGACCTAATCTATGCAAAGTAGGCGCACGGTTCAAAATAACAGGATGGTCTTTTGTAATTTCTTCTAATACATCCCATACTGCAGGAGCTTGCTTTTGAATCATCTTTTTAGCAGAACGTATCGTGTATACGTAGTCTAAATCTTTTAAGCGTTTAATGATAAATGGTTCGAACAACTGTAAGGCCATTTGCTTAGGCAAACCGCACTGATTAAACTTTAACTCAGGACCTACGACAATGACAGAACGACCAGAATAATCCACTCTTTTTCCTAAAAGGTTTTGACGGAAACGCCCCTGTTTTCCTTTTAACATTTCTGATAAGGATTTAAGTGGACGGTTACCAGCTCCCATAACAGGATGGCCATGACGACCGTTATCAAATAAAGCGTCTACCGCTTCTTGAAGCATCCTTTTTTCATTACGCACAATGACATCGGGGGTTTTTAACTTTAAAATCGCTTTTAAACGATTATTACGGTTAATAACACGGCGATACAAATCGTTTAAATCAGAGGTCGCAAAACGGCCCCCATCCAAAGGAACAAGAGGTCTTAAATCGGGTGGAATTACAGGAATAGCTGCCATCACCATCCAGTCTGGACGGTTAGGAGAAGTAGTAAACCCTTCTACAATCTTTAGCCTTTTAGCTAATTTCATCCGCGCTTGCATGGACTTTGTCTTACGCAATTTGTCTTTTAGTTCTACTACAAGGGTTTGTAGATCTTCTCTTTCTAAAAGATCACGAATGGCTTCTCCTCCCATTTTAGCAACAAAAGTATTGGTTCCCCATTTCTCTTGCGCTTCTCGATACTGAACATCGCTTAACAGTTGCTTTTTTTCTAACTCTGTCTGACCTGGGTCAATAACAATATATTCTTCATAATAAATGACTCTTTCTAAATCAGCAGAAGACATTCCTAAGATATTACCAATGCGAGATGGCATGGTTTTAAAAAACCAGATATGAACAATGGGAACAGCAAGCTCAATATGCGCCATTCGTTGACGACGCACTTTAGCCAGGGTAACTTCTACACCACAACGGTCACAAACAATCCCTTTGTGTTTGATCTTCTTATATTTTCCACAGCCGCATTCCCAATCCTTAGTAGGACCAAAAATCTTTTCACAACACAACCCACCTTTTTCTGGTTTATAGGTACGGTAGTTAATTGTTTCAGCTTTTTTAATCTCCCCACGAGACCATTCATTGCGAATTTTATCATCAGATGCAATTCGAATGGTCACTTTCCCAAAACGAGAGCTTTTTTCAAAGCGGGAATTATTGAATTCTTCCGACATTTAAGTTACTCCAAGTTTTACTCTTCTTCTGCTGACACGGCACACATATCTATTCCAAGACCACGTATCTCTTTTTCAAGTACATTATAAGACTCTGGGACCCTGGTCCATAGAAGGTTTTCGCCTGTTACAATTAATTCATAAGCACGAAGCCTTGCTTCCACAGCGTCTGATTTAACAGTTACTAATTCTTGCAACGTATAACCAGCACCATAGGCTTCTAATCCCCAAACCTCCATCTCTCCAAATCTTTGTCCTCCCATCTGGGCTTTTCCCCCTAATGGCTGTTGCGTAACAAGTGAATAAGGACCAACTGAACGAGCGTGAATTTTATCAGCAGCTAAGTGATTTAATTTAAGCATGTATATGTAGCCACACACAACAGGGTTTTCAAAACGCTCTCCTGTGCGTCCATCATATAAATAGCTCTTTCCATTAGAAGGAAGGCCGTTTTCTTTCATCATTGCCCAAATACGAGATTCTGGAAATCCTTCAAAAACAGGACTTTTTACATAAATCCCTGCTTTTTTAGCTGCATACCCAAGATGAGTTTCTAATAACTGTCCCATATTCATACGAGAAGGAACACCTAGAGGATTTAAAATCATTTCAATGGTTTCTCCATTGTTTAAATAGGGCATATCTTGCTCGGGAACAATCTTAGAAACAACCCCTTTATTTCCATGGCGCCCTGCCATTTTATCTCCCACTTCTAACTTACGCTTTGAAGCAACATAGATTTTAACTTGACGAATAACCCCTGGATCTAATTCGGTATCTCCCTTGCGAATAAATTCAATTTCCGTTTTATGCTGCTGCTGTAAAGCCTGCATTTGTGAATCAAACTCACGCATCAATTTTTTAAGAGTGTCATACTCTTCTGCTTCCCCGATGATTAAGTCTTCAGGCTTTTCCTCTTCTAGAAGTTCAATCATCTCTTGAGTGATAATCTCTTCTTCTTTAATCAGAATATCACCTGTTTTACGATGCATAATGGGTGCTGGAGCAGCTTCTCCTAATAAAAGAGCGCCTACTTGCTCATGAAATTCTATAATGAGCTTTGATTCTTTAGCTTTAAACTCTTGATGAATATCTTTAATACGAGTGGCTTCCTCTACTAACTCATCATCTGTTTTGGATAAACGATCTCTACGGGTAAAGACCCTTACATCCATGACAACCCCAGATGTTCCTGGAGGAGCAATTAAAGAAGCATCTTTTACTTCATCGCCTTTTTCTTCAAAAATAGCGCAAAGCAGTTTTTTTTCTAAAGGAGCGTTATCTTCTACTTTTGGAACGGTTTTACCAACTAGGTAATCCCCTTGTACAACTTTAGCTCCCTTACGAGCCACACCGGTTTTATCTAAATGTCTTAAAGGATACTCTGAAACATTAGGAATATCCGGTGTAATTTCTTCTTTACCAATTTTAGTAACTTGCGCTTGAGCTTCAAATTCTTCAATTAAGACAGAATCGTACGCTCCTTGTTTAACAAGTTTCTCTGAAATAATAATCGCATCTTCAAAGTTATAACCACACCAGGGCATAAACGCTACTAAGACGTTCTTACCTAGAGCGATTTCCCCTTTATCGGTAGCAGGTCCATCTGCAATGATATCCCCTGCTTCTATCACATCTCCATTAGCGCAAAGTGGGGTTTGATTAATGCAAGTTCCCGCATTAGATCGCATAAATTTTTTCAAATGATACGTCTTTTTAAGTAAAGGATTCGACTTAGCGGCAATTACAATCTGAAACCCATCCACGAACTCAACAAGACCGTCTTCTTCTGCCAAAATAATAGCTCCAGAATCTCGAGCAGCTCTAGATTCAAGACCTGTCCCTACAATGGGGGCTTCCGTTTGTAAAAGAGGCACAGCTTGACGTTGCATGTTAGAGCCCATCAAAGCTCTATTAGCATCGTCGTGTTCTAAGAAAGGAATTAAACCGGTAACAATAGAAACTGGTTGTTTCGAAGAAACATCCATATGCGTCACTTTACTCGTTTCAATTTTTAGAGGTTCACCTTTGTGTCTGGCCCAGCAAATAGAATCGATAAATAGATTATGTTCATCCAAAGCAGTAGATGCTTGTGCAATCACACAATTTTTTTCTTGGTCTGCATCCATGTACTCGATTTCATCCGTCACGAGTCCATCTCTTACAATGCGATAAGGAGTTTCAATAAAACTAAATTCATTGAGCTTAGCAAATGCAGCAAGAGAGGTAATCAAGCCAATGTTTGGACCCTCTGGCGTTTCAATAGGACAAATACGACCATAATGGCTGGGATGCACATCTCGAACTTCAAAGCCAGCTCTTTCACGATTAAGGCCACCTGGTCCTAGGGAAGAAAGACGTCTTTTATGCGTTAACTCTGCAATAGGGTTATTTTGATCCATGAACTGAGAAAGTTGAGATCTTCCAAAGAAATCTTTTAAAACACCAGCTAAGCCTTTGGCTGAAACCACTTTACCCGGGGTTAATGTGTCAGAAGTGAAGTCGAATAAGTTGATTCTTTCTTTAATAATTTTTTCCATTCGAGAAAGACCTACTCGGCATTGGTTCTGTATTAATTCACCGACAGAACGAACACGACGGTTTCCTAAGTGATCGATATCATCGATATCAAACCCTTCATCACCTTTCTTTAAACGAATTAAATATCTGACAGCACCGATTACATCTTCTTTACGCAAGGTAACCACATCTAAATCTTCATCTTCTGTAGAAAATTTTAATTTGTGATTGAGCTTATAGCGCCCAACCCGTCCTAAATTATAACGTTTTGGATCGAAGAATAGTCGCATAATTGCAGAGCGCGCATTGGAAAGCGTAGCTGGTTCACCTGGTCTAATTTTACGATAAAAATCTTTCAAAGCAGATTCGTAAGAATCTGTTGGATCTTTAGCTAACATTTTAATAACAGGACTTGTCTCATCTGCGTCTTCAGCAATTCTCGCAGAGGAAATCCCCGCATCTAACATGCGCTTTAACATGGATGTAGTCAGCTTCTCTGCTGCTTTTCCAAAAATAACACCATTTTCTTCATCTACAACATCTTCTGCTAAAATCTTTCCTACTAATTTTGGGAAATCCTTATCTGAACGGATCTTAATTTTTACCGTGCTAAAAAACTCTTCAATAATATCTGCATCTGTAGAATATCCAAGAGTACGGATAAAAGAGGTTGCTAGAATTTTACGTCTGCGTTTTTTACGATCGATATAAATATAAATATGATCACTTGAATCAAAGGCTCCTTCTAACCAGCTTCCTCTATAAGGAATGATTCGGAAAGAATAAATATTTACACCTTTTATATGTCTTTCGTGTTCAAAGGAAATACCGGGAGATCTATGTAATTGAGAAACAATTACCCTCTCTGCACCATTGATAATAAAAGTGCCCTTATCAGTCATTATAGGCAAGGTCCCCATATAGACCTCTTCTTCTTTAATACCTGTTTCATCGGTCAGTCGAAATTTAACTTTCAAAAAAACATTATAGGTAATTCCGCGACGAATGCACTCTTCGGGCGTATACTTAGGAACTCCTAAAGTATAGGAAATGTATTCAAGGATGGTTTTTTCATCATACGATTTGATGGGGAAAATTTCTGTAAAAACCTCTTGCAATCCAACATTTTCTCTTTCATGAGGCAATTTATCTGCCTGAAGAAATTGACTGTAAGATTTAATTTGGATTTCAATCAGGTTTGGCAGGTCGATAATCTCTTTCCTGTCTTGGAAACTCACCCTATGGGGCGGCCTTTTTAACATTGAAACGGCTCCTACTCTTTGTCTGTTAGAATGAGGTAAGAATTCTCTATTATTTTCATAACCTCTTTAAGTTATGAAATACTAAAACTTTAACTAAACCAAAAAAAAACACAAGTAGAAGTCATAAAATAACCTCTACTTGCTCTTAAGAAAACCTAATTAAAGACCTTTTACTTTAATCTCTCCACCTGCTTCTTTAAACTTAGCGCAGATTTCATCAGCTTCTTGTTTAGAACAAGATGCTTTTATTATGCCTGGAGTTGTCGCAGAAGCATCTTCCATAAACTTTTGTGATTCTTTTAAACCAAGTCCTGTAGTTTCACGGATCGCTTTAATCTGGCTTATCTTTTTTTTAGGATCTGGATCTGCGCTTATTAAGGACACCTCAAATTCGGTAGATTCAACAGTGGTCTCTGCAGCTGGGGCGGCAGCTTGGGTCGCTATCATCATAGGAGCAGCAGCAGCTGCTTTTACACCCCATTTATCTTCAAGAGCCGTTTTTAGCTTAGCCATATCTAAAACGCTTAAGTGACTTAAAGAGTCAACTAATTCTTCAATATTTTTTTGTTGGGTACTCACGATCAACCTCTTCTTGTTTTAAATTTACGAGTTTTCTTGTTGGCTTTTGTTATCCAAACAGTACATGACACTAGTAAGTAAAGACTGCACAACCGATAGTACTTGCGCTATTGGGGCCTCAAGCACGCTTAAGAGTTGCGCTTGCATCTCTTCTTTGTTTGGTAGCTGCGAAATCTGCTTTACATCTGCTGCAGAACAAATTTCTCCTTCAAAACATCCACCAACAACCTCTACATTTTTTTCATTGTCTTGACAAAATTTATAAATTACCTTCGTAGCTGGAATCGGATCTTGGCTTGCAAAAACAACCGCAATGTGCCCTTGCATGTCAAATGTATTTAAAGTGATTCCAGCACTTTTCGCTGCTTTAAGGAGTATTCTCTTTTTAACAACTTCTAATTCTGCACCCGTTTGCTCTAAACTCGCACGAAGATCTGCAGAAACATTAGGCTCAAGGGATTGGTATTGCGCTAGCACAAGAGCCTTGGAACCATCAATTTTTTCTTTAATCTCATTGAGAAGTAATTGCTTTTCTTGTCTCATGCTATTGTCCCTTTGTTCCCTGTAGTCCTGCAATTACGCTTAAGTCAACTTTTAATCCAGGTCCCATCGTAGACGACAATACGATAGATTGAATGTATTGTCCTTTAGCGCTAGATGGCTTAGCTCTAACAATCGCGTTTAAAAAAGCAGTAATATTTTCTATAAGATTTTCTGGTGAAAAAGAAAGTTTTCCAATCAGAGTGTTAATCACACCTTGTTTGTCTGTTCTAAATTCAATTCTACCCATTTTCACTTGTTTGCAAACGCTTGCGACATCATTAGTGACAGTTCCTGCCTTAGGAGTAGGCATTAGCCCTCTTGGGCCTAAAATCTTTGCATATCTTCCTAAATCACGCATCATGTCAGGTGTTGCTATAACAACATCAAATGAGGTCCAGCCTTTTTTGATTTTTTCAAATAACTCCTCGTTCCCAGCATAATCTGCGCCAGCATCAAGAGCTTCTTGTATTTTTTCGCCTTTAGCAAAAACAACAAGAATGGTTTGTTTTCCAGTTCCATTCGGTAATGAAACGGTTCCACGAACCTGTTGATCTGGTTTCTGGGCATCGATGCTTGTTTTAAGCGATAACTCTACCGACTGGTCAAATTTAACCGGAGGACAGTTTTTTAAAATTTCGATAGCTTGCGCTAGATCATACTTTTCATGAGGCTTGATTTTGCTGGCTATCTCCCGAAATCTTTTGCTTCGATGCATTTTTATTCCTTCAAAGTTTATATAATATCTATTCCCATAGAACGCGCTGTACCTTCTACAAGCCTACAAGCCGCTTCATCTGTTCGAGCACGCATATCAGAACGTTTGTTTTTGGCGATTTTCATCACCTGCTCTTTATTGAGCTTTCCCACCTTGTCGCGGTTTGGTACTTTAGAGCCTTTTTCTATTCCCGCTTCTTTAAGAATCATTCTTGGAGTAGGAGGTTGCTTTGTAATAAACGTAAATGTTTTATCTTGAAAAACAGAAATTTCAACAGGCAAAATATCGCCAGCCTTATCCTGTGTCTTTGCATTGAATTCCTTGCAAAAAGCCATAATATTTACTCCGGCACCCCCAAGAGCGGGTCCTATAGGAGGGGCAGGATTAGCTTTACCAGCTGGAATCTGCAGTTTAATTTTTTTTAAAAGCTTTAGTTTTTTTGCCATTCTTCATTCCTTGAATACTAGTTTACTTCAGATTCAGTAGGCAGTTGTTCTACTTGCCAAAATTCTAAATCATCAACGCGAGTGTCTCTTCCAAAAATGGAAACCATAACGCTTAAGCGCCCCTTCTCGTGGAAGACCTCTATTACTTTTCCGGTAAAATTGATAAATACACCGTCTGTAATTTTTACCTGATCTCCAATAGTAATATTGTGTTTCTGAACAACCCCTTTTTTCTTTTCTTCGAGATCTTTTAAAATATCATTAACTTCTTCTTGCGATAATGGATTAGGTTTGTCTCCACCTAAAAAACCTAAAAAGCCGTTTGTTTTACTTACATACTGCCAAGAATCATCTGTTAAAATCATTTTTACAAGTATATAGCCAGGCCATAACTTTTTTTCGCTAATCTTTTGTTGACCATTCTTAACCTCAGCCACGTTTTCAGTCGGAACGAGAACTTCTTCAAGAATCTCATCCATTCCGCTTGCAATACGCTTTTCTTCTAGAGATTTTTTGATCTTTTTTTCTTGACCAGAGACAACTTGTATGACGTACCATTTATGCATGAAGCCTCATTACTTTAACCAAGTAGTTTATGTGTTACATATGAAATAAAATTCAAGCCACCCTTTACAAGAAGATCCACAAAATAAATCCCTACTCCACAAACAAAGGTTACCGCAATGACAACCTTGGTAGACAAAATAAGTTCTTCCTTTGTCGTCCAACTCACCTTTTTAAGCTCAGCTTTTATTCCTTGGATGTAACTTAAAGTAGGCTTTTTCTTAAGGGCTGATTGCACATGCAAATCTGAAGGCAATCTTGTTGGATTTAGTTTGGTGTCCATAGCACACATAAAAGCACCTTAATTTATATTGTATCGAGTGCGGAGGGATTTGAACCCCCGACCGGCGACTTTGGAGATCGCTGCTCTAGCCAGGCTGAGCTACACACCCCTGACAGCAAAATAGCGAGCTCTTAAAAGAACTCGCTTACATTTTTCTAAAACACCACTATTTCAAAATCTTAGTAATGGTTCCTGCGCCAATTGTTTTACCGCCTTCACGAATAGCAAAACGCATTCCTTCTTCCATGGCAACGGATTGAATTAACTCTACTGTTAAAGTTACATTATCGCCTGGCATAACCATTTCTGTTCCTTCTGGAAGGGCAACAGCTCCGGTTACATCGGTCGTACGCAAGAAGAACTGAGGACGATATTTGCTAAAGAAGGGCTTATGACGACCTCCTTCTTCTTTTTTTAATACGTATACAGTTCCTTCAAATTTGCTATGAGGCTTACAAGAGTTAGGAGCAGCAAGTACCATACCACGCTCAACGTCTTTCTTTTCAACACCACGCAACAAAACACCTACATTTTCTCCAGCTTCTGCTTTATCTAAAACTTTTAAAAACATCTCAAGGCTAGTAGCCACAGTCTCACGAGTATCTTTTATCCCCACTATTTGCAATTTATCATTGGGCTTAATTACACCTCTTTCGACTCTACCTGTAGCAACAGTTCCGCGTCCTGAAATAGAGAATACATCTTCAATAGGTAATAGGAAAGGCTTCTCTATATCTCGTTTTGGAGTGGGGATGCTTTCATCGACAGCATTCATTAGGCGTTCTATACATTCTGTTGCAGACTCAAGCTCTTTGCCAGCTTCTACAGACTCTTCCTCTAAAGATCTTTTAGAGCGCCCTCCTGAACTCTTTGCAAGCTCCTCTTCCTCTAAAGATTTAGCATGATTCTCCAAAGCTTTAAGAGCAGATCCTCGTACAATGGGAACATTCTTATAACCTTGCTTCTCCAATAGCTCTTGTAGCTCCATTTCGACGAGATCAACAAGGTCCTCTTCTCCTTTCATCATATCCATTTTATTCAAGAATACTACGATAGCAGGCACACCTACTTGGCGAGCTAATAGAATATGCTCTTTTGTCTGAGGCATTGCTCCATCAGTTGCAGCTACAACAAGAATAGCTCCATCCATTTGAGCTGCTCCTGTAATCATATTTTTAACGTAATCTGCATGTCCTGGGCAGTCTACGTGAGCATAGTGACGTTTTTCTGTTTCGTATTCTACGTGAGAAGAGTTAATGGTGATTCCACGCGCTTTTTCTTCAGGGCTATTATCAATAGATGCATAATCACGAAACTTTGCACCCCCTTTTTGCGCAAGAATCTTGGTGATTGCTGCTGTTAGTGTGGTTTTGCCATGGTCAACGTGACCAATTGTCCCAATATTGACGTGGGGCTTATTTCTTTGAAACGCTTCTTTGGCCATCAGATCCTCCGTTAGGCTCCTGTATGCATATGTTGCTTATATTTCTAATTTTTTGCCCAGAATAGGAATTGAACCTACGACCTTTTGCTTACCATGCAAATGCTCTACCACTGAGCTACCTGGGCCCTAATAGAGCAAGATTTTTAAGCTTTAATAATAAAACCTTTTGCTTGCTCCTTATAAAGAGACTTCTTTCTAAGTCGAAAGCAACAAAGTTTATTCCTTAAGACAAATAAATTCAATACCTACGTAAAAAAACCGGTTTTCTTATCGCTTCCTATATAAGATACGCCCTTTGCTCAAATCATAAAGGGACATTTCAACCGTAACAATATCTCCTACAAAAACGCGAATGTTGCACTCACGCATTTTTCCGCAAAGATGAGCTAAAACACGCTGCCCGTTTTCTAAAATAACAGAAAAAGTCATATTGGGAAGAAGCTCTTCTACCGTGCCATCAATTTTAATCTTGTCTTCTTTTGGCATAAAAAATAACGCGCTTGTTTTAAAATGTAATATATTCTGTTTTAGGTGTTTTAAAAAAATTATCTACACTGAATTCAGCTTTAAAATAGCCGCTATTAGTAATAAACAAGAGATTTTACCTAAATGCGGAATTCATCAAACACGATTTACTGCAAATTGTCAATGGGAATTATTACTTTCTTGACTTAAGATTTTCAATTAGGTTATCCTTGCCTGTATGAATATAGATTTAACCCATACTTTTGAAAGTTGCCTTCGCAAGCAAATCCTTATAAAAAAAACTTTTGAATCCTGTATAGTCCCCGAAGAGATCTATCAAAAAATTATTGAATTAGGAAAAAATTTGCCTCCTTACCCTTTCTTAGACAAAACCCCTGAATACTTGGTCAAAGGGTGTCAAAGCACTATGTATCTTCGCTCCTATCTTAAAGAAACAAAAATGCATTTTGAAGTATATTCCGAAGCGCTTATTTCAGCAGGACTTGCCGCTCTTTTGCTTTCTGTCTACCAAGGAGAAATCCCAGAAGTAATCCTAAAATGCCCCCCTTTATTTTTAGAAGAGATCGGCCTTTATACAGCCCTATCTCCTAGTAGATCAAGTGGTCTTTCCAATTTATTTTTACACATGAAACAAGAATCTTTAAAAGCTTTAACTAAAAATGTAAATTAATTTAACTGTTTACTCTAAAATTATTTTAACATACAATTTTAGTTATTTAATTTATGACTATTACTTCTTCAAACTTTCCCAATCACCCTGTGCTTCTTCATCTTAAAGAAGAATTACACAAAAGCCCTGCTGATTTTGAAAATAAAAAAAAGTTATATTATGTAGCTACGGTTATATCAAGCTTAGTTGCAACGGCTTTTTTCCTAAGCTTTATCCCTCTTCAAACAATGATGCTGCCCTTTTGGTTATCAATAGCAGGAGCTATTACTACTCAGTTCTCTGGAATGTTCTTTCTTAAAACAGCTAGCGATATGATTCAAAATGCAGAAGAAATGGGAAAAGTTGCTAATGACTTGAGAGAAATGCAAAACACATACCAAAGAGATCAAAAAACTTCCTTTTCTGAGCCTGAAAAAGTCATAATGTCTCATGCCTCACTTGTTGAGAAAAAATACATCGAAGCAGAAGCACGCCTACAAGAGCTAATACACACGAATCTTTCAAGTCCCAAATCCAGATTAGAAGAAATTATTCAATTTCAACACCAAATATTGCTCTTAAAAATAGATCTATGCTTCAAGGTTGCTCTATTTGATACGGTTGCTGCAGGTAATCTCAGTTGCCTTAGAGAAAAAAAAGATTTATTAATCATCTCTGATCAAGACCCTTTGAAAAGAAATCAAATCCAGGGATTAAATGAAATTTTACATAATAAACTTACAATAGAGCCTTTGATTCGTTTTAGAAATACTTTTGACACTCTTTCTGGAAGCTCTACAAATCTTATTGATGATTACCCAGAAACCCTTTATCATGATGCGGTGGCAAACATAACGCCTGAAGCTTTAGTAAGGCATATATTTACTTTTATGAATGGGCCTCACTTTAAAATCTTTTCAAAAGTAGAGCAATAAAAGCAAGAACCACCATATTTAAGCTTGTATGTAGTTTTCTTTCGCAATTTTTCCATAGCCTGTGACATTTTTCTATCCACGCAAAAAAACGCTCTACAACCCATCTTTTGGGAATACATGAGGAAGCCCTTGGGTATCGACTGCTATATGTCTTTTTATTCCTGATATTTTTTTCCCTGCATCATATCCTTATCTTCTCCGCGGTATCAGTATTTTTAACACTTTGAGCATCAATAATTACAAAGCTTGTTTTCTCTTTCCGACCACTGCTTTTTCTGACCTCGCCAATCAATATGGCCTTCATTTATCTCTAGATATTATTTTTGAAGAGGATAAACATCGCTATCAAGATAAAATAGGCGCTGCAAATCTGTCTTTGCTAAGGAAAGTCGCACTTGCGGTATTAGCCAAGGACACATCACTTAAGTGTGGAAAACCCGCTAGGCAAATGCGAGCTGCTACGTCTACTAAGATACAGAGACCATTTAGTCAAAAATTGCTTTTAATGGTCGGTCACCTGGGGCCTCTTACTTTATCAATTTAATCCATTGAATAACTAGAACGTAACTAGAACAGAAAAATATAGCTACTAACAACCCTTTGCCTCCAGTTACTTGATAAATACTGGTTAAACTCTTACGATAACGGCCCATCCACACCATTAAGGCGGGGATAATTCCGCTAAGCAAAGCATCGCCAAAGCCCCCAGAAACCTCTAGAGCTAACACAAAAGCATTGGGAAAAGCTGCTGCAAAAAAGATTACAGGAAGAACAATTAGCGCCCCAATAGAGAGCTTATGAGAGATCCATTGTTGCAATTTCAAACCATCTTTTAAGAAATCAAATAACCCAAGAGCTATACCTAAATAAGAAGTCACTAAAGCAAAAAAGGCAAAGCTCTCTGCTAAAGTGATAAAATAGGAATTAGAAACAATAGCATAGAGAGCTTCTGTAGCTGATTGCCCTTTAGCAAAAGCCTCTTGCAACCCGCCAGATCCCACTAAGGGCACACTACCAAGAACAATCCACTGCCAAATAGCATAAGCACAAAAAGGAATCGTTGTCCCTAAAAGGATCGCAAAACGCAAACTCTTGGGATCTCGATGCAGGTAGGGGGTAAGTGTAGGGATGATCATTTGATAACTGAAAGTGGCTAAAAGTAGAGGAAAAGCCATGCCTAAAGAAGACCACTGTTGTTGGATCAAACGATGAATGCTTACTTCTTTAAACCCAAAACCAACTAGCCCTACGTAAGATAGAATCATACCAGCCATTAGCAAAACATTTATTCTACTAATTTTTTTAGTACCTAAATAAATCAAAACTCCAAACAGCAACCCAAACAATACACAACCAGAGCCATAAGTCATGCTAGTACTAAAAAAAATCTTTATACATCTGATTAAAATGACTGCTCCTCCGCTATTATAGGCAATTAAAGAGGCATAAGCCATGAATAAATAAAGAGTTACACAGAGCCATTTACCCATTTTTCCTAATAAGTGCGAGGCCATAGTCATTATGTGAGCACCCTTTGGCATCCAAAGATTTGCCTCTACAAGCAATAACCCCGATATCATCATAAAAACCCAAGTCAAAGCCATAGCTAGCAAAGAAGGAAAAAAACCCATTTGAGAGGTTTCCACAGGCAAAGCTAACATTCCTCCACCTACACAAGTTCCGGAAATTAAAAAAGCAGCTGACAGCAAGCGTCCTTTAGACGCAGAATAAGAAGATGTAGTTATAGTCATAAAATAAAATGAGATAAAATTAGATCTAATGTAATGCTTTATACTAAACAAAGCAAATAAATTAGCGGTATAAACACTGAATGAGCGCAGATGCTGCAACAATACGTAAAGTCTGAAAAGGCTCTTTTAAAATCTCTAATAGAAAAGGAATAGAACTAGCATCTCCAATCTGCGCAAGAGCTTCTAAAATAGTGATTTTTATTCTTTGATCTGCATTTGGGTAAACCTTTTGCAAAACATCTACAGCTACTGGATCGCGATACATAAGTCCTAAAACCAAAGCCGCCTGCATACGCACTTTTTCATCTGGATCATCGAGTAGAGAACTTACAAGCTCACCTGCTTTTTCATCCCCTTCTTGCAGTAAAACTGCTGCTGCAGCGGTAAGATTCCAATCTTTTTTTCGCAAGAAATCTTTTGTTAGTTGCAGTGCTTTTGGGTACTGAACAAAGTGCAAAACCGATAAGACATCTAGCCGCGTCAGTTGATCCACTATCTGAGGGTAATTAGGAATGGTTTCTATATATGTCACATCGCTTGGAACAATCGGAGAAAATAAGCAATGGGTTTGTTTATCCCACATCCACAGACCTGATTCTTGAGACATAATAGAAAAAATTGTATCAGAGGCAATAGCAGTGTGTGCACGCTGGCCAATTAAACCTATACATAAATTCAAACGTGCATAAGGATCTTTTACTTTATGGATACTTTTAAAAGCTAAATCTACGCCAAATCGTCCGCTTGCAGCAACAGCTGCTGCTGCCAAACGCTGCCACTTAAGGTTCTCTGATTGCAACCAATAATTAAGAGTGATCTCGCCCGTTTTTTCTTGATTGATTAATAATAGATATCCCGCGGTAATGGCTACAAGTGGAGAAGAGTCTTTTACACAAATCTCTACTAGATTATGAATAGATTTTTTTTCAATGCATTTGACACGTAGAAGCGCTAGAGCATTCAATGCTGATATACGCACTTCTGCTGAAGAATCGTGTAATAACTGCAATAAAAGATCACTATCTTGAGCTCTTTCAAAATGAGCAATGATTTCTGCTCCCAATTGACGCAAAAGCGATCTGGATTGCGTAATTAAGTTTTCTAATTTTTGCCGACTGATTTGATTGGACATGTCTACTACAGCCATCATAGCCGCTGTTTTTTCTTCCGGTAAGCTACAAGGGTCTTCAATAATTGCTTGCAAGGGCTCTATAAGCTCATATATGCGTAAAGCTCCAATAGCTCGAATAGCTTCTAATCGCACATACCAAATTTTTTCCCGTTTAAGCAGAGCTATTAACTCTTCTTTAAAAACCTCATCTTTGAACTGGGTGCACAGCTTAATAGCACTAGAGCGTAGTAGAGCATTAGAATCTCTCATACCTTTGAGCAACATGGGAATGGCTTTAGAATCTTTTGTTAAAGCAGCTCCAATCAAAGTATTAAAGCGCACAGAAATCTGCGTTGCGGATTGCCCTTTGTTAAGAGCGCTCCAACTGAGCATTTCGATCAAATGTCGCTCTTTCTTATAATCTTGCACGGAAGGGCAAAGATAACACCATTGATCCCACGCTTGCATCTCGCTACCAAATTGACACAAAGCATAAAGTAGAGCTTTGTGTAAAATGAGAGAGTTAGGAAAGGATTCTATGGCTTTTTTGGCCTCTTGAATTGCCTGTAGATCATCCCCTATCAATAAATGGGAGTAAATGCGCTTCTCTAGTTTTCCTTCTGTAAGAGCAAAAGACACAGAAGAAAATAGAAGAAAGGAAATGAAATAGCGCATCATGCCAGAAGACTCAATCTTCTTCCTCCAATTAAATGAAAGTGAAGATGAAAAATGGTTTGACCAGCTCTTTCTCCATTATTTGTCAAAAATCGATATCCTTCCTCTATATGATATTTTTTAGCTAAGCCCTGTGCCACAGAGAAAATTTCCTGAATTAAAGGCCAGTCCCCCGAAGCTATCGATTGAAAATTGGGGATTTCTTTTTTGGGCATAATCAGAATGTGAATAGGAGCTACAGGATGCAAGTCTTCAATGGCTAAGATACGTTCGTTTTCAAATACAACCGTTGCGGGCAGCTCTTTCCGAATGATTCTAGCAAATATTGTGCTCATAACAAGACCGTTTTAATATATATTCCAATGCTTTAAAAGCATCCTCTTTAGTCTCCCAAACGGAAATAAACCTTCCCTTGTGACAAAAAATAGCCCCTGAAATAGCAGACGCTTTTTTTAAATCCTCTTCTAAAAGACCAGCCCATTCTTCTGGAAGTGGAAGCCGCACCTGCATACGTTTTTCCATACAAGGAGGAATACCTCGCAATTTCCAATGTCCAAGAGAAGGCATAATCACAAAGAGTGCAGGATGTTTTTCTCCTCCTAGCTCAAAAAAAGATTCCATCCAAGGCATTGCTTCTTCGAAAAAAAGATACTTTTGATTGAGCGTCATCGCCTGAGCTACTTTCTCACGACATGTCTGGATATAGCAAAATCTTTCTAGAATCCGCTTTAAATGCCCTTTTACAAAGGTAAATGCTTCATGAAAAGCAAGGTCTTGTACATGAGCATCGTAAACAACTGGCACAAAATTGCTAATTACTTGAGAAAAATTACAAACACCAAACTCTGGGGTTATTCTGCCATTGTCATGCGCATCTACTCCTGCTATTAAAGAGCTATTTAAAAAATCATAGACCGCTCTATCTAGTTTTTTTTGATCTAACAAATACAGCAAAACCATTCCCGCACTACTCAACTCTCCTTTGTAATCTATTTGATGATGATCAAAGCGCTTGGAAGAAGGATCGTATATACCCCCCACATCACAGACGTATTCACACAAAGCCAGTTTTTGTAGATTGCGAGTGCGGACAATCTTGGCCCCATCTGCCAAGTCAAATAGAACAAGCAAAGCACAAGCGGTTACCTCATCAGCATGAAAGGCCCCATCATGAATTCCAATACTTTTTTTAATCATATAAGCATCAATAAAGCAAATTCTAAATGTATCATTAACAAAATTAATTCTCAAGAACTGCAAAAGAGCTACCTATTAAAGCCTAAAATCTGCTTCACTAAAAAAAGAAAAGCATGAGGCTCTTTTTTCATGGAAAGTTATCTTTTAGCACATCATTACGACCTTATTACTCCAGATGGTCTAGTAACAAAAATGGATAGACCCTTTTCAGAACTGCTTAATGTAGAAATCCAGATCCAAAATATTTCTCCTGCATTTGTAGGATTTCGGATTGACCCTGTTCATATTACCTTTAATCTAAAAAGCACGTTAGCACAGTTGGGGCTTAATGCTGTTTTACAAGAAATAGATCTAAAGGAAAAAAATGCTTTTGCTATGGCAAAAGTGCAATTACAAGCCTATGGAAAAATTGCCCTTGCTTTGTTTGATTTTATCCAGCAAGGATCCTATATTGGGAAACTATTCGCTGCTGATCCCAGACGAAAGGTACGCGATCCTGATTACCTGATGCGTATGTTTGAACGCAGCGATCGTAAAGGGAGACCTTTACTCTCTTTAGCTGGTCACAAAGGAAGAGATGAGCTGCTATTAGAAAAAATTGATGGGCGTACAGTTGCCTTTTTACCACTGCAAAATGGCATTCTTAGTTACGATGAAAAAGCGATTTTAGGGCTACTTCCCACTTTATCCAAAGCTCTTATACATCCTTCTTTTCGCTTGCGAACACTCATCCAGCTTGATCAAACTTGGATAGCTGGCACCAAACGACAAGTACAAGAAAATCAAATTCTACTGGTTCGAACAGCTCCTCTTCACATACGTACGGCATTTGGCAAGGTGGTAAACGAATTTTTACCTAAAGCAGTTACACACACAACTGCAGATGTTCTAGAGCCAGATACAACAGCATCTGGCGATGTATACGAGTTATTCGGTTCTTCTCAAGAAGATGTATCGATTATCCCCATTGAATTTTACACTTTAGAGCCACACCGCGAACATGTGTTTTTTACCGATCGCGACCAGTTACAAAATTGCTTAGAAGATTCTTCTAAACTTTTTCAAGCTTTTGAAACCGCGCCTACCCCTTCTTACCACCGAACTGCTGTTTTTATCGTTAAAGGGGAACAGTTATTAAATCTAAAACCCAAAAATTGGATTGTAAGAGATACTCATAAAACCCCCTTTCCAGGACTTTTTCATCCCTCTGAACAGGCCCTTTTAGTGCAGAACTACATTGAACAACAGGCCTGTTATCTCTTTTTAAAATATATTGAAGATGGCTTAATTACCAGCCAGGGCATTTTGCTAACCCGCTACTTCCCCTCTCCTCTAATGAAAAGAATGCTTTTAAGCAACTCTGTTCAACGTTGCTTAAAAGGCATATTCTTTAAAACACCTTCTTTAGCTTATGGGAATTTCTTTTCTCATGAAGATAGATCTCTCTTGCTTGACCTTGCCAGTTTTGGTATTCCGGTCTATTGGGTAGATGACACGACAAATAAAGTACTACAATATACCCCAAAACCAGGAAAAGATTCAGGTATGTTCGTTCCCGGACCGCTTGTTGATGCATTTATTAGATCTACAACATTTGGCATATATGGATCTACTCTAATTACCGGTATTTTTGAAGAAGAGTTAACCGCTTTATTAAAAGGTTTAATACAGATGCGCTCTTTTCTAAATCATCCTCTTTTAAATGAGAATACTCCTATTGCTTTAGTAACCGGAGGAGGACCTGGCATTATGGAAGTGGGAAATAGAGTAGCTGAACGGATTGGTGTTTTATCCTGCGCAAATCTTGTAGACTTTCGCAACAGCAATAATCTCAATATTCAAGAGCAAAAACAAAATGCCTATGTTAAAGCAAAAATGACTTATCGCTTAGATCATCTTGTAGAAAGACAAGCGGAATTTAATTTAGATTTTCCGATTATCTTACCAGGAGGATTTGGAACCGATTTTGAACAGTGTTTAGAAGAAGTAAGAAGAAAAGTGGGCTCTATCGCACCCACGCCTGTTCTTTTATTTGGAGACTCTCATTTCTGGCAGCAAAAAATCACCTCTCGCTTCCAATCAAATCTAAAACTAGGAACTATTAAAGAATCTGAATGGGTCAGCAATTGCTTTTACTGCATACAAAATGCTACTCAAGGACTTAAAATATATGAACAATACTTTTCAGGTACATTGCCTATTGGTTCAGAATATCCACCTAGCCCTGATGGGTTTGTAATCGTGACTTAGAATCCCCAAGAAAGCCCTATCCCACCATATTCTGTGCGTTTTTTAAAAAACTGCCCTTCATAAGAATAGCCATCATGATATTCCACATAAATACGCATTTTACGGCCTACTCCTTGCAACTTACTAATTTCGTATCCTAATTTCATGCTTACATCAAAATTCCAGTCTCTGACTTGCCAGTTTTCTACATGGATAGCAAAAAATGGTGTTCCATATAAACGGTGGTAATACAATTTACTACCAAAAACCCTTAATTCTGCCCCATATTGGACATATAGCGTTTTCATATTAAAAGAGGGATCTCTATGTAAAATAACCCCGGGTCCAAAATAAAGACGTAAATGACTAGAAGCTTGATAGGAGCTGAAAAAGTCAATTGCTTCCATACTAGGATTTCTTCTATGTTTTAAAAACTCAGAATGATTGCATAAAAATTCATCTCCTAAGTGAGAAGAGATATGATATATTCTTAAACGAAAAGACCAGCTGTTCAAAGCATATGTTACAGGAATAGCTATAAGATAATCTGTATTGATTAGCTCACACCACCCTCTACCCTGACCTAAAGAATCAGAATAATTAAATACAGACCAAATACCCGCTTCTATACCGATTTGCAAGTCTCCTTCACAACGAAAGACATTCAGCCAACGAAAAATCGGAAAATCATCCCCTAGAGAAATAGCTGCAACATCGTGACCGATTACTCGGTCTCCCCAACGAACCGCTACGGAGTTAACCGGCTGCCTAGGATCTGCTATCAAAGGGGCAAATAAAACAGTAGATTGAGGAAACCAAATTCCATTTAAACGAGGTTGTTCTACATAGGCTTCTCTAGCTTCTTCCTCTGCTTCTGATAGATCTGCAACCTCTACAGACTCTACACCTGGTAGATCATCTACAAAAGAGATGATACTTTCTGACAAAAGATCATTGTTAGGTAGATTTGCTAAGTAAACTTTATGGTTTTTAACAATCACAACAACTTGATACTCATAATAATGCACATCGATTAATGCTTGAATATATCCTTCTAAATAAGGATCTGTGGCATCAGCAAAAGTATCGATTAATAAGTTATCCGTACGCGTTAAAATATCTGTTCTAATTCTATCTATTTCGATTGTAACCATCTCTTCTTTTTCTTCCGATGCTTGCAGAGAAAAACAAGTCAATGCATAGCTAATCAGTCCCAGCCGCCGTAATTTCATAAATCAAATTATACTCCAAAAGACTTTTGTATATCGAATTTTCTGTTTCTATGCAAACTTCAGATCTTATATTTTAGATAGCCTATCTAGATTTTCCTTGCAAATCCATAAAACCCTTGCAATGTTAGCTGAATTTTGGCTATCATTCAGGCCTTTTTAGGGGCAATAGCTCAGTTGGTTAGAGCAACGGACTCATAACCCGTCGGTCGCAGGTTCAAGTCCTGCTTGCCCCATATCTTCACAAGTATCTGTGAGCAGGTTTTAGCTTGACTTAAGTTCAATGATCCACTCTAATTTTGTTTTGGCGGTGCAATGACGGTGCAACGAAAAACAATCTTTACAAGCACCTCTTCAATTGCTCGAACCAAAACAATAAAAAAGAGGTTTGAGTTATGGCGGTCTATCAAAGAATAAATAAAGACAGCACTAAAGTTTGGCGAGCAGTAATTCGCATAAAAGGCTACCCTACTGTATGCGATCATTTTGAAAGAAAACAGGAAGCACTAGATTGGTCTTACGAAACAACAAGGCAAATCAAGCTGGGGAAATACAATTTTGGAAAACAGAACCACAAGAAAACGGTTGCTGACTTAATTGATTCTTATACACAAGACGGTGCTCTTCATCATCACAAATCAGCTAAAGATACCAAGAGACAGTAACTCCAAAAGTAGAACAAGCAGTTGCTAACAAATGCCCGCAGGTTCCAAGGCAAACAGTACGAGATGTTGTTGGTTTTACTGCAACTCAAGTAAAAAATAAAACTCAAAACGTTGCCAACAAAGTAATTGAATCAGATTGGTGTTATGGGAATGAAGATTCCTGCATTTCGCGTATAGCAAATTATAAGTTTAAATAAATTATATATAGAAGCATTTTCACTACATAAAAACCATTTGTTCGGTGTAAAAAATGTTTTAGCAGATGGAGGATATTCTGGAGAAAAATTTACAAAGAGTGTGCAGGAGATATTAGGATGTATAGTAGAAATAGCCAAAAGAAATACACTTCATACTTTTACAGTTATTCCCAAAAGATGGGTTGTAGAGCGTTCTTTTGCGTGGATAGAAAAATGTCGCAGGCTATGGAAAAATTGCGAAAGAAAACTACATACAAGCCTGAATATGGTGGTTCTTGCTTTTATTGCTCTACTTTTGAAAAGATTTTAAACAGGCTCTAAAGGCGTTAGAAGCAAAAGTAGCTCAAGATCACTTGATCTTTACAGAAGATCAATTAAGAGCGCTTGAAAAAGCTAAAGAAGAAAAAGAAGCGCATGGTGAAATAGAAACACAACACCCTGGCTATCTTGTTGCACAAGATACCTATTATGTAGGCACTATTAAAGGTGTGGGAAGGATCTATCAGCAAACAGTGATTGACACCTATAGTAAAGTTGCTTCTGCTTAAGTTGTATGACAGAAAAAATGCACTAGTAGCAGCAGAAGTATTAAATGATAAAACAATACCCTGGTTTGAAGAACAAGAGTTAAGAGTGTTAAGAATACTTAACCGTAGAGGGACAGAGTACTGTGGGAGTCGGGAATACCATGAATATGAGCTCTATCTTACAATAGAGGATATTGAACATACTCGAACAAAGGCAAGGCATCCTCAAACCAACGGAATCTGTGAGAAGTTTCCTCAGACGATTCAAAATGAATTTTCTGCATCAGCATTTAGGCAAAAAGTGTATCATAGTCTAGAAGAACTGCAAATGGATGTGGATAAAAAGCATCTAGCACAAATGAAAATGCTAGACACATTACACCAAATTGACACTGTCAATGAAGTGCTGTCTGTCAACTCAAGTTCTGTCTAGGACAAGATTCCAAGATGTTGAATTTTAAAACTGCAAGCTCCTCGGTGTTGACTTTTCCAAATGCGATAAAATGTTTTTATCCATAAAATTCAAAAATTGTTTAATCGACACTTCAAATTTTTCAGATCTTGATTTAAAAAATGCGCTTTTTCTGGAATGTGTTATTAGAGATACCCATTTTCATGCTTTTGAAATATCATGTAGTTGGCAGGATGCTTAAAAAAATTGCTTTCTATAGGTACTTGTTGTGTTTGACCGTCATTGCAGTAGAACCAATTGTTTTCTTTCCAAACTACAGAAGTCCAGTGAACCTGGTGATGATTTTGTGAAAACCCGACCAATTTGTACTCGCAATTTTCTGAAGGCTCTTTGAATAAAGGAGCAAAATTAATAACATGATCCTGCTCGGGGTTTACAACGTGATTATTTACCTCGACAACTAATATTTCAGGTACAGGGCCAACAATTTTCTGCATTTCTTTAAAACGAAAAAATAATATCTCGCTTTGAGAATGAGAATCTTCTACTCGCCATTCACCCTCTTGGTCGAGAGCTGCTTGATATCCATTCACGATTTCTTGAAGCGAATCACCAGGCAACTGTAAATAAAAAACTCCCTGGGGAGTTGTTTCTTCTGTTTTTCTAGCCTCTATGGACGTTCCATCATTCATTACAGGCGTTCTTGTTATTTCTAACTGGAAACCCTTACCTAAAATATGAAGGATCAATTCAAAAAATTGCCCTGCATCTTGAAACCCTCTTTCTTGGTCTTGGTCTCTGCTGTTAGTGAATCCACCTTGTGATAGTCCTGCTTCGAAAATTTCTTTGCGTAAATTTCCAACCTTATGACCCAGATTTGCTGCATTATCTTTATTTGTCCAGCTTTCAAAAAAATCTTTAAAAGAAGCGAGAATGTTTTTACGCGCTTCAAAACTGTCTTCTGGTTCGGGGGCTACACTATTTGGAATTAATTGTTTAAAATTTCCTATAGCCAGAAGAGGTTGAAGGGCAGAATTCATATAGCAGGTATTACCTACATTTTCCAAACCCCTAGGGGTTTTATTTTGTATTTTCTCCTGAAGAGCACTTAAGGATTCTGTTGTCTGATCAATCAATTCAGAAATAAAGTTTTTTAAGTTCTCTTTTTTTTCTTGATATTCTGTATGCTCACTTTCTGTTTCAGCTAATAAAGCATGAAAAGATCCTTTGATTGTCTGAAATTCTGCTATCAAAAATGATAGCCCTTGGGTGCTATTCCATTTCTCGTCATCGATAGCCTTGTTATAAGAAAAAAGAAAGTGACGCCAGAAGCTTACTTTCTTTACAAGAGAATAATTTTTTTGTCTAACTATGGATTCATATTTATCTTTCGATACAATATGAAATTTATGGGTAAGCCTAAAGGAGGCCTTTGCTACAAGCATTAGCAAAGGGATGATCACAATCATGTAAGAGATAACTTTGATAGCACCAAGAATAACTTGTTTAACTTTGCCTTGGTCTTGATCTTTTATAATTCTTACAGCCTGGCTACCATTTAAAATTTCTCTAGGGATAACAACTACAGATCTGCCGCTGAGATAAAAATAATTATCAACCCCTTCCTGAATATATTGCTTAATTGTTTTTGGTTCTTCGAAGCGAACGGGTGTAAAAAAATCTGGCCTGATGGCTGTCATGCTAAATTTCCCTAACTTTATTTTCATTAAAAGAAGATGAAAGAATCTCTATTGTGATTTTTAACAATCAAACACAAAAAGAGACCTTGCCTAAAGGCTACCATCACCTAACCTATGACCAAGAGATATCAGATTTATATTTTACAAGCTAGAGGAGATACATCTAGCTTAATAGTAACCATTCTAAAAGTTCATCATAGCACTATTAGTAGGGAACTTAAGAGAAATAAAGGGCAACGAGGATACCGTCATCAGCAAGCTCAAGAAAAAGCATTTCTTAGAAAAAATTCTCAGCCCAATAAAAAAATGACTCCTCAAATAGTTACCCGTATTGAAGAAAAAATCAAGTTGCAATAAAGCCCTATACAAATATCCGGATGGATTAAAAGACATGGTAAAGAACATGTTAGTCATGAGACCATCTATAATCATATCTGGAAAGATAAACGACAGGGAGGACAGCTTTTATAGAGAGCTGCGTCATCGAGGGAAAAAATATAACAAGCAGAGAAAGGGAACTTCTGGAAGAGGGAACATCCCTGGTCGTATAGATATTAAGCAACGACCTTGTATTTTAGAAAAAAAGACTCGTTTAGGAGACTGGGAACTAGATACAGTCATAGGGGCAGGACATAAAGGCGTAATTGTATCAATGGTAGAAAGAACTTCCAAGCTAAATTAAGCTCGCCAAAGTTTCTCATAAAACTGCAGAGGAAGTAAGTCAAGCGTTAATTGAACAACTTAAACCTATCAAAGATTTTGTACACACATTAACAGCAGACAACGGAAAAGAATTTGCCTATCACCAAATGGTTAGTTTCGAGCTAGAGTCAGACTTTCTACTTTGCAACGCCCTACCATTCTTGGGAAAGAGGCTTAAATGAGCATACAAACGGACTAGTTAGGCAATATTTTCCTAAAACACAAAGCTTTTTAGATACGACTTCCAAGGATATGGAAAGGGTGGAAACTTATACTAAATAACAGACCTAGAAAGGCTCTCAACTTCAAAACTCCACTAGAAGTGTTTAGGAGATTATCTACAAACATGCTATGCTCGGGTGCACAATAGATGTTTTTTCAAGTATTTATATGTTCTTTTTTGTGCACTTCGAGGTTGAAAGGGCCATATTAATAAAAACCGTTATCTGGTAATCTGCACTTGGTAATGGAATATAATTGTGATTTTCCAAACCCACAGTCTCATGCATATCTTCCAAAAACGAAGGGATTTTAGCTACGAGCTGTTCTTTTGTTAGTACATATTTTATAAAGGAATCAAGACAAGAAGCGCCACAGCATATATTAACAATAGCTTGCTGCGTGATTGCTAAAGCACCAGCAAAAAGTCCCATACAGGGTAAAAATTAGTGAGTACAGTTGGAGATTTTGCATTTACAATTTGTGCAAACCTTTCATAGGTACAATAACCAAGAGCCATTCCTGCAACTCTAACGGGAATTGTTTGAATAAAAGTGTTAGAAATAACCAAGCTCATTATTTTCTCTTTGAAATTCTTGCGTGTAATTATAGAGAACCCATAAAAAAGCGTATTACAACATAAAGCTATTATGTATGCGTTTTTTTAAGTTTTCTAAAAAAGGAGTAAGCTTTTCAGCTTCTTGTTGACTTAGTCGGTCAATAAATAAGATGCCATTGATATGATCATTTTCATGCAGAATGACTCTAGCTTCCCAACCAAAAAACCGCTGTGTAATGATTTTTCTCTCTATATTCATATACTCAACTGTTATTTCTTGAGCTCTTTCTACATCTGCATAAATATTTGGAATCGATAGACATCCTTCAGATTTTTTCCATTTCTTTTTACTAGGGGAAGATATTTTGGGATTGATAAATACTTTTACCTCGCCCCATTTTATTTTGTTTTTATCTAGCTCTTTATTGGTAGGCTCTCTGATCATAAAGAGCCTAATTGAATGATGAACTTGAGGAGCGGCAAGACCTATCCCATTGCAAGCATCCATTGTCTCTTTCATCTCTTCGATGAGCTTTTTTACATCTTCTGTAATGGCTGTAATTGGTTCGGCCTTTTTTCGGAGAATAGGGTCATCATAATAGGCAAGAGGCAATACCTTTAATGGTTCTGTAGTCATTAAACTAGGGACATGCCCTTTGCAAAGCTGTCCGTTTTTATACAGCCACCGATCTTTGATTTTTTCAAAGTAGCTTCTCTCTGTAAATGTAGCATCTTGGTCATTTTGAGACATATGTGCTACAAAAGTTACAGTAGCCACCCTTTCCTTTTCTTTAAAAGAAAGCACCTCTAATCGATTAAACTGAAAGGTTTTGGAAAAATGGGAGATTTCTTTTGCCCATTTTTCATGATCATCGTCATATTGTGGACTCGCAGGATGGGTGGTTTTAATAATATAAGAGCTTAAATCAAGTGCATAGGCTGCATAGCGAGCACGCATAAGCATCAAGGCGTTCTTTACCAAAGCACCATTGTGAAGAGGCCTACAACATGTTTGATAAGATAAACCACTAGCGCAGGGACAGAGTTCTACATTATCTTTTCTAATCATATTAGGTTCTAAATAAGTCATAAACTAATTTTTTATAGAATAGAAACTATTCCAGATTTTTTTTTTTGGTACAACTCATTTTTTGCAGTAAATTACATAAGATGATAATAAAATAAATAAAGGGATTCAATGCAAACTAGGACTTTTTCTCAAAGAAATCTAATTATTGGTGTTTTAAGTGGAATTTTTGCAGGAATACTTCTTGCCTTTGCTTTGCTTCATTTCGATTCTATTCTAGTTATTGGGGAGCTAGTTGGCTTATCTAACATCTTTAGCAGTTTATTCTTCTATTTGTTTTTAACAGCTATTTTAGGAGCTATATTTGCTGTAGCTGTTTGTAAAATCTCCAAAAAGCCCATAGGAGCCATTATTTGGGGACCTTTATATGGAGTGCTTTTATGGGTAATCAACCTTATAATGCTTATGGCTAAAATGAAAACCGAGTGTCCTTCTGAAGTATATCTCTTTATAAGGCCGCTTTTACTATTGGGGTATGTGGTTTTTGGAATAATTTTAGGATTAATCTATGGATGGTTAAAAAACCAAAAGTAAATAAAATTTACTTTAATTAAATGAATTTATTCATATTTTATTTTGATTTGTGTTATCATTTCTATAATTTAAAAAGGTCTAAAAAAATATGTTACCTCAATTGCATGAAAAATATAACCATCCTTCTTTAATCACCCCAGCTAAATGGCTGGAATACAATCGTCAAAAAGGATTGCTGCCTACAATTAGCTCCCCTCAAGCCATTATTTTTTGTTCTCATGGGCGTTTTTTAGAAACCATCTTACAAAAATACAAACATAAAAGTTACGAGGGTTGTTTTAAAAAGGTTTTCTTTCTAGATGACTTTCCTTCACTTGCCATTGCTTATTTAGGAACCGGCGCCCCTGCTGCTGCCCATCAAATGGAAGCACTCATTGCTTGGGGGGTCACCCGTTTCGTTTGTATAGGTACAGCTGGTACGCTTCATGATAAAGTAGGCATTGGTGATATTGTGCTTTTCGAAAAAGCCGTTCGCGATGAAGGAACCTCCTATCATTACATAGAAGCTAGCAAATATATCCATGCCCCTCGCCGTATGACTAATCTCTTAACCGACTTATTAAAACAAGCAAATACTTCTCATCACATTGGCAGCACCTGGACAACAGATGGTTTCTATAGACAAACCTCATTGGAAATCCAGCATTTTCAACAAGAAGGAGTGTTAACTGTTGAAATGGAAACAGCTGCTTTATTTGCTATAGCTCATGTTCATCAAATCGATTTAGGGGCAATGGTTGTAATCAGCGACTCTCACACTCAGCTAGAGTGGGAGCCTCATTTGGAAGATGAAAAAGTAGAAAATAGCTTGCACTCTCTATTTGAGACCGCTCTGAGAGCTGCTACTTCTGATTTTTAGTGATAATTCACTTGCTTTTTGTGCATAGATCTTTTACTTAAGAAATTAGACCTAAGGAATAAGAACCCTATGTACAAGATTTTCATATATAGTTTGCTTTTAGTAGTTGGTATTATCATTTCACAAACCGCTTATCTAACTCCTTATCAAAGCTATTTACACTTTTTCACTCTAACTCTTTTGGCCTATATTATGATCGAAGTAGGCATAGAGTTTGATTTAAATAAAAAAAATCTCAAAAGTTATGGGAAAGATTACCTTATTGCAATGACTGCAGCAGCCTTTCCTTGGATTTTTTGTAGTGCTTATTTCTTCTTATTTTTGGACCTAACACTTCAGCAAGCAGCTTTAATTGGAAGGTTTGCTGCACCTACTTCAACAGGTCTTTTATTTGCCATGTTAATGGCTGCGGGCCTGGCTGGCACTTGGGTATTTAAAAAGGTTCGAATTTTAGCTATATTTGACGATTTAGATACCGTATTATTTATTGTTCCTCTTCAGCTTATATACATCGGTCTGCAATCTCAAATCACTTTTATTTTACTGATTACCATACTTCTTTTAATCGTTGCTTACCGTTATTTACACCGAGTATCTCTCCCTACAAACAAACTGTGCATTTTTATTTATGCGGTGCTTTTAACAGGGTTGGTAGAATCTCTTAAAGCAGTTGATGTTTTAGATCTTGAAATTTTACTACCAGCTTTTGTATTAGGGTGCATCCTCAAAGCCCCCCATAAGAAAATAGATCCGCCCCTTGCTATGAAATTTGATAGTAGCCTTAAATTTATATATATGTTCCTTGTAGGATGTTCTTTAGCTAAAATATCTTTTGGTCATATCTCCTGGACGATGCTCCTCTTTCATGTGCTTATGCTGACAATCCTTGCTAATCTAGGCAAATTATTCCCTATGTTCTGCTACAAAAAAGAAGTAAGTTTAAAAGAGAGAACCGCTTTAAGCGTTGCTATGTGGCCTCGAGGAGAAGTAGGAGCTGGAATTTTAATGATCTCTACTCAATACAAACTCCCTCCTATCGCTTTAGAGCTAGCAGGTCTTAGTCTAACGCTAAACTTAGCTCTATCCGGAGCGTTTATTTACGTTGTGATTTGGCTCATGAAAAAACCTCTTAAGAGGACTTAAGAAGTTGATCTCTACGAATGTATAAGTGATCAATCCGCTCTTGAATCTCTTGAATCACTCTACGCTCAGAATCTGCCAACTTCAAAGAGCGTCTGGCTTCTTGTTTTAAATGAGGATCAAACTGCCAACGCATAGCTTGCTCTTCATGGATTAAAACCAATGCATGATAACGAGTTTTTACCTCTTCTAAATAGACAATCTCCTCATTGATTTGCGATAGCTCGCTTTGACAATCAGAAGACACTTCTTCAGCAAAAAAACCACTTGAGAGCAAACAACAAAGCCCTAAGAGCATTTTTATAGTGCGATTATTTTTCATATAATTCTTCTCTTTATTTGCAGGATTTCATTACACAAATTAAATCTCCACTAGATTTTTTTAAATCTCCGTAGATGTAAAATACAGGCTTTTGAGTTTGATGAGGATTTGCAAACTGGTAATTTTTAATAAATTCTCTAATAAGTCCTTGGACGGCTTTAACTGTTTCATCCCGTGATTTACTATTTAAAGGCGTCTCTATAAAAATCGTTAATGAACCATATCCTTGACATGGATTTTATTGTTTAGTCCCAAAGTATAATGGTGTATACTATGAACATTTAGCATCAAAGGAAACATTATGGGACAAATAGTACATGGGTGCGCCAAAACAACTGAGGCGATACGTCGGAAAATACAAAATAGTCAAAAGAGCATAGCCAAATTAGCAGATGAGTTGAGTCTCAACCCTAAAACTGTTCTTAAGTGGAGGAGGAGAGGGTTTCAGCACGATGCTCCTATGGGGGCGGCCTAAAAAGATTCATTCCACTATCCTAAGCAATGAAGAAGAGGCTATAATTGTTGCCTTTCGCAAGCATACCCTTCTTTCCTTAGGATGATTGTTTGTATACTCTACAGTCCACTATTCCTTAACCTTACAAGATCTACCCTTCATCGATGGCTTACAAAGACACGGGATAAGTCGTCTGCCTGAAACAAAAGGGGAATATAAATTCTCTTAATTCTTCATAAGCTCTCCGAGCCGATTTTTGCTTGCAAAATAAAAGGCGTTTTTTAAGATCTTAGGACAGCAAAGTTTAATGCGGGAGATAAGTCCAGGGTTCTCTGCGGAGTCTTTTTGAAGAAAACTATTTTAGATTCTTCGCTCCATTATGCTATCCGAAATGAAATGGGCAAGACAATGTATATTACGGCTTCTAAGAGCCAACTCATTTGTCGTCTTTACCTATTTCTTCGGTTTTCTCCTGCAAAAAATTTTAGTCACTTTTCCTAATGTTTTTATTTCTAAAAAAATGCGTTTTTAAGCTGCCTTTGGCTCACCGTAAATAAATTCTTTTTGTTCAATCAGCATCTTATGCATAATTACGGATAACTTTCTACCTACTGCTAAGGCGGCTTTCTTCATTCCTTTTTTTCTCATGATTTTTAATCCCCAAGCTTTTAGCTTGCTCCATTTCTTACTTCGTGTCAGCATTACTATTCCGGCTTCAACTAATAGAGATCTAAGTTCACTGGATCCACATTTTGAAATTCTTCCCTGTCTTTGCACCTCTCCGGAGGCATACTGTTTAGGCGTCATACCAAGATAGGCTCCTACTGATTTAGAATCGTTAAAACGAGTGGGATCAAAAATTTCTGTTTTATAGGTTAATGCTGTTACAGGTCCTACGCCAGGGATTGTCATAAGCCGTTGTACTTCTTTATCTTGACTGACCAGCTTAAGCATTTCTTTATCCAGTTTTTCTACTTCCTCAACTACCTTATCAAAGGTATTTAATAGAGAGGTTATGCTCAGAACAATACTTTTTTCCTGTTTTTCTATCTGCTTTACAACCACAGACGAAAATCTTTTGGATCCCACAGATCCCAATCGTATTCCGTAACTTTTAAGCAAGCCCCTTACACTATTTTTTAACTGGGTTTGCTGTTTAATTAGCGCTCTTCTGGAAACTAACAAAATGCTTTTTTCTACTGAATCTTGGGGCTTACAGTGTACTCATGTATACATACCTAATCGAAGGGCTTCTGCGATTCCTCGTGCATCATTTTTGTCTGTCTTATTTATTTTCAAAGCAAGAATCGTACTCAGCTTCCTTGCATCCATACATAGGGGATCTATTAAATCAAAAATTAGGTTAATGAATGTTCTAGTTTGTCAAAAACTAAACAAAATTTACTTAAAAATGAGATGATTTTTTTTAATATAGCTTCAATAATAAGGGCTGCGGAAAATAAGGAATGGACAATTTCCAGAAAAATTCAAATTACTCTTTTAATGTCCTGTACCCTGGGGGGTAAGGAATATAGGGTAAAAGAAGAAGTTCCTAGTTCGGCTAAACAAGTTGTCAATTTTGCCCAAAACCACTTTGGAGCATTTTACACACCATCAGCTATTAAGCACATTTGTAAAAACGCTTAATCAATAGCTTCTGAAAGAGTGGAAAATTTATTAAGAGTTGATTAAAGTTAGCCAAAGATAGTTCAATTGGATTTAAGCCTGGTAAATAGGAAGATAAAAATAAAATCTCGCAACCAGCCTTTTTGGGCATTTCGAAACTCAGCTATAGCTTATAAAAAACTGCATAACTCCTAATATTTTTAAAAAGTAAATTAAATTTAAGATAGGTTCAAATAGCAAATAACGACTTTGCTAATAAGAGATGTTTTTTTTAACTTTTAAGTTGTTTTTTACTTCGTTTAGCGATTTTTTTAACTCGAGGCTTTTTAACTTCTTTAAATAATTTATTTACAACATCTTTTTGAAGACTCTTTCCTCCATTGGTATCTAAGTATAAAGTAGTAAGAGCCCCTAGAGCAATTCCTAAAAAGGTCCCCAAAAATAGATTTTTACATGAATGATCTGGTTGAAACATATTTACCTTCATTTTGTCAGTTTTTTCCATAGCTGCATTCCTGCAGCTGCTAATTCTAAGATGTCGGCCAGCTTATCTTCGTTTTTTGCAATTTTCTTATCTAGCTCTTTGAGTAAACTCTCGGGATCTTCAATTTTGTCCTTGACAACCTCTCCTGCATTAGCAAGAGCTTTCCCTATTAAGTGCAGGGTAGATTTTCTATCTTTATAAGAAGAGCTCTTTAAAAGAATAATTGCACTAGCACCAAGAGCACTTCCGATAAGAGTCCCCAAAAGAATATTTTTTGTATCTTTATTTAGATTTGACATATTACTCGTCCTTTATTTTTTTAGTAGGATCACTGCATCTGCCACATAATTAATTACTTCTGTAAGTTTTTCATAGCTATTTTTTGCTTTATGTGATTTTCCATGAGAAAGCTTAAGGAGTGGATCGAATAGAAAATTTAAGGCCTCTGATTTTTCTTTTATATCTACGGTTAAATCATTTACATTTTTAAGCAAAGTAAGGCTTTCAGCAGAAATCTCCTTTAATTCCCCTTCAACTTTAGTTAAGGTATTCTTAGTTTTTTTTAAAGTTGCACAAGAGTTTCGCAGCGTCATAATTAAAAAAATGACTAAAATCACAAAGGCTATGGTACTTACTGCTACACAAACCTCAATAATCATGAAAACTCTCTATAAAAAATAGATTATATTATATTCTTGTTCTTAATTTACATTGTGCAATTATTTATAATAATATGTAAATAAAAAGTATATTATAAAACTTTAAATATTAATTGTATTTTAAAAAATTATATAAGGTGCTTAAAAGGGCTAGAAGAACTCCAGCCCTATTGATAGGAAAAATTAAGGTTTTACGGAGGCTTTGATAATTCTAACTTCTTCCAAAGGTTTATCAGCTCTGTCTGTTTTACTTTCCTCAATTTTTTTTACTATTTTATAGTCGCTTATCACTTCACCAAAAATAGTATGTTTATTATTGAGCCAATAAGCATTGTCTGTTGTTGTAATAAAGAACTGGCTACCATTTGTATTAGGCCCTGAGTTAGCCATTGCAAGTAGACCTTTTTTATTGAATATTTTTTCAGACGTTACTTCATCTTCAAAACTTTTGCCCCAAATGGATTCTCCTCCAGTGCCATTTCCTTTAGGATCTCCACCTTGAATCATAAACTCTTTAATGACACGATGAAAAATAGTTCCATCGTACTTTTTGTTTTTTACCAGACCTAAAAAATTCTCGCAGGCCTTGGGAGCGATATCAGGAAAGAGTTGCAACTCAATTGTACCGAGATTTGTTTCAAAAATAACAACGGGTGTTTTAAGATTTACTCGTTCTTCTTCTAAAGATTGTTTAGATTCCACTTTTTGTACCTCTAAAGATTGCATGGGATTTAAGAAAGCAAAATTAGTTAATAAAATGATCAAATACGGAAAAAAGCCAGACATCTTAGTCCTCCTTTTATAGGATTAATAGTTTATCATAAATTTCTACAAAAGCAACCAAATGATTTTTTATTCCTAAGCCTAAAAGAAAAAAAACATTTATTTATAGCCTATTTTTATTTGCAAAATGCTTCATGAATTAGAAAATAAATTCTTTTCCAGATTTTAATGAATTTTAAATAAAATTATAAAATTAGTTAAAATACAGTTGAGAGTAAGTTCTGATCGAGATTTTTTTGTTTTAAATTTATTAAAACCATTTATTTTTCTAATTTATTTTAAAATTTTATTAGACAAAAAAAAATCAACTCAGCTAGATAAGAAAATACACATTATAAAAAACAGTTTACTTATTGTAAGAAATTCATGACTAAACTAACAAAGTCTAATGACCATTTATTTGGCTCTTTAAATCGGCCTACAAAAAGAAAATCAAATAAAGAATGTTCTTGTTCCTATCTGATTCCGATTGATGAAGTACCAGAACTATATCATCCTTATTCTGAAGTAAATTTATTTTTATCTCGAAGAATGAAACAAGAGATGCCAAATGCTCCGACTAAAGTTTGGTCCATGCAATTAGAGCAGTATCTTCTAGAAAAAATGACTCCTGAATTTCAAAAGAAATTCCCTCAATTTCGAATAAGTGTTTCTGCAATAAAAAAAACATGGGAAAAACTTGTTTTATACACAAAACAAATTCAAGATCAACCTGAAGCTATCACTGATGAGGGCAAAGTAAATATCCTTTTTTTAATTAAGCAAAATCTCAAAAACCACCTGCATTTAAAAAAGCCTAATTTTTCTGTTCCTTATTATCCCGCTTATCAGATGGCAAGTCGAATTAGTGAATGCATTGCAGCAATTGATGGAGAAGAACCTCAGCTAGAAGAATTAACAAAAATGATCTGGACAACTCAATGCCAGCTAGATCCTCATTTAAATTATCATATCAGTCCTTACCATGAGTATAATCAAATAGATGAACTGATAGTAAAAACCATTTTAGAAGAAACGACAAAACACCCTAATATTACACATCGTCAGCTAGAACATAACACACTAATGAGCCTTCGCGCTCTTTATGCTTTTCCTTTGTCCATTTCTGAAGAAATCATCCATGATTATACTTCTCTAATCCTTGCAGATAAACTATATCCCACTATCTCTTTTGAAGCATTCGCTTCAAAAGAACAAAGAGTCTATTTAGAAAACTTCCTACATAGGCACAGTCTGTATAAAAAATCAAAGAGCGCTTTATGCAATCAACTCAAGCGAATTATAGCCCTTTATGCTTTAGCTGCTCAAATGCCAAAAACTTTAACTCAACTTGAATTACAAGAAGCTATTTTAGCGGTATATCCTGTGAATAAGGAAAAAAAGCCAAACTTATCACAGGTGGTGTATACTTTTATCATGGCAGAGCTTGCATTAATGGAAAATGATCGACTTTGCCATTCTGTAGAACATGTACTCTCTACAATCTGGAATGCCTACCAAGAAGCGATTCTTTTACCTAATTTAACAGAGCAAAAAGAGCTTTTAGAAGTTCTTATTTGGAAAAATCTTACACTTGATGAAGAGCTATTACAAAAAATTTCCCCTTGTATTGCAAAAAAAATAGAAGAGGAAATTGCCCATGCATTAATTGATAATCCCAAACAAAGTTTTTATTATCTACTGCAAGTAATTAACCAATTTTTTAAAAAAGTAGAAGAATTGATAAAAAATAAAAAATGGAAAGAAATTGAAAAAAAAATCTATCCCTGGGTCATCCAAGGAGACATGCTTTGTCAAAAGATTGAAATCGGTATAAATCCTTTTTTATTACAATTTATTCATCAAAAATGGACGCAAACAACTTTTGAGACCCACGAACAATTCGTAAACCAAGTTTATGAAGAATACTTACAAAAACATCCTAAATTAGTCATATACGCCGATCAGCTTTCTAGACGCATATGGACCTTATATAAATACGCTTGGTATAACTTATTTTCTTATTCAACAGAGTCTTGTATAGAAAGGTTTATCAAATGGCATATCATTTATATAAAACCTCTTTCTTCTCAAGAATTGCACAGTCAAATAGATAAGTTAAGTCAAGATATTCTTCCTTTAATCCCTATCGATGCTAAGCTCTGCGAAAAGATTTTTTATAAGATCGATAAAGAAGCCAAACCCCAAACAAAATAAAGGGAATGCTTAAAATTTGCCCCATTTTAAAGGGTAAATATATGAGATAAGCGCTTTGTTCTTCTTTAAAAAATTCTAAGATAAACCGAACGCTAAACACAGAAATGAAAAACCAACCGGTTATTCTTCCCTTGTGTGTTAAAGAGGGCTCTTTTTTCCATAAAAAAAATAAACAAGCAGTTAGAATTGCGTAACTCAATGCTTCATATAATTGCACAGGATGGCGTGCAACAATAGCTGCAGATCCTACAGGGTGTAGAAAAATTACCCCCCAGGGAAGATCTGTTGGGACACCTAAAATCTCCTGGTTGACAAAATTTCCTAGACGAATAAAAGATCCAACTAAAGGAGTGGGAATAACAACTAAATCAATTATATGCAAAGTGCTAAGCTTATATCTGTGACAAAACAACCATAGGGTGGCTAAAATCCCCAAAGCAGCGCCATGACTAGCAAGACCTGCTTCCCAAAAGGCAAAAATGGCTTGAGGATTTTGATAAATAACCATCCAGTTTTGATAAAAGATAAAGTCACCAAGCTTAGCTCCAATGAGCATCCCTATAATCAAATAAGTGGTTAATCTTTCTATGATAACCGTATTGCGTTTTCTAAAAGATAAAATCCAAGGCTGTAGCCAAATGTCCAATCTAAAAAAAGATTGCACTTTTTCTATTTGAAAAGCGCTCATATATTTTTTAGCAAAGCCTATAAAAGACGGTTCTGCTTGAGGAGGATTTGGAAGATCGATTGGATGATCAACGGTATGATTTATCGCTTGAATTACCTCTTTCTTAATTTCCTCAGGGACATTTTCCTGCTTTTGCTGACAAAATCGTTTTACTTTTTGAGGAAATGCTTCGAAAAGCATATGTAGATAGGAAGACTTATGTTTTTTTTGTAAAAATAAAGGCCAGCAAATAATATCTTGTTTAGAAAATTTTAAAGAAAATAAGCGATAACGCAGCCAACAATAACGAAAAATAGAATATCCTACGATAAACCCTAGTGCAAATAAAACACCATACCACATCAATGGTCTGTGGATGAGAGGAAGTAGAAAATGAAATACCATTGGATTAGGATCCCAATATAAAAATCCAAACATAAAAAACAAGCTATCTTTATTGTTTTAATATATAGGCTGACTGGAAATAGACTCTAGAAGTACTCATTAAAGCAAATCCTACTGCTACATCGATGACACCTCGAATAGAAGAGGTTATTTCTAACCATCTTAAACCCATTCCCAACAACATCATACCAATGACCAAACCTAAATATATAGGAGGGTATACTTGTAGAATAGAAATGGGCTCTGGAATCAAGGATATCCTTTTTACCGCTTTTTGCGCGGTTTTAGAAAGAATAAAATACCCTTTTATGAACCCCAAAACTAACCCTAAGCAAAACAAAACCATGGCATGTTCTCGACTTTGTAAAGAGGGTTGTAAAATCAGTAAGTAAAGTCCCATCGATAGCAAAAAACCACCTATAATCAGCCATATTACTCCACTTACTACAATCCATCCAAATCGACCTAAGCGCATATTCATGCTCCTGTTAGTTTGTCTAATGAGTCTAACAGAATATTCTGTTAAACGAATAGCCTAAATTCAAAGCTAAGCTTATCGACAAAAAAGGTATTGCTATCTAGAATGAGTATAAACATTTTACTAAAAACAAAATTTTATTCAACGTTTTACGTCATCTTAGGAGAACCTCATGAATCTCTCTGTTGCCTTTATCCGCATCCTCTTTGTAGTCCTAAGTATATTTTTCATGACCACGTTTATGATCTCCAACACTTCTGGAAACATACAGACCAATATTCTTATCGGCGTATTAATAGGCTTTGTCTTTGGATTGTTTCTCATTAGCTTTGATCTATTATTTAAAAGGTTTAATTTACGCTCTTTCAACATTGCAGTTATTGGTATCTTTCTTGGCTATTTAATGGGACAGGCTCTGGTATTGGTATTCGATGCTATTCTAGATATCAGTCGTGCATCGATTTCCCTACAACCTCAAACTTTAGAGATGTTAAAAATTGCCTTATTCTTGTTTGGTACCTATCTAGGTACAATTATGACATTAAGAGCAGCGGATGAACTCTATGTAAGCATCCCTTTCATTAAGTTTGCTCCTACAGCAGAAAAAAAGAAGGATTTAATCATTGATAGCTCTGTTCTCTCAGATGCTCGGATTATCGATCTTGCCACTACTGGTTTATTAGATAATCAAATCATTATTCCACGCTTTATTATTAAAGAGCTCTATACTCAAGCGGAAATTGGTGATGAATTTTCCAAGCTTAAAGCTAAAAAATGTTTAGAAGTGCTTAAAAAAATTGAGCTGATCGCTGAATTAGGCTTGCGTTTCAATGATACGGATTTTCCAGATGTTAAAGATGTACAAGGCAAACTACTGCGCTTAGCTCGTCTCTTAGATGCAAACCTACTCACAGCAGATATTAGCCGTATGCAAATTGCTGAAATTGAAGATATCCGTGTCATTAACATCCATACCCTTTCTAACTCCTTAAAACCTTTGATGCAGGCAGGAGAATTCATAAAAATTAAAGTACAGCGCTATGGCAAAGAACCTAGACAAGGGGTTGGTTATCTAGACGATGGGACAATGGTCGTTATAAATGGTGGCGGGAATTATATAGGCGATATGGTTGATGCAAAGGTTCTTTCTGTTAAACATACTAGTTCAGGACGCATGGTATTTTGTAATGCAATGGATGGTGAATCCAATCAAGAGTATGAGCACGAAGAGAGTCATGAGTAACCACATTTTAGGACTTGGAACAGATATTATTGAAATTGAAAGAATTAGACAAAGCATCGATAATCACGGATATCGTCTTATATCTCGGATATTTACGCCCAAAGAACAAGATTATTGTCTAAAACACAAGGACCCTACTCCTCATTTTGCAGCGCGTTTTTCCGCAAAAGAAGCTATTGTAAAAGCTCTAGGAACTGGCTTTACCGAACACATCACTTGGCAAGATATAGAAATTATCAACGATGTTTCCGGAAAACCGATTGTCTATTTCAGCACAAAGCTTCAAAAGAAAACCGAGGGAACCTGTATACTTCTCTCCATGAGTCATTGCAGGTCATATGCAACAGCTACTGCTCTGTGGACAAAGAATTAAAACAAACAGAAAGGAAAGCAATACAGCAAAGTCAGACAATGTACTCGCTCAGGAAATGTTCTTGCAAACACACGATAGGCATAACTTAGACTAAAAGTACCATAATAATCTAGCTGACATCTATAACATATGCCTAAATCAATGGATTGATGATGATACCTTCCCCAGCCATTAAAATGATCTACCACTACTTGCCGAAGATCTCCAAAACCAAAATCCCCTTGCAAAAATAGTTTTAAATGATGGCGATTGCACCAATTGTTCTCATAGGAGATCTCTTGCCTTGTCCACCAAGAGCCTCGGGTGGCAATTCCTGCCGCTAACCAAGCGTAAATACGGGTAGTCCAGTTAGCTCCATCAGAGAATTCTTTACCAATCGCTGAAAACAATTCCCAGTTTATACGGGCAGAATAAGGACAGCCCACATCACGCAGATTCCGTTTAGAGACATCGCGCAAGCTAAGTCCTGTAAGGAAACTTATAGGATCTCCTGCGACATCATCTAACCACAGGTAACGCATTTGCATAGCCCCACTACGCATTCCCCAAGACTGCTGAGCTGTATTAGCGACTTCTAATTCTAATTCAAAATCAAAATGTGTAGATAAAGTAGCTCCTAATCCAATTGATAAAATTTGATCGTTTGAAGCAAAGGGTTTGGTTGCTCCCTGTACGTCGGGATAATGCCGATAGGTATATCTTGGTATCAAATCTGCTTCAAACAGATCGGATAACCAAGGTTTTGTTGTTAAAGCAAAACAACTTAAAGGAAGAAAAATAGCAATTTTCGTAAGTAGAGCCATGACTTTAAAGATGTCCTTTTTCAGATAGCCATCTCTCTGCATCTAATGCAGCTATACATCCAGTTGCTGCTGCTGTAACAGCTTGACGGTAAATATGATCATGCACATCTCCAGCGGCAAAGACCCCCTCTACGCTGGTTTTAGAGCTACCTGGCTCTATATGAATATAGTTATTTTCTTTTAGCTTCAGTTGGTTTCCTAAAAATTTGGTATTGGGATCATGTCCAATGGCAAAAAACACCCCGCCCGCTGAAAAAGTACTTTCTTGATGGGTTTTTACATTTTTTAAAACCACTTTACGAACAACCGTATCCCCTTCGATACGCACTAATTCCTGATTCCAAAGAATCTCTATTTTAGGATTTTTCTTTACACGATCAGCCATAATTTCAGAAGCACGCAATTCTTCCCTACGATGTACCAAAAAGACCTTCTTTCCATATTTTGTTAAAAAAATCGCCTCTTCTACAGCAGTGTCTCCTCCCCCAATCACATATAAATCCTGATTGCGAAAAATAGGGGATGCTCCATCACATACAGCACATGCAGTAACTCCTTTTTGCCAAAATTCTTTATCCCCTGCTCCTGGTACATTAAGGCGACGAGCTATAGCGCCTGTTGCAATTACCAATGCATCTACTTGTATTGAAGTTCGGCGTCCCTTTATCATAAATGGCCTTTTTTCCAGCTCTACTGCAATCACATCTTCTGTCAAAATTTGTGCTCCAAAGCGCACTGCTTGTTTACGCATACGATCCATCAGCTCAGGTCCTTGTATTCCTTCAGGAAAACCGGGAAAATTTTCTACATCGGTTGTGGTCATTAGCTGCCCACCAACTGGTCCAGAAGCAAAACCTTCAAAGACAATGGGCTCTAAATTTGCACGAGCTGCATAAATAGTGGCAGTAAGAGCAGCAGGCCCAGACCCAATGATTACAAGTTTTGTTCGTTTCATATCTAAACTTTTGTTATGCATCTATAAAATCAACTACTTTAGAAAAAATAAGAAAGAACAGGTTTTATCTCAAGGAAAGATTCCAGCTGGAAGTTCTTTAAAAAGAATTAAACAAAGCATAAAAAGATGATTTAAAAAAATTATATATATAAACGCTAGTTTAGAAAAATAAAAAAGATAAGCTTCTCCCATTTGCTCTAAAAATACTATGCAGTAAAACATTTTGATCATAAAATTAAACACTTGTAAAGATTAAAGATAAACCAGCTATCGGATAACAAAAATGATCACACAAAAAACGCGGAGCATACGGTTAGAAGCTTTAAGAAAATCCCTAGATGGAGGGGTTATTATCCCAGAAGTCAATTTAACGATTCCTGCTGGTAAGTTTTTTGCTCTTTTAGGTCCGAGTGGATGCGGCAAAACCACCCTACTCAGACTAATTGCTGGATTAGAGAGCGCTGAATCGGGAAGAATCTATTTAGGAGATAGTGAAATTACTAATTGGCCTATTTACAAAAGACCTGTTAATATAGTATTTCAGAATTATGCTCTTTTCCCTCACCTAAACGTATTTAATAATGTTGCCTATAGTCTTAATCTTAAAAAACTCTCTAAAGAAATCATTCAACAAAAAGTCATTAAGATCTTGGAATCCTTTCATTTAGAACAACATATCTACAAATACCCCAGTCAACTCTCTGGAGGTCAACAGCAACGTGTTGCCTTAGCTAGAGCTATCGTAGATGAGCCAACTGTTCTGCTTTTAGACGAACCTCTTGCTGCTTTAGATTTTAAGTTGCGTGAAAAAATGTTGCTAGAGTTGATTGAACTACAAGATAAACTAAAAACTACTTTTATCTATGTTACTCATGACCAATTTGAGGCCTTGACCGTAGCTGATCAAATGGCCATTATGAACCATAAAGGAGAAATAGAGCAGATAGGTACTCCTAAAGAAATTTATGAATTCCCCATCTCTTCTTTTGTTGCAAAGTTTGTAGGAACCACAAATATTTTAAACGGTCAACTGCGCTACTTAAATCAGGGCCCTGAAATTGAAATCCCTAACCTAGGTCGATTCAAAATTGATATTCCACAAAAAAAAGAATGGATGGATGAAGGGCGTCAGATCATGATTAGTTTGCGACCTGAGAAGATTTTTATCTCTAAAAAAGCCGTTCCTAACTTTTCTAATACTCTAAAAGGCTCTGTTCAATCCATTGTTTATCATGGAAGGTCTACTCAATATAACATTCTGATAAAAAATGAAATGCGTATTCAAGTTTTTGAACAAAATGAAGAGCACTTTCCACAAGAGGTCATTGATTATGATAACGAAGTATTTTTGTATTGGCAAAAAGAGAACGTGGTGATCTTAGAAAGATGAAGCCAAAATTATCTTCTGATTTGCCATTTTTCATAGGATCGTCTGCAATGATCTGGCAGGTATTATTTTTCTATTTACCACTCGCAATGATTTTTATTTCTAGCTTTTTATACATAACGAACACAGGCGCTATCGGAGGCATCACTCTACAAAAAATCACTTTTTTTTTACGTCCTGTATATTTAAAAGTGATCTTTAATTCTTTAATTTTAGCTCTGAGCAATGCTTGTATTTGCTTAACCATTGCCTATCCTTTTGCTTATTTTTTGACCTTTAATAGTAAGAGATTTAAAAATGTACTGCTATTTTTATTAATTGTGCCTTTCTGGACTAACTTTCTTTTACATGTGTACGCTTGGTTTTTCGTATTAGAAAAAAAAGGACTTATTAATCAATTCTTGCAATTAATAGGGATTATAGACAATCCCTTACATATGTTAAATACCCCCTTTGCTATCATGATTATGATGGTCTATTACTACTTGCCTTTCATGGTTATGCCTCTTTACTCGGCTATGGAACAAATTGATAATCGTCTTATAGAGGCCTCTTATGATTTAGGTGCAAGTTGGTTTCATACTCTGCGTCGCGTGCTACTGCCTTTAACTAAACGAGGATTACAGGCAGGATTTTTCTTAGTCTTTATTCCTTCTTTTGGCGAGTTTGCAATTCCAGAGCTCATGGGTGGAGATAAGTGGATGTTTGTGGGGACTGTAATTTCTAGCTTTATTCTCGACGAACAAACAAGTTCATTGGGAGCTGCTTTTACAGCAGTGGCTTCGATTTGTCTTTTGCTAAGTGCTATTCTTCTCTATTTTTTAATCGATCGTATGATCCCTGGACGCGCTTATGAAACAAAAAAATAGTTTAGCAAAAGTCATTTCCCTTTTATCTATTGCAGCGGTTTATTTATTCCTGTATGTTCCCTTAGCTGTTCTTCTTATTTTTTCTTTTAATACAGCTTCTTTCCCCTCTCCCTGGGAAGGATTTACTTGGAATTGGTATGTAGAGCTATTTCAATCTGAACACCTTTGGCAATCTTTTCTTAATTCCTTAATCGTAGCTTTTTCTGCAACTCTTTTAAGTCTATTAATGGGTATTTTTTTAATCTTTTATTGCTCTCAAGGAGGGAGGATTCGTACTTTTTTAACGCTATTCTATGGAAATCTCATCATTCCTGAAACCGTATTGGCAATTGGCTTGCTCGGGTTCTTTACCATAATTAAGGTTTCTTTAGGAATTGACACTTTAATTGTTGCCCATACAGTCTTAGGATTGGGATTTGTTATTCCTATTGTTTATGCTCGATTCTTAGAATTGGATGATCGCATGACAGAGGCCTCTTTAGTGCTAGGAGCTACACCTATTCAGACATTTTTACGCGTAATACTACCCCTGCTACGACCATCTCTTATTGCAACGGGTCTACTGGTTTTTATTCTCTCTTTTGATGACTTTATTCTTTCTTACTTTTGTGTTGGCAGTAATAGTCAAACTCTTTCCCTCTACATACTATCCATGTTACGCTCAGGGATTTCCCCTGTTGTCAATGCCCTCTCAGCTATTTTGCTGACATTAAGCAGCTTTCTTGTGTTTCTCTTTTTTTCCATTAAATCTAGAACAAAAATCTTTTAAAATTTAAAGAAGAAAGATCGAAAATAATTGAATTTTAACCATTAATTAACTACAAAAGCAAGTACAGCTAAAGTAGGTGTTGAAAGCACTGGCAAAAAAAAGAAATTGCCCTTCTACTGCGCAGTACCTAAGTTTATTCAGACGTGTATGAAAGAGATCATATCTTATAGCAAAGGAGAATTTAAAATGTCCAAATTACTTCCATCCATGTTTAATATCAAAAAAGGATCTATAAATGCCTTGCCCGGTTTTTTGCAAGAATTTGAACAAATTCTTCAAAGTGAAGGAAAAGATCAAGGACTTACCATTTATGATGAAAAAAATAATATTGTTATAGAAGCAGCTATGCCTGGTTTAAAATCAGACGAGATTGAAATAAATTTAAATAAAGGAATGCTTTGGATAAAAGGTGAAAAGAAAGAAGAAGAAATAGATAAAAATAAAAAATTTTATAAAAAATCTTTTCGATCTTATTCTTACAATATTGTTCTTCCTGATGAAATAGACGAGAATCAAGAACCAGATGCTTGGCCCTTTCAACCTTGAAGTGCACAAAAAAGAACATATAAATACTTGAAAAAACATCTATTGTGCACCCGAGCATAGCATGTTTGTAGATAATCTCGTAAACACTTCTAGTGGAGTTTCGAAGTTGAGAGCCTTTCTAGGTCTGTTATTTAGTAAAGTTTCCACCCTTTCTATATCCTTGGAAGTCGTATCTAAAAAGCTTTGTGTTTTAGGAAAATATTGCCTAACTAGTCCGTTTGTATGCTCATTTAAGCCTCTTTCCCAAGAATGGTAGGGCGTTGCAAAGTAGAAGTCTGTCTCTAGCTCGAAACTAACCATTTGGTGATAGGCAAATTCTTTTCCGTTGTCTGCTGTTAATGTGTGTACAAAATCTTTGATAGGTTTAAGTTGTTCAATTAACGCTTGACTTACTTCCTCTGCAGTTTTATGAGAAACTTTGGCGAGCTTAGTTAGCTTGGAAGTTCTTTCTACCATTGATACAATTACGCCTTTATGTCCTGCCCCTATGACTGTATCTAGTTCCCAGTCTCCTAAACGAGTCTTTTTTTCTACAATACAAGGCCGTTGCTTAATATCTATACGACCAGGCATGTTCCCTCTTCCAGAAGCTCCCTTTCTCTGCTTGTTATATTTTTTCCCTCGATGACGGAGCTCTCTATAAAGCTGTCCTCCCTGTCGTTTATCTTTCCAGATATGATTATAGATGGTCTCATGACTAACATGTTCTTTACCATGTCTTTTAAGCCATCCGGATATTTGTATAGGGCTCCATTGCAACTTGATTTTTTCTTCAATACGGGTAACTATTTGAGGAGTCATTTTTTTATTGGGCTGAGAATTTTTTCTAAGAAATGCTTTTTCTTGAGCTTGCTGATGACGGTATCCTCGTTGCCCTTTATTTCTCTTAAGTTCCCTACTAATAGTGCTATGATGAACTTTTAGAATGTTTGCTATTGAGCTAGATGTATCTCCTCTAGCTTTTAAAATATAAATCTGACATCTTTGGTCATAGGTTAGGTGATGGTAGCCTTTAGGCAAGGTCTCTCCTTGTGTTTGATTGTTAAAAATCACAATAGAGATTCTTTCATCGCCTGCCTATTCTTTTTTTAATTCTTCTGTGCACTTCAAACTTGAAAAGACTCTTCTTATAAAGATGGTATTTTAGTAATTACTTTTCCAAGAGCAAAAGACCCAGGAATAAGGCGTATTTCTATTAGAAAATAGCAAATTATTCAAAAAATCTAGGGCCGCTATTTAAGCGGCCCAAAACTTAAGTTGCAGAAGTTTTTTTATCTTTTTCATTGCGCTTTTTTTGAATGTAGCCCACTACATCTCTGACGATATAGAGTTTTTCAGCTTCTTCTTGTGGAATTTCAAATCCAAAACGCTCTTCAAAGGCCATAATTAGCTCTGTAAGATCTAAAGAGTCTGTACTAAGATCTTCTGAAAAAGATTTTTCTAAAGAAACTAGAGTGGGATCTAATTGCAGTTGTTCAATAACAATATCAAGTACTTCTTTTTCAAGAGCTTCTTGTTCCATAGATTTCTCGGTTGACATAAGATATCCTTTAGTTAAGTTACATTTACCAAAATCATCACATCACCATTCCGCCATCTACAGCCAATATTTGGCCTGTGATGTAGTTAGAAAGATGACTTGCCAGAAAGACAACTGCATTTGCAATATCTTCAGGCCTGCCCATGGTTTTCATAGGGATTTGACTTAAGATATGCTTTCTTTGCTCTTCTGTTAATTTATCTGTCATACGCGTCTGAACAAACCCCGGTGCTATGCAATTGACGCGGATATTGCGAGAGGCAACCTCTTTTGCTAGCGCTTTTGTAGCACCTTCAACACCTGCTTTAGATGCTACATAGTTAAACTGACCCGGATTGCCTGTTGAAGCTACAATAGAGGAAATATTAATAATATTTCCACTACGAGCTTTTACCATAAGAGGAACAACAAAGCGACATAAATTAAAAAGCGACTTGAGGTTTACTGCAATGACTCGATCAAAGTCTTCTTCGCTCATTCTAATCAATAGACCATCGCGAGTAATGCCGGCGTTATTGACTAAAATATCTATCGATTCCCAAGAGAGCATCAAATCCTTAATTGCGTTATCCACTTCTAGCTTAAGAGAGACATCTACAAGAAAGGATTCTATTCTTTGTTGTTGATGAATCTTAGCCGCTTGCAGCTCTTCTACAACGCGTTCTGCATGCTCTTTATTTGTTCCTAAAATAGCTACATTTGCTCCCTGCTGCAGAAATGCTAAAGCAATAGCTTTACCAATACCAGCGGTGCCTCCTGTAATCAAAGCATTTTTATTTGCTAAGAGCGACATAAAGACTCCCATTGACGTACTAATCCATCTAAATCGGCTACTTTTTCTATATGGAAAGTAGGAACTTGCACTCCTATTCTTTTATTCATTCCACTCAATGTTTTACCAGGCCCTATTTCGAGATAGGCTTGCAGTCCAAAATCTTGCATGGTTAAAATGGATTGCTGCCAACGAACAGGACTTGTCACTTGTTCTAATAAATATTGCTTAATCATAGCGATAGAATCAACTATCGCGCCAGGAACATTCATAGTAAAACAAATTTTACTTTCACAAATAGTAGCATTTTCAATCTTATCAAAAAGCTTTTTCTTGGCAGATTGCATCAGACCACTGTGAAAAGCCCCAGCAACTTCTAAGTCAACGATGCGTTTAGCCCCTTTTTGCTTGAGATATTCGGCTGCTATTGTGAGGTTTTTAATTGTACCTGCAATTACAATTTGACCTGGACAGTTAATATTAGCGATCCAAATAGAACCGCTTTTAGAGCTTATTTCTTGCAAAGCTTCAGCAACCAGCTCCTCAGTAAGTCCTAACACAACTTGCATTTTCCCATTATTCTCTCTACAAGCTTCATGCATAGACTCAGCACGCAATTGCACCAATTTTAAACAATCGCTAAAGTTCATTTTTTCAGAAGCGACTAAAGCTGTATATTCTCCTAAGCTCAAGCCCCCACAAATTGCTGGTTTAAAAAGAGGGATCTGTGTTTGCAAAGTACGCAGAATAGCTATGCTTACCAGATAAATAGCAATTTGGCTGTTTTTAGTAAGGGTTAAAATTTCTGATGAACCTTCAAAAATAATAGAAGAGAAATTTTGCTGTAAAATTTCATTAGCTTCTTGAAACACTTCTCTAGCTATAGGAAAAGTATCGTAAAAATCTTTTCCCATTCCTATATATTGTGTTCCTTGACCCGGAAAGATAAATGCCCATTTATGCATTTTCAGCTCCATAGGTTAAAATAGTAGCTCCCCAAGTAAGTCCTGCGCCAAAAGCTACTAGCAATATATGATCCTCATCTCTTAAGTCTTTTTCCTGTAAGAGCTCATCTAAAGCAATTCCTATAGAAGAAGCTGATGTGTTCCCATATTTATGCAATGTCAAAAAAACATGCTCCATTAGCACATCAAAACGCTTTGCAATAGCTTCAATAATACGCATATTTGCTTGATGAGGAATTAGCCATTTGATCTGTTCTTTTTTTAAAGAGGCTCTTTCTAAGCAGCGACTAGCCGCCATTTCCATTCTACGCACCGCATGTTTAAATAACTCTTTGCCTTCCATTTGTAGATAATGCTGGTTTGCTTGAATAGTCTCCATAGAAGCTGGTTTTTTAGACCCTCCAGCCGGTATCATTAATAGCTCAGCCAATCTTCCATCAGCTCCTAAACAAACATCTGAAATGAATAATCCCTTTCCTTCTTTTGCAACAACGCAGGCTGCTGCACCATCTCCAAAAAGAACACAAGTAGCTCGATCTTTATAATTAACAATGGAAGAGAGTTTTTCAGAAGCTACGACTAAAATAGATCGATACATCCCTGATTCAATATAGGCCTTAGCTTGAGATAAAGCATAAATATACCCGGTGCAAGCAGCCTGCAAATCTACCGCTGCTGCACTAAAAGCACCTAAACGAGCTTGGATTAAGCAGGCTGTGCTGGGGAAAGGGTAATCCGGTGTCAAAGTAGCAAATAAAATAAGCTCGATTTCTTCTACATTAATACCTGCTTTCTCAATAGCTTTTTTAGCTGCCTGAAATCCCATTTCAGAGGTAGGCTCATCTGTTGCTGCTAGCCTTCTCTCCTTCATTCCTGTGCGAGAGACGATCCATTCATCAGAAGTATCGACCATTTTTTCTAAATCGCTATTCGATAACACTTTTTTAGGAAGATAGGAACCGGTAGAAATAATACGCGCTTTTTGAACCATAAACCAAAATTTGCATGTTTAACACTCTATCGAAAATAGTTTATCTTAGTCTGCTAAAAAATGAAAGTGTTTTGTTTTTTGCCTTTACTTAAGTCTTTTATCATTTAAAATTTCCATTGCACGTCTATGCAAATTCCATTATCGTATTGTAAATTAACCAAAAAAACCAAAAAAATGCTTAAATACCCTAAGCACCTTCAACTACTCATTAATTCATTTAAAAAGTTCCCGGGCGTGGGTAATAGAACCGCTGAGCGATTTGCATTTCAAGTATTTAATTGGCCTTTAGAAGATGTGTTGCATTTTTCCGCTACTCTTTCTGAATTAAATCAAAAGGTTTCCTTTTGCCCTGAATGCTCTTGTTTAACAGAAGAAAATGATTGTCATTTTTGCCAATTACCTAGTCGCAATACTTCTCAACTGTGCTTAATTGCCTCTGTAAAAGACGCTTATGCTCTAGAAGAAATGGGGATGTACCAAGGGCTATATCATGTATTAGGATCGTTACTCTCTCCTATTGAAGGGAAAAATGCAGATGGCCTGCCCATGGAGAAGATTAAACAAAGAGTGAAAGATCGCTCGGTTAAAGAAGTAATTATAGCTTTAGATTCTACCCTAGAAGGGGAAGCTACAGCTTTATACATAAAAGAACAACTAGAAAACGATGTGCATATTTCTCGTTTAGCTTTTGGATTGCCTATAGGAAGCTGTTTAGATTTTGTCGATGGAGGCACTCTTGCAAGATCTTTTACAGGAAGACGCTCTTTTTAAAAAAATCAATAAAAGTTAGTAGTTTGCAAAAATTTCAGCAATTTTCTTATAATCAATCCATTTGTATCGTTCTTAGAATAAAACACCATATCGGATGAAATATCAAATGATCAAACAGTTTGCTACTTATCTCTCTTTAATCGCTTTTACCAGCCTCTGCTCTTTGTCGTCAGCTTTTACCTCTTCTTCAACAATAGTATTTGAAGAGTGTCGTATTGCAGACATTGATTTGCAAGTAGAGAACTTGAGCATAAACACCTCTTTTAATCCTCAAATTGTGCTTTCCAAGCTCAAAAGCAAGGTGGGAAATATTTTTTCTCAAGCAGATTTTGACGCGGATTTAAAAACACTTGTTGCAGATTACGATCGAGTAGAACCTTCTATACAGGTTCGGGACCAACAGGTGTATATCACATTAAAAATGTGGCCAAGATCTAAAGTTCGCTCGATTACATGGAATGGAAATAAAAAAATTAAAACCACAGCTTTGCAAAAAGAATTGGGTCTTAAGCCTAATGCTGTTTTCAATCGGCAGTCTTTCAATAAATCTTTTAACAAAGTTAAAGAATACTACGTTAAAAAAGGTTATTTCGAATCACAGCTACAATATATAATCGTACCGCATCCAAAGACAAATGAAGTATCCATTAATATTGAAGTTCATGAAGGACGCTCAGGCCGAATTGAAGATATGATCTTTCAGGGTTTCACAAAAGAAGAAATAAGCGAATTGCTGGGGATGATCTATACAAAAAAATATAATCTACTCAGCTGGCTAACAGGTAAAGGGACCTATCATGAGGAGGGATTAGAACAAGACCGTTTAGCCATTGTGAATTATCTTCAAAACTTAGGGTATGCAGATGCAAAGGTTGATATACAAATTCATGAAGCTGAAACAGAAGGAAAAATTATTCTGGTTATCTCCGCAGAAAAAGGGCCTATTTTTCATTTTAATGCCATTCAATTTGAAGGTAATGAATTATTTTCCAACGAAGAAATCGAAAAGCTCCTTCTCATCCACGAAGGCGATGTGTATTCGCCTGAAAAATTACGAAAAACCTTGCAAGCCATTAAAGATCTATATGGACGCAAGGGGTACTTAGAAGCAAATATCCAAGCTGAAGCCCAACCATGCGTAAACGATACAGCTTTTAATACCTCTTTTCATATTGATGAGGGAAAAAAATATCGCATTGGCATGATTCGGATATATGGGAATATGGCTACACAAGCCCATGTCATCTTGCGCGAATCACTTCTCATACCAGGTGAAACCTTTGATACAGCAAAGCTGCAAGCTACAGAAAACAGATTGCAAAATGTTGGTTATTTCGAAAGTGTAAATGTATATGCAGTCCGTACAGAAGATGAAGAGCAATTTGGTGAAAATTACCGAGATATTTACATTGAGGTTAAAGAAAGCAAAACCGGTCATGCTAGCTTGTTTGTAGGGTTTAGTAGTGCAGAAAGCATTTTTGGCGGATTGGATTTCTCTGAAGCGAATTTTAATATTAAAGGTTTTGCAAGTCTTTTTTCAGAAGGCTCTGCAGCGCTCAGAGGAGGGGGTGAATATGCGCATCTTCGTCTAAGTTTCGGAAAAAAACAACAAGCCTACACGCTCTCTTGGTTAAATCCTTATTTTTGCGATAGTTTATGGAGAGTGGGCTTTGATGTATTTAATACCTATAGCGAATTAACGTCTAAAAAGTACGATATTCAAAAGCTAGGTTTTGATTTACACGCCTCTTATCCTCTTAATAGTTTCTGGACCTTTGGAATAAAATATCGTTTCAATAATTCCAGAACGCATATATCCCAAAGCGCTGCTCCATTAGAAAGAGAGCAGGCGCATCAAGAAGGGATTGTATCAGGATTTGGACCATCTCTTACTTTTGATTCTACTGATAGCCCTTTTAAACCACACAAAGGATTTCGTTCACGCTTAGAAACAGAGTTTGCTGGTTTAGGAGGAGATTTTTATTTTTGGCGTTTTGCTTATTTAAATAGTTACTATATACCTATTTGGAAATGTGGAACCTTTAAATCTCGTTTTGACTTTAACTTTATTGAACCTGTTGGCAGAACCAGTCAACCTACGCAAATTCCTTTAGGAGAGCGTTTCTTTATTGGGGGAATTAACTCTGTACGTGGTTATCGCGACTTTGATTTAGGAGACCATTTTTCTAATGGAGATCCCACCGGTGGTATTTCCTCTACTGTACTATCTCTTGAATATTTACATCAAATCCTCCCTTTTGTAGATGGATTTATTTTTGTAGATGCAGGGAGTATTGGATTGAAACACTGGTATATTAAAGACTTTAAATTTAGTGCAGGTTTTGGAGTACGTATTGAAATAGCAAACCGAGTTCCTATCACTTTAGGAATGGGTTTTCCAATCAACCCTTCAGGACGCAATGAAGTGCGTAGATTTTTCTTTTCTATGGGTGGACAATTTTAACAAGGAGTATATCTTATGAAAAATCCATTTATCTCGACCGTATTGTTTTTTACAGTCCTTAGCACGTCTTTAATAGCTACTGAGTACAAGGTAGTAAACACCAGGGACTGTTTTATGAATTCTAAGTTAGGCAAACAAGAGCAAGAAGCCTTCGAAAATCTTAAAAATCAAAAAGCAGCCTTAATTGAAGACGTAAGCAAACAGCTCGAAGATATTGTGAAAAAGCTAAGCGATCCAGTCATTTTAGATAGCATGAATCCGGAAACAAAGCAGAAATTAGAAAATGATTATGCTAGATTGAGTCAAGATTTGAAAGGAATGTATGAAGAATGTCAGCAAATTCTCTATCAGAAAGAGATGCAGATTGGCCAAAAGCTACAAAGCAATATTGATCAAGCGCTAGAGGAAATGAACAAAGAAGATGGTTGTATTATTTTAAAGAGCGATGCATGCCACTATTATCCTAAGGAATTAGATATAACCAACACTGTGGTTAAAAAATTAGATGAAAGATTTGATCAAATAGCTCAAACACAAAAAAAAACTCCTAATGAAACAAAGCACGAAGTAGTAAAATAGTTCCTTTGTGTATAAAGAATTAAAAATAGAAGGAATTGGGCATTTATCTAGATGAATAAGTGCCTATTAATCATATGAAAAAATTTACTCTACAAGAAATTGCTGCGTTTACAGAATCAACTTTAGTAGGCAATCCCCACCATCTCATTAATAATGTTGACTCACTAGAAAATGCAGGCCCTGAAGATGCTTCCTTTTTAGCTAACCCTCGTTACTGTACATCGATGAGCCAGTCTAAGGCGGGAGTAATCTGTGTAGACAACACTTTTCCTGTAGAAGAAGGAAAAAATTTTCTTCTATCTGATAACCCTTCCATTACTTTTCAAAAGATTATAAAAGCTCTCTTGCTCCCGCAAAATAATTCAGGTTTTAAAGGAATCCATCCTACTGCAGTTATTCACGAGAGTGCAGAAATTGGCCAAAATGTACAAATAGGCCCTTCCGTTGTAATCGACGAAAATACAAAAATTGGCAATGGATGCATCATCTATCCCTTCACTTTTGTGGGTCTTAATAGTTGTCTTGGAGAAGCTTGCATCATTTATTCCCATGTAACCATTCGAGAAAAAATCATCCTTGGTAATCGCGTTATTCTACAACCGGGGGTTGTCGTTGGTTCTTGTGGTTTTGGATATACGACAGATCAAAATGGCCAACATTCCAAATTAGAACAACTCGGTTCTGTTATTATTGAAGATGATGTAGAAATAGGTGCCAATACCACAATCGATCGAGCTCGTTTTAAAGTAACTAGAATAGGTAAAGGAACAAAAATTGATAACCTCGTTCAGATCGCCCACAATGTAAGCCTTGGATCTCATAATATCGTTGTATCTCAAACAGGGATTGCTGGTTCTGTGAAAACAGGTGAAAATGTTATGTTTGGCGGACAAGTAGGTGTTGTAGGCCATGTGGAAATTGCCAGTAATGTCATGATTGCTACCCGTGGTGGAGTCAGTAAATCTATTGATAAACCAGGCAAATACGGAGGCAGTCCTGTCATACCCCTTCCCAAGTACAACAGAGAACAAGCACGTGTTAGAAATATTCCAAAGTACTTAGCGCAAATTGAAGAGTTAAAAAAAAGAGTAGAAGAACTAGAGAAAGCTTTAGAAACCTCTCATGACCTAAAGACTATGCGATTGAAAGCACAGCAAAATATCTTATAACCAGCCTTTCTCTTATATCTTTAAATTAAGATTTAACTAAGTAAAATTTCTTAGATAAAAGAGGCTGTAGTTCTTCCCGATATTTAGGAATATTTTCAAAAAAAGCACAAATCGCCTTCTTAAAATCTAAGAGCCTGTTTAAAATCTTTTCAAAAGTAGAGCAATAAAAGCAAGAACCACCATATTCAGGCTTATATGTAGTTTTCTTGCGCAATTTTTCCATAGCCTGCGACATTTTTCTATCCACGCAAAAGAACGCTCTACAACCCATCTTTTGGGAATAACTGTAAAAGTATGAAGTGTATTTCTTTTGGCTATTTCTACTATACATCCTAATATCTCCTGCACACTCTTTGCAAATTTTTCTCCAGAATATCCTCCATCTGCTAAAACATTTTTTACACCGAACAAATGGTTTTTATGTAGTGAAAATGCTTCTATACACCCATTTCTGTCAGTAGATCTCTTGCATAACCAATAAGCAATCTAAAATTTTAAAGTATTTTAATCCAGGAGATATGATTGTTTGAGCGATATAGCTGGAAATGCTTTTGTTAAGATTAGGAATCTATAAATGAAAACTTTAAAATAAGGGGTTATGCAAGAAATCTACTCTCAAAAATTTAATTTCGAAAGAAGTCTAGTGATATTAGCGGTGGTAATGTGAATCGCATGAGGAAGCCCTTGGGTATCGACGTGGCAAATATAGGAACAGAAGAAAAAGGTTTGGTTTACGGTTCAATCTTATTTGTAATAGACAAGACTTAAATTGACACTTAGTGGTAAATAGCAAAGAAAAACAGCTTTTGCAACTAAGGCATCATGCCTTGGTTGCAAAAGCAGAACCAAAGTGGTAATTTATGAATATAGCAATAGAGAGAAAAGTGATAAAAAATAAACTAGGCCTTTTAAAATTAGCAAAAACGCTAGGAAATGTATCTCAAGCATGTAAGCACATGGGATATTCAAAAGAAAGCTTTTATACATACAAAGAGCTTTATGAAAAAGGCGGAGAAGCCGCATTACAAGAAATCTCTAGAAGAGATCTCTTGCATAACCAATAAGCAATCTAAAATTTTAAAGTATTTTAATCCATGAGAGTATGATTGTTTAAGCGATATAGCTGGAAATGCTTTTGTTAAGATAGGAATCTATAAATGAAAGCTTTAAAATAAGGGGTTATGAAAGAAATCTAAGGAAACCCTGCCCTAAAAATAGAGTGGAAGAAAAAATAGAAACTAGCGTAGTTGCATTTGCTATAGAAAAACCTGCATATGGACAGCTCCGAGTTTCCAATGAGATGAAAAAGAAGGGAATTCTTGTTTCTCCTAGAGGAATCAGATCGATATGGCTAAGGCAGGGCCAACGCATGAAGATTTTTCTTGATAATTGAGAGATAAAAAATGATTCTGGCTCCTTTTTCATAAGGAGTATAAAATGGAAGGATTCATTCATTCTTCATCTATTATGATGCATTTTTCGAAATTACCAGACCCAAGAAAGACGCGCAATCAACTATATAGCCTTCATGATATTATCAGCACATCTATGCATCATGTCGTAAAGATTATTTATTAGATCTGGTAGGTGCAAAGGAAATTCTTCATGCGTAAGCCCTGATGGCTAAGGTATGATCTAGAAACATTTAAGAAGAGACTAAAGGCGTTAGAAGCAAAAGCAGCTCAAGATCACTTGATCTTTACAGAAGATCAATTAAGAGCGCTTGAAAAAGCTAAAGAAGAAAAAGAAGCGCATGTTGAAATAGAAACACAACACCCTGGCTATCTTGTTGCACAAGATACCTATTTATGTAGATACTATAGTTATTTAAAATATTATTGATAAAGTTGTATATTTTTCTCCAACAAAATATATGGAGGTAGAGAAATGCCTAAACCTTATTCAATGGATCTAAGAAAACGAGTGCTTCAATACCTAGAAGAAAATAACGACAAAATGAAGGCCAGCCAGCTATTTCAAGTTGGGATTGCAACTGTCTACCGATGGGTAAAGCGTAAGAAACAAAGAGGAAACGTAGAACCTCTAAAAAAGAAAAGCACTTATAAGAAAATTGATGATCAGAGATTAATCGCTTATGTAGAAAAAAACCCCGATCATTTTTTATCAGAGATTGCAAAGCATTTTGGTTTGACTTTGCAAGCAATCTTTTACGCTTTGAAAAGACTCAAGATCACAAGAAAAAAAAGATTGCGTTTTATAAGGAAAGGAATGCGGAAGCAAGAGCGGAATATCTAAAAAAGATAGAAGCAATTTCTCCTGAAAAAAGGGTCTATTTGGATCAGAGCGGAATCAGTCAATATGTGCATAGGCAATATGCGAGGAGCGCGAGGGGAAAACAAATATTTGGAGGAATTTCAGGAAAACGATTTGGTAGACAGAGTGTAATTTCGGCACTACAAGGGAAGAAATTGCTGGCACCGATGTGTTTTGAAGGAACTTGCAATACGGATCTATTTAATGTATGGCTAAAACAGGAATTGATTCCAAATTTGACTCATGGCCAAGTTTTGATTCTCGATAACGCGAGCTTTCATAAATCAAAGACAACTAGAACATTGATAGAGGAAAGTGGATACGAAATGCTCTTTCTCCCGCCTTATTCACCGGACTTAAATCCTATCGAAAAATATTGGGCCAATATGAAAACGAAAATCCGAGAACTTTTACCTACTGTAGCTAATTTATCCGAAGCCTTAGATCAAGCTGTTTTATCAATGTCGATTTAAATAAATATATTAAAGGTGTGGGAAGGATCTATCAGCAAACAGTGATTGACACCTATAGTAAAGTTGCTTCTGCTTAAGTTGTATGACAGAAAAAATGCACTAGTAGCAGCAGAAGTATTAAATGATAAAACAATACCCTGGTTTGAAGAACAAGAGTTAAGAGTGTTAAGAATACTTAACCGTAGAGGGACAGAGTACTGTGGGAGTCGGGAATACCATGAATATGAGCTCTATCTTACAATAGAAGATATTGAACATAATCGAACAAAGGCAAGGCATCCTCAAACCAACGGAATCTGTGAGAAGTTTCATCAGACGATTCAAATTGCAACTTGATTTTTTCTTCAATACGGGTAAGTATTTGAGGAGTCATTTTTTTATTGGGTTGAGAATTTTTTCTAAGAAATGCTTTTTCTTGAGCTTGCTGATGACGGTATCCTCGTTGCCCTTTATTTCTCTTAAGTTCCCTACTAATAGTGCTATGATGAACTTTTAGAATGGTTGCTATTGAGCTAGATGTATCTCCTCTAGCTTTTAAAATATAAATCTGACATCTTTGGTCATAGGTTAGGTGATGGTTGCCTTTAGACAAGGTCTCTTTTTGTGTTTGATTGTTAAAAATCACAATAGAGATTCTTTCATCGTCTGCCTATTATTTTTTTAATTCTTCTGTGCACTTCAAACTTTAAAAGACTAATATTAAACTTAAAATTATTTTTATATTTTATTTTATAATGAATTCATATAAAATATTCTTTTTAAGTTTCTAAAAAGAGGAAATAGTTATGAAAAATATTTTAGATACAATTATGGATACAACAAGTTCTTCTGTTAGTGCTAAAGGATTTTTACGAGGTCATTTAGCTTTTGAACGTTGGTATTTTTACTACCATAATAAATTGAGCCCTCAACAAACAGCAAAAGACCCTTCTATCCAGATCTTTTGCAGATTATGGGCTGTTGCTTCTGCCATTGAAAGTTTTGCTAAAGTAATCATTGTAGGTCTTTCCGCTCTTTATTACGTCTGTCAAAAAAATGATGCAGAAACAGAAAAACGATTAGATGTTTTATGTCAACAAGGTAATAGCTTGTATTACAGTTTTATCGCCTTATATTCTCCAGAAGAAGCATTAAAAGACTTCTCTGTATATAATGCTGAAGATCCTGCTCAATCATTAACTCGAATAAAATGGTTTGGCTATTCCTTAAGAAAGCATTCTTGGGGAAATGGATATAATGGTAAGACAACATTAGAAATGCTTATTAACACTCATTAAATCTTTTTTAGTATTGCACTTAAATTCTGCATTTTGCCATAGCTTAAACTAAATAGACAAAACTAAGGCAAAATGATCCAGTATTTCTTTAAAACAGCAAAAGACGAATCTTTTATTCCGATCCCCTCTGCTAAAGATGGCTGCTGGATTCATGTGGAAGAAGCATTAGCTGCTGATTTAGATCAGGTAGGTCTACTGATTGGGTTGGAATATAGTGACCTTCAAGATAGTCTTGATCGTTATGAAATTGCTCGTATTGAGCATATTAAAAATAATGTACTGATCTTTTCTCGTTGTCCTATCGAATTAGACAATGCTGTTGGTTTATATACAGAAACACTAACCATGATCATTACCCCTTGCTACTTTATTACCATTAGTCCTCAAAAAAATGGCATATTACGAGGATTTTTGAATAAACCAAATACCTTTGCTACAACACAACGCTCTAAATTAGTTATTCATTTATGTATGCGGGTAATTCAAGAATTCACTATGCAGATCAGAAAGGTGCGTTATTACGTCTTAATGCAAGAAAAAGAAATCATCAGTGTAGATAGTGAGGATATCACTATTTTAACCCGTCAGGAAGAAATTCTAAATCAATATCTCTCTAGCTTAGAGCCGATGGAATTGGTATTGAAAGAACTTCCATCTGGAAAATACATTCCTCTGCAAGATAAAGACCAAGCTCTTTTAGAAGATGTATTCCACTCTTTAAAACAATCAGAAACCATTTGCGAAAATGCTTTAAAAAGTATTAGAAGCTTAAGAGATTCTTATCAGATCATTTTCACTAATAACTTACATAAAACAATTAAACTGCTAACAGCATTAACTATTATCTTTAATATTCCCACTATTGTAAGCAGTGTTTATGGGATGAACATAGCACTACCTTTCGCAGATAACATGCATGCTTTTGCCATTATTTTATCTTTAATTTTTGGATTTAGTTTACTTTTTCTATGGTTTTTCAAACGTAAGATGTGGTTATAAGAGCCTGTTTAAAATCTTTTCAGTAAGGCATAATGATAGTTTTCATAAAACCTTTGGAAGTAATTATGGCCCGCTCTTATCCAAGCGATATCTCTCGTAACCAATTTAGCAAAATCCATCTAATACTTGAGTCTACACGCAAAAAAACACGTCCACGAATAGTTGATCTATACTAGTGCCGATTCAAACGGCTAGCTTAATGGGATTTAAGTCAACGACTTGAAACTTGTCGTTTATCCTACATTTCAAAATATCTGTTATTTTCGGTATCTCTTCTAAGAAGAATCCTCTAATTGCCTGAAAAAAAGTCACCGACGTTTCGTAATATCGATTGTATACCTTCTTTTCCTTTAAGATCTTCCACAAGCGTTCAATAGGATTCAAATTCGGCGAATAAGGAGGGAGATAGTGCACTTTAATCCTAGAAGACATCAGAAACTCTTCTAGTTTCTTATTTTTGTTTGATCTTGCATTATCCAAAATTACATGAATAATTCGAGCCTCTGTCTGTTTTTCTAGCTTCTTGAAAAAATCGAGCATTGCATCGGCATCAACTGTCTTATATTCCTCTGTAAAAATCTTCATTCCTGTCAGGCAAAGAGCTCCAGCAAAATGCAATCGCAATTGTTTCCCGGATGTCTGCAAAGTCTTTTGAACGCCTTTTTTGATCCATCCACATACGGCTTGGGACTGATGTTCAGGATGCACAGCATCTATGAAATAGATCTCTTCATCAGGGTTTAAGGTCTCCTTTAAAGCCCTATATTGTTCTATGAAAATTCGTTGTTTTTCAGGATCTAATTTCCCAGGAATCTTTTTAGGACGTTTATAAACAAATCCGTGCTGTATGAGCCAATCTGTCATGCCACTTCGGGAATATTTTATCCCATATTGCTCATGCACATAAGCTATGATCCCTTTGACTTTAAGATAGGTCTTTTCCTGTAGGTGTTTTAGTAGAGACTCTTTTTGGTCTTGTGAAAGTTTTGATTTGCTACCGCCTCGAGGGCTACTTCCAGTTTTATTTTCGGAATCATATTCTCTGAGGTATTTCTGAACAGTGATAGGGCTTATCCGGAGTGTTTTAGCAAGATTTTTTGTTGAGATACCCTCATCATAGCCCAAAATTACACAAAGCCTATTCCGTTCAGAATAGTCTTTTGGATGCTTTAACTTGTGTTCTAAGTCAGCTCTCTGGCTAGGGATCAGTTTTTTCATACTCAATAGCTTAACACAAAACAAAATATTTTTCTATACGATTGAATCGGAACCACTATATATGATATTTTTTGTGGAATTTTGTACATTTTAAAAAGTGGTTGCCAGTGGCGTATGTTACCCATAGAATATCCTAAATGGGAATGATGTGATTATTATTTCACTCTTTGGAATAAAGATGCTCAAAGTAGATTTCTTGCATAACCCCCTATTTTAAAGCTTTCATTTATAGATTCCTAATCTTAACAAAAGCATTTCCAGCTATATCGCTCAAACAATCATATCTCATGGATTAAAATACTTTAAAATTTTAGATTGCTTATTAGTTATGCAAGAGATCTAGTGTTAAAAATACTGATACAGCGGAGAAGATAAGGACATGATGCAGGGAAAAAAATATCAGGAATAAAAAGACATATAGCATTCGATACCCAAGGGCTTCCTCATGCGATTCACATTACCACCGCTAATATCACTGACAGAAATGGGTGTATAGAAGCATTTTCACTACATAAAAACCATTTGTTCGGTGTAAAAAATGTTTTAGCAGATGGAGGATATTCTGGAGAAAAATTTGCAAAAAGAAATACACTTCATCAGTTATTCCCAAAAGATGGGTTGTAGAGCGTTCTTTTGCGTGGATAGAAAAATGTCGCAGGCTATGGAAAAATTGCGAAAGAAAACTACATACCAGCCTGGGTATAGTGGTTCTCGCTTTTATTGCTCTATTTTTGAAAAGATTTTAAACAGGCTCTAAGAGAAGCATAGACGGCGCTTCTAAATACTTTTGTAGGGTTTTTAAAAATTTAGCCGCATCTATTCCATCTAATACTCGATGATCAGCGGACAATTGAAGTTTTAACGTCTTGCCTATGACTATTTTTTTATCCACTACAATAGGTTTTTCTTCAATCGCTCCTACAGCTAAAATAGCAGCTTGTGGTGGATTGATGATCGCTACAAATTCTGAAATGCCGTACATTCCTAAATTAGAAATGGTAAATGAGCCCCCTTCATATTCTTCCCGCTTTAGCTTATTTGCCTGCGCTTTTCCAGCTAATGATTTTACTTCTTTAGAAAGCTCTTGTAGATTTTTATCATCGGCTGCGCGAACAATTGGCGTAATTAACCCATCGGGTATGCTGACAGCTATTGCTATATCTACGGTCTTAAAACGTATAATTGTGCGAGAATCGGGATTAAACCCAGAATTTACATGAGGATACTCTCTTAGAGCTAAAGCGGTAGCACGCAGGATAAAATCATTAAAAGAGAGTTTAATGCCTAAAGAAATTAACTCTTCTCTTAGAGAGACCACTTTATCCATTTGCACTTCTTGTGCGCAATAAAAGTGAGGAATAAAACTTTTTGCATCTTGCAGACGTTGAGCAATCACTTTACGCATAGGAGATAGAGACTCTTCTTCAAATTCTCCAGCAGCTCTTTTAGGAAGCTCTTGTTGCTTCATATTAGTACTTGACGATGCAAAGACAAGATCTCGACTCATAATTCTACCTTTTGGACCTGATCCTTTAACAAGATTTAAATTCAATCCTTGTTTTTTTGCAATTTTGCGAGCTAAAGGAGATGCTTTTATTCTAGTTGTAGCCTCTAAAGGCTCTTCTGTATTTGAAGTTGGTTGTTTTTGGGGTTCTTGAGGAGGTTCTTCTTGAGTAAGAGAAATCCCTTCTGGTCGATATCCCTCTATGCTTTCATTTTCTTCTTCGGTAAAAATGGCGATTGCTTGATTTACCTGTGCTGTGTGATTTTCTTGAACTAAGATCTTACGCAACCATCCTTCATCTAAAGCAGCATGCTCTACTGTAGATTTATCTGTTGCAATTTCGATAAAAGCATCCCCTTCTTTGATATATGAGCCTTCTTTCTTAAGCCACTTTACAATATTTCCTTCTTCCATTGTAGGAGATAGTTTTGGCATGGTTACAGTAAATGGCATAGACACTCCTTTAAGCTAAAACTTTTTGCACCGCTTCGATAATTTGCTCTTTAGTGGGCATAGTTTGCTTTTCCAATACCTTGGAATAAGGCATAGGGGTTTCTTTTTGCGCAACTCTTACAAGAGGAGCATCAAGATCATCAAAACAATGCTCTATAATCTGAAAACCTACTTCTGCAGAAATTCCTCCAAATATGTGCCCTTCTTCTACAAGAACACAGAAATGGGTTTTACGTACAGAAGTTGCAATAGTATCGATGTCAAGGGGCTTAATGGTTCTTAAATCGATGAGTTCTACTTGAATTCCTCGGGTTTGCAGTTCTTTTGCAGCTTCCTCACAAAGCAAAACCATCCGACTATGCGATATTAATGTAACGTGATTTCCTTTTCTAACAACACGCGCTTTTCCAATCGGCACTAGATACTCTTTTGTGGGGATTTCCATTTTATCTCCATAGGAAAGCTCATTTTCCAGAAAAAGCACGGGATTGTTCTGACGGATAGCCGACTTTAAAAGGCCTTTTGCATCATAAGGATTGCTAGGAGCAATCACAATCAATCCAGGAAAATTAGCATAGAGGGCCTCTACACAATGCGAATGCTGTGAAGAAACCTGTGCTGCTGCTCCATTAGGCCCACGAAAAACGATCGGGACGGAAAATCTATTGCCTGACATGTAATACATTTTGATGGCATTAGATATGATTTGATCAAAAGCTACAAAAGAGAAATTAAAACTCATAAACTCAACCACAGGTTTTAAGCCTGTCATTGCAGCTCCAATGGCAAGTCCGGAGAAACCAAGTTCTGCAATGGGTGTATCTATTACACGATCAGGACCCCATTTTTCTAACATCCCTTTAGTGACTTTATAAGCTCCGTTATATTCTGCTACTTCCTCACCTATGATAAAAACACGTGGGTCTTTCTGCATTTCCTCATCAAGAGCTTGTCGCAACGCTTCTCGCATTTCCGTTAGTTGGGTGCTCATGTGTTATTCTCTTCTGATGGAGCAAATACATCTTGCCCTAATGTTACCAGATCGGGCCAAGAACTTTGATTTGCATATTTTAAAGCATCTATTGCTATTTGCTTTTGTTTTTGGTTAAGAAATTGATACTCGCTCTCTGTGATCATGTTTGCTTTTTGCATAACTTGCATTAACAAAAAGATAGGATCTTTTTGCATGTTATTTTTTAATTCATCTTTGCTGCGATACAAAGCAGGATCTGAAATGGAATGTCCTTTAAATCTTTCTGTAATCACCTCAATTAAAATAGGACGCGATGTTTTTTTAACTTCTTCAAATGCCGAAGAAAAACCTGCATAGCAGTTAAAAAAATCCATGCCATCTAAAGTATACCCTTTCATATTAAAACTAGGCGCCTTTGTCTCTGCAATAGGCTCTAAACAAAGAGCTCTTGCTACATGGGTTCCCATACCCCAGTGATTATTTTCAATCACATATATGCAAGGAAGATCCCACAAAGAAGCTAAGTTCAGTGATTCGTGAAAAGAACCCTGAGCTACTGCCCCTTCTCCAAAAAAACATACAGAAACTTGTTTGGACTCTTTTAAAGCATTTTTTTGTTTATATTTAATGCTAAAAGCAGCGCCTGTTGAAATAGGGATTTGTCCTCCTACAATTCCGTACCCTCCTAAAAGCTGCTCTGTAAAAAAATGCATCGAACCACCTCGTCCTTTTGCATTACCATTAATACGACCTAATAACTCAGCCATGAGTTCGATGGGAGTAGCTCCTAATAATAGGGCCAAGGCATGGCAACGATAAGAAGTAGCCCACCACTGATCTTTCCCCATTGCAAAAACAGCAGCTGTTTGCACTGCCTCTTGACCAATATAAGAATGAAAGAAACCACCAATTTTACCCTGCAGGTAGGCCCCTTCAGCTCGATTTTCAAAATTGCGTATCAATAGCATTTGCTCAAGCGCAAAAAGGAGCTTATTTTTGCCAAGTAAGGCAATCTCTTTTTCTAAATTACTTGGAAAAAAGTTGTATTCAATTACGGTTTGCTTTTTCATATTCGATTTTTTTTCATTAAGACTTAAACTAGCGCAATTAAAATAAATAAATCAATCACATTGAAGGAAAAGGAGGAAATCCACCTTTGTTTGGTACAATAGTGGGATTGTTTGTTACCGGAACTGTACGCAAATCCTCATCACCACGCATTTGGTAACAACCAGAAAGACAAATGATCCCAAAAATCACACTTAATAAGCGCATAATTATAACTCCTAATTTATTGACAATCAGGATACTACATATGAGAAAAATTGAAAAGCTAAGAATCTAACCATTCTTATTTTTAGGATAAAATGATAGATCAATTTAATTTTGTAATCTATAATCCGTTAAAAACAGAGGGTTTATGAAAAAATTACGACCTATTTACTACGATACAGAAACAACTGGCGTAAAGTCTGCTAAAGATCGAATTATTGAAATTGCTGCTTATGATCCGATAGAAGATCGTTCCTTTGTAGAGTTAATCAACCCAGAATGCCCTATTCCAAAAGAAGCTAGTGCTATCCATCACATTACTGATGAAATGGTAAAAGATGCTCCTAGCTTTAAAGTAATTGCGGAAAAATTCACACAATTTTGCCCTGATAATACGGTGTTAATCGCTCACAATAATGACGCCTTTGATCAATTGTTTTTGGAAGCAGAATTTAAACGAGCAGAAGTTCCTCTTCCCTTTTTTCAATATATTGACACCCTTAAATGGGCACGTAAATACCGCAATGATCTCCCTAGGCATTCTCTACAGTTTTTAAGAGAAACCTATGGTTTCTCCGCTAATCAAGCACATAGAGCGCTTGATGATGTAATTATACTGCACCAAGTTTTTAGCGTTATGATTGATGATTTGCCCATTCAAACGGTATTGCAACTTCTTTCTAAACCCCAAGTTGTATCTCGCATGCCATTTGGTAAACATCAAGGCAAGCCTTTAGAAGAGGTTCCTCGTAATTATGTCACATGGCTAGCATCTAGTGGTGCTTTTGATAAACCGGAAAATAAAGAGTTAAAGCAAGGTTTTGAAAAATTAGGAATTTTAACTCCACTTCTTACAAAGACTTAATGTATTTCCCTCTTAAGCAAAACATTCTTTAAAAGAATCTATAAAAAATGTAAAATAAAAAATATAGATTTTAAAGTAAATTTTGAGAGGAAATATGAAATATAGTGGTTCCGATTCAATCGGATAGAAAAATATTTTGTTTTGTGTTAAGCTATTGAGTATGAAAAAACTGACCCCTAGCCAGAGAGCTGACTTAGAACACAAGTTAAAGCATCCAAAAGACTATTCTGAACGGAATAGGCTTTGTGTAATTTTGGGCTATGATGAGGGTATCTCAACAAAAAATCTTGCTAAAACACTCCGGATAAGCCCTATCACTGTTCAGGAATACCTCAGAGAATATGATTCCGAAAATAAAACTGGAAGTAGCCCTCGAGGCGGTAGCAAATCAAAACTTTCACAAGACCAAACAGAGTCTCTAACACCTACAGGAAAAGACCTATCTTAAAGTCAAAGGGACTTAAAGTCAAAGGGATCACAGCTTATGTGCATGAGCAATATGGGATAAAATATTCCCAAAGTGGCATGACAGATTGGCTCATACAGCACGGATTTGCTTATAAACGTCCTAAAAAGATTCCTGGGAAATTAGATCCTGAAAAACAACGAATTTTCATAGAACAATATAGGGCTTTAAAGGAGACCTTAAACCCTGATGAAGAGATCTATTTCATAGATGCTGTGCATCCTGAACATCAGTCCCAAGCCGTATGTGGATGGATCAAAAAAGGCGTTCAAAAGACTTTGCAGACATCCGGGAAACAATTGCGATTGCATTTTGCTGGAGCTCTTTGCCTGACAGGAATGAAGATTTTTACAGAGGAATATAAGACAGTTGATGCCGATGCAATGCTCGATTTTTTCAAGAAGCTAGAAAAACAGACAGAGGCTCGAATTATTCATGTAATTTTGGATAATGCGAGATCAAACAAAAATAAGAAACTAGAAGAGTTTCTGATGTCTTCTAGGATTAAAGTGCACTATCTCCCTCCTTATTCGCCGAAGTAACATGTCTTCTATTTTTAATTTATTGACGCGGCCTCCTCGGGCTTTTTTCTCTTTGTGACTTATCTCCAAAATCAAGCTCATTTGATCAAATGTGCTACGTTTTACTCCGGTTAATCTTCGGAATTTCTCGTTGTCTAAACTTTTTGCTTTTTCAAATTTCATCATGCCCTTACGTATTTTTAAGGGCATTATTTTATACAAGGGCTTTTTTATTTCCTAGTTTTGAAAGAGCTCTATTGCTCTACTTTTGAAAAGATTTTAAACAGGCTCTTAGTTAAATCTTAATTTAAAAACAAACGAGTATAGGTAGCACTTCATTGACAGTGTCACCCCTAGAGATAAAGAGATATTAAGACAGGGATTCTTCCGGAGTTTTTTCTAGATTATAATGAACCTCCCACATTCTTCGGAACTCAGGACAGTTCTCTAATAGCTGCTCTTTGGTTCCCTCAGCAATTTTAGCTCCTTGGGAAAGATAAATGATCTTGTCTGCGTGTTCAATCGTAGAAAGACGGTGTGCAATGATAATCTGAGTAATCTCCCCTTTTAAATTGATAATCGCATCTTTAATATACATTTCGCTAATGGAGTCGAGCGCAGATGTTGCTTCATCTAGAATAAGAATAGGTGCTTTTTTAACAAGGGCTCTTGCAATAGCCAGGCGTTGTTGTTGTCCTCCAGAGAGATTCTGTCCTGATTCCGCAAGTATTGTCTCATATTGATCGGGTAAGCGCACTATAAATTCTTCAGCGTGGGCTTTTTTAGCTGCTTCTTCAATTTCTTGGCTAGTAAAGGGACATCCAAAAGCAATATTAGCACTAATTGTATCACAAAATAAAAAAGGTTTTTGAGAAACAAAAGCAATGTGCTCCCGTAAGGATTTTTGCGTATAGGCTTTTAAAGGTTTTCCATCAATACGAACTTCTCCTTGCTGAATATCGTAAAGACGAGGCATTAATTGTACAATTGTTGATTTACCAGCTCCTGTGGGGCCAATAATGGCTACAGTCTCTCCTTTGCGAACGGTAAAGGAGATATCTTTTAAAATCCAATCCCCTTGATAACGAAACCACACTTTATCAAATTCTATCGAATCAAAAAACCCGGTAAGTTCCGTTGCATCTGGGTGATCTTGAATATCGGGCTTAATGTGTAGTACTTCAAACATCCTCTCAGCAGCTACAATGCCGCGCTGGATATTTCCATTTTCATCAGCAAATTTTTTAACGGGTTCATACACGAGCTGAAGCATGCCACAGAATACGATCAACTGCGATAAGCTCATCCCAATTGTATAAAGACCAAATAAAACAACACAGGCTAAACACAAAGTGGTAATCGCATGTAAGATAGGACGAGTCAAAAGACCATATTTGGCTGTTTTACTTTCTAAAACAGCCATACGTTCATTTTGTTCTTTGTATTTTCTCAAAGAAAACCCTTCCATAGAAAAAATCTTAACCGTCTGTATGCCAGCTAAAAATTCGATCAATATATTGGCAAAACTCTCCTGATTTTTTTGTAGTTGGCGAGAAACCCTCTTAACTCTACGGGCTAAAAATACAATGGGAATAATAATTAAAGGCACTCCAAAAAAGATGACAAGAGATAAGCGCCAAGAAAGATAAAAGCACATGGACAAACAAGTAATAATCGTAAAAGGCGTTTGCAGATAATTCGTTAGCCAAGAATTAATAGAAGTAGCTATCTGTCCTGCATCACCAACGACTCGAGCAGAAAGGCTACCAATATTATGCTGCTGATAAAAACTCATCGGTAAGGATTGAATATGCTCAAAGTACTGCTGGCGCAAATCCCGGCTAACGCGAATAGCAAGTAATTGTGTAGTATAGCGGCTTGCAAAAAGCCAAATTGCTTTAAAGATCGCAACAGAAATCAGGACTAGGATCAAAGCTTTAATATTATGAGAAAGGCGGAGTTTTTGCTTTACCTTAGCAAGCATCCAACTTAATGGATTACCTTCGCTTTTTTGTGCAATAAAAGAGGTGGCTTGTTGTTTTGTGATAAGTCCTGTGTGATCTTTATCAATCAGGTCCCATTTCTCTTGCACTTGTTCTAAAGCAACCACATCTCGACTGTTTTCTTTAGAAAATAAGATAAAAAAATCTGCTCCATTATTGGATAATACACCTAGAGCGAACATCTCCATTTGACTAGAAATCGTTAGACAAAGCAATGTAAAGAAAGTGATGATAAATAAATATAAATGGCGACAGCTTCTTAGAGCAGCATCTAAAAGTAATTTCATAGTAATTCCTTGAATCTAAGGATTACTCTTGAGGTAACCCCGTATCTTCAACTAAGAATTTACCAATTTGCCGATATTTTTGATAGCGTTGTTCAACAAGAACATCGGGATCTATATGTGTTAGCCTCTTATATTGCTCAAGAACATATCTTTTAACTTGAGCATATATAAAAGATGGATCGTGATGAGCACCACCTAAAGGCTCCTCAATTTTTGCATCCACAATCTTGAATTTTAATAAATCTTCCACATGCATTCTTAAAGCTTTAGCTGCGGTTTCATTCTGATTAGTGTCTTTCCAAAGAATAGAAGAACCTGCTTCTGGAGAAATTACGGAATAATAAGAATGCTCTAACATCCCTATTACATCGGCTACTCCTATTCCAAGAGCTCCACCAGAGCATCCTTCCCCTATTAAAATAGCAATAATTGGAGTAGAAAGACGGCTCATTTCAAAAAGATTCTGTGCAATGGCCCATCCCTGACCTCTTTCTTCTGCAGCAAGACCTGGATAAGCACCTGGAGTATCGATTAAACACAAAATAGGCAGGTGAAATTTAGCGGCAAGACGCATATATCTTAAAGCCTTACGGTATCCTTCTGGATGAGGCATTCCAAAATTGCGATGCAAACGACTTTCTGTATCATGACCCTTTTCTTGTGCAATCACCATAAAATTCACATCATCTATCTTTGCCAACCCGCATATAATTGCAGGATCGTCCCCAAATGCCCTGTCTCCATGTAATTCAATAAATTTTTCCGTTAAATTGCGAATATAATCAGTTGCTTTGGGCCTTTTAGGGTGGCGACTAATGGTAACTCTTTCCCAAGGGGTTAGCTGAGAACATATATTTTTTTTTAGTTTTTCTAACTTTGTTTCTAACTGTTCTATTTCATCTTCTGTCCACAAAGTGCTATCTTTTTTATTTTGCTCTTTTAATTGAGATATTGTCTTTTCGTATTCTACAATCTGTTTTTCATGGGCTAACATAATGTTTTCCTTTTTCTAACGCGAAGGCGTTGCCACTTCTATACCAGGCAGGGTGGCTTCTTTAAAATCTTTCACAATTTCAATAAATGTTGGCTTGGTAATTACAATGGAAAAAAGCTCCTCTATATCTTTTGAGGCTAATCGAATACATCCATTGCTGCTATAGTCTCCAATGCACGTCAAATCCTCTACAAGCTGTCCGCTAGAATCAGCAACCCAGGGAGAACCTTGTAATCCATAGCCTTTAGCTGGTTCAGAAGTACGTTCTACTTCTTGCTCAAAAGGGATCCAATGAGTACCAAATACTGTAATCATTTCCACCGTTTTATTTTGGTAAACCCCTTTGCTTTCCAATTGATAAGTAGCAACTCTCTTTCCCAAAAGATATTTGCCAAGAGGCGTTAAACTACCAGAGGGTTTGCTAGGATCTAATTTGCCTAAACCAATAGAATATGTTTTTAACAATACCCTCTCATTAGTTCCCGTATCAAAATAATAAAATCCCATTTTGCAACGAGAAATATCTACAAGCAGATAAAATTCCATTTTTTTATCTCTGCGAAATACATTAAAGCGATTTCCTTCTACTATCCTTCTTTGTGAAGGATACTCCCCTTTTGCACCTAGACTGCGTAAAATAAAAGAAGAAGAGGTTTGATAGTAGTCAGCGTAATCATTTAACCAAGCAGGCCTACCTACTAACCAAGAAACAGAGCTGCTATAAGAAATCGTCTCGACAATCGGAAATTGAGAAGTTGAATTTTTAGAAAAGAGTTGATAAATCCGATTTATACAAGGCAAGTCTCCATTTAGCGAAAGCGGTTTAGTATAAGGCTTTTTTATTTCTACTTTTTGTTGCACAATTATAGGAGGATTCGGGTTTTTCTCTATTTGGCCACTTACTTGCTCATCATGAGCTCTACTTTTTTTAATCATAGCTGTAATTGCTATCATAGAAAACAAGGCAGTTGAACCAATCAGTAGAATTCTTGCAATAGCCAAATGTAGCCTCTCCTCGTTTAAGGATTAGATGATAAGGGTTAAACTCATAATACGTTTAATTTTAACAAAATATCGATTAATCCAACTAAGATAGTAAAGATTGTAAACTATTTCAGATTAAACTAAAATAAAATAATGAATAGAGAGCACCCCATTATATAGAGATAAAAAGTTGCATTTCAACTATTTAACAACAAGAAATGCAACTTGATTTGAGTTAACTAATCGGCACATTTTTATATACAGATTGGTGCTCTGTGGCTGTGGCTAGTTTTCTTTTCTTTTCCATTAGCTTACGCATTTTCTTACCTGGAGTAAATTTTACAGCCAATCGAGCCGGAATGATAATAGGAACAGCTGCGTTTTTAGGATTACGACCTATTTTCTGCTTCCGCTCTACTACTTCAAAAACCCCAAAATCGCGTAATTCCAGACGATTTCCTTCAGAGAGATAATCCGTTGTTTTATCTAAAAATGATTGAATCACATTGCGTACATCGTTAGGATGCAATCCTCGATGTCTAGAAATCATCTGAATCAACTTTTTTTTAGTAATTGTTGCCATAAATCTTGCTCTCCTTGTTTCTAAATATAAGCATTTTCAAAATACCTCTCTTTTCTCTTTCAAAAGAAAAGAGCGGTATTTATCTATTTACATTCACTAGGCTCATTGTTGTATCGTCTTGATTTTCAATCAAGTTGTTTTTTATAAAAAAAAATCGACATCTCTTAACAAAGAGAGTGAAAAATGTAGTTTGTCTTCAAACTATTTTTTAATAGAAACTAATATTTTTTTTCTTTTACCAGAACTGAAAACTAAAAACCGACCTGCAATTGCCATTTCTGGTTCAATTAAAAAATTGATATCATGAATTTTTTGATTATTGAGATACGCGCCACTATTATGAATAAGCCTTGCTGCTTCGCTTTTACTAGAAACAAGGCCTATTTTCACAGAAATATCTATATATTTTTGACCAATTAACTCGGACTGTTGTACATATTCAACGGGCATATCATTAGCTGAAATCTCTTTTAACACATCAAATTCTAAAATTGCTTTACCACCAGGAGCTAAGCACTGGGTAACTTTTTGAGCGATTTGCAGTCCTGTGCTTCCATGAATCAGCTGAGTCACCTCTTCTGCTAAACGCTTTTGTGCCGTATTGGGAACATATTCTGAACTCTTTATAGATCTCTCGTATTCTGCAATTTCTTCTAAGTCCATAAAGGTAAGCATGCGCATTAAACGAATAACTTCTGCATCTTGGGTTCGATAAAAATACTGATAAAATTGATAAGCAGAACACTTATCTTTAGAAAGCCAAATCGCTCCTTCTTCTGTTTTACCAAATTTTCTGCCATCCATGCGAGTAAGTAAAGGAAAAGTATATCCAAACACCTGCGCACTTATTCTTTTGCGTACAAAATCGATTCCAGCTGTAATATTGCCCCATTGATCGCTACCACCTAACTGCACCTGTACGTTATGATCGGTATACAAACGATAAAAATCATAAGCTTGCAATAATTGATAGCTAAACTCTGTAAAACTTATTCCCTCTTCAGAAGAAAGACGGGTTTTTACACTATCTTTAGCTAGCATAGTACTCAATCGAAAATACTTTCCTATATCTCGTAAAAAATCAATAAATCCATATTCTTTGAACCATTGATCATTATTGAGAATAAGAGGACGCGTAGAAGGGTCTGAAAAATCAAGCACTTGCTCAAAATGTTTGGTGATAGAATGCACATTAGTGATAATTGTTTGAGTATCGAGTAAGGGACGCTCTATACTTTTACCCGAAGGATCTCCAATTCGTGCAGTAGCCCCTCCTAAAACAACAACAGGAGTATGGCCAAATTTTTGAAACCAGTGCAAAACGATAATACCAACTAAATGACCAATATGCAAACTATCTGCTGTTGGATCAAATCCTAAATATACTTTGGTAGGTTTTTGAAGAAGATTTGTCAGTTCATCACTAGTAGTAGCTTCCAACAAACCGCGTTTTTGCAAATGCTCTATAATCATGGGATCTTTTAATGAAAACAAAGGCTCCATCTTAAATTAGAAGGGATTTTCCATCAACTTTTGAATGTTATTTAAGAACGATCTTTGTTGTAGATCACTTGCATGTCTTGTTTTAACTTTTCTACTAGAATACCAACTCGCTGACTAAATTCTGCAGCATTGCGGTTTTCATCGAACAAAGATATGCTTTTTTCTTTTAATACAACTCTTTGAGAAGCGTACCTTTCAATCCATCTATGGATTTCAATTAACTTCTTTTTAAGAGCAGGAGCTGTGACTTTTTGATCGAAAGATTCTAGATGTTTTTTTAATTTTTCTCTTACTTTTTTTGTTTTTAAACTCTCTTCCGCAATTTTTTTTTCATTTCCAAATTTCATCCAAAGCTCCTATCTATTTCCTTAAAATCAAGCCAATGTTCGCATGATAAAGTAATATATATATATAATCAATTTTTTATTTAACAAAATCTAAAATGGATTAAAAAGATTGATAAAATGGGCAGGAATAGCAAAATGTTTAGTTGTGATTTGTTTTAAACATTTTACACCCACTTTTTCTGTAGAAAAATGACCTAAAGCAAAGAAATGAATCCCATTCTCATAAGCTAAGTCCCAGATTGGTTCATCAAAACTACCTGTGATAAAACAATCTACCTCTTCTTGAATAGCTTGTTCTATCATCCAATGCGCCCCTCCTGACACAATGGCAACAGAAGATATTTGCTTCTTACCCCCTAATGACGTATGCGCTACATGTTCATAGTACGCTTCTAATTTTGTTTGAAAACTCTCTACTAGAGTGGGCTTAATTTGAGCCTTTACTCCAATCTTATTTCCACATAGTGATCCAAATGCTTTTAAGTCTGTTAAATTTAAATCACGAGCTGCTTTCCAGTTATTGCCAACTGTTTGATGCGCATCTAGTGGTAAATGATAAGCTAATAGAGAGATTTCATTTTCCAGCAAAAGCTGAAATTTTTGTTTTTTAGAACCTAAAAGAATACAAGAGGTTTTATCCCAAAAAATCCCATGGTGCACAATAAGAGCATCTGCTTTTAAGGCTATCGCTTGTTTAATGGTTGCTAGGCTAGCTGATACAGCAAATGCAACACGGGAAATAGTCTTTTTACCCTCTATCTGCAAACCATTTGGGCACACATCTGAAAACAACTCAGGCTGCAAAAGCTGATTGAGGTATTGTAACAAATCTTGTAAGGTAATCATTAGCAATGATGATTAAATACATGATTAGTTTATGTCTAGAGAAGAAATAAAAAAAAAGGTTGGTTACAAAGCTGCTGAACTAATTGAAAATAATATGTTAGTTGGGCTAGGAACCGGTTCTACTGCTTTTTATTTTATTGAAAGATTGATCCAACGCTTTCATCAAGGATTAAAAATAGAAATTGTTGCTAGCTCTCAACAATCTTTTACACAAGCTAAACAAGGCGGTCTCCATCTTTTAGATATCGATAAACTATGTTCTCTTGATTTAACCGTAGATGGAGCAGATCAAATCGATTCTCAAAAGCGTATGATTAAAGGAGCTGGTGGCGCTCATGTAAGAGAAAAAATTATGGCAAGTATGAGTCGAGAAATGCTTGTAATTATAGATGAGAGCAAAATAGTAAAAGAGTTAGGAAAAATCAAGCTGCCTGTTGAAATTCTCCCCTTTGCTGCAAGAGCTACCATACACCATATTGAACAAGCGGGCTATAAAGGTCTTCTACGTACAAATGCTGATCAATCTTTGTATATTACAGATAATCAAAATTATCTTTTCGACATCTATTTCCCTACATTCATTGCTTTTCCAGAACAAGAACATCAAAAATTGATCCAAATTCCAGGAGTTATAGATACCGGTTTCTTTTTTAATTTAGCTAAACGAGTAATTATTGGATTTTTCGATGGACAAATTGTAATTAAACAATAAATAGTCAAATTAAAAGAGGAAAAGTATGGATTCTGAGTTAATTCCCATTACTTTCAATAAAATTATGCAATCACGCTCTTATACCGTGATTATCCTGGGCACGGAAGAAAAGCGTTTTGCTATCTATACAGACCCCCAAGTGGGAAATAACATTCAAATGCACCTAACAGAGAAAAAAAAACCACGCCCTTTTACCCATGATCTCATTCATGCCATTTTTTCGGGTTTTGATATTCGGACAGCGCAAATTGTTATCCATGATGTAGAAGATACCATCTACTTTGCACGTTTATATTTGGAACAAAAAATCGGTGAAAAAACAACAATCTTAGAAATTGATGCTAGGCCTAGCGATTGCATCACTCTTTCTCTTTTAAACAATATTCCCGTCTTTTGCAGAAAAGAAGTTCTCGAAAAAGCTATCCCTGTTGAGGAATAAGCTCAATATCAAACTCTCCTTTAAATACAAGAAGAGCAATTAATCCAAACCCAGCACCATAGACCTGTAACGAAAAATCACGATTTTCTATAGCTACCATCTTGCTTAAGACCCCGCTTAATTGAAAAGCAAGAGAAAAAGGAATCGGGAGCAACACCATGATCATGCCTGGACTCCTTCCCGCTACTTCAGATGCATAACTACACATGCCATAATTGCACACAAAGGGCCCTTTCAACCTCGAAGTGCACAAAAAAGAACATATAAATACTTGAAAAAACATCTATTGTGCACCCGAGCATAGCATGTTTGTAGATAATCTCCTAAACACTTCTAGTGGAGTTTCGAAGTTGAGAGCCTTTCTAGATCTGTTATTTAGTATAAGTTTCCACCCTTTCCATATCCTTGGAAGTAGTATCTAAAAAGCTTTGTGTTTTAGAGCCTGTTTAAAATCTTTTCAAAAGTAGAGCAATAAAAGCAAGAACCACCATATTCAGGCTTGTATGTAGTTTTCTTTCACAATTTTTCCATAGCCTGCGACATTTTTCTATCCACGCAAAAGAACGCTCTACAACCCATCTTTTGGGAATAACTGTAAAAGTATGAAGTGTATTTCTTTTAGCTATTTCTACTATACATCCTAATATCTCCTGCACACTCTTTGCAAATTTTTCTTGCGAAAGAAAACTACATACAAGCCTGAATATGGTGGTTCTTGCTTTTATTGCTCTACTTTTGAAAAGATTTTAAACAGGCTCTAATAATTAATGTTAAATTTATTACGGGCTAGTGTAAGTATTGCCTTTACAGCTTCGTCTGCATCTTCTCCAATAGCCTCTACATCGATCTTAGCTCCTTTATCAGCAGCTAAGATCAAAATACCCAGAAGAGATTTAGCATTCACAATCTCTTGTTGGTATTTTAATGTAACCTCTGCTTTAAAGCTTGTAGCACATCTAAGTAATTCCGTTGAAGGACGTGTATGTAGGCCTTTTTCATTAGCTACAATAAAAAAGCCTTTGTATTTTTTTTTCATTTTAGAATTAAAAACACTCATTAAAAGCAAGCCTTGTTTTTCAACAAAACTCTAATATAATTTTTTATGATAAAGCAGCTTTTTATTTATTTCACCCTAATATAACGCTGCCATAAAAAATTATACTTTATATTGAACTATCCTATCTAGCCAAATTTGCTTTAAGGCGCTTCAAGAAATTTTTCCAATTGAGTTACCAATTGATCAAAAGAACGCATGACAATCTTAACGGATTCTGTAGAGCGCATATCTACACCTGCTTCTTTTAGAAGATCTAAAGGATTCTTGCTAGAACCGGCAGATAAAAACCGTAAATACTTTTCCTGAGCAAAAGTTTCTTCACTACAAACTTTTTCTGCTAAAGCATGAGCAGCACTAATTCCTGTTGCATACTGGTATACGTAAAAATTATAATAGAAATGAGGAATGCGTAAACATTCAACATCTAATTCTGCATCTAAACTAAAATCTTTACCAAAATATTCTTCATTTAGCTTTCTATATTGATTTTTTAAGACAGCCGGTGTTAAAACTTGAGAGGAATCCACCTTTTCATGCATGTATAATTCAAATTCTGCAAACATGGTTTGCCGAATTAAGGTAGATCGGATGGCATCTAACTTTTGGTTGATTAAGAATGCCTTTTGCTCTTTTGTCTGTGCTTGATTAAACAAATAGCGAAAGAGCAGCTCCTCATGGAAGGTAGAAGCTACTTCTGCTACAAAAATGCCATACTGAGAATACTGATAAGGTTGGTTTAAACGGCTGAAATAGGAATGCATACTATGACCTACTTCATGAGTTAAGGTCATCATATCATTAAATGTTCCCTGGTAATTCATCAAAATATAGGGCATACTATCATAACACCCGCTTGAATAGGCACCTGAGCGTTTGCGCGGGGTTTCATAACGATCTACCCAATGCTCATGTGTTAATCCCCTTTTGACAGTTTCTTGATAATCTACTCCTAAGGGAGCTAAAGAAGCCACAATCCACTCTACCGCTGTATCGTAATCAACATCCATTTCTACATCTTTTACCAGTGGTACAAACAGATCATAGGCATGCAAACTTGAAACTTTTAAATATTTTTTACGCAAAGAAATATAACGATGTAGAGAAGGTAAATGCTCATGCACCGACTGAATCAAAGAAAAATAGACTTGAGGATCGATCTCATTTACATAAAGAGCCGCCTCTAAACAAGAAGAATATTTACGCGCTTTTCTTTCAAAGACATGCTTTTGTATTTGACCCTGCAGTAATTCGCTAAGCGTATTTTCATAAGACAAAAAACCACGATGTAATGTTTTAAATGCATTTTCCCTTAATGTACGATCTTTTTCTTTCAAAAGGGTTAAATACTTACCATGAGTTAAGGCGTGCTTATTCTCTTTACTATCACATATATCTGGAAATTTCAAATCTGCATTATTAAAAGCGCCAAATGCTTGGCTAGAGGTTTCTAAGGATTTGCCTACAAGAGCCATTAGTTCCTCTTGCTCTTGAGATAAAGTATGACTTTTAAGGCGGACAATCCTTTCTAAGTATAAACGATAAGAAGCTAGAACAGGATCTGTAATAAAAGCATCTAATGCTTTTTCCGGTGCTCGCAATAAAGCTGGTTCAACCCATGCTGTTTCTTGACGGAAGGCATATAAAATCGTACTAATGCGCGACATAGCTATTTTTGCAACTTCTTCTGCTACGTCTTCGTCATGTCTTAAATGCGCATAGGTATAAAGCTTGGATAGCTGTCTTTCAAGCTCCATACACGTCTCAATGAGACTCTTTAATTGCTCTGGATTTTTTTGCCAGCTAGATTCAAAAATTGCAATTTCTGGCCAATGAAGGGTTTGTTTTTCTCTTGCAAAAAGCTGCATTTGCTCTTCCCAAACTTCCCAGGAGCTATATAGCTGCTCTACATCCCAGCAATCATTTTTCTGCATTTGCTCTCTTGAATTAAAAGACGGGGTATAAACCTCTTCTGTTGTCATGAATAGTACCTTTTAAGAACTTTAATGAAGATGCTATCATACGCAAAACCTCTTTGATTAGTCAACTCTATCTCTATAAGAGTGTTTGGTATTAAATTTTTTAATTGATGATTTTTAGCACTATAACATCAAAAGTGCTAATTTACGTTGTCAAAATTCCCTTATTTTTCTACAATGAAGCTTGAAGTTTTTTTACAAATTTACAAAGAGAGATCTTCTCTCTTTTTATGATTTCCTTCAAACTCTTTACTTAAAAGGAGATGAAAATGACAACTGCAACTAAAAAAAAATTTAAACCTTTAGGAGATCGCGTTCTTGTTCAGCATACAGAAGAACAAGAGGTACTAAAAGGCGGTATTGTGCTCCCGGATACAGCCAAGAAAAAAGGGCAATTTGCTACGGTTATTGCTGTTGGGGCAGGTGCTACTACACCTGAGGGAAAACCAATTCCCATTCTAGTTAAAGAGGGAGACAAGGTTTTAATCGATAAATACGCTGGTCAAGAATTAACGATTAAAGATGAAGAATTCGTTATTTTACGAGCAAACGAAATTATTGCACTTATCAATTAAGCCAAAAAGGAGTTATCTAATATGGCCAAAAACATGAAATTTAAAGAAGAAGCTAGTCAGAAGATTTTAAAAGGGGTGCGTACACTCGCTTCTGCAGTTAAAGTAACTCTAGGTCCTAAAGGACGAAATGTTGCTATCGAAAAATCTTATGGTGCACCTGTTGTAACAAAAGACGGTGTAACAGTTGCTAAAGAAATCGAGCTAGAAGATAAGCACGAGAACATGGGCGCTCAAATGATTAAAGCAGCAGCTAGTAAAACAGCTGATAAAGCAGGAGATGGAACCACTACTGCTACTGTTCTAGTCGAAGCTATGTACAGCGAAGGCTTGCGTCACACTACATCTGGAGCTAATTCTACAGCAATTAAACGAGGAATTGATAAAGCTACCGATGCAACTATTGCAAAACTTAAGAAGCTGAGCAAGCCTATTAAAGACAAACTCGAGATTGAGCAAGTAGCAACAATTTCTGCTAACGGAGATGCAGATATTGGACAAACAATTGCTAAGGCCATGGAAAGAGTGGGCAAAGATGGAACCATAACGGTTGAAGAAGGCAAAGGACTAGAAACAATTCTTGATGTTGTAGAAGGAATGAGCCTGGATCGCGGTTATGTATCCCCTTATTTTGTAACAAATCGAGAAACACAGGAATGCATTTTTGAAGATCTTTATATTCTACTTTATGAGAAAAAAGTTTCTTCCGTTAAAGAATTTGTTCCTATTTTGCAATCGGTTGCTGAAACAGGCCGTCCTTTCTTGATCATCGCAGAAGATGTAGAAGGCGAAGCTTTAACAACGCTTGTATACAATCGTTTGACTACAGGTCTTAAGATCTGTGCTGTAAAAGCTCCTGGTTTTGGAGATAGACGCAAAGCGATTCTAGAAGATATCGCTATTCTAACCGGTGGCCAATTGATCAAAGAAGAGCTTGGTCTTAAATTAGAGAAAGTAACGCTTGACATGCTAGGCCGCGCTAAAAAAGCGGTTATTGGTAAAGATAGCTTCACTCTAGTAGAAGGTGCTGGAGATAAAGCAAAAATTGAAGAACAAAAAGCCTTGCTGCGTTCTCAAATCAAAGATTCTGAGTCTGACTACGATCGCGAAAAGCTAGAAGAGCGTCTTGCTAAACTTGCAAGCGGCGTAGCCATTATCCGTGTAGGAGCGGCTACTGAAGTGGAAATGAAAGAGAAAAAAGATCGCGTAGATGACGCAGTTCATGCAACTCAGGCTGCTGTAGAAGGTGGTATTTTGCCAGGTGGTGGAGTTTCTTTCATTCGCTGTATCCCAGAACTAGAACAACTATGCAATAGTTTAACCGATCCTGATGAAAAAGCAGGGGTAAATATTGTGATAAAAGCGCTAAGCTCGCCTTTACGTCAAATTGCTGAGAATGCAGGCTGTGAAGGTTCTGTTATCGTTCAAAACGTAGCAAAAATGAGCACGTATGAAGGATGGGACGCTTTAAATGATAGCTATTGCGATATGTTAGAAAAAGGGATTATCGATCCTGCAAACGTATCTATTTTCGCTATTCAAACAGCAGCATCTACTGCTGCAATGCTTTTGACAATGGAAGTGATCATTGCGCAAGAACCAGAAGAGAAGATGCCAAGTCCTGCCGGCATGCCAGGCGCAGATTATTAATCTGTAAATTGCAAAAAGGCGCTTAAATCTTTAAGCGCCTTTTTTTGTTTTCTTGCATCAAATATTTTTTTTATTTATTTTGAAAATTAAGATAAAAAAAAGAGGTTCTCGTGAAATCATTTTGCTTTGGATTGGTAAAGCTCGTCGTTGTTATTCTTATAGCTTTAATTATTTTTGCATTTATCGCTAAATCTAGACTACCCGATATTGTTTCTAATAACTTATCCAAAAAAATACATGTCCCTGTACAGATAGATGATATCCATCTCAATTGGAATAGGATCGATATAGATAAAATTACTATCGGTAACTCATCAGGGTCTGTTTTACCAAAAGCTTTTTCCTGCGATCGATTATTTTCTATAGCCCCTTTCACCAATTATTTAAAAAGACACGTTATTATCGATCAAATCAAAATCGATAATGTCTATCTAGGTTTAGAATTTAAAGCCCCTTTAAGCACGGATGGAAATTGGTCCAAGATTATAGATCAAATTAACACTTCCTCTACAAGCACTTTCCGTACCGTTTTAATCCGTAAATTGATTTTAACCAATATTGATGTAGATCTAGTTTATATCTCTGAAGGAAACTCTGTCAAACGCCTTCGCCGCATTGATCGAATTGAGTTAAACGACGTCAGCAGTGAAGAAGGCATTCCTGCTAACCAAATCACCTCTCTTGTCATAAAAGAGATGATCAAACATGTTCTACAAGAGCAAAATCTACAAAACATGATCAAGGATGTAATCAAAAATCCAGAAAAAGGTATAAAGAGAATTCTGAATCCTTTCAAGAAGATTTTTAATACAAAAGTAGTACTAAAAGACGAATTGATAAGTTAAACAATAATACCGTCATTAGATCTAGATATCCATTGATCGACAATTTGGTATTGCTCATTTACCTTAAAGGCGCGAATCTTTTCTTTTTGATCATCGTCTAACTTAGCGATGTGATTGAGAAGATCTGTTAAAAACTGCAACCTGTGCTCTACAATCCCCTCATTTCTAAAGATAAAAGGACTAAGAATGCGTAAATGCAGATCTTTTAAAGTTTGTTGATCCTTTTCTTTTCCTAACCTAAGATTAAATAAGACCTCATCAATACAGGCACTAACATTTCCTCGGTCTTTGTTATCCTTACAAACCGATGCCATTATACGAATTTGATATTCCGATTTAAAATACTCCTTCAAATAAGAATAAAAAATGACCAATAAAACCCGTCTTTCTATCTTATTAAACTCTGATTTCCCAGAAAAATAGAGACTGAGCAATTTGTTAAGTAAATGCTCTATCTCTTCTCTTTTGCTCGTAGCAAATTCTCTGAATTTTTTAGGAATCCTAAATCCTTCTTTTTCTCCTATTACATTATCTACTAAATTTTCTTTCCATTTTGCAAGGTTTTTTTTATCTATTTCTTCAATAGTAGGACCATCAAAGGGAAGGGAAAGAAAATAGAAGACTTCGGTATATGTCTCTTCAAGTCTTTGGATAGCCTCTGCGCGATTATTATCTGCGGATAGTAAAAAACCATTGCCTTTCTTATCCATATACTGGTGATTTACATATAGAAAGCGTATTTTTTTTCTCTGTATACTATCTAAAAATCCTAGAAATTCGGGAGCTATAACAGTAGCATTATTTCTTGTAATCCGAGCACAAAACGATTTTGTTGTTTCAATGGTTGGCGTTGGATAACGAATATAGTAAACGTCATATGATTCAATAATGCCCCATTTAACCTTATGAACCGACCTTAACTCAGGTATGTTTGCACTAGAAAGTTGATCAGAGTTGATGCCTGCCGCATTACAGGCCTTTTCGCAATTTAATGAAAATGATTGTCTTACCCCTTTAGGTAGCTTTCTTAGAATTCTATTATCTTCCTCTATCCATTTGCTTATATTAGTAAGGGTCATATTTCGCGATGGATCAAATTTGATCCTATTTTCAAGAGTCTTTTCTTGAAGATCAGTAAGAACCGTATCCATAAATTTAGCAAAACAAAGCTCTTGAATAAGAAGGCAGATAGAGTTAGAGAATTTATTTTTTTTATACTCCTCTGTCTGAAGAAGATCTCTTATAGCATAAGTATATTTTTCATAATCGTTGGATAGCTCATTACTAGAGTGTTGTTTTAACAAGCTCTCTATAACTTTAATCAAGTGCTTATATATAGAGAAAAGGCCTTCTTTAAAAACCGGTACAAGCTTAAAATTTATAGGCTTTTCTGCCATAAACAGTTTTAAATTTTTAAAGAACTCCTCAGGAGTTACTTGAAAGTTATTCAATAATATATACTTTTCTAACGTCTTTCTTTGTACTGCCAAGTTCATCGCATATTTATCCACGTGCGTTTCTATGGAAATTTGCTCTACAATTGGTGGTGTACTTTGAATTTTTTCTGCGCTATGCGGCGTTTCTTTTAGGTTAGAAAGATTTAATGGATCTTTTTCCTGTGTAATATTTCTGTAAGCCAATAACTTATGTGTGCAATCTAGAAAGAAGGCAAAGAGCCCTAAGAAAATAAGAGCACTTACCTTAACTACCTTTAATATTGTGGGATCTGTAGAAGCAGGAATAAATCTATTAGTATAATAATATTCTGATAAACTAATAATCATTAATAAACACTCTTATTTTAATATTATATATAGTTTGATTATTACAAATCACAAAATATTAGAACAAATAAAATAAGATAAATGATTACAGACTGAGCTAATTAAAATTTTTCTTAATCAACTCAGAAAAGATAAATCTACAAGGCTTTATTTGCTTCTAATAAAGCTGATACTTTTTGTTCCACCAATTCTGCATAATGTTCCCCTCCAAAAGAAAAATGAGCTTCTGTAGAGGAAGTATTGAATGCCTTAGGAGGAATCATATAACCATGTGCATCATTTACCAGTCCAAAAATAGATACCTGTTGATAACCAAGTGTTTCTCCTAGTTTTTTGAGTCTTTGATCATAGAAACAGCTAAGCTCTCCTGGAATAGTCACAAAGGCGTGAACATGATCAAAAACAAGTAAGTTAATTTCACTTTGATACTCCTCAATAGGTAAAGTTAGCCCAAAAGGCGTTGGTTGTGGTTTAAAAGAGTACACATGTTTATCTGTCTTAATGTGCAACGATTCTTTAGTACTGATCGAATGTAAGATCTTCTGTACCGTTTCTGCTAAAGATTTACCTAAAGCATCGCAATGAATATATTCCTGTGCTTCATCAATAGTGGCTTGTCCATTTTCTTTAAGAGAAGTAAAAATATTTTGCACTATTTGAGATAAAGTCTTACTTATCACTGAGCATTGTTCTTCTTGACTGTTAATATAAGGAATAATATCTCCCTGTGCTCCATTAAAATAGATCGTTTGCCCATTTTCTTCCGAGATATAATCCCTTGCATATCCTACAAAGTCTGCAGAAAAAAGCAGATTTTCACCAGTAAGAACTGTAGGGTGGACAGAATAGTTAAAAAGCACAGCTAATGGACTATCGTCCATTTTGGTTACTTTAATCACGGTCACATCGGATAAAGGTGTAGCTCCTACTGGCCAAGTACCTCGATATTGGCTTATATCTTCTGCTTTGCCATATCCAATTCCTATTTTGGCTGGGTTTAGACTCTTACTTGCTTCAATAATGGCTTTAGCGGTTTGCCTTACATATAATTCACTCAAGTTAGGATCGTAAGATCCTGCTAAATATTCCCCTAATTCAGGAATGTCTAAATACCCCCCTCCACCGGAATGAGTGTGAGAAGAGGCTATATATATCTCACAATTAGATAAGCTTTTTTCTAAATGAACCTCTTCTATAACCCTTTGAACCATTTCATAGTTAAATCCCAAGTGATCCACACTACACAAAACAATCTGTTTTTCTCCATTATCAATAAAGAGTGCCATTGCCCATAGAGGATCATGCACTCCTATCATATTCGTATTCCTTGCATATCCAGCTGAAGGGCTATTAATGGGAGGTGTGATCTCTTCTTTTGAGATTCCTACCATAAGAGAAGCCATAGCCCAAATAGGCATCATTAAAAAAGCAATTGAGCTTAAAGCAAATTTCCATAACATCTTTTTTCCTCCTGAGAGCAATTAACAAAGGATACATGATAACAAAAAACCTCAAAAAATCATACAGAAACCATTTATGTAGTAAAGCTATATGTGGGAGGAATTCTTTATTACAATTGGTGCAATGGTCTTGTCTCTGCTTCACAGATATACTCGTTTATCTTTAAATTAAGATTTAACTAAGTAAAATTTCCTAGATAAAAGAGGCTGCAGTTCTTCCCGATATTTAGGAATGTTTTCAAAAAAGGCATAAATTGCCTTCTTGAAATCTAAATCCTAAAAAACAAAAAATACACCTATTTCTTTGAAAAAAGCAATTGTTTTACTTGCCCCTAAAATTCTTAGAACAGATATTGAACAAACTCGCTTTTCTCAAATAGAGAGTGATTATTTCTTTTTTAACCTCAATCCTTGTCAGGATAAATATAAAAAGGCTCAAGAATTAGCCCAAAATACTTCTTCTTGTGCATGTTTTTGTTACGGTGTATGGAAAAATCCTCAGCAAATTACGTTGATTCAATCTCTTTTAAAGACAAAGAAACCTCTTATTTTACTTTCTGTAAAAGACCCTATCGGGGCTCATTTATTCTCTGATGCAGATGCCCTAATCACAACCTTCAGTCCCGCTATTGTGTCCATTAAGGCAGCTTATGAAAAGATGTAAGATCAATTGGATAATTCGAATTGATGACTAGAAGCAATCACTTTTTTTGATAGCTTCATAACTCCGATTAAATTAGTTATTAACATTAGAGCAATAGCTATATCTGCTAAACTCCAAATCATATCTACTTTCATCACACTTCCTATAGGAACTAAAAGCAAATAAAAAAATCTAAAATAATACGCTTTTTCATTACCTATTAAGAAACCTAAAGCTTTTTCTCCACAGTAAGACCAGGCTAAAATCGTGGTATAGGCAAACAAGATAAGCGCTATAATAACTATATACCCTCCTATCGCAGAATTTAATCCTTGGGAAAAAGCATAGGTAACCATATTAGTGCTAGATAGATCGGGAATCTGCCACGCTCCTGTTATGATCAATACAAGTCCTGTAGTTGTGCAAACAATCATAACAATTAAAGGGGTAATTAAAGTGGTAATTCCATTAGTAATAGGATTTTTAGCATGAGCGCTTGCTTGTAAAATAGGCACTATTCCCGTTCCTGCATCAGTGGCAAAAAGCCCCCGATCAAATCCTGTAATCACTGCTTTAAGCACTCCTATTCCTAAAGCCCCTCCTACAAAAGAAGAAAAACCAAAAGCATGTTGAAACATCAATCTAAAAGAAGGCAGGACTTTATCGTATTGCAAAACGATAATGACAAAAGCGGTGCTTAAATAAATGAGCGCTTTAAAAGGAACTATATAAGAAGCAAAGCTTGCAATTCTTTGAATGCCCCCTAAAATCACTATGCCCACTACTACTGCAAGGATCATGCTACAATATAAAGGATTGAACCCCATTTTTTCTAAAGGAAGAACAACAGAATTAATTTGTGCAAAATTTCCTACTGTAATAGAGCCAAAAAGAGTAAAAACAGCAAACAAGATAGCTAGCATTTTATAACCTAAGCCATCTCTTAAATAGTACATAGGACCACCTACATACTCATTTTTTGCGGTTTTTTGACGAAAAGAAATGCTCAAAACACAGCTTACATATTGAATGGCTGCTCCAAAAAAGGCCATTACCCACATCCATACTAAAGCGCCTGGACCTCCCGTAGCTATGGCTACAGCCATGCCTGATATGTTTCCTGTGCCAAAATTCCCTGCTAAAACAGAGGATATAGCACCAAAATGACTAATGTTGCCTTCTTGGCCTGTATTTTTTTTAGTAACACAAAGAAAGCTTTTTTTTAATTGAAAGACTTGGATAAAACGTAGCTTCAAAGTGAGATATGTACCAGAACAAACAATAGCTGGAAAAACAATAAATAAAGTAAAACACTCAATAAAATTTTTTATATCCATGTATCTCCTTTTTTAAGAGTTTTCATGAGCAACATATAAAAAACAATAGCAGCAAAAAGATTAAAAGTTGATCGTGTTCTTAAAAGAACTTGAATGTTTAAAATCTATGTATAAGTACTTTGTTTTCCTCCTAATTTTTTTAGCAAACCTTTCTGCAAAAGAGCTCTCCGATTGCTTCTGTCAGAAGCAATTTCAAAGAGCGCATATTGGAATCTATGTATTAAACCTTAACACACGAGAACCCATTTATCAAAGAAACGCTGAGCAATTTTTCATACCTGCCTCTTTGATGAAAATTCCAACTAGTGCAGTAGCAATCGCCCTTTTAGGAGAAGACTATCGATTTACAACTAGTTTAGAGTATGAAGGTCATATCGATCAGGAAAAAACTTTACAAGGAAACTTATGGATTCGAGGAGGAGGAGATCCGACTGTTTCCTTAACAAGTCTATTACAATGGGAAGCAGATCTTCAATCTCTTATTACTAAGATCAATGGAACTCTTTTTATCGATACAAGCTGTTTTGAAACAGCATTAGCTTCTAGATCTTGGAGTTTTGAAGACTTAGGCAATTACTATGGAGCTGGCGCCTCAGGATTTACTTTAAATCAAAACACCTATTACATCACCTTTCAGCCAGGTAAAAAAGAAAACGATCCTACGACCGTCATCAAAATAGATCCCCCTATTCCTAATTTAACTTTCTATAATGAAGTAACTACAGGTCCAGCTGGCTCTGGTGACCAAGTGTACGTTTTTGGATCTGAGTATTCTCCTATCCAATTTTATCGAGGAACCATTCCCATAGATCAAACTAGCTTTACTATAAAAGCTGCAATACCCGATCCCGCTCTACTTTGTGGTTTACTCTTGAGCAAACAACTAAAACCAACAAAAGGCATTAAGCTTATTAGAGAAAAAAATACAAGCATCCCACAACAAACAGTGATTACTCGCTATAAGTCTGTTTCTTTAAAGGAACTACTACAACCAATGAATCAATTTAGCATTAATCTTTATGCAGAACATCTTTTAAAAGCAATTGGTCAAGGCAATAGCAAACAAGGGACAAAATACATAGAGTCTTTTTTAAAAAATTTACATATCCCCTCTCAAGTCCATGATGGAGCAGGACTTTCTCGAACCAACCTATTAACTCCTAAAGGAATGGTTACACTTTTATCTCATATTAAAAGCTCTGATGTATATCTTTCTATATACACCTCTCTACCCGAGCTAAACCAAACAGGAACACCCCGGTTTTTCCCAAAAATTCCTTATGCTCATTTACGAGCAAAATCAGGAAGCATGGGTAATATCTACAATTTGGCCGGATACCTAACTCTTGGAGCCAAAAAACAATATGCATTTGCTATTTTTTGCAACCATTACAAGGGTCCTTCAAACGATATAAAAAAAGAAATAGCGCTTTTTTTAGATCTTTTGACAGAAAAGTTAGATCAATGAGCTAAAAATAAAGAATCTACCATGGAGCTTTTTGTGATTTTCTCCAAAATAGAAACAGGGGCAGCCTCTGGTATAATAAGGGATAATCTTGGAATAATCACAGTTTGTTCTAATGCATATTGTCCTGATATTGCTGCATGTGAAACCTGATCGGTAAATACAGCCCAACAAGAATGCGGAGGAAATTCCCAATAATCTTTCGAACAAATTTCTTGAAATTCCTCGTTCTCTTTTAAAAAATTATGTAAATTCAACATAAAAGAATCATAAGGAGAACGCAGGGTAATCGGCAGACCTAGTTTATGAGCACTTTTTTTTAAAGCTCGGATTAAGCGTCCTGAAAAGGTTTCATGAACTCCTTGAGGAAAAGGCAACTTATTGGTTCCGCCAAAAAGCTCTGCTAAAGTTTCAAAAGGATCGGAAGTAATCCAATGTCGTTTTTCCAAGGGATTAATATTGGTAAAAAAACGTAAAATGCGATCTCCATGTACCGGGCGAGAAGGAAAAGAATCCACGTGCAAAAGATCGTTACGTGCTCTTGTTCTTAATTGCCTACCTTTTTCCTGAAAAGGTCGAAAACTCGCATAATCCAATTTCCATTTATCTGCATAAGGAGCTAAAAGATGAGCTAATAAATCCATTGTTTTTCGAGAGTAGCTCTGCATGATGTCTAACATCTTCATCCTTTGTTCTTCTGACAAAGCAACAACATTTGTGATCTTATTAGATTGTGGTTTATAGGCAATGTTTTTGCGATTAGCCGCACCTGTCTGCTTTTGTGAAAGTAAAAAATCCAGCTCTTCTTGAGGAAAATCAAAGGGGCATTTTGGAAAAAAAAGGATATTTCCTTTTTCTAGTTCTTCACAATACCTCTGATGATAATCTATCTGCTGTAGATTTGCCTCTTCAACTGTAATTAACTGAGCCATAATACCTCAAGTGTTTGCAAGTGATCAAAAAATATTACATATTTATTTAAACTCTAATCTAATTTTAGAGAAAAAATAAAGTATTATTTAATAAATCTTCTACAAACCAAGACCCCAGAACGAAGAGCTTTAATTCATCTCTTAAGCATTTAGTGAAACCTCTAGGAAATTAAAAACACAGAAGGAAGCTATTCTTATAAATAGCTGGTATAAAAAAAGAAATTCGCTACTTCTTCTTTTTATTTTCTTTGATTCGAACAAGCTCATATCGATAAGGCGACTTTACCTCTACAATTTTGCCATCTTGACTAAATATAAGAGAGGTTCCTGTACGAACTGCAGTTTCAAAAGCTCTTTGAAAACTGCATTTATGAGCTTCTAAGAGCCTGTTTAAAATCTTTTCGATAAGGTATAAAGATAGTTTTCATAAAACCTTTGGAAGTAATTATGGCCCGCTCTTATCCAAGAGATATCTCTCGTAAACAATTTAGCAAAATCCATCTAATAGACATGTCATAATTGCACACAAAGAAGGGGTTTGATTGAAATAGTTTGCTCCTTTACGCTGGACATTCCAATAATCTATTTTTTTTCCAGCCGTATAACCTGTGCAAAGAAAGGCTAATAAAGGCCCTTTCAACCTTGAAGTGCACAAAAAAGAACATATAAATACTTGAAAAAACATCTATTGTGCACCCGAGCATAGCATGTTTGTAGATAATCTCGTAAACACTTCTAGTGGAGTTTCGAAGTTGAGAGCCTTTCTAGGTCTGTTATTTAGTAAAGTTTCCACCCTTTCTATATCCTTGGAAGTCGTATCTAAAAAGCTTTGTGTTTTAGGAAAATATTGCCTAACTAGTCCGTTTGTATGCTCATTTAAGCCTCTTTCCCAAGAATGGTAGGGCGTTGCAAAGTAGAAGTCTGTCTCTAGCTCGAAACTAACCATTTGGTGATAGGCAAATTCTTTTCCGTTGTCTGCTGTTAATGTGTGTACAAAATCTTTGATAGGTTTAAGTTGTTCAATTAACGCTTGACTTACTTCCTCTGCAGTTTTATGAGAAACTTTGGCGAGCTTAGTTAGCTTGGAAGTTCTTTCTACCATTGATACAATTACGCCTTTATGTCCTGCCCCTATGACTGTATCTAGTTCCCAGTCTCCTAAACGAGTCTTTTTTTCTACAATACAAGGCCGTTGCTTAATATCTATACGACCAGGCATGTTCCCTCTTCCAGAAGCTCCCTTTCTCTGCTTGTTATATTTTTTCCCTCGATGACGGAGCTCTCTATAAAGCTGTCCTCCCTGTCGTTTATCTTTAGTCTTTTCAAGTTTGAAGTGCACAGAAGAATTAAAAAAAGAATAGGCAGGCGATGAAAGAATCTCTATTGTGATTTTTAACAATCAAACACAAGGAGAGACCTTGCCTAAAGGCTACCATCACCTAACCTATGACCAAAGATGTCAGATTTATATTTTAAAAGCTAGAGGAGATACATCTAGCTCAATAGCAAACATTCTAAAAGTTCATCATAGCACTATTAGTAGGGAACTTAAGAGAAATAAAGGGCAACGAGGATACCGTCATCAGCAAGCTCAAGAAAAAGCATTTCTTAGAAAAAATTCTCAGCCCAATAAAAAAATGACTCCTCAAATAGTTACCCGTATTGAAGAAAAAATCAAGTTGCAATGGAGCCCTATACAAATATCCGGATGGCTTAAAAGACATGGTAAAGAACATGTTAGTCATGAGACCATCTATAATCATATCTGGAAAGGCCCTTTCAACCTTGAAGTGCACAAAAAAGAACATATAAATACTTGAAAAAACATCTATTGTGCACCCGAGCATAGCATGTTTGTAGATAATCTCGTAAACACTTCTAGTGGAGTTTCGAAGTTGAGAGCCTTTCTAGGTCTGTTATTTAGTAAAGTTTCCACCCTTTCTATATCCTTGGAAGTCGTATCTAAAAAGCTTTGTGTTTTAGGAAAATATTGCCTAACTAGTCCGTTTGTATGCTCATTTAAGCCTCTTTCCCAAGAATGGTAGGGCGTTGCAAAGTAGAAGTCTGTCTCTAGCTCGAAACTAACCATTTGGTGATAGGCAAATTCTTTTCCGTTGTCTGCTGTTAATGTGTGTACAAAATCTTTGATAGGTTTAAGTTGTTCAATTAACGCTTGACTTACTTCCTCTGCAGTTTTATGAGAAACTTTGGCGAGCTTAGTTAGCTTGGAAGTTCTTTCTACCATTGATACAATTACGCCTTTATGTCCTGCCCCTATGACTGTATCTAGTTCCCAGTCTCCTAAACGAGTCTTTTTTTCTACAATACAAGGCCGTTGCTTAATATCTATACGACCAGGCATGTTCCCTCTTCCAGAAGCTCCCTTTCTCTGCTTGTTATATTTTTTCCCTCGATGACGGAGCTCTCTATAAAGCTGTCCTCCCTGTCGTTTATCTTTCCAGATATGATTATAGATGGTCTCATGACTAACATGTTCTTTACCATGTCTTTTAAGCCATCCGGATATTTGTATAGGGCTCCATTGCAACTTGATTTTTTCTTCAATACGGGTAACTATTTGAGGAGTCATTTTTTTATTGGGCTGAGAATTTTTTCTAAGAAATGCTTTTTCTTGAGCTTGCTGATGACGGTATCCTCGTTGCCCTTTATTTCTCTTAAGTTCCCTACTAATAGTGCTATGATGAACTTTTAGAATGTTTGCTATTGAGCTAGATGTATCTCCTCTAGCTTTTAAAATATAAATCTGACATCTTTGGTCATAGGTTAGGTGATGGTAGCCTTTAGGCAAGGTCTCTCCTTGTGTTTGATTGTTAAAAATCACAATAGAGATTCTTTCATCGCCTGCCTATTCTTTTTTTAATTCTTCTGTGCACTTCAAACTTGAAAAGACTTTTTATAAGCTGTACTTTCACTGATATTATAGCTCTGGCTTATGTGAAAATAGGTTCTATACTCTCTTAGATACTCTAAGGTCATCAGTAACATGTCTTCTATTTTTAATTTATTGACGCGGCCTCCTCGGGCTTTTTTCTCTTTGTGACTTATCTCCAAAATCAAGCTCATTTGATCAAATGTGCTACGTTTTACTCCGGTTAATCTTCGGAATTTCTCGTTGTCTAAACTTTTTGCTTTTTCAAATTTCATCATGCCCTTACGTATTTTTAAGGGCATTATTTTATACAAGGGCTTTTTTATTTCCTAGTTTTGAAAGAGCTCTAATCTCCATCCTTCGGGCAATTGCTCTACAAATAACAACTTTTTTGTCATTTGTATGGCATCATTTGAAATAGGCAGCTTTCCAAGCAGAGCTTTTTGGATGAAATCCACCTGTTCTTTAGGCGAGATTTTTAAAGAGGAAACCAGCCATGCTTCTGTTAACCCTCCAGATATATCTTTATTACCGTATTCTAATAAGGTTAAATATTTTTGCATATTTTCCAATCCCAATTGTATTGCTAAAACACGAGAAAACCAGACGCAAGAGGTTTTCATCCAAGATTGTGGAGTTTGAGGATTTTTCCAGGATTCTAAGAAGTTATCATACCCTTCTTGAAACAACCAAGTTGGAGTCTTTTCATCTTTTAAGATCTCTTTATCATATCCCATCAAGCTTAAAGCAATCTTAAAGGTAGAGCAAGGAGCAACGCGTTCATAGATATGAGGGCCTAGCTCTAATATTTTCTCATTCGATGTGCCATTGATGAGAAGAAAATTTTCCTCAGCTGAAAAAGAGTATCCACAGGGAAAAACAAATAATAGACAAGTCATGAATTTTGAAAGTAAGAATTGATGCATAAGAGCCTCATTTACTGTTTTGGAATATAAATCTAGAACAACTTCATTTAAAGTTCATCTTCTTTTGGTCTTAAAACCTTAAAGAGCAAGGAAAATCCTGATTAAAAAAACAGAACTTATATTCGAAAGACTTTAAAAAACTCTCTTGCATTTATCATTGATTTCTTGATAAAATGGCTACGTAACCTTTAAACTTATGGAGTTTTAAGATAGGCCTTTTCAACCTCGAAGTGCACAAAAAAGAACATATAAATACTTGAAAAAACATCTATTGCGCACCCGAGCATAGCATGTTTGCTGAGAATCTTTCTAGGTCTGTTATTTAGTATAAGTTTCCGCCCTTTCCATATTCTTGGAAGTAGTATCTAAAAAGCTTTGTGTTTTAGGAAAATATTGCCTAACTAGTCCGTTTGTATACTCATTTAAGCCTCTTTCCCAAGAATGGTAGAGCGTTGCAAAGTAGAAGTCTGTCTCTAGCTCGAAACTAACCATTTGGTGATAGGCAAATCCTTTTCCGTTGTCTGCTAGTGCTATGATGAACTTTTAGAATGGTTGCTATTAAGCTAGATGTATCTCCTCTAACTTTTAAAATATAAATCTGACATCTTTGGTCATAGGTTAGGTGATGATAGCCTTTAGGCAAGGTCTCTTTTTGTGTTTGATTGTTAAAAATTACAATAGAGATTCTTTTATCGCCTGCCTGTTCTTTTTTTTAATTCTTCTGTGCACTTCAAACTTGAAAAGACTAAATTCTAATTTGCAATCCCGAAAGAGAACGAAAAGTATTTAAAAAACCCGCTTTGATAGTTTCCAAAATAGCTAATTAAAGCAGCAGCTATTATAGCAAAAATAATCAAATAAACTCTTCATAAGTTTGAAAACTTTTGAATTGGATGAAAAAAGGCTGCTTGTGACACTGGGTTAGCCATTTTTGATCCTATCTACAATGCCACATCAACCAGCAAACTCCGGGTGCAAGATTCGAACTTGCGACCAATAGATTAACAGTCTACTGCTCTACCGCTGAGCTAACCCGGAACAGAAGAACCATTTTATAAAGAGTTGTATTTTAGAGCAATAATAGCTTTGCGTTTCTGATAAAAAAATGTAAACTTAATCTTTTTAGGAGTAATCATGGAAGAGATCTACGGGTTTATCGATACAATTGTTTTTGCAGAAGAAGAAAAAGGGTTCACTGTAGCTCGCTTGAAAGAACCTAAAAAAAAAGAACTGACTTGTATTGTAGGGATTATGCCCTCTGTCCAACCAGGGGAAACCATTCGCTGTAAAGGTACTTGGCGTATTCACCCTGAACATGGACAGCAATTTGAGGTAAAGGCTTTTGAATTACAAGCCCCTTCTGATCTAATAGGGATTCAAAAGTATTTAGAATCAGGAATGATTAAAGGAATCGGACCTATTTATGCAGAACGCATAGTCAAACTCTTTGGACTAAATACGCTAGATGTGATTGATCAAAGGCCCGACCGCTTATTAGAAGTAGCTGGTATTGGAGAAAAAAGGGTCGAAAAAATTAAAACTTGTTGGCATGAACAACAAGCTATTAGAGATGTGATGATTTTTCTAAGGGGCCATAATGTTAGCCCTTCTTTTGCACAAAAAATTTTTAGAATGTACGGTGCTCAAAGTATTGAAAAAGTGCGCTCTAATCCCTTTCGCTTAGCTAAAGATATTCACGGAGTTGGTTTTAAAACAGCGGATTTAATCGCGCAAGGATTAGGAATTGCAAAAGACGCTAAAGAACGAATTTGTGCAGGGATCGAACATACTCTATGGGAACTAAGTCAAGAAGGACATGCATGCTATCCCGTCCAGGATTTAGCTCCTAAAGTAGAAGAAAAACTAGAGGTTTCTAAAGATCTAATTACAGAAGGTATTTCTTCGCTAATCCAGTCAGAGGAAGTTGTTAAAGAAGAACAGACGGTATGGATAAAGCCTCTTTTTTTAATGGAAATGGGGATTGCTCGAGAGATGATGCGTTTAACACAGCATCCTTGTCGAATACGTGAAGTACAATTAGATAAGGCCTTAACCTGGGTCCAACAAAAACTCTTAATCGATTTAGCAGAAGAACAACTAGCAGCGGTAGCCTGTGGGCTTAAGGCCAAGGCTCTCATTATAACAGGTGGCCCAGGGACAGGAAAAAGCACAATTACTAAAGCCATATTAACAATTACTGAGAGGATTGCAAATCAGATTGTCTTAGCAGCTCCTACAGGAAGAGCCGCTAAGAGAATGAGTGAAATTACTGGAAAAAAAGCATCCACTATTCATAGTCTTTTAGAAATGGATTTTAAAATAGGGAAGTTCAAACGCAATAAAGAAAATCCTATTTGCTGTGATTTACTGATTATTGATGAAGCAAGTATGATAGATACGCAACTCATGTACAACTTGCTCAAAGCCCTCCCTGATGATGCGAGGGTAATTCTTATTGGAGATATCGACCAATTACCCAGTGTCGGTCCAGGAAATGTACTTAAAGATCTGATTGCTTCAGAAAGGATTTCTGTAGTGGAATTAAAAAAGATCTTTCGTCAAGCAGCAGGTTCTTTAATTGTCACCAATGCACATAGGATCAACCAGGGACAATTTCCTGATATTTCCTATCATCCACGTAGCGATTTTCAATTTATAGAAAAAGAAGACCTACAAGAGGTCATTGATACTATTGTAAACCTGATCGTAAATCAATTACCTAAGGTATATCGCTTTCATCGTTTTGATGATATTCAAGTATTATCCCCTATGAAAAGAGGACTTATTGGCAGTGAAAATCTAAATGTTGTTCTACAACAAAAACTCAATCCCTGTCCTACAGCTCTACATCGCATGGGGCGCTCTTTTCAAGTAGGAGATAAAGTCATGCAAATCCGTAATAACTACGAAAAAGAAGTTTATAATGGAGATGTAGGAAAAATTACAGAAATGGATCTTACTGAACAAACGCTCAAAGTGGTCTTTGATTTGAAAATCATCAATTACGATTTTACAGAAATTGATGAGCTAATTTTAGCTTATGCAGTATCTATCCACAAATATCAAGGTAGTGAATGCCCTTGTGTAATTATTCCTGTGCACACATCTCATTTTAAGATGCTTTATCGCAATTTATTATATACAGGAATTACCCGTGCTAAGGCACGGGTAATTTTTGTAGGTACAAAAAAGGCATTGGCTATTGCCGTAAAAAATGAAACTGTCCTAAAACGTCATACAGGATTAAAACAAGCTATGCAAAAATTCGTATAAACTTAAAGAGCAGGATAGTTTTAATTCTATTACACAATCTCTTGTCTCGTTCATGGCGATGAAGAGCCTTGAGGATGTCTTTTTGGTTTCTTATTAAAAAGTTCGCTTCAGGTTGAATAGATCTAAGATTTATAACTCAATCAATGAGAAAAATTCAATGAATTTAGCGTTTGAAAAGTCTTTTTTCTAATGCATTTTGAATAGTAGAATGCACATCGTTAAATACTTGTATTCGGTTCAAAATGTGTAACATTCTTAATGGAATAAAAATTTTCGCAGATAACTTTTTTATAGTCAATTTTTTTTAATAAAAAGAGATTGATTCGAAATTCTAATCTAAGCTTCTCCATGAAAGAGTCAGGGCCAATGCATGAAGATTTTGCTTGATAATTGAGAGATAAAAAATGATTCTGACTCCTTTTTCATAAGGAGTATACTAGTTTGATTTCAAATTAAGAATTGCATAAATGGGTTTTTTGAAAAAACTGCTCTATCTTGCAAGAAGGTATTATCTTTTGTATAAAAATATTTATATATTAAAACTCTTAATTTGAATGCAAACGAGTATATAGTAGTGCCGATTCAAACGGCTAGCTTAATGGGATTTAAGTCAACGACTTGAAACTTGTCGTTTATCCTACATTTCAAAATATAGTTATTTAAATCGACATTGATAAAACAGCTTGATCTAAGGCTTCGGATAAATTAGCTACAGTAGGTAAAAGTTCTCGGATTTTCGTTTTCATATTGGCCCAATATTTTTCGATAGGATTTAAGTCCGGTGAATAAGGCGGGAGAAAGAGCATTTCGTATCCACTTTCCTCTATCAATGTTCTAGTTGTCTTTGATTTATGAAAGCTCGCGTTATCGAGAATCAAAACTTGGCCATGAGTCAAATTTGGAATCAATTCCTGTTTTAGCCATACATTAAATAGATCCGTATTGCAAGTTCCTTCAAAACACATCGGTGCCAGCAATTTCTTCCCTTGTAGTGCCGAAATTACACTCTGTCTACCAAATCGTTTTCCTGAAATTCCTCCAAATATTTGTTTTCCCCTCGCGCTCCTCGCATATTGCCTATGCACATATTGACTGATTCCGCTCTGATCCAAATAGACCCTTTTTTCAGGAGAAATTGCTTCTATCTTTTTTAGATATTCCGCTCTTGCTTCCGCATTCCTTTCCTTATAAAACGCAATCTTTTTTTTCTTGTGATCTTGAGTCTTTTCAAAGCGTAAAAGATTGCTTGCAAAGTCAAACCAAAATGCTTTGCAATCTCTGATAAAAAATGATCGGGGTTTTTTTCTACATAAGCGATTAATCTCTGATCATCAATTTTCTTATAAGTGCTTTTCTTTTTTAGAGGTTCTACGTTTCCTCTTTGTTTCTTACGCTTTACCCATCGGTAGACAGTTGCAATCCCAACTTGAAATAGCTGGCTGGCCTTCATTTTGTCGTTATTTTCTTCTAGGTATTGAAGCACTCGTTTTCTTAGATCCATTGAATAAGGTTTAGGCATTTCTCTACCTCCATATATTTTGTTGGAGAAAAATATACAACTTTATCAATAATATTTTAAATAACTATATCTGTTATTTTCGGTATCTCTTCTAAGAAGAATCCTCTAATTGCCTGAAAAAAAGTCACTGACGTTTCGTAATATCGATTGTATACCGTCTTTTCCTTTAAGATCTTCCACAAGCGTTCAATAGGATTCAAATTCGGCGAATAAGGAGGGAGATAGTGCACTTTAATCCTAGAAGACATCAGAAACTCTTCTAGTTTCTTATTTTTGTTTGATCTCGCATTATCCAAAATTACATGAATAATTCGAGCCTCTGTCTGTTTTTCTAGCTTCTTGAAAAAATCGAGCATTGCATCGGCATCAACTGTCTTATATTCCTCTGTAACAATCTTCATTCCTGTCAGGCAAAGAGCTGCAGCAAAATGCAATCGCAATTGTTTCCCGGATGTCTGCAAAGTCTTTTGAACGCCTTTTTTGATCCATCCACATACGGCTTGGGTCTGATGTTCAGGATGCACAGCATCTATGAAATAGATCTCTTCATCAGGGTTTAAGGTCTCCTTTAAAGCCCTATATTGTTCTATGAAAATTCGTTGTTTTTCAGGATCTAATTTCCCAGGAATCTTTTTAGGACGTTTATAAGCAAATCCGTGCTGTATGAGCCAATCTGTCATGCCACTTCGGGAATATTTTATCCCATATTGCTCATGCACATAAGCTATGATCCCTTTGACTTTAAGATAGGTCTTTTCCTATAGGTGTTAGAGACTCTGTTTGGTCTTGTGAAAGTTTTGATTTGCTATCGCCTCGAGGGCTACTTCCAGTTTTATTTTTGGAATCATATTCTCTGAGGTATTCCTGAACAGTGATAGGGCTTATCCGGAGTGTTTTAGCAAGATTTTTTGTTGAGATACCCTCATCATAGCCCAAAATTACACAAAGCCTATTCCGTTCAGAATAGTCTTTTGGATGCTTTAACTTGTGTTCTAAGTCAGCTCTCTGGCTAGGGGTCAGTTTTTTCATACTCAATAGCTTAACACAAAACAAAATATTTTTCTATCTGATTGAATCGGAACCACTATATACTTGGTAAGTATCTCTTATATTACCAATCATATTTAGAATAAGCTAATAGAGAACTCACAAAGAACTTTTATGTCTAAAAAAATAAAACTATTAAGGTATAAACTAGCTAATTTTTGCACCGATAGCAGCTAAAGACACTTCTAAAGGCTCAAATCCTTGCTCTGTATCTGCAGAAAATAACATCCCTTGACTTTCAATGCCCATGATTTTAGTCGGCTTTAGATTGGTAATTACCACTATTTTTTTACCGATTAAAGAGGTTAAATCGGTTATTTTTTCACCAATTCCAGAAACAATTTGCCTTTTTTCCTCTCCCAAATCTAAGGAAAGCTTTAGTAATTTTTTAGATTTAGGAACCCTCTCTACATCTATGATCTGCGCTACTCGCAGGTCTAGTTTGCGCACATCATCAATAGAAATCTCTAGATTCTTGTGGGGTAGAGTATGAGCATAAAGTTTTTTCTGTTGTTCCACAATAACCTCATCCTCTACTTTACTAAATAAAATCTTAGGCTCAGGCAAAGCTGTCCCTACAACAATGGTTGATTCTAAAACCTGATACCAATTGGCTGTTTCTAAGGAAACTTTAAACCCAAGCATGGAGAAAATCTTTTGCGCGCTTTGGGGAATAATGGGGCAAGAAATAAGCGCTAAGGCTTTAAGACATTCCAGACAACAGGAAATAGTTGTCTGCATTTGTGAAAAAGTAGATGGGCTGCGAGCTAAAATCCAAGGTTTTTTCAAATCAAAGTACACATTACCAGCTTGCGCTAATTCCATGATAAGTTGTGAAGCTTTTCTCAAATGAAAAGAGGCATAAGCTGTTTCTGTTTGCTTAACTATGTTTTTGATTTTATCCAGAAACAATCGATCTTCTTCAAGAAGTTCTAATCTAGGAGGAACTTTAGCAGAAAGCAGCTCCTTAGTAAATACAAGCACTCTATTTACCAGATTTCCATACTTACCCAAAAGCTCTACATTGCAGCGCATTTGAAAATCTTTCCAGGTAAATTCGCTATCTTGGGTTTCTGGTGCATTTGCAGCAATTGTATAACGAATCTGGTCTGCTGAAAAAGAGCAAAAAAAGGACTTAAACTCAATATACCAGCCATCTGACTTACTAAATTGTTTCTCTTCCAAATTATAAAACTCATTGGCAGGCAGCTCATCGACAAGCTTGTAAGGCTGATTCTGTCCCATAATCATTGCAGGAAAAAATAAAGCGTGAAAAGGGACGTTATCTTTGCCTATGAATTGTACAAGTTTTGTCGTAGGATCAAACCAATACTTCTTCCATTCCTCGGGTTTTCCTTGATTTTCTGCCCACTCTTTAGTAGCTGAAATATAGCCAATGGGCGCATCAAACCAAACATAGAACACTTTTCCTTGAGCATTAGGTAAAGGAACAGGTACTCCCCAATCCATATCACGAGTGATCGAACGCATCTTTAAATCTTCTACATAAGAGCTTGCAAAATGCAAAACGTTGGGTTTCCAGTCCTTAGAAATAAGCCAATCAGATAATTTTTGTTTAAAAAGATCAAAGCGCAAAAACCAATGAGTAGTAGGCTTTAATACAAGAGGCAAACCTGAAATCTTAGAAACTGGCTGTATAAGATCTGTTGCTTCATAATTTGCACCACATCTTTGACACTCATCTCCCCTTGCTTGAGAAAATTGGCATTTAGGACAAGTCCCCATTACATAGCGATCTGCTAGAAATTTGCCCTCTTTTTCTGAATAAAGCTGATTTGTTGTTTTTTCTTCAATATACCCATTATGTAATAAATCTAAAAAAAACTGCTGAGTGGTTTCTTTGTGTTTTGGCCAAGTCGTACGTGAATAATGATCAAAGGAAAAATTCAATTGAGCGAATAAACGCTGATTGATCGCATGAAATAAATCCACATGCTTTTGAGGGCTATGTTTAGCTAGCTCTGCACTTAAAGTGATTGCAATGCCATATTCATCTGATCCGCAAACATAGAGAACATCATGGCCACAAAGACGCATAAATCTGGCATAGCAATCAGCGGGAAGATAAGCCCCTGCAATATGACCAAAATGCAAAGGTCCGTTTGCATAGGGGAGCGCAGATGTAATCAAAATTTTTTGAGCCATGAAATTGCAATTATTCTTCAGAATCTAGTTGTCTTAATACTTCAATATAATCCTTTTGAGGATTGCATTTAATTTCATCGAGCAACCTTGTTAAATTTACTTCCCTACCAGAACGAATATAAAAACGCGCCAAATCAATGACTTGATTAGCTAATTCAAAATTACTTTTAAATAATCCTCGTAAATACTCATTTGTAAGAGGATGTTTAGACAGCGGTGGCATAAAAAACCTTAAGTTGAAAGTTAGCGTACACGATGTTCCTCGGCAATGACAATGCTGCGTAAAATAGCATAAGCATGCTTCAAGGAATCATTTACAATATGGTAGTCATAATAACTAATTTTTTTTAATTCTTGCTCTGCCCAAGATAACCTTCGAGCTAGAGTTTTTTTATTTTCTGTCTTACGGTTTAAGAGTCTAGATTCAAGCACTTCAAGCGAAGGAGGGCTTAAGAAAATATAAATGGCAGCAAAATTCTTTTCTTTTAGCTGTATTGCCCCTTGTGTATCAATTACTAAGAAGACATGCTTACCTCTTTTCTGCTGAGAATTTACATATTCACAGGAGGTGCCATAATTATACCCGAAGACTTTTGCATATTCAAGGAAATCCCCTTCTTTTATTTTAGATTCAAATTCTTTTTCAGAAATAAAAAAATAATCCTTTCCATCTATCTCATTAGAGCGAGGAGGGCGTGTTGTATAAGAAACGTTCTCTACGATAGAGTCAAACTCATTAGATAGCATCCGTACAAGAGTAGTTTTCCCAGTTCCTGCTGGAGCACTTAAAACAAATACAAGCCCGGTTAAAAAATTTGATAACATAGACTATGATACGTTATTCAATATTTTGAATTTGTTCTTTCATTTTTTCTAACTCGCTTTTTATATAGATTACTATAGGTATGATTTCGCTATCGCTTGCTTTACTAGCTAGAGTATTAATCTCTCGTTGCATTTCCTGCATTAAAAACTCTAGTATTTTACCAACTGCTTTTTCCGAAGAGAGTAAATAATTACGAAAATGAAAGATATGAGTCTCTAAACGCATAAGTTCTTCCGCAATATCCATTTTTTCAGCAAAAATAGCCACTTCTCTACCTGTTTTTTCTACTAAATCAGGGGAATTTGCCTGATAAGTTTTCAAAACCTCCAAAATTCTCTTACGATACCTCTCTATGGGAAGCTCTTTTTTTTGATGAATTTTTTGCAAAGCCTCTTCTATATTTTTAAGTCGATTTTGCAAATCAATCTCAAGGGCTTTACCTTCTTCGCACTTCATTCTTAATAATTGCTTTAAACCCTCTTGGGTTAGCTCAAATAAAAATGTTTTAATTTTTTCTTCTTCTGCTTGATTAAAGTAAATAGGTGGAGAAAAATGAGAGAGAACAAAAGGGAAATCAATGGTTTTATCTGGGTTATACCCTAATTCACGAGAAATATTTTCCCATTTTTCCTTAGATTCTTTTAATTGCAAAATATAATTACTATCCGAATTGATATTCTCGTGTTGCACTAAAAGACGTACAGTAATTTGCCCTCGCTCTAGCTCTTGAGCTAGCCATTTACGTAAATCGACATCAAATCGCAAAAGATCTTTAGGCAAGTATATGGCAAAATCCATTATTTTGCGATTGACTGAATGAAGCTCTAATGTATAGCGCCCATCAGAGGTAGTTTTACTGCATCGGCTATAGGCCGTCATACTCTTAATCATGGGAACATTATTATGTAAAATTCTTTGATAGAAAGCAACTATATTTGGATTTTTAGCGGAGCAAAGCTCAGACGATGAATAGGGCAAGGTCCAAAATGTTCAAGAGCTTCTAAATGTTTTTTTGTTGGATACCCTTTATGCTGCGAAAATCCATATTCAGGCCATTGCTTATGATAATCTTGCATGAGGTCATCTCGCGTTTTTTTTGCTAAAATAGAAGCTGCTGCAATGGACTGCGAAGTAGCATCTCCTTTAATGATAGCTTTACCCGGTATTGTAACTTTGGGAATAAACTGATTCCCATCAACTAAAAGATAATCAGCTGAATTCTTTAAACCAGAAAGCGCGATCCTCATTGCTTCAAATGTCGCCTGAAGAATATTTATGCGATCAATGACCTCTGCAGAAACTATCCCCATTGCATAATCAATTCCATCGAGTTTGATGATTGCTGCAAAAATAGTAGATCTTTCAGCAGCTGTTAGTTTTTTACTATCATCGACTCCACAGATAAGAATATTTTTGGGTAAAACGCAGGCAGCAGCTACAACAGGTCCCGCCAGGGGGCCTCTTCCTGCTTCATCAACTCCTGCTAACCGAGCGTACCCTTGTTTATATAAAGCACGCTCATACCTTGTCATTCTCTCAAGTCGATTATATTCGCTTTGAGGAGTCATCATAAAAAGATAAAGCCTTTAGCTTTTAGATGGAGCTTTATATATCCGTTCTTTTACTTTTATCGCCTTACCCGATTTACCGCGGAAGTTATATAACTTCGCCCTACGCACACTACCTTTTTTCATCACTTCAATTTTATTGATTCGTGGACTATGCAAGAGAAATACCCTTTCTATTCCACTTGAAGAATATCGATAAAGAGTAAATGTTTCTGAAATACCGGCTCCCTTACGAGCTATGACAATTCCTTCAAAAGCCTGAATTCTTTCTTTTTCTCCTTCTATAATGCGTTGGTGCACACGAACCGTATCACCTACACAAAACACAGGAAGATCGGTTTTTAACTGATCTTCATCGATTGATTGTATTAACATATCTTGAATCATTGTATTTCCTTTTCAACTAAATAATTATTGCTTATCCGCCCAAGGCATATCATTTTGTTTCTTTCTTGCCTTTTCTTTCCATCTTCGAGCTTCAGCGTGATTACCGCTCAAAAGAACTTTAGGCACACACTTTCCTTCAAATATCCCAGGTCTTGTAAAACATGGTCCTTCGCAAATTCCATCTTCTTGAAATGATTCATCTAGCAAAGAATCTTCGTTTCCTAAAACACCAGGAATAAATCGTACAACTGCGTCTACAAGAACAATAGATGCTAAACAGCCATTGGTAAGAATATAATTTCCAATGCTAATCTCTTCATTTACTTGCGTTTCAATCACTCTCTGATCAATCCCTTCATAATGTCCACAGATACACACCAAGTGAGGATAAGCAGCTAACCTCTGGCAGGTTTTTACGTCTAATAGTTTTCCTTGAGGAGAGAGGTAAATCACATGAGTATTTTCTTTTTTTACACTATGAACCGCTCTAGTTACAGGACCTGGCATTAAAACCATTCCAGGGCCACCACCATAAGGACGATCATCTACTTTTTTCCACCTGCCTTCACCAAAATCGCGAATATTTATGAGATTGATATGTATAAGCCCTATTTCCTGAGCTTTTTTCAAAATACTTACTTTAAAAGGACCTTCAAAATATTCAGGAAAAAGAGAAAGAATATCAATCTGCATAATATAAAACTTTAAGCAGCTGGTACATGTTGCTTTTTTCTAGTTCTTCTTTTCTTAGCTTGTTTGACAAGGCGAGCTTGCTCTTTTAAACGAATCTCTCTCATTAGTTCAGGAAGAGCACGCGCAACTAAAGCTTCGGCATCGGGGGTAAACTGCGCTCCCTGATCGATCCAATACTTAATTCTTGTCTCATCTAATAGACAATTATTTGTTGCTTTAGAAGGATCATACCAACCAAATTTCTCAATATATTTGCCATCACGTCTTTCTCGTCCATCTGCTAATATTAGACGATAGGTTCGCCTATTTGCAGATCCTTGTTGCCTAAAACGAATTTTTAATGCCATAAGGTTCCTCTGTATTCTTTAAAATTTCCATCCTTTAAAAGAAGATGGGATTTTGTTTTTTGCCATTTTTTGTTTTAAGCTTGGCATGTCTTTAAAGATATGTTTCAATCTTTTATGTTCTTTAATCATGCGGTTCACTTCATCGATAGAATTTCCACTCCCATCTGCAATTCTTCTTCTTCGACTAGGCACTAATTCCACTTTTTCCAAGCGTTCTTTTTTTGTCATAGAAGAAATAATCGCAGATCGACGAACAAACTCTTTTTCATCAAAATCCATATTTGCAAGCTCTGCCCCACCTGGGAGCATTTTTAATAAGCCTTTAAGGGGTCCCATACTATTGAGCAGCTTCATTTGTTTTAAAAGGTCATCGTAGGTGAAAGAACCTTTTAACATTTTTTTTTCTAGGGTTTTCACTTCTTCTTTACTTGTGATCTCTTCAGCCTTACGCACGAGATTAATTACATCTCCCATCCCTAAGATTCGATCTGCCATGGAATGTGGATTAAACAGCTGTAGATCGCTAACTTTTTCTCCAATCCCTTCGAATTTTAAAGGCTTTTTTGTTACCTCTTGAATGGAAATAGCAGCTCCTGCTCGTGAACTACCATCCAACATAGTTAAGATAGTTCCAGTAATCTGCACATGCTTATCAAACTCTAAAGCTGTTTTTACAGCATCTTGCCCAGTAGCTGCATTTGCTACAAAAAGTATTTCCTGTGGTTTAACGACCTGTTTAATTTCTATAAGCTGTTGCATTAATTCTTCATCGATATGTAGCCGTCCTGCTGTATCAATGATGAGAACATCAAATCCTTCTAAAACAGCTTTTTCTTTTGCAGCTTTTGCTACTTCAATAGGATTCATTTCTTGATTCAAGACAACAACTGGAACTTCTATCTCAGTTGCAAGTTTTTTAAGTTGTTCCACTGCAGCAGGTCTTTGTAAATCACAAGCAGCTAAAAGGACCTTCTTATTGGGATGTTTTTTTCTTAAGTAATAAGCTAATTTTGCACATTGTGTTGTTTTGCCTGAACCCTGGAGCCCACATAACATAATAACCGTTGGTTTTTCTTGCAATGCAAGGGGATTTTCTTGTTGTCCCATAAACAAAACAAGCTCATCATGTACAAGTTTAATGAACTGCTCACTAGCAGAAAGTGCTTTGAGTACATCTTTTCCAAGAGCCTTTTCTTGGATCTTTTTAACTAAGCTTCCTGCAACAGAGTAGTTTACATCTGCGTCCAAAAGAGCCATTCTCACTTGTCTTACGGCATCGGTTATATTATCTTCTGTTAAGGTTTTTTTCCCTTTTAGAGAAGCAATAATCCCTTGAAACTTTTGGGTTAGCGAATCAAACATGTTCTACACCATATACACCAAAAAAATACTGCCTTTTAGGATAAGCGGATTAAGATTCAAATTCAAGGAAAAAGAAACGATCATGGCCACTCAAATCTTTTTCTATAAGAACCCGTGTCCAAGACGGGCTAGCAAATAATTCTTTTATTTTTTGCCCTTGGGTAGCTCCTATTTCTAAATAAACCTTAGCACCTTGATTTAAAAACTGGGGTAATTGCTGACTCAAAAGACGATAAAAAGCCAGACCGTTTTCTTCTGCTACAAAAGCCTGTTTTGGCTCAAATCCTTTTACGCTAAGATCTAATGTTTCATACTCAGATAAAGAAACATAAGGGGGATTACAAATCACAAGGTCTACTTTTTTTCCTTCAAATGGCTTTAGAAAATCCCCTAATAAAACCTCTACTTCTACTTGGTTTTGCTTGGCATTTAAAGAAGCTACATGTAAAGCATCGGGACAAAGATCGGAAAGAGTTATATTCATAAATGGAAATCTTTTTTTTAGGCCGACACCTAAACAACCGGATCCTGTACAAATATCCCAGGCAATTTGCGGTTTTTTTTCTTCTAGCTCGATTTCTCGGCAAATGTGATCTAATAAGATTTCTGTTTCTGGGCGAGGAATCAAAACAAAAGGATTCAAAGAAAAAAGACAGTTGTAAAACTCAATCCGTCCTAAAATATATTCTATAGGCTCTTTTAAAGATAAGCGCTTAACCAAGGAGCAAAAATGCTCGAGTTCTTTTTCTTCTAAAGGCAAGTCAAATTGCAGATAAAGATCTAAGCGAGATTTTTTCAATACAAAAGCTAGAAGGTCTTCCGCAGAGCGCTTGGCTTGTACAATTTCTTTTTGTTGCAAAAATTGTGTTGCTATTTGTAAAACTTCGCCTAAGGATCTCATGAAAATTGATTTCCAACAATCTCGAGTTTCTTCTGATAAAAATAAGCAATCAAAGCATTAATAATCTCATTAAGGTCCCCTTCCATAATTAAATGAAGTTTATAAAGGGTTAAATCAATCCGATGATCGGTTACGCGATTTTGAGGGAAATTGTAGGTGCGAATTCTTCCTGAACGATCCCCTGTTCCTACTTGAGAGGCTCGAAGAGAAGCCATTTCCGATTCTGCTTTCAATTTTTTTCTTTCTGCAAGTTTAGCAACTAAAAGACGTTTTGCTTTATCTTTATTTTTATGCTGGCTACGCTCTTCTTGACAAGTAGCAACAAGTCCGGTTGGAACATGAGTAATGCGCACAGCAGAATCTGTGGTATTTACATGCTGACCACCAGCTCCTGAAGCTCGATATGTATCGATTTTAAGATCCTTCTCATCTAAAACAATTTTTTCACTCTCATCCGGCTCAACTAAAATTGCAAGAGTAACCGCTGATGTGTGCACTCGCCCCTGCGCTTCGGTTTTAGGAACTCTCTGAACGCGATGTGTTCCTGCCTCGTATTGCAAACATCTATACACATTATGACCAGAGAGAACCATGAAATATTCTTTAAATCCGCCCATCTCAGATGGAGTACAAGACAAAAGCTCATGCTTCCAGCCTTTAAAATCTGCGTATAATTTATACATTCTAACGCAGTCTCCGACAAAAATAGCTGCTTCATCGCCTCCTGTACCAGCCCGGACTTCTAAAATGACATTACGACTATCAAGAGGATCAGGAGGGATCAATAAATGATTTAAATCAGAAGTAGAAACAGAAATTTTTTTCTCCAATTCCTCTATTTCTTGTCGAATATAATCTGCAAAAACAAGATCTTTCTCTTCTTTTAACAAATTTTGATTTTCTTCTAGCTGTCTTTGCAGATCTTCACAAAGAAGCCATTTATCTTTTATCTCTAATAGATAAGAATGCTCTTGCGCAAGCTCTTGGTAACGTTTTTGATCAGAGAGCACATCTGCTTGAGCCAGTAATTCTTCTACTTGTTCAAATCGAAAAAGAAGCTTACCTATCTGCTCTTGCATATGCTACCTAATTGCTTTTTTAAGTTTATTTTGTTTTTTTACGGCTGGTTTTTTTACCGACCTTATTCTCAACGAGCTCCTCTACAGTCTCTTCTTGCTTTTGTTTTACCTTTTTAGCATATCGATTAACAAATCGACCTACTCTGCCTTCGGAATCAACTAATTTTTTGTCTTTTGTGAAAAATGGATGAGATGCAGAAGTGATAGGAGCTCTGTATACAGGATATTCCTTTCCTTCATAGACTTGTCTTTCCTTGGTCTGCAGAGTGCTACCGCAAACGAAGGAAAATCCAGTTGCAGAATCAACAAATAGGACTTCTTGATAGATAGGGTGGCCTTTCTTTTTCATAATAACTCCTTAAGAGAAAAATAGGTTTTGATCATGTAATTTAATCGCTTTTTCATTTAAAAACAAGAATTTAAGAGCTCTGAGCTAAAGATAAGTAGGCCATACGAGCTGTTAGCAGTCCCTCAAGCACACCTTCTTCATATCGAAAATGGGGATGAAGCTCGAGGTTAGGAAAGTCGTTGGGTTGCAACAGGTCATCTTCGATAATCCCAGGAACAATTCTTTGCGCACAAACAAGTAATCTTTTTTTTTGAAATCTTATTAAATCATCAAAAACACTTTCCATGTCTTTCCTTTCTCCTCTGTTTAAAAAAATGAATCATAATCTCTGAACATTCTTGCTCTAGAACACCAGCGGTTATCCTAATTTGGTGAAAAGGATGTTTTAAAGAAAATAAGTTTACAAAGCTTCCATTAGCTCCACAGCGCTTATAAGGAGTTCCCCATACAAGACGAGCAACACGAGCTTGTAACAAAGCTCCAGCACACATAGAACAAGGTTCTAAAGTAGAATAAAGAGTGGCTTGCAAAAGCCGCCAATTTTTGAGCTTTCTTGAAGCTTTTTGTAAACAAATGATTTCTGCATGCTGAGTTGGGTCTGATTTACCTTCTGTCTGATTATGGCCTCGCGCAATAATTTGGTCATTTAATACAAGCACAGCACCTACAGGAACTTCTTGTTTTCTGTAGGCCTTTTTCGCCTCTATCAGCGCTTTTTGCATAAATTTAATATCGCTTTCCACAAAAATCTAAAAGCTTTAAGCAGTAGGGTAAAACCATTTAAGAACACTCAAATATCAAGGTTTTAATATAAAAATTCTAGCTGTAAAAATTTCTTAAATCAATATATAGTAGTGCCGATTCAAACGGCTAGCTTAATGGGGTTCAAGTCAACGACTTGAAACTTGTCGTTAATCCTACATTTCAAAACATCTGTTAGTTTCGGTATCTCTTATAAGAAGAATCCTCTAATTGCCTGAAAAAAAGTCATCGACGTTTCGTAATATCGATTGTATACTGAAATGCATTAGAAAAAAGACTTTTCAAACACTAAATTCATTGAATTTTTCTCATTGATTGAGTTATAAATCTTACATCTATGCAACCTGAAGCGAACTTTTTAACAAGAAACCAAAAAGACATCCTCAAGGCTCGTCATCGCCATGAACGGGATAAAAGGCTATGCGATAGAATCAAATCTATTTTATTGTTAGATGAAGGGTGGACATACCCACAAGTAGCACATGCTTTACTCCTAGATGAGGATACGATAAGGCGTTAATATAAAACTTATTTAGAAGGTGGCAAAGAAGCCTTGCTGAATTTGAACTATGCAGGAAAAGCATGCCGGCTCAATCAAGGCCAACTTAAACAACTAAAAATCTATGTAAAAGAAGAAGCTCCCAGTTCAGCTAAACAAGTTGTCAATTTTGCCAAAGACCACTTTGGAATATGTTATACACCATCAGCTATGGTTTCTTTATTGCATCGGTTAAACTTTACCTATAAAAAGCCTAAGCTGATTCCTGGAAAAGTGAATGAGGAAGCTAAAGAGCTTTTTTCACAAGAATTGCAAAATCTAGAAAAAGAACTCGCTCAAACAGATCAACTGCTTGTGCTTTTTTTGAAAATATTCCTAAATATCGGGAAGAACTGCAACCTCTTTTATCTAGGAAATTTTGCTTAGTTAAATCTTAATTTAAAAACAAACGAGCATATAGTGGTTCCGATTCAATCGTATAGAAAAATATTTTGTTTTGTGTTAAGCTATTGAGTATGAAAAAACTGATCCCTAGCCAGAGAGCTGACTTAGAACACAAGTTAAAGCATCCAAAAGACTATTCTGAACGGAATAGGCTTTGTGTAATTTTGGGCTATGATGAGGGTATCTCAACAAAAAATCTTGCTAAAACACTCCGGATAAGCCCTATCACTGTTCAGAAATACCTCAGAGAATATGATTCCGAAAATAAAACTGGAAGTAGCCCTCGAGGCGGTAGCAAATCAAAACTTTCACAAGACCAAAAAGAGTCTCTACTAAAACACCTACATGAAAAGACCTATCTTAAAGTCAAAGGGATCATAGCTTATGTGCATGAGCAATATGGGATAAAATATTCCCGAAGTGGCATGACAGATTGGCTCATACAGCACGGATTTGTTTATAAACGTCCTAAAAAGATTCCTGGGAAATTAGATCCTGAAAAACAACGAATTTTCATAGAACAATATAGGGCTTTAAAGGAGACCTTAAACCCTGATGAAGAGATCTATTTCATAGATGCTGTGCATCCTGAACATCAGTCCCAAGCCGTATGTGGATGGATCAAAAAAGGCGTTCAAAAGACTTTGCAGACATCCGGGAAACAATTGCGATTGCATTTTGCTGGAGCTCTTTGCCTGACAGGAATGAAGATTTTTACAGAGGAATATAAGACAGTTGATGCCGATGCAATGCTCGATTTTTTCAAGAAGCTAGAAAAACAGACAGAGGCTCGAATTATTCATGTAATTTTGGATAATGCAAGATCAAACAAAAATAAGAAACTAGAAGAGTTTCTGATGTCTTCTAGGATTAAAGTGCACTATCTCCCTCCTTATTCGCCGAATTTGAATCCTATTGAACGCTTGTGGAAGATCTTAAAGGAAAAGAAGGTATACAATCGATATTACGAAACGTCGGTGACTTTTTTTCAGGCAATTAGAGGATTCTTCTTAGAAGAGATACCGAAAATAACAGATATTTTGAAATGTAGGATAAACGACAAGTTTCAAGTCGTTGACTTAAATCCCATTAAGCTAGCCGTTTGAATCGGCACTAGTATATAGTGGTTCCGATTCAATCGTATAGAAAAATATTTTGTTTTGTGTTAAGCTATTGAGTATGAAAAAACTGATCCCTAGCCAGAGAGCTGACTTAGAACACAAGTTAAAGCATCCAAAAGACTATTCTGAACGGAATAGGCTTTGTGTAATTTTGGGCTATGATGAGGGTATCTCAACAAAAAATCTTGCTAAAACACTCCGGATAAGCCCTATCACTGTTCAGAAATACCTCAGAGAATATGATTCCGAAAATAAAACTGGAAGTAGCCCTCGAGGCGGTAGCAAATCAAAACTTTCACAAGACCAAAAAGAGTCTCTACTAAAACACCTACAGGAAAAGACCTATCTTAAAGTCAAAGGGATCATAGCTTATGTGCATGAGCAATATGGGATAAAATATTCCCGAAGTGGCATGACAGATTGGCTCATACAGCACGGATTTGTTTATAAACGTCCTAAAAAGATTCCTGGGAAATTAGATCCTGAAAAACAACGAATTTTCATAGAACAATATAGGGCTTTAAAGGAGACCTTAAACCCTGATGAAGAGATCTATTTCATAGATGCTGTGCATCCTGAACATCAGTCCCAAGCCGTATGTGGATGGATCAAAAAAGGCGTTCAAAAGACTTTGCAGACATCCGGGAAACAATTGCGATTGCATTTTGCTGGAGCTCTTTGCCTGACAGGAATGAAGATTTTTACAGAGGAATATAAGACAGTTGATGCCGATGCAATGCTCGATTTTTTCAAGAAGCTAGAAAAACAGACAGAGGCTCGAATTATTCATGTAATTTTGGATAATGCAAGATCAAACAAAAATAAGAAACTAGAAGAGTTTCTGATGTCTTCTAGGATTAAAGTGCACTATCTCCCTCCTTATTCGCCGAATTTGAATCCTATTGAACGCTTGTGGAAGATCTTAAAGGAAAAGACGGTATACAATCGATATTACGAAACGTCGGTGACTTTTTTTCAGGCAATTAGAGGATTCTTCTTAGAAGAGATACCGAAAATAACAGATATTTTGAAATGTAGGATAAACGACAAGTTTCAAGTCGTTGACTTAAATCCCATTAAGCTAGCCGTTTGAATCGGCACTAGTATATACCGTCTTTCCCCTTAAGATCTTCCACAAGCGTTCAATCGGGACCACTATATACAGAGGAATGCGCGCCTTTAAAACAATGCTAACTAATTTTTTAAAAAGGCAAAAATCATTTATAAAAAAGGCTTTTCTGTTGCTTTCATTAAAGGTTTGCGTTATAATGGAGCCTATGCTTTACAATTTAAAGTTTGCCTATTTGTTTTAACTCTCAATCTTTACGGGAGATTTTTTATAATGTCTTTAGATAAAGGTACCAAAGAAGAGATCACGAAGAAATTTCAATTGCATGAAAAAGATACTGGATCGGCAGATGTACAAATTGCTATCCTTTCAGAAAGAATTGCAGAAATTAATGAGCATCTTAAGCGTGAATCCAAGGATATTGTCTCCAGACTTACCTTAATGAAGCTTGTTGGACAGAGGCGTAAGCTTCTTGACTATCTCAATTCCACTGATACTCAGCGATACCAAAGTTTAGTCAAACGACTAAATTTGCGTCAAAAATTTTAAAATCGCAAATTCTTGAGTGCTTACACCCTAACCGCTAGGACTCTTCGCCTAGCGGTTTTTTTCTTTAACATCTTAAAAGCTCTGCATTTGACTTGTTGCATATCTTTCTTCTTGCTATAGTTTTACTTAAGCTTTTGTATTTTCAGGGTAATATTTTAGTTGACGAATTGATGAAGTGCCCATCTCTTAGGAAGAGTTCTCTTCTTAAGAAATGGTCAATTCATCCTCCAACTAAAGTAGCCTCCACTAAAAAACTATTTAAGGAGATAATATCTCATGCAATTTGACCATCAGGAAATAACTGTATCTATTGAAGAAGGAAAAACCATAACTTTTGAAACAGGCATAGTGGCTCGTCAAGCAAACGGCGCCGTTATTTTAACTTGCGGAGAAACCCTTTTATTAAGCACCGCTTGCCAAGGAAATATACCTTCTGCAGAAACAGATTTTCTTCCTTTACGCATAGATTATCAGGAAAAATTCTCTTCTTCAGGAAAAACTTTAGGTGGTTTTATTAAACGCGAAGGACGTCCTACGGGAAAAGAAACCCTCGTTTGTCGATTAATCGATAGACCTCTAAGGCCCATGTTTGAAAAAGGATACTTTAATGAAGTCCAGGTCCTCTCTTATGTTTTATCCTATGATGGAATAAATGCGCCCGAGCCTTTAGCTATTTGTGCGGCTTCAGCAGCACTTGTCATTTCCGATATTCCTTTAATTAAACCTATTGGAGCTGTACGCGTTGGAATGATTGGAGGGAAATTTATCATCAATCCAACTGTGGAAGAACAGAAATCCTCTAAATTAGATCTCATATTAGCTGGAACAGAAGAAGCTATTTTAATGATTGAAGGATACGCTGATTTTCTTGCAGAAGAGCAGATTTTAGTAGCTATAGAAAAAGGTCATGCTGCCATTAGAATGATTTGCCAAACTCTAAGTAAATGGCAAACACAGATCGGCAAGCCCAAAAACCCTGGAGAGTTAAAACTCTTATCTACAGATTTGATCGATGACATGCGTGAGAAAATAAGCGTTCATCTAAATACTGCACTAAGGATCAAAGAAAAATTGGATAGAGAGTCCGCTATTAAAGCGCTATTTACAGAAATGCTCACTCAATATACTGATAGAGATCTTGTATACACAGAATTGGAGATTAAAAGCGCATTTAAAAAACTTCAAGCCGAACTTCTACGTAAAATGATTTTAAATGAAAACATACGCGCTGATGGCCGAAGATCAGATCAAGTTCGCTCTATTGATATTAAGCCTTCTTTTTTACCCCGTACACACGGCAGCGCTTTATTTACAAGAGGAGAAACTCAATCTTTATCTGTTTGTACACTTGGTGGAGAAAATATGGCGCAACGCTCTGAAAATTTAGATGGAGAGGTTTCAGATCGCTTTTATTTACAATACTTCTTTCCTCCTTTTTCAGTCGGTGAAGTAGGACGCTTGGGAGCCCCTGGAAGACGAGAAATTGGTCATGGCAAATTAGCAGAGCGCTCATTAGCAAAGACCATTCCTTCCATAGATGTATTTCCCTATGTTATTCGCTTAGAATCAAACATCACAGAATCTAATGGATCTTCCTCCATGGCATCTGTTTGTGGGGGTTGCCTAGCCTTAATGGATGCAGGCGTACCGATTAAAAGACCTATAGCAGGAATTGCTATGGGATTAATTTTAGAAGATACAAGATTTGCTATTCTCTCCGATATTCTTGGATTAGAAGATGCTTTAGGCGATATGGATTTTAAAATTGCAGGAGATATGGAAGGAATAACCGCTTTCCAACTCGATATTAAAGTAGAAGGGATTACCATCGAGGTTATGCAAGCAGCATTAGCTCAAGCTAAGCAAGGAAGACTTCACATTCTACACAAAATGCTTGAAACATGTCCTAAATCTAAAGAAAATCTTTCCTCCTATGCTCCTCGTATTGAAACCGTTATGATTAAACCTTCAAAAATTGGAACATTAATTGGACCAGCAGGTAAGCAAATTCGCGCCATTATTGAAGAAACCGGTGCGCAAATCGATATCGATGATAGTGGTCGTGTTAGCATTGCATCCACCAATAGCGAATCGATGAACAGAGCAAAAGAGATGATTCACAACCTAACAACTGATGTAGAGATTGGAAAAACTTATAAAGGGAAAGTGGTATCCATTGTTAATTTTGGTGCTTTTGTAGAAATCTATGGCAGAGAATGCCTCTGTCATATCTCTGAGCTCTCTTATAGCAGGGTTCAAAATGTAGAAGAAGTACTAAAACTAGGCGATATCATTGAAGTTAAAGTCTTAGATATTAACGATCGTGGCCAAGTTAAGATCAGTCATAAAGCAACTCTTCCAACCTCTCAAAAAGATGTAGCACATAGAGACTGCAGAAGAGGCTGCGGAGGCTAAGGTTTTTAATAATTAAAATCGGAATAATCGGTTTTACAAAACCGTTGATTCCGGTTTAATTCGTTAATCTGTTTCATATCTTCAGGGTGTAAAAAGAAATCAAACACATGAAAGTTTTCTTGTAAGTGTTTCTTAGAAGAACCTTTAACCACCACTGCTATTTCCTTTTGAATCAGCCATTTCAAGATGATTTGTGCAGGTGTTTTTCGATACTTATCCCCTATCTTTTTAAATATTTCCTCCTGAACAAGCTCTCCTTTACCCAAAGGACGATAAGCAATTAAGCCGATCTGGTGATTTTGACAAAACTGGCACAGCTCCTTTTGATAAAGATAAGGATGAAACTCCACTTGGTTGTAATCAATCTGAATGCCCTTATCTATCGCATCTTGCAGATGATGTCTCGTAAAATTACTCACCCCAATATGATGAATCCTACCCTGTTTTTTTAATTTTTCCATCTCTTTTAGAACTTTCACCATCGGCTTTTCTCGATCAGGCCAATGAATTAGAAATAAATCAAGATAGTCCAAATTTAATTCTTGTAAAGCTAGATCACAGCTTTCTTCAGCGCTCTTTTGATTTAGAAAAAATTTAGAGGTAATGAATAATTCTTGTCGATTAAATCCCCGAATTGCTTTTGCAACATCTCGATGATTTTCATAAATCAGCGCTGTATCAATATGACGATAGCCTAATTCTAAAGCCATTTTTATCGCAGAAACACAAGATTTACCCGATAATTCCCATGTGCCTAAACCAATTAAAGGAACTTTTTCTTTTTTATCCATTAAAAACCCTCAGCTAAAGCTTAAAAGCAATTTAAAAATTGGGCAACAGCCTGTTGCCTTAATGCTCGTTTAACAAAACGATATACTTTTTTTGATTTTATCAGGTAGATCTTTCCTAATATCCGTTGGATAGAAGACGTGCTGATTAAGCACCCTGACTTTGCATTTCCTGGGCGTAAAGCCTTATTAAAAAGCGATATGTTCTATGAAGTTATTTTACTATACATGCCATAATTGCATACAAAGAAGGGGTTGCTCCTTAAACGGAGTAGGTTAAACTCTCCAATATAAACGAGATTTTTTCAAATCTCAAAACCGCTCATTAAAGAGCAAAAAAATGAGGAGCAACCCATGAAGCATTATATTGGATGAGATGTATCAATGAAAAGAACTTTTATCTGTGTATTAAATGAACAAGGTAAGATTGTCCATGAAGGTTCAGAAAAAACAGATCCTGATTTACTAGCAGATGATTTTTCCAAAAGAGATTTTCAAGAAATCGTTGTTGGCTTTGAAAGTGGATGTTTATCTCATTACCTAGTCACAGGATTTAGAAAAAGAGCTATAGATCCCCTATGTATGGATGCAAGGAAGCTGAGTACGATTCTTGCTTTGAAAATAAATAAGACAGACAAAAATGATGCACGAGGAATCGCAGAAGCCCTTCGATCAGGTATGTATACACGAGTACACTGTAAGCCCCAAGATTCAGTAGAAAAAAGCATTTTGTTAGTTTCCAGAAGAGCGCTAATTAAACAGCAAACGCAGAAATACTGTAAGGGGCTTGCTTAAAAGTTACGGAATACGATTGGGATCTGTGGGATCCAAAAGATTTTCGTCTGTGGTTGTAAAGCAGATAGAAAAACAGGAAAAAAGTATTGTTCTGAGCATAACCTCTCTATTAAATACCTTTGATAAGGTAGTTGAGGAAGTAGAAAAACTGGATAAAGAAATGCTTAAGCTGGTCAGTCAAGATAAAGAAGTACAACGGCTTATGACAATCCCTGGCGTAGGACCTGTAACAGCATTAACCTATAAAACAGAAATTTTTGATCCCACTCGTTTTAACGATTCTAAATCAGTAGGAGCCTATCTTGGTATGACGCCTAAACAGTATGCCTCCGGAGAGGTGCAAAGACAGGGAAGAATTTCAAAATGTGGATCCAGTGAACTTAGATCTCTATTAGTTGAAGCCGGAATAGTAATGCTGACACGAAGTAAGAAATGGAGCAAGCTAAAAGCTTGGGGATTAAAAATCATGAGAAAAAAAGGAATGAAGAAAGCCGCCTTAGCAGTAGGTAGAAAGTTATCCGTAATTATGCACAAGATGCTGATTGAACAAAAAGAATTTATTTACGGTGAGCCAAAGGCAGCTTAAAAACGCATTTTTTTAGAAATAAAAACATTAGGAAAAGTGACTAAAATTTTTTGCAGGAGAAAACCGAAGAAATAGGTAAAGACGACAAATGAGTTGGCTCTTAGAAGCCGTAATATACATTGTCTTGCCCATTTCATTTCGGATAGCATAATGGAGCGAAGAATCTAAAATAGTTTTCTTCAAAAAGACTCCGCAGAGAACCCTGGACTTACCCCCCGCATTAAACTTTGCTGTCCTAAGATCTTAAAAAACGCCTTTTATTTTGCAAGCAAAATATCGGCTCGGAGAGCTTATGAAGAATTAAGAGAATTTATATTCCCCTTGTGTGCAACTAGAGAACTCGTTTGTTTTTAAATTAAGATTTAACTAAGCAAAATTTCCTAGATAAAAGAGGTTGCAGTTCTTCCCGATATTTAGGAAAATTTTCAAAAAAGGCATAAATTGCCGTCTTGAAATCTAAGAATTTTTCATAATATCGATTATTGCGGACTTTTTTATTCATGAATCGCCAAAGGCGTTCAATCAGATTGAGATCGGGAGAATAAGGAGGCAAGAATTTGATTTCTACTCTGGATGTTTTTAGGTAATTTGCAACGATTTTTGACCTATAGTAGGCAGCGTTATCGCATATACTAGTGCCGATTCAAATAGGATTCAAATTCGGCGAATAAGGAGGGAGATAGTGCACTTTAATCCTAGAAGACATCAGAAACTCTTCTAGTTTCTTATTTTTGTTTGATCTCGCATTATCCAAAATTACATGAATAATTCGAGCCTCTGTCTGTTTTTCTAGCTTCTTGAAAAAATCGAGCATTGCATCGGCATCAACTGTCTTATATTCCTCTGTAACAATCTTCATTCCTGTCAGGCAAAGAGCTCCAGCAAAATGCAATCGCAATTGTTTCCCGGATGTCTGCAAAGTCTTTTGAACGCCTTTTTTGATCCATCCACATACGGCTTGGGACTGATGTTCAGGATGCACAGCATCTATGAAATAGATCTCTTCATCAGGGTTTAAGGTCTCCTTCATGCCACTTCGGGAATATTTTATCCCATATTGCTCATGCACATAAGCTATGATCCCTTTGACTTTAAGATAGGTCTTTTCCTGTAGGTGTTTTAGTAGAGACTCTGTTTGGTCTTGTGAAAGTTTTGATTTGCTACCGCCTCGAGGGCTACTTCCAGTTTTATTTTCGGAATCATATTCTCTGAGGTATTCCTGAACAGTGATAGGGCTTATCCGAAGTGCTTTAGCAAGATTTTTTGTTGAGATACCCTCATCATAGCCCAAAATTACACAAAGCCTATTCCGTTCAGAATAGTCTTTTGGATGCTTTAACTTGTGTTCTAAGTCAGCTCTCTGGCTAGGGGTCAGTATACTAGTTTGATTTCAAATTAAGAGTTTTAATATATAAACATTTTTATAAAAAGAACAACCTCTTCTTGCAAGATAGAGCAACTTTTTCAAAAAAACCCATTTATGCAATTCTTAATTTGAAATCAAACTAGTATACAAGCCTGAATATGGTGGTTCTCGCTTTTATTGCTCTACTTTTGAAAAGATTTTAAACAAGCTCTAAGGTTTTTAAGATCTGTAATACATGGTACTTGAGAAGTATTGATTACATTAAAAGATTTTTCACATTTTTGAAAAATCATCAATAGGTTTCTACGCATTCCTCTAAAAGTTGGTTGGTTTTTTGCATCTACTGTTTTTTCATATTGAAATAAGGCTTTTTTTATTGCTTCATATTCTTTTTTGATGAATAGAGACAGACTTCTACTTTGCAACGGCCCTACCATTCTTGGGAAAGAGGTTTAAATGAGCATACAAACGGACTAGTTAGGCAATATTTTCCTAAAACACAAAGCTTTTTAGATACGACTTCCAAGGATATGGAAAGAGTGGAAACTTATACTAAATAACAGACCTAGAAAAGCTCTCAACTTCGAAACTCCACTAGAAGCATTTAGGAGATTATCTACAAACATGCTATGCTCGGGTGCACAATAGATGTTTTTTCAATTATTTATAGTGTTCTTTTTTGTGCACTTCGAGGTTGAAAGAGCCCTTTTAAAAAGAGCTTTTCGTAAGGATTTAAATCTGCTGAGAAGAAGGACTATCACTAATCGGGAAGGTCCGATCAGATGATATTTGTGGTGGCGGAGGTACTTTTTTCTGCAGCTTTTCTTCTTCTAAACTTTGTTTCTTTTTCTCGATGTCAAAAGTTCCATCGATGAGAGCGCGGGCTTCTTCACCGTTTACGGTTTCATATTCCACTAAAGCTTCTGCAAGCCTTTGCAGGCCGTCCTTCTTCTCTGAAATAATCTGTGTTGCCTTTTCATTTGCTTCATGAAGAATCTTTTTTACCTCTTCATCAATAGCTTCCGCTGTTGCTTCAGAATAGCTTTTTTCATGGTAGTTAGATACTCCTATATATTGCCCATTATCGGATCCTTTGTCATAGGCAACAGTACCTAATTTTTCATTCATTCCCCATGCACACACCATACGACGAGCAAGTCTTGTAGCTTGTGAAATATCCATTTGCGCACCACTTGAGATATCTCCAATAAAAATCTCTTCTGCAATACGCCCTCCCATAAGTACAGCAAGCTCATCCAGGAGTTCTTTTTTCCAATAGCTTAATTTATTCTTCTTGGGCATAAAATGCGTAGCACCAAGAGACAGCCCTCTAGGAATAATGGTAACTTTGTCTACAGGATCTGAGTGTTTGACAAAAAGAGCAACTGCGGTATGCCCTGCTTCATGATAAGCTGTGGTTTTCTTTTCATTTTGAGAGATTTCCAAACTTCTGCGCTCTTTGCCATAACGCACCTTATCACAAGCTTCTGCAGCATCAGCTGCTGTTACTGCGTAACGACCTTTACGAGCTGACAACAAAGCTGCTTCATTCAGGATGTTTGCTAGATCAGCACCTGATGAGCCCGGTGTATTACGAGCAATATTCATGAGATCCACGGTAGGATCCAGTTTAATTTTACGAGCATGTACCTTTAAAATTTCATACCTACCTTTAATATCGGAAAGATCGATCACAATTCTTCGGTCAAATCGACCAGGGCGCAATAGCGCTTTATCTAGTACATCAGGGCGATTGGTTGCAGCAATTAAAATGACCCCTTCATTCGTATCAAATCCATCCATTTCGACAAGAAGTTGATTGAGCGTTTGTTCTCTTTCATCATGTCCTCCCCCAATTCCAGAGCCGCGATGGCGTCCCACAGCATCAATCTCATCGATAAAAATGATACAAGGAGCACTCTTTTTAGCTTGATCAAAGAGATCTCGAATTCGGCTTGCACCCACACCGACAAACATTTCTACAAAATCAGAACCTGAGATAAAGAAAAAAGGACGATCGGCTTCTCCAGCAACAGCCTTGGCTATTAAAGTTTTTCCTGTTCCAGGAGCACCTACCATTAAAACACCTTTAGGAATGCGGGCTCCTAAAGCGGTAAATTTGCCAGGTTCTTTTAAAAAATCAACAATCTCTTGTAATTCTTCTTTAGCCTCTTCACAACCAGCTACATCTTTGAAAGTAAATTTATTTTTATCTTTAGTTAAAAGACGAGCGGGAGACTTCCCAAAATTCATTGCATTTGTCCCTACTCCTTTCATCTGACGAGAAAAGATAAAATACAATACAGCAACAACAAGCACTACTGGCAAGATCGTCAAAATATAGCTAAAGTAATTAGGAGAGGGCTCTTCGCTTTTAAAGGTCTTTTCCAATACAAGATTACGTGGCTGATCTGGAGCCTTAAATACAGCTCCTTTATTCACTCCAAAGTTATCCCATTCTTGTTTAGCTTGAGAGAACCAATGGGCATAAACCTCAGGATCTTGTTTTTCTAGCATCCGAGTGGATAACTCTTGATTATTAAAATACCAAGTGACATTTGCAACATTTTGTCTAGATTTTTCAAACTGCGCTTCATTTTTTTCTAATAGAGAAAGCACGCTAGCATAATCTTCCAACTGAGTTTTATAGTTCCGTACACTTCTTAATTGAAGCAGGCATACATTCTGTTGTTCTTGATTGAGCTCTGAAACGAGTTGATCTAATGAAGTAAGAGCACTTCGATAGATGGAAATTTGCTCTTGTGGAGTTAAAGAAGAAGCTTGGTTCACTTCTTGATAGAGCTCTTTAAGCTGCTGTTTCATCTTTTCATTACCGATACCAAGAGCTGGAGAGCGAAACCTCTCAATCAAGGTCAGTAAATCTTTACCAAAAGTAGCGGTTTCTGTGGGGTTTGTTTCTCGAGAGAGCAAGGGAAATATTTTTTCTAGGTCATTAAGACTTATTAATCCTTGATTGGAAACGGATTTAATGACAACGCTATGGTTTTCATTAGGAGTATTATAAATAGGGTCTATGACAACATATCCCTCTTTGGGAATCGGCTGCCCACTTAAGCGGAGTAATAGATCTGCTGATTCTTCCACTAGTCTTTTTGATTGACCAATCCCAGAAGCAAGTTCTTCTTTTTTTCCGCTAAGTTCATGATTTAAATAAAGAAGTTCAAGGTAGCGATAATGGCCTTTTGCTTCATCGCTTTGTTTGTCCTTAAACCTGCCGGTAAAGGTCACTAAATTATCATTTAATGCTGCTTTACGGCTCTCGTCTTTTTGGATCAGATCCAAATTCACAAGATGCTCTACCTGATAACTAAAAGAAACTTTAGCAGCTTTATCGTCCTGTAAATTCTGAATGGTCAAAATCACTAAGACGGCTGCTAGTAGTAGAATAAAAAATCCTCCTGGCAAGCTTTTTTTAGGACTAGATTCTGGTTTTAAATTGTCATTATTCATAGTATTTAAACACTCTCTTGGATTAAAAGATTAAACCACTCAATCTCGATTAAAGTAAAGCTATTTTTATCTCTTAGTTTTACAATCAAATCACTGAAAACAAGCATATTCCACTCTAAAGTACGAAATCTTGCAAGATGGGGCTTTTTCACATCTTAGCAAAAAGAAAATTATTTTTTCTTTAATTTTCAAATTAATTTGTTTGAATTATATGAATCTAAATGATTTAGAATTATATAATAAATATTAAATAACTATTTTTTTATACTATTTTTTATTAAAATAAGCCGCCCGGAATCAATTTTTAATAATTTTTCCTTATAAATAAATTCTTTTTTAATTTTATTTTTTACTACAAATTCCATGATTATATCCATAAAAGAACTAGGTAATATCACTTTCTGCATGCGCAACCATTGTTTAACAGCATAATGGAGTTCCACTCTATCTAAAGGCAGAAAGGGATTTAAATCCCATTCTACTTTGCTGCAATCTTCTTTTTGCGTTGTGAATAAGATAAGATTTTTTTGATAAAAATAGCTATCTAGTTCTTGTGCTTGCTTTCCTAATTTACAAAGATTTCCAGCAATTTCCTTACCAAAAAGGCGACTTAATTCCGGAAAAATCTCTTTGCGCATTCTTGCTCTTAAAAATTGAGAGTTCTCATTTGTAGGATCTTCTATAGAAACAAGAGACCTTTTTTCTAACCAACTACGAAGAGTTTTTTTAGAAACCGGGAGTAGAGGACGCCAAATACGCATTTCTTCTAATCTCATATCTGGTTGCATTCCACGAAGTGACGTAAGATGAGCTCCTTCACAGATTCTTTTTAAAACAACTTCTGCTTGATCTTCTGCTTGATGTGCTAACAAAAGAGCCTGACAATCTAATTTTTGATAAAGTTCTTTAAAAAACTGTAATCTTTTTTCTCGACCCTGTTGTTCTAGATTTTTTTTTTCAAAATCTTCAAAATGTAAAACTTTTAAGTAAAAGGGCAATCCAAGCTCTTCTACTTCTTCTTGCAGCATTTTAGCCTGTTTACCGCTCTCTTCTCGCCATCCATGATCAATATGAGCCACACAGAGGGAAAATTTGAATAATAAAGAACATTCTAAGCTTAAGTAAAGCAAAGCTTTAGAATCACATCCTCCTGAATAACCCATTAAAATAGGTTGGTTAGATGCATTTTTGGATTTTAGAAAATCTTTTACGGTTTTAAGCGGGTCTTTTATCTTTAACATTTTACTCTTTTTGAAATATTTCGCAATCCCCTAGAATGATGCATGACTTTTAATTCATTATTTTACGCTTATGCCCATTTTATGGCGCTATTTATTGCGCAACTACTTCCAAGTTTTCTTTCTTTGTGTAAGCGCATTTATTAGTGTATTACTTGTGCTTCGTTTTCAAGAAATTGCTAGATTTATCACATCTGAAGCTTCTTTTACCAAGATTATTCTATTCTCTCTATATCAAATCCCCTATATTTTGCCGATTGCTATTCCTATTTCTTGCCTAATCTCTTCCATTTTGCTTCTTCAAAGGCTGAGCTATCATCAAGAAATTACAGCTTTACGTATGGTTGGCCTTAGCCTGCAAAAAATTGTAAGCCCCATTTTAGCTTCAGGATTTCTATTGGTTTTGCTCAATGCTATGATTGCTTTTGAATTAGCCCCCATTTGTCGCAGCAAAGCAAGAATGCTCATCTACGAAACAGTAACTTTTAATCCTTTATTTATTTTACAAAAAGAAAGCCCTGTCAAACTTAAAAATATGTATATAGACCTGCAGGTCTCCAAAGGAGCTACGTCTGCAGAGGATGTTATTATTGCTATTAACAATAGCTCTAACAAGCGCCTTAGCTTGTTTTCTTTCAGAAATCTCTCTTTGGTTAATGAAGAATTAGAAGGAAGTGCAATCTCTTATATTTCTTCTTTTGATTCCAAACAAGAGCAGGGTTTTGATCATCTTATGATTGAAAATCAAGATCACATGAAAATAAAGGCCATTCAGCTTGGTCAGTTTATGCAGCATACAAATTGGTTATCTCATCACGATTACCTAACATTGCGTATGCTCCTGGCAAAAGAGAGCTTAGAAGCACATTCTAAAATACCCAAGAAAATACTCATTGAAATAGCTAAACGAATCTCCATCGCTTTTGCCGCGTTTACCTTTACATTGATTGGCACCTACCTAGGGCTGCAGATTGGTCGCAATCAATCCAAGAAAAAAATCTTGTGGGCTATTTCTTTAGTAGCTTTTTTTATGTTATGTTTTATTATTGCTAAATCCATGTATCCTAACGCGCTTTTAGCTATTAGCCTATTACTCATCCCCCACCTTTTAATAGTTTGTGCTAGCTATAGACAGCTAAAATTGGTTTCTAAAGGGATTGAATAATGCATGTGAAAATTTGGCAACGCTATCTCATCCGAGAAATAAGCAGTTTTTTCTTTCTTTTTTTAGGCTGCTTTTACTCCATCTATGCATTAATAGATTATTCTTTACACATGCAAGACTTTATGCAAGACACAAAAATTACTTTTTCTCATATGTTTTTATATTATCTATTTGAATTCATTAAAAGAGCTGACTTATTGATTCCCCTAGGTGTTTTAATCACTACGATAAAGGTGTTATTTGCACTCAAGACAAGGGGGGAATTGGTGGCTCTAAGAGCTTCCGGTTTATCTTTAAAAGTGATTCTACGCCCTTTCTTTTATCTAGCTATTGCTTTAGCTCTTTTCAATTATATGAGTAATGAATGGATACTTCCTTCTAGTTTAACTTTTGTCGATCAATTCCAAGAACAGCATTGGAAATCCTCTTCTAAAGATAGCCATCTTTACATGATGTCTTTATCTGACCAATCTAAACTCATTTATCAAGCTAAAGACCCTCAAAAACAACTACTAACCGATGTATTTTGGATCCGCAGTGCTGACGAAATTTGGCGCATGAAATCTCTTTGTTATGATCTAAAACAGCCCATAGGGTTTTTTGTAGACCAGCTTAAGCGAAATAGTAAAGGGCATTTTGAAAAAGTAGAGTCTTTTGAAAAATACCTTTTTACCTTATTTAAAGGCCTTCTAGAAAATTACAAACCACCTCTTTCTCTAGAGAATCAAAAGATCAGCACTCTGTTTAAAGACTTAGTTAAAAAGAGAGTAAGCCCTTACGAATATCCTATAGCTCTTTCTTATTTCTTATTGAAAATTACTATGCCTCTTTTATCTTTATTAGCGGTTCTTGCCATTGCCCCCTTTTGCATAAGTCATAGACGCTCTTTCCCTATCTTTTTAACCTATGCTTTGGCCCTATTTGGATTTATTGCTTTTTTTACTCTACTAGATGCAGCTCTAATTTTAAGCGAAAATGAAACCATTTCTGCTTTTTATGCAATCCTTATGCCTTTTTGCATTTGCTTTAGTCTATTTTCCTACCGATACTTTAAGAGAGTACAATGACCACCTCATATAAACTCAGATCCCTTTTTCTTTTACAAACTCTTCTAGCGCTTTTACTAGCAAGCTTATTGTGGCCCAAAGCAGCTATCTATTGGCAAAAGCTAGACATTGCATTTTTTAAACTGGTCAATCAATCTCTATTAGATAGTCACTATTGGCAAGTATTTTGGGCTTGCGCAAATCACAAATATGCAGACTGGGTAGAAGATCTATGCATATTGGTATTTTTCACTGTATGGATACAAAAATCTCCGTATTCTTTACGTAAAATACGTATCGCACAATTGCTCTTTTGCATTTTATATATTGCTTTTATTCTCTTCTTTGTAAATTGTATGCTTTTTCGTAATTTTATTTCCATACCAAGACCTAGTCCTTCTTTAGTAGTTGAAAATAGCGTAATGCTATCACAGGAAATCCCTTGGATGAAAATCAAAGATGTATCTAAAACAAGCTTCCCGGGAGACCATGCCACAACAGCCTTGCTTTTTGCCGCTAGCTTCTCTTATTTAGCTGGTTGGCGTTTTGCCATTGTAGCTTGGTTCTATGCTGGTTTTCTTTGTATACCTAGGTTGATCACAGGCGCTCATTGGCTCTCTGATGTGGTTGTGGGTAGTGGTGGAATTACTTTATTTTTCTTAAGCATTGCCTTCTGCACCCCATTAGCTCATAGCATAAGCTCTTATTTTATACGTATATTTAATAAAAAGCAGATAGCAAATAACTAAAATCTAGCTTCATCTTTTTAGAGTTTTGATCTAATCTAAAGATAGGCAAATCATTGGATAATCTATGCATCCCTATCAAAAACTCATTAAGCTCTCTAAACAAATAGCCCATCTCTCTTCTATTACCTATCTGCTCGAATGGGATCAAGAAATCTACATGCCAGCAGAAGGAATTGCATATCGCCCCGAACAAATCGCTCTTCTTTCTGGCTTGGTTCATCAAAAAAAAACAAGCAAAGCCTTTGCAAAAAGCTTAAATTCTTTAATTGATTTGGATACAAAAGAAATCAAAGACCCTCATCTAACCCTCCTACAAATAATCGCTTTGAAAAGATGGCGTAGAGATTATCTGCTAGCGGCTAAAATTCCCTCTTCTTTTGTCAAAAAATTTGCCACTGTGACATCTAATGCAGCTCATGTATGGCAAATGGCAAAAAAACATAACGACTTTAAACTATTTCTTCCTCATCTACAAAAAGTGATTTCTCTTTGCCGCAAAAAAGCAGATATTATCGGCTATCAAGAGCATCCTTATGATGCTCTATTAGACACCTATGAGCCGGACGCTAAAACCTCTGATCTGATAAATATATTTAACCAATTAAAACCGCCTTTAAAACAATTGCTTAAAGAAATATCTATTAAAAGCCCTGTAGAAAATCATTTTCTTTATCAGCTATGTCCTAAACACATACAGCTAGAATTTGCTCATTTGATTTTGGAAAAAATGGGATTTTCTCTCTCTTCTTCTCGTTTAGATTACTCTGTACATCCCTTTTGTACAGGCCTACAACCTAAAGATACCCGTATGACTGTAGCTGTAAATCCAGAAAATATTCTAGGCACCATTAGCGCAACACTGCATGAAGGAGGCCATGGCTTATACCATATAGGCCTTATTGCTGAACATTACGGGACTCCTCTTGCTGAATCACTTTCTTTAGGGATTGATGAAAGCCAATCTCGTTTTTGGGAAACCTTAATTGGTCAAAACAGGCATTTTTGGCAGTATTTTTTTCCCATATTACAACAAAATCTTCCTAAACAATTTGGATTGATTACTTTAGATCAGTTTTATAGAGCTATTAATAGTATAAAACCCCATTTCATACGAATCGAAGCCGACGAAATTAGTTACAATCTGCACATTTTATTACGCTTTGAAATAGAAAAGCAGCTCATCGAAGGATCTTTATCGGTTAAAGATATCCCTGAAGCTTGGAATACGCGCATGCGTGATTATCTGGGCCTTGATCCAAAGATCGACAGCCAAGGTTGCTTGCAAGACATCCACTGGTCTTTAGGAATGATAGGATACTTTCCTACCTACGCTTTGGGAAATCTTTATGCAGCGCAATTCTTCTCTCAGTTCAAAAAAGATCAGCCTAATTGGGGAACACAAGCAGAACAAGGAAATCTCTCCCCTATTCGCACTTGGCTACAAACACATATTCATAAATTTGGAAGGCAATATACACAAGAAGAACTCTGTCAAAAAATTACAGGGTCTATTCTTTCAGAAAAACCCTTTATTGATTACTTACAAAAAAAATACAGTACGCTCTATCAATTGGATTCTTAAAGCGTTTTTTAAGCAAACACAGTTATAGGGTATCGCTTTTTGATCTTTTCTAAAGTTGGTTCTAAAAGTTTCATAAATAGATCTATTGACTAATACGGTTAGTCTAGACTTGTTCCAATCAAAATGTTCTGCTAAAATATTTTTCAGTTCGCAAATATGTATTCATAATACCTCTTACCTACATTCCCACCCCCTTAGGGCACTTTTTTGGAATTAGCCCATAGATTTGAATTGCCGTTTCTCCAAACAAGCAAATGACTTTCTTTCGAATTGCGTTAATAGATCTCTTGCATAACTTGTATACTCGTTTATCTTTAAATTAAGATTTAACTAAGTAAAATTTCTTAGATAAAAGAGGCTGCAGTTCTTCCCGATATTTAGGAATATTTTCAAAAAAAGAACAAATCGCCTTCTTAAAATCTAAGAATTTTTCATAATATCGATTATTACGAAATTTTTTATTAGACTAGTTTGATTTCAAATTAAGAATTGCATAACTGGGTTTTTTTGAAAAAACCACTCTATCTTACAAGGATATGTTATCTTTTGTATAAAAATGTTTATATATTAAACCTCTTAATTTAAATGTAAACGAGTATATCATGAAGGCTATATAGTTGATTGCGCGCCTTTCTTGGATCTGGTAATTTCGAAAAATGCATCATAATAGATGAAGAATGAATGAATCCTTCCATTTTATACTCCTTATGAAAAAGGAGCCAGAATCATTTTTTATCTCTCAATTATCAAGCAAAATCTTCATGCGTTGGCCCTGCATTTAGGATAATCTATGGGTAATATATTGGTTCCGATTCAATCGTATAGAAAAATATAGGATTAACGACAAGTTTCAAGTCGTTGACTTGAACCCCATTAAGCTAGCCGTTTGAATCGGTACTACTATAGATCAACTATTCGTGGACGTGTTTTTTTGCGTGTAGACTCAAGTATTAGATGGATTTTGCTAAATTGCTTACGAGAGATATCGCTTGGATAAGAGCGGGTCATAATTACCTCCAAAGGTTTTATGAAAACTATCATTATACCTTACTGAAAAGATTTTAAACAGGCTCTTACTGTATGTGAACAGCAGTTAGGGTAAGAGATATTCATTTATGACTCCAATGTTTTTGGAGCATAATATATTCTTTATCTATAAATTAAAATTTAGATAATCACTGCTTGTTTAGGACCATCGAAAAAGGGCTTTAAATAATAAAGCCCTAAAACAAGGAGAGAAACTAACGTTTTGAGAACTGGAAGCGCTTACGAGCTCCTGGTTGTCCATACTTTTTACGTTCTTTTTTACGAGAATCACGGGTTAAAAAGCCTAAACCCTTTAAGACTGGCCGATTGTTTATGTTCTGCTCAACTAAAGCTCTAGAAATGCCCAGTCTAGACGCAATCACCTGACCTTCAATGCCACCACCCTTTACACGGATGATAAGGTCGTAGTTCTCAGGGTTATCCACCTCACTTAAAGGGGATAAAATGGTTGTTCTTTGCAGGGCTAAAGGAAAGTACTCTTCAAATTTTTTTCCATTTACTTCTATCTTTCCAGTACCGGGACGTAGGCGAATAGAAGAAACCGCTGTTTTTCTTCTGCCCGTTCCAATAAATTCTTGTTCTTTCATAAGTCCCTATTAGATGTTAACGGATTGTGGAGATTGTGCATGCATATCGTGCTCCTCTTTTGCATAAATACGCAACTTTTTTAGTTGAGCTTCTGCGAGCCTAGTTTTTGGCATCATTCCTTTAACCGCCTTTAAAATGATGTATTCAGGCTTTCGATCAAGCATAACACGATAAGGGATTTCCCGCATTCCGCTCATAGCTCCTGTGTGATAGCGATAAATTTTTTGAGCATCTTTTGAACCAGTAACCGCAATTTTACTTGCGTTAACAACAATGACACCATCCCCTGTATCGGTATTAGGAGTAAAATCTGTTTTATGTTTCCCTCTTAAGATTTTAGCTACTTCGCTAGCAAATCTTCCTAAAGTCTTACCTGACGCATCTAGTTTGAACCATCTGCGGTTAAGGCGAGCATCCTCTTTGGTGACAAAAAATGTTTTATCTTGTTTTGCATTCATCTACAAGCCTTTAAAAGAGTTTTAAGTTTATTTATTAAAGAAACGATAGTTTACTTGTCTGTTCTTTTTTTGCCAAGAACTTAAGACTTTTGCTTGAGATAAGCTTGCTAAAAGCTCCTTTTTAAGCTAGACTCCTCTTAATTTTTAAATTCAAAGAAGATCATTATGCGTAAACAACAAGTAAAAACTTTTTTCGTAAAGACCTATGGCTGCCAAATGAATGAGCTTGATACGGAAATCATGGTTGGTCTTTTGGAAAAAAGAGGATTAAAACGCGTATTAGAAGAGGATCAAGCAGATCTTTTTATCGCTAATACTTGCTCTATTCGCGATCTAGCTGAGCGCAAAGCCTTTGGCAAGATAGGTCGGATGAGGAAAAATTTCTTAGAAAGACCCATAATTGGTATTACAGGCTGTATGGCAATGGCTAAAAAAGATTCTTTGTTTCGCAAGCTTCCTCATGTGGATTTCGTATTAGGTACGAATAATATTAGCGATTTGAATGAGGTGCTTGATGAGGTTTTGCTAAAAGGTAAAAAAACCATTCGAACTGTGGATCGGTTTGAAGAAAATCTGGATTATTTGGTAGCGAAACGAGATGATCCTATTAAAGCCTTTGTCTCCATTATTCGAGGATGTGATAAGTTCTGCACCTATTGCGTTGTTCCTTATACGCGAGGGCAAGAAGTTTCTCGCCATCCTGATCAAATTCTTGAAGAATGTAAGCTCCTTGTGGAAAAAGGTTACAAAGAAATTACACTGCTTGGGCAAAACGTCAACAGCTATGGCAAGGATAAAGCAGAATGGGGTTATTTATTCCACGATTTGCTCTACCGCTTAGATCAAATACAGGGTTTACAACGCATCCGTTTTATGACATCTCATCCTGTGGATATCACCGTTGAACTTATGCAAGCTATCCGAGATCTTCCTTCTGTATGTGAATTTGTGCATTTCCCGATCCAAGCTGGATCTAATCGCATTTTGAAAAAAATGCATCGTATTTACACTTTGGAAACCTACTTAGAAAAAGTAGCTTTATTAAAAAAAATTGTACCCAATGTTTCGCTTGGCACAGATATCATTGTCGGTTTCCCAACAGAAACAGAGCAAGAGTTTCAGCAAACCTATGATGTCTTGAGAGAAATTCGTTACAGCGTAGCTTTCATTTTTTCTTATAGCGCCCGTAAAGGGACCCCTGCATTTCGCTGGAAAGATGATATCCCAGAAGAGGTAAAACAAGAGCGTCTGCAGCGTCTTTTACAGTTACATGAGCAAATCTGTACAGAACAAAGACGAGAGATATTAGGTTCTTGTATAGAAGTGCTAGTAGAAAAATGCACTAAAGATAAAAATCTCAAAGCGCGCAGTAGATGTTGGAAAAGTGTGATTTTTGCAGGAGATACTTCTTTAATTGGCTCTTTGCAAACCGTAAAAATTATCGGATTTAGCAATCAAACCCTACTTGGAGAGCTTGTTCCCCATTCAAGTCTTAAGAGTTTTAGCCATTAATAAGCCTGCTAATGCCCAACCAATAACTAGGTTTAAGCAAGTTATAAGGGTATAAGCTGTAGAAAAATGCCACCAATTCCAATTAGGTAATACACCTATAATCGCTGTTAATAACCCAATCATTGTCACAAAAAGTGCCTTTTCTAAAAAACGCAGTCCTTGTGTTTGTAAAAGCATCCAGGATATCATTGCTGCTGCTAGAATATAGGAACATAAAGAGATCATTAGAGTTGTAAGCCCCATTTTTTTCATTCCTCCTAATTTTATGGAGGCAAATACAAAAGGACCTGTCTTTAAGATCTCTTCTGCTTTTCTCATCTCTTTCGTAGGTGTGTTATTAGAATAATGACTCGTATTGGGTAAAATATAAATTCCGCTCTGTGAAGTGTTTTCTTTGAGAACCTTTGCAACTTCTGCTTCATTTGTAAATTTAAAATAGGTCTGTGTATGCCAAGGGAAAATCATCCAAGAGAGCATACTCCAAATAAAAACAGTAACTCCTCCAATAAGAGCGCCTTTAACCAGTTTTTTATACATCTTCTCTCCTATAGCAGCTTTTTAAAAGCTTGCTCATTTAATATATGGACTTTGTATTCTTGTGCTTTAGCCAATTTAGACCCTGGATCTTCACCTATTAGAAGATAATCGGTATTACGACTCACAGAATTTGTTACCCTGCCTCCTCTTTCTTTAATAAGAAGAGCAGCATCTATTCTACTATACTCTTTTAAAGTACCGGTTAACACAAATATTTTATTGGCAAAATAGTGATTTTCAATCTGAATTGTTTGCATCGATTGAGGTTTTACCCCAGCTTCGAGTAAAGCCTTTATCTCCTGTAAATAATTTGGATCTTTAAAATACTCAACAACAGCAATAGCCGTTTTTTCTCCAATTCCTTGAATTTTCCGCAGTTCATCCATGTGCATTTCTAAAAGCCTATCGATTGTCCTAGCTGCTTGTGCAAGCAATTCGGCAGAGCCTTCTCCTACATATTTAATTCCCAAAGCTAAGATAAACCGATCCAAACTTACATGGCGAGATTTATCAATGCTATTTAGCAAGTTTTGAATCGATTTTTCTTTAAATCCTTCTAATTGAGCTAAATCTTCTTTAGTCAATTGATAGAGATCGGCTACGCTGCGAATCAATTTTTTTGCGATGAGTTGTTTAGTCACCTTGTCCCCTAAATGTTCGATGTTCATAGCATCTTTACTTGCAAAAAAGAAGATTTTACGCATAACTTGCTCAGGACAATTTTTAGTATTAGGACAGCGCATAGCAACCTCGCCTTCATATTGCACCACTTTGCTACCACAACTGGGACAAAAATGTGGCATATCCCAGGGAGTTGAGGATTTTATGCGTTTCTTTAAGTTAACCTGCAGCACTTTAGGAATGACATCGCCTCCTTTTTCAATGATTACATAATCTTTAATACGAATGTCTTTTCTCTCTATTTCTTCTCGATTATGTAAAGTAGCCCGAGCAATTGTGCTACCAGCTAACAATACAGGTTCTAATTCAGCTACTGGGGTTAATACTCCTGTTCTGCCTACTTGCACGGTAATATCTCTAATTTTTGTTTCGGCTTGCTCAGGAGCAAATTTATAAGCAATCGCCCATCTAGGGCTTTTACCTGTAACACCAAGCTCTGCGTGATCTTTTAGTAGATCTATTTTAACTACAATCCCATCAATATCAAACGCAAGATGATGCCTTTTTTTCTCAATTTGTTTTGCAAACTCCATGATCTCATCTGCTGTGTGACAACGCTTGATATATGCATCGGAAAAGCTAGGAAGGCCTAAAGATTTTAAATAGTGATGGCAATCATATTGAGTTGTGCAAGGAGCCTCTGCTTCATTAGCAAAAGCATAAAACACAGCGCTTAAAGAACGTTTAGCTACTTGATTTGCATCAAGTAGCTTTAAAGACCCCGCTGCTGCATTTCTTGGATTTGCCCATAACTCATCTCCTACAGCTACCTTGGATTGATTGAGCTTTTGAAAAACCCGATGCAACATAAATACTTCTCCTCTAACCTCTATTCTCTTTTTTGTTTTTATACAAAGAGGAATAGAGCGAATAGCTTTAATATTTGCGGTAATATCATCACCTACTTTTCCATCCCCTCGAGTGAGAGCCTGTAGCAATTTGCCATCTTGATAACAGACGGTTATAGCTACCCCATCCATTTTTAGCTCTGTACAAAACTGCAAGTTTTGAGGACCTAGCCATTTTTGCATGCGTTTAATAAAATCTTCCACCTCTTCTTGGGAATAGGTATTGCTTAGGGAAAGCATAGGAGTTGTATGTTTTACTTGAATAAATCCCTTAGAAGGTTGGTCTGTTAAACGCTGAGTAGGAGAGGAGGGATCAATCCACTCTGGATGCATTTTCTCCATTTCTTCTACTTTTTTTACCAACTGATCATATTCATAATCTGAGATAACGGGTTTGGCTTCGAGAAAATAGAGCCGATCGTGTTTATGGATCTCTTCTATGTATTGCGTGTACTGTTTATGTGTAAAAGAAACTTGTTTAGCAGACAAATTGCACCTCAAAAATCATTGTTGCAAGTGGAGAGAGTTGAAATTGTACACCGATTGGTTTTTTTTGCAGATTATTCATGATTTCTACAGAAGAGTTTAGTTTACCAGAACCACCATACTCTTTTTTATCTGTATTAAATACTTCTTTTATTCGTACTACATTTAACAAATGAATTACATAATTGGGTATACAATTAGCACTAAAATTATGCACACAAAACAAAAGTTGTTGCTCGGCCTTTCTTAAATAGCTAATACAACAATTCTTTTGGTCTGAAAAATCTATCCATTCAAATCCTTTAGAATCAAAATCCCACTGCCATAGTGCGAAATTTTTCTGATAAAAAGCATTCATTTGCTGAAAAAATCTCTGAAGCATTTGATGTCTTTCATAGGCTAAAAGCCCCCAAGGAAGCTCTTCTTGTGAGTTCCATTCTTTCCACACACCTAACTCTACCCCCATAAAAACTAGCTTCTTTCCTGGATAACAGATTTGACAACTATAGAATAGGCGTACATTTGCAAATTTTCGCCAATCGTCCCCTGGCATTTTAGAGAGTAGATTAGCTTTACCATGAACGACCTCGTCATGAGATAGGGGAAGAATAAACTTCTCAGAAAAAGCATATAGTAAACTAAACGTAAGTATATTTTGATGATAGCTGCGAAAAAGAGGATTTTTAGAAAAATACTGCAAACTATCATTCATCCAGCCCATATTCCATTTAAGGTTAAAACCAAGACCACCTTTTTCTAAAGAATGCGTTACACCGGTAAAGGAAGTAGACTCTTCAGCACACATCAATGCAAAAGGGAATAATTGGTGTACAATGGAGTTAAGATGTTTGATAAATTCAATGGCGGCTAAATTTTCTCTGCCTCCATACGCATTAGGGATCCATTCACCAGCTTCCCTTCCATAATCTAAATAAAGCATGGAAGCTACTGCATCTACTCGAAAGCCATCAACATGCATCTTATCAAGCCAAAAAAGAGCGCTTGCGATCAGAAAATTCGACACTTCAAATCTACCATAATTAAAAATACAAGTACTCCAATGAGGGTGATATCCTTGGCGTATATCTTTATGCTCATATAAACACGTTCCATCAAAGAGATGTAAAGAATGACTATCTAGGGGAAAATGCGCGGGGACCCAATCTAAAATGACTCCAATATTTTGCTGGTGTAGATAATCTACAAAATATTGGAAATCCTCAGGAGTTCCAAATCGACTAGTTGGGGCAAAAAAACCGGTTACTTGATATCCCCACGATTCATCAAGAGGATATTCTGTAATAGGGAGAAGTTCTACATGAGAAAATCCCATCTGATTGCAATATTGAGCTAGTTCAAAAGCCATCTCTCTATAATTGAGATAATGCCCATCTCTTTTCTTCCAGGACCCAAGATGAACCTCATAAATATTCAAAGGATAACTATCTCTATTGCGTTTTAGTTGTTTTTCTCGCCAAACTTGATCTTGCCACTCATATCGATCAACATCAAATACAATAGAAGCGTTAGCAGGTCTTAACTCACAATAGTTCGCATACGGATCTGTTTTAAGAAATACTTCCCCATCGGTATGAATTTCAAACTTGTATTTTTGATAATTACCAATCCCTGGAATAAATAACTCCCAAATGCCCCCATAACTGCGCATGGGGTTAACACGACCATCCCAATGATTAAAATCGCCTACTAAAGAAACCCATTTTGCATTAGGAGCCCAAACTGTAAATTTTACTCCTGCAATTCCTTGATGCGTGCTTACTTTCCCTCCCATAACTTCATAGAGACGGTAATGAACACCTTGTGCAAACAAATGTTTATCCAACTCGCCAAAAATAGGACCAAAGGCATAAGGATCGCTTGCTAGCAAACCATTTTGATGATAAACACGGTAATCTCTAAATTCTGTTTTTTCAGGGACTTCATATTCAAATAATCCCTTGCTGTCGATCTTTTTAGCTTGAACTATGGATCCAAATACTTTTAAATAAATATTCTCTGCTCCAGGACGCCAAAGGCGAATCACTTTTTTACCATCAATGCCTAGGTGTAAACCTAATACATCATGTGGGCTAGAATGAATCTTTTCCTGGAAACGCTCTAAAAACACACAAATCTCCCTTGTTATTACTTCACAATATATTAGTTCTTCATTCTAATGACAAGAAATCAACAGCTAGTTCAAGCAACACAATATGAAAATCATGGCCAACGCATGTTAAGAATTGCATAACTGGGTTTTTTTGAAAAAGCTGCTCTATCTTGCAAGAAGAGGTTATTCTTTTTATAAAAACGTTTATATATTCAACCTCTTAATTTGAATGTAAACGAGTATGAACCTATCTTGAATTAAATTTACTGTTTTAAAGATACTTGCCGACTTAAGAAATTCATCCAATATCCCAGTAGTCCAAACATTAATAGTCCGTTCCAATATATTGCCTTTCTTTCCCAGCGCACTGTAAGACGACGGAAGCATGTCTTTAACCAAGAAATCGTTCTCTCAACGACCCAACGTTGCTTTTCAAGGTAGCAAATGCCTTTTATCTTATATCCCTTAGTGTTTCTTTTCCGAGCTATCAGAGGAAAAACCTCATGGGAAAGAACATCGATACGTGTTTGCTCTGAGTCATAACCTTTATCTGCTTCAAGTATGGGTACTTTTCCCTGATTCCATGCTTTTTTAATGAAGGGAATGACTTTCCTAAGCAGAGGGATCACTTGTTTTTTCTCATCCCCGGATGCTGATGTAAAAGTGATTGCAAGAGGCTTTCCTGATTTTTCTACCAGTAAATGCGATGTCACGCCTTTACCTTTGTAGCCATAATCAACTTGCTCTCCTCCTCCGCGTCCGCTGGAAAAAAAAACCATCTACAGAGAGTCTCTGGGCATCAATACACCCCAGCTGTTCGGCAAGCTTAAGCAGCTCTTCTAAAAATTGATCTAAAAATCCAGCAGATTGCATTCTTCCAAGCCATGCGTGTGCTGTTGAGGGATGAGAAAACTCCTTGTTTCTAGGTGCATCTTTCCAAGGAGCTCCTGTCCGAAGCACCCAGAAAATAGTATTCACTACAGGTCTCCATGGCGCTAATTTTCTTCCATAATGGTTACGATTTACCCATTTTTCCATTTGAGGTTCGAGTATTTTAAACTGTTCTTCATTTAATCCTTGCTTGCTCATGTCATCTGTCTTTAGTTAAAAAATAAAAAGATCTGGTATCATAGCGAAAATTTATATTCAATTCAAGATAGGTTCATAGAACAGATTTGTTCCCAGGGAGGAGATTATGTTATTGCTCTTAAAGGCAGTCAAGACCAATTACATGCAGAAGCTCATAACTTTTTTGAACAAGCACAGGACGTTATACCGGAAGAAGCTAGCTGTGATTATTGGCGGTCTGAAAAATATACTCGAGGACGTAGTGAGATAAGAGAAGTATGGGCGACTGAAAAATTAGATTGGTTACCTCAGCGTCAGATTTGGAAGAAGCTGCATAGCTTGATATGCGTAAAAGTACAGAAGAAATCGCAAGAGAGGAATAGCTGTGAAATTCGGTATTTTATTTCAATTCTACCTGCTAACGCAGAACGTCTTGCAAAGGAAGTGCGTAATCACTGGAGCATCGAAAACAAATTGCATTGGCAACTTGATGTTAATTTCCGAGAGGATTTAAGTCGTGTTAGAAAAGGAAATGGAGCTGAAAATCTATCTATAGCCCGACGGGCTACTTTGAATCTTTTACAAAAAGATAAGACAAGCAAGGTCAGTTTACGTAAACGGCGCTTCATTGCATCATGTCGTAAAGATTATTTATTAGATCTAGTAGGTGCAAAGGAAATTCTTCATGCGTAAGCCCTGATATGAAAATACTCCAGCATTACTTAGAGCTAAGAAAATCAGAATGAGTTTTCTTAGCTCTATAATTCCTCAGTTTTTGCAAGATTATTTTCTTCTTTTCCAGCAGTTAATAATATATTTTATAAATTAAAATAATTAATAGAAATTGACTGTAATTATACAATAATATACATATGGAAAGATAACAATCTTTCAAGAGTTCTTATTATGACTATTACAAAAAAATGTATTTTGAGTTCTCATGCACTCTTTACTAAAAACCCTCAAGAACGTATCCTAAACGAACAAGAATCATCGCTTAATTTTAATCAGATCGAAGCCGAAGTCGATAAAATCCTCAAAGATCCCCACCCCTTTATTTATTTCTCACCTTTAGCAAGGTTTATAAATGAAGGAGATGCTAAATTTGAAGCTTTACTAAATAAAGCCGAGAAAAAACAAATACCTAATTCAGTTAAGGAATCACTTCCTCGGAGAAAAATAAAATATCACCTGCGTTACCAACCATATCGCTTCTTTCAAGAGGAAACTGATTCATCAGAACAAAAAAAACAACAGATTCTAGATCTTATTCATTCAGGCATTGCAAAAGCTGTAATCGAAAAAGAATACGGTATATGTACTAGAACTCTAAAAGAGTGGTGTAAGTTAAGCCCGTGGTCTGGTTGGAAGATCACAAGCCAAAAAAGATAAAGCTAATTAATGATTATTAATTGAATTTTTACTACTCTATTGCTTTTCTATTTTAGAGCTAACCTATAGGAAAGAAAACAATGTCTTCTTCTGTAAATCTTGTATCTTTAGGTCCTTCCAGTCAGTTTATTGATAATCCTGATGCTAAAAATAAAAAAATCATGGATTTTTTGTTTCGTAAAATTAGCGAGGTTTTTAATAAAGTCTTTTCAAGTTTGAAGTGCACAGAAGAATTAAAAAAAGAATAGGCAGGCGATGAAAGAATCTCTATTGTGATTTTTAACAATCAAACACAAGGAGAGACCTTGCCTAAAGGCTACCATCACCTAACCTATGACCAAAGATGTCAGATTTATATTTTAAAAGCTAGAGGAGATACATCTAGCTCAATAGCAAACATTCTAAAAGTTCATCATAGCACTATTAGTAGGGAACTTAAGAGAAATAAAGGGCAACGAGGATACCGTCATCAGCAAGCTCAAGAAAAAGCATTTCTTAGAAAAAATTCTCAGCCCAATAAAAAAATGACTCCTCAAATAGTTACCCGTATTGAAGAAAAAATCAAGTTGCAATGGAGCCCTATACAAATATCCGGATGGCTTAAAAGACATGGTAAAGAACATGTTAGTCATGAGACCATCTATAATCATATCTGGAAAGATAAACGACAGGGAGGACAGCTTTATAGAGAGCTCCGTCATCGAGGGAAAAAATATAACAAGCAGAGAAAGGGAGCTTCTGGAAGAGGGAACATGCCTGGTCGTATAGATATTAAGCAACGGCCTTGTATTGTAGAAAAAAAGACTCGTTTAGGAGACTGGGAACTAGATACAGTCATAGGGGCAGGACATAAAGGCGTAATTGTATCAATGGTAGAAAGAACTTCCAAGCTAACTAAGCTCGCCAAAGTTTCTCATAAAACTGCAGAGGAAGTAAGTCAAGCGTTAATTGAACAACTTAAACCTATCAAAGATTTTGTACACACATTAACAGCAGACAACGGAAAAGAATTTGCCTATCACCAAATGGTTAGTTTCGAGCTAGAGACAGACTTCTACTTTGCAACGCCCTACCATTCTTGGGAAAGAGGCTTAAATGAGCATACAAACGGACTAGTTAGGCAATATTTTCCTAAAACACAAAGCTTTTTAGATACGACTTCCAAGGATATAGAAAGGGTGGAAACTTTACTAAATAACAGACCTAGAAAGGCTCTCAACTTCGAAACTCCACTAGAAGTGTTTACGAGATTATCTACAAACATGCTATGCTCGGGTGCACAATAGATGTTTTTTCAAGTATTTATATGTTCTTTTTTGTGCACTTCAAGGTTGAAAGGGCCTAAGATAGATCGATCCAGGCAACCCATAGAACTTACCAAAGAACTTTTTATATCAAAGAAAAAAACCATTCAGGAAACAGAAAACATGCGCTTCTTTTTCTTCTTTAGCTTTTTCAAGCGCTCTTAATTAATCTTCTGTAAAGATCACTTGATCTTGAGCTGCTTTTGCTTCTAACGCCTTTAGTCTCTTCTTACATGTTTCTAGATCATGCCTTAGCCATATCGATCTGACCCCTCCAGGAGAAACAAGAATTCTCTTCTTTTTCATCTCATTGGAAACTCGGATCTGTCCATATGCAGGTTTTTCTATAGCAAATGCAAATACGCTAGTTTCTATTTTTTCTTCCACTCTATTTTTTGGGCAGGGTTTCCTTCTAGAGATTTCTTGTAATGCGGCTTCTCCGCCTTTTTCATAAAGCTCTTTGTATGTATAAAAGCTTTTTCTTGAATATCCCATGTGCTTACATGCTTGAGATACATTTCCTAGCGTTTTTGCTAATTTTAAAAGGCCTAGTTTATTTTTTATCACTTTTCTCTCTATTGCTATATTCATAAATTACCACTTTGGTTCTGCTTTTACAACCAAGGCATGATGCCTTAGTTGCAAAAGCTGTTTTTCTTTGCTATTTACCACTAAGTGTCAATTTAAGTCTTGTCTATTACACCTCATCATAGCCCAAGATTACACAAAGCCTATTCCGTTCAGAATAGTCTTTTTGGACGCTTTAATTTGTGTTCTAAGTCAGCTATCTGACTAGGGATCAGTTTTTTCATGCTCAACAGCTTAACACAAAACAAATATTTTTCTATATGATTGAATCGGAACCACTATAGACCAACTATTCGTGGACGTGTTTTTTTGCGTGTAGACTCAAGTATTAGATGGATTTTGCTAAATTGGTTACGAGAGATATCGCTTGGATAAGAGCGGGTCATCATTGCTTCCAAATGTTTTGTGAAAACTATCTTTATGCCTTATTTAAAAGATTTCAAACAGACTCTTACAGTGAATCACAAAACCCCTTTTTTTACCCATTCAATTTTTTTAAATATTGGAGGCCCTTTCAACCTTGAAGTGCACAAAAAAGAACATATAAATACTTGAAAAAACATCTATTGTGCACCCGAGCATAGCATGTTTGTAGATAATCTCGTAAACACTTCTAGTGGAGTTTCGAAGTTGAGAGCCTTTCTAGGTCTGTTATTTAGTAAAGTTTCCACCCTTTCTATATCCTTGGAAGTCGTATCTAAAAAGCTTTGTGTTTTAGGAAAATATTGCCTAACTAGTCCGTTTGTATGCTCATTTAAGCCTCTTTCCCAAGAATGGTAGGGCGTTGCAAAGTAGAAGTCTGTCTCTAGCTCGAAACTAACCATTTGGTGATAGGCAAATTCTTTTCCGTTGTCTGCTGTTAATGTGTGTACAAAATCTTTGATAGGTTTAAGTTGTTCAATTAACGCTTGACTTACTTCCTCTGCAGTTTTATGAGAAACTTTGGCGAGCTTAGTTAGCTTGGAAGTTCTTTCTACCATTGATACAATTACGCCTTTATGTCCTGCCCCTATGACTGTATCTAGTTCCCAGTCTCCTAAACGAGTCTTTTTTTCTACAATACAAGGCCGTTGCTTAATATCTATACGACCAGGCATGTTCCCTCTTCCAGAAGCTCCCTTTCTCTGCTTGTTATATTTTTTCCCTCGATGACGGAGCTCTCTATAAAGCTGTCCTCCCTGTCGTTTATCTTTCCAGATATGATTATAGATGGTCTCATGACTAACATGTTCTTTACCATGTCTTTTAAGCCATCCGGATATTTGTATAGGGCTCCATTGCAACTTGATTTTTTCTTCAATACGGGTAACTATTTGAGGAGTCATTTTTTTATTGGGCTGAGAATTTTTTCTAAGAAATGCTTTTTCTTGAGCTTGCTGATGACGGTATCCTCGTTGCCCTTTATTTCTCTTAAGTTCCCTACTAATAGTGCTATGATGAACTTTTAGAATGTTTGCTATTGAGCTAGATGTATCTCCTCTAGCTTTTAAAATATAAATCTGACATCTTTGGTCATAGGTTAGGTGATGGTAGCCTTTAGGCAAGGTCTCTCCTTGTGTTTGATTGTTAAAAATCACAATAGAGATTCTTTCATCGCCTGCCTATTCTTTTTTTAATTCTTCTGTGCACTTCAAACTTGAAAAGACTGGATATCAATTTACTGATTTTTATAATTTTGTCTGATAGGAATAGATCTTTTGTTAGTAAAACTTAAGTTTTATATCAAAAAAGGAGCTCGTATAAGCTCCTTTTATTTCTTGAGATTACTTAACGTCTAAAACAAAATAAGAAGGAAAAGCAAAGTTGTTGTTAGGGCGTGGCGTGGCAACAAGAGAAACCCTTTTGCCCACTAGATCCTGTAAATTGACAATGGTACTATATACATAGGCAACAGGAATATCTTTATCGCGTAGGATAAAATCACCGGGTTTGTTTTTAACAGCAGAGTTATAAGCCTCAACAATTCCGGAAACGACACTAGCCGTTATTTGTTGCTCTTTATAGTAGTCTTGCATATTTTTGTTGTAGTTCATATTGGTCCAAGTTAAGAAAAGAGCTTCTTCTACATGTTCCCACATCTTCATCTTATCGGTTTGGTTAGTACAAACAGTATTATCTGCATCAGCTCTACCATCTTCTGTATCAGAGAAAGTATCTTGGGTTTGCAGAGCTTCTAAGTATTGGATTCTTTTATGCAGATATTTTTCTTGAAAATCTACTAAAGCCTCTTTAGCTTGCTCAGAAACAGCAGCAATATCTTTATATTCATGGATTAATTCATTATAGGCATCTATTCGCTTTGTGAAGTCGATTTCATCTACATTTTTATGGAGGTCTGATTTTGCAAGTAGATTTGCGGAAGCTAGTTTTTGTTCTGCTGTAGCAACACGTAAATCGAATTGCTCTTTTACTTCGGGACCGCCTACATATTCTATATATTGCTTTGCAACATAAAATTGTACTTGTGGCGGACAATCAATTTTAAACCACTTTTGATCTTTAGAAGAAATCGAGGGATTGGTTACAGCATAGCCATGATCGAAGAAACCGGCACTAGGAGCATCAACACTTGGTTCTAAGCGAATATTGACGCGATTGCCTTCTATAAAATTGTCCAGTACATACTTACGAGAGACATATACTTTAAAATCTTTCTGAGGGGAGACCACCCAAAAATCTTCTTTTTCTCCATTAATGGATAAGAGCTCATCTGCTTGCATTTCTGCAACCACATCGCTTTCTAAACTTGGATTTAACCGTAATCGGACTTTTCTTCCTGTTACTTTACCGGTAAAAGGTTCAAATGATTCTTGCTGTGTTGAAAGGGAAATTGAGGGAGTTTCAGAATTTTGAACAGCTGGTAGAGAATCATTAAATACATCTTCTTGTGCAAATCCATCTGCAAAAAGTACATGGAAGGAAAAAACGCACAAGGATGCGCAAAAAAACTTAAAATACTTAGACATGCTACTACATTCCTCCTGATCATAATAATCTAGTCGTATTCTAGGAAGAATTGTTTTTTCATACCACAAATTTATCGAGTATGACAAAACATTTACAAGAAAATATATGATTTAAACTAATTTTAAGCTTAAGAGCCTGTTTAAAATCTTTTCAAAAGTAGAGCAATAAAAGCAAGAACCACCATGTTCAGGCTTGTATGTAGTTTTCTTTCCCAATTTTTCCATAGCCTGCGACATTTTTCTATCCACGCAAAAGAACGCTCTACAACCCATCTTTTGGGAATAACTGTAAAAGTATGAAGTGTATTTCTTTTGGCTATTTCTACTATACATTTTAATATCTCCTGCACACTCTTTGCAAATTTTTCTCCAGAATATCCTCCATCTGCTAAAACATCTTTTACACCGAACAAATGGTTTTTATGTAGTGAAAATGCTTCTATACACCCATTTCTGTCAGTGATATTAGCGGTGGTAATGTGAATCGCATGAGGAAGCCCTTGGGTATCGACTGCTATATGTCTTTTTATTCCTGATATTTTTTTCCCTGCATCATATCCTTATCTTTTCCGCTGTATCAGTATTTTTAACACTTTGAGCATCAATAATTACAAAGCTTGTTTTCTCTTTCCGACCACTGCTTTTTCTGACCTCGCCAACCCATTTTTTTTAAAACTATTTCAAGAGTACTCTTAGAATTTTTATCATCTTTTTTATTTCAAAGAGGGAAATAATAATAACATAATTCCCATTTAGGATATTCTATGGGTAACATACGCCACTGGCAACCACTTTTTAAAATGTACAAAATTCCACAAAAAATATCATATAGATGAACTCTTCGTGGACGTGTTTTTTTGCGTGTAGACTCAAGTATTAGATGGATTTTGCTAAATTGTTTACGAGAAATATCGCTTGGATAAGAGCGGGTCATAACTACCTCCAAAGGTTTTATGAAAACTATCATTATACCTTAATGAGAAGATTTTAAACAGGCTCTAAGCAATATCTACACTTAACACGGCATGAATATGTTTACAACGCATTTCTCCACAAGTACATCCGATAGGATCACCAATATATACGCTGTATTTTTCATTTGCATCAAAAGGGTTTGTTACAGCAAATAACTTATCACCTGTCTGCTCGATATCCCAAGTTTTGAATTTTAAATCTTTATCAGATACTTCTTCTTCAAGCTCTTCTGTTTTATTTTGAGCAAAACGACTGATTTGACAATAAGGGCAGTTACAATGAGGATGCTCTGGTTTAGTAAGCAAACCATTTAGCATGGATTCATCATCTAAAGATTTTAAAAAGGAAAAAATATGTTCTAAAATATCCTTAGAGAGAAGAGGGGCTTCTGTTAGTTGAGAGTTATGTTGGAGAAGCAAGTCTATTCCAGGTAATATTCCTTTAAAGGAAGCACTTAAGGTCTTTAAAAAGGTTGTAAGATTCTGGAAGGACTCAGAATCCTCAGCTAATTCAGAAGTATTGACGAGCTCAATCCCAGGAATGATTCCTAGCACTCCTTTTGGCAAAGTTCTTTTTTCTTTATTGCATAGAGATTGCTCTTGCTCTAAATATTTAGAGTGCATAGAAAAAATCTCTTCTAGAACACAAGGCGTCAAGTTGGGAATTTGTATACAAGTTCCATTAAGAAGAGCAATGCTAAGAATGGGCTTATTCTGCTGATTATCAACATATAAAGCAGCTACATTTTTCCAAGAGGTAGATATATAAGGGGGTATGTTTAGCATTTTCTGATTAATGTTCATAAATTTCTCCTTCAATTACAAAATCCATTATAAGCGATTTTCAAGTTCAGCGTCAAGAATTTAGCACTCGAAATGTCTAATTGCTGATCTTGTTTCATAAGATATTAATAATAAAATGCTTATAATTTAGTTAAAAAAATTAGGTTGAGTCTAGTAAAAGAGCACGCTATGCTGCACTTTAACCTGCACTAAAGGAGAAATCAAGTGGTTCGTAAAACATTTATCATAGATACCAATATTCTTTTACATGACCCTGATGCGATCATTAAATTTCATAATAATGATGTCGTAATCCCTCTTGCCGTTCTTGAGGAACTAGATGGAATGAAAAGATTTTCCGATGAATTGGGAAAGAATGCTCGTCATGTTTTACGTTATATCGATGGGTTAAAAAATGCTCATCCAGGTCAACTGGCGCAAGGAGTCTCTATTGAAAATGATATTTTAGTAAAAGTGCAAATGGATACAAAATTTGCAGATCGAGAAGCCTTTCCTTTTTCTTTGGATCGCAGTGCTCATAAAATTGTTTTCAGTGCTTTTAAACTAAAGGAGCAAGGTGTCCCGGTTTCTCTTATTTCTAAAGACTTTATTGTGCGCGTTAAAGCAGAAGCTGTAGGGATAGAATCACAAGACTATATTAACTTAAGATTTTCTTACGAAAATATCTATAAAGGGTATCGTAAATTAGACATGAGTAAGAAAAATCTAGATCTATTTTATAAAGATGGGGTCCTGCCAATTGATTTGCCTGATTTGTATCCCAATGAATATTGCTTGATTAGCTCAAAAGAGCAGTCATCTGCTGTGTGCAAATACAACTCTCAAAACAAACAGCTAGAACCTTTACTAAAGTTGCCAAGAGATATCTGGGGTGTCCATCCTCTGAATATAGAACAAAAATGTGCCTTAGATTTGCTGCTGCGCGATGATATCAAATTAGTAACCCTTATGGGTCCTGCAGGGACAGGAAAAACCCTTTTAGCTTTAGCCGTGGGTTTGAAAAAGATTTTTGATGATGGGAATCATAAAAAAATTCTCGTGAGTCGGCCCATTGTGCCATTAGGAAAAGATATTGGGTATCTTCCAGGTAGCAAAGAAGAAAAGCTCTATCATTGGATGCAGCCTATTTACGATAACTTAGAATTTTTATGTGAATCAACAGGCTCAGCGAATTCTGCTGAAACGCAAAAATGGATTATGGAAAGTAAAAAAATTGAAATGGAAGCGGTAACCTATATTCGTGGGCGCACGCTTCCCAATATGTATATTATCATCGATGAAGCACAAAATCTAACACCGCATGAGGTAAAAACCATTATCTCTCGCGCAGGTCAAGGGACAAAAGTGGTTTTAACCGGAGATCCTACTCAAATAGACAATCCTTATTTAGATAAAGACTCTAACGCTTTGACGTATACGGTAGGTAGATTTAAGGAACACCCTATTTACGGTCATATTTTCTTGGATCGCACAGAGCGCTCTGAATTAGCTGCTTTAGCTACAGAGATGTTATAAACCATCATTGAGCGATTTAATTGAGGTGTGTTGGTTATATAGGAGCTGGACCAACTAGGAATGCTAATGGCAGCAGCAGAAGCTGCTCGGCATGGCCTTTCTTGTCGAATTATCGATAAAGGTGAATCTTAGCAGAGCGCTCTAGAGCTGTTGGTATTCAAGCTCGAACTATGGAAATCTTTGGACAGCTAAACATTGCAAAGGATTTTTTAACTCAGAGGATTCAAATACAAGCAGCCGATCTAATTAGTCATTTTCAATTCCTTGCGTAAATTCCATTAAGCACATTTAAAGTGTTCTAGACAGAACTTGATTTGAAAAAATCTTGTTTATATTGGAGAGTTTAACCTACTCCGTTTAAGGAGCAACCCCTTTTTTGTGTGCAATTATGGCATGTATATTATGCCAGATCTCAGGTCATATTTGCGGGCTATTCTTTTTATCTGCTCCTAAAAAATTGTCCTGTACAGAGGGTTATGAGCACAAAAGAACTAGGCAAAAAACACAGGGTTAATTATAAAACCATAAACAAATGGGTAAAATTATACTCATCTCTCAAAACAGTCTAGCCAAGCTTTTAAGTGAGCAAGAACGGGGATTTGTAAAATTCCCTCTTTTGTCACCTGTAGCTTTTGCCCCTGATCTTTTCTGTGCACTCTCAAACGACAGCTGGAAATTCCCTTGGGGAGCTGGCATATAACAGGTCTTGTATTGCTTGTTTGCATGAACATACGACGTAGTCTTTTCTTAGACCATTCTATATCTATCCGATCTAACTTTGTCGTTTGTAATTGAATCAATCTACCACAGTGTAGCTCTGGAGGAACACAAGGTAAAATGGAAAAGAGGTTCTCTTCTTCCACAAAAAAGAGCCTTCTTAGTAATTTAGCACTTTGTAAAAGAAGAGCTATTGCAGGTAAGGTATTCTCTTCTGCATCAAGGATGCCTTGATAATCACTATCGAATAAGCGAGGAACAAATACCCCTTCAAAAGCGGCTAAGAATACCTTTTTAAAGGAGCTAATGATTTGTAGTTTTTCTTTTTTTTCAATGGCAGTCTGGCATTTATGAATGAGAGAGAACATCCCTAGATTGTTATCTTCATGAGCAATAGGGGAAACCCATTGGGAAAGAGCTAGCCAAAAAGGAAACAGTTCTTGTAGGTTAAAACGCCTTTGCATCAATTCCCAATCTTGAGCTTTATGAATACCTAAGTGTAATCTTTCTTGCAGGCCTTGAGATTCTTTTAAGCAAAATGGCACAGGAATAGAGAATGTTTGTTTTGGTTTCAACTGCGATAATGTGGTTTTGTATTGCAGGTGCAAAGTAAAAGAGGTTTTTTCACAAAGCAGCAGTAGTTCTGAGGCCTTATAGAAAAGAGAATAACGTATATATCCATCTAAAGCCCTACCAAACACACAAATTGAACCGGTTTCTAAATTCAATTCCGCTGTAAATGATTGAATAGGTCCTCGAATAAAAAGACGTATTTCTATGGGCTCAATGCGACTTTCTAAATCGGTAAATCGCAATAGAGTGGGAAACAGCTCCACTTTAAAATGGCTATTAGGTAAAAGAAAAATACTTCCCATTTTATGAGAGAAAGGACGCATACGATGCGCAATAGTGATATTCATACAATCCTTCCCAAGAGACCCTCAGGGGTGTTTTCATATAGTTGCATCTCTACAAGATCATTAGATTTAAGACCTTTATCTTGACTAATTACGTGCAGAAAATTTTCTGTATGACCACTGGAGACATCTTCTGCTTTCTCTATTAATACAGGAAGAGTAGACCCAACATATTTTTCTCTTAAAAAATACGCATGTTCTTCTGCTAAGCGCAAAACCTGTTGTTTTCTTGTGTTAACAACTGCTGAATCTATCCGGTTAGGATAAAGAACTGCTCTTGTTCGCGGGCGTGGACTATAGGGAAACATATGTACTTTTGCAAAACGCACGTAATCCATCATAGCTAGTGTATCTTGAAAATCCAGTTCGCTTTCACCTGGGAAACCAACTATGACATCGGTTGTGAAGGTAAAATCAGGGTTTGCGTTGCGTAGTCTATCTATTGTTTCTAAAAAAACTTCTCTGGTGTACTTACGATTCATGCGTTTTAAAATGGTATTTGATCCTGATTGCAAAACAACATGCATAGAAGCACAGGTGTGCTTGGAGTGTAAAACAGCACCTGCTAAATCCTCATCTATCTCATCGGGATCAATCGAAGAGATGCGCAGTCTTTGTATTCCTTCTATTGCATCGACTTGCCTGACCAGATCTGCTAAACGAATTTGCTTAGATTCAAAATCGCCAATATTAATTCCTGTTAAAACAATTTCTTTATATCCATTAGCAATTAATCCTTTTACTTCTTGCAAAATCTCTGTTACATCTCGAGAACGAGAGCGACCCCGTACATAAGGAATAATACAATAGGTACAAAAAGAGTTACATCCATCTTGGACTTTAACAAAGGCTCTGGTATGGGCTTCGAATTGACAGATTTTAAATTCCGGCATTTCTTGTTCTGGGAATACATAAGAGAGGAGATTTTCCTTATCTTTATTGGGCACAACACAATCTATCTCATCCATGCCCTGCAAGGCCTCTTTTGCGCTTTCCAGAAGGCATCCCGTAACAACAATCTTTGCATCAGGGTATTTGCGATGTAAATGGCGAATTTGATAGCGACTGGAGCTATCTGCTGATTCTGTAACGGTGCAAGTATTTATAATACACAAGTCTACCCGCTCTGCTCCTTTAGCCTCTTTATAGCCTAAAGTGAGCAATTGATCTTGATAAGCCTGTGATTCGTATTGATTAGTACGACAGCCTAAAGTGACAACTTTAAATTTTTTTTTCTGGTTCATATTATGGATAAAAGTATACTAAAACAAGCCTAAAAATAGATAGAAATAAAGAAAAGATAGCAATCTTTTAAAAAAGATTAATATTTTGAAAAGCTATTCATAACGCCTTGTTCTTTCAAAGAAACAAAACGATCTCTACCTATAATCAAATGGTCATCAATCTCAATGCCCATGATCTGACCAGATTGCATAAGAACTTTCGTCAATTCAATATCAGCATGAGATGGAGTGGGATCTCCGCTGGGGTGATTATGAGCTAAAATCATACTATGAGCCTTATAACGCACAGCAGGATAAAACACCTCTCTTGGGTGGATCAAAACCTGAGATAGCGTTCCAACCGCTACCTGTTCTCTATGAATTAAAAACCCACGCACATCTCGCAGAATGACTAATAAAATTTCTTGAGAATAATGACCGATTTCTCCTTTTGCTAAAAGATAGGCCTCTTCCACAGATTGAATGGAGTATTTTTTTAAAGACTGAGGACGACGACATTTCAATGCGATACCAAAAACCGCTTTTAGCTGAATTGCTTTAGCAAGTCCTATTCCTTTGAGTTCCATAAGCTCAATTACAGAAGCATCTAAAAGATATTCAAGACTACCAAATCGCACAATAAGTTCTTCTGATAAACTCAAAACCGATTTGCCTCGCGTTCCACTGCTTAAAACAATAGCTATGAGCTCTGCCAAAGAAAGAGAATCAATTCCATCTCGTAATAAACGCTCCCTCGGCCTCTCTTCTGCTGGGATTGCTTTTAAAGTCATAGATTAACCTAGTAAAAACGGTTGCAGGCGATGTTCTAAGGAAGCTGGTATTTCTAATTTCATTACAACATCATTTTCTTCATACTCACATTCAAGAACTCTTCCTAAACGCATCAATTCGCTAACAAGTGCATAATGGCTTTGTGGGATTTTGACCCGCACTGTTTTGCGTAAAAGAGCAATTTCGCGCATCATGCTATCGAGTAAGAGTTCAAAGCCCTCTCCTGTTTGAGCACAAATAGGCACGGTTTTCTGATATAAAATCCGAAATTTGGCTAATGTAGAGGGATTGGGAAATAGATCGATTTTATTCAACACGGTAATAATCGGCTTGTCTTCAGCTCCTAGCTCTTTTAAAACAACTAGGGTCTCCTCCGCCTGAGAAAAAGCCATTGGATGACTCACATCGATCAGATGCAATAAAATATCGGTGTGAATTGCCTCTTCTAATGTACTGCGAAAGGCTGCAACGAGTGTATGTGGAATCTTGCGAATAAATCCAACGGTATCGATCAATAAAATTGCCTGTTTATTAGGCAAAACAAATTTACGAGTTGTGGTATCCAGGGTTGCAAATAACTTATCCTCTACTAAAACATCAGCTTGAGTTAGCGCTCTAAGAAGTGTGGATTTACCTACATTTGTATAACCCACTATGGCAAATGTCGGTATTTGTGTGCGCATTCTCAATCCCCGTTGGGTATGACGCTGCTTAGCTACTTGGTCGATTTCTTGCTTTAACGAATCGATTTGACGTCGCAAAATCCGTCTATCAATTTCCAGTTGCTTTTCTCCTTCACCTTTTAAATACGCTCCACCCCCTGCACTTTGACGAGAAAGATGGGTCCATAAACGCTTCAAGCGAGGCATCTGGTATCTTGCTTTTGCAAGCTCGATTTGTAAACGTGCTTCTCTGGTTTGCGCTCTTTGTGCAAACACCTCAATAATTAATTCTGTGCGATCAATTACAGCTTTTTTTAATTGCTTTTCTAAATTACGTTGTTGATGAGGACTAATTTCATCATCAAACACCACTACATCCGCATTTAAATCAATCACCATTTGGGCTAGCTCTTCTACCTTACCCTTGCTCAAATAAGTTGCGGCATCTACCTTACGCAACATGCAGGCAAATATAGCGGTAACTTGCCAACCATAGGTTTCACAAAGACGTTCTAATTCACTTAAATAATCAATGCAAAGAGCCTTTTGTTGGCTATGAGAATAAACCCCTATAAGAATCGCTCTATGTGAATTTTTTAACTCCAGTGATGCTGGGTCAATTGTCATGTAGATCCTTTTTAGGTATTGTAAAAAAAATAACCATGCCATCATAGGCAAGCTCAAATCCAAACGGAAGCTTTATTTTACCATGCTCGAAATCATGAGATAAATGGGTGAAATACGTTTTTTTAGTCCTTATAAATGTAGAGAATTCCATGGCTTCTTCTATTCCAAAGTGCACCTCTGTAGCCTCTTTTTTATGCACACTTATCGCAAGGGTTTCTACTCCAATTAGCATGTCTATTACTTGATTAGAGTAATACCTTATATCAGACACATAGGCAAAATTCCCTATGCGAAAACCCGTTACTTGTATTTCTGCATGCAGATAGGAAAAGAAAACCCATTGAATCCCTTGGAAAAAAATAGAGCCGAATTCTTGAGGAAGCACACAGAAATCGAGTTGAGCTGTTACACTTTTTTCATTGTTGGTAGGCTGGAATAAATAGGGATAGCGTTGCTTTAGTTCTTTAAAAGTTAGCTCGGATAACAAACAAGGCGTTTTAGATTTATGCAAAAAATAATACGCTCTTAAATCATCCAATCCAGCAATGTGGTCTGAATGTGCATGAGAGATCAATACACCATCTATTTTTTCAATCCCCAATCGTAAAGCTTGCATACGAAAATCAGGGCCTACATCAATCACAAAATTCTTATCCGTTACTTGTATCAAACCAGAAGGACGCATCCTTTGATCTAGCGGATTAAGGGAATGACATATCGCACAATGACAACCAATCACAGGAGTTCCCATAGATCCACCGGTCCCCATAAATGTAAATTGCGCTTGTATGCTCATAGTCGATCTATTTTAAGTAATACATTAGTTCTTGAAAAGAAAGAGTTGTTGTTCCCTATTATTGCCTGCGCCAATTTTTCTCCGAAATAAGCATGATATAATAAACCTCTAGATCCCATAGCTGTAATTACCCACACCTTATTAGAGACTTTTGTTGCAATGGGAAGATAGTGTCCTTGACGCATCACTCTTATAGCAGAAGAGCAGTCTATAGGTTTTAGCTGCCAAATATCTGGATAAAAACTAGCCGCCTTAGTAAAAAGCACTTTTTGCGTATTCAATAGATTCACTGTTTCTGTTAAATCATGGCGCTCATACGTCGCACCCACATGGTAGATCCCGCACTTATGAGATGTTGCTATATAGCCTTTGCCCACAAGACTTCTCTCTATTTGTAAATTAAGGGGAATTTCACAAGTGAGAACCTGTCCTTTGATAAAACTCAATTTTAATTGCACAAATTCTGAGAAATCACGAATAGAGGCTCCTGCTGCAACAACTATTTGATCAAAGGTTTTTAGCTGTTCTAACTCTGTAATTTTCTCTGCAATAAACTGGCCGCCTTTTTCTATAATAGCTAGTCGCATTCCTTGCAGGTAACGTTTACAAAATACCGTCTTTCCCGATTTGATCAAGAAATGATCATTGCCTAAATCTACGACATCTTTAAAAACCACGCAGTGATTTTTATAGGCCTTCCTTTGTTTTTCATTTTGAGCAATGCGAATAATACCTTCTCTATAGAGTTCTTTCTTTAAGCTTCTTTTTGCTACGTGTAGCAAATCTTCTGTCTTTTGCATAGCTTCGGTTGCAAAAAGCGATCTTTGCGCCTCTTCACCTACATAAGGGTGGAGTAAACCTGCTGCTACAAATGATGCTCCCCCTGAAAAAGGATCAAATACAACTACTTGATTCTTTAGATTCAGCAAATTCCAAGCTACTGCTAATCCAGAAAAACCAGCACCTATAATTGCAATCCGCATAACTATCTTTTTTGCATCATTAAAATATGCGATTCTGCAGCAAATTGAAAAAAGAATACCACACCCGGCGCCAAAAGAATAGAAACCGGTAGCATGATCAATACCAAATCTAAGGGGTTAGCTGATGAAAGGTAGAATGCATGGGTCATATTCAGCGAGATCATGAGCAGTCCTAAAATACACCCTACTGGAATGACTGAGATGATAAACAATACAAAATTAGTAAGTAAAGAATTACTTATTCTACTCAGCATGCATTTAATCCATTCTTTTGGCAAACAATCCCTTAAAGCTACAATTGGCGTTAAAAAGAAAAATAAGAACAAAAATAGAACAACTAAAAGAACCATACTCAAAAACAGTAAAAAAGGACCAAATGATAGAAAAACCCCTAAAGCCCAACCTACCTTAGGTAGTGCTTTAATCAAATAAAACAAACCAAGGACTGTCCATAGGATTAAATACCCTATTATTAAAGGCATTCCTAGGTAAGCAATTTCAACCATCACCCTTTTGGATAAAGAAAAGGTTTTTTGATAGTTCATTTTTTTCTCTTTAATCTCATCATGATAAAGACGGATTAACAAAACTCCAAGAGCTAGCCCTAATATACCCATAGAAAAAAATGGCAGGAAATTCCAATTGAGCATCAACCAATCTTGTGTTTGTAATCCTAATGACTTGCAAAGAAGCAGACCAAATCCACAACACCACAATATCACAAATACAAATAACAGCTTTTTTATCGAAAAGCTCAGTCGCAATGCTCGATTAAAAGAAAATTCTATATCATTCCAGTTCATAGGCAAAATGTAGTAAAATAAAGCTAATGATAGCACCAAAGCTTAAATGTTAACTAGTTCTAAAGGAGAAAAAATAAAAACTATAACCAATGGTTTCTTAAAAATGTACAAGTCTTTTCAAGTTTGAAGTGCACAGAAGAATTAAAAAAAGAATAGGCAGGCGATGAAAGAATCTCTATTGTGATTTTTAACAATCAAACACAAGGAGAGACCTTGCCTAAAGGCTACCATCACCTAACCTATGACCAAAGATGTCAGATTTATATTTTAAAAGCTAGAGGAGATACATCTAGCTCAATAGCAAACATTCTAAAAGTTCATCATAGCACTATTAGTAGGGAACTTAAGAGAAATAAAGGGCAACGAGGATACCGTCATCAGCAAGCTCAAGAAAAAGCATTTCTTAGAAAAAATTCTCAGCCCAATAAAAAAATGACTCCTCAAATAGTTACCCGTATTGAAGAAAAAATCAAGTTGCAATGGAGCCCTATACAAATATCCGGATGGCTTAAAAGACATGGTAAAGAACATGTTAGTCATGAGACCATCTATAATCATATCTGGAAAGATAAACGACAGGGAGGACAGCTTTATAGAGAGCTCCGTCATCGAGGGAAAAAATATAACAAGCAGAGAAAGGGAGCTTCTGGAAGAGGGAACATGCCTGGTCGTATAGATATTAAGCAACGGCCTTGTATTGTAGAAAAAAAGACTCGTTTAGGAGACTGGGAACTAGATACAGTCATAGGGGCAGGACATAAAGGCGTAATTGTATCAATGGTAGAAAGAACTTCCAAGCTAACTAAGCTCGCCAAAGTTTCTCATAAAACTGCAGAGGAAGTAAGTCAAGCGTTAATTGAACAACTTAAACCTATCAAAGATTTTGTACACACATTAACAGCAGACAACGGAAAAGAATTTGCCTATCACCAAATGGTTAGTTTCGAGCTAGAGACAGACTTCTACTTTGCAACGCCCTACCATTCTTGGGAAAGAGGCTTAAATGAGCATACAAACGGACTAGTTAGGCAATATTTTCCTAAAACACAAAGCTTTTTAGATACGACTTCCAAGGATATAGAAAGGGTGGAAACTTTACTAAATAACAGACCTAGAAAGGCTCTCAACTTCGAAACTCCACTAGAAGTGTTTACGAGATTATCTACAAACATGCTATGCTCGGGTGCACAATAGATGTTTTTTCAAGTATTTATATGTTCTTTTTTGTGCACTTCAAGGTTGAAAGGGCCACAAAACCCCACAAAAAATATCATATATAGTGATTCCGATTCAATCGTATATAGTAGTGCCAGTTCAAAAGGCTAGCTTAATAAGTTTCAAGTCAATGACTTGAAACTTATTGTTAATCCTATATTTTTCTATGTGATTGAATCGAAACCACTATATACTCGTTTGTTTTTAAATTAAGATTTAACTAAGCAAAATTTCCTAGATAAAAGAGGTTGCAGTTCTTCCCGATATTTAGGAATATTTTCAAAAAAAGCACAAATTGCCTTCTTAAAATCTAAGAATTTTTCATAATATCGATTATTGCGGACTTTTTTATTCATGAATCGCCAAAGGCGTTCAATCAGATTGAGATCGGGAGAATAAGGAGGCAAGAATTTGATTTCTACTCTGGATGTTTTTAGGTAATTTGCAACGATTTTTGACCTAATAGTAGGCAGCGTTATCGCATATAACCACGATTCTTTGTGCAAAAGGATACTTTTCTTCCAATTTTTTAAACAAATCAAGAGTAGATTGCGCATTGATAGAGTCTGAAAAAAGAGTTGTAACTTCTAAGCGCTTTACATCTAAGGCTCCATTGATATTGATACGTTTACGTCCTGTATTTGTTAGCAATATAGCCTTAGATCCTTTTTCATACCATCCATAAGAGGGTTTGGAATTGTGTTGAGGATGAACCCCATCTAAATAAAGCAGTTGATCTGTTTGAGCGAGTTCTTTTTCTAGATTTTGCAATTCTTGTGAAAAAAGCTCTTTAGCTTCCTCATTCACTTTTCCAGGAATCAGCTTAGGCTTTTTATAGGTAAAGTTTAACCGATGCAATAAAGAAACCATAGCTGATGGTGTATAACATATTCCAAAGTGGTCTTTGGCAAAATTGACAACTTGTTTAGCTGAACTGGGAGCTTCTTCTTTTACATAGATTTTTAGTTGTTTAAGTTGGCCTTGATTGAGCCGGCATGCCTTTCCTGCATAGTTCAAATTCAGCAATGCTTCTTTGCCACCTTCTAAATAAGTTTTATAGTAACGCCTTATCGTATCCTCATCTAGGAGTAAAGCATGTGCTACTTGTGGGTATGTCCACCCTTCATCTAACAATAAAATAGATTTGATTCTATCGCATAGCCTTTTATCCCGTTCATGGCGATGACGAGCCTTGAGGATGTCTTTTTGGTTTCTTGTTAAAAAGTTCGCTTCAGGTTGCATAGATGTAAGATTTATAACTCAATCAATGAGAAAAATTCAATGAATTTAGTGTTTGAAAAGTCTTTTTTCTAATGCATTTCAGTATATAGTGGTTCCGATTCAATCGTATAGAAAAATATTTTGTTTTGTGTTAAGCTATTGAGTATGAAAAAACTGATCCCTAGCCAGAGAGCTGACTTAGAACACAAGTTAAAGCATCCAAAAGACTATTCTGAACGGAATAGGCTTTGTGTAATTTTGGGCTATGATGAGGGTATCTCAACAAAAAATCTTGCTAAAACACTCCGGATAAGCCCTATCACTGTTCAGAAATACCTCAGAGAATATGATTCCGAAAATAAAACTGGAAGTAGCCCTCGAGGCGGTAGCAAATCAAAACTTTCACAAGACCAAAAAGAGTCTCTACTAAAACACCTACATGAAAAGACCTATCTTAAAGTCAAAGGGATCATAGCTTATGTGCATGAGCAATATGGGATAAAATATTCCCGAAGTGGCATGACAGATTGGCTCATACAGCACGGATTTGTTTATAAACGTCCTAAAAAGATTCCTGGGAAATTAGATCCTGAAAAACAACGAATTTTCATAGAACAATATAGGGCTTTAAAGGAGACCTTAAACCCTGATGAAGAGATCTATTTCATAGATGCTGTGCATCCTGAACATCAGTCCCAAGCCGTATGTGGATGGATCAAAAAAGGCGTTCAAAAGACTTTGCAGACATCCGGGAAACAATTGCGATTGCATTTTGCTGGAGCTCTTTGCCTGACAGGAATGAAGATTTTTACAGAGGAATATAAGACAGTTGATGCCGATGCAATGCTCGATTTTTTCAAGAAGCTAGAAAAACAGACAGAGGCTCGAATTATTCATGTAATTTTGGATAATGCAAGATCAAACAAAAATAAGAAACTAGAAGAGTTTCTGATGTCTTCTAGGATTAAAGTGCACTATCTCCCTCCTTATTCGCCGAATTTGAATCCTATTGAACGCTTGTGGAAGATCTTAAAGGAAAAGAAGGTATACAATCGATATTACGAAACGTCGGTGACTTTTTTTCAGGCAATTAGAGGATTCTTCTTAGAAGAGATACCGAAAATAACAGATATTTTGAAATGTAGGATAAACGACAAGTTTCAAGTCGTTGACTTAAATCCCATTAAGCTAGCCGTTTGAATCGGCACTAGTATATTACGGCTTCTAAGAGCCAACTCATTTGTCGTCTTTACCTATTTCTTCGGTTTTCTCCTGCAAAAAATTTTAGTCACTTTTCCTAATGTTTTTATTTCTAAAAAAATGCGTTTTTAAGCTGCCTTTGGCTCACCGTAAATAAATTCTTTGCTCTATCTGGTTTTCATCACATACTCGATCGAAAATGTGTGTAAAAGCATATAAATCTTGTTGCCTATGGGTAAATTGGATGCCGTTATCTGTCAAAATAGTATGGATTTTATAGGGAAGAATTTGGATGAGATTCCGCAAAAATTGGGCAGCAAGAGCCTTACTAGTTTGAGGATGAGCCTCTACGTAAGCAAATTTGGAGATCCTATCAATAGCTACAATGAGATAAAGCTTTCCTTCTTGGGTACGCACCTCAGCAATATCAATATGAATATGAATATGAATATAGTGGTTCCGATTCAATCGTATAGAAAAATATAGGATTAACGACAAGTTTCAATTCGTTGACTTGAACCCCATTAAGCTAGCCGTTTGAATCGGCACTACTATATACTCGTTTACATTCAAATTAAGAGCTTGAATATATAAAAATTTTTATACAAAAGATAACATCTTCTTGCAAGATAGAGCAGTTTTTTCAAAAAAACCTAGTTATACAATTCTTAATTTGAAATCAAACTAGTATACTACTTCCAAGGATATTGAAAAGGTGGAAACTTATACTAAATAACAGACCTAGAAAGGCTCTCAACTTCGAAACTCCACTAGAAGTGTTTAGGAGATTATCTACAAACATGCTATGCTCGGGTGCACAATAGATGTTTTTTCAAGTATTTATATGTTCTTTTTTGTGCACTTCGAGGTTGAAAGGACCAATTAATTTAAAAACAATTTAACAAAAACTGGTTTGTTTCTTTAAGCTAGTCAGAAATTCTAAGTTAAGGATAATCGGAATACCTAACCAATTTACAGAAAAGGTCTAATAAGCTTTTGAAGCAGCTCTTCGTTATGCTCAAAAGCATTTACACACAGAAGTTAATGAAGCATACAATTTATCAAGCCGCTTACAAATACAGAAACAGCTCTATTTGGCCAAAAAGAGGTTCCTAAATGCTCTAGACCATTGGAGCATATTTTATACGCTAACACGCTAGAAATTCTTTTTTCTACAAATTCTTTTACTCTTATTTTGCTTCCACACATACGAGCTCCTATATAAGCAAAAGTACCTATAGCAACTTGGTTAAGCAAGGTTTTTACCATATACAGTGCATATCCTTCTTGCTCTTCTTCAGCACAATTAACCGCTAAAACATAAGAAGCTGTTGCTATTGTTGCATTTTGCAAAACAGGCATTAAAGGCGCACTTTCTTGAAAAAGGCCTATTACATTTTTTAATGAACTCATTACATAAGACATACCATCAATGGTTATCAAAGGGGTGACTAACGATCCTAATGCTATGACTGTAGGAGACACTACTTTAGTCACTAAAAGATTGTTTTCGATTGTCTCTTTAACAAGGATTCTATCTTCTTCGTCTATAGGTTTATTTATATCTTTCTGATACGCTTCTAAAAGACTTTGCAGGTCACTTATAGACTCAAGCGCATTTGCTAACATACAACATTCATCTTCTGACAAATCTATTTCTCTTACTATAAACCCCCGCATGCCCTTATCGATAAGTTTTAACTGCTTTGTCATACTTTCTAAATCTGATAGAGTAAAAGTTTTAGATAGCTTAAAATAAGGAATCTCAAAATGTTGTAAACATGCCAATAGAGATTCTAGGTTTTCTGTAATTTCTTTTTCTCTCTTATTTCTGTTAGTAAGATGTAAAAATTCTTTAGGAAAGAACTGTTTTGTAAATTGTAATGAAGAGTCTATTAATTTTCCAAAATCTATTCGATCTAAAGAAGGAAGGGTTTCTATAGAGGGTTTTTGATTGATTGTTTTTTCCAAAAAACGGCTTGTTTGATCTATCGTTCTTTCTGCTAAATCACCAGATTTACTATTCAATTGTTTGTAAAAAATGACTGTCTCTTTAAGAATTTGAGAGATATCCTCCATCAAAGGATTAGGACCTTTAAGGGGTTCTACTATAACTTCTTGTTGCGTAAGAGGTGGAAAATCGTTTACAATCGATCTTTTTATAAAGAGGTTCTTTACTAAAAAAGGAGCTTTTATTGCCTTTTTTAAACACAGACCAGAAACCTTAGCCGTTGTCTTACAAGCTCTTAGAGCTTGACAACCACCTTGATTTATCCCTGCGACTAAAGCAGCCTTAGTTCTATTAAAGTTAGTAAACATAATACTTATTATAACATATAATTCTCATTTTTTAATAATAAAAACCTAATGATCTTAACATATTATTTTAAAAAAAATAATTAGACTGAAAATGGTTTACTTCTTTAAATTAGCCAAAACTTTTTAAATTCAAGGATTATGAGAAATGCCTAACCAATTTACAGAAAAAGTCCAACAAGCTTTTGAAGCAGCTCTTCGTTATGCTCAAAAGTATTTAGATACAGAGATTACCGAAAATCATTTATTATATTCTTTTTTTGAAAATATAGAGGGTCTTTTTCACTCTATTGCCCTTTCTTTGAAATTAAACCCGAAAATGCTTCTTGGCCAGCTGAAAGACGTGTTAAGCAATCTTCCTAAGTTTACTAAAACAGGCACGGAACCTTCCCTTTCCCCCTCATTACAAAAAATACTTAAAAGAGCTCAAGAACTCGCTGATAAATGGGGGGATTCTTACCTAAGCAGCGAACACTTTTTTTATGCTTTTTGGCAATCTGCCCAAGAACCTTTTGCTAGTTGGAAAAAGTCATCCAAGCTATCATTAGAACAATTAGAAAACCATCTCAAAGGTTTAAGGGGTAATATGCATAGTGATTCTCCTACATCAGAAGATCAATATAATGCACTAGAAAAATACTGTAAAAATCTTACTCAATTAGCTAAAGAAGGAAAATTAGATCCTGTAATTGGCAGAGATGAAGAAATCAGGCGCACTATGCAAGTTCTTAGTAGGCGTACTAAAAACAACCCGTTATTGATTGGAGAGCCAGGTGTTGGGAAAACCGCTATAGCAGAAGGGTTAGCTCTACGGATTGTTCAAGGAGATGTTCCAGATGCTTTAAAAAACAGAGAACTTTTTGCCTTAGATATGGGCAGCTTAATTGCAGGCACTAAATTTCGCGGAGAATTTGAAGAGCGCTTAAAAAGCATTTTAAAGAAAGTGGAGGAGGCTGAAGGGCAAATTGTTCTGTTTATTGATGAAATGCATACGCTGATTGGAGCAGGTGCTATAGAAGGAGCGATGGATGCAGCCAATCTATTAAAGCCCGCTCTAGCAAGAGGAACATTGCATTGTATTGGGGCTACAACGCTTAGTGAATATAAAAAATATATCGAAAAAGATTCTGCCTTAGAAAGACGTTTTCAGCCTATTCTTGTTCAACAACCTTCATTAGAAGATGCTATCGCCATTTTAAGAGGATTGCGTGAGCGTTATGAAATTCACCATGGGGTTAGAATCACAGAAGAAGCTCTACATGCAGCTGTGTTTTTATCCGCTCGTTATATCTCTGATCGCTATTTACCCGATAAAGCTATCGACCTAATCGATGAAGCAGCCAGTGTGATCCGCATGCAAATCAGCTCTCGTCCCTTACCAATAGACATTAAGGAAAGAGAGCTCTCTTCTCTCATCGTAAAGCAAGAAGGATTAAAACGAGAAAACTCTCCTTTTGCGCAAGCAGAGGAAAAAAAACTCCAAGAGCTCATTGCACAAATTAAAGAAGAGCTCTCTCTTCTGACTAATGAATGGAACTTAGAAAAACAATTTATCGAGCAAGTAAAACAAAAGAAAAATGCTTTAGAGAATCTTCGTTTTCAAGAACAAGAAGCAGAGCGCAAATTCGATTACAATAAAGCTGCAGAGCTAAAATATAGTCTGATTCCACAAATGACACAAGAACTAGACCAGGCTCAATCGAGCTTGAAAGAACTTCCACATCGACTTTTGCAAGAGGAGGTAGATGCTCCTTTAATTGCAGAAATCGTAGCCAAATGGACGGGTGTTCCTGTACAGAAAATGTTAGGAGAAGAAAAGATGCGCCTTTTGCATCTAGAAACCTTGCTCAATGAAAAAGTTATAGGACAATCTTTTGCAATAAAAGCAATTGGTGAAGCCATTCGTCGATCCAGATCTGGTTTAAACGATCCTGAAAGGCCCATTGGTGCTTTTTTATTTATGGGACCAACAGGAGTGGGTAAAACAGAACTCGCTAAAGCGCTTGCAGAAATTCTCTTTGATCAAAAAGATGCACTATTGCGCTTTGATATGTCTGAATACATGGAAAAGCAATCAACAGCGAAATTAATTGGATCCCCTCCTGGCTATATCGGTTATGAAGAAGGAGGGCAGTTAACCGAAAAACTACGTCGTCGTCCCTATGCTGTGGTTTTATTTGATGAAATCGAAAAAGCACATACAGAGATCTTTAACATATTATTACAAGTTTTTGATGAAGGCCACATTACAGATAGCAAAGGCAGAAAAGTGAATTGTAAGAATGCGTTATTTATTATGACTTCTAACTTAGGATCAGAGATATTAAACACATATCTTCAAATACAAACAAAACAACCTCCCAAAGAAGAGCTCCTTCAAATATTAGAGCCCATTTTAAAGGCACATTTTCGCCCAGAGTTTCTTAATCGCTTGGATGAAATACTCCCTTTTTTACCTCTGCAAGAAAAAGATCTGGAACAAATTGTAGAGCTTCAACTTCAAAAAGTAAAAGAGCGCTTAGCAGAAAAAGAAGTGGAGCTGGATTACACAAATGAGGTAAAAGCACTACTTGCAAAAACAGGCTATGACCCTATTTATGGAGCACGTCCTTTGAAACGCTTAATTCAAAAAGAAGTGGTCAATCTGCTTTCTAATGCAATTTTAGAAGAAAAAATTACCAGTCATTCTAAAATTACATTAATCGTGGATAGAAAAGGGCTCATCGCGCTTAAAAATCTTGCAAATGAGTTAAAGTAGTCACTTTAATTTTTGCAATTTTTGCAACAAATAGGAGGCCCATTAAACAAAGGCCTCCTCCTAAAATGAGCACAAATACACTGCTAAAAAGCTGACATAAGAGTCCCCCTAGTAAAGGCATAACAATCCCTCTTATCCCAATTAGTAAAATATTGACCCTTGTAAAAGGAGAACTATCATGTTCTCCTGCAAAAATTGTACCAGAGAGATTCCAAATCAAATGACTTCCTGCTTGAGCCACCCCATACAACATAAAACCTAAATAGAGAAAAGCAATGTGTATTTGAGCAAAAAGGAGCATAATAGGGAAAATTCCCATTCCAATCAGAACCCACAAGCTGAGTTTAAGAATGTCGCACACTCTCAATCCCCTTTTCCATAAAAAAGTAGATCCTGCTACACCTAACGCCATAAAAATAAAGCGGGCTGTTGCCATATTTGTATAAGATAAAGATAAGGTATCTACATAAAAGCTAGAAAATGCAGGTCCCATTAGCATTAAGGCGCTACCTCCAAACATAAAAATCCATTGTAGATAGCGAAAATTTTTATGTTTATGCAATAAGTAAAAACTTTCTTTCCAAGGCTTCATAGAATTGGGTTGTTCAATTTCCTTTTCCTCTATCAAAGGAATTCTTCTAAAAAATAAAATGCTGCTTAGTCCAATGAGCGAGGTGCAAGAAAATAGAGTCTTCCAGTCCATAATATGAGAGCGCAGAAGGTAGGCAAATAAAAGCCCTAAAATACCTGATTCTATAAAACCGAATAGATAATAGAGAGAAAAAGCATCCTCTCTTGGTTTTTTAGGAATATTACATTTAATGATTTCCATTAAGGAAGGAATAGCAGCTCTACTGAATAATTGATAAGAAGCTGCGGCAAATAGAAAAAAAGAAAAATTTTCTATCCAAGGCAAAAAAACAAAGGGTAAATAGGTTAAAAGGAAAGCACCTACTAAATTAGCTATTAAGTGAGCTCTTCCTTTTTTAAAATAAGCGCTCCAACAAAAAGAAAAAAGGGATAAAACAGGACGCAGGGTAAGAAAAATAGAAAGTTGGAATACATTTGCCACATATTCTTTACGCAAGATGAATGGCAACAGAGTATACAATGATACAAGAGGTTCACTAGCAAGATTTGTCCACAGCATGGCTAAACGCGTTTGAGGACAGCCTTTTGTCATGGGTAAAATAGCCCTTTCGTAAAAAAAATTTGAGCCTATTTTACCATAGCTCTTGCGTTTCTCTCTAGGAAATACCAATTAGAAATTATCACTTATTTTTTTTGAAAAAAATCGCTAAATTGTGAGCGCAGAGAAGAAGGTATCACTTCTTCGATTCCTGATTTGTCATACATTAAAAAATATGTACAAGCAATCATAATCCCAAATGCAGGATTAAATAAGGCAATAAACAAAGAGATCCCACAGACCAAAGCTCTTTTTATAGTAAGCCGAGCTGCTGCATTAAGCTTAGAAAAGCCTTTAACCTTACCTAAACTAAGGAACATGCCAACTCCTGATACAGTAAATAATAAAAGTGCATAAATAATCCAAAGACAATCACCTAAAAATAAAAGAACAAAAAACAATCGCGCTAAAATTGCTGAAAAGAGGCGATCTTTTTGCTTAAGCGGCTTATCTACAGATTCTTCTAGATTTTCAAAGAATTCCTTGCTAGAGGAGGGCTCTTCTGTAGATTCTACTTTTGTGACTTCAGAAATATCGTAAATTGCCATGATATCCTACTGTTTGTGCTTGAGCTTATTAAAACCGTTTAAAGCTGCAATGCGATAACCTTCCGCATAAGTCGGATAATTAAACACTTGATCGATAAAATAATCAATCTTTGCGTTAAAGCTCATTGCTACTTGCCCGATATGAATCAACTCTGTGGCAGCTCGACCTATAATGTGAATTCCTAAAATTTCTAATGTATCTGCATGAAATAAAATTTTAAATATACCTAGATCATTTCCTATGATCTGATTTTTAGCAATTTCGTAATAGTAAGCTCTACCAATCTCATATCTAAAATCAAGTTCTTTAAGCTGATTTTCAGTATAACCACATGAAGAAATTTCTGGAATTGTATAAATACCAATTGGGTAGAAATCAGGAAAATGATGAGTTTTTGCGCCAAAAGCATTTCGAGCTGCTAATCTACCTTGCTCCATGCTAGTAGAAGCAAGAGCTGGTCCTCCAATAACGTCCCCTACAGCATAAATATTGCGCAGCGTTGTGTGATCAGATCTTTTAACTTGAAAAAGAGCATTAACAGGAATATAGCCAAATTTATCGATAGAAATTCCCAGATTTTCAATATGCAAATGTTCTACATTCGCACTTCTTCCCAAGGCATATAATAACACCTCTGCTTGCACATGCGTTTTATCTTTAAAAGTGACTTTTACAAAATCATCTTTCTTTTCAATCGTATCTAATTCTTTATTTCCCAACATTTTAAGACCAATTGCATTTAAAGATTTTTGTAGATGCAAACCAATTTCCGAGTCTAAGAGAGGTAAGAGATGAGCTTTTTTATCGATAACCGTCACTTTTGTTCCTAAAGCAGCAAAAAAACTAGCATACTCAGAACCAATAATCCCTCCTCCCAATACAAGAAGCGTTTTTGGCAAATGGTCAATAGAAAGCAATCTGGTGGAATCTAAAATTTTTTGATCATCAAAAGGAACAGAGTTGGGATTACGTGGTCTAGAACCGGTTGCTATCAAAAAATATTGTCCTTCTACTCTATATAAAATCTTTTTATCTAAATTACATACATTGACGTGATGAATATCCTTAAAGCAGGCGGTCCCATGAATTACTTGAATATGATTTTTTTCAAATTGCTTTACTAAAATCTTTCTTTGTTCTTCTAAAACAAACGTAAGTCGATAATTTAAGTCATTAATGGAAACCTCTTTTAACGGGCAATTTTTCCCATAAAAACTTCTTTTATAAAAGTCTGTAAGGTCTATAATAGCTTCTCTTAAAGATTTAGATGGAATTGTGCCAGAGTTTAAAGATGCACCTCCCAATACGGAATCTTTTTCAATAACAACAACTTTTTTACCCATTTTTGAGGCTTGAATGGCTGCTTTTTGTCCAGCAGGACCAGATCCAATAACCACAAGCTCCGCATATATTTCTTTCACATTTTTCTCCTAAAAGTTAAATTTACCCTAACAATCTGAAATATTCTTGTTCAATAAGTTTTAAGTTGCTAAGATCTTTTCTTTTATAAGAATCACAGGAGTAAAGGAAAGATGTCTAAAAGATGTCAAGTCACTGGTAAATGTCCTGTTCGAGGAAAATCCTATGCAATTCGTGGAATTCCAAAGAAAAAAAAGGGGATTGGCTTAAAGATTACAGGAATTAAAAAACGCCGTTTTCAACCAAATTTAATTAAAAAACGTTTATGGCTTGCAGAAGAAAATCGTTTTATTAGTTTAACCCTATCGGTAAGCGCTCTACGTACAATTAATAAAAATGGCTTGCAATCTATTGTTCGTGAGCTTCGCAAAAAAGGTGAAAAGGTTTAAAAGTTTTTTTATTCTGCGTAACCTATCAGGTTTTATCTTTTTTAGAGTTTCCCTCTCCCTCCTGATAGGTAGCCTTTCTCTATTTTTCATTTGGCTTGTATTTACCGCTACTACTACCACTTTTCCCTCTATAGAAAATCCTCTGATTTTTTATTCTAATCAAACAAGAGATGATATTAAAGCTGTATTTTATCGATCGATTAAAGAGGCTAAATCACATGTTTATTTAAGTATCTATGGGCTAACAGATGTCAGCATCATTCACATACTCAAGCAGAAAGGATTACATACCCCTGTTGAAGTTTACTACGATTCTTCAGCATCTCCCAAACTAAATAAAAAACTTAAAAGTTGCTCTTCCTTCCCAGTAAAGACAAAAGGATTGATGCATAGGAAGATCCTGATTTTGGATAAAGAACTGGTTTTTCTAGGCTCTGCTAATTTCACTCCCTCTTCTCTTCTTTACCATTCTAATCTTGTAATTGGTTTATATCACCCACCTCTTGCTAGTTTTCTTCAAAATCCTGCCAGCTCCTATTATTCCTTTGAAATAAATCAACAGCAAGCTGAAGCCTTTTTATTACCAACAGCAGGGAAAGAAGCGCTTGCTCATATATTGCAACTAATCAACCAAGCAAAAAAAACAATCGACATAGCATCATTTACTCTAACCCATCCACTTATTTGCGATGCTCTGATCTCTGCAAAAAATCGCAATGTAGATCTAAACATTGTCTTAGATGGCTATAGCGCCAAAGGAGCTAGTAAAAAAGCATTAGACCAGCTAAAAGCTCAGGGACTTGCTATTTGTGCTAGTCAAGGTGCACATCTACTACACCATAAACTTTGTGTAATAGATCGAGAAATTCTGATCACAGGGTCTGCTAACTGGACAAAAGCAGCTTTTAGCAAGAACGCAGACCTTTTATTAGTCCTTTATTTAAAAGATCCTAAACTCAAGAAGTTTTTAAAAAAACTTTGCAAAATGATAAAAGTAGAGTCTAAACTTATCGAAAATTAGGTAAGTTTAATGCAGCTCTCTTCCTTTTGACGCAAATACACGATATGTCGCAATTATCTATAGTTATACATCTTTTCTAACTGTCATGAACCTATCTTGAATTGAATATAAATTTTCGCTATGATACCAGATCTTTTTATTTTTTAACTAAAGACAGATGACATGAGCAAGCAAGGATTAAATGAAGAACAGTTTAAAATACTCGAACCTCAAATGGAAAAATGGGTAAATCGTAACCATTATGGAAGAAAATTAGCGCCATGGAGACCTGTAGTGAATACTATTTTCTGGGTGCTTCGGACAGGAGCTCCTTGGAAAGATGCACCTAGAAACAAGGAGTTTTCTCATCCCTCAACAGCACACGCATGGCTTGGAAGAATGCAATCTGCTGGATTTTTAGATCAATTTTTAGAAGAGCTGCTTAAGCTTGCCGAACAGCTGGGGTGTATTGATGCCCAGAGACTCTCTGTAGATGGTTTTTTTTTCCAGCGGACGCGGAGGAGGAGAGCAAGTTGATTATGGCTACAAAGGTAAAGGCGTGACATCGCATTTACTGGTAGAAAAATCAGGAAAGCCTCTTGCAATCACTTTTACATCAGCATCCGGGGATGAGAAAAAACAAGTGATCCCTCTGCTTAGGAAAGTCATTCCCTTCATTAAAAAAGCATGGAATCAGGGAAAAGTACCCATACTTGAAGCAGATAAAGGTTATGACTCAGAGCAAACACGTATCGATGTTCTTTCCCATGAGGTTTTTCCTCTGATAGCTCGGAAAAGAAACACTAAGGGATATAAGATAAAAGGCATTTGCTACCTTGAAAAGCAACGTTGGGTCGTTGAGAGAACGATTTCTTGGTTAAAGACATGCTTCCGTCGTCTTACAGTGCGCTGGGAAAGAAAGGCAATATATTGGAACGGACTATTAATGTTTGGACTACTGGGATATTGGATGAATTTCTTAAGTCGGCAAGTATCTTTAAAACAGTAAATTTAATTCAAGATAGGTTCATACTACCTAGCAAAAAGCGATATCTATTTTTTCTACAAAAACTGGATATTTTTCTAGCGAAAATTCTGAGAATCAGCGAGTCTTCGGTTTATGATTATCAGAGGGAATATGATGCCAAGCAAAAAAAGAACACTCTACAACCTATCTTCTAGGAATAACTGTAAAAGATAGATTTTAAAGCTCTTGCGTCAGAGTACTTAGAAAAGCCTTAGAGCCTGTTTAAAATCTTCTCATTAAGGTATAATGATAGTTTTCATAAAACCTTTGGAGGTAATTATGACCTGCTCTTATCCAAGCGATATCTCTCGTAAGCAATTTAGCAAAATCCATCTAATACTTGAGTCTACACGCAAAAAAACACGTCCACGAAGAGTTCATCTATATGATATTTTTTGTGGAATTTTGTACATTTTAAAAAGTGGTTGCCAGTGGCGTATGTTACCCATAGAATATCCTAAATGGGAATTATGTTATTATTATTTCCCTCTTTGAAATAAAAAAGATGATAAAAATTCTAAGAGTACTCTTGAAATAGTTTTAAAAAAAATGGGTTGGCGAGGTCAGAAAAAGCAGTGGTCGGAAAGAGAAAACAAGCTTTGTAATTATTGATGCTCAAAGTGTTAAAAATACTGATACAGCGGAAAAGATAAGGATATGATGCAGGGAAAAAAATATCAGGAATAAAAAGACATATAGCAGTCGATACCCAAGGGCTTCCTCATGCGATTCACATTACCACCGCTAATATCACTGACAGAAATGGGTGTATAGAAGCATTTTCACTACATAAAAACCATTTGTTCGGTGTAAAAGATGTTTTAGCAGATGGAGGATATTCTGGAGAAAAATTTGCAAAGAGTGTGCAGGAGATATTAAAATGTATAGTAGAAATAGCCAAAAGAAATACACTTCATACTTTTACAGTTATTCCCAAAAGATGGGTTGTAGAGCGTTCTTTTGCGTGGATAGAAAAATGTCGCAGGCTATGGAAAAATTGCGAAAGAAAACTACATACAAGCCTGAATATGGTGGTTCTTGCTTTTATTGCTCTACTTTTGAAAAGATTTTAAACAGGCTCTTAGAATCTATTAAATAACGTAGACTAAAAAATAAATATGAGGACGGTTCTATGAAGTCTAATCCCCAAGTGCTTTCTATGACGCTTACCTTTTTTTTAATGATCGATTCTATAGGTAATATCCCTTTATTTGCCTCTTTGCTTAAAAACTTTGAGCCTAAGAAGCAACAGCGCATTATTCTCCGTGAAATGTTGATTGCTTTAGGGGTCATCATTCTTTTTGAACTCTTAGGAGATATGATTTTAAACTTCATAAATATTAAAACGCCCACTATTATCATTGCTGGTGGAGTAATTTTGTTTTTAATTGCACTAAAAATGATATTCCCCCCACAGGCTGAACCTGTAACAGACATTGTAGATAAGGAGCCTTTTATCGTTCCTTTGGCAATCCCTCTGGTAGCAGGGCCTGCTATATTAGCTGCTGTAATGCTATATGCAGGTCAAGCAGAGAATCATTTTAGCATTATTAGTGCTATTTTTATTGCTTGGCTCCCTTCAACATTAATCTTGTTGGGATCTAGCTATTTAAAAAAGCTAATAGGAAAAAGAGGAATTTCTGCTTTAGAGCGCTTAATGGGTTTAATTTTAATTTTAATTGCTATTCAAATGCTCTTAGAAGGAGTCCAGCTGTTTTTAAAAGCGGTTTAAATTTGCTATGATAGAAACAAAGCGTAATCTTAAAATGACCATCGCCTATGACGGCGCTCCTTATTTAGGATGGCAGAAAAATAATGCAGGTCCTAGCGTTGAGGAAAGTCTGCAAAACGTTCTACAACAAATCTTGCAAGAAGATGTGTTTTTGTCTTCAGCAAGTAGAACAGATGCTGGGGTACACGCAAAAGGACAGGTAGTTCATTTCCTTACAACTAGCTCTATTTGTTTATACAAATTACAAGGATCTCTCAATATTCTTTTAGATGAAACTATTTCCGTTTTACATATAGAAGAAGCTTTTATGCAGTTTCACTCTACTTTGAACTGCGTTAAAAAAGAATATTGGTATCACGTATGCTTTGCGAAAATACAAAATCCTTTTTTTCGCAGAACTTCTTGGCATTTCCCTCGTTTTTTAGAATTTGATTCTATGCAAAAAGCAGCTCATAGTTTAGTAGGAGAACATGACTTCTCAGCTTTCTGTAACCAAAAACCTAATTGGGATCGTAATGTGATTTGCGATGTGAAAAAGCTATCCATTGTACCTCTTTCTAAAGATAGATTGCGGTTTATAATTCACGGAGATCACTTTCTCTACAAAATGGTTCGTAATTTAGTAGGAACCTTAGTGTATATAGGTTGTTCTAAGCTAGCTGTTAATCAGGTTCCCGGTTTTTTAATGAGCAAGGATCGTTCTCGTATAGGAATGACCGCTCCTGCTCATGGTTTATTATTAAAAAAAGTATGTTATTAAGGTCAAACAATGATGCGTAACGATCCCTGTTGGTGTGGTAGTCAAAAAAAATGGAAAAAATGCCACTATCCTGAACAACCCCTTAAAGAACAGTATTTAAAGAAATATGGAATCATTTTAAAAAATGACGAGCAAATCGTTGGCATTCGTCATGCATGCAGGCTTGCTGCCACCGTTTTAGATAAACTCTGCTCTATTACAAAAGTGGGGGTTACCACAAATGAACTAGATCGATATGCAAAAGAGCTGTTTGAAGAAAAAAATGCGATCTCTTGTTGTATAGGATATGGAGAACCGCCTTTTCCTAAACACATTTGTACATCGCTCAACGATGTGATTTGTCATGGAATTCCCAATGATATTCCCTTGCAGCAGGGCGATATTATTAATATCGATGTGGCTTGTGTTTTAAATGGATACTATGGCGACTGTAGTAAAATGGTCGCTCTTGAACCCATCGATGCTGAAAAACGCAGAGTAGTTGATGTTTCTTTAGAATGCTTAAATAGAGCAGCACAGGTTTTAAAGCCCAAAAATAAACTATGTGAGATTGGTAAAGCCATTGATTCCTATGCTTCTTCTCAAAATTGCTCTGTCGTAGATCAATTTGTAGGCCACGGAGTAGGGATTGGATTTCATGAAGAGCCACAGGTTGCTCATCATTATAATCACTCCCAAATTCCTTTGACTGCTGGAATGACTTTAACCATTGAACCTATGATCAATGCGGGTACACGCAGTGGATATATTGATAAAGACCATTGGACCTGTAGAACAGTTGATGGAAAACCAAGCGCGCAATGGGAACATACCTTCTTAATTACCGAAACCGGTTATGAAATTTTGACAATTCCTGATTATACTAGTTTGATTTCAAATTAAGAATTGCATAACTAGGTTTTTTTGAAAAAACTGCTCTATCTTGCAAGAAGATGTTATTCTTTTTTTATAAAGATATTTATACACTCAAACTCTTAATTTGAGGTATGCATAATGGAGGTTATGCATCTACTCGATAGAAGTTTCATCAGACGATTCAAAATGAATTTTATGCATCAGCATTTAGGCAAAAAGTTTATCATAGTCTAGAAGAACTGTAAATGGATATGGATAAAAGAGTACAATAGAGCTCTTTCAAAACTAGGAAATAAAAAAGCCCTTGTATAACATAATGCCCTTAAAAATACGTAAGGGCATGATGAAATTTGAAAAAGCAAAAAGTTTAGACAACGAGAAATTCCGAAGATTAACCGGAGTAAAACGTAGCACATTTGATCAAATGAGCTTGATTTTGGAGATAAGTCACAAAGAGAAAAAAGCCCGAGGAGGCCGCGTCAATAAATTAAAAATAGAAGACATGTTACTGATGACCTTAGAGTATCTAAGAGAGTATAGAACCTATTTTCACATAAGCCAGAGCTATAATATCAGTGAAAGTACAGCTTATAAAACAATAAAATGGGTAGAATACACCCTGATAAAACATCCCCTATTTGCACTGCCTGGACGTAAAGAGCTATTAAAAAGCGATATGGAATACGATGTTATTTTAATAGATGCCACAGAAACACCCATAGAGCGCCCTAAAAAAAACAAAAACATTTTTACTCAGGGAAGAAGAAAAGGCACACCTTAAAGACGCAGCTTGTAATGAGCAAGGACACAAAAAAGATTATTTGTACCTTTTTTTCCAAAGGTAGAAGACATGATTTTAGGATATTTAAGGATTCTAAAATCAAGTTTCATTCCGAAATAAACCTTCTAAGAGCCTGTTTAAAATCTTTTCAAAAGTAGAGCAATAAAAGCGAGAACCACCATACTCAGGCTTGTATGTAGTTTTCTTTCGCAGTTTTTCCATAGCCTGCGACATTTTTCTATCTACGCAAAAGAACGCTCTACAACCCATCTTTTGGGAATAACTGTAAAAATATGAAGTGCATTTCTTTTGGCTATTTCTAATATACATCCTAATATTTCCTGCACACTCTTTGCAAATCTTTCTCCAGAATATCCTCCATCTGCTAAAACACTTTTTACAACGAACAAATGGTTTTTATGTAGTGAAAATGCTTCTATATGCCTTACTGAAAAGATTTTAAACAGGCTCTAACAGATGGAGGGTATCGAGGACTTAAAAAGCTTCATGCTAAAACCCAAATGCCTAAAAGAAGAAGCAAGAAAAATCCTTTAACAAAACAAGACAAAAAAAATAATCAATTCCTTTCCAAAGAACGTGTAATTAATGAAAATGCTATTGGTCTGCTTAAGCGATTCAAAATTTTAGCTGATCGTTATAGAAATAGACGAAAAAGGTTTGGTCTTCGCTTCAATCTAATTGCGGGCATTTATAATCTGGAGCTATGTTAATGGGTTTTGAAAGAGGTCTCATCTATAATTCTCAAGGTTAATATCTATATGGAAAAAACCACAACTCCACGTTAGAGTTGTAATAGTAGTGCCAATTCAAACGGCTAGCTTAATGGGGTGTTCAAATCAACGAATTGAACCTTGTCGTTAATCCTATATTTTTCTATACGATTGAATCGGAACCACTATATTTATGTGGAAACTATCTGCTAAAATATTTTTCAGTTCGCAAATATATTTCATAATACCTCTTAGATTGCTTTCTGGAAGTATTATGCCAGATCTCTGGTCATATTTGCGGGCTATTCTTTTTATCTGCTCCTAAAAAATTGTCCTGTACAGAGATTTTGTGCTGAAAATATTACATAGGTTATTGACATAACAATCTTAAAAAGCAGATAATAGATGGATTATAAGGAGAAAAAAATGGCTATTGCTAAAAGAGTTTTTTTATTTTTGTTAATCAATTTTCTTGTCGTTATTACCCTTTCTTTTTTTCTAAGCGTTTTTAACATAAAACCTTATTTACAATCATATGGCTTAAATCTCTATTCTTTAATGATCTTCTGTTTTGTTTGGGGTATGGGAGGAGCCTTTATTTCGCTTTTGCTCTCTCGTAAAATCGCTTTATGGATGATGAGAGTACAGTTAATAGATTCTCATACCAAAGACCCTAGTTTACAGCGATTATTAACCATTGTGCATAAATTTTCTCGAGATGCAAATCTATCGGATTTTCCTCAAGTAGGGGTATATAATTCCCTTGAATTAAATGCTTTTGCTACAGGCCCTACCAAAAAACGCAGTTTAATTGCTGTTTCAACCGGTTTGTTAAATCGCATGTCTGAAAAAGAATTAGAAGGGGTTATTGCTCATGAAATGGCTCATATTCAAAATGGGGACATGGTCACAATGACCCTATTACAAGGCGTTATTAATGCCTTTGTCATGTTCTTGGCTAGAGTGCTTGCCTATATCTGTTCAGGACTTAGCAGAAACAGGAACAATTCTTCTACAGGGTCTTATTTTAGCTATGTGATCTTCGTCTTTTTATTTGAGGTGATCTTTATGGTTTTAGGATCTTTGATTATCTGTGCCTTTTCTCGTTTTAGAGAGTTTAGAGCAGATCGCGGTGGCGCTTTTTTAGCAGGCAGAGAAAATATGATAGCCGCTTTAAAAGCATTACAAAAGAATGTACAGACTCAAGATCCTCAAACAGCTGTTGCGGCTTTTCAAGCATTTAAAATCTCAACCCCTAAAAAAAGCAGCATTACCCGTTGGTTTGCTACTCACCCTCCTTTAGAAGCGCGAATAGAAAGATTGAAAGACCATAATGGCTTCTCTTGAGAAGATATTATCCTCTTAAATAATAACATGGCAGACTAAACCCCTGTTTTCAGCACTATTTTCTCTATCTGTCAAAGAAAAGTCTTCTTCAAAAAGAACATCCGCTATCCTATACTAGATTGATTTCAAATTAAGAATTGCATAACTAGGTTTTTTTGAAAAAACTGCTTTATCTTGCAAGAAGATGTTACCTTTTGTATAAAAATGTTTATGTATTCAAACTCTTAATTTGAATGCAAACGAGTATATAGTAGTGCCGATTCAAACGGCTAGCTTTTTCCGGTATAACGTCCTGTGCTTGTTCAAAAAAGTTATGAGCTTCTGCATGTAAGTGGTCTTGATTGCCTTTAAGAGCAATAACATAATCTCCTCCCTGGGAACAAATCTGTTCTACTACTATTTTGTGACAACCGGCTGCATCGATTGTTACAACAACTCCTTTAATATTTAATATGGTAAGCAGGCTTTGAATGGTCTCTAGTTCTTTTCCTTTTCCAGAACATTTAAGATGTCCCAACACAAGACTTTGCTCAGAAGCAAAAGCGCTTACCATATGGATGATCTATTGTCTTATTACCAGAACCGCATAATGTCTTGCCGTCAATGGCAATACTGTCTCCTCCAAATGCCTGAGCTATGGACTGAGTCCAATGCATAAAACATGTACGGAACGAATGAGGATTTAAAAAGGCAAAAAACCTCTCATAGGTATCATGAGAAGGAGCTCCATATTTGCAGATATTAACAGATTGTAACCAATCGAGGTTCATCTGTGTCCACAAGCAAAAGCCCATGTAATCATCTTGTCCACATAGCATGGCTAGGATAGATGTGCTGATAATATCATGAAGGCTATCTAGTTGATTGCGCGCCTTTCTTGGGTCTGGTAATTTCGAAAAATGCATCATAATAGATGAAGAATGAATGAATCCTTCCATTTTATACTCCTTATGAAAAAGGAGCCAGAATCATTTTTTATCTCTCAATTATCAAGCAAAATCTTCATGCGTTGGCCCTGTATTTTAGGATATTCATATGGGTAACATTCGCCAATGGCAACCACTTTTTAAAATGTACAAAATTCCACAAAAAATATCGTATATAGTAGTGCCAATTCAAACGGCTAGCTTAATGGGGTTCAAGTCAACGACTTGAAACTTGTCGTTAATCCTATATTTTTCTATGCGATTGAATCGGAACCAATATAGATCAACTATTCGTGGACGTGTTTTTTTGCGTGTAGACTCAAGTATTAGATGGACTTTGCTAAATTGGTTACGAGAGATATCGCTTGGATAAGAGCGGGCCATAATTACTTCCAAAGGTTTTATGAAAACTATCATTATGCCTTACTGAAAAGATTTTAAACAGGCTCTAAGATCTCCAAGCCGATATTTCTCTTGTGAAATAAAAGGCGTATATAGTGGTTCCGATTCAATCGGATAGAAAAATATTTTGTTTTGTGTTAAGCTATTGAGTATGAAAAAACTGACCCCTAGCCAGATAGCTGACTTAGAACACAAGTTAAAGCATCCAAAAGACTATTCTGAACGGAATAGGCTTTGTGTAATTTTGGGCTATGATGAGGGTATCTCAACAAAAAATCTTGCTAAAGCACTTCGGATAAGCCCTATCACTGTTCAGGAATACCTCAGAGAATATGATTCCGAAAATAAAACTGGAAATAGCCCTCGAGGCGGTAGCAAATCAAAACTTTCACAAGACCAAACAGAGTCTCTACTAAAACACCTACAGGAAAAGACCTATCTTAAAGTCAAAGGGATCATAGCTTATGTGCATGAGCAATATGGGATAAAATATTCCCGAAGTGGCATGACAGATTGGCTCATACAGCACGGATTTGTTTATAAACGTCCTAAAAAGATTCCTGGGAAATTAGATCCTGAAAAACAACGAATTTTCATAGAACAATATATGGTTTTAAAGGAGACCTTAAACCCTGATGAAGAGATCTATTTCATAGATGCTGTGCATCCTGAACATCAGTCCCAAGCCGTATGTGGATGGATCAAAAAAGGCGTTCAAAAGACTTTGCAGACATCCGGGAAACAATTGCGATTGCATTTTGCTGGAGCTCTTTGCCTGACAGGAATGAAGATTTTTACAGAGGAATATAAGACAGTTGATGCCGATGCAATGCTCGATTTTTTCAAGAAGCTAGAAAAACAGACAGAGGCTCGAATTATTCATGTAATTTTGGATAATGCGAGATCAAACAAAAATAAGAAACTAGAAGAGTTTCTGATGTCTTCTAGGATTAAAGTGCACTATCTCCCTCCTTATTCGCCGAATTTGAATCCTATTGAACGCTTGTGGAAGATCTTAAAGGAAAAGAAGGTATACAATCGATATTACGAAACGTCGGTGACTTTTTTTCAGGCAATTAGAGGATTCTTCTTAGAAGAGATACCGAAAATAACAGATATTTTGAAATGTAGGATAAACGACAAGTTTCAAGTCGTTGACTTAAATCCCATTAAGCTAGCCGTTTGAATCGGCACTAGTATAGATGGTCTCATGACTAACATGTTCTTTACCATGTCTTTTAAGCCATCCGGATATTTGTATAGGGCTCCATTGCAACTTGATTTTTTCTTCAATACGGGTAACTATTTGAGGAGTCATTTTTTTATTGGGCTGAGAATTTTTTCTAAGAAATGCTTTTTCTTGAGCTTGCTGATGACGGTATCCTCGTTGCCCTTTATTTCTCTTAAGTTCCCTACTAATAGTGCTATGATGAACTTTTAGAATGTTTGCTATTGAGCTAGATGTATCTCCTCTAGCTTTTAAAATATAAATCTGACATCTTTGGTAATAGGTTAGGTGATGGTAGCCTTTAGGCAAGGTCTCTCCTTGTGTTTGATTGTTAAAAATCACAATAGAGATTCTTTCATCGCCTGCCTATTCTTTTTTTAATTCTTCTGTGCACTTCAAACTTGAAAAGACTTAGTATTAGTTTTTTATATTTACTAACTTAGAAATATTTCTTGTGTAGAGTAATTGGGGATTATTTATTGAACTTCTTGCATAACCCCCTATTTTAAAGCTTTCATGTATAGATTCCTATCTTAACAAAAGCATTTCCAGATATATCGCTCAAACAATCATATCTCATGGACTAAATTCCTTTAAAATTATTGGTTATGCAAGAGATCTATTGTAGCAAGATCAGAATAGGTCCAGAGAATTTTAAACTTTAAAGAACAGCGTAAAAAAGCACATTGCATTTATTTTGATGAAGCCGCTTGTGTTTCCCAATATTGATTTAATGTAAGAAGTACAGCTTCTTTTAGCTTAAAGTTAACAGATGGAAGACGGTCTACAACCGTCTGTGCCCATTGAAAGTATTGATCAATATATTTTCGACTCCAGCCTTTGGGGGGGTGATTTAGAAGCTCTAATGTATTACAAAGAGTATCGGCCAGTTGAACTATGGCTGCGGGCTTTGATCGATATGATGCATTGATTGTTTCTTGTCTTTTTTTCTCTTGTAAGGATATTTTTCTGTCTCCTGTTAGCTCATCTACTACCTTAGCAACTTGCTTTCCAAATTTTTTTTCGATTTCTTCCGCTGTTGTTTGCGTATCTTTTAGAGTATCATGCAATAGACTTGCTAAAATACTCGTTAAGTCTCTTACTTCTCCCACACTCATCACTTTATAGGCAACCTCAAAACAATGAGATACATAAGGGGTTTTACGATCATTTTTACGTGTTTGAAAACGATGCTTTTCTGCAGAAAATTGCATGGCTTGTAAGATCTCTTCTACTTCATTTAAAGTAACTCCTTTTTCTCGACAATAAGCAGTAATAAGCTCTTCTGCTAATAGATCAAATTGCGTCATGACAATTTCATCATCATGCACAATTTTACTAACTAAAACTCTTGTCTCTTCTATTTTTTCCTGAATGATCTGCTTAGTAAATTTCTGAGCAGATTCTTGACAAATAGATACCTTTGGCTTTACATCATCAGCATAAGAGCTAGTGATTATAGCTAAAATAAAACAGGGAAACGCAAAGTTATTCATAAAAATTTCCAAACTAAGACTTAAATTATCATAAAAGATAAGTATATATATACAAAAGAAGAAATTTTCTGATATTAAAGTTTTTTGTTTATCAAAGAAAAATGCACTTACCCCTTATAACACAAACAGCTCCATTGGATGTGTTAACGGAATTAATTCTGATTGGTCCATGATAAATACATGTTCAGGATGGATAATTTTGCACAAGTTTTTTAAACTCTCACTTTTAAGCACGATAAAATCCACTTCAGATAAAGAAGATAGCAATAGGACAAATTCTTGATCTGGGTTTGTATCACAGATATAAATAATGAGTTTTGATTTAAGCTTTTTTGAGCATAGCTTTCGAAAAGTAGAGAATAAAGCTGTTGTCATCCCTTTTTGACTATCTACTCCAAGAACGGTATACCTAACATCTTTTAAGGATTGTTGCAAAACAAAAAGATGATGTTCCTCAAAAATCTTATTCTCAACATCAAGCTCTAGTAGCCTTTGAGCTATATTAGACAGGGTTACTCGTGCACAACCTAGTTTTTCAATAGCAATTCCTGCAGCAATATTAGAGAGTTGGATTGCGTGGTTTATATCCATCTGATTGGCTAATGCAATGCTCATCATAGCAAGAACCGTGTCTCCTGCACCCGTTACATCTTTCACTTCTTTAGAAGACACAAAGAAATCACATGTATCCCCTGACCGCTTAAATAAAGACATTCCTTTTTCTGAACATGTAATTAAAAGCATTTCTGCACAGCATTGGCTAAAAATAACTTCGGCTACTTGATCTAAAGGACTGGTTTTTAAAAGTTTTGCAGCAGCAATTGCTTCAGATAGATTAGGTTTGAGTACTGTAGCTCCACTGTATTTGCTAAAATCTTCTCCTTTAGGATCCACAATAACAGGAATAGAAAGTTTTTTAGCCAGCTGAATCACAGCTTTTAACAACGAGTCTGTTAAAAATCCTTTACCATAATCAGAAATAGCAACCATTTGTATTTTTTTTAAAAGAGTTGGCAATTGTTGGATAAGGTTTTTTTCTAGATCTTGTAATAAAGGAGTAATCTCTTCATGATCAAATCGCAAAATTTGCTGTGCATCTGCAATTAATCGATTTTTAACAGAGGTCTTATATCCTTTTTGAAATAACAACGCTTGGACGTTAACCCCTTCTGTTTCTAAAAAACCGTATAACCACTTTCCTGCAAAATCATACCCTATTCTTCCTACAGCAGTCACCTGCGCTCCTAGTGAAATAAGGTTTAAGACAACATTCCCTGCTCCTCCTGGGCGATTTTCTTCTTTTTCTACATGTAGAACAGGAACTGGTGCCTCTGGAGACATTCTTTTGATTTTACCTGTTGTATAGGTATCTAACAAAAAGTCACCAATGACCAAAACATGTACAGGATCAAATTGACTAAGCATGCCGCTAAGTTTTACCATCGCTTATCCACGGTTAAATAATTTTGCACATAATCTTCTACTGCATCTTGTATAGAATACAACTTAGGCTGTTCCACAACTTTTATATATTTTGCCATATCAGCACAGGTATAATTTTGATATTGAGAACCGAGCTCTTTAGGCATTTCTATAAATGTAATTTTAGGTGGTATTTTCAATGCTTTAAAAATAGCTAGAGCTAAAGAGTGCCACGTAGTAGCAGATCCTGATCCTATATTAAAAATACCACCTAGGGAATTTTTTAAGAACTCACACGTCATCTGACAGGCATCTTTTACATAGATAAAGTCACGACACTGATCTCCATCAGCAAATTGATCTGGGTCTGAAGAAGCAAATAAACGAATCACTTTTTCCTTTTGCACAAGCGATGTCATTTTATAAATCATGGAAGCCATACGTCCTTTATGATTTTCATTAGGCCCAAAAACATTAAAATATTTTAAACCTGTAACTTGATCCAAAACCCCTTGCTGCTTCAACCATAAATCAAAAGCATGTTTAGAAAAACCGTATAGATTCAAGGGTTTTAAGTACTCGAGCTGACCATGGTCATCAATAAAGCCTTGAGATCCATCCCCATATGTAGCAGCCGAAGAAGCATAAATAAATCGATGTTTTGCTTGAAGGGCATATTCAGCTAAACGAATGGAATAACGCAAATTATTTTGCATCAAGTAATCTTCATTTTGTTCCAAAGTATCAGAACAAGCTCCTAAATGAATGAAGGCCTTTATTTCTTTTTCTTTACCTTTTAACCAATCAAATAATTGATGCTTTGAAATAAAATCGATATACTTTTTGTTTAGGAGATTTTTCCACTTATTCGTTTTTTTAATATCATCGACTAAAATCAGATTAGTAAATCCTTGATCGTTTAAATAACGGACACAGCAAGAACCTATTAATCCCGCAGCTCCTGTGATTACAATAAATTGATCGTCATAGATCTTTGTATCCATTAAAAGTCGCTTAAAGTTTAAATATTATTGATACCAATAGCCTAGCTTTCTTTGTAAAAAATGCACAGGATAAAAAACGACTCCTGGTGATTCTAGTGTTTCTAAAGATCCAAAGCAGATAAAAGTGGTACCACTTCCTGTCATAGACACTTGTGTAAACCCCATCGCTAAAAGCTGATGTTTGATGACTCGTAATTCCGGCTTTAAATCAAAGGCTGCTGGCTCCAAATCATTCCTTAAAATGAATTTACCTTGGAGCGTATCGGATAAAGCTTGAGCACTATCCCAATGCGTTAACTTACTCGCATCGCATTTTTGGTAGACTGCAGTAGTGGATAAGCCAAATTGAGGCGTTGCTAACCAGAAATGAGTGCTCGGCAAGTGGGTTATCTGCTGTATAATCTCCCCTTTTCCTTGGCAATAAGCAGTTCCTTGCGAAAAGAAAAAAGCCATATCAGAACCTAATTCAGCAGCCCAAAGAGCTAACTGATTTTCTTCAAATTGGTAATGGGAAAGCTGGTTAAGAGCCCACAGAGTCGTTGCTGCATTACTGCTTCCTCCCCCTAAACCCGCTTGCAAAGGAATATTCTTTTGTAAGCGAATAGATAACTTCTGATTCCAACCTGTTTTCTGACGAAATAAAGATACGGCTTGCCAAATGAAATTTCCTTGCAGGTCACAGAGATGATTCAAATTACAATGAAAAAGGTCTTCCTCAGCTAAAGAAATAGAGATGGTATCTGATAAATTAATGGCTTGATAAAGAGAGGAAATTTGATGATATTGATCTTGTCTTCGATGATGTATACGAAAAAACAAATTAACTTTAGCAGGGGAAAGCAGCGTGAGCGCTTGATCTTTCCCCTTAAAATTTTTTAGGTTCAAGAGACTCTAGACCTCTTTAATCACATGCAACGTAAATTGTGCAGGCACATTTTCTTTAAGAGCAAGAGAAATTTTATATGTTCCTAACTCTTTAATAGTTGGAGTTAAAACGTTACGGCGATCTAATAAAATTTGCTCGTTTTCTTGCAGTAAAAGTACAATATCTTGGGGTTTTACAGATCCATACATATGACCATCAGGATCTACCTTCACAAAAATTTCCAAAGACTTTCCTTCTAAGTTTTTAGCAACTAACTCAGATTCTTCACGATCTAAGTTTGCTTGCTGCTCTCTTTGTTCCTTAAGATTTGCTTGGTTGCGCAGTGTGCGCTTATCGGGGAAAACCGCTCTACCTGTAGGGATCAGATAATTCCACGCATAGCCAGGCTTCACATGTACAATATCTCCGCTACGTCCAAGCTGTTCGACATCTTTCAAAAGTAGTAATTGACTACGTTGACGTTGGTTACGCATACATCTTCCTTTTAGTCTTGTGCGACAAATGGTAAAAGGGCCATATGTCTTGATTGTTTGATCGCTTGAGCTAATTTACGTTGGTAATAAGCAGATACACCGGTAATTCTTCTTGGAATGATTTTACCGCGCTCTGTAATAAAACGAACTAATGTTTCAACATCTTTATAATCAATATGGCGCACCCCAGCTGATTTAAAAGGACATTGCTTGTTTTTTTTTGCAAAAGGCTTCTCAACCGTTTGTTTTTCTTCATAACTAAACTCTATTTTTTCAGGAACGTTATCTGCTCTAAGAGTCATAAAGCGGATAAGATCTTCATTTAAATGATACTCTCTCCAAATTTCTTTGAAATAGCATGTATCAATTGTAAAATATATTACGTAATAATATCCCTCACGTCGCTTATTGATTTCATAAGCTAGTTTTTTACGACCTTGATCAAAAATCTTATGTTCTACCCCACCACGCTCTAAAATACCGTTTGTAATTTTCTCAAGCGCTTTTTGTCTAGCTTCCTCGCTTAGTGTAGCGCTTAAAACGTATATTCCTTCGTAGAGTTGGCTTTTTTGTTTAGCCATTTTTTTCTCCTATAAGTTTAAACTTAAATGATTTATCTATTTTTGCAATCTGGATAACTATGGGCCAATTGCATACTTGGAGCTATTCCTTTCACAATCCATTCCCTTAAGACCAAGGTAGTAAAAGGGAGCAACTTTTCTAGTATTTTTTGTTGTTCTTTAGTGAATTTTCCCAATACATAATCAGATAAATCTTCTTCTAATTGTGGAAAATCCACACCAACTCTCAATCTAGCGAATTCTTCAGTAACTAAACTTAAAGATACGCTTTTTAACCCGTTATGCCCTCCAGAAGATCCCTTCATTCGCATTCTCATCTTTCCTAAAGCAATTGTGATATCATCACAAACAACCAATACCTTTTCTTTTGCAATAGAAAAGCATTGCATGCAGCTCTTTATCGATTCACCACTTACGTTCATAAATGTCATAGGCTTCAATAAGATAACCTGCTTCTTTTGTATACAACCTTGAGCCAAAGATCCACAAATCTGCACTGATTCACGAAAAACAAGGCCGTGATGATTAGCAAAAAAGTCAATCGCTTTAAACCCTACATTATGCCTGGTATTTTTATACTTTTCACCAGAATTTCCCAGTCCAACAATTAAATGTTTTTCCGTTTCTCTCAATGTTAAAACTCTTCTTAAATTAGCGTTTTGCAATAACAGCTACAACGTCATGCTCTTTTGCTAGAATAGTTACATCACTTGATATTCCTTGCAAATCTTTCACACGTAAAGAATTCCCAATATTAGCGTTTTTTACATCTACATCGAATTTTGTAGGAATATGTTTTGGTTGACATTTCACTTTCACATGACGCATTACCTGACGCACAACTCCCCCCAATTTGACCCCAATACATTCCATGGTTCCTATGCAATTAACAGGTACTTTTACATGTACATCTACACCATCTATTAACTCTTCAAAATCAATGTGTGAAACTTTATAGGTAATTACGTGATATTGAATTTCTTTAATAATAGCCTGACACTCTTCTACCCCATCACTTAAGGTAAAAACAGTTGTTGGTAAGTGGCCTGGTTGCATTTGTCTTAATACTGTATCAAATTCTTGACCACTAACGATTAGGCTCGCAGGCTCTTTTTTTAAAGAATAGATAACAGCAGGAATATCCCCTACGGATCGAATCTGTTTTACTTCGCTTTTTTTCTGGCTAAAACGAGGTTTCACTACAAGCTTCATAATAAATTACTCCAAATTTCTAAGGTATTTCCTTAAGATAAAATTAAAACCGTGTAAAAAGTGAGGAAATAGATTTAGCATTAACAATTGATCGTATTGCTTCTGCAAACAAAGGTGCTACTGAGACCACTTCCACATTGCAATTAGGAGTTGGCACAGTATTGCTCATAATTATCCTTTCAATCCCACTATTTTCAAATCTTCCTATAAATAATCCATGTGTAACAGCTGCAAAAACTAAGCTAGCCCCAGCTCTTTTGCAAACTAAAGCTGCTTTTTTGAGAGTCTCCCCGGTTGAGCACATATCATCTACGAGCAAAACACGCTTCTGATGAACATCTCCAATTAAAGCAGATTCCACTTCATTTGCATTTACACGTCGTTTATCAATGACTGCAAAATCAATATTTAATTTTTCTGCAAAAGCACAAGCTAATTTAATACTACCGATATCAGGCGTCACTATTTGATTAGGCTGTAATTTCCGAACAGCATCTACTAATGCCGGACGTGCATAAAGATTATCGACAGGAATATCGAAGAACCCTTGAATTTGCTCTGTATGCAGATCCATTGTTAATATACGCGTTACACCAGATCGTTGCAGAAGATCTGCAACAAGTTTTGCTGTAATCGGCTCTCTTCCCATCCCTCTTCGATCTTGACGCGCATACCCAAAATAAGGGATCACGGCAATAATAGAGCGAGCGGATGAGCGCTTTAATGCATCAACAAAAATCAACAGTTCCATGAGATAGGAATTTGGATGGCGTGCCATTGATTGCACAACGAACACATCCTTACCACGGACACTCTCTAAAATAGAGATGCCTATCTCGCCATCTGGAAAAGTCTCAATAAGAGTTTTTCCTAAATCAATTTCCAAGCTTTTTGCAATTTGCTCTGCAAGCTCTCTATGAGAAGTTCCTGCAAACAACATAAAAGAATTGCTCGAAGACATGAACATTGCTTTAAGTTAAATTAATTTGGGGTGGAAGGATTCGAACCTCCGAATGGCGGTACCAAAAACCGCTGCCTTACCACTTGGCGACACCCCAGTATCTATAAACAGAACGAAGATTAGTTTTTTGGAGATTAAAAAGCAACTTTAAATAGATCTTTTCCCAGATAATGATCTGCTTATGCAGCATTTACGCTTGACTTAAAAAAAGATCTTTAAATAAGGTTTTTGCTTGTTAAAGTATTTTTTAAAAAAAATTAAAGACTAGAATCTCCAGTTCAAACCCATGTTTATAGGAGTTACGCAGTTGAATAAATTTTAAAAAGACTCTAATAGACATGCCATAATTGCACACAAAGAAGGGGTTACTCCTTAAACGGAGTAAGTTAAACTTTCCAATATAAAGAGATTTTTTTAAATCTAAAAACCGCTCATTAAAGAGCAAAAAAAATTAGGAGCAACCCATGAAGTGTTATATTGGACTAGATGTATACTCGTTTGTTTTTAAATTAAGATTTAACTAAGCAAAATTTCCTAGATAAAAGAGGCTGCAATTCTTCCCGATATTTAGGAACGTTTTCAAAAAAGGCATAAATTGCCGTCTTGAAATCTAAGAATTTTTCATAATATCGATTATTGCGAACTTTTTTATTCATGAATCGCCAAAGGCGTTCAATCAGATTGAGATCGGGAGAATAAGGAGGCAAGAATTTGATTTCTAATCTGGATGTTTTTAGGTAATTTGCAACAATTTTTGACCTATAGTAGGCAGCATTATCGCATATAACCACAATTCTTTAGACCTCTTTCAAAACCCATTAACATAGCTCCAGATTATAAATGCCCGCAATTAGATTGAACCGAAGACCAAACCTTTTTCGTCTATTTCTATAACGATCAGCTAAAATTTTGAATCGCTTAAGCAGACCAATAGCATTTTCATTAATTACACGTTCTTTGGAAAGGAATTGATTATTTTTTTTGTCTTGTTTTGTTAAAGGATTTTTCTTGCTTCTTCTTTTAGGCATTTGGGTTTTAGCATGAAGCTTTTTAAGTCCTCGATACCCTCCATCTGTTAGAAGGTTTATTTCGGAATGAAACTTGATTTTAGAATCCTTAAATATCCTAAAATCATGTCTTCTACCTTTGGAAAAAAAGGTACAAATAATCTTTTTTGTATCCTTGCTCATTACAAGCTGCGTCTTTAAGGTGTGCCTTTTCTTCTTCCCCGAGTAAAAATGTTTTTGTTTGTTTTTAGGGCGCTCTATTGGTGTTTCTGTGGCATCTATTAAAATAACATCATATTCCATATCGCTTTTTAATAGCTCTTTACGTCCAGGCAGTGCAAATAGGGGATGTTTTATCAGGGTGTATTCTACCCATTTTATTGTTTAGTCTTTTCAAGTTTGAAGTGCACAGAAGAATTAAAAAAAGAATAGGCAGGCGATGAAAGAATCTCTATTGTGATTTTTAACAATCAAACACAAGGAGAGACCTTGCCTAAAGGCTACCATCACCTAACCTATGACCAAAGATGTCAGATTTATATTTTAAAAGCTAGAGGAGATACATCTAGCTCAATAGCAAACATTCTAAAAGTTCATCATAGCACTATTAGTAGGGAACTTAAGAGAAATAAAGGGCAACGAGGATACCGTCATCAGCAAGCTCAAGAAAAAGCATTTCTTAGAAAAAATTCTCAGCCCAATAAAAAAATGACTCCTCAAATAGTTACCCGTATTGAAGAAAAAATCAAGTTGCAATGGAGCCCTATACAAATATCCGGATGGCTTAAAAGACATGGTAAAGAACATGTTAGTCATGAGACCATCTATAATCATATCTGGAAAGATAAACGACAGGGAGGACAGCTTTATAGAGAGCTCCGTCATCGAGGGAAAAAATATAACAAGCAGAGAAAGGGAGCTTCTGGAAGAGGGAACATGCCTGGTCGTATAGATATTAAGCAACGGCCTTGTATTGTAGAAAAAAAGACTCGTTTAGGAGACTGGGAACTAGATACAGTCATAGGGGCAGGACATAAAGGCGTAATTGTATCAATGGTAGAAAGAACTTCCAAGCTAACTAAGCTCGCCAAAGTTTCTCATAAAACTGCAGAGGAAGTAAGTCAAGCGTTAATTGAACAACTTAAACCTATCAAAGATTTTGTACACACATTAACAGCAGACAACGGAAAAGAATTTGCCTATCACCAAATGGTTAGTTTCGAGCTAGAGACAGACTTCTACTTTGCAACGCCCTACCATTCTTGGGAAAGAGGCTTAAATGAGCATACAAACGGACTAGTTAGGCAATATTTTCCTAAAACACAAAGCTTTTTAGATACGACTTCCAAGGATATAGAAAGGGTGGAAACTTTACTAAATAACAGACCTAGAAAGGCTCTCAACTTCGAAACTCCACTAGAAGTGTTTACGAGATTATCTACAAACATGCTATGCTCGGGTGCACAATAGATGTTTTTTCAAGTATTTATATGTTCTTTTTTGTGCACTTCAAGGTTGAAAGGGCCTTTTATAAGCTGTACTTTCACTGATATTATAGCTCTGGCTTATGTGAAAATAGGTTCTATACTCTCTTAGATACTCTAAGGTCATCAGTAACATGTCTTCTATTTTTAATTTATTGACGCGGCCTCCTCGGGCTTTTTTCTCTTTGTGACTTATCTTCCAAAATCAAGCTCATTTGATCAAATGTGCTACGTTTTAATCCGGTTAATCTTCGGAATTTCTCGTTGTCTAAACTTTTTGCTTTTTCAATTTTCATCATGCCCTTACGTATTTTTAAGGGCATTATTTTATACAAGGGCTTTTTTATTTCCTGGTTTTGAAAGAGCTCTTTTGTGCAAAAGGATACTTTTCTTCCCATTTTTTAAACAAATCAAGAGTAGATTGCGCATTGATAGAGTCGGAAGAAAGAGTTGTAACTTCTAAGCGCTTTACATCTAAGGCTCCATTGATATTAATACGTTTACGTCCTGTGTTCGTTAGCAATATAGCTTTAGATCCTTTTTCATACCATCCATAAGAGGGTTTGGAATTGTGTTGAGGATGAACCCCATCTAGATAAAGCAGTTGATCTGTTTGAGCGAATTCTTTTTCTAGTTTTTGTAATTCTTGTGAAAAAAGCTTTTTTGCTTCCTCATTCACTTTTCCAGGAATCAGCTTAGGTTTTTTATAGGTGAAGTTTAAGCGGTGCAGTAAAGAAACCATAGCTGATGGCGTATAATATATAGTGGTTCCGATTCAATCGCATAGAAAAATTAGGATTAACGACAAGTTTCAAGTCGTTGACTTAAATCCCATTAAGTTAGCCGTTTGAATTAGCACTACTATATTCCAAAGCGGTCTTTGGCAAAATTAATCACTTGTTTAGCCGAATGGGGTGCTTCTTCTTTTACATAGATTTTTAGTTGCTCAAGCTGATTTTGACTGAGCCAGCAAACCTTTCCTGTATAGTTCAAATTTAGTAAGGCTTCTTTTCCGTCTTTTGAATAGATTTTATAATAACGTCTTATCGTATCGTCATCTAGGAGTAAAGCATGTGCTACTTGTGGGCATGTCCACCCTTCATCTAACAATAAAATAGATTTGATTCCATCGCATAGCCTTTTATTCCGTTCATGGCAATGCATTTCAGTATAACCAATCTAATTTCTCAGTCGCCCATACTTCTCTTATCTCACTACGTCCTCAAGTACATTTTTCAGACCGCCAATAATCACAGCTAGCTTCTTCCGGTATAACGTCCTGTGCTTGTTCAAAAAAGTTATGAGCTTCTGCATGTAAGTGGTCTTGACTGCATAAAACATGTTACGATAATATCATGAAGGCTATATAGTTGATTGCGCGCCTTTCTTGGGTCTGGTAATTTCGAAAAATGCATCATAATAGATGAAGAATGAATGAATCCTTCCATTTTATACTCCTTATGAAAAAGGACTATCGATCTTGTATACCGAGAGAAGATTTTAAAATTACTCTTTTAATGTCCTGTGCCCTGGCCCTGGGGGTAGGAATGTAGGATATGAGATATAAATAATTTATTATTTTAATTTTGTATAATAATTTTATTATCTACAAAGACCAACTCTCGTACTACAAGCTGGTTTTTCAGAAAGTTAAGTTGATTAAAAAAAACAAATAGATTAATTCTTTCATAAAGAAGTGGTGAATACTGATGATGGTTTTGTTGTTTTTTATTTTTATGATTACGATCTTGTTCATTTGGAAAGGCTATCGAAAAGTAGGGATTGGCTTAACTCTAATCAATCTTGTTTTCTGCCTCTTTATGTTATGGCACCATGCAACAGATATTCTTAAGATCCGGATTTGAGTATGTATAAATTGGAACGCACTTTATTAGAACGCAGTTTGAATACCATTTGGGCATTTGTGATTTGTGGTGTGCTTTTAGGTGGCTATTCCGTGCAATTTCTCAAACATGAACTACCTTGTCCTCTTTGTTTATTACAACGTTTAAGCATGATTGGAGTAGCTATGGGTCCTTTACTAAACTTACGCTTTGGTATTTATCCAGCTCATTATGCAGTTTCGATTTTAAGCGCACTTTTTGGAGGATTTGTTTCTTTAAGACAAATATCTCTTCATATTTGTCCTGGATTCTCGTCATTTGGAGAACCTGTTCTTGGCTTAGAACTATACACTTGGGCTTTAGTTGTCTTTGCTTGTTCTGTTTTTGTATCTGCAATTATGCTCTTTCTTCACACAACATCTCCTCAGCACATACAAAAAACGCAAATGAACACATTTGAAAATATGGGTTTTTGGCTTGTGTTGTTTATGACTGCAGCAAATGTTATTACAATATTTCAAGAATGTGGCCTTAGCGCTTGTACAGGCTAAAATCATCTATGCACATTATACACATTGCTTCAGAACTCACCCCCATTGCTAAAGCAGGAGGATTAGCCGATGTTGTGTATGGAATTTGTCAAGAAACTTTGAAACTCGGACACATAACAGAAGTTATTCTACCAAAATATGACTGTATTAATTGCAAATACCTAACGGATCTAAAAGTAGAGCAGAAAGACATCTGGATGTTTGTGGGCTCTCATCGTTATAACAATACGATTTGGTCAGCTAGTTTAGGCGAATTAAAAATTTTTCTAATAGAATCGGATCATCCAGAATACTTGTACCATCGTGGTGTTATTTATGGATGTTCTGATGATATCGATCGCTTTATCTATTTTTCTTGCGTAGCTATGCAATATTTGCTGCAATTAGGAAAACAACCCGATATTCTACATTTACATGATTGGCACACTTCTTTAATTGCTCTTTTATGCCAGAAAAATAACTACAAATTAGGAAAGAGTGTTTTAACCATTCACAATTTAGCACATCAAGGAATCTGTTCTATAAATACTCTTTTAGATAAAGATTTTTTAAAAGGTCTTGGTTTTTCTGATTCTTTGAATTTATTAGAAATAGGAATTGTATATGCTGATTGCATAGCTATCGTTTCTTCTAATTATCAAAAAGAAATTCAAACGCCTGAAGGAGGATGTGGGTTAGATCTAGTTTTACGAGCGTCTCAAAAGAAGTTAGTAAGTATTTTAAATGGTATTGACCAAGACTATTGGAACCCGGCTAAAGATCCCTATCTTAAAAAAAATTATCACATAAACGAGTTAGAAAATGTTCTAAAAGCCAAACTGATAAACAAATGTTTTTTACAAAAGCATCTATCCCTTGCTCAAGAAAATGTCCCTTTGGTTTCTTGCATTACTAGGCTTGTTCCTCAAAAAGGTCCCAACTTAATTGAATATAGCATTCTACGTACTCTAGAATTAGGAGGACAGTTTGTTCTTCTTGGTTCGGTTTCTCAATCAAATAATGATATAAGAGAGCAGTTTATTTCCTTACAAGAAAAATATAAGGATAACAACAGAGTGGCTATTTTACTCATCAATGATGAAGAGTTAGCTCATCTGATTTTTGCAGCCTCTGATTTATTTATTATTCCCTCTTTATTTGAACCGTGTGGTCTTACACAAATGATAGCTATGCATTATGGAACAATTCCTATTGCTAGAATGACAGGAGGTCTTGTAGATACGGTCTTTGATGTTGATACCTCGGATAAACCCTTTGAAGAACGTAATGGCTTTACTTTTGAATTTCCTGATTGGCAAGGATTGAATTGGGCCTTAGAAAGAGCGATTACTTGCTATAACGATCACAAGAAATGGCAACAAATCATGAAAGCTGGTCTTATCTACGATTCTAGTTGGGAGAAAAGCGCTAAACAATACGTATGTATATATGAAGAACTTTTATCTTTTAAGTCCTAATGCTTTTTGAATATAAGCCCTATTGGCCAATATGTATTCACATCCTGAATAAAGGGTATAAATAACCCCTATACTTACGCTATAAACACTTAATTTCCGTAATAAACTCAATTCTAAATAGCCAAGGGAATAAGGAATGAGCATTACAAGAATAAAGAAAATAATTACTGCTTGCACAACCGCTTTAATTTTGCCTGAAAGACGAGCTGCTAGAGCAAATCCTCTTAGCCCACATAAAGCTCTAAGTGTACTAATCACAATATCTCGATAAAAAAAGATGCACACAAGCAACAAAGGGAGCTGTATTACCCCTTGGGTAAAAGCTAAAAAAACTGAAAGACGAAAAATACTATCCGCCATTGGATCCAGCAGTTTTCCTAAATCTGTAACTTTATTATATCTACGAGCTAATAACCCATCAAATACATCTGAAACCTCTGATAACACGGTTAAGCACAACAAAACATAAGGCAAAGCAAGTAGTGTAAATCCCAATTGATCATAGTACAGATAAAGAACAACAAATATAGGCCCTAGTAAAATACGCAATAATGTGAGTATGAGCGCTATGCTCATTTATCCCCCTTTAATCTAAAACTTCGTGTCTTTTTAGAGTAATGGTACCCTATGTCTGTCTTTTTTGAAAAGAAAGCTCTATTCACTTTTGCAAGGCTAGTTGTCCACAAGCTGCTGCAATGTCTTTTCCTTTTGTATAACGCCAGGTGGTGACAATATTAGATGAGAGTAAAATTTCTCGAAAGGCTTCAATGACTTCCTTTTCAGGACGTTGCAACCGAACTTTTTCAATAGGGTTATAAGGAATTAAATTTACGCTGCATTGTTGACCTTTAAGTAAAGCGGCTAATTTTTTAGCCTGCTCTATACTGTCGTTGATATTGCGAATTAAGGTATATTCGTAAGTTACATCTCGTTTGGTTATTCTAGCAAAATTTCCCACAGCTGCTAAAATATCTTCTAGGGGGTACTTACGTGCATAAGGGATAATTTTTTGCCTAATATGCTGATTGGGAGCATGCAAAGAAAGCACTAGATTGGTTTTTAAACCCTCGTTAGAGAAACGATTAATTCCTTCCACTACGCCTACTGTAGAAACAGTAATCCGTCTTTGAGAGAGTGCCAATCGATTAGGATCAATTAATAAACGAATGGTTTCTACAACCGCTTCATAGTTTTCAAAAGGCTCTCCCATACCCATAAAAACAACATGAGATACCTTCTCTTGCCTTTCAAATAACCAAAGATCAATTTGGTACACTTGTTCAAAAATCTCCACCGCGGTTAAGTTGCGTTTTAACCCTTCTTTTCCTGAAGCGCAGAAAGCACAACGAGCAGGACAACCCACCTGCGAAGAAACGCATACAGTACGTCTACCCTCAGAGCAAATAAGAACCGATTCTACGAGCATGTTATCGGAAAGCTGCCATAAAAATTTAACGGTTTCTCGATCCTCTGAAAGGACCTCGCGTTTTTTTACTAGCTGTATTACTAGTAAATTTTCTTTTAGATAAGAACGTAGATCTAAAGGCAAATTGGTCATTTGATCCCAACGGGATTGCCTTAGCTTGTATACCCAATTAAAGATTTGAGAAGCATGGAAGGATTTATACCCTTCTAAGGATAAATTAGAACGTAGTTTTTCTAGGGGTAATGTGTGAACGGAAGAAAGAGGCATTTAAATTATCGTTTTGGGTATTTGCAGATACTTTACTCATTTTTCGTATTTTTTTAATACCTTTATCCAGTTGAGAACTTCTTAATTCATGATCTTCTCGGTTTTCACGAAGATTTTTTGAGATTACATGTGTAAGTTTATTCAAAGATCTTGAGCATTCCATGCTGAACTGAATAAAGTTAACATGTACTAATGGCTGTAAAAGATGCATTGCTTTCATAGTATCCCCCATGTATTTATTACCCTTTATTATAGTTTAATAAATCTTTAAAATCAATTTAATAATCTAAGTCTAAAACAAATAAGGACTTATAGGTTCTAGTTTAAACTTTTAATCCCTTCTCTTGTAACCTTTTTAAACCTCTTCTTTTTTTTGCACACAAATTTTGAGGTAGGCTCTCTTGTTCTTGATGATATTTTTGAAAACGTATTGCTTTCTTCTTTTTTCTCATTCCTAGGGTTTCTGAGGGTAGATTTTGTGGTTGCTTTTGCAAGGATAGAGGCAAATATACCGCTGGATGAATATTCATAAGCCCTCCATAGCTCAACTTTAACATATTTTAACGAAAATTTTAAAAACAATTTAAATTATGTACTATTTATCTAAATCAATAATTAGCAAATACATAGTAGGAAATACTTATTTTTGAACTACTTAACAATAAGTAGATCATAATTTAAAGTTACATAATTAGATAATAAAAAAACACATAAAAAATAACCTCTTATTATACAATGAACTAATTACACCTTAATATATCTAGTTAAATTTTTTATGTTAACCTTTGAGCAAATCATTGAGCGACTTAATACCTTTTGGGTTAAACAAAACTGCATTATTCATCAAGGATATGATTTAGAGGTTGGAGCTGGGATATTTAATCCTGCTACATTTTTGCGCTGTCTGGGTAAAGAGCCTTACAGAGCAGCTTATGTAGAATCGTGTCGTAGACCAAAAGATGCAAAAGATAAAGATCCACATCGACTTCAGATGTCTCATCAATATCAAGTTTTCATCAAACCACCCCCAACCGATACACGTACTCTATATCTACAATCTCTTTTTGCATTAAACCTGGATGTTAAAAAACACGATATTCGATTTGTACATAATGATTGGGAAATCTCTTCATTAGGTATTTCCGGATTAGGATGGAAGATTTGGTGTAATGGAATGAAAATCACCCAATTTACCTATTTACAAACAGTGGGAGACATTGCATTAAAACCAATTAGTGTAGAGATCACCTATGATTTAGAAAGACTCGCTCTATTCCTTCAAAATAAGACTGCAATTTTTGATATACAATACAACCATCTTTTTACTCTTCGCGACCTATTTTTACAAAATGAAGTGGAATGGAGTCATTATCATCTTACGGAAGCCTCTGTTCCTATGTGGCTGCGTCATTTTAGTGATTATGAGCAAGAGATTAAAAATCTAATAAAAAACAATCTTCCTATTCCAGCTTATGATTTTGTGATTAAAGCATCTCATGTTTTTAATTTGTTAGATGCAAGAGGTGCTATTTGCTTTACTCAAAGAAATAGCTATATTAGAAAAATCCGAAATCTAACCCACCTAGTTGCTAAAGCTATTCTTTCCAGACAAGTTTGTTTAACAACCCCTTTTATAAGTACAAAGTTTATTATACAAAAAAATCCTTGTTTCAACCCAAAAAATACACGGGATTTTCTTTTAGAAATTGGTTCAGAACAACTACCTGCGAGTTTTGTACCCATTGGCTGCCTATATCTAGAAAATGCCATGCGCAATTTGTTAGAAACCTCTGGATTAGAATTTGAAGAGCTGCAGATATTTGGAACCCCTCAACGCCTAAGTATTTTGGTAAAGGATCTTGTAGAAGGAACGGAATCCGTGGAAGAACAAATAAAAGGACCTTCAATAACTGTAGCTTTCGATAAGAAAGGTAATTTAACAAGAGAAGGCAAGGGGTTTTTACAAGCTTGTAATATTGCCTTTTGTACTTTAGCTGAAGTATTGCAAGAAGAAACACAAAACTTGTATTTTATGTCTATGGGTGGCATTCAATACCTAATTGCTACCATTTATGTAAAAGGTAGCTCTACCTATGCGCTTCTACAAAAACAGCTACCGTCTTTGATTATGAATATAGCCTTCCCCAAGAAAATGTATTGGGAAGATCCATCTATTAGGTATGCTCGTCCTATTCGATGGATTCTTGCTTTATTTGGGACCCAAGTGGTGTCTTTTAATCTAGGCAGGATTCAATCCGGGAACTTTTCCTTTGGCCATTTTCAACTTAAGCCTACTTATATTGAAATCAAACATCCAAAATATTATCTTTCTGATTTAAAAAATCACTGCGTTCTAGCAGATATAGAAGAAAGAAAACAACACATTGAAAAACAAATTAAAATCTTAGAACAACAAATAAAAGGATATGCAATAGAGCAGAATAAAGTACTTCCAGAGGTATTGCATCTTACAGAATGGCCTACCTTAATGCTGGGATTTTTTGATGCTAAATTTCTAAGAATTCCTCAAGAAGTACTTATTTCACAAATTATAAAATACCGCAAATATTTTCCTATCACTGATCGTCATAATCAACTAATGAATGCTTTTATTATTACAATTGATAATCAACCCAACCCAATGATTCAACTGGGCAATGAAAAGGAACTTCTTTTCCGTTTGTCTAATAGAGCTATTCTTTATGAAAAAGAAGTTCATATTCCACTTGAGTTAAGTTATTATAAACTACAAGAAATAAGTTATCAGAAAAATTGTAAAAATCTTTGGAATAAAGTAGAAAGGCTAACTCTAATAGCAATAATGCTTCATCAGTACTTAGAAGTCGCAGAATATACACACGTACAAAGAGCTGCTCTTTTAAGTAAGTCCGACCTTTGCTCTGCACTTGTGAATGAGTTTTCTGATTTGCAAGGTATTATTGGTAAATATTATGCTCTAGCGCAAAATGAACAACACCAAGTAGCAATAGCTCTTGAAGAACAATGGATGCCTAGATCAAAATGCGATGCCGTTCCTAAAACTCCGACCGGCATTATACTAAGTCTATCAGATAAAATAGACGATCTTATTAGTTCCTATAGCACCTCTAGGGATCTTTATCCTTTACGTAAACAGGCAATGGGTATTATTCGAATCCTGTTAAAAAATAAAATGAGTTGTAACTTGCAAGTTTTATTATTAAAAGCCTGTCAGGTATTTTCTATCATAAATAAAAAAAAAGCCACGCAAGCAATTATCACTTTCATCAATACTCGCAAGAAATTGATCTTTGAAGAATTAGGCTTTAGAAAAGATGAAATTGATGCCATTATAAGGATAAGCCCTTATGACCCTTTTGATCAATTATGTAGATTAGAAGCTTTTTGTAGCTTTCGCAAATCTAAAAAAAGCCTCTTTTGCTTTATTAAAACCTATAGACGCATTAAAGGATACACCCAGAATGATTCCCCTGCTTTTCAGCAAAAGCTTATGATTGAACCTGCTGAGAAAAAAATTCTTCAAGAATATATTCTAATTCATAAATGCTGGCCAAAAATCCTACAGAAAAAACAGTATCTAGAAGCGTTCAAATTACTAGCAGAATTGCAAAATCCTTTAGAAAAATTTTTCAAAACTATAATCATCCTTACAAATGATCCAGTTCTGCGTGGAAATAGGATTGCTCTTTTAAAGAAATTCATTAAATTATTTGAATCCTTAATGGATTTCAGCAAATTCTAAGTCTTTAATTCTTGCTGAATTTATTGGGGAAAACCATACTGGTGAAAACCTAAGGTATTTTGAGATGCATTTACCCATTTTTGACTTACATAACGATTTACTTTCTTTCCTGGTCGAGCAAGAAAATAGATCTTTCTTAGATCCCCTTTCTCGTTGTTCTTATTTGCAAATGAAACAAGGAGGTATAAAAACCCAGGTACTTGCCATTTTTACAAAAAAAGCGCTAAATAGCATTGATTTAGCTCAAAAACAAAGCGAAAAACTACAGTGGCTATGCAAAGAGCATCCCTCCTATTTTTCTCCTATTTCCCAGAAAGCTTCACCAACAGCCATATCCACAATTGCAGCTTTTGAAGGAGCCTCTGGATTTGCAAATGAAGAAGAACCTCTTACTATGAGTTTGCAAAGACTGGCCAGTTATCAAAGTAGAATCGGTCCTCTTCTTTACATTGGTATTACTTGGAATGAAGAAAATCGCTTTGGAGGAGGCTCTGATACTTCTATCGGTCTAAAACCCGATGGGATTCATTTACTAGAATGGCTAGACAACCGTAAAATTGCCATTGATTTAAGTCATGCTTCTGATGCTTTAGCTTGTGATATTTTAACCAAAATTGATCAAAATAATTGGCGTATCCCCCTCATTGCCAGCCATTGTAATTTTCGCAAAGTTCACTTTGCTACTCGTAATCTTCCCGATGAGCTGGTACATGAGATCATTCATAGAAAGGGTCTTATCGGATTGAACTTTTTTGCTCCTTTTGTTCACCAAGAAGAACCTAATGGCTTAATCCAACATGTAGAATATGCGCTTACACTTAATGCAAAAGAAGCTCTTTGCTTTGGTGCTGATTTTTTCTGTGATAGAGATGCCTCTAATCTACAAGCTAAATACCCAGGGCAATCTTTTTATCACGCTCCCTATGATACAGCTGAGTGCTATCCTATTTTATTGGAAAAGCTAGCAGTAAAGTTAGAATTACCTGTTTTGCAATCTATTGCTTACGAAAATGCTAGAACTTTTTTAGATACTCAAATTTTAGGAATGAACACTTCTGGAACCTGATTTTTAAGAATATCAAACTGACGAGCTAGTTGGAGCGTTTCTTCTTCAGAATGCGTAACTGATTGAATCTCTATTCTGATTTGTTCTCTTTTTTGCATCCAATCTCTTAGGAGAATTTTATGCAAAACTTCTAGAAAACCTTCTTTTGTTTTATTTAAGTTGATTTTACGTTGTAAAAGCTCAGATAAAAGTTTTTGCTCTTCAGAATCATTTAAGCTACTGCCAATTGCTAAAAGATCAAAGCAGCTCGATTGATGCTCTGATAAGGATACATAAAGTTTCCAAGCACTTGGCACTCGAAAATGATTCTGCTTTAAATTAGCTTTGGCAATATGGATGATCTCTGGGTATTGAGAAGATCCCATTAATAACCAACGCAATAAATCAAGCTCTAAAATGCGATCCCCATCTACCTCTTGTAAACGTATCGATTCTTGTCTAGAAATAAATAGATCCGGCATACAGATCTGATCCATTCCAACACTAGCCTCTGGTACCTGCGCAATTTCAGCGAGTTTTTTTAAACTCTCATGTATTAGCACTGGTTGCTGCCAATTGTTAATTTGATCTACTATTTGATTGACTACTTGATTTTTTTGTGAAGGAACTTGCAGATCATGATCTTTTGCTAAATAAAAAAATAAGAAATTTAAATAATCTGAACTAGTCTCTAAAAGATAAGCAAAAAAGCTAGGTCCTTTTTCCCTAAGCAATAAATCGGGATCCTTTTCTTTTTCTAAAGCAACCACTCGGGTATCAATCCCATTTTTTTGAAATAGGTCCCCTATTTTTTGCGTTGCGGCTTGACCTGCTTCATCGGCATCTAAAGCCAGATAGATTTTCTTAATACCAAGCTGCAGCAGTTCCTTAACATGCTCTTCTCCAAAAGCTGTGCCTTGAGCTGCAACCACATAATCAAAACCTGTATCAATTAATCGCAAAGCATCAATTTGTCCTTCTACGAGGATTGCGGTTTGTTGCTTTGCAATTCTTATACGGCAATAACTCAATCCAAATAGCACACGAGATTTTTTAAATAAGATGGTTTCTGGGGAATTGATGTACTTCCCTCCAAATGTACTTTGTTTATATTTACGGGCGGAAAAACCAATCACAGCTCCCAAAGAATCTAGAATAGGGAAAGTAATTCTCTCGCTAAAAAAATCTCGTTTTTTTTCTCCAGATACTTTGATTAGACCAGCTTGTAGCATGATGTCCTCTTCAATGCCACATGTCTGTAAATACTGGATCAATAAACTATAGTGTTGCGGTGCATACCCTATTTGAAAACGACGAATAAACTGCAAAGGTATCCCTCTTTCATATAAATAGTTAAGAGCTTCTATTCCTTCTTCTGTATATAATAATAAATAATGATATAACTCGCTTGCAGAAGCCAAGGCCGTTTTTAATGCAATTTTATTAGGGGTTTTTGTATTTCCTTTTTCCTCTTCCTTCTCTAAATGCACTTGAAAACGCTCCGCAAGACTTTCTACCGCTTCGGTAAATGACATCCTTACATGGGTCATTAAAAAAGAAATAGCGTCTCCATGAGCTCCACATCCAAAGCAATGGTAATGAGCACTGCCTTTTTGCATGATAAAAGAAGGCGTTCTTTCCTCATGAAAAGGACATAGTGTTTTATAAGTAGATCCACTTCTTTGAAAAGTAAGGTGAGCTGACAATACTTCGAATAAATCAATTTTATGACGGAGCATTTCCAAACTGCTTGTAGTAAATAAAGGCATAAGCTTCGTAGCAAAAAATTTATGGTTTTTTTTAAGCTTGCAACAGTTGATTCAACTGCGTCAAGGTTTTCTATTTTACAAAAAAGTATAGGCTAAAATGCATTTTAAGATAGAGATTTAGAAAAATATTTAAAATGATTTGAAAAAAATTACTTTATTTAAAAATCAAATATCCTTTAAAAATTTTGTTGAACAAACTTCTGTGAGGCAAAATGGATAAATCAGAAGAATTATTACTTAATTCTTTATCTAAGGAAGAAAAAGCTACTTATTTTTCTCAAATAGGAATAATGCAAGATCCCTCTTTAACCCAGCTAAGAGAACAAATCAAAAACGTTATGCTCCCTTTACTGCTAAAAGTATTTCAGCTTAAAATTCACATAAATAAAGAGATCGCGCTTAATGCATCTCCCATTACAGAAGGTGATGGAGAATCTATTATTCACAAACTCAAACTACTAGACAAAGATATCAAAACACTGATGATGTGGTGTCAGGCATGCATTGAACAAATTCAAGAAGCTCTTAACATAGATCCACAAAATTCTAGATTTAAACAATTGCATTCCGACTTTCTAGATTCCTCTAATAAACGCTGGTGGCATAAATTTTATAAAAAATTACATAATAAAGTTGATGAAATTTAGAGTTTATTTCTCAATAAAACCTTGCATTCTCCTGCTTTAGCTTAGATAATAAGGAGCTTATAAGCGAGGTATTAGAAATGAAAGAAGAAAAACCCTCTTCCATGATGGCTCAATGGCATCATTGTAAAAAACAAGCAGGAAATGCTTTATTGCTATTTCGTTTAGGGGATTTTTATGAGGCCTTTGAAAATGATGCTGTGCTCTTATCAAAGCAATTGGATATAACACTAACTAAAAGACAAGATATTCCCATGGCAGGAATTCCTTTTCATGCAAGCGATGCTTATATTGATAAGCTTGTTGCAAAAGGGTATCGCATTGCTATTGCCGAACAATTAGAGGATCCGCAATCCATTAAAGGAATCATAAAACGAGAAGTCGTTAAGATCATTACTCCAGGAACAATTGTTCACTCTAATCTACTATCTGCAAAGTCCAACAATTTTCTCTGTTGTTTTATACAAATTAATGAAGCCTTTGGTCTTGCTGTACTCGATGTTACAACTTCTGAGTTTCGCGCTATGGAATTCGAAGATAAAAAGCAGCTATTTGATGAACTAAGCCGTATCCAACCCAAAGAGCTTTTGCTACCCCAAAAATGGATAACGCAACATCCTGATTTCCTTGAAGAAATAGACCGTCAATTTAAACCAGCTATTCATGTAAAAGAAGCGTGGCATTTTGAACACAAACATGCTTGTAATGTGCTTTTGCGACATTTTAAAGTGAGTAGTTTAGATAGTTTTGGATTAACAGGTATGGTTGCTGCCATTAATGCAGCTGGCGCTATTTTACATTACGTGCAAGATGAATTAAATCTTCCGATTCAACATATTAAGAGCATAAAAAAAGAACACTCTTCCTCTTATATGTTACTAGATCGAACCACTCAAAAACATCTAGAGCTTTTTCAGTCGATTCAAGATATTCATTCCTCTCATACCTTGCTGCAAGTTATTGATTACACCTTAACTCCCATGGGTGGACGCCTGCTCAAATACTGGCTTGCACATCCTTTATTGGATCTGACTGAAATACAGCAAAGACAAGAGGGTATTGAGGAATTTTTATCCAAATGGCAGCTCAGCGAACAGATCTTTGAGCATTTAAAAGAAATTCGCGATTTAGAGCGTCTGATTATGCGAATTGAAACCGATTATGCAACCCCGCGCGATTTGGGGGTTTTCCGCCTTTCTTTAGAACAAATCTCACCTATTTTCCATATTTTGGAAAGTTATTTTACTAGTCAATTCATTACTAAAAATAAAACAAATTTAAAAGATGTTTCAAATCTTGTGCAACTATTGCAAAAAGCGATTATAGATACCCCCCCTTTAAAATTGAAAGAAGCCGAAATATTTCGCTCAGGATTTTCAGAAGAGCTTGATCGCTTACAATCCATCAAACAAGACTCGCATAATTGGATTGCTCAACATCAAACACAATTAAGGCAAGAAACGCAAATCAAAAATCTCAAAGTAGGATATACAAAAGCCTTTGGCTTTTTTATTGAATTAAGCCGTGGAAAAACAGAAAAGATTCCCTCCTCTTTTCAAAGAAGACAAACCTTAGTGAATGCAGAACGCTTTACAACCCTAGAATTAAAAGAATATGAACATAAAATTCTACATATAGAAGAACGTATTTGTGCCTTAGAATATGCTTTATTTACGCAATTAAAAAAACAAATTGCAGAACACGCTTCTTCGATTTATCTCATTGCACGCGCCATTGCTGAAATCGATGTGATTTGTTCGTTGGCACAGGCAGCTAAATTTCACAAATATATAAAGCCTACTGTCAATTCCAGCGATCTATTTCATATTGAAGAAGGGCGTCATCCAGTAATTGAAACCGTTATGAAAAAAGAACTATTTATACCCAATGATGTTCTTTTAAATGCCACAAGTCATCGATTGCATTTAATTACAGGTCCCAATATGGCAGGTAAGTCCACATTTATCCGCCAGGTGGCATTAATTGCCATCCTTGCACAAATGGGCAGTTTTGTTCCTGCTAAGAGCTGTACCATAGGTATTATCGATAAGGTTTTTAGTCGGATTGGAGCCAGTGATGACTTAGCAAGAGGCCTTTCGACTTTTATGGTGGAAATGACAGAAACCGCAAATATTCTCAACAATACAACAGATCGCTCTTTGGTGATTTTGGATGAAATTGGTCGAGGAACTAGTACATATGACGGAATTTCTATCGCATGGGCTGTTGCAGAATACCTCTTAACTCAACCAGGCAAACAAGCCAAAACCTTATTTGCTACGCATTTCTGGGAGTTAACCGAATTAGAGCAAAAGATTCCTGGAGCTGTAAATTATAGCGTCTCTGCCCATGAGTCTGAAAATAAAATCGTATTTTTGCATAAAGTCATAAGAGGAAGTACGGATAAAAGCTATGGCATTCACGTGGCTCGTTTAGCAGGATTGCCCTACTTTGTGGTTAAGCGCGCACAACAGATGTTAAAAGGCCTAGAACAAACCTCTATAAAAACGACTAAACCCAAAGCAGAAAAACAGCTCTGTCTTTTTATGAATTCAGAGATAGAAAATAAACCAGATATTTTAGGAGAATTGAAGGAAATCGATCCAAATAATCTCACTCCTTTAGCTGCTCTACAAAAACTTATCGATTGGAAAGAGAGAACAAAATAATGGTTTTTGATCCTAAACAACTTGATGTGTTTCCTATGCAATCTGGGGTCTATCTGATGAAAGACAAAGCAGACAGGGTAATCTATGTTGGAAAAGCTAAATTACTTAAAAACCGTTTAAAACAATATTTCTCTCTTAACGATACCAGAGCCATGATTCCGCTTTTAATCGCGCAAATCGCACACATTGATACGATTGTAGTTTTTTCCGAAAAAGAAGCTCTTCTTTTAGAAAATACTTTGATTAAACAACACAAGCCTAAATTTAATGTACTGCTCAAAGATGATAAAACCTTTATCAGTCTATCCATCAATGTAGATCATCCATGGCCCATGCTGCGCCTTATACGTTATAAAGGGACTATAAAAGATAAAGGCCTTTATTTTGGACCTTATACAAGCGCTATTGCAGCAAGAGAAATCTACGAATTATTAAATAAATTATTCCGCTTGCGTCAATGTTCAGATAATGAGCTTAAAAAACGCACTAGACCTTGTTTGCTTTATGAAATGAATCGCTGTCTTGCTCCTTGCGTTGGTTTATGCACTAAAGAGCAATATGATCAGCAAGTACAAAAAGTGATCTATTTTCTAAAAGGAAAAAATCAAGATATCCTTCCTGAGCTCTACGCACAAATGCAACAAGCTTCTGATCATCTGCAATTTGAAAAGGCTGCTTCTCTACTTAAAACCATTCGCCACCTCGAACATGTTTTACAATCCTCTACTGCTAGCTATCATATAGAATCTACCGATGCTATAGGAATCTACCGCCAAGCAGATGAAGTCATCCTGTTTCTCCTGTTTTTGCGCCAAGGAAAATTAACTGGATCTATGCATTATGCATTTTCTAATGTTATTGAAGATGACGATGAATTGCTGACCTCTTTCATTCTGCAGCACTATCAAAACAATAAAAATCCTCCACAAGAAATCCTAACTCCCATTCAACCCTCTTTGGCTTTGACAGAAATTCTCAAAAGCACCTGTAAAATCCAATTGCTCTTTCCTAAAAAGGGAGAAAAACGAATTTTGTTAAAATTAGCACAAGAAAATGCTAAAAGCACTTTTAAACAGGAAAAAGATGAAAAACTCCTTAAGGAAAAAATGTTGCTTGATCTGCAAGACACCCTGCAGCTCAATCGCTATCCTAAAAGAATTGAGTGTTTTGACACCTCTCACTTAGCAGGTAGTGATTCGGTAGCATCTGTGATCGCTTTTACAGATGGGGTTAAAGATACCAAATATACAAGACTTTATAAAATCAAAACCCAGCATACAGGAGATGACTACACCTCCATGCAAGAAACTCTTTTTCGCCATCTATCCCGTGCTAAAGCAGCAGATGACCTTCCTGACTTAATCATCCTTGATGGAGGGAAAGGACACTTAACCATAGCACTTGAAGTGTTTAAGAAACTCGACATAGCTTCCATAGATCTAATCGCACTAGCTAAAGAAGCCTCTCGTCATGATAAAGGCATGAGTCAAGAAAAAGTCTATCTTCCTTATATTCACGACCCCATATTACTCAACCCCCGATCCTTTTTGTTACAGCTCTTACAAAAAATCCGTGATGAGAGTCACCGTAAGACAATTACCTTTCATCAAAAGAGACGCAAGAAAAGACTCATTTCTAGTGCATTAGATAACATCCCTGGCATTGGCCCTATCAAAAAAAAACGACTTCTTACCCATTTTGGCAGTATAGAAAGAATCAAAAAAGCCTCTATCCAAGATCTTCTGCAAATTAAAGGGATTACCCAATCTGATGTAAATGCCTTACAAAAGGGATTAAGTTAAATTAGTCTATAGTAGTGCCAATTCAAACAGCTAGCTTAATGGGGTTCAAGTCAACGACTTGAAACTTGTCGTTAATCCTATATTTTTCTATGCGATTGAATCGGAACCACTATATAATGATTTTATGCTTGCTCGCTTGATAAAAGACGGCAAATTCCTTGTTGCTGAGCTCGCTCCATTAAATTCATCCAAAGATTAGGCCCTTCTAACCTCGAAGTGTACAAAAAAGAACGTATAAATACTTGAAAAAACATCTATTGTGCACCCGAGCATAGCATGTTTGTAGATAATAGATCTCTTGCATAACCAATAAGCAATCTAAAATTTTAAAGTATTTTAATCCAGGAGATATGATTGTTTGAGCGATATAGCTGGAAATGCTTTTGTTAAGATTAGGAATCTATAAATGAAAGCTTTAAAATAAGGGGTTATGCAAGAAATCTATTTAGTATAAGTTTCCACCCTTTCCATATCCTTGGAAGTCGTATCTAAAAAGCTTTGTGTTTTAGGAAAATATTGCCTAACTAGTCCGTTTGTATGCTCATTTAAGCCTCTTTCCCAAGAATGGTAGGGCGTTGCAAATTAGAAGTCTGTCTCTAGCTCGAAACTAACCATTTGGTGATAGGCAAATTCTTTTCCGTTATCTGCTGTTAATGTGTGTACAAAATCTTTGATAGGTTTAAGTTGTTCAATTAACGCTTGACTTACTTCCTCTGCAGTTTTATGAGAAACTTTGGCGAGCTTAATTTAGCTTGGAAGTTCTTTCTACCATTGATACAATTACGCCTTTATGTCCTGCCCCTATGACTGTATCTAGTTCCCAGTCTCCTACCAGATATGATTATAGATGGTCTCATGACTAACATGTTCTTTACCATGTCTTTTAATCCATCCGGATATTTGTATAGGGCTTTATTGCAACTTGATTTTTTCTTCAATACGGGTAACTATTTGAGGAGTCATTTTTTTATTGGGCTGAGAATTTTTTCTAAGAAATGCTTTTTCTTGAGCTTGCTGATGACGGTATCCTCGTTGCCCTTTATTTCTCTTAAGTTCCCTACTAATAGTGCTATGATGAACTTTTAGAATGGTTGCTATTGAGCTAGCTGTATCTCCTCTAGCTTGTAAAATATAAATCTGACATCTTTGGTCATAGGTTAGGTGATGGTAGCCTTTAGGCAAGGTCTCTTTTTGTGTTTGATTATTAAAAATTACAATAGAGATTCTTTCATCGCCTGCCTATTCTTTTTTTTAATTCTTCTGTGCACTTCAAACTTGAAAAGACTTTTCTTGTTTGCTAACTTTGCCTTGATAAGAATCAAAATCCTGAAAAGAAAAAGAATACATAAAACAAGGAAAAAGAAGAACGGCTAAATGTAGCATAACTTTATTCATGATAAATTCCTTAAATAAGTAATCTCTAGAAATAAAGGCTTTTGATGTCCCAGATAACAAGAGAAAAGAGCTGATAAATCCTTTTCGGCTTGCTCAAAAACTTGAGTATCATCTACCTGTTTAAGCAAATCAAGGACAACTGTAATTTCATTATATCTATTTAAGCAAACTTTTATTGTGAGGTTTTGTGAAGGAAATGCTTGATGGGCATAGCATTCAACATAATTGCGCAAAATGGACATATGGACAAAGACATCTGCATTACCTGTTGTGAATCTATAGTAACATCCACCTAGAGAAATGATAATCCCTAAGACCAATCCAGCAAATAAAGTACTCAGACTAAAACAGAGAAACATCTCTTTGTAAACAGCAATTGCATAATACAAAATAGACCTTTTAGGTTAAAAACTCTCATCATAGTAATCAGAATCGGCAGCTGGCTTTGCCGTTTTTACTCTCTCTTGCAAAAGATCTTCTAATTTTTGTTCTTTTTTCAACTTAGGCATAATTAAATTTTTAAAGATAATATGTATCGATCCTACGTGTAGCCCGGTTAATTTAGTGATATCCTCTAGAAGTTTCATATGAATTTCTTCAGCTTTCTCCGGAATAGAAATCCCGTAGGAAATATTGAGCTCAACTCGAATATTCACTGAATGTTTTTTTTGATCTTGCTCAACATGGATTCCTTTTACACCTTCTAAGATCTCTCGACCCAAAAGACTGTCAAAAAGATTTCCTTCCAAAGGTTCTATATCTTTAACCTTGGTTAAACAATGCCATACAATTGATTGAAATACTTTACTCTCCACATCGCGAACAAAGACTGTTTCTGGTAAATCTAATTCTTTACTATCAATATCTTTTAATTGATTATGCATGAGGCCGTACCCTTAATTTATATTTAAAACCCATTGTAACAAGCTGCAGATTAATCAGCTAATCTTCTTTATTTCAATTAATTTTTTTAATGAATTTGCTATATTTTAGCCAATTCGCTATCCTTCTTAGTTAAAATGCCACTAGATGGATCATGACCTTACTATTTTATATTACAATTAGTCTTTTTTGGGGATGGATCACAGCACTCTTTGCACAAAAAAAGGGGCTAAATCCAAGAAATTGGTATATTGCAGGGATTCTTTTTTGTGCTTTGGCCTTTATTGCGGTGCTTTTTCAGCGTAAAAAAAATCTTAAAATTCCAAATCCTGTACATAAACCAGAGTTAATCCCTATTGATCCGCCACAACGGGAAAATCTCTGGTATTATCTAGATGAAAAAGGGCAGCAGTTTGGACCCATTAGCTTTCAAGCCTTAACTATCGCCTGGAAAAATAAAAAGATACAGGGAGAATCCTATGTATGGAATGAAGACTTAGAAAATTGGAAGAAATTTAAAGAAGTACTAAAAATAACTACGCCTAAGATTTAAGCGTAGTTTATAAAAATTACCAGCTAGCCTTAACCAAACCTGGAATTAATCCAAAATTAGCCATTTCACGGAAGCAAAGACGAGACATTTTAAATCTCCTTAAATACCCACGAGCTCTACCTGTAAATTGGCAACGATTGCGCAATCGAACAGGTGAGGAATTACGAGGCATTTTATTTAAGGCGATTTTTGCAGCTAAACGCTCTTCATCGCTTTTATCCATGTCGACTATTATTTTTTTTAACTCTTGACGTTTGTTCCATTTTAAACTAACGAGTTTTTCGCGTTTTTTCTGCTTTGCTATTGAAGATTTTGTTGCCATATCTTTATAACTCTTACTTCTTGCGAGCAGGGCCTTTTTGACGCTGCTTGCGGTTAGGATCCATTTTATTAATGACGTAAATGCGTCCGCATCTACGAACAATTTTATCCCCTTTTGAAGGGTCTGCTTTAATCGAGGCTTTTACTTTCATGATTTACCTGAGAGATAAAAACTAAAATTCTAGTAAACTTATAAGCAATCGTTAGATTTGTTGCAAGCGCAATTCTTTTGTAAATTCTTTTATTTAAAAAGAATTCTGCTTGAGGAATTTGCACTCTTTTATGTATATTGTCACACAAGTTTTGAATCTTTTATGCCACAAGGAATTAGAAAAAATGAAACGCACATACCAACCTAGTAAAAAGAGAAGAAGAGCCGCATGCGGTTTTCGCAAAAGAATGAAAACCAAAGATGGCCGCAAGATTATTAACAGACGTCGAAGAGCCGGACGTAAGCGCCTTGCCCTGTAACAAATCTTGGCGATTTCCTAAATCAGCACGGATTTTAAAAAGCTCTCATTTTAAGCGTTTGACTAAAAATAATCGCCGTATTTTTGGAGAAATGATTTCCGTAGATTTTCAACATTCAAAAGACCTTGATTCCAAATTGGGTATCACTGTTTCTAAAAAGTTTGGAAAAGCTCATGATCGCAATCGTTTTAAACGCGTTGTTAGAGAGGTTTTCCGTGAAATGCGCTCCCATCTACCCATTGGATTAGAAATAAACATCTCCCCTTGCTCTCGCTTAGGGCTTATATCCAAGCAAATCGTATTAATTGACTTAAAGCGCATTGTAGAAAAAATTGTACAAAGCGATAATAATGTCACCATTTCCTCATCTTAACTCAGATCAAAGACAAGCGGTTATTGCTACTGAAGGCAGAGTGCTGATCTTAGCTGGTGCTGGTAGTGGGAAGACAAGTGTATTGGCTTATCGCATTGCCTACCTGCTCCAATCCCTTAAAATTGAACCTGAAGCTATTTTAGGTTTAACCTTTACCAATAAAGCTGCACAAGAAATGAGGGAAAGGGTTGCTCGCATTGTAGGTGTAAAACTTGCAAAAAAACTCACCTTAAGCACCTTCCACAGCTTTTGCATGCAGCTTTTGCGTAAAGAAATTCACCATCTGGGATACACCAATAACTTTACTCTTTATACAGAAAAAGAAGTGCGTCGCATTGCTCTGCAAGTAACAAAAAATCTACTTGAACATGAAGGAGAGCTTCCCTCTCTAGAAGAAGCCTTAAAGAAAATTACTCAGATTAAAAACAAAGGATTAAATTCAACGGATCTAGAAATTATAACTTGGCATGATCAATTTTGCCAGGATTTGTATACGCGCTTAGAATCGTGTCTATGTGCATACAATGCTGTTGATTTTGACTCACTTTTGTCTCTTTCTGTTACTCTTTTTGAAAAATATAAAATGCAAATGTTGCCTTATCAAAAAAGATATCGTTATATCATGATTGATGAATACCAGGATACTAATCCCATCCAATACCGATTAGCTGAATTGCTTTCTGCACGCCATCAGAATTTATGTGTAGTGGGAGATGATGATCAATCGATTTATGGTTGGCGCGGTGCCGAAATTAAAAACATCTTAGGATTTGAATCAAAAACCACCATCAAACTAGAACAAAATTATCGCTCTACTCCTACTATCTTACAAGCTGCTAACGCTGTGATTGCTCATAATCAAAACCGTCACAATAAACAACTATGGAGCAATGCAGAACAAGGAGAGCTAATACACCTATTTCACGCACCCACAGAATTAGAAGAAGCGCAATCTGTGATTCAAAGAATGATTAAACTGAAAAGAGACAAAAAAATTCCCTGGAAAGAAATGGCTATTCTTTATCGCTCTAATCTATTAGCAAGGTCTTTTGAATTAGCTCTTATGCAAGCTGTATGGCAAAAACAGGATAATTGGGTAAGAGGAATCCCCTATCAGGTGTTTGGAGGAACAGAATTTTATGAAAGAGCAGAAATTAAAGACCTCCTTGCCTATTTACGCCTGATTGTAAATACTCTTGATCAAGAAGCTCTTTTGCGCGTTATTAATACCCCTCGAAGAGGAATTTCTGATCAAACGCTTAAAATACTTACCGAATTTAATCGCAAGAGCGATATTTCCCTTTGGGATCTTTTAGAACAAATAGCGTCCCCTCTCTCTTCTGAACTAAAACAACATCTCCCTCATAAAGCGCTTAACGCGATTTGCTGTTTTACAAACCTAATTACGACCGCTAGAGATCAATTTTCTAATCTATCTCTTCCTGAAGCCCTCACCTGGCTTATTGAAACCATAGATTATAAAAAAGCCATTGCAGATGAAGCCAAATCTGAAAAAATGCGCGATTTTAGATGGGAAAACGTTATGTATTGCGTGGATATGATGACCATCTATGAAGAAGAAAAACGTCTTAATAAACAACAAGAAGAAATTAGCCTTTCTGACTTCTTATCTACGGCTCTTCTCGATCAAAGAGAAGAATTCACCCATACAAAAAAAGCTGATGACGATCACGTTAACCTGATCACATTTCATAGCGCTAAGGGGTTAGAATTCACCGCTTGTTTCCTTGTAGGAATAGAGGACCATATCATCCCTCATGAAAAAAGCTTATTTGAAACCGGCCTAGAAGAAGAAAGGAGATTAATGTATGTAGCCATGACTCGCGCTAAAGAATATCTTTGTTTAAGCATGGCGCGCCAGAGAAAAAAAATGGGAAAAGATCTTACTACTAACCCTTCTCGTTTTTTACTTGAAATTCCCAAACAGTTAGTAAAAATTAGCTCTTGGCAAACTATTTAGCATCTTAAAATTAAACCAATTGATCTTGCTTTAATAGACAGGTAAAACACCAGGGCTTACGCATGAAGATTTTCCTTTGCACCTACCAGATCTAATAAATAATCTTTACGACATGATGCATAGATATGCTGATAATATCATGAAGGCTATATAGTTGATTGCGCGTCTTTCTTGGGTCTGGTAATTTCGAAAAATGCATCATAATAGATGAAGAATGAATCCTTCCATTTTATACTCCTTATGAAAAAGGAGCCAGAATCATTTTTTATCTCTCAATTATCAAGAAAAATCTTCATGCGTTGGCCCTGGTAAAACACAGACATTATTTCAGAAATGGAAATAATAATAACATAATTCCCATTTAGGATATTCTATGGGTAACATACGCCACTGGCAACCACTTTTTAAAATGTACAAAATTCCACAAAAAATATCCTATAGATCAACTATTCGTGGACGTGTTTTTTTGCGTGTAGACTCAAGTATACTCGTTTACATTTAAATTAAGAGTTTGAATATATAAACATTTTTATACAAAAGATAACATCTTCTTGGAAGATAGAGTAGTTTTTTTAAAAAAATCTATTTATGCAATTCTTAATTTGAAATCAAACTAGTATATTAGATGGATTTTGCTAAATTGGTTACGAGAGATATCGCTTGGATAAGAGCGGGTCATAATTACCTCCAAAGGTTTTATGAAAACCATCATTATACCTTACTGAAAAGATTTTAAACAGGCGCTTAGAAGAGATACCGAAACTAACAGATGTTTTGAAATGTAGGATTAACGACAAGTTTCAAGTCGTTGACTTGAACCCCATTAAGTTAGCCGTTTGAATCGGCACTTCTATATATCTCAGGCTGTGCCCTAAATTTTTTCTAGATATTTGGCTCATCTTCCCAAGATGCTTTGAAAATGAAATGCTATTGAATATCCCAGTTCATAATGAATCAAACAAAGTGTATAGAAATTTCCACTTATTTACACTCGCATTTAGACCATAATAGGATTCCTATTCCTAGGCAAAAAATAAAAAATGTAATGAAACCTCTAAATGTAATCTTCTCTTTTCTTAGCCTTGACCAAGACCACTCCAAAAGAAAAGCGGATATTCCAACTCTAAAGAAAGCAAAAAATAAAATTACCAAAGATCCCGTAAAAATCTCTATTATATTTTTCAACACTGATAATTATCCTGTTTTTGACGTATCTGCAGAGCTTGAATTTGAAGAACTGGATTCACTTCCAGAGCTTGGTGCTTGATTAAACCCACCGAAAGATTCATGACCAGATACAAGGTCCATTACATCTCTTCCAGCACTTCCAAAGTTCAAATTACCAGCGTGCTCTGCGATATCAGCAATAGAAACCCCAGGTCTATCATTATGCGTACAGGCATAATCATTGCTATTGGAAGAGCTATTGTTGTTAGGAGAATCATTGCTAGCATTGCTTTCATGAGAAGAGCCGTTTCCTCCGCCAAGAAGTCTGTACGTATAATTAATGGAATAATTTTCACAAGATCCTAGACTTTCGAATATGGTAAAGTATCCGATCTTGTTGATTTTTTCAATTTGCTTGGGGGAGATTCCTCGCAAATTTTTATCTATATTATCTTTAGAGATTCTAAAGGGGCTTTCATTTCCTCTTTGAACAGAAAAAGAACCGTCCTCGTACCAGAGATTGTTTATATTGGCAGAGCCTCTAGCATAAAAGTTCTCAATTGATCTTCTCATATTTACTCCCTTTTTTAGTTTAAGGCATTCAAAAATAAAAAATATTTTAATTTCTTGCAACATAAACGTAAAATCTCAAAGGTCATTTCCGCTAAGCTCCCAATAGATCTTATCTCCTTATTACACCAGCTGGAGAGTTTTTACCAGCTTTTAGCACAACCCCAATGGAATTATGATTAGCATACCTAAGACTACCACTATCACAGCACCCAATACCTGCGTTACAATCTCCAATGGGAATAACTTGTGCAGGTGTAAATTTAAGGTTATCTGCTGCAATAAAGAAACCATAGCTGATGGTGTATAACATATTCCAAAGTGGTCTTTGGCAAAATTGACAACTTGTTTAGCTGAACTGGGAGCTTCTTCTTTTACATAGATTTTTAGTTGTTTAAGTTGGCCTTGATTGAGCCGGCATGCCTTTCCTGCATAGTTCAAATTCAGCAATGCTTCTTTGCCACCTTCTAAATAAGTTTTATAGCAACGCCTTATCGTATCCTCATCTAGGAGTAAAGCATGTGCTACTTGTGGGTATGTCCAACCCTTCATCTAACAATAAAATAGATTTGATTCTATCGCGTAGCCTTTTATCCCGTTCATGGCGATGACGAGCCTTGAGGATGTCTTTTTGGTTTCTTGTTAAAAAGTTCGCTTCAGGTTGCATAGATGTAAGATTTATAACTCAATCAATGAGAAAAATTCAATGAATTTAGTGTTTGAAAAGTCTTTTTTCTAATGCATTTCAGTATATCTGCAAATATGGGGCTCCTTCTCATGATACCTATGAGAGGTTTTTTGCCTTTTTAAATCCTCATTCGTTCCGTACATGTTTTATGCAGTGGACTCAGTCCATAGCTCAGGCATTTGGAAGAGACAGCATTGCCATTTGACGGCCAAGACATTATGCGGTTCTGCTAATAAGACAATAGATCCTATTACGTAAACGGCGTTTCATTGTATCATGTCGTAAAGATTATTTATTAGATCTGGTAGGTGCAAAGGAAATTCTTCATGTGTAAGCCCTGACCGATAGTGCTATGATGAACTTTTAGAATGGTTGCTATTGAGCTAGATGTATCTCCTCTAGCTTTTAAAATATAAATCTGACATCTTTGGTTATAGGTTAGGTGATGGTAGCCTTTAGGCAAGGTCTCTCCTTTTGTTTGATTGTTAAAAATCACAATAGAGATTCTTTTATTGCCTGCCTATTCTTTTTTTTAATTCTTCTGTGCACTTCAAACTTGAAAAGACTATATTAAATAAACTAGTTATATTTATTTTTAATTACATTAGCTTAAAAGAAGGGGAGTCAAGGAACTCATTGATTATCAAATTCTTCTAACTGATAGATCTCTTGTAGTTGCAGTTTAAATGCATTAGGTGCATGCTTATAGGCTAATAACAAATACTCTCTAGCCTTTTCTAACCGATTTTTCTTCCATAGAAATTGTCCTAGTAATAACTCTATCTCCCAACGATATTGAGCCTCTATGAGAGCTGATGTGTGTAGGTATTCGAGTAAAGGTTCTATGGTTTTATCAACAGATTTGCCTTTGCGATTTCGATCATGAAATTCTATAGAGGCAAGGCAAGCTCTTGCACCTAATTGATGCATTTTATCTTTTCGCAATGTCTTTTTTTTAAATTTTAGAACATACGGATGACGAGACCCTTTTTCTTGTAAAAGCTGAGCATATTTTTCTAAGTGAAAAAAACATCCTTTTTCTTTTTTTACTCCTTGCTCCAAAATTTTTTCTTTAAAACAAGAAGCGGATAAACGAGAGGCCTTTTGATAAATTATTTGCCATTTCTCTTCATCAAAATCGGTATCTATGAAGGAACATATCGTTGAAAAATCATTTATTAGAGAGATTACAAGCTCTTTTAAAAGTTTATGATCGAGTGGTATAAAGTTCAATCTTGCAAATTCCCTTCCTTTAGGATCTAATAATAAAATTAAAGGACATTCCTGTACCTGATACTTATCGCGTATTTCTTTTTTTTGTTTCAAAAAGACTTGCCATAGAACCATTTCTTGCGAAATCTCTTTAATAAATTCAGGTTTTTGAAAAAGCTCTGTTTTCAACTGATCTGACCAACAACAACCCTCTTCCACAAGAAAAACAGCAAGAATGGGCAGATTACGTTCAGAGGAAAGGGTTAAAGCTTTATTTTCTTCAAATACCCAATCCGCAAAGACTAAACTAGTAAAAGCAAAAAATAAACATCCCATCTGAAACATAATTACAAAAAAAACAAAATCAATTACTATTAAACCTAAAAACGACCACTGGTTTTTCTATAAGAAATGTCTGTATTTCCTACTACTATTATTTTGCGACATCGTAAAGAAAATTTAAAAAAATGTAGCTTACGCGGTATAGAAACAAGAGAAGATTGCAAATTTTTTACATACCCTGTTCAGAGCTTGCCTGATTTATCCTCCTACGTTTTACTTACTTTAGATGCTCCTTACCTTTCTTTGAAAGATGCAAATTACGGTTTGTTTTTAATAGATGCAACTTGGAGATACGCGCAAACCATTTTTAAAAATCTCCCACAACCCCATCGTTTTATCTCACGTAGCCTTCCTTCTCATTTTCAAACCGCTTACCCACGCAAACAAGACGATTGCTTAGATCCTCAAAGAGGATTAGCGTCTATTGAAGCCTTATTTTTAGCTTATTATATATTGAGAAGAGATCCCAAAGGGATCCTTGATTTCTATCATTGGAAAAATTTGTTTATAGAAAAAAATCAAGTGTATGGCCTAAGTATTTAACAACCAAGGCAATCTTGACTTTTTCAACCGCTTTGAATTAAAGTGTTTTTCAGTGCAAATTTATTTATTTTAGGACTTTAGTGTCTCAACGCATTTATTCTTTTGAAGAACATCAGCTTTGCATGAAAAAAGTTGACTCCGATGCGCTGTATGTTATGCAAAAACTTCGCGCTGCAGGTTATATAGCCTATCTAGTCGGAGGAAGTGTTCGAGATCTGCTGCTGCATAAAAATCCTAAAGATTTTGATATCTGCACATCTGCACAACCAGAAGAAATAAAAAAAATATTCAGAAATTGTATTTTAGTAGGAAGGCGTTTTCGCCTTGCTCACATTCGATTTGGAAAAAAAACATTAGAGGTTTCCACCTTTCGTTCCGGAGATAATGAGCTCGATGAATTGATCGTACGCGACAATAAATGGGGAACGGCAAAAGAGGATGCTTTAAGACGTGATTTTACCATTAATGCATTGTTTTACGATCCAGACTCTCAGTCAATTATTGATTACATTGGAGGTTTTGAAGATATAAAAAAACAAATTCTGCGCACTATTGGCCAACCTTTTATTCGTTTTCGTCAAGATCCTGTTCGCATGCTAAGAATGCTTAAATTTCAAGCAAGGTTTGGTTTTACCATTGATGATCCTTCACATGTTGCTTTGCTTGAATGTCGTCAGGAAATTATGAAAAGCTCGCCTGCACGCATATTGGAAGAGTTGCTGCGCATGTTGGAATCTAAAGCTTCGGAGCCCTTTTTTCGTCTTCTTGCGGAACATGGGTTTATGTATTTGTTAATGCCTTCACTAGGAGATTTTTTAGATTCTAAAGATGCAGAAGAGGTTTTCTCTTTTCTAAAAGAAATCGATAATTACTTCATGAAATCGGATCATATAAACCTTTCACGCGCTGTTTTATTAGCTGCCTTGGCATTTCCTATACTGGAAAAAAAGATCTATACACATTATATGAATCGAGATATCATCCTGCATTTAGGACAGATAAACGAAGAAATACATGAGCTACTTGATGAAATGTTTCGCCCCTTTATAAATCTTTCTCGTAGATTACGTACAAGCTTGCAGTCGATTTTGGTTTCGCAATATCGCATTACTCCTTTTGATTCTAAAAAGCCACGACGCATTCGCATTCCTCAAGATCCAGATTTTATGCAAGCTATGCAATTTTTTGAAATTCGCTGTACATTAGAACCGGCTCTTAAAGTTGTATGGCAACAATGGAATCATGCCCTTACAAACCCTGCATCTAATAAGCGACGACGACGTAAAAAGAAAGTAAAAACAGATGAAACCCCTTCCTCCTCAGCAACTTAATCTAGCTTCTACCATTCAGTTAGAATATTTGGGACCATCTGTTGATTTAGGTCCTCTTCCTGCTATATTTTATTTTGCTCTATCCGCTAAAGATTCCCTGGTTTTAGATCCCTTTAATCAACCAGTCGTGTATCTTTCCCAGTTTCCTTTGAGGATTTTTTCGATCACTCTGCCTTATCATGAAGAAGGAAAACCTGCTACAAAAGGGCTTGCAGAATGGGCAACAGCTATGCAAAAAGGTGAAGATCTATTAGGAAATTATCTGAAAAAGATCCAAAATGCGATCGATCTTCTACTAAATCAAAAACTTATTCTACCAAATAAGATTGCGGCAATGGGACTATCTCGAGGAGCTTTGATTGCTGCACATGTAGCAGCAAAAAACTCTGAAGTTCCTTATTGGTTGGGATTTGCTCCTTTAACCAAACTCTCTTTTCTGCCAGGTTTTTCAGATTTGGTTAGCTGGGACCTTATGCATATAGTTGATCTGCTATCTGATAAAAAAATTCGCTGTTATATTGGAAATAGAGATGTTAGAGTAGGAACACGCAATTGTTTTGATTTGATAGAAACCCTTACTGAAACAGCTTACCAGAAAAGATGCCTGTCTCCTCCCATCGAATTGAGGATTTTACCTTCGATTGGATATCATGGTCACGGCACAGCAAAAGAAACATTTCATCATGGGGCAAAATGGATAGCTAAGCAACTTAAGGTCTTTTAATGCCTTGTGATCTTTTTATATTTTGTGGAGAACCAAGCGGTGATTTACATGCAGAATCTCTTTTAGCTGAGCTTAAAGTAAAAAAGCCTACTCTTAACATATTTGGTGTTGCTGGACCGCGCATGCGACATCAAGGAGTAAACCCCGTTCTTGCTATGGAAGAATTGCAAGTTATGGGGTTTATTGATGTGTTTTGCGCATTTCCTAAACTGGTACGTATGTTTTACAAAGTAGCAAACGCTATTTTAGAACTACAACCAAAAATGGTATTTACCATTGATTACCCAGGTTTTAGCTTACGATTACATCGACATTTAAAAAGAAGGGGTTTTAAAGGACAAATCGTGCATTTTATCTGTCCTTCGGTATGGGCATGGGGGAAGCATCGAATTGCTTTTATGGAAAAGCATTTAGATCATTTATTTACTATCTTGCCCTTTGAATCGCAAATTTTTCGAAAGCTCCCTACACAATATGTTGGTCATCCCCTTAATTTTCGCATTCAGTCTTATAACTATCAAAATCTTGATTTGCCAAAAGATAAGCAAATCATTGCGCTATTTCCTGGAAGCAGATCTAAAGAGATCGAGCGTAATTTACCTATTTACCTCGATACCTGTAAACACTTATGCGCAAATAATCCTCATTTGCATATTGCTCTTTCTGTAGCACAACCTAAATTTCATTCTCAAATCCTCTTCATTCTACAAAAAAAAAACTGGAATTATCCGATTACTTTTGTTCCTTCTACTCATAGCTATGAACTCATGCAAAAAACCCATCTTGCAATTGCTAAATCAGGAACGGTAACCCTTGAATTAGTGCTTCACTTTGTTCCTACAGTGGTTACCTATGGGTTATCTAAACTCGATCTAATTATAGCAAGAGATCTATTACGCATCCGACTACCATTTTATTGTTTAGTAAACATCATTGCAAATCAAGAGATCTTTCCTGAGCTCATTGGGCCTTATTTTACTAACACCTCTCTTCTATCTCATGCATACCACTTACTTGAAAATCACCCAGTTTATCAAGAAAAATGTAAACATATACTAACTTTACTTGGCAGAGCAAATGCAGCAAAAGAGGTAAGCAAACAGATCTGTCTCATGCTCAGTAATTAAAATCTTATTTTATCTAGAAAATAATATAGATTTTTACTAAATTTGGTCTAATTTATGAAAGAATTACATATTTACATCGACCGTTTAAAAAAAGGTCAAACAGAAAAGATTTCAGAAAGCATTTCCTCTGATTTTTTAGAAATTGAAGAACAAGATCTTGTCTTCGATAAGATCTTCAAGATAGATGCTGAAGCCTATTTGGCAAATGATCATTTAATGATGCAGTTTACATTAAATATCAGTGTTTTTATCCCTTGCTCTATTTGCAACAAAATGACAGAAAATAGTTTAAAATTAAACAATACCTGCTTTTCCATAGCATTGTCTGAGATTAAAGGTGCTGTTTTTGACTTTACCGATGAAATACGCTCCACAATCCTCAACCTAGTCCCTGCTTTTTGTGAGTGTAACCAAGGTAACTGCCCAGACAGACCTGCTTTAAAAAAATATTTAAAAACCCCTGTAAAAGATGGGCCTAGCAAAACAAAAGACGTTTACTTCCCTTTTGCAGAAGACAATTTTTTCATTGAACTTTAAATAAAGTCTTAAATTAGTTATAAATAATCCAGATGATTTTTTAAGGAGTATTCAACCATGGCCGTCCCTCGTAACCGTACCTCTAATGCTCGAAAGAATTCCCGCCGCGCTCACCATGCCAAAAAACCAAAAAATGTAAATAGCTGCACGAATTGCGCTCAAAGCTGCTTGTCTCATCGTATTTGCTCTCATTGTGGATTTTATGCAGGACGTTGGGTATTCAGTGAGAGGAAAGGTTAAGTCTCCCCTATCTATTGGCATCGACTTAATGGGAAGCGATGCCCCTGCAAGAGAACTGCTTGAAACTATTCTCTTGCATTATGACTCATTTGACGACCCCATTTATTTAACTTTGTTTGGCACTTCGGAAGTGTTTGAAGGTATTCCTTCCCCTTCTGCTTCCCTTTCTTTCTTTCCTGTGCAAGAAGCTATTTACATGCATGAGTTGCCCCTAATTGCTATTAAACGTAAGCCTCATTCTTCTTTATGTGTGGGAATTCGCATGTTAAAAGAAGGCCATTTGCATGCCTTTATTTCAGCGGGGAATACAGGCGCTTTAATGAGCTGTGCAAAGATACATCTAGCCTCACTATCTGGCTTAAAAAGGCCTGCTTTACTAACCCTATTCCCTGGGCATCAATCGGAGATTGCTCTGCTCGATGTTGGGGCCAGTATTTCTTACAAAGCAGCTCATCTTGTGCATTTTGCAGCCATGGGAATTGCCTATCAGAAAAGTCGGGGTATTTCTTATCCTAAATTGGCACTTTTAAATATTGGCTCAGAAGCAAAAAAAGGTACCCCTGAACTAAGGGATGCCTATCAAACGCTAGAGCATCTGTCTGATAAGAATCATTTTATATTCATAGGGAATGTAGAAGCTAGAAATGTATTTCAAACGGAATTAGATGTGTTAATCACCGATGGGTTTACGGGTAACATATTTTTAAAAACCTCTGAAGGAATTGCTTTTAATATTTTAAAAATGATTGGTGATATTGATAAAGAAAATCATTCTTTACCATTACAAAGAGCCCTTTATGAATTACGCCAAAAACTCGATTATTCTAAGTATCCAGGAGCTCTTCTTGCAGGGATTGATAAAATTGTCATTAAGTGTCATGGAGAAGGCTCTTCTTCGAGTATCCTAAGCAGTATTAATAATGCTTGTCAGTTAATTAAATATAATTTTATTGACAAGGTTAAAGAACAGTTGCAATCATTGCTTTTTTCTGGAAAAAGAACGTAAAATCTTATAGGATTACTTCTTTTAAGTCATATACTCATTAAAATCTGTTCGCTTAAAGGACCTGATGCAAGAAATTTTATTAAATATCGAGTCAAAAGAGGTTCGCTATGCTGTGCTTAAACACGGAACTCTTTATGATTTGATTGTAGAAAGAAAAAAAAATCGACAAATAGCCGGTAATATTTATCGCGGCCGTGTAACAAATATCTTACACAATATCCAATCTGCTTTCATTGATATTAATGAAGGAGAAAATGGATTTATCCATATTTCTGATATTTTGGAAAACACGCAGAAATTTCAAGAAATATTTGATATGGATTTTGAATGGAATCATCAAATCTCCTCAAAGCAGACCAAGCAACGCAAAGAGACCGATATTTCTAAGCTTTTAAAACCAGAGCAATCTGTACTCGTACAGGTGGTAAAAGAACCAATAGGCACTAAAGGAGCGCGATTAACTTCTAATATCTCTATTCCGGGTAGGTATCTTGTTTTGTTGCCTAATACTCCTCATAGAGGAGTATCGCGTAAGATAGAAGATCCTGCTTCAAGAGATCGTTTAAAAAAACTCATTCGTGCTTTTGAAATGCCGCAAGACATGGGACTTATTTGCCGAACGGCAAGTATGAATGCTTCTGCTGAAATGCTTATTAATGAAGCAAGTGAATTGCTTAAAACATGGCAACATATTATCGATCAATTCCATAAAGCTAATAAACCCACATGTCTGTATGAAGAATCCGATCTCATTAAACGCGCTATTTTAAGCGCAATTGATAAGAAGTTTGAGCGTTTGTTGGTGGATGATCACTCTGTTTACCAAAGATGTAAACGCATGTATACAAAATATGCATCAGAGCACCATTTAAAAATCGAGTTATACAGAGATAAAGTGCCTATGTTTGAAAGATTTGGTGCAGAAAGAGAAATTGAAAGAGCTCTGCGGCGTAAAATTTGGCTTCCAAGCGGTGGTTATTTGTTCTTTGATCGAACAGAGGCGATGTATACGATTGATGTAAATTCAGGACGCTCTCAAAGTTCAGCATCTGACGTAGAAGAAGCATTGGTACATATTAATATGGAAGCCGCAGAGGAAATCGCTCGCCAACTTCGTTTGCGTAATATTGGAGGCTTGATTATTTGTGATTTCATCGATATGCGCTCCCGCAAAAATCAACGCCGTGTCTTAGAACGCTTAAAAGAGGCAATGAAAGATGATTCTGCTAAATGTACAATTTCAAGTATGAGCGAATTTGGTTTGGTCGAAATGACCAGACAGCGTAGCCGAGAATCTCTTACTCAAACCATGTTTATAAGTTGTCCTTATTGTCACGGAAGTGGAATGATAAAAAACCATGAAAGCGCCTCTATTGAAATTAAGCGAACACTTAAAAAGCTGATTTGCCAACAACAACACTTTGGTCTCAAATTAGTTACCCATCCAGAACTAGAAGCCTACTTGAATCAATACGATAAGAAAAATCTGATAAAATTAGCAGAAAGCTGGCATGCGCAACTCTCTTTTGATAGTAATGACAACCTACATCTAAATGAATTTCAATTTTATTCAACAATCAATGAAAAAAAACTCGAAATCTAATGCATTCTTAGAAAAGCTGCAGTTTGCTATTAAACAGAATCTTATTCCTAAGAAATCCGCCACAATTTTGCACGGATTTTATACAGAATATAAAGCGGCGGCTCTACAGACAAGAGAAAAAACAGAGCAAATTTTTCTTACCTTTCTAGAACTTGTTCTCCTACAATGCGCTGATCCTTTTTCTTTTTCTCATTACCACCAAAGATTACGTAGATATTTTGATTATCACAAATTTGCCCTTGATTTTGTAAGGCCTCTTATTGATATATCCTCTTCTTCTTTAAAAGGAGAACTTTACTTAGAAGAAATAGATTCTCATTTAAAGAATAAAGACAATGTTATTCTTTTTGCTAATCATCAATCCGAGGGAGATCCTCAAATGATTAACATTTTATTAGAGAAAAAATTGCCAAAAATTGCAGAGGAACTCATTTTTGTTGCTGGTGATCGTGTAATCAGCGATCCATTAGCGGTTCCTTTAAGCTTGGGTTGTAATTTATTGTGTATCTATTCAAAGCGCTATATTGATAATCCTCCAGAACTGAAAATGAAAAAGCAGCTACACAATAAAAAAACCATGGATACTATGAGTTGCCTTTTAAAAAAAGGAGGGAATATTATCTATGTGGCCCCTAGTGGTGGTCGAGATAGAAGCAATAGCAAAGGAGTTATTGAAGTAGCAGATTTTGATCCTCCTAGCATTGAAATGTTTTATCTCATAGCTAAACGCTCTTTACACCCTACGCATTTTTATCCTCTAGCTTTAAAAACCTATGCTATCCTACCTCCTCCCAAAACCATCCAAGTAGAACTAGGAGAATCGCGAACAGTGAGTTATGGGCCGATTCAAATAGCATTTGGTCCCGAAATTAACATGGAAAACCGCGCCTTACAAACATCACACGATAAACATGCACGCCGCAAAGAGCGTGCAGAATTCATCTATAATTTAGTACGTAAGATGTACAATAACTTTTCCTAAATTTAAGATTTAGACAAATCTCTAAATGCTTTTTTCTGAAACTGCATGTCAACTGCGATTTCCAAATCTTTTTCATGAACCGGAGTTTCTTCTGAAGAAAATTGAGGAACAATTTCCAAGCAAAATGGGTGAAGCGTTTCTCTTGGTTTTTTTGGCCTATCCCACAAATTTGGTGAATTAGAAGAAACACTAGCTCCTTGAACTCCAAGCATCCCAAAAGTAGTATCAATATTTCTTGATGAAGGGCCCCTAGAGATTACCCCAGTCGGGACATCGCAACCAAGGTTGTCCTCATCAGAGTCACTATCACAAGCAATCCTTCTATCATCAGTAACTCTACCATCACTCAACCACCATGATGATGATTGCGTGGGTACTGGGGACTCAATGAGTATACCTATTACTGTAACCTTCGAAGTCATAAAATGAGCAGACACTCCAGCTCCTTCTTCTATCCCTTCCAAGTTGGCTTGAGATAAACCGACCCCACAAAAAGCCTCTTTATTTTTAAGTAGAATATCACATGTTTTTTCTTTAAACCCTTTTGCTATCTGAGAACCAGAAGAATCCCACGCTATATAGGCAATCTGTCCTTCTGATTCTATTTGAGGAAAAAAATTTCCCTTGCCTTCCTGATTTAAAGGAATAAGAGAAGAAACAACAAATCTTGGTATTTCTTTAGGAAATAAAGATAATGATGTTAATTTTGGAAAGCTTGCTTTAAGAAGGCTCAGAATAGTCGTGCATTCTTCTGACTTTTGCAATGTAGCCGGAAGAGGTGCTGATAAATCAATAGTATCCTCTATATCTTTCCAAAAAATAAGCAAATCTCTGTTCTTTTTCAGCTCTTTAACTGGCTCTTTAATACGAAGCCGTAGCTCTTGATCATTTACTTTAAACCTGATTTGTTTATCTAAAACCGAAGTGCTCTGAGAACATGCAGCACTAATATTAGCATTAGCTATATTCCTGGCAAAAGCTGCCATTTGATCTTTGGGAAAATTTGCAATTGAATTTTCTCTTGGGACTGACTGATTTGTTCGCGGATCGAACTTACCTAAATTATTTAGGGGCATAATAGACTCCTTTTAACCTTGGTTTTAATGAAAGCAGATAAATATTAGTAAATTATTTAAATTAATGACAGCTTTATTACAAAGACAAAAATTTAAAAAGTAATTTAAGAGTCTTTTCAAGTTTGAAGTGCACAGAAGAATTAAAAAAAGAATAGGCAGGCGATGAAAGAATCTCTATTGTGATTTTTAACAATCAAACACAAGGAGAGACCTTGCCTAAAGGCTACCATCACCTAACCTATGACCAAAGATGTCAGATTTATATTTTAAAAGCTAGAGGAGATACATCTAGCTCAATAGCAAACATTCTAAAAGTTCATCATAGCACTATTAGTAGGGAACTTAAGAGAAATAAAGGGCAACGAGGATACCGTCATCAGCAAGCTCAAGAAAAAGCATTTCTTAGAAAAAATTCTCAGCCCAATAAAAAAATGACTCCTCAAATAGTTACCCGTATTGAAGAAAAAATCAAGTTGCAATGGAGCCCTATACAAATATCCGGATGGCTTAAAAGACATGGTAAAGAACATGTTAGTCATGAGACCATCTATAATCATATCTGGAAAGATAAACGACAGGGAGGACAGCTTTATAGAGAGCTCCGTCATCGAGGGAAAAAATATAACAAGCAGAGAAAGGGAGCTTCTGGAAGAGGGAACATGCCTGGTCGTATAGATATTAAGCAACGGCCTTGTATTGTAGAAAAAAAGACTCGTTTAGGAGACTGGGAACTAGATACAGTCATAGGGGCAGGACATAAAGGCGTAATTGTATCAATGGTAGAAAGAACTTCCAAGCTAACTAAGCTCGCCAAAGTTTCTCATAAAACTGCAGAGGAAGTAAGTCAAGCGTTAATTGAACAACTTAAACCTATCAAAGATTTTGTACACACATTAACAGCAGACAACGGAAAAGAATTTGCCTATCACCAAATGGTTAGTTTCGAGCTAGAGACAGACTTCTACTTTGCAACGCCCTACCATTCTTGGGAAAGAGGCTTAAATGAGCATACAAACGGACTAGTTAGGCAATATTTTCCTAAAACACAAAGCTTTTTAGATACGACTTCCAAGGATATAGAAAGGGTGGAAACTTTACTAAATAACAGACCTAGAAAGGCTCTCAACTTCGAAACTCCACTAGAAGTGTTTACGAGATTATCTACAAACATGCTATGCTCGGGTGCACAATAGATGTTTTTTCAAGTATTTATATGTTCTTTTTTGTGCACTTCAAGGTTGAAAGGGCCAAGAATAACTGGTGTGTTGCATAACCCCGGCAGGGCACAGGACATTAAAAGAGTAATTTTAAAACCTTCTTTCGATATACAGGATCAGTAGCTGCTATCAATCTCTTATTTATTCTTCTTTCCGCACTTAAGGATTTTATCTTTGGTTAATGCTCCTAGAACAAGCTTTCTAATGCTTGCCAAATTTTGGACTCCAATTCTATCTCGGTAACGAAGTTTATCTTCTCGGAAGCTAACATCCAAGACCCAATGTAATGAATTTTCTATTCCCCAGTGACCGCGAACGACTTTTGCTAGAAGATGAGCCTCTCTTTTACAACTTGAAACATAGTATTCCATTTCTCTGCTTGTTTTTCCCTTCTCTGTTCGGGTACGTATCACCATTCCAACAGACAGCAACCCTTCCCACTCCTTTGCGCTGGGAAGTTTTGTAGCATCTAGAGAATAATATTTTCTTAATTCAATTCTTCCATGGGATTTTTCCATTGTCTCATAAGCATCATTATCAAAATCGCTATAGTTTTTTGTTTCAGCATTCTCAAATAAAGCTTTTATCTCTTCAAAAAGATTTGGGATTTCTTTTTACTGGAGGTACGTAGTCTGCACCCATATTTATGGTCTTCTTAGCAATTGCTTTTTGTATGATGCAACTTCCTCCACGACTTTCTCCCTCTCCATAGGTCTTTAACCCTGTTGTATAGTTATTTAAAATATTATTGATAAAGTTGTATATTTTTCTCCAACAAAATATATGGAGGTAGAGAAATGCCTAAACCTTATTCAATGGATCTAAGAAAACGAGTGCTTCAATACCTAGAAGAAAATAACGACAAAATGAAGGCCAGCCAGCTATTTCAAGTTGGGATTGCAACTGTCTACCGATGGGTAAAGCGTAAGAAACAAAGAGGAAACGTAGAACCTCTAAAAAAGAAAAGCACTTATAAGAAAATTGATGATCAGAGATTAATCGCTTATGTAGAAAAAAACCCCGATCATTTTTTATCAGAGATTGCAAAGCATTTTGGTTTGACTTTGCAAGCAATCTTTTACGCTTTGAAAAGACTCAAGATCACAAGAAAAAAAAGATTGCGTTTTATAAGGAAAGGAATGCGGAAGCAAGAGCGGAATATCTAAAAAAGATAGAAGCAATTTCTCCTGAAAAAAGGGTCTATTTGGATCAGAGCGGAATCAGTCAATATGTGCATAGGCAATATGCGAGGAGCGCGAGGGGAAAACAAATATTTGGAGGAATTTCAGGAAAACGATTTGGTAGACAGAGTGTAATTTCGGCACTACAAGGGAAGAAATTGCTGGCACCGATGTGTTTTGAAGGAACTTGCAATACGGATCTATTTAATGTATGGCTAAAACAGGAATTGATTCCAAATTTGACTCATGGCCAAGTTTTGATTCTCGATAACGCGAGCTTTCATAAATCAAAGACAACTAGAACATTGATAGAGGAAAGTGGATACAAAATGCTCTTTCTCCCGCCTTATTCACCGGACTTAAATCCTATCGAAAAATATTGGGCCAATATGAAAACGAAAATCCGAGAACTTTTACCTACTGTAGCTAATTTATCCGAAGCCTTAGATCAAGCTGTTTTATCAATGTCGATTTAAATAACTATATCAAGGACGATATCGGTCACCTCTTCTTTCCTCAGCAACTCTTCTGGTAACTTGAGCCCTTTCATCCGAAAGAAAAAGCCTTCGGTTTCCCGAAGGCTTAAAAAGAACTTAAAGCGGATAAAACACATCGCCTGGATAAGGCGAAACTAACCATTTGGTGATAGGCAAATTCTTTTCCATTGTCTGCTGTTAATGTGTAATAGACAAGACTTAAATTGACACTTAGTGGTAAATAGCAAAGAAAAACAGCGTTTGCAATTAAGGCATCATGCCTTAGTTGCAAAAGCAGAACCAAAGTGGTAATTTATGAATATAGCAACAGAGAGAAAAGTGATAAAAAATAAACTAGGCCTTTTAAAATTAGCAAAAACGCTAGGAAATGTATCTCAAGCATGTAAGCACATGGGATATTCAAGAGAAAGCTTTTATACATACAAAAGAGCTTTATGAAAAAGGCGGAGAAGCCACATTACAAGAAATCTCTAGAAGGAAACCCTGCCCTAAAAATAGAGTGGAAGAAAAAATAGAAACTAGCGTAGTTGCATTTGCTATACAGAAGATCAATTAAGAGCGCTTGAAAAAGCTAAAGAAGAAAAAAAAGCTCATGGAGAGATATAGTGATTCCGATTCAATCGTATATAGTAGTGCCAATTCAAAAGTCTAGCTTAATAAGTTTCAAGTCAATGACTTGAAACTTATTGTTAATCCTATATTTTTCTATGCGATTGAATCGGAACCACTATAGAAACACAACATCCAGGCTATCTTATTGCACAAGATACCTAATTATGTAGGCACTATTAAAGGTGTAGGAAGGATCTATCAGCAAACAGTGATTGATATACTAGTTTGATTTCAAATTAAGAGTTTTAATATATAAACATTTTTATAAAAAGAACAACCTCTTCTTGCAAGATAGAGCAACTTTTTCAAAAAAACCCATTTATGCAATTCTTAATTTGAAATCAAACTAGTATACCTTATAGTAAAGTTGCTTTTGCTAAGTTGTATGACAGAAAAAATGCACTAGTAGCAGCAGAAGTATTAAATGATAAAACAATACCCTGGTTTGAAGAACAAGAGTTAAGAGTGTTAAGAATACTTAACCTTAGAGGGATAGAGTACTGTGGGAGTCGGGAATACCATGAATATGAGCTTTATCTTACAATAGAAGATATTGAACATAATCGAACAAAGGCAAGGCATCCTCAAACCAACGGAATCTGTGAGAGGTTTCATCAGACGATTCAAAATGAATTTTATGCATCAGCATTTAGGCAAAAAGTTTATCATAGTCTAGAAGAACTGCAAATGGATGTGGATAAATGGGTAACAGAGTACAATGAAGAGCGAGTCCATTCTGGGAAATATTGTTATGGGAAGACACCATGGCAAACATTTCAGGATGCAAAGCATCTAGCACAAATGAAATGCTAGACACATTATACTAGTTTGGCTTCAAATTAAGAATTTGAACCATATAAAAATCTTTAAGCAAAGAACAATACCTTCTATGAAGGTGAAGAGATTTTTTTCAAAATACCAAGATATAATCCTTAATTTGAAATTAAACTAGTATACACCAAGTTGACACTGTCAGTGAAGTGCTGTCTGTCAACTCAAGTTCTGTCTAGAACACTTTTAATTTGAATATGAAGGGTATATAGTGGTTCCGATTCAATCGTATAGAAAAATATTTTGTTTTGTGTTAAGCTATTGAGTATGAAAAAACTGATCCCTAGCCAGAGAGCTGACTTAGAACACAAGTTAAAGCATCCAAAAGACTATTCTGAACGGAATAGGCTTTGTGTAATTTTGGGCTATGATGAGGGTATCTCAACAAAAAATCTTGCTAAAACACTCCGGATAAGCCCTATCACTGTTCAGAAATACCTCAGAGAATATGATTCCGAAAATAAAACTGGAAGTAGCCCTCGAGGCGGTAGCAAATCAAAACTTTCACAAGACCAAAAAGAGTCTCTACTAAAACACCTACATGAAAAGACCTATCTTAAAGTCAAAGGGATCATAGCTTATGTGCATGAGCAATATGGGATAAAATATTCCCGAAGTGGCATGACAGATTGGCTCATACAGCACGGATTTGTTTATAAACGTCCTAAAAAGATTCCTGGGAAATTAGCTCCTGAAAAACAACGAATTTTCATAGAACAATATAGGGCTTTAAAGGAGACCTTAAACCCTGATGAAGAGATCTATTTCATAGATGCTGTGCATCCTGAACATCAGTCCCAAGCCGTATGTGGATGGATCAAAAAAGGCGTTCAAAAGACTTTGCAGACATCCGGGAAACAATTGCGATTGCATTTTGCTGGAGCTCTTTGCCTGACAGGAATGAAGATTTTTACAGAGGAATATAAGACAGTTGATGCCGATGCAATGCTCGATTTTTTCAAGAAGCTAGAAAAACAGACAGAGGCTCGAATTATTCATGTAATTTTGGATAATGCAAGATCAAACAAAAATAAGAAACTAGAAGAGTTTCTGATGTCTTCTAGGATTAAAGTGCACTATCTCCCTCCTTATTCGCCGAATTTGAATCCTATTGAACGCTTGTGGAAGATCTTAAAGGAAAAGAAGGTATACAATCGATATTACGAAACGTCGGTGACTTTTTTTCAGGCAATTAGAGGATTCTTCTTAGAAGAGATACCGAAAATAACAGATATTTTGAAATGTAGGATAAACGACAAGTTTCAAGTCGTTGACTTAAATCCCATTAAGCTAGCCGTTTGAATCGGCACTAGTATATCCGAGGACCTGAGTAATTAGAATCCTGAGTTATATCTCTTAATTTTTCTAGAAAAGCCATGGATAAATTACATTCTGCTAGATTAATGGTACAGTGAGAAGAAAGATCTAGTATGCTCATAGGAATTCCAGATAAAGTTGCAGTGCGTTTAAGGTCTAACAAGGTCAACGCTTGTAGCTTCCCAAAGGATTTAGGTAAGGTTGTAAGTTTGTTACTGCTAAGGTCCAGCTTGTTCAACGCTTGTAGATTCCCAAAGGATTCAGGGAGGGCTGTAAGTTGGTTCTTGCAAAGAATCAGATCGGTCAACGCTTGTAGATTCCCAAAGGATTCAGGTAAGGTTGCAAGTTGGTTTTTTTTAAGGTACAGATTGGTCAACGCTTGTAGATTCCCAAAGGATTCAGGTAGGGCTGTAAGTTGGTTACTGCTAAGGTGCAGCTGGGTCAACGCTTGTAGGTTCCCAAAGGATTCAGGGAGGGCTGTAAGTTGATTATGCTCAAGGCTCAGATATTTTAACTGATTAAAACAAGGGTTATTAAAAATGTCAGGCAATGAGGTTAAATGTAGATTTTTTAAATCTAAAGTTTCTTTTTTTAGGAATAAATGGAGACATCTTTGAAATCCTGATAATCCAAGAAAGTCTCGAATTTTTTCCTGAGCTGTGATTCGATCTTCGCCTCTTGGAGCTGTTTCTACCCATGTCTTTAAAATGGTTTCAAATGAGCTTTTAGATAAATTTATATTTGGATTGACTTTATTCACTTTATTTGTGGTTTCTGTTGTGTTTTGACTCCAAACTTCTACTGTTTTTTTTGTAAAAAAATCAAAGGGTTTGCGACTTATTATAAGAAAAGGAAGAGTTGAAATAGTTAACGCAATCCAACCTATTGACTGAACAATTTTTAAATGAATTGTAAGAGCTTGCTGTATAAATGTATTAATTGAATTTATTAAAATATTAATCTTTATTTTGATGTTTTTGCTTAACTTACCAGATATTAAAATTAAGTCCTTTTTACACAATATTCTATAAATAGTGCAATCACAAATAATAGAAACTTAGGTAGTCATAAGAGCCTATTCGGAAAGAAACTCATGGACGCTTAAGGAAAAGTATTTTTAGGGTTGGATTTGAAAGACTAAAGAGGTGCTTATCTCATCCTTTATAGTTATTTAAAATATTATTGATAAAGTTGTATATTTTTCTCCAACAAAATATATGGAGGTAGAGAAATGCCTAAACCTTATTCAATGGATCTAAGAAAACGAGTGCTTCAATACCTAGAAGAAAATAACGACAAAATGAAGGCCAGCCAGCTATTTCAAGTTGGGATTGCAACTGTCTACCGATGGGTAAAGCGTAAGAAACAAAGAGGAAACGTAGAACCTCTAAAAAAGAAAAGCACTTATAAGAAAATTGATGATCAGAGATTAATCGCTTATGTATAGTTATTTAAATTGACATTGATAAAACAGCTTGATCTAAGGCTTCGGATAAATTAGCTACAGTAGGTAAAAGTTCTCGGATTTTCGTTTTCATATTGGCCCAATATTTTTCGATAGGATTTAAGTCCGGTGAATAAGGCGGGAGAAAGAGCATTTCGTATCCACTTTCCTCTATCAATGTTCTAGTTGTCTTTGATTTATGAAAGCTCGCGTTATCGAGAATCAAAACTTGGCCATGAGTCAAATTTGGAATCAATTCCTGTTTTAGCCATACATTAATAGATCCGTATTGCAAGTTCCTTCAAAACACATCGGTGCCAGCAATTTCTTCCCTTGTAGTGCCGAAATTACACTCTGTCTACCAAATCGTTTTCCTGAAATTCCTCCAAATATTTGTTTTCCCCTCGCGCTCCTCGCATATTGCCTATGCACATATTGACTGATTCCGCTCTGATCCAAATAGACCCTTTTTTCAGGAGAAATTGCTTCTATCTTTTTTAGATATTCCGCTCTTGCTTCCGCATTCCTTTCCTTATAAAACGCAATCTTTTTTTTCTTGTGATCTTGAGTCTTTTCAAAGCGTAAAAGATTGCTTGCAAAGTCAAACCAAAATGCTTTGCAATCTCTGATAAAAAATGATCGGGGTTTTTTTCTACATAAGCGATTAATCTCTGATCATCAATTTTCTTATAAGTGCTTTTCTTTTTTAGAGGTTCTACGTTTCCTCTTTGTTTCTTACGCTTTACCCATCGGTAGACAGTTGCAATCCCAACTTGAAATAGCTGGCTGGCCTTCATTTTGTCGTTATTTTCTTCTAGGTATTGAAGCACTCGTTTTCTTAGATCCATTGAATAAGGTTTAGGCATTTCTCTACCTCCATATATTTTGTTGGAGAAAAATATACAACTTTATCAATAATATTTTAAATAACTATAGAAAAAAACCCCGATCATTTTTTATCAGAGATTGCAAAGCATTTTGGTTTGACTTTGCAAGCAATCTTTTACGCTTTGAAAAGACTCAAGATCACAAGAAAAAAAAGATTGCGTTTTATAAGGAAAGGAATGCGGAAGCAAGAGCGGAATATCTAAAAAAGATAGAAGCAATTTCTCCTGAAAAAAGGGTCTATTTGGATCAGAGCGGAATCAGTCAATATGTGCATAGGCAATATGCGAGGAGCGCGAGGGGAAAACAAATATTTGGAGGAATTTCAGGAAAACGATTTGGTAGACAGAGTGTAATTTCGGCACTACAAGGGAAGAAATTGCTGGCACCGATGTGTTTTGAAGGAACTTGCAATACGGATCTATTTAATGTATGGCTAAAACAGGAATTGATTCCAAATTTGACTCATGGCCAAGTTTTGATTCTCGATAACGCGAGCTTTCATAAATCAAAGACAACTAGAACATTGATAGAGGAAAGTGGATACGAAATGCTCTTTCTCCCGCCTTATTCACCGGACTTAAATCCTATCGAAAAATATTGGGCCAATATGAAAACGAAAATCCGAGAACTTTTACCTACTGTAGCTAATTTATCCGAAGCCTTAGATCAAGCTGTTTTATCAATGTCGATTTAAATAACTATAGATAGATTAAAAGAGCTTTTAGAATACATGAAGCTCTTACGAAGAAATGAAATGCATTGTAGATATGTTTTGAGCAGGGTAGAAAAAAATTGTCCTGTACAGAGTTTATTACAAAGATAGAAATTAAAAGAATTAACTTGAGAATCCTCTTTTCTGACGTTTTCTCGACAAAAAAAGGATTTTAAATCAGAATGCAAGCCATAACATTTTTAAGATAAGGGTTGGATCATGAAATATTTTTTACCTTTAATTTGCTTGAGTGCTCCTTTATATGCAGTAGATCAACCCGCTCCTTCTTATACGATTATTCAGGATCAACACAAAGTCCCTATCCTTACTTCTTCTCTTGCTAAAAGAGAAACCGAAAAACTCATTCTAGAAAATGGATGTAAAGTTCTTCTTATTTCCGATAAAGAAACCCCTCAATCCAGCGCAGGTCTTTGTGTGGGATCTGGTTCTTGGGATGATGATCATCCAGGTATGGCACATTTTATAGAGCACATGTTATTTATGGGAACAGAAGCTTATCCAGATGAGTCTGAATACATGCAATTTATTAAAGATCATGGAGGCAAGGTAAATGCCTATACAGCCCCAGATCGAACGGTTTACATGTTTTCCATTCATAATGATGCTTATCCACAAGCAATTGATCGTCTCTCTCATTTTTTTATCGATCCTTTATTCTCCACAAGCTGTAGACAAAGAGAACTTAATGCCGTTGATAATGAACACGCTAAGAATATAGAGCATGATGGATGGCGCCAGCATATGATCTTAAAAGAGACGGGAAACCCAGATCATCCAAATTGCAAATTTTCTACGGGGAATAAGGATACTCTTTGTGAAATTTCTCAATCTGATTTAAAAAATTGGTACGCAAATCATTACAATGCAAATTGTATGTATTTGGTCATGATCTCTCCTTTACCTATTGCTGAAATGAGAGATTTAGTGGTTACAAAATTTTCGCCTATTACTAATGCACCTCATCAGAAAAAAAACCTTCCAAGTTCTCTATTCTCCGAGCAGCAAAAAGGAAGCATGATTTTTATTAAACCGGTTAAAAATTTAAAAACTCTTTCTTTATGCTGGGAGGTTCCAAGTGCATTTGCTACTAATATAGAAGAAAAAGCCCCGGAATTTATCGCTTATATTCTCAATAAAGAGGTAGAGGGAAGCTTATTTGCTAAATTAAAGAAGGAAAATATTGCGGAAAATTTCCATGTTAGCTGTGATCGTTTCAGCAAAGATAGCTTGCTTTTTTGTATCGATGTTTCTTTAACCGATTCTGGTCTTTTACAAATCGACAGCGCTATATCGTATATATTTACAGCTCTTGAGCGCTTAAGGGCAGAAAAATTACCCGAATATTTATTTCAAGAATTTAAAACCATGGCCACTGTAGATTATCAATATCAATCCAGGAAAGATGCCTTTGAAATGGCTTCGGAAATAGCCTCTGATATACTTTATGAGGATCTTAGCTCTTATCCGATTAAAACAAAGATTCCGACTGTATTTGCTCCTCAAGGAATTCTTAATTTCTTACATACACTAAAACCCTCCGAATGCACCTACTTTGTCATCGCAGATCCGAACAAAGTAGGAGTGGTCCCCGACCGAAAAGAAAAGTGGATGCAAGCAGAATACACAGTGATTCCAATCGATCAAAAGAAACTACAAGCCTGGCAAAAACTCGAAGTTCATCCTGAAATTAACCTACCAGGGCAAAATCCTTACTTACCTACTCAATTAACTCTGCAAAATACACCTTTGCAAGAAATTCCGACTTTGATTCATCAAGATGAAGGGTCTAAAGTATACTTTTTGTCAGATAACTATTATCGCACTCCAGAAACCGTATTTACTTTTCAACTCAAGTCGCCTCTTTTAGACCAAACTCCAAAGGCTCGAGTACTAACTGATTTATGGTCTTATGCTTTCCAGGATCTACTTGCTGATGATCTCTCCTTTGCTAAAGATGCAGGGATCCAAGTAGAACTAAAACTAAAACCTTTAGAAGTTATTCTCTACATTCAAGGACTTAGTGAAAAAACACCTCTACTCACTAAGAAAATTTTTCAAGCACTTAAACATGTTGTTTGCTCGCAAGAAAAATTCCAAATTTATACTAGCTCCTTAGCTGCTAATTATGAAAATGCTTCTAAAGAACTCCCTTTGCATCAAGCTTTAGAGCAAATGAGCGGGGTTATTTTTGATCAACCCACTAGTCAGCAAAAGCTACTCTCTTTACAAAAAACTAGTTTAAAAGATTTATGTGATTTTTCAGAAAAATTTAGCCAATGCCTTTATATGCAAGCTCTTTTATACGGAAACCTCAACCAAGGATTAGCAACAGAGCTTTGTAGAGAGCTACAGATAATTTTAGCAGCAAACCCCTATTCTCTTCAGAGCCAAGCTAAGGCTAAAGTTCTTCTTTTGTCCGATCTACATGGGCCTTATAAGCTTGTTTTCGAAACAAATAGACAAGGAGCAGCTGCTTTACTGCTTTTACAAGAAGGATCATTTAGTTTTGAGTCATGGGCTACTCAACAAATCCTAGGCCAAGCCTTAAAAAGCGCGTTTTTTGAAACATTGCGCACTAAACAACAAACAGCTTACATAGCTAAAGCCTGGGATGATGAAAAAGAAAAACAGCTTCTGCAATATTTTGCAGTGCAATCTAGTACACACACGCCCACTGATTTACTAGCGCGTTTTGAGTTGTTTTTAGAAGATTTTGGTAAAAATCTGCTTATGGAAATCTCATTAGAACGCTTTGAAAAGATCCGTGCCAGCTTAATTACCTCTCTTGCTATGAGACCAGAAAATATGCTTAATAAAGCAATAGAAACCGCTAAATTAGCTTTTTATTATCAAGATTTTGCATGGATAAATAAGCAAATAGATAGCCTAAAAGCTCTATCTTATAGCAACTTTTGTATAGCTGCTGAAAAGTTGATTTCTCGAAAGAACTCTCGTAGATTGGCTATTTTATTAGAAGGGGTTATGGATGATGATAAAAACTTTTGCTATGAGCTTACTTGTAAAGAAGATGTACAAGCTTTAGGCCAACTTACATCTATTAATTAAAGGTTTTTAGTGATTAGAAAATGGCTGCCTTTTTTGCCTATTTTACTCATTTTGTCCTTTGTCCTATATTTTTTCTTAACAGGAAAATACAAGGCATTGGATTTTAACCTCATCAAATCCCAACATGTCATCTGGGAGCAATATGTACAGGACTATCCCATTCTATCCGGGTTTTGTTTCATTTTGATCCATACAATCTCAGTAATACTGATTATTCCAGCCTCCACCTTATTAACGCTGATTGCTGGCTTTTTATTCCCGCTGCCATTGGCAATCGCCTATACTTGCTTTTCTGAAACGTTAGGAGCTATTATATTTTTTTTTATTATGCGCACTGCATTTTTTCAATTTTTTTCCCATAGAAAAAAGGCCTATTTCATCCATTTAAGAGAGTCTTTTTATCGCTATGAAATCAGCTACCTGCTTTTCTTGCGCTTTAGCCATATCCTACCTTTTTGGCTGATTAATCTACTTTCTGCTGTTTTTCGAGTAAATACCTATACTTTTATTTGGACAACTTGTGTGGGGGTCTTGCCTCTAATCATTGTTCTTGCACAGGCAGGAGGAGGCCTTTCTACTTTTTTTAGAAATGAAACCGACTTCTCTTTTGCAGCCATTTTTAATATACAAATTAAATTAAGCTTACTTGTTTTAGCGCTTCTTGCGCTTTTACCTATTTTATTAAAAAAGTATTTTCCTCATAAAAAAGTTTTAAAATAACTAAATCTCATTAATTTATATTTAATAAAATTCTAAAAATAAGCTAGTTAAATTACTAAACAATACAATCTAAAAAAAAATTAAACTCATAATTTCAATAAAAGTATTTACAAAATAATTTATTTATTTTACTTGTAAAATTAAGTTTAAACATTTGAGAAAATTATGAAATACCATACTAATTCAATATTCGGTTTAGGATTAAGCGTAGTTGCTTTAGTCTATCTTTTAGGATGCAAAACACATGAATCTAGTTTTTCTGTCTCAGATTTTTTAAATAAATGGGATAACAAAGGTCTATCTCTATTTAATAAAAAAGCTCCTCAAGATGTTTTTCTCTGTGCAGAACCAAGTAGTTTTAGAAAAAAGCCTTCTCATAAAGGACCTATATACACCGATTTTTGTGAACCTGCTTGCTGTGATAAAAAAAAAGTAAAAAGCTTTGATCATTGTATAGATGTTACTTCTTCTGCCAGAGGCTGTATAAAGACAACTGGACCTTATTTAGAAGCAGCTTATTTATACTGGCGTAGTTCTATTGAAGATTTAAGTGTTACTTCCAATATACAACAAAAAGGCCCCCTTCAAATTAAAGAAACAATTAAACAAATTGATTATAAATACGAAAGCGGATTTAAGCTAGGACTCGGATATAACCTATCTTATGACTATTGGGATATTTTTGCTAACTGGACCCGTTTACACACCCAACCGCATTCTTCTTGGAGTGCTACAAGTCAAACTTTAAATGCTTCTTTATTAGCACCTTTTGCAGGATCTGGTATAGTAGGATCTAATTCTGTCAATTCACGTTGGAGCTTACATTTCGATACTGTTGATTTAGAATTAGGTAGACGTTTGTTTCTTGGACGTAATCTTGCAATCCGCCCTTATGCAGGATTAAAAGGAGCTTGGGTAACATCTAGATTGAACACATCTTATCTAGGAGTCAATAACTCATTTTTTAATTCAGCTAATGTATCTCTAAAAAATAGAAATCAAGGTATAGGGCTTAGATTCGGGGCGCAGGGCAGATGGGATTTAGGGTATTCTAATTTTGCTATCCTAGCCAACATTGCTGGATCAGTTCTTTGGAATAATATTAAAACGACAAATAACACCGATGAGTTTCTTTCGAATGGTAGTTTAGCTTTGGGAGGAGGCAGCAAACACGCCCGTTATCACACTCTAAAACCTCTAGTAGAATGCTTTATAGGGTTAGACTGGGGCTCTTGTTTCTGCAAACAATACTACTTAGGGGTTTCAGCTGGTTATGAAATGCAGTTCTGGTGGGATTACAACACATTCTTTGTTGCCTCTAGAAATACCACTATGTATGGCTTAAAGCTTCATGGTTTAACCGCTACTATTACAATTGACTTCTAAGATAACTTCATGTTGTGATAAACAGCGTCTACATCATCTATTGCTTCTAGGTATTCGATCAAATCAAGATTTAACCTTTGGTTTTCCGAATTGCATTCTATATATGTTTTAGGAACCATTTGAAGCTGTGCTTCTTCGCAGATAAATCCTTGGTTTTCCAAGCTCTCTCTTACTTGAAATAATTGATCAGAGGCTGTTGTAATGATGCAAAAGCCTTCTTCTTGATCGAAATCTTCCGCTCCTGATTCTATCACAAGGTTAAAGAGCTCTTCTTCAGTGGCATTTTTTTTGCCCTGAATAATTCCTTTACGCTCAAAATTAAAAGCTACAGAGCCTGGATTTGCAATACTGCCTCCTTTTTTATTGGTGGCAATTCTCATTTCAGAAGCACTTCGATTTTTATTATCGGTCATAATTTCTACAATAATGCCTACACCTGCATATCCATATAATTCATAAGATATTTCAATATAGTCCGTTTGGGCAGCACTTGTAGCTTTCTTAATATTGCGCTCAATATTCTCATTAGGCAGGTTGGCACTACGTGCTTTGTGTAAAACCATTCGCAGTTTGGTATTTGCTTTAGGATCAGCTCCACCTTGTTTTACAGCGCTGATGATCTCTTTGGTTAAACGAGAAAAAAGCTTTCCTTTAATAACGTCTGCCTTTCCCTTACGATATTTTATATTTGCCCACTTGCTATGCCCTGCCATAATTCTCCTTTAGATCAATCTTTTTTGCATAAAAACTTTAGCAAGATATGTATTTTTTTCCTTAATAAATCTTTCTTGACGTCCAAATTCTACAAACCCCAATTTTGCATACATTTTGCGGGCAGGATTACCTTCGTAGACCTCTAGATGCAAAATATTAATTTTAAATTTCTCTTCCGCTAGCTCCATTAATTTTTCCATTAACAATTGCCCTATACCACATCCCCTTTTATCTTTTTGTATAATAATAGAAAAAACACAGGTATGCTTTAGCTTTTCATAAGCTTGTATATAAAGAATTGCCATTCCACAAGGCACGTTATTATGCTCTACAGTTATCCCTGAGCCAAAACGAGAGTGCTCAATCCAAATCCTGATAGCATCGGCCACTTCTGGCTGCGTAAGCATCGGGAACCAATGTAAGACCTCAGGGTCAGAGAGCCATTTGGTTAAATAGGGAGCATCCGAGCGATCCGTTAAACGAAAGCTCAGATTAGAAAGGGTTTTTTTTTGCCTGTTCATATCAATGAGATTCCAAATAAAAGGCGTGCATAGTATTGATCGTTTTCTTTAACGTAGTCTTTTTGGTCAGCAAATTGATAAAAATCGTATTTATGGAGTAGATGAATCAAAGGATTATCTTCCACTACTTCTGTATAAATCTCTTCTAATTTAAAATACACTTTTGCTAAATGTATGACGTTTTTTAATAAACTATTACCTACTCCTTTATTTTGATGAATAGGATCCACGATAATTTTAAATAAACAGTGGTGAGAAACCTTTTGATAAGGCATTAAAAATAAAGTAGCTATTCCACAAGGTGTTCCATTAAGTGTAGCGGTAAGACTTGCGCTATAACGACAAAACCCTAACCAACACTGCAATGTGTTATGTACTTCTTGTTCACTACTAACAGGAAGGAAATGTTGCAATTTAGGGTTCCTGAGCCAACCACGCAAATAGGCCTCATCTGTAATATGAGTATATCTAACATCTAATTCTTCTTCCATTTCTGCCATCGATTAACCAAATTCTTGAAGATATGCATTAATAAAGCCATCTATCTCTCCATCGAGCACAGCTTGCACATTGCCCACTTCATACTTTGTACGAGTATCTTTTACCAAAGTATAAGGTTGAAATATGTAATTACGGATTTGACTCCCAAAACCAATTTCTTTTTTTTCTCCTGAAATCTGTTCTAATTTTGCTTTTCTTTCTAAATATTCTTTTTCATATAATTTAGCCTTAAGCATCTTTAAACACGTTTCGCGGTTTTGCACTTGGCTTCTCTCTTTTTGACAACTCACTGTAATCCCTGCATATCGCATACGCACTGCGGAATCGGTTTTATTTACATGTTGTCCCCCTGCTCCTGAAGCGCGATAAGTCTCTATCTGTAGTTGATCTTCCTTGATCTCAACTTCGATTTTCTCATCAATCTCAGGAGTAATATCGACAGAAGCAAAACTGGTATGACGACGTGCATTACTATCAAAAGGAGAAATACGTACTAGTCGATGAACACCACGTTCTGCCTTAGCATAACCATAAGCAAATGAACCGGTAAGCCGAATAGTAATGCTCTTTAATCCAGCAACATCCCCATCTACAAAATCGAAAATTTCTGTTTTCCAACCTCTTTTACTCGCCCAACGTTGATACATGCGGGAGAGCATACTTACCCAATCGCAAGATTCTGTACCTCCTGCTCCAGCGTTGATTGTTAAAAAACAATTTTTTTTATCTAGCTCTCCAGATAGCATTTTACGAATTTCTAAATCAGAGAGTTGTTTATCAACTTCTTTAAGTTCTTGCTCTAACTCGTAAAAAAATTCTGGTTCGGCTTCTGGATCCACCTCATTGATCAGCTCATACACATTTTCGAAACGCTGTTTTACTTGCCAAGCAGGAACCATCCAAGTTTTTAAATCATGAATTTCAGAAATAATTTTTTGCGCTAGATTTTGATCATCCCAAAAATCTGGATCTTCCATTTTTTTTTCTAGAAGAGCGATTTTCTTTTCTTTTTCTTCTAGGTCAAAGATACCTCCACATATGTGCCAAACGATTTTGAATTCTTTTAATCACATTTTGTATAGATTCTTGCATAAACTCATCTCATCTCAAGTTTGATCCTTAAAGATGCCATAATTATGCAATTCGATCCCAGCGCATTTTTCAAAGAAGTGACTCATTTACATTTTTTCAAATTTAAAAATTTACAAAAAAATAAAAAATATTTATATAATCTATATTAAAAAATATTTTATTATTTTTTTTTACAACTTTTAAGAATTTCAGGAGATTTATGTCAACGCAACCAATCAATCATCTTCCCATAGAAACTCATATAAAACCTGTTACCTTATCCAAATTAGAGTGGGTAGACAGACAGATTTCCACATTTGGGAAAAGGGCATATTCTCAATTAATTAAAATTACCCATCTTTTTTATCAAACAGTCAAAACCCATCCGAAAAAAACCCTAGCTATCCTTGCTGGAACGACTGCTACTCTTGTGATCTATTATAAAGGAAAAACTCTATTAACTTCTCTAAAATCGTTCAATAAGAAACACAAAGAAAAAACTTTTCAACAAAAAATTAACATTCTTTCCAAGAATTTTTTTGAGGAATTAACAAAAATAGAAAAAAATATTCAAGATATTTCTAGGGTTCAAAAAACCATTCATGACTTTATAAATGCTGAGCAATTGCAAATTACAAATCAACACAGGTTTATTCTAAATGATTTAAAGAAGTTACCTGAAGAAAAAATTGCCCTGCTAGAAACAAATATAAAGAGTTTAGTAGCTTATAAGCAAAAAATTACAAAATTGATAACAGAAACCAATAAATACAAAACTCATTTTGTCTCAATTTTCCAATCCATTTAAGAGTTACGCAGTTGAATAAATTCTAAAAAGACTCCAATGTATTTAATATGAACCCAGCTAAATACAAAGAAGAAGATTACATCAATTTTTTAATTGCAACGAAAAAGGCATATAGCTGTACAGAGGCAGAACGAGTGCAACCGAATGAAAAGGTTTCACATGACACCATTTTGAGAATACTGCATAGACTGGAACCCTCATCAGAATCTTTATGGCAAGAATCTTCTCAATTTGTTAATATAAAGTATAAGGATGCTTTGGTGATTGATGATTCATCCCTAGATAAACCATACGCAAGTAAAATGGATTTAGTGTCTTATTAATGGTCGGGAAAAGTAGTATAAAGGAATCAACCTTGAAAAGTCTTATTCGGACAGAAAAAGAGAGTCTTATACCGCTTGATTATTGTATTTATGATAAGACAAAAATAGGTTTAACCAAGAACGATCATTTTCGCAAGATGATATTAAAGACTAAAGAAAGAAGCTTTTCTCCTGAATATGTGTTATTTGATTCCTGGTATGCTAGTTTGGAAAATTTGAAACAGGTAAGAAATCTAGAATGGTTATGGATGACGAAATTAACCCCAACTCGTTCATTAAATCCAGATAATCAAGGTGAACAGACCTATTCGTGAAGTGGAAATAAAAGAAAGCGTTCTTTAGCCCATTTAAAAGCTTATGGATGGATTAAAATATTTAAGATAGTTTCTAAAAAAGGATTAAGTACTGGGCAACAAATAACCTCAACATGAGCGAGTTACAGCGCTTAAGTTGTTCAGAAAAAGCTTGGAAAATTAAAGAATATCACAGAGGGATTAAACAATTTTGTGGGGTTGAACGCTGTCAAGCTAGGACTGGAAAAGCGCAAAAAAATCACATTCTTCTTTCTTTAAGAGCTTTTTTAAGAATAGAAAGATTTTGTTTTCGAAAAGGCATTACTTGGTTTGAAGCTAAATTGAGAATCGTTAGAGAAGCCGTTAGGACCTATTTAAAATATCCTAAATATTTGCTAACTGCGTAACTCCTAAACTCATCTTGCTCAATTTTCTAATCCATTTAACTTTTTATAAGATCCTGTTTAAAATCTTTTCAAAAGCGAGGATATTCTGGAGAAAGATTTGCAAAGAGTGTACAGGAAATATTAGAATATATAGTAGAAATAGCAAAAAGAAATGCACTTCATACTTTTACAGTCATTTCTAGAAGATGGATTGTAAAGCGTTCTTTTGCGTGGATAGAAAAATGTCGCAGGCTATGGAAAAATTGAGAAAGAAAACTACATACAAGCCTGAATATGGTGGTTCTAGCTTTTATTGATCTACTTTTGAAAAGATTTTAAACAGGCTCTAAGAGAAGTGGATTAAGAGCTGCTCTTTTTTAAACAACCAGGAATTTTTTTTCTATGCGTATAGAAATAATACCTCGAGTTTAAGATAGATTTATATTCTTAAGATGTCTTATAACTATTTTATGAATTGCAAGAAAAAAAATATAAACTAATTATTTTAATTATGCTCATTAAACATTAAGGAGATTAAAGATGGATTTAAAAATAGGAAGTTTCTTCAGTGCTGCCTGTACTGCTACTACAACTGTAGCATCAAGTGTTTATGGCTTTGGTAAAGATATACTTAGCAAGGGCTGTTCCGTATGTTCCTCTTTAACAGGCAAAGTGGGTCAAGTTGCAGGAAGATTTATCCCTACTGCGGTTTCTAACACAGTACAAGCATATCCAAAGACTTTTTCTTTTGTTACTGGTGTTGGAGTCACTGTTGCAGTTGGTAGTGTTGTTTGTCGGTTTTTCGCTAAAAGTGATGGGGCACATCCAAAAGATCCTGGCATTAATATGCATGAAACTAATGTAACTAGTGATGGGGACCTCTTGGTAAGTTCAGGGTATAAGGTTTAGATCTTCATTTAAGATAAATGGGCCTTAGGAAATTCTAAACTCTTATTTTAAGACTAGAGATGTCACATCTCTAGTCTTTTTCTATCTTCTATAAACTTTCACTAAGAGCTCCTGTTTCTTGCAGAGCGATTGTATCTTCTTCTATCTTATAGTTCCATATGCCTTCAGAGGAGATAAGAGGTCTTTTCTGAAGGATCACTTGGTCTTTTTCTTGAAAGGCTTGTAGGCAAATTCCATCTTCTACTTCAATGTGGATATCTTCTGTGAATTCGACATTTTCGGCGATAAAATAAGAGTTCCCTTTTAGAGTGATTTTGCATTTTTGATGGTAAGAGATTTGATCTCTCCAATAGATATTAGAAGAGGAACGATCAATCCCTTGGTTTTTTATTCGGACGTTACTTAAACGACATCTACCGATTTGTTGGGAATAGACTAAGCGATCTTCTAAATAATGTCCTATTACACGCTCAGCCATAATGTGGAGTACTCCGTCTAAATAGAGATTTTCTAATTGTACCTCTGCTATTTCTAAACGCAGCTCGCTCCCCCAAGTCATCTGGCCAGATTGGATTTTTTGTGCAATAATCGTGTATAGAGGCCCTAGAGCAGGATGGTATTGAAACAGGATAGAAGGACCTTTAGTTATATACTCTTGATGAGAAGAGAATGCAGGTAGAGAAAAATCACATCGATTTTTTAAAAGATCGTATCCATTATACAAGATATCGTAAAAACAGCCTTCTGGTGTCTCTAATAAAGAACTTGTTTTTGTAGATTTTTTTTTTACTGTGGAAATGGTTTTATGTCTTAAGTTATAGCTTAAAAAAGAACCTAACTCTTCTATTTGAGTAGCGGAGAAACACTCAGCGATATTTTGCATCATTGACTCTAGTCTGGCAATTTCGCATTCTTCGAGATGCCCTTTTTTATTGATAAAACAGGTTTTTTTCTGATTAACAAGCATCCCGGGAATAGGACATTTCTTAGTAACTTCTTCAATAGCCTTTACATCAGCAAATAAAATATTTGTATTGGAAAAAAAACGTGAATCAGAGCTTCCCTTTTTTAAAGGAAAATCTTTCATTTGGTATTTTTCAAAATCGCAATATTCAATGTTTGTTAAGCAATATTGTTTTTTTTCATTTACACAGAGCACATTAATCCCCTCTGCAGCTTCTAATAAACGCAAACAAGAAGCAAAGCCAAACTGTTTATTTTTTTGATAACCAATCCCAGAAAACGCAAGCAGTCCATAATCCACAGAAGCTACTGGATTGTTAATCTGTCGAACCAAAATCTTGGTATATCCTTGAGAGGTAAACCAAGTAAAGATCTTTTGTTCAATGGCTGTTTTCCATAGCATTCCATGGCCACCTGGCTTTCTTAAAATGCGATTATTTTGCGTTTGTAACCACTTCCCTTGGATATTTAATGCAGGCACAAGTGGTTGTTGAAAAAAACGAAAACAAGCTTGAGAACGCCCAAACCACTTATTTTGTTCGCAGATGAATAAAACGTGAAGATGATTGTCTTTTTCTTCAGAGGTCATCATAGCAATAGGTGTTGTAAGCTGTTTACCAAATAGTTTAAAGTAAAGATACTCTTTAGCTTGAAGATCGCGAATTAATCCTTCTAATAAGCTTCTACCACAAAGTTCAAGTTTTGCAGCAGGAAGAGAAGCATGCGTTACTGGGTCCATCAACTGCAATCGGTCAGCAGCTCCCCCTACAGGATAAATTTCTGCCAAATAAGGAAGTGCATAAAGCCCTTGTAAGGTATACTTACAAGTTGAAGAGTCCTCCTGTGCTATATCAATACATTCCGGTTGCTCATAGCTCTTGTGCTCATGGGATAAAGTATGATTGGCAAACAACGATAACATCGTGGCGTGATAGCCAACTATTCCCCCAATGGATTGATAAAAAGATTCAATCGGATAGAGATCTTTTAAAAGATTTTTTATTTGATTTTTATCAAATGGGTAAAAAAGATGGCCCTGATTAATCACGAGAATGGACTTCAAGATTAGCTGATCTTTTACACTCAGCAATAGATCGATTGCTTTTGGAAGAGGTTTTTCTAATAATTTTAAGCGCTCTTGATCGCTTTTACAAGAGCTAAGCTTATTTGCTAGAACAAAAAAAATCTCTGGATCTGCTATCATTGCTATATAAAATTAGCTATAAATTAAAGAATAAGACCAAATTGCCACGATCTAGTTCTAAATTGCAAGCGATCTTTTAAGGGTAAAAATGATTTTATAGAGAAATTTTCAACTCATTTATCCACAATTAGTTGAAAAAAAAGAAACGAGAATCTTATCCTTGTGAAGGTTTTATAAAACGATTTTTTTTGACTATAAATTCCCTCTAGAGATACAACATGTCCTGCGAGGGGAAAATAGAAAATGCTCAAATTAGCTATCCAAAGTTCTCGTTCTTTGGTTTTTCCATAAGGGGTTTATAGAAAAATCGTGGTACAATGTGGTTTTCATAAGGTTATTAGGATAGAAAAATTAAACGCAGTTTTTCTAAAAAAAAGCAACTGTGGGTAATTACAGTCATTTCGATAAGGAGAAGTAAATGGCAAAAAAAAAAGAATCTAAATTTATGCAAGCGCTGCAGATTAGTGATGAATTAGCTGCAGTTATTGGCAAAGGTCCGATGCCTCGGACTGAAGTGACAAAAAAATTGTGGGAATATATTAAAAAACATAAATGTCAAGATACCAAAAATAGACGCAATATTAATCCAGATGAAAAACTTGCCAAAGTTTTTGGCGGTAAGAAATCCATTAATATGTTTGAAATGACAAAAATTGTAAGCAAACATCTCAAAAGTTAACTAAAAGACAAGCTCAAAAAAGTGCATACACTTGCACTTTTTTTGAGCTTAATTTCAAAAAATATGTATCCCACTCCTCTTATTTCAGCTATTTTGCTTGCCGGTGGAAAAGGCACAAGATTAAAAAGTGCCATACCCAAACAATTTTTACCTCTAGGTTCAAAACCGCTGGCCTTACATAGCTTTGAACTTTTAGCAAAGTCTGATCTTATTACAGAAATCATCGTGGTTTGTGAGAGCTTTTATCGACATTTATTTAACTCTAAAACTCCTGTAAAAATTGGTTTTGCTAATCCAGGATTGAGAAGACAAGATTCTGTATCCAATGGCTTAGCACAAATCACAAAAGGTTCTTTTGTCTGCATTCATGATGCCGCTCGTCCTTTTCTGCAATTAGATGATTTAAAAAAAGTGATCGAACAAGCCTTGATTCATAAAGCTGCAGCTTTAGCTATACCTGCTAAAAATACCATTAAAGAAATAGATTCTACTAGTTTTGTCAGACAAACCCTAAATCGGGAAATTCTTAGAGAAACCCTAACCCCACAGGTTATTTTACTAGATCTACTGAAGAAAGGCCTACTTGAAGCAGAAAAAAAGAAAATAGACGTCACAGATGACGTCTCTGCTATAGAATTAATGGGCCATATGGTTAAACTCGTTTCAGGCAAATCCTCAAATATAAAAATTACTAGTCCCGAAGATCTGCAATTAGCACAAAGTTTTCTAAAATAATGCATAACTATAAATTATTCATTGCTTACGAGGGGACACGTTATTCAGGCTGGCAAATACAAAAAAACGGTATATCTATTCAGGCACTGTTGGAAAAGTATTTATCCATTATTCTGCGCAGTTCTATTAAAATTATAGGATCTGGTCGTACAGATGCAGGTGTACATGCAATAGGGCAAGTTGCGCATTTTAAAACAGCAACTTCTTTTGAGTTTTCTCGCTTACTTAAATCGTTGAATGGCTTACTTCCACCTGATATCAGAGTATTGAGTATTGAAGAGGTTCCGCTTGACTTCCATGCACGCTATAGTGCAATAGGCAAGGTATACCATTACTATTTATACGTAGGCCCTGTTAAGGATCCTTTTAATTGTTTCTATGCTTACAGAGTTCCTCATCCTGTACTTTTAAATACATTAATACAAGCAGCAAAGCTTTTTATAGGCACTCATGATTTTACTTCTTTTGCAAATAAAGCTACTACAGGCTCTGCTGCAAAAAATGCAGTCCGTAGCCTTAGACGCTTATCCATCCTGCAAGAAGAAGAGTATATTCGCTTAGAGTTAGAAGCGAATGGTTTTTTATATAAAATGGTTCGTAATATTGTTGGTACATTGCTTGATATCTGTGCAGGAAAAATAGAGCTAGAAAAAATCCCCGCTATTTTCCAAGCAAAAGATCGAAGATTAGCAGGACGCGCTGCACCTGCACAAGGGCTTATATTAGCTAAGGTAGATTATGAGACAACATGTCTATAGTCTCGATCTGCTGCTCTTTTTTTGTTAAAAAGTTAACAACCTTGATCCTCAAAAGACAAGGGTAAAAGCAATCGATCTCCAGATAACGGTACTTTATACTTTAGGTTGGGGTTGATAATATATATATAATCTTCGTGATACAAAGGAATAACTGGCATTTCATTTAAGAAAATCCTTTCCGCTTGTTCTAGAATTTGAGATCTTGCATCTGATTGCTCATAAAAAGACTTATCTAATAAACGGATATATTCCTGGTTTTCCCAATTGGAATAATTTTTAATATAATCTTTATACTTAAATCTTTCTAAAACACTCATAGGATCATTATATAGAGCGTCTCTGCGCATAAAACACATGTGATAATCTCCTTTAATCAATTTATCCATAATCGTTTTAGAGTCTAAATATTCTATTTTTATGAAAATATCTAAAGCATTTAACCACTGTTGCTGGAGTTTTTGCATCAACTCATCCGCTCCAAATGTTCGAGAATAATAATAGAGAATTACAGAATCAAAAATTTCTCTACTTATCCCCAGTTCAACCATTGCCTCCTCCAGAAAAGTCTTTGCTTGAACCACGTCATTATCTTTAAAGAAAGATCGATGGCGGTTTTCTTTTAAGCAAGGAGGAACAAGATTCGTTGCGCTCATGCTTGCTTGATAGGCAATATTAATATAATCAGCCAAGATGCTTTTTTTAATACCTTTTCCAAATGACCCAATCAGCTCTTGACGATTAATTGCCAAGCCAAATGCCCTACGGATTTTAGGATGATTAAAGGGAAACTTCTCTGTATTAAGAGTAATCAATAAAGTAGAAGCCCTTGGTTTGCGAGAAATTGTCCATTTTTTTTCTAAACTAGGAACTGCATCTAAAGGGATAGAAGTTAAAGAATCACCAATTACATCAATTAAGCCTTTTTCGAACATCTGTAGTGTGATTTGATCATTCTTAATCACATTGAAAATAATTTTTTTAGGTCGCAGATCTTGTGTTTTTCGATAGTGAGGATTACTTATAGCAATGATTTGGTTTTCATGATCCCACTTTTCCAATAGATAAGGACCATTACATAAGAAGTTAAGACCTGCATGATCAGCCCAATTGGAATTCTGCCGATCATTTTTGATATTTACAGGGGAAAAAGAGGAGCAGGCAAGTAGTTTAAAAAGATAAGGAGTGGGTTTATCTAAAGTGATCCTAAGAGTTTTTGCATCTATTGCTTTGATACCTACCTCATCAAGAGGAATAAGGCCTTGTTTTGCAGCATCTGCATTTTTTATAGGAGAAAATAGATTTGATTGCAAGGAGGGAAATTTAGGATCTAGAATATCTTTCCAGGATTGTTCAAAATCATAAGCTGTCACAGGAGTGTTATTTGACCAAACCGTATCTCTTAAATGAAACGTAATCTGCAAATTATCTTCGGATAATTCATAGGATTCTGCTTGAGCAAGTTTAATAGAGCCATCTGGATAGAGTTTTACAAGTCCTTCAAAAAACAGAAAATGCATCTGAGAAGAATACTGTTCTCCTCCTTTACGAGGATCCATTGTTTTTGGTTCCGCTTTAATATTTAAGCGGAGTGTTTGAACTATTTTAGTTTGATTCAGGCTTTTAACAAATATAAAAAAAAAAAGGACGCCAGAGATAATAATTATGAGGAAAAAGGTTCTTTCCATAGAAAATAGCCTTGGGTCAATAATTCAAAAAAAACAAGAGTACTGCATTATACTATTAATTGCAAATTACAACCTTGCAATTTAATTTTCAATTAGGTCCAGAAATGTATTTTTGGAAAGAATTATATGTTTAAACAAATATGATCGATTCTATCTAGATGAATAAACCCCTTGACTCCTTCTGGACATATAGGGTTTACAAGAACAGCTTCTACTTTAGCTGCTTGCAATGCATGAATACCCTTTAATGTATCTTCAAACCCAATGATCCTCTCTTTTCTACCCAGTTGTTCTATCGCTTGTAAATAACCATCAGGAGCTGGTTTGGCTAATGGATAATCCTCACGTGTTATCCAAAGAGGGATGACATTTAAAATAGGAAGAGTTTTGCGAATAGGCTCTACTTGAGAGAGCGCAGAGTTTGTTACAACTGCAGATAGCGTATTACTCATAGCTAATGCTTGTAAAAGAGCATGAACTCCCGGCATAAGCTTTAAAATAGTGGTTTTTAGTAACTCTTGATAAATCTCTTTTTTTTCTTGATATAGTACCTCTTTTGATTTTTTTTTTAATAAAGTAGGAAATTCTTTTTGAAACGCTTTCCAAATTCCAAATGCACTTGAATGCGCTTCTTGGCAGAAACGAACAAAGTCCCAATTCAGACAAATCTCATTCTTAGAACACATTTCCCTATATGCAAGAAAATGCAAGGGTTCTGTGTCTACAAGCAGACCATCAAAGTCAAAGAGAATAATATCGTAAGAATCAAATAATTTTTTAAACATGTTTATTAGAGCTGTTGCATAACCTGAATTTTAAAGCGCCCAATTATAGCTTCCTGCTATAAGATTAAATCTTAAGCAAAAGCATCTCCGTCGATTTCTATATCGATCTACTATGATTTTAAAACGCTTAAGCATCCCGATTACATTTTCATTAATTACGCGTTCTTTGGCAAGGGATTGTTGTTTTTTCTTTTAGGCATATTTGTATGGGAATGAATCTTTTGCAGCCGATTGAATTTTTCTCATTGATTGAGTTATAAACCTTAGCCCTATGCAACCTGAAGCGAACTTTTTAACAAGAAATCAAAAAGACATCCTTAAGGCTCGTCATTGCCATGAACGGGATAAATCGTTGCAAATTACCTAAAAACATCCAGAGTAGAAATCAAATTCTTGCCTCCTTAATTCTCCTGATCTCAATCTGATTGAACGCCTTTGGCGACTCATGAATAAATAAAGTTCACAATAATCGGTATTATGAAAAATTTTTAAATTTCAAGACGGCAATTTATGCCTTTTTTGAAAACATTCCTAAATATCGGGAAGAACTGCAGCAATAAAGTGGATTGATAAGCAGCACGGTCCTCTATAGAGAGTACGTAATGTTTCCTTTGATGCTAAATGTTTATAGTATACACCATTATACTTTGGGACTAAACATGTAGCCTATTTCAGGTAATTATACAATTTGCAGTTTTCAAATTCTGTATATCTCTCTTTTGCTCTATAAAGAGCTTAATATAAATTAATGTATTATTTAAACACAATTATGTTAAAATAAATAATATAAAAATAACTCACTTAATAAGTAATAGTAATACTTAAAAACAAAGGTTGAACCTATCTTGAATTAAATTTACTGTTTTAAAGATACTTGCCGACTTAAGAAATTCATCCAATATCCCAGTAGTCCAAACATTAATAGTCCGTTCCAATATATTGCCTTTCTTTCCCAGCGCACTGTAAGACGACGGAAGCATGTCTTTAACCAAGAAATCGTTCTCTCAACGACCCAACGTTGCTTTTCAAGGTAGCAAATGCCTTTTATCTTATATCCCTTAGTGTTTCTTTTCCGAGCTATCAGAGGAAAAACCTCATGGGAAAGAACATCGATACGTGTTTGCTCTGAGTCATAACCTTTATCTGCTTCAAGTATGGGTACTTTTCCCTGATTCCATGCTTTTTTAATGAAGGGAATGACTTTCCTAAGCAGAGGGATCACTTGTTTTTTCTCATCCCCGGATGCTGATGTAAAAGTGATTGCAAGAGGCTTTCCTGATTTTTCTACCAGTAAATGCGATGTCACGCCTTTACCTTTGTAGCCATAATCAACTTGCTCTCCTCCTCCGCGTCCGCTGGAAAAAAAAACCATCTACAGAGAGTCTCTGGGCATCAATACACCCCAGCTGTTCGGCAAGCTTAAGCAGCTCTTCTAAAAATTGATCTAAAAATCCAGCAGATTGCATTCTTCCAAGCCATGCGTGTGCTGTTGAGGGATGAGAAAACTCCTTGTTTCTAGGTGCATCTTTCCAAGGAGCTCCTGTCCGAAGCACCCAGAAAATAGTATTCACTACAGGTCTCCATGGCGCTAATTTTCTTCCATAATGGTTACGATTTACCCATTTTTCCATTTGAGGTTCGAGTATTTTAAACTGTTCTTCATTTAATCCTTGCTTGCTCATGTCATCTGTCTTTAGTTAAAAAATAAAAAGATCTGGTATCATAGCGAAAATTTATATTCAATTCAAGATAGGTTCTTGTGTGCAATTAGAGAACTCTTTATAGTTATGAATAGTTTAAAACTTACGCGGTTCTTTAAAAACAGCTTTTTTTGTAAAAGTAAAAGACTCAAACGATTATTCATTAGAAATGAACAAACCGAAATTAAAAACGAGAAAAGATATTATGACACCTTTAGATTCACACTCAACGATTCAATTTGAGAAGTTTATTAAAAGCTCTTCATTAGTCGATCGCTATAATCTTTATATCAAACAGCCTACCAGTTCCAGTTACCGGGAAAGAAAATTACTGTTAGAATTTTTTTCTGGTTTTGTAATCAAAAAGGCACTCCCAAACACGACATTTACGTTCGATCAACAACAAGAGGGGAAAAAAATTAATGATAAGGAATTTAAACATATGATGAAACCTATCATTAAAAACCATGCATCTGTTTCACCTGGGTTAAAAATTTATCTGAATAATAATGAGATCAGTGATACAAGCATCGATTTTTTAGTAAAAGACATGATTAATCCACATAAAACCCCAGAAGATTTTTTTTTGGGGCTTGCGAACAATAAGATTACAGTTAAAGGTGGCGAGATAATCCATCAAGCGCTTATCAAAGATCTTAACTTACGCTGCGAATTGCCTAATTTTGATGTAAAGAGTAACGAATTGGAGACACATGCAGACAAACTGGCAGAACAGATCATCCGTCAATCACAAAGAAATTCAAATTTCTATAATTTAGAAAAAAGCGTAGACGGAATTACCAAGCAATTAGATGAACTTTACGATCAGAGCGCCTCAGAGGAGGGATATGAAGAAAAATGTATGCGGGAAATGACGAATTTAGTCAAGTTAAAATCAGAAGATTATATTGCTATGTGGACAAATCAGATGGAACAAAAAAATTCTTTGTTGTCCCAAAAAAAAGGAAAAGATAAGCTATCTGCAGAAAGGCAAGCAATAAATATTCAAGAAAATCACATCGGCAAAATTAATTCTAAAATAGCCAAGGCAGAAAGCAAGCTGCATAGAAACCTTAATATTTTACCAAAAAATACTCGTGATATACATTTAGGGACATTAAATAGACACCTCTCAGAATTTAATGAAAATTTAAAAATCCTCAGAGGCGAAGTGAATGAAGAAACTTCAACATTCGCTTCAAATAATCCGCCTATTCAACCGATTGGTAGTAATATAAGCAAGATAGGAACCTTGGGGAGAGAGTTAATTGGTGAACTTGATGAAAGATTACAAAAAATAAACAAAGAAACGTTGGCAAAAGCTAATAAAAATAACGGCCCAACAAAGATTCTTCATCATGAAACAAACTCTAATGTCAGAACAAATCCTAAAGACAGTGCTGGATGTGCTTCTTTCTTGCATGAAAATTATCGAAGCAACCCTCTCATAGCATCTGTGGGAATCGGTTGTATTTCCAATAATGAAGCAAGACCTCTAGCGCTTGTTAAAAAAACTGCAGATGGTTATAACCAATCGCTTTTTAGACAAGAGCAGCGGGCAAATCCATTGGGTTTATTCGGTACAACAGCGAATATGCCCACCAACAACGCTGTGGAAGAAGAAGAGCAATTATCCAATAAATCAAGACTAAAAAACAAACAGCACTTAACGACTTAACCGACGTCATTTAAAAATAAACTTTCAACGTAAAGGAAAAATCCAACAACATGCTAAACTCCCGATCTGTTATGGATCCTACGCCAAGAAGATCCCATAAACACATGTCCCAAGAAGGATTAAATGCCTCGCATATCCAAAAAGAATACGATACCCAGCTTAACGCCTTAAAAGCTAATATCCAAGAAGAGTCAAGTTGTTTTATGGGGGATCAGCTTATGCCACAATGTGCAGCTTCTATGCATAAGGAATTTGAATCGTTGAAATACTACGCAAATCAGATGCTAGAACTAATAAAACAACGTGATAATCTCAGGATTGTTCCTTATGAACAACGCTATAAAATAGCCTTACAACAAACTTCTTATCCTGATAAGGAATTTGAATATAAGGAGTTTAAATGTCTCGAACAAGCCTTAGATAATACAGCACTCGTCGACGCATTTCCTCAAGAAGCTACTTCATTTAAGGTAGGCATACTCTATCACCTGCGTTTAAAGGGTCTCGTTGATGAACGAACAGGAACTTACTCCCTTGTCATCCGAGAAAATTTCGTCACGGATAGTTGTAAATTATCTATTGAGAAAGAGAAAATCAGTCTGGTGTCCGGATGGAAATTAGCTAAAAATGTTTATAACCGATTAATGAATGAAGCTGATGAAAGTTCTAAAACAGCCTTTCAAAAATCCTGTGAGCGCTTCGAACGACTCTCCTTCTTAGAGAAAGAAACAGTAGAAATTTCAGACAGGTTAGCGAAATTAAAAACCAATAGCTTGGAGAACATCGATGATCTGGAAGCAGAGGATTTAGCTACTTCTTTACCCAAAGTACCTAGTAGCCACTCCATTGAAACATTGACAGAGAACAAAAAAGACCAACTTTCTGAACTAGATGATTCGAATAATAGATATTTACATTTTCCCCTAGAGGGAATAATGTTCAACCAGTTAGAATTGGGAATTCCGCCTCATAAAAGACAAACAATAGAACTTTGTTATATCCGGCCTACTTGTTTAGAAACCTTTATGCAGGCATGCTTGTCAAAAGTAGAGAAAGAATTTGATAGTGGTCGATTAAGAACAGAAAGGAATAAGTTTATTATAGCTCTAGCTAAAATTGCCTCTGAGGCACGCCAAGCTATGGAGGATGAGATGTTGGGGCGTACGATTGATGCTCATGAATCTTATGCATCCTATGATGCAAAGCCAGAAAACAGTATGAGAAAAATCAAGGATATTTATAAAGGATATCAAAAAGAGCAGGAAAAAATCAATGACTGCTCTTTACAAGGAAAAAAACTTACTGAAACTTTTATTGCCCATACAGAAAAGCAATTATTTTCTTCTGAACAAAAGAAAGAATTGATAGACGAATGGGAACGGTTTAAAATTTTTTTATATTGTATTAATGATCCTGCAGATGCAAGATTGTATGGACCTTCCAAAGAAGCCAAAGCGCTATGCAGAGTGCAAAAAGATAAGTTAAAACAAACTCATCCTCCAGAAAAAGCACTACAAACAAAAGAAAATCTTATAGAAAGAAAGTTGAAAAAGTTATCTGCGACAAAATACCATAAGCCTGGTATGCTCTCGCGTTTATTGATAGGGTTTTCTTAGCTTGCCTAAAAAGCAGCTATACTATCGGCATTCACTTTATCGGCTTGTTGGTAAACAACTTGATGAAACCGTCACCAGTTCTAACCGAAATGCAACAAAGTAACTAAACTTTATACTTTTGGAGTAAACTAGTCGATGGATAAATACTTTAACCATATCACTAAAGAAGATAGACTATTAATAAGCCACCTATTAAAGATCAGGGCCAACGCATGAAGATTTTGCTTGATAATTGAGAGATAAAAAATGATTCTGGCTCCTTTTTCATAAGGAGTATAAAATGGAAGGATTCATTCATTCTTCATCTATTATGATGCATTTTTCGAAATTACCAGACCCAAGAAAGGCGCGCAATCAACTATAATAGCCTTCATGATATTATCAGCACATCTATCCTAGCCATGCTATGTGGACAAGATGATTACATGGGCTTTAGCTTGTGGACACAGATGAACCTCGATTGGTTACAATCTGTTAATATCTGCAAATATGGAGCTGCTTCTCATGATACCTATGAGAGGTTTTTTGCCTTTTTAAATCCTCATTCGTTCCGTACATGTTTTATGCATTCAAGACCACTTACATGCAGAAGCTCATAACTTTTTTGAACAAGCACAGGACGTTATACCGGAAGAAGCTAGCTGTGATTATTGGCGGTCTGAAAAATGTAATCGAGGACGTAGTGAGATAAGAGAAGTATGGGCGACTGAGAAATTAGATTGGTTACCTCAGCGTCAGATTTGGAAGAAGCTGCATAGCTTGATATGCGTAAAAGTACAGAAGAAATCGCAAGAGAGGAATAGCTGTGAAATTCGGTATTTTAAGTCTACCTGCTAATGCAGAACGTCTTGCAAAGGAAGTGCGTAATCACTGGAGCATCGAAAACAAATTGCATTGGCAACTTGATGTTAATTTCCGAGAGGATTTAAGTCGTGTTAGAAAAGGAAATGGAGCTGAAAATCTATCTATAGTTCGACGGGCTACTTTGAATCTTTTACAAAAAGATAAGACAAGCAAGGTCAGTTTACATAAACGGCGCTTCATTGCATCATGTCGTAAAGATTATTTATTAGATCTGGTAGGTGCAAAGGAAATTCTTCATGCGTAAGCCCTGTATTAAAGATATGCCAGTTTAATTTAAGATCTCATGTACAGGCCATAATTGCACACAAAGAAGGGGTTGCTCCTAATTTTTTTTGCTCTTTAATGAGCGGTTTTGAGATTTTAAAAAAATCTCTTCATATTGGAGAGTTTAACCTACTTCGTTTAAGGGGTAACCCCTTCTTTGTGTGCAATTATGGCCTGTATATTGTCATAAATAGGATCTGCTTTGCAGGCCGTATTTACCAGAATTAAGGCTATTGCTAATCCTAGACATCTTAGTTTCTCCAAGAAATTAATAACGCCTAAATCCCTTAAAAGCTTTAGGCCAACTGTAAATGACTCTTTCTTTCGCTTCTTTATCATAACGGACTTGGATACAGATATAAGGATATTTGTGTTGATTGTCATAATCACGTCCTTCTTTTCTTTGATAGAGTTGAATCAAGATTTCTTTATTGTACCATGCAGGGACAGATACATCTAAATGATGATAGGATCTTTCAAATTCTAGATACTCTTGTTGGGTATATGAAGGGTTCTCCTGATAATATTGTTGTAAAATAGCAATGATTTTTTCCGGATACTCTTGCATCCCCTCTACATAAAAATCCACTTCTGCACCAATCATGTGTTTGGAAGTAGAATTCAAGCTATCGGCATAAGTATTGTGAGCAGGACAGCGATGCCCACAGGTAATAATTACTTTAGAGCGAGTTTTTTCTTGTACGAAGTTCAAAAGATCGATCAAAATAGGATAGATAAATTCTTTGCCTTGATGTATAGGAAGAGAATGTGTGTGACACCCGCCGCAATCAAAGTAGGTTTGATTTTCTTCAATTCGTGGAGGATTGAATCCTGAACCCTTACAGCGAAAATACTCTTTAGAGATCTTTATTTGCTGTCCTACATATCCCTTTTCCCAAGGATAAGGCTCTCTTATTCTATGTTTGGGAATATCGATCTGATAATGATACTCATCATGGTTGCGGTGAATAAATTCACCCTTAGCATTTAGTCTGCGCAGTTTTTTCTGCTCTGATTGCTCCATACCAGAGCAGCCTATCAAAAATAATAAGAAAATGACTTGTTTCATCCTTATCCCATAAGATTTTGCTCAATCACATGTTCTAAGACCTCTTTCCAACTGGTATATTTTTCTAGGAAATGTTTAAGCATTTCTTTATCACTTCTCTTTCGTTTTTCGCAAGGATCTAATAGGCGATCAAGCGTTGAATCTAAAAAAGGAAATAAAGCATTTAGAGCCAGTTCCTCTTGAAAATCAAATTCTAAGAGAGTCATTTTAGCTGTGGGTATACTTACCTCTTGTGCAAAAGCTTGATGGGTTATTTTTAACATACGTAGTGTCATTTCTTGTAAGCGTAAAATGCTCGAACAAAGTTTTTCCTTTTCAGATGCAATGGCTTCGCTAAAACGGAGATCTAATTGATAGAGCTGCATTTTTTGATGAATAGCAGCATGTAGGTCGATGGGTTTCCAATCCATAGAAACCTCTTCTAATGAAGAGTTTTCTATGTCTTTAAACCCAAGGCCACTTGTCGCATTGATAAATCGGCAACTTTTATGTTTTTTAGCAAAAGAAGCAATGCATTCTGATTCCATTATCCACTTTACCGTGGTGTAAACAAGTTCACCTTTAACATTCTTTCGGCGCAAAAGCTTTTCTGAGGCTTGTGTATTCTCTTGCAGCATTTTAGGATCGATAGCGGAATGAGATACTACTTTTTCTGCATATTTTTGCATACCGGTATACGATAGATCTACCCCGATAAAAACAATGGGATTACAACCCATTTCTGCAGCAAAGGCTAGGCTAAGGGTAGTTACAGATAAAGCTTCCATCCCTAGATCAGGTCCCACTGCTTGATGATTTATCCCAAGCAGATTTTCAAAATGTTTTTCACAGATACCTCCTGTATCAGAAACAAGATACCCCATCTGCCCATTACACGTATTCCAAATATCTGGATGCACTCTGGTTGCATAAATGAGCGGGGTTTCATATGCAGATGCCGTTTTTAATCTTTCAAATTCTTCAAAATTAGGATCAGCTGCTATATTTAGATGTGGAGTTATACCTTGATTACTCAAAGCAGTAATGGCTGAGCCTCCTGCCAGAATCAGCGCGCGATCTTGCAAATTCTTCAAGGGCTCTATTGCATCTAATAAAGAAGGACCTGCTCCACAAATAATTGCAGGAACATTTACAAATTGCCCTTGAAATCGATTAGCTAAAAAAGAATGAGGCCACTTAGAGATATTCCTCATGAGATTTGCTAGCATGTGATGAGCTTTTAGAATCTCTGTCGTGCCTGCATGTACAACAGTTGTAATCCTTAAGAGTTGTAGACACAGCTGTTCAAACTGAGGTTTTCTGCGATAAGACTTGGTCGCTTGGATAAAAACATGTTCTAATGGATAGTTAGATACAATCTCTTCTAATTTTTTTGCATAAGGCTCTTCTAGATAGGATAGAAACATTTGACTATCTTGAAGGATTTGCTCACTGTAAGTAGAAGATAAAAATCTCTCTATTGCACTGAGCGAATCCTCTAAGAAAACCACTCTTCTTGTTTTTTCTTCCAAGACCCATTTTTTTAGACTAGGATAAGCACTAGACCCACCAATTCCATAAATATACAAAACCTCAACAGCTTTAAACTCTGGGATAAACTCCTCTTCGGGCAAAGCTTCGCAAGAGCTGGAGAAATTCAATAAAAAAACAAGCTCCGGATATCTTTCGCTTAAAAGATCTAAAGAACTATTTCCAACAAAGCTTTTTCCCATCCCATATCCCCTCTTTTGAAGTAGTCATTTGTGCATTGCAGTAGGTTTTTTCTATATAATTGCAGTCAGATGTATAAATCCCTTCTAGTATTAGCTGTCCTTTTTGATCCCAACGTTTACGATCATAGCGCTTTGGTGTATGGAAAACTTTTTCCTCACGCAAAATTTGATTACAGAAAAAATGACGATGCACTCCTATGGATTCTCCTTTTTCATAACAACCCTCATCTATAAGAACCTGCTCTTCATTCCAAAGCCGATCCCAGCCATGTTTTTGTCCATTTTGATAATCAATGGATCTTTTTAGCCAACCTGATTCCCAAAAAAGACGCACCTGCCCATCTAATTGATGCAAGCGATAAGGTATGTGGCTTTTGATACCACCTGTTTCATAGAAATACTCCTGCAAACCTTCGGGTTTTCCGTCTACAAACCTTTGTATACTCGCTGGTTTTTGAGAATAGTAAAAATAACGCGTTTTCCCTACTTTTTTACCCAAATAGTACCAGCTCTTTGTGAGAATTTGCCCTTGAGGGCTAAAAAAAGTAGAGGGTCCATGTAAAAAACCTTGATCGTAAAACAAAATGGCTTGGCAGGTTTTATCTTCAAAAAACCAACGACACTCTCCTTGTTGCTTCCCTTCATGGATCAAATAAGCCTGGGTATTTGTTAGAACCAGATTTGGTGATTCAAGAGATTGAGGAAGATAAGGACAGAAATGTTCATGTTGAACATCCAATCCCAATTCTTCATCATATATAATTAGCTTCTCTTGAGTGAACACATAGTTTTCTTTTATCATATTTTTAAACTCTTGAAAGTAGACAAATGGATTTCAACTGCTTTTTTAAAAAATAAATGCTGATGCAGAACTCTTGTGGGAAGATGTTCTTCTTGTCTTAAAATAGGCCATTTCCAAATTTCCCAAAGCGGCAGCAAAAGCTTCTGTACACAAATATTTTGCGCTAAATCAGATTCTAATAGAGCAAGCTCTCCTGTTTCCAAAATAGAGTGGGGGTAATGCTTTTCCCATAGTTTTAGCAATTGATCGCATAGATCAAGCGCTTCTGTAAAGCTATTACTCAATTTATGCAAAACAGCTCGTACGCTTTCTTGGGTAATTTCAGATCTAGCTGCTCGAGCTGTTAGTGCGTAACTAAAAGAGGTGGTATCAAAAGCGCTTGGCAATGAAACTTGTTCTAAAGGAAGGTATTTGACATGTGCTAAAGGCATTGCTTCTTGATCGGTATATATCCATTTGATTTCTTTATTCTTTTCAGCAAATTGATCTAACCAAGAAGCGCTTGCTAACCAATCTGGTTTTGAGATTCTCTTTTCTTTCTTTGCATTGATACACTCCACCCAATTTCCCTGGTCTGCTTGCATACCTGCTGCGTATACTTGATTTTCTGGAGAACAAAAGTCCATACCTACACAAATAATGGGATTACATCCCAAATGGGCTGCAATCAATGCGCAAAAATTAGCTGCTGTAAACCCGCTATCCATTAATGGATAATTAAGGCCTAACTCTTGATAGATCCATTTTTCTAAAGGATAATTAGCTGAATCGGGCATCCATATTTTTTGGCCATGTAAAAAAGCAAGCTGTCTAGAAGAGATCCTAGACTGGTAAAAATAGGGCGTTTCATAGCCTGTTTGTGTTAAATATCGACTAGGAGGAGGATCTGGATCAAAAGCTACCCCGAAGTGCGGATAAACCCCTTGCGTTTCTAAAGCACACATAGCAGAACCTGCGCCAAATAACAAAGCTCTCTCTTGCGCTTGAATCAGCGTGGGTATTTGTCCATCTAATGATGGGCCCGCTCCACAAATGATTGCGGGTACATTTTGACAGCAATTTTCTAAAGATTTTCCAAGAAGAGACACCGGTATTTGGCCTATGTTTTGTAATAGGTTAGCTATGATAACCTCTCCTAGGTCGCGGAAATCAGAAATCAAGAGATACACTTGGATATGCATCTCTTCGAGCATTTTGGAGAAGATACGCTCTTCTTCATCTATAGCTACTTGAGTCAAACGTAAAAGACAAAACTCCCAGACAATTCTATGACATAAACTAGCATTAGAATCCCAATGATACAATCTAATTTGTGGATTTTGCCATTGAACTTTCGCTTGTAAAAAAGCCTGCAAATTTTTTTCTATACAAACTAAAAACCTTTTGGGGTTTTCTAAAAGCCATTTATCTAAACGAGGAAGTAAATTTACATCAAATACAGATAAAACATCCGTATCACAAGATTCTAAATGATCCAGACTATTTACTATTTGCAACATGCAATTAAATCCTGATAGGAAGGTAATCCTTCTTTTATAACCATTTCATTTGAATCTACATCTAAATACTTAAACAAAATACCTTCTTGATTTGCTACAGCGACAAAGGGAGCTTTCACCCAATAATTATATCCACTTACCTGACTTAAAGCCTGCTTTCTCTCCCCACTTCTCTTACATTCAATCAGCAATAAAGGCAGGAGCTGATCATGCCTAGGAAAATAGCATAAAATATCAAGACGCCTTTTTGGTACACGCTTTCCTTGAAGGTGAGGCAATTCGCTAAGTGCTTTTTCCACGACGACGTATTCCTTAGGAAAAAAGAGTTCTTCAATCAGAACATGTAATAATTTTTGTCTGATTTTTTCTTCAGGCGTTGCTCGAATAGCAACGCCACGCATCTTGTCGATAAGCCAAGGCTTATCATTATTCGGGTCGGATAAGGCCATAATGACCGTCCTTACGACGATAGAGAACTTTTAATTTACGATCTTCTTCTGAGCGAAAAATTAAAAACTGATCTTGTGAGAGGTCTATTTTCATAAGAGCCTCTTCTGTATTAAGTGTCTTAAGAGGTTTCACTTTTGTGTCAATAATCATGGGAGGCAAAAGAGCTTGTATTTCCCTTTCTCGGTTTTCCTCTTCTATCTCTGCATTAATTTGATCTACTTCAGATTTTTTAAAGATATCTACCACCATATCTACTGTTGTAGATACTTTTTGATGATGATCTCGAATCTTATCTTTATACCGACGGATTAAAGTATGTAATCGATCAATTGCTCGATCAATGGAAACATACATATCTGTACTTGTAGCTTGTGCTTTAATCTTAAGATGATCGAGTTTGACTATTAATACACAGGTATGTTCAACCTTATGAACTTCTAATGTAACATGTAGACGCAAGATGTGATTATGCAAACGTTCAATTTTGGAGAGTTTATTCCAAATGTGGTTTTTTATCGAATCGGTTACTTGAACCTGGCGCCCGATAATATCAATACGGTAACCAAGATCTTGTTCAAATTTGTTTTTGTCGTTCATAATACCTCTTATGCTGTTAAACCGATTGCATTTCGATTATACTCCTATCAAGCCAAAATGATCAATATTCATGAGGTTAGTTGTTTAAAGATCTTTTTCGTTTAAAATTAGCAAATACATGAATGTTATCAAAACGATAACATTCATGTATGAACAGAAGGTTTTTTTCTTAGGTCTTTTAGCAATAATAAACCTTGAGCATGGTTGGTTTTTATGACATACTTCAAATAAAAAAACATATAAAAGCTATGCAATTTTCCCCAAAATTCACTATTACTCTTTCTATAGCAAATGCTTTAACCTCTATTGAACACACTCGCGGTTTTCTAGAAGCTGCCATACTCTCAGAAGATTGGATGGCTAAGATGCAGGCTAGAGCTCTTATTCTCGAAGCTCATCATACTACTCATATTGAAGGCACTCATTTAAGCCTAGATCAATCTGAAAAGCTCCTTTCCGGAAAGAAGCTATCCAGAGTAGATGTTGAAAATGTAAGAGAATTGTTAAATTATAAAAAAGCTTTTGATTTTGTATCTGATTATCTGGTCTCTCAAAAACCTATTACTGAAGCGTTAATCCGAGAAATCCATAAAAAACTAGTCGATGACGTTCGAGGAAACAATGCCCAACCACGTCAATATAGAAATGTCCAAAACTATGTAGCGAATTCAAAAACCAAAGAGATCATTTATACTCCACCAACAGCTTATGAAGTCCCTTTTCTTATGGCTCAACTATTGGCTTGGATACAAAATGAGCAAATCATTCCCGCTGTCCTTGTATCTGGCATTGCACAATTTCAATTAGTTCATATCCACCCTTTTCTAGACGGCAACGGTAGAACGACCCGACTTTTGTCCACTTTGTGTCTTTATAAATTCGGGTATGATTTTAAAAAACTTTTTACAATAAGTGAATATTACGACCGGAATCGAGCCAATTATTACAAAGCTATTCAGTCTGTTAAAGACAAGAATATGGATATGACTGTTTGGCTAGAATATTTTTCCAAGGCTCTAGAAACTCAAATGCACGAAATTCAACTTAAAGGCACTCATGCTATGAAGTTAGCTATTATGATAGCAAAATACAAACTTTCCAAAAGGCAAAAACAGATATTACAACAATTGCTGGAAACAAATGAAGACTTTACTATTCAACAATATGAATCATTTTACCCGTCTATAAATAGACGTACTTTACAAAGAGATCTTTCCGATTTAGTAGAGAAAAAGCTGATTTACCAAATAGGAGAGAAAAAAGTTACCCATTATCGAATAAACCTAGATTGATTTTTTCTACGACATTTCTGCGACATTTTTTGCTTTTTTTTGTCGCATAAACCTTCTAAATCTTTAAACTTTTAAAAAAATTGCACCGAACAGGACTTGAACCTGTAACCACCCGGTTCGAAGCCGGGTACTCTATCCGATTGAGCTATCGGTGCTAAACTTTGAAGTTCAAGATAGATTACTCTCTTAAAGGTAAAAAAACAATCCCCATCTTCTTTTCAAAGAGAAAATAAACTATGCGTAAATTCTATGGAATATGAAAAAACAGAAGGGATTGTTTTACGTTCTCTGCCCTATCAAGATAAGAATCGGATCGTCACGGTTTTTACCAATTGTTATGGGGTGCTGCAATTTATCATTAAAGGAATCTCGGCTAAAAGAACGGATAAATTGGCATTAAGCTCCCCTCTTTGTAAGGGTGAATATCTTTTTTATCGGGGTAAAGGCAGTCTCATGCATTTTGTAGATGGATCGGTTTTAAGCGAGCATCTACAATTGCGTACAAAAATGCAACACATCCAAGCAGCAGCAAATCTAGTACAAATCATATTAACTTCTCAATTACCTCACAAACCAGCTCCTAAAGTCTATCAATTTTTCTCTAAATGCTTGAAAGCTATCCCCTATTTTGAGAATACAGACGTCTTAACCAATAGCTTTTGTCTAAAATTGCTCAAACAGGAAGGATTGCTTGCCCTGCAACCTTTTTGTAGCCAATGTGAAAAAGAAGCAAGGGCACTTCATTATGGAGAAAGTTTTTGCAGCTTTCATGCACCAAAATTTTCTTTTAGATTTTCACAAGAGCAATGGGATACCTTATTGACATTGGCTTATGCAACCACCTTTTCTCAAATTCAAAACTATGCTTTATCAAAAGATTTGAACGAAAAAATCAATCAGATCTTTCAAGAAAATACTTGAAACATTTATTTTAAAATTATGAAGGCCTCTTTTCCAATTTTTTTACTCTATTTTATCGATAATTTTAGCTTAGCACTTGTTATTCCCGTTTTATCCTCTGTTATTCTCGGTTCCCAATCCCATCTAATCACCTCTAGTTTATTTTGGAAAAATGTCAGCCTTACTACCTTAGGGACAGTTTTTCCTTTAGCTTTGCTTTTTGGTTCACCTTTAATAGGAAGCATTTCAGATACAATCGGAAGAAAGAAGTCGTTTTATATTACCATTACTGGAATGGTTTTGGGTCACTTGCTCGTTGCCTTTGCTTTTTATATTTCCCATTTTATTTTATTGGTTCTAGGACGGTTAATATCTGGTTTTTTTTCAGGGAATACCGGTTTATGTTTAACCACAATCTCCGATTTACATCCCGATCATACAAAGCGTTCCAAATATTTTGGTTATCTAACTGGTATAGGAGGACTTGGTTGGTTATGTGCTATGTTTGCCGGAGGAGTTCTGGCCAATCGTAAATTTGATCCTCATTTCTCCCCTTCATTGCCTTTTATGATAGCAGCCCTTATGGGGATCATTAATTTAATAATCTTAATTTATTTATTAAAAGAAACACATCATCTGAAAAAGAAGAAAATCAAATGGGAGCTTACTGAGGGGCCGAAAAAACTGATCCGAGTTTTTCGCATTTCTAAATTGCGTTTTTTATTTCTCATCCAATCCTTGTTTTTATTAAGTTGGATGTTGGTTTTTCAATCTTTTTCTTCCTATTCTTTTTTAGAATTTAATTCCCCTCCGACCTGGATCACTTTATGTTTTTTAGGACTTAGCTGGATTCTAGGAAGTTCTTTAATTAATCGTCTTTTAATCAAACGGGTTTCTTTAGCTAATATTCCCTGCTACGGTTTATTAGCTTTAAGTCTGTTATTTTGCATAGCTTCTTTTACTCATAAGTTTGTATCTTTGTCTGTTTTTGATTGCACAGCAGCTTTTATTTCTTCTTTTACAGCAGCAAACATATTTAACCTAATCTCCTTTTCTGCTTTACCGAGTATTCAAGGAGAAATTATGGGATTGAGCCAAGCTGTTATTGCAATGGTACAAATCGCAGCTCCAATAGTCATTGGGCTTTTCTTTCTACATTATACTCTCATCTATTTGACTGCCTCAGGCATTGCTTTAGGCGCCTTTTTGCTTTTGCTGTTCCATAAACCCTCTTTGCAATCTAAAATTAATGAAACTCAAGCTGAAGAAACTTAAAATTACTTAATTTACATAGAAACCAATTCTATTTTTTCAATTTGTTTTTGGAAAAATGCTGCGTTCCAATTCTCGACAAATTTTCTATCTTTTGGCCTAAGAAAATTTTCTACATCACGTTGTGCTGCTTTCCAATTTACAACTGTAATTTTTTTTTCAAACTCTTTGTGAAGCCATTTTTTATTGTAAGGCATATCTTTTCTTTTATATGGCCCGGATTGATAAAGAGCATTTTTCAGTAAAAGATCATTAGATCTCTTGCATAACCAATAAGCAATAAGCAATAAGCAATAAGCAATAAGCAATAAGCAATAAGCAATAAGCAATAAGCAATAAGCAATAAGCAATAAGCAATAAGCAATAAGCAATAAGCAATAAGCAATAAGCAATAAGCAATAAGCAATAAGCAATAAGCAATAAGCAATAAGCAATCTAAAATTTTAAAGTATTTTAATCCAGGAGATATGATTGTTTGAGCGATATGAACCTATCTTGAATTGAATATAAATTTTCGCTATGATACCAGATCTTTTTATTTTTTAACTAAAGACAGATGACATGAGCAAGCAAGGATTAAATGAAGAACAGTTTAAAATACTCGAACCTCAAATGGAAAAATGGGTAAATCGTAACCATTATGGAAGAAAATTAGCGCCATGGAGACCTGTAGTGAATACTATTTTCTGGGTGCTTCGGACAGGAGCTCCTTGGAAAGATGCACCTAGAAACAAGGAGTTTTCTCATCCCTCAACAGCACACGCATGGCTTGGAAGAATGCAATCTGCTGGATTTTTAGATCAATTTTTAGAAGAGCTGCTTAAGCTTGCCGAACAGCTGGGGTGTATTGATGCCCAGAGACTCTCTGTAGATGGTTTTTTTTTCCAGCGGACGCGGAGGAGGAGAGCAAGTTGATTATGGCTACAAAGGTAAAGGCGTGACATCGCATTTACTGGTAGAAAAATCAGGAAAGCCTCTTGCAATCACTTTTACATCAGCATCCGGGGATGAGAAAAAACAAGTGATCCCTCTGCTTAGGAAAGTCATTCCCTTCATTAAAAAAGCATGGAATCAGGGAAAAGTACCCATACTTGAAGCAGATAAAGGTTATGACTCAGAGCAAACACGTATCGATGTTCTTTCCCATGAGGTTTTTCCTCTGATAGCTCGGAAAAGAAACACTAAGGGATATAAGATAAAAGGCATTTGCTACCTTGAAAAGCAACGTTGGGTCGTTGAGAGAACGATTTCTTGGTTAAAGACATGCTTCCGTCGTCTTACAGTGCGCTGGGAAAGAAAGGCAATATATTGGAACGGACTATTAATGTTTGGACTACTGGGATATTGGATGAATTTCTTAAGTCGGCAAGTATCTTTAAAACAGTAAATTTAATTCAAGATAGGTTCATAGCTGGAAATGCTTTTGTTAAGATTAGGAATCTATAAATGAAAGCTTTAAAATAAGGGGTTATGCAAGAAATCTATTGACTGGAACTTCTTTTGAGAGATACCTATGGTGGTTCTCGCTTTTATTGCTCTACTTTTGAAAAGACTTTAAACAGGCTCTAAGAGAGTCTATATTGGTTCCGATTCAATCGTATAGAAAAATATAGGATTAACGACAAGTTTCAAGTCGTTTTTTTCCAAAGGTAGAAGACATGATTTTAGGATATTTAAGGATTCTAAAATCAAGTTTCATTCCGAAATAAACCTTATCTTTTCAAGTTTGAAGTGCACAGAAGAATTAAAAAAAAGAATAGGCAGGCGATGAAAGAATCTCTATTGTGATTTTTAACAATCAAACACAAGGAGAGACCTTGCCCAAATGAAAAATAAGTTCATGAATCTCCGGGATAAAGTACTTCTTCGTAAAAGAGCTATTATTGAAACTGTAAATGATCAACTAAAAAATAGACCTCTTTCAAAACCCATTAACATAGCTCCAGATTATAAATGCCCGCAATTAGATTGAACCGAAGACCAAACCTTTTTCGTCTATTTCTATAACGATCAGCTAAAATTTTGAATCGCTTAAGCAGACCAATAGCATTTTCATTAATTACACGTTCTTTGGAGAGGAATTGATTATTTTTTTTGTCTTGTTTTGTTAAAGGATTTTTCTTGCTTCTTCTTTTAGGCATTTGGGTTTTAGCATGAAGCTTTTTAAGTCCTAGATACCCTCCCTGTTAGAAGGGCCCTTTCAACCTTGAAGTGCACAAAAAAGAACATATAAATACTTGAAAAAACATCTATTGTGCACCCGAGCATAGCATGTTTGTAGATAATCTCGTAAACACTTCTAGTGGAGTTTCGAAGTTGAGAGCCTTTCTAGGTCTGTTATTTAGTAAAGTTTCCACCCTTTCTATATCCTTGGAAGTCGTATCTAAAAAGCTTTGTGTTTTAGGAAAATATTGCCTAACTAGTCCGTTTGTATGCTCATTTAAGCCTCTTTCCCAAGAATGGTAGGGCGTTGCAAAGTAGAAGTCTGTCTCTAGCTCGAAACTAACCATTTGGTGATAGGCAAATTCTTTTCCGTTGTCTGCTGTTAATGTGTGTACAAAATCTTTGATAGGTTTAAGTTGTTCAATTAACGCTTGACTTACTTCCTCTGCAGTTTTATGAGAAACTTTGGCGAGCTTAGTTAGCTTGGAAGTTCTTTCTACCATTGATACAATTACGCCTTTATGTCCTGCCCCTATGACTGTATCTAGTTCCCAGTCTCCTAAACGAGTCTTTTTTTCTACAATACAAGGCCGTTGCTTAATATCTATACGACCAGGCATGTTCCCTCTTCCAGAAGCTCCCTTTCTCTGCTTGTTATATTTTTTCCCTCGATGACGGAGCTCTCTATAAAGCTGTCCTCCCTGTCGTTTATCTTTCCAGATATGATTATAGATGGTCTCATGACTAACATGTTCTTTACCATGTCTTTTAAGCCATCCGGATATTTGTATAGGGCTCCATTGCAACTTGATTTTTTCTTCAATACGGGTAACTATTTGAGGAGTCATTTTTTTATTGGGCTGAGAATTTTTTCTAAGAAATGCTTTTTCTTGAGCTTGCTGATGACGGTATCCTCGTTGCCCTTTATTTCTCTTAAGTTCCCTACTAATAGTGCTATGATGAACTTTTAGAATGTTTGCTATTGAGCTAGATGTATCTCCTCTAGCTTTTAAAATATAAATCTGACATCTTTGGTCATAGGTTAGGTGATGGTAGCCTTTAGGCAAGGTCTCTCCTTGTGTTTGATTGTTAAAAATCACAATAGAGATTCTTTCATCGCCTGCCTATTCTTTTTTTAATTCTTCTGTGCACTTCAAACTTGAAAAGACTTGTTTTAGAATCCCATATTTTTATCTTTTAGGTCTAGGAATGTAGGCTAGACAATTCCGGATAATCGATTTAGAAACAGAGAGAAGCAGCCTTAAAATCATGCGAGAGGGGGGACTCGAACCCCCACGAGAAAACCCACTACCACCTCAAGGTAGCGCGTCTACCAATTCCGCCACCCCCGCAATATTTAAGAAAAGATCTTAATGGTTTTGTTAAAATCAATTCAAGTAAAATTGCTTTTGCTCTATTCTTTAGAATTAAACCTAGCTGATATGAAAAAACTTATGCGTTGTACTTGTTATTGCACAGCTTCCTCTTATGATATCCCTCGCTTATTCCAATACTTGCAGAGGATGGGTATCTGCCAGCTATTTCGCGATGTAATCCACCTCCAGCTTCAAGAAGATAAACAGGAAAAAAAAGATGTTTTTTGCTTTTCTTATGGAGTAGTTGTTTGTTGGGGATTTAGTGAAGAGGAAGAAAAAGAGATTCTGGATTCTCTAAAAACATTTGAAAAAGATCCTGGTAAATTAGAATTAGATGAATTCACCTATGTCTATGGGGATAATTTCAAGATAGAAGAAGATGAAATTGTGTTACAAAATCAAAATGATTTAACCAAATTAGCCATTTCACATGGCTTAGCTCAATCGGTTAAATTAATTATTTTTGAAGATCTTGTACAAAAAAATATTGAACGCACAAAACACCTCCCTAGCGATTTAGCTCAAAAAGGCAAAATCCCCCTTTCTCGTAAAGAGATCTATCAGAAAATGGGTTATATATTCATTGAGCGTAATTTTATTAATTTGCATAGTGAAAGCCTTGATACTCCAGAATTCTTTTGGGATTACCCTGAACTAGAACCCTTCTATAGACGCACTTCTCATTATCTCGATATCAATAAACGTGTTGAGGTCCTCAATAAAAAACTCAACGTTATGCATGAACTCTTTCAAATCCTATCCAATGAGATTAATCATCAACACAGTTCTCGTTTAGAGTGGACAATCATCTTACTTATTTTTATCGAAGTAACTTTGGCTGTTCTACACGATCTCTTCCATATTATTTAATTAAATAAAAAATTTCATAGCCTACGATCCGTCATTTGTGTATACATGCCATAATTGCACACAAAGAAGGGGTTGCTCCTTAAACGGAGTAGGTTAAACTCTCCAATATAAACGAGATTTTTTCAAATCTCAAAACCGCTCATTAAAGAGCAAAAAAATGAGGAGCAACCCATGAAGCATTATATTGGATGAGATGTATCAATGAAAAGAACTTTTATCTGTGTATTAAATGAACAAGGTAAGATTGTCCATGAAGGTTCAGAAAAAACAGATCCTGATTTACTAGCAGATGATTTTTCCAAAAGAGATTTTCAAGAAATCGTTGTTGGCTTTGAAAGAGGAATCGCAGAAGCCCTTCGATCAGGTATGTATACATGAGTACACTGTAAGCCCCAAGATTCAGTAGAAAAAAGCATTTTGTTAGTTTCCAGAAGAGCGCTAATTAAACAGCAAACGCAGTTAAAAAATACTGTAAGGGGCTTGCTTAAAAGTTACGGAATACGATTGGGATCTGTGGGATCCAAAAGATTTTCGTCTGTGGTTGTAAAGCAGATAGAAAAACAGGAAAAAAGTATTGTTCTGAGCATAACCTCTCTATTAAATACCTTTGATAAGGTAGTTGAGGAAGTAGAAAAACTGGATAAAGAAATGCTTAAGCTGGTCAGTCAAGATAAAGAAGTACAACGGCTTATGACAATCCCTGGCGTAGGACCTGTAACAGCATTAACCTATAAAACAGAAATTTTTGATCCCACTCGTTTTAACGATTCTAAACCAGTAGGAGCCTATCTTGGTATGACGCCTAAACAGTATGCCTCCGGAGAGGTGCAAAGACAGGGAAGAATTTCAAAATGTGGATCCAGTGAACTTAGATCTCTATTAGTTGAAGCCGGAATAGTAATGCTGACACGAAGTAAGAAATGGAGCAAGCTAAAAGCTTGGGGATTAAAAATCATGAGAAAAAAAGGAATGAAGAAAGCCGCCTTAGCAGTAGGTAGAAAGTTATCCGTAATTATGCACAAGATGCTGATTGAACAAAAAGAATTTATTTACGGTGAGCCAAAGGCAGCTTAAAAACGCATTTTTTTAGAAAGGCCCTTTCAACCTTGAAGTGCACAAAAAAGAACATATAAATACTTGAAAAAACATCTATTGTGCACCCGAGCATAGCATGTTTGTAGATAATCTCGTAAACACTTCTAGTGGAGTTTCGAAGTTGAGAGCCTTTCTAGGTCTGTTATTTAGTAAAGTTTCCACCCTTTCTATATCCTTGGAAGTCGTATCTAAAAAGCTTTGTGTTTTAGGAAAATATTGCCTAACTAGTCCGTTTGTATGCTCATTTAAGCCTCTTTCCCAAGAATGGTAGGGCGTTGCAAAGTAGAAGTCTGTCTCTAGCTCGAAACTAACCATTTGGTGATAGGCAAATTCTTTTCCGTTGTCTGCTGTTAATGTGTGTACAAAATCTTTGATAGGTTTAAGTTGTTCAATTAACGCTTGACTTACTTCCTCTGCAGTTTTATGAGAAACTTTGGCGAGCTTAGTTAGCTTGGAAGTTCTTTCTACCATTGATACAATTACGCCTTTATGTCCTGCCCCTATGACTGTATCTAGTTCCCAGTCTCCTAAACGAGTCTTTTTTTCTACAATACAAGGCCGTTGCTTAATATCTATACGACCAGGCATGTTCCCTCTTCCAGAAGCTCCCTTTCTCTGCTTGTTATATTTTTTCCCTCGATGACGGAGCTCTCTATAAAGCTGTCCTCCCTGTCGTTTATCTTTCCAGATATGATTATAGATGGTCTCATGACTAACATGTTCTTTACCATGTCTTTTAAGCCATCCGGATATTTGTATAGGGCTCCATTGCAACTTGATTTTTTCTTCAATACGGGTAACTATTTGAGGAGTCATTTTTTTATTGGGCTGAGAATTTTTTCTAAGAAATGCTTTTTCTTGAGCTTGCTGATGACGGTATCCTCGTTGCCCTTTATTTCTCTTAAGTTCCCTACTAATAGTGCTATGATGAACTTTTAGAATGTTTGCTATTGAGCTAGATGTATCTCCTCTAGCTTTTAAAATATAAATCTGACATCTTTGGTCATAGGTTAGGTGATGGTAGCCTTTAGGCAAGGTCTCTCCTTGTGTTTGATTGTTAAAAATCACAATAGAGATTCTTTCATCGCCTGCCTATTCTTTTTTTAATTCTTCTGTGCACTTCAAACTTGAAAAGACTAAATAAAAACATTAGGAAAAGTGACTAAAATTTTTTGCAGGAGAAAACCGAAGAAATAGGTAAAGACGACAAATGAGTTGGCTCTTAGAAGCCGTAATATACATTGTCTTGCCCATTTCATTTCGGATAGCATAATGGAGCGAAGAATCTAAAATAGTTTTCTTCAAAAAGACTCCGCAGAGAACCCTGGACTTATCTCCCGCATTAAACTTTGCTGTCCTAAGATCTTAAAAAATGCCTTTTATTTTGCAAGCAAAATATCGGCTCGGAGAGCTTATGAAGAATTAAGAGAATTTATATTCCCCTTGTGTGCAATTAGAGAACTCGTTTGTTTTTAAATTAAGATTTAACTAAGCAAAATTTCCTAGATAAAAGAGGTTGCGGTTCTTCCCGATATTTAGGAATATTTTCAAAAAAAGCACAAATTGCCTTCTTAAAGGCTAAGAATTTTTCATAATATCGATTATTGCGGACTTTTTTATTCATGAATCGCCAAAGGCGTTCAATCAGATTGAGATCGGGAGAATAAGGAGGCAAGAATTTGATTTCTACTCTGGATGTTTTTAGGTAATTTGCAACGATTTTTGACCTAATAGTAGGCAGCGTTATCGCATAAAAAGCAAGAACCACCATATTCAGGCTTGTATGTAGTTTTCTTTCGCAATTTTTCCCATGAGGAAGCCCTTGGCTATCGACTGCTATATGTCTTTTTATTCCTGATATTTTTTTCCCTGCATCATATCCTTTCTTCTCCGCTGTATCAGTATTTTTAACACTTTGAGCATCAATAATTACAAAGCTTGTTTTCTCTTTCCGACCACTGCTTTTTCTGACCTCGTCAACCAATTTTTTTTAAAACTATTTCAAGAATACTCTTAGAATTTTTATCATCAGTCTTTTCAAGTTTGAAGTGCACAGAAGAATTAAAAAAAGAATAGGCAGGCGATGAAAGAATCTCTATTGTGATTTTTAACAATCAAACACAAGGAGAGACCTTGCCTAAAGGCTACCATCACCTAACCTATGACCAAAGATGTCAGATTTATATTTTAAAAGCTAGAGGAGATACATCTAGCTCAATAGCAAACATTCTAAAAGTTCATCATAGCACTATTAGTAGGGAACTTAAGAGAAATAAAGGGCAACGAGGATACCGTCATCAGCAAGCTCAAGAAAAAGCATTTCTTAGAAAAAATTCTCAGCCCAATAAAAAAATGACTCCTCAAATAGTTACCCGTATTGAAGAAAAAATCAAGTTGCAATGGAGCCCTATACAAATATCCGGATGGCTTAAAAGACATGGTAAAGAACATGTTAGTCATGAGACCATCTATAATCATATCTGGAAAGATAAACGACAGGGAGGACAGCTTTATAGAGAGCTCCGTCATCGAGGGAAAAAATATAACAAGCAGAGAAAGGGAGCTTCTGGAAGAGGGAACATGCCTGGTCGTATAGATATTAAGCAACGGCCTTGTATTGTAGAAAAAAAGACTCGTTTAGGAGACTGGGAACTAGATACAGTCATAGGGGCAGGACATAAAGGCGTAATTGTATCAATGGTAGAAAGAACTTCCAAGCTAACTAAGCTCGCCAAAGTTTCTCATAAAACTGCAGAGGAAGTAAGTCAAGCGTTAATTGAACAACTTAAACCTATCAAAGATTTTGTACACACATTAACAGCAGACAACGGAAAAGAATTTGCCTATCACCAAATGGTTAGTTTCGAGCTAGAGACAGACTTCTACTTTGCAACGCCCTACCATTCTTGGGAAAGAGGCTTAAATGAGCATACAAACGGACTAGTTAGGCAATATTTTCCTAAAACACAAAGCTTTTTAGATACGACTTCCAAGGATATAGAAAGGGTGGAAACTTTACTAAATAACAGACCTAGAAAGGCTCTCAACTTCGAAACTCCACTAGAAGTGTTTACGAGATTATCTACAAACATGCTATGCTCGGGTGCACAATAGATGTTTTTTCAAGTATTTATATGTTCTTTTTTGTGCACTTCAAGGTTGAAAGGGCCATCTTTTTTATTCCAAAGAGGGAAATAATAATCACATATAGTTATTTAAAATATTATTGATAAAGTTGTATATTTTTCTCCAACAAAATATATGGAGGTAGAGAAATGCCTAAACCTTATTCAATGGATCTAAGAAAACGAGTGCTTCAATACCTAGAAGAAAATAACGACAAAATGAAGGCCAGCCAGCTATTTCAAGTTGGGATTGCAACTGTCTACCGATGGGTAAAGCGTAAGAAACAAAGAGGAAACGTAGAACCTCTAAAAAAGAAAAGCACTTATAAGAAAATTGATGATCAGAGATTAATCGCTTATGTAGAAAAAAACCCCGATCATTTTTTATCAGAGATTGCAAAGCATTTTGGTTTGACTTTGCAAGCAATCTTTTACGCTTTGAAAAGACTCAAGATCACAAGAAAAAAAAGATTGCGTTTTATAAGGAAAGGAATGCGGAAGCAAGAGCGGAATATCTAAAAAAGATAGAAGCAATTTCTCCTGAAAAAAGGGTCTATTTGGATCAGAGCGGAATCAGTCAATATGTGCATAGGCAATATGCGAGGAGCGCGAGGGGAAAACAAATATTTGGAGGAATTTCAGGAAAACGATTTGGTAGACAGAGTGTAATTTCGGCACTACAAGGGAAGAAATTGCTGGCACCGATGTGTTTTGAAGGAACTTGCAATACGGATCTATTTAATGTATGGCTAAAACAGGAATTGATTCCAAATTTGACTCATGGCCAAGTTTTGATTCTCGATAACGCGAGCTTTCATAAATCAAAGACAACTAGAACATTGATAGAGGAAAGTGGATACGAAATGCTCTTTCTCCCGCCTTATTCACCGGACTTAAATCCTATCGAAAAATATTGGGCCAATATGAAAACGAAAATCCGAGAACTTTTACCTACTGTAGCTAATTTATCCGAAGCCTTAGATCAAGCTGTTTTATCAATGTCGATTTAAATAACTATAATTCCCATTTAGGATATTCTATGGGTAACATACGCCACTGACAACCACTTTTTAAAATGTACAAAATTCCACAAAAAATATCATATATAGTGGTTCCGATTCAATCGTATAGAAAAATATTTTGTTTTGTGTTAAGCTATTGAGTATGAAAAAACTGATCCCTAGCCAGAGAGCTGACTTAGAACACAAGTTAAAGCATCCAAAAGACTATTCTGAACGGAATAGGCTTTGTGTAATTTTGGGCTATGATGAGGGTATCTCAACAAAAAATCTTGCTAAAACACTCCGGATAAGCCCTATCACTGTTCAGAAATACCTCAGAGAATATGATTCCGAAAATAAAACTGGAAGTAGCCCTCGAGGCGGTAGCAAATCAAAACTTTCACAAGACCAAACAGAGTCTCTACTAAAACACCTACAGGAAAAGACCTATCTTAAAGTCAAAGGGATCATAGCTTATGTGCATGAGCAATATGGGATAAAATATTCCCGAAGTGGCATGACAGATTGGCTCATACAGCACGGATTTGTTTATAAACGTCCTAAAAAGATTCCTGGGAAATTAGCTCCTGAAAAACAACGAATTTTCATAGAACAATATAGGGCTTTAAAGGAGACCTTAAACCCTGATGAAGAGATCTATTTCATAGATGCTGTGCATCCTGAACATCAGTCCCAAGCCGTATGTGGATGGATCAAAAAAGGCGTTCAAAAGACTTTGCAGACATCCGGGAAACAATTGCGATTGCATTTTGCTGGAGCTCTTTGCCTGACAGGAATGAAGATTTTTACAGAGGAATATAAGACAGTTGATGCCGATGCAATGCTCGATTTTTTCAAGAAGCTAGAAAAACAGACAGAGGCTCGAATTATTCATGTAATTTTGGATAATGCAAGATCAAACAAAAATAAGAAACTAGAAGAGTTTCTGATGTCTTCTAGGATTAAAGTGCACTATCTCCCTCCTTATTCGCCGAATTTGAATCCTATTGAACGCTTGTGGAAGATCTTAAAGGAAAAGAAGGTATACAATCGATATTACGAAACGTCGGTGACTTTTTTTCAGGCAATTAGAGGATTCTTCTTAGAAGAGATACCGAAAATAACAGATATAGTTATTTAAATCGACATTGATAAAACAGCTTGATCTAAGGCTTCGGATAAATTAGCTACAGTAGGTAAAAGTTCTCGGATTTTCGTTTTCATATTGGCCCAATATTTTTCGATAGGATTTAAGTCCGGTGAATAAGGCGGGAGAAAGAGCATTTCGTATCCACTTTCCTCTATCAATGTTCTAGTTGTCTTTGATTTATGAAAGCTCGCGTTATCGAGAATCAAAACTTGGCCATGAGTCAAATTTGGAATCAATTCCTGTTTTAGCCATACATTAAATAGATCCGTATTGCAAGTTCCTTCAAAACACATCGGTGCCAGCAATTTCTTCCCTTGTAGTGCCGAAATTACACTCTGTCTACCAAATCGTTTTCCTGAAATTCCTCCAAATATTTGTTTTCCCCTCGCGCTCCTCGCATATTGCCTATGCACATATTGACTGATTCCGCTCTGATCCAAATAGACCCTTTTTTCAGGAGAAATTGCTTCTATCTTTTTTAGATATTCCGCTCTTGCTTCCGCATTCCTTTCCTTATAAAACGCAATCTTTTTTTTCTTGTGATCTTGAGTCTTTTCAAAGCGTAAAAGATTGCTTGCAAAGTCAAACCAAAATGCTTTGCAATCTCTGATAAAAAATGATCGGGGTTTTTTTCTACATAAGCGATTAATCTCTGATCATCAATTTTCTTATAAGTGCTTTTCTTTTTTAGAGGTTCTACGTTTCCTCTTTGTTTCTTACGCTTTACCCATCGGTAGACAGTTGCAATCCCAACTTGAAATAGCTGGCTGGCCTTCATTTTGTCGTTATTTTCTTCTAGGTATTGAAGCACTCGTTTTCTTAGATCCATTGAATAAGGTTTAGGCATTTCTCTACCTCCATATATTTTGTTGGAGAAAAATATACAACTTTATCAATAATATTTTAAATAACTATATTTTGAAATGTAGGATAAACGACAAGTTTCAAGTCGTTGACTTAAATCCCATTAAGCTAGCCGTTTGAATCGGCACTAGTATAGATCAACTATTCGTGGACGTGTTTTTTTGCGTGTAGACTCAAGTATTAGATGGATTTTTCTAAATTGTTTACGAGAAATATCGCTTGGATAAGAGCGGGTCATAACTACCTCCAAAGGTTTTATGAAAACTATCATTATACCTTAATGAGAAGATTTTAAACAGGCTCTAAGTACATAAGGCAAGATCCCTCGCTGCAAATAATAATCCACCTCAACTACAGAATCGATTCTAACCAATAAAGATGTTTCTTGAGTGGAGCCATCTTCTCGATAAATCTTTAAAATAACCTTTTGATGTGGTTTACATTCCTTTTCTAAACCCATTAGGTCAAATGTTTCCGTACCATTAATCTGAAGGCTTTCCCAACTAGCATTTTCTTGAAACTGCAAAGGAAGCACTCCCATACCCACTAAGTTACTGCGATGTATGCGCTCAAAACTACGTGCTACCACAGCACGCACACCAAGCAATGCTGTTCCTTTGGCTGCCCAGTCACGGGAACTACCCATCCCATAATCACTGCCAGCAAAAACGATTAAAGGGACTTTACGCTCCGCATATTTCTGACACGCTTCAAATATCTGCATTTCTTTTCCCTCGGGCATGAGCTTGGTAAAACCACCCTCTTTTCCTTTGAGCATCTGATTACGAATACGTAGATTAGCAAATGTACCTCTCATCATAATATGGTGGTTTCCTCTTCTACTACCATAGCTATTAAAATCTGTTTCATTAACACCATGCTCAATCAAATACTTACCAGCAGCAGAATTTGCTCTAAAAGCGCCAGCTGGAGAGATATGATCTGTAGTAATAGAATCACCAAACAAAGCAAGTGGTCTCATACCGGTAAGCTTTGGTCGAATAGGTAACTTTTTAGAAAAATGTTCAAAAAAAGGAGGACACTGGATATAGGTGCTTTTTTTATCCCATGCATATTGAGACCCAGTCTTTTTTTCTATTTTTTTCCAAAGAGGATTCTCCTCTAAAATATGTTCATAGCGCTTTTTAAACATCTCAGGCTGCATTGCTTGAAAAATGGTCTCTTTGATCTCTTTTGCAGAAGGCCAAATATCGACTAAAAAAACAGGATTCCCCACTAAATCATAGCCCAATGGATCTTTCTCAAAATCAATATCCATATTCCCTGCTAGAGCATAGGCTACTACAAGGGGAGGTGACATCAAAAAATTAGCCTTAACAGATCCATGAATCCGTGCTTCAAAATTACGATTACCGCTTAATACACTAGCTACTATTAAATCGTATTGCTTAATCGCATTTTCAATCTTTTCATCTAAGGGACCGCTATTACCAATGCAGGTTGTGCACCCATAAGCAACTAAATTAAAACCCAACACATCTAAATACTTTTGTAACCCAGCTTTTTGTAAATAATCGGTAACTACACGTGATCCAGGAGCCAAACTTGTCTTAATAGAACGATTGACCTGCAGTCCCTTTTCTACTGCTTTTTTAGCTATTAGTCCGGCTCCAATCATTACAGAAGGATTACTAGTGTTTGTACAACTAGTAATAGCAGCAATCACTACTGATCCATGTTTTAGATGAATATCTCGCGAAGAATGCTGCGTATAGCCTGGATTAATGACACTATAATTTAAAGGACGATTAGTCACCATCTCGGTTTCGCTCCAAGTAGTAGTATTCTCTTTGACTAGACAAGGAGTTCCTCCCATGATATGCGGTTCATGTAGATGGAAATTTCCATCAGAATGAGTTGCAATACAGGTCTTTTTATCTTCTTCTTTTTTACCATAACCCCCTTTTGAGATAGGAGCTAAGAACAAGTGATTAAATCGCTTTTTTACTTGCTCTAAATCAATCCGATCCTGAGGACGCTTAGGACCTGCAACACAGGGTTTAATACTGAATAAATCCAACTGAATGACACGTGTATAATCAATTTGATTGGAAAGAGGCATTCCATACATTTCTTGCGCTTGTAGATATTGTTTAACTCTTTCTATCTCCTCTTTAGTGCGCCCTGTCATTTGTAGATAGCTCATTGTTTGGTCATCGGTTGGAAAAAAACCGATGGTCGCTCCATATTCAGGTGCCATATTTCCAATTGTAGCACGATCTGCAAGAGTTAAGGTAGCAGCTCCTTCCCCAAAAAATTCAATAAACTTACCTACTACTTTTTCACTGCGTAACAGCTCTGTAATCCTCAAAGTCAAATCAGTTGCCGTTACTCTATCTAATAATTTGCCCGATAAATACACTCCGATTACCTCAGGAGCTTGCAAAAAATAAGGCTGTCCTAACATAGCAGCTTCTGCTTCAATCCCCCCCACACCCCAACCAAGCACCCCTAGTCCATTCACCATTGTAGTATGTGAATCAGTTCCTACAACAGTATCAAAATATAATAGCTTATCTTTCTCTGTTACAAGGCTAGCTAGATGTTCTAAATTAATTTGATGGACAATACCAATTCCAGGAGGAATGATTTTAACCGTTTTAAAAGCCTGCTCTCCCCAGTTCAAAAATTCATATCTTTCTCGATTGCGTTGAAATTCAATTTCCAAATTGAATAAAAACGCATCTGGTGTTCCTGATCTGTCTACTTGTACAGAATGATCTATTACTAACTCCACTGGGACAATAGGTTCGATTTTTTTAGGATCTAATCCTTGTTTAGCCATTGCATCGCGCATAGCAGCTAAGTCAACAAGCAAAGGAACACCGGTAAAATCCTGTAACAAAACACGTGCTACTATAAAAGGAATATCGTATTCCAAGGGTTCCTTATTCCAATGCGCCAAATGCTCAACATCTTCTTTTCTAATACGCTTACCATCACAATTGCGTAAGATAGATTCTAACATAATCCGAATACAGATCGGTAGCCTGGATAAATCAATCCCTAACTGTTTTGCTAATTTAGGCAAAGAGTAATACTTGTATTCTGTACCATCTAAAGATGTGAGTGTATTAAAAAAAGAGTTCTGCATATATTTCTCCGCATCGATGTTAGTTTTTCTTTTTAAGAGCCTGTTTAAAATCTTTTCAAAAGTAGAGCAATAAAAGCAAGAACCACCATATTCAGGCTTGTATGTAGTTTTCTTTCGCAATTTTTCCATAGCCTGCGACATTTTTCTATCCACGCAAAAGAACGCTCTACAACCCATCTTTTGGGAATAACTGTAAAAGTATGAAGTGTATTTCTTTTAGCTATTTCTACTATACATCCTAATATCTCCTGCACACTCTTTGCAAATTTTTCTCCAGAATATCCTCCAATGGTTTTTATGTAGTGAAAATGCTTCTATACACCCATTTCTGTCAGTGATATTAGCAGTGGTAATGTGAATCGCATGAGGGAGCCCTTGGGTATCGACTGCTATATGTCTTTTTATTCCTGATATTTTTTTCCCTGCATCATATTCTTATCTTTTCCGCTGTATCAGTATTTTTAACACTTTGAGCATCAATAATTACAAAGCTTATTTTCTCTTTCCGACCACTGCTTTTTCTGACCTCGCCAACCAATTTTTTTTAAAACTATTTCAAGAATACTCTTAGAATTTTTATCATCTTTTTTATTCCAAAGATGGAAATAATAATCACATCATTCCCATTTAGGATATTCTATGGGTAACATACGCCACTGGCAACCACTTTTTAAAATGTACAAAATTCCACAAAAAATATCATATAGATCAACTCTTCGTGGACGTGTTTTTTTGCGTGTAGACTCAAGTATTAGATGGATTTTGCTAAATTGTTTACGAGAAATATCGCTTGGATAAGAGCGGGTCATAACTACCTCCAAAGGTTTTATGAAAACTATTATTATACCTTAATGAGAAGATTTTAAACAGGCTCTAAGCGCTTTACATCTAAGGCTCCATTGATATTGATACGTTTACGTCCTGTATTTGTTAGCAATATAGCCTTAGATCCTTTTTCATACCATCCATAAGAGGGTTTGGAATTGTGTTGAGGATGAACCCCATCTAAATAAAGCAGTTGATCTGTTTGAACGAGTTCTTTTTCTAGATTTTGCAATTCTTGTGAAAAAAGCTCTTTAGCTTCCTCATTCACTTTTCCAGGAATCAGCTTAGGCTTTTTATTAGGTATAAGTTTAACCGATGCAATAAAGAAACCATAGCTGATGGTGTATAACATATTTATATTTTACAAGCTAGAGGAGATACATCTAGCTCAATAGCAACCATTCTAAAAGTTCATCATAGCACTATTAGTAGGGAACTTAAGAGAAATAAAGGGCAACGAGGATACCGTCATCAGCAAGCTCAAGAAAAAGCATTACATGGGATAATAAGATGAATATACTAGTGCCGATTCAAACGGCTAGCTTAATGGGATTTAAGTCAACGACTTGAAACTTGTCGTTTATCCTACATTTCAAAATATCTGTTATTTTCGGTATCTCTTCTAAGAAGAATCCTCTAATTGCCTGAAAAAAAGTCACCGACGTTTCGTAATATCGATTGTATACCGTCTTTTCCTTTAAGATCTTCCACAAGCGTTCAATAGGATTCAAATTCGGCGAATAAGGAGGGAGATAGTGCACTTTAATCCTAGAAGACATCAGAAACTCTTCTAGTTTCTTATTTTTGTTTGATCTTGCATTATCCAAAATTACATGAATAATTCGAGCCTCTGTCTGTTTTTCTAGCTTCTTGAAAAAATCGAGCATTGCATCGGCATCAACTGTCTTATATTCCTCTGTAAAAATCTTCATTCCTGTCAGGCAAAGAGCTCCAGCAAAATGCAATCGCAATTGTTTCCCGGATGTCTGCAAAGTCTTTTGAACGCCTTTTTTGATCTATCCACATACGGCTTGGGACTGATGTTCAGGATGCACAGCATCTATGAAATAGATCTCTTCATCAGGGTTTAAGGTCTCCTTTAAAGCCCTATATTGTTCTATGAAAATTCGTTGTTTTTCAGGATCTAATTTCCCAGGAATCTTTTTAGGACGTTTATAAGCAAATCCGTGCTGTATGAGCCAATCTGTCATGCCGCTTTGGGAATATTTTATCCCATATTGCTCATGCACATAAGCTATGATCCCTTTGACTTTAAGATAGGTCTTTTCCTGTAGGTGTTTTAGTAGAGACTCTGTTTGGTCTTGTGAAGGTTTTGATTTGCTACCGCCTCGAGGGCTACTTCCAGTTTTATTTTCGGAATCATATTCTCTGAGGTATTCCTGAACAGTGATAGGGCTTATCCGAAGTGCTTTAGCAAGATTTTTTGTTGAGATACCCTCATCATAGCCCAAAATTACACAAAGCCTATTCCGTTCAGAATAGTCTTTTGGATGCTTTAACTTGTGTTCTAAGTCAGCTCTCTGGCTAGGGATCAGTTTTTTCATACTCAATAGCTTAACACAAAACAAAATATTTTTCTATACGATTGAATCGGAACCACTATATACTGTCCTATAAAGAAAATAATATTGCATACCAAGATGCAATCGATGAAGTGCTCAATTGCTATGGAAAAGATACCTGGCATCAAGAGACAAATGAATTATTTCCCACATGTAGATTAGGATGCATTAATTTTGGATATTAGGAGCATGTACCGAATACTATTCCGTTAGAAGTTCGAGAAAAAAGCCAATTAGATCTATATAAAAATCTCTTTGAGTTTTCAGGAATTAATGAAGTTTCAACAGCTACTATAATCGAGATAGGTTGCGGAAGAGGGCATGGGGTTCACTTGCTTTCTGAAAAGAACCATAATAGCTATGGTATAGATTTAGTTGTTTCTCAAATTCAAAAATGTGTGAAAAATTACCCAAGTCTGGCTTTAAAATTTAAACAGGGTTTATCTAATCGTTCAGGATTTCTATCAAATACCTTCAACTTTGCAATTTCTATAGAAGCAGCCCAACATTTCTATAGTTTCTTCGATTTTGCGCAAGAAAGCTATAGAATATTAAAAGAGGATGGAGTACTTGCAATTACCACTTTTTTTTTACTAAGGAAAAGAGTAAAAGAGAAATCAAAGATCTCATTCCTCAAAGTATTATAGGAACTCAATTTGCAATTCCTATTCACGATGCTAAGATTTTTTTAGAACAAGCTGTCTTTAAAAATATTAAGATAGTTTCTATTGGAGCTTTTGTTTTCCACGGATTTTGTAGATGGGCCATGCAATCTATGAGCAAGAAAAACCATACTCCAAAATGGGTTGAAGCATATGAAAAAGGTTTTATCGATTACTATATGATTCGCGCAGAAAAAAAACTATCATGCTAAAAAAAATTCCCCTTCTATGCATCCGCTTATATCAGTTTACCATTAGCCCTCTTTTAGGTAATTGTTGTCGCTTTTTTCCCAGTTGTTCTGATTACGCAATAGAAGCCATCCATGTTCATGGATATAAAGCATTATGGTTGATTGTAAAACGTATAGTAAAATGCCACCCTTGGCATCCTGGAGGGAATGACCCCGTTCCTTAGCGGACAGGAATTTGTAAACAACGTCCTGGGCGGATCTTATCGGTTTCTAATTGGTTGATCTGCATGATCTCTTTAATGCTCACTTTGTGTGCGCGTGCGATTTTCCATAAGTTATCCCCTGCTTGTACTTTGTATGTTTTACAAAGAGATTTTTCTATTTTTTTTGCCGGAATTTGTGAATAGCCTAATGCTTGTGCTGCTAGTTGCCATACAGCATCTGTACGTGGGGCTGAAAGCAATCCCTTCGATAGATTTTTTAATAGATGAGGAGAATCATTGAATAAATCAAAAAAAAGTAAAATATGTCGATCTTCTAACTGTTGTAAACAAAATTCTGGGCTGCTTTCCAATAATAGAAGAGCGGCTGTTTTAGATCTTTTTTCCAAGTAGACTAACAAAAATGAGCGACATTGTTGCATGGATAAATCTAAAGCTACTCTTTGAGATAAAGAAAAGTTTGCAAGATCTATCCATTCTCCTTCGCAAAGCAGGTCGATTAATTGGTTTGTTGAGCAAGAAATCCCTATTTTAGAAAAAAGCATGTAGACACTGTGATATTCTGAGGTAAGAGAGAAAGCATTGATTAAGGAAGAGTGATAAGGTGGAATAGAGCGCTTTAGTTCATAAAATAAACCTTGAGCGGTAAAGGGCCATTTCTCCGTTTTTGCAAAATGCACAATTGCTTGAAATTGATAGTCTGCTAATCCTGGAAAAACAGGCACTTCTATCACCTCTGATCCTTTCTCTTGACTTAAGAGAATCGACCTCTTTTGTAGAGGGATACCCCCTAGAGCCTTATCTAAATTAAAGTGGTGAAAAGCAACAAGACAAGAAAGAGCAAGATCTCTTTTCCTAATACCCTGCTCTACAAAATCTTGATTTTCTAAACAGATGAGGAGTTGTTGATAGGATAAAACAGAATAGGAGCGCAAGATCTCTAAATTGCTAGTAGATGGCATTTTTGCTTCAGTGGTCAATGGTTTCAATTCAATGGATAAAGAATCATTTTTATCTTTAATCACAAAATAAAAAAAAGTACCTAAAAGACTAACGTTCAATGTTCCACTAATAATTAAAGCTTGGGTAAGCCTCTTTGTACGAGTAATCCAAGGGCTATTTTCAGAAGTAACGCGCATTATTTCCTGTTCCGAGATATTCAAATTTGGTATAAGATCTGCAGTTTAATACTAATTTGTCCTTTTGTTTTATGAAAGTCTCATTGTCTTCCTTAAAAGAATATATAGATATTAACTTATCTACTCATGATTTATGCCAAGTATTAACACTAGGTGGAATTGAGGTAGATGAAGTAATCGAAAACCCTCTTAAGTTCAGTAATGTTGTAGCGGCGACTATTTTAGAAGTTGTTTCCCATCCTAATTCTGATCATTTAAAAGTAACTAAGGTAAGCAACGGTAGGCAAGTTCTGCAGGTGGTATGCGGAGCTGATAATTGTCGTGCAGGAATGCGTGTAGCTTTAGCTCAAATAGGCGCAATTCTCTATCTAGATGGCAGATCTGTAAAAATCACAAAAAGCAAGCTACGTGGTATTGAATCTCATGGAATGCTCTGCGCAGCAGATGAGTTAGGACTTTTAGATAGTGCAGATGGTATTTTGGAACTGTCTGATCAAATAGAAGAGGGCACTGATTTAAAAGAGAAATTTAACGACACCATTCTTCAACTATCTTTGACTCCAAACTTAGGGCACGCCATGAGTGTCTACGGAATCGCACGGGATTTATCTGCTCTTTTACAAATTCCTGTGAAGTTTCCCTCTTTTTCTCTAGAAGAAGAAATATCGATAAAGGATCTTATTAAAGTAGAACTCCTTGATCCAACTCAATGCCAAAGATATGCCTGCAGAATGCTGCAAGGGGTTTCAGTGGGACCTTCACCTCTTTGGTTACAAAAAAAATTAGAACAAGCGGGCTTTCGTAGTGTTAACAATGTTGTCGATGTGGGAAATCTCATTTTACAAGAGTTAGGTCAACCCTTACATATTTTTGACTACCAAACCATTGCAGATCATACTCTTCAAATTACTTCTAAAACGTACTTTTCTGAATTAGAAACGCTCGATTCGATGAACCGCCTCATTCCTCCAGATGTTTTGATGATTTGCGATCCAGAAAAACCTTTAGCGTTCGCAGGTGTTATCGGAGGAAAGAGTTCTGCTGTTTCAGATAAGACATCTGATGTGTTAATCGAAGCTGCTTATTTTACTCCACAATCGATTCGCAAAAGCAGTAAATGGCTTAAAACAAAGACCGATGCCTCACAGAGATTCGAGAAAGGAATAGACCCCAACTTTATTCCTAAAGCATTAGATTACGCTGCCTATCTCCTACAAAAAGTTGCTGGTGGAAAAATTGTTAAAGGAATGATCGATCAAAAGACAAGCTCTTTTGCCCCTAAAAAAATAATTTGCAGGCTAAAACGTGTAAATCATATTTTAGGCACACAACTGAATCCTTCTGATATATTCACGATCCTCTTTTCTGCAGGTATGCATGTAACTGAACAATCTGTAGAGCAGTTTCAAATTCTTGTTCCTTTTTTTCGACATGATTTAAATCTTGAAATCGATTTGATTGAAGAAATAGCTCGGTTATATGGCTATAACAATATTGTTAAAACACCTGCTGTGCATATTTCTTCTCCTCTTGTGCATTGCGCGGCTTATCGGTTAGACCAACAACTTCGTACTTATCTGCTAGAAGAGAGTCTTCAAGAATTTATAACCTGCAATTTGATCAGCCCAGATCAATCTAAAAAGACCTCTGAAAACACACTTCCTGCTAGCTCTTGTATTTCTGTGCTACAACCCCACTCCCTTGATCAGTCTATTTTAAGATCTTCTCTTCTACCGGGTCTTCTGCAAGTGGTTAAACACAACTACGATCGAGAAAATCAAGATCTATCAGGATTTGAAATAGGTAAAATCTACTTCCATCTAAAGGGAGAATATATTGAACAATCAGCTATTGGAATTATTCTAACCGGGAAAAATTCTCCTTACCACATCGATCCTAAACCCCGAGCTTATGATTTTTTTGATGTAAAAGGGATCATTGAAAATCTGTGCGCTCTTCTTCATGTTGAACCCATTAGTTTTCATCCTTCACACCTGCATAATTTCCATCCCAATAGACAAGCAATTATCATGTGCCAAGACAGCATTATTGGCTCTTTAGGGGAACTACATCCTAAACATAGCTCAGAACTTGGTATTGAACAACGAATCTATTTCGCAGAAATAAATACAGAAGAGCTTACGCCTTTTATTAAACAGACGCCGCTTATTAAATCCCTTATTTCTTTCCCTGGCTCAGAAAGAGATTGGACAATTACCATAGCGGATAAAACACCTGTTGGCTCTATTTTAGAAATCATTAAAGCAAACTCTTCTTTACTTCTTGAGGAAATTACTCTTTTAGATCTTTACAAAAGCTCTCAAATCGGCAATGATAGAAAGAACATAACTTTTCGTCTGTTCTATCGCGATAAACTTAAGACCATTGCTTTTGAAGCCGTTGAAAAGGAACATAGCCGGATTGTAGAAACAGTGATGAAGGAGTTAGAACAATTACATATTTTATCTTAAAATGAGGTTCATCATGAAAAGACACCTGTTTATCCTTATGAGCGGTACGGCTTTTATCTTATCTGGCTGCGTTCATGATAACAACGAAAAGACGAGCGTTATATCTAAGCGTTATATCCACAAATACGGCTACCCTGTTCCTAAAGAAGAATGGCAAGAGCATAATTATCCAGGACAAGTAATTACAGCTCTTAGCGATGGCGTGACTGTTATATCTACCTATGAAAATGGTAAGTTACACGGTCCTACCACTTATACCTTTGCTCATAGTCAAGCGATTGAAAAATGCATCATCTATAATCAAGGCCAAAAAGTTAAGGAAACGAGTTATAACTCTAATTCCATGCCTTTACAAGAGTGGATTCAACTCTCCCCTCAGCGTTACTCTCTTACCAGTTGGTATGTAGAAGGTTGTCCTATGATGGTTGAAGAATACGCAGGAAATGAACTCATAGAAGGACAATACTTTACTGCTCTAAATGAAATAGAAGCACGAGTGGAAAAGGGAGATGGCATTCGTATTTCTCGAGACCAAACAGGAACGCTGCTTTCTAAAGAAGTGGTTGAAGACGGTTATACAGTAAAAAAAGAAACGTATTACCCAAATGGAGCTCCTGAGTCAATCTCCTATTATGCCCTAGGCAAACTCAATGGGAATAAACAAACATTTACAGCTAGCGGAGAACCTCTTGCTTTAGAAGAATGGGTGAACGGGCAGCTACACGGAAAGGCTACTTATTTTAGAAATGGCAACCGCTATCTAGAAATTTCTTATTTAAATAACCAAAAAAACGGAACTGAAAGACATTACACCGATGGTGATTTATTAACTCAGGAAATCAATTGGGAAAATGACCTTAAACACGGATCTACTATTTATTATACCGACTCTGATATCCAGCAACATTGGTTTTATGCAGGGCAACCTGTCAGTAAAAAGAAATTTGATGATTATAACCAAATGGATCAAATCGTTGCAGATATATCAGAGGATGTAAAAATACACATCCAATAGCACAACTTAGGATACGTTCTCCTTTGCTAAAAGTTTATGCAACATTCATTTAATCAAGGCCCTTCTATTTGTGTACAGATAGAATGCAAAGACAGCATTCTATCTAAAGTAACCCTGACTAAGTCATCGTATTTTGCATGCTGTATCTCTAAAGAGTGCGATCTTGATACAGAGCAAACCATTATAAAATGGTTAGCTCAGTACAGTTATCGAAAAGATCCCAGTCCCTTAAGCTTTAACCTGCCTAAGCTTCCTCTATTTTACCAAAAAGTATTGATTCATTTGCAAAATCTACCTTTTGCACAGCTAGTCACTTATGGTAATCTCGCTTCTACAATCGGTCATCCAAAAGCAGCCCGCGCTGTCGGATCTGCTTGTAAAAGCAACCCATTTCCTCTTTTTATTCCCTGCCATCGAGTAGTAGCAGCTCACAACATAGGAGGCTTTGCTTATGATCTTTCCATTAAACAAGCTCTATTACAATTCGAAATGGATTTGATTCTCTAAAGAGCAACTCTTTTGCCTTTAGCCAAATCAATGGATGAGTCAGCTAGAACCGCAAAAACCGCAGAAGAAAAAAAGATTCCCGTTGCTTCAAGCAAGCCAACTGGTTGTTTTCCTAATAAATATAAAGCTCCATTCCCTGCCACATAGCTTAAACAAACATTCATAAATTCCATAGGTTGCTCTAGTAAGAGCAGTTTATTTTTGATTAAATCTACCCAAGAAGCAGCTAAATGACCACTATTGCTTTAGTCTTTTCAAGTTTGAAGTGCACAGAAGAATTAAAAAAAGAATAGGCAGGCGATGAAAGAATCTCTATTGTGATTTTTAACAATCAAACACAAGGAGAGACCTTGCCTAAAGGCTACCATCACCTAACCTATGACCAAAGATGTCAGATTTATATTTTAAAAGCTAGAGGAGATACATCTAGCTCAATAGCAAACATTCTAAAAGTTCATCATAGCACTATTAGTAGGGAACTTAAGAGAAATAAAGGGCAACGAGGATACCGTCATCAGCAAGCTCAAGAAAAAGCATTTCTTAGAAAAAATTCTCAGCCCAATAAAAAAATGACTCCTCAAATAGTTACCCGTATTGAAGAAAAAATCAAGTTGCAATGGAGCCCTATACAAATATCCGGATGGCTTAAAAGACATGGTAAAGAACATGTTAGTCATGAGACCATCTATAATCATATCTGGAAAGATAAACGACAGGGAGGACAGCTTTATAGAGAGCTCCGTCATCGAGGGAAAAAATATAACAAGCAGAGAAAGGGAGCTTCTGGAAGAGGGAACATGCCTGGTCGTATAGATATTAAGCAACGGCCTTGTATTGTAGAAAAAAAGACTCGTTTAGGAGACTGGGAACTAGATACAGTCATAGGGGCAGGACATAAAGGCGTAATTGTATCAATGGTAGAAAGAACTTCCAAGCTAACTAAGCTCGCCAAAGTTTCTCATAAAACTGCAGAGGAAGTAAGTCAAGCGTTAATTGAACAACTTAAACCTATCAAAGATTTTGTACACACATTAACAGCAGACAACGGAAAAGAATTTGCCTATCACCAAATGGTTAGTTTCGAGCTAGAGACAGACTTCTACTTTGCAACGCCCTACCATTCTTGGGAAAGAGGCTTAAATGAGCATACAAACGGACTAGTTAGGCAATATTTTCCTAAAACACAAAGCTTTTTAGATACGACTTCCAAGGATATAGAAAGGGTGGAAACTTTACTAAATAACAGACCTAGAAAGGCTCTCAACTTCGAAACTCCACTAGAAGTGTTTACGAGATTATCTACAAACATGCTATGCTCGGGTGCACAATAGATGTTTTTTCAAGTATTTATATGTTCTTTTTTGTGCACTTCAAGGTTGAAAGGGCCGTTTGATTAGAGAATTATTATAAAGTAGTTTTAATTTTTATAAAATAATAACAATTTATTTTACAGCAAATAACACATTATAAACAATTCTAAATCCAATCGGTTTAGAGAAGCACAATCATAAATATTCTTTTTTAATTTTTGAAAGCCCGATCTTTAATATAATTAATTAATAAATCGGAAAAAAAGCTGGTGATCCCTAAAATTAGAGAAACTTTTACCGCGGTCGTAAAAATAAGTGGTTTTCCTATTAAAGAAAGGGCTTTATTACCAGCTGTAAAAACTAGGTAAGCTCTAGTCATTAGTAAAGGCGTTACAAGAAATTTTGAAAAGCTATTCATAAGTCTTACAGATCTAGTAAATAAACCTATATGAATTATAGCCGCAACTGTACCAACACTACGGCTAGTAACTGCATAAATTGCTCCATGCATGGGGGAAATCCCACAAAATCTTCCTGCTATACATCCGCCTACTGCAGTTAAAGCAACAGCTCTAGGGTCGAAAATCGATTTGCAAAAATAACTTTCCATAATTGCTCACAAAGAAGGGGTTGCTCCTTAAACGGAGTAAGTTAAACTCTCCAATATAAACGAGATTTTTTCAAATCTCAAAACCGCTCATTAAAGAGCAAAAACATGTTTTTTGCCATTACAAAAGTTTATTCTGACAACTTTTTTCGTTTTCTTATCTACGACTATTTTGATCGTATGCTTTTTCTTTTTTCCGGAGTAAAAATGCTTCTGTCTATTATTGCGATTTTTTATCCTCTTTTTATCTTTGTCTTTTTTTGGGGACGCTCTATAGGTGTTTCTGATGCATCTATAAGAATTACTTCGTATTCCATGTCTCTCTTAAGAAGAGCTTTTTTCCCAGGCTGTGAAAACTTCTTGCTTTTAATCCATGTGTCTTCTACCCATCTGCAGGCTCGATAACATGCGCTTTCTCTCAGACCGTAACTACAACCTGTGTGAAAATACGTTCGATATTCTCTCAAATATTCTAAAGTCTTTAAAAGCTTGTCTTCTAGGCTTAAGTAAGCCTTTTCTCCTAGCTTTTCTATATCTTTTGTTTTGCTCTTCCCATAAAATTAAGACCTTTTCTTCAAAAGTTTTTCGTTTCACTCCTGTCAGTCTTCTAAATTGCTCGGGTGAGAGTGATTGAAGTTCTAAGTAATTTTTCCTTTCCCTCCATTTAGGAAGGAAGTATAGCAAAAATCTAATTACGCAAGAAGTCTAATATCGATTATTGCGAACTTTTTTATTCATGAATCGCCAAAGGCGTTCAATCAGATTGAGATCGGGAGAATAAGGAGGCAAGAATTTGATTTCTACTCTGGATGTTTTTAGGTAATTTGCAACAATTTTTGACCTATAGTAGGCAGCATTATCGCATATAACCACGATTCTTTGTGCAAAAGGATACTTTTCTTCCCATTTTTTAAACAAATCAAGAGTAGATTGCGCATTGATAGAGTCGGAAGAAAGAGTTGTAACTTCTAAAACCCTTTCTTTTACTTTTTTCCAAGCAGAACCTACTAATTCTAAAACTCTTGTGTTTATATTTGCACTCATAAATTCTCTTTTTATATTGTTCTTATTATTAAGAGATTTTGTTATAGTTATTTAAATCGACATTGATAAAACAGCTTGATCTAAGGCTTCGGATAAATTAGCTACAGTAGGTAAAAGTTCTCGGATTTTCGTTTTCATATTGGCCCAATATTTTTCGATAGGATTTAAGTCCGGTGAATAAGGCGGGAGAAAGAGCATTTTGTATCCACTTTCCTCTATCAATGTTCTAGTTGTCTTTGATTTATGAAAGCTCGCGTTATCGAGAATCAAAACTTGGCCATGAGTCAAATTTGGAATCAATTCCTGTTTTAGCCATACATTAAATAGATCCGTATTGCAAGTTCCTTCAAAACACATCGGTGCCAGCAATTTCTTCCCTTGTAGTGCCGAAATTACACTCTGTCTACCAAATCGTTTTCCTGAAATTCCTCCAAATATTTGTTTTCCCCTCGCGCTCCTCGCATATTGCCTATGCACATATTGACTGATTCCGCTCTGATCCAAATAGACCCTTTTTTCAGGAGAAATTGCTTCTATCTTTTTTAGATATTCCGCTCTTGCTTCCGCATTCCTTTCCTTATAAAACGCAATCTTTTTTTTCTTGTGATCTTGAGTCTTTTCAAAGCGTAAAAGATTGCTTGCAAAGTCAAACCAAAATGCTTTGCAATCTCTGATAAAAAATGATCGGGGTTTTTTTCTACATAAGCGATTAATCTCTGATCATCAATTTTCTTATAAGTGCTTTTCTTTTTTAGAGGTTCTACGTTTCCTCTTTGTTTCTTACGCTTTACCCATCGGTAGACAGTTGCAATCCCAACTTGAAATAGCTGGCTGGCCTTCATTTTGTCGTTATTTTCTTCTAGGTATTGAAGCACTCGTTTTCTTAGATCCATTGAATAAGGTTTAGGCATTTCTCTACCTCCATATATTTTGTTGGAGAAAAATATACAACTTTATCAATAATATTTTAAATAACTATATAACAAACAATTGTTAATTAATTATGAAAACTTAAATTAAAACATGTATTAACTTATTTAAAAAACTATTTTTTTAATACCTGTAATTAACTACAAATAAATGAGTTATATTCAAAAAACTTTATATTGACTCATTTCATCTATATCTTAAAAAAGCCTTGTTTAAGTATGTATACAGATAAATCAAAGGCATTATTTTACCCCCTTTTTGCCTAATTGAAGAGATTTTATGAAAAAAGAAGAACTGTTAAAAAAGATTTCCGAACTAGAGTCGGTCAATGACCAGCTTCAGACAGAACTGCGCTATCTCGACATTTTACTTAAAGAAATTGGCTTTGTTGAAGGGCTCAAAACACTTAAATTTGCAGCTAAGGAAATGATCGAACAAGATCTTAAAGAAGAGGATTAATTCTTATGGGCAGGTTTAACCAATAACGGGTGTGGCGAAGCTCTCCGGTTTTTACTAAGGCCCTTTTATGAACTAGGTCTGCTAAATCGCGTGTTGCTGTTGCTCTAGAGGTCTTTGCTATCACAATATAGTTATCAGCACTCAATCCCCCTTGAAAACCGCTTAGGCCCTCTGCAAACATCCTCAATAAAACCTTTTCCTGACGTGGATTGAGTCGTCCAGAAAGAGCTGTCAACAGCTTTGATTTTTCAATCAAAAAGCAAAGAAGGTTCATCGATTGACTTTGAGCCTGCAAGATCACATCTGCAAAAAATGCAATCCAATGATCTATTTCTAGAGTGCGATTACATCTTTCAATAGCTGTATAGTATTCTTTTTTTTGTTTTTCTAATACTTTTGAAACAGCAATTAATACCGGGTGTCCAATGCCTTGAGAAAGAACCTTTTCCACTAAAACACGGCCAATTCTGCCGTTTCCGTCTTTAAAAGGGTGAATGCTCTCAAAATACACATGAGCAATGGCCGCTTTTCCTAGAATAGATAGCAATGCATTTGTAGAATTAAACCAATTAATGAATGCTGCCATTTCATTGGGAACTTTTACTGATGAGGGAGCTTCAAAAAAAACCTTTGAAGAGCCATATCGATGAGAAACAATCTGCATGGGTTCAATATGAGTGCGATATCTTCCACAATCAATATTTGATTGATTATTAAACAGTTCGAAATGCCATCTAAAGAGCATCTCTTGAGTCAATGGTTGATCAAAGGATTGATAAACATCACAAAGAAGTTTAGCCATTCGAGATTCTTTATTGGTCTCTTGGTTGGGAGATGCACGTAAGCTAAAGTGTTGTTTAATCGATGATTGCAAGCTTTCTCTATCAAGAAACTCTCCTTCAATTCTCGCACTTTCTAAACCCTCCAAACTAAGAATCTCTACGACAAACCGGCTGTATTCCTGATCTCCTATATTTTTTAGAAAGGCGCAGGCAGTGTCTACTTCTAAAAGAAACTGCCTTTCTTTTAAAGCTATTTGGTCGAGATGGTAGCTAAATTGGGGCCAGTCGGGTAATTCCCAGTTCCAGGGCATGAGTTATAGACCTCTCTTCTATAACTCAAATATATAGAAATATGAGTTATAGAGCAAGGCTCTATAGCTCAACTTTTGGTTTTAATCTAGTAGATGGATCAAATCTTCTAAAGAAAGGGCTTCTATATTGCTTAAATCTTCCATAAGGGTTTGAGAGAGCTGTTGCTTATGTTTTTTAAGGCCCATGATTTTCTCCTCAATGCTTAAAGCGGTTACATAACGCCTAGCAATCACTTGGTTAGACCTTCCTAACCTGTGGGCTCGATCAATAGCTTGATTCTCTATTGCTATATTCCACCAAGGGTCATACAGGAAGACATAGTCGGCTTTGGTCAAATTTAAACCAACTCCTCCTGCTTTTAAGCTAATAAAAAAAAGAAGGGTTTGGTCGTCTTCTTGAAACTGAGATACAACCTGTTCTCGATTTTTTGTGCTCCCATCTAAATAGACGTACTTCCAATTCCGATTTTGAGCCTCTTTTTTCATCAAATGTAGCATTGAAGTGAATTGACTATAAAAAAGAACCTTTCTCTTTTCTTCTATCACTTCTGCTAAATCAGCCATAACTTTGGAAAACTTCCCGCTGTATTGATAGAGATCTTGGGCAGTAGGATCTACTAGCAAAGGGTGGGCGCAAATTTGCCTTAGGCGCAAAATGGCTTCTAAAATCTGCATTTGTTGATTGGTACCTTTTGATCGGAGCTTAACACGCGTGGACTGTAGATATTTTTCATAAATGTTGCGCTGCTCTTCGCTCATTTCTACCCAAATGGTCTGTTCGAGTTTTTCTGGAAGATCAAGCGCTACTTGCTTTTTTGTGCGACGCAAAATAAACGGCCTGATGAGCTTTTGTATGCGCTTTAAATAACGACTGTCTACTTGAGATGCAAGCGCTTCTGCTTGAAACTGTTTACGCTCACCTAATAAGCCTGGATTAAGAAAATAAAAAAGCGAGAAGAAATCCTCTAGTCTATTTTCTATAGGTGTCCCTGTAATAGCCACTCGCATCTTTGATCGCAGCTGAAAACAGACTTCAGCTATTTGACTATCTGGGTTTTTAATGACTTGTGCTTCATCTAAGATAACCAGTTGAAAATCTAAAGAGGTAAACAATACCTGGTCTATACGTAAAACAGCATAGGAAGTAAGAATGATTGATGGGATAGAGGGAAGGGTTTTTATTCTCTCTTTGCCTGCATGTATACGAATCGGGCAGCTAGGAAAAAACCGAGCACATTCATTTTGCCAATTAAATAATAAAGACGTAGGAACTACAATCAAACAAGATTGTTTGAGCTCTAGTTGTGAAAGAAAGGCTATTACTTGGATGGTTTTACCTAAACCCATTTCATCAGCTAAAAGCCCCCCTACTTGATTTTTCTCTAGAAAAGAAAGCCAGATCAACCCTTGATTCTGATAAGTGAACAGTTGCCCTTTGAATTTCTCTCCTAGAACAACTGGTTGAAGAGCATGATTTAAGTGCTTAAAGATCTCTAGAGGATTCTTTTCCTCAGAGAGCAATCCTAATTGCCTAAAGGGAAGGTAGACTCCTTCTTGATCAAACTCTAACTCTGAAAGATCTGCCCATTTCTCTTCTATTTTTTTCAAATCGATTAGACCGACTGTATGAGCAGCTAATTCTACAAAGCAAGATCTACGATTAAAAGCCCCTATTACCTGTTGTAAATTAGCTCTATGACCTTGATAATCAAACTCAGCGCGTACAAGCCAAGCTTGAGGGCGCTCTTCTAACAATAGGGTTTCTTGTCCTAAACAAACCACTTGCTTGTTTTGATGATCAAATACTTTCCAGCCGATTTCAATTAAAAATGTAATACTTTTGGCTACTTTATCTAGCGGACAATAATAAGAAGAATCCCCCACTTTTTTTTTGCTAAAATCGGTTTCTAATAGGTCTTGTTCCCATTGCTTTTCTAGGGTCTTTTTACGCCAAAAAAACTCTTTTTCTTCAAAAGCTGGTATTTTTCCTCGTATTCCATAATCAAACCATAAATTGGCAAATCCTCCATGTCGATCTGTTAAACAAATAAAAGGCAAAGGATCGTTTGAAATTTCTTCTAACCAGGTTATGCCCTCTTTTTCTTCTAGAAACTCCTGTAGTTCTTTTTTTTGTAAGATAGTCTCTGGAATTTTTAGCCATTTTAAAGACACTTCTGTGTCTAATAGACGTACAACTCCAGCATAGAGAATCCATTGAGGACTTCCCCAAAAAACAGCTGTACAGCTGGCCAAAGGCTCTTCTTGTCTACCAAGCTTAAATCTTGCACAGATTTCTACTTGTGTCTCATTTAAGGCTTTTGCTTGAATAAATCCTTCTGCCTTTGTAAAAGGATCGATAATGATCTTTTGTCCTTTATAGAGCAATCTACCTGTGCCACTAAGAAGCTTAAGTAATTCAAATGCAATTCCTGAGGAGATAAGAAACCTTATTCCCTCTTCTACATGGGTAGGTAATTGTTTCCATAAAAGATCTAGTGCGTTTTTTTCTAAAAGGGATTTAGCTGCTAGCAAGGTTTCTTTTCTCTGGGAAAATTTTTTTGGTAGTGTAATAACCATTTGAGATTTTTGAGAAATATCTAAATGATAAAATAGCTCTGACACAAATATCTCCTTTTAAACTATATTCATGGTTTATGAATCATAACTTGAAGATTTGGAATAACCAATCCAGCTGGGAAGAAGCGGAAGAAAAATGGGATCAAGGGCAAAAATCCTATCAAAAAACCCATCCGTTGAAAACTCTCTCCTCTCTTCCACAAATGCCTGGTATTACCAAAGACACTTCCTGCAATCTTACATGGAAAAGTACAAAATATTTACTCACCCGCGATAAGAAAAAAATTTTTTGGCGCTATTTTTTTCGTGCGCCGATAAAACATAGCTATCGTTTTATCTCTTCTTTATTTACAAAATCTTACTCTCGAGACCAAGATCTTTTCTTTTATGGGGTAAAAGATTTGGCCACCTTTGAAAAGCGCTTAGCTTGTCATAAAAACCATCTTCTTGTCATAGGATTTTCCTATTGTCATAAACCTTTTGAATGCCCTTCAAAACGGTTTTCAGCTGACTGTATTCACGATCCCAATCATCCGGTATGTCGCCAGTGTTTTATTGGTAAAGCGGTAAATGCTCTACCTAATAGAGCTCATATCATTCCTTTATTTATTCCTACCGTTCATTATATTGGAGAAAAGTGCTTCGAGCTTATTTTTGCCCATCCAGATAAGCAAGTCTTTTTCCTGATTACCGCATGTGAGCTAACCCTTACCATGTTTGCAGATTGGGGAAACATGATCGGCATTCAAGGGATAGGCATACGTCTTGATGGTCGCATTTGCAATACTATGAAAGCCTTTGAACTTTCCGAAGAGGGAATCAAACCAGGACTTACCGTTGTGCTTGATGACACACAAAAACTCATGCTTAATTTAATCCGTTCTCTTTGGAGGAATACCGACGAAAAGGCTTAGGACGCGTGACCGCCTGATAAAGCCTTACCCTACCAGCAGACATGCAAGTATCACTACAACAGCCTTTGAATTTTTCTGCACAAGTAAGGCAACATAAGAAAAGCTCATTGCAATCCATATTTGCACAATTATAATATGTATCACTACTTGTTTTGCAATGAGAACAATGGCTGATTACTTCATCTACTTTTTCATCTATACAAACGGATAAGCGATCGTCAAATACAAATAACTTGCCTCTCCAATGTGCGGTACTTTCTTGTTTTCCATAATTAATTACACCACCATCTAACTGATAGATCTCAGAAAAACCTTCTTTTTTTAGCAGAGCAGAATACAGTTCGCATCGAATACCACCAGTACAGTACATCATGACCTTTGTCTGGTTAGGGTCATAATGATTTTTTAATTTTTTTGCATAGGGAGAAAAATCTCTAAAGTTTTTTAAGCAAGGAAGCTCAGCTCCCACAAAATGACCCAGTTCCCATTCATATTGATTGCGCACATCGATTAGCAAAACGCTTTCATCGCGATTTTCCAACATCTCTTTCCATTCTTTAGGGGAAACGTGTGTACCTGTTAATTCTAAATCCACCTCTTCATCTAAAGCTACAAGCTGCTTCCGAAATTTCACGCAGGCTTTGGGGAATACATGCTCATCGTAAAAATCTATTTTAAAAGAAATTTCTTTAAAACGTGCATCCTTTTTCATCCACTCTAGGTAGATTTGAGCATCGGTTTTACAACCGCTTATTTGGGCATTAATCCCATTATGAGCAATATAGATCCGACACTTAATATCTTTATTTTCTAGAAATTTTTGCTGCCTCTGTACCTCTTTTAAGGGGTCTTCAATAGGAGTAAATATATAATAGGCTATAATCCAATAATCTTTTTGCATAAGTCAATACCCTTGTTTAAAAGAGAAGTATAGCGCTGAAAAGCAAACCTGACAATATCATAGATTATTTTTTAACAAAAAAAGCTCCATTTACAAAAAATCACGGGTAGATTAGGATACATCTTTTTATGTCATTAAAATAAGCAGTCTTATTAGGAGATTACCATGGTTCGATACACCGGCCCAAAAAATCGTGTCGCAAGACGTTTTGGGGCAAATATATTCGGCAAAGCTCGTAATCCGTTACTACATAAGCCAAATCCTCCGGGAATGCATGGAAGTAAAAGAAAGAAAAAGTCTGATTATGGCCTTCAGCTAGAAGAGCAACAAAAGTTAAAAGCTGTTTATGGTATGCTGACAACCACTCAGGTTGTGCGCTACTATAAAGAAGCTTCAAAAGCAAAGGGAAATACCCCTGCTGTTTTTATCGAGAGATTAGAATGCAGATTAGATAATATGGTTTACCGCTTAAAATTAGCGCCGACTATTTTTGCAGCTCAGCAATTAGTATCTCATGGACATGTATTGGTAAATGGTAAGAAAGTAGACCGCAGGTCTTTTTTTGTCCGTCCGGGAATGACGATTTCCATTAAAGAAAAGTCTCAAAAAAATGATAAAATCCAAAAAAGCATAATTAGGTCTGGTGAGATTCCTGAATACCTCTCTTTGGATGCTGGTGCTTTTTCAGGGCAACTTCTCGTATCTCCTGCAATCGACCAGGTGCCTTTTCCTATCTTGATTAATGTACCGTTAATTTGTGAATTTTTAGCACACAACAACTAAACCTTATATAGAGTTAGCTCTAGCTAGCTCTTCTTGTATTTTTAAAAGTTTTGTCGTAGAAGAATGGGGTAATAATTTTTTGAATGCTTTTTCTACTTTTTTATAGCCTATTTTTTTATACTTATCACAAGGAACCGTAAATCTTCTTGTAAAATCTTCTACATCACTTGACCTAGGATAAAGAATGTCTTGAGTAGATTTTTCTAAAAAATTATAGAAATCTTTAAAGAAATTATTATTTGAATACACTATAGATAATTCTTGTAAAAGCGGATTAGAATCTATATAAGCATTCCAACAAGTTTTAAATTCATTGAATAGTTCTTCATATTTATGAAGATCTTCTTCTTCGCGTAAAGCACGTCTTAGTTTTCTTATGGCTACTACCAAACTATTTGCATAATCTTTTATATCATTTGCAAATAATGAATGAGACATATAAAAATCTGTTCCCTTACAAACATTCTTTGAAAGCGTTTGGTAACCGAATTCAGCAATACGAACTATATCCAAATTTTCGATCGCTTCTCCCTTCTTTGCCGATTGTAAAATATTTTCTATATTCCAAGAGGGGTTTTGCGGAGCATATAACTTATGCATAGGTAAAAATAATTCGCTTGGAAACATACGTTTTTTATCATCTTCTTCGTAAATTAAGTTTCCAATCTCTGACAGTTTTTCATAAAATTGATTCTCTACTCTTTGGAATAGATAAAAAGCTTTAGGCTGCCATATAGTCCCCTCATCCGTATCAGGTACGTAAGTTATTCCCATAGATCTAGCAATCAGATTCCATTCTTTTTCTATCTTTTTTAGATCTTGAAAACATGTATATATTCTCCAGTCTTTTTGAGATGAATTAAAATACTTTTTTATATAATTAATTATCTGTTTTATCCAACGAGGAAAGCTTAAAAAAAATTTTTGATTGCTTTTTACCAAATGTTCTACATGCGCATTTTTTAGCAAAAACTTTCCGTCTTCAGTAAAACTAGGGTCTACTGATAAAGTAAAAAAAGCAGGCATCCATACTTGTTCTACGTTTTTTGAATCAAGGGTAACATGGCTTTGAGAAACATTAGGTTTACAATTATTAAAACAATTTTTTATGTCTTCTTTTTCTAGGTTATCTCTTGGATTATCTATCGTGGTGTTTTGTAAGACCTGAATAGAAGGTTCTAAAAAAATTTTTGTCATATTCTCGTTTTTCATTTAAATGAATCTATTAATGTTAATTAATAATAATTATACTATACAATTGTTAATTGATTATTAATTTATATCTGATATACAGGGCCAACGCATGAAGATTTTGCTTGATAATTGAGAGATAAAAAATGATTCTGGCTCCTTTTTCATAAGGAGTATAAAAAGGAAAGGAAATAGAGACCATTCAAAGCCTTCTTACTATATTAAAGGAGTTGTTGTAACAATCGATGCAGCCGTTTGTCACAAAATAGTAGTAGAACAGATTTGTTCCCAGGGAGGAGATTATGTTATTGCCCTTAAAGGCAATCAAGACCACTTACATGCAGAAGCTCATAACTTTTTTGAACAAGCACAGGACGTTATACCGGAAGAAGCTAGCTGTGATTATTGAAGGAACTGGAGCTGAAAATCTATCTATAGTTCGACGGGCTACTTTGAATCTTTTACAAAAAGATAAGACAAGCAAGGTCAGTTTAGGTAAACGACGCTTCATTGCATCATGTCGTAAAGATTATTTATTAGATCTGGTAGGTGCAAAGGAAATTCTTCATGCGTAAGCCCTGATCTATACTAGTGCCGATTCAAACGGCTAGCTTAATGGGATTTAAGTCAACGACTTGAAACTTGTCGTTTATCCTACATTTCAAAATATCTATTATTTTCGGTATCTCTTCTAAGAAGAATCCTCTAATTGCCTGAAAAAAAGTCACCGACGTTTCGTAATATCGATTGTATACCTTCTTTTCCTTTAAGATCTTCCACAAGCGTTCAATAGGATTCAAATTCGGCGAATAAGGAGGGAGATAGTGCACTTTAATCCTAGAAGACATCAGAAACTCTTCTAGTTTCTTATTTTTGTTTGATCTTGCATTATCCAAAATTACATGAATAATTCGAGCCTCTGTCTGTTTTTCTAGCTTCTTGAAAAAATCGAGCATTGCATTGGCATCAACTGTCTTATATTCCTCTGTAACAATCTTCATTCCTGTCAGGCAAAGAGCTCCAGCAAAATGCAATCGCAATTGTTTCCCAGATGTCTGCAAAGTCTTTTGAACGCCTTTTTTGATCCATCCACATACGGCTTGGGACTGATGTTCAGGATGCACAGCATCTATGAAATAGATCTCTTCATCAGGGTTTAATGTCTCCTTTAAAGCCCTATATTGTTCTATGAAAATTCGTTGTTTTTCAGGAGCTAATTTCCCAGGAATCTTTTTAGGACGTTTATAAACAAATCCGTGCTGTATGAGCCAATCTGTCATGCCACTTCGGGAATATTTTATCCCATATTGCTCATGCACATAAGCTATGATCCCTTTGACTTTAAGATAGGTCTTTTCCTGTAGGTGTTTTAGTAGAGACTCTGTTTGGTCTTGTGAAAGTTTTGATTTGCTACCGCCTCGAGGGCTACTTCCAGTTTTATTTTCGGAATCATATTCTCTGAGGTATTTCTGAACAGTGATAGGGCTTATCCGGAGTGTTTTAGCAAGATTTTTTGTTGAGATACCCTCATCATAGCCCAAAATTACACAAAGCCTATTCCGTTCAGAATAGTCTTTTGGATGCTTTAACTTGTGTTCTAAGTCAGCTCTCTGGCTAGGGGTCAGTTTTTTCATACTCAATAGCTTAACACAAAACAAAATATTTTTCTATACGATTGAATCGGAACCACTATATACTAGTTTGATTTCAAATTAAGAATTGCATAACTGGTTTTTTTTGAAAAAGCTGCTCTATCTTGCAAGAAGATATTATCTTTTGTATAAAAATGTTTATGTATTCAAACTCTTAATTTGAATGCAAACGAGTTCTCTAATTGCACACAAGGGGAATATAAATTCTCTTAATTCTTCATAAGCTCTCCGAGCCGATATTTTGCTTGCAAAATAAAAGGCGTTTTTTAAGATCTTAGGACAGCAAAGTTTAATGCGGGAGATAAGTCCAGGGTTCTCTGCGGAATCTTTTTGAAGAAAACTATTTTAGATTCTTCGCTCCATTATGCTATCCGAAATGAAATGGGCAAGACAATGTATATAGTGGTTCCGATTCAATCGTATAGAAAAATATTTTGTTTTGTGTTAAGCTATTGAGTATGAAAAAACTGATCCCTAGCCAGAGAGCTGACTTAGAACACAAGTTAAAGCATCCAAAAGACTATTCTGAACGGAATAGGCTTTGTGTAATTTTGGGCTATGATGAGGGTATCTCAACAAAAAATCTTGCTAAAACACTCCGGATAAGCCCTATCACTGTTCAGAAATACCTCAGAGAATATGATTCCGAAAATAAAACTGGAAGTAGCCCTCGAGGCGGTAGCAAATCAAAACTTTCACAAGACCAAAAAGAGTCTCTACTAAAACACCTACATGAAAAGACCTATCTTAAAGTCAAAGGGATCATAGCTTATGTGCATGAGCAATATGGGATAAAATATTCCCGAAGTGGCATGACAGATTGGCTCATACAGCACGGATTTGTTTATAAACGTCCTAAAAAGATTCCTGGGAAATTAGATCCTGAAAAACAACGAATTTTCATAGAACAATATAGGGCTTTAAAGGAGACCTTAAACCCTGATGAAGAGATCTATTTCATAGATGCTGTGCATCCTGAACATCAGTCCCAAGCCGTATGTGGATGGATCAAAAAAGGCGTTCAAAAGACTTTGCAGACATCCGGGAAACAATTGCGATTGCATTTTGCTGGAGCTCTTTGCCTGACAGGAATGAAGATTTTTACAGAGGAATATAAGACAGTTGATGCCGATGCAATGCTCGATTTTTTCAAGAAGCTAGAAAAACAGACAGAGGCTCGAATTATTCATGTAATTTTGGATAATGCAAGATCAAACAAAAATAAGAAACTAGAAGAGTTTCTGATGTCTTCTAGGATTAAAGTGCACTATCTCCCTCCTTATTCGCCGAATTTGAATCCTATTGAACGCTTGTGGAAGATCTTAAAGGAAAAGAAGGTATACAATCGATATTACGAAACGTCGGTGACTTTTTTTCAGGCAATTAGAGGATTCTTCTTAGAAGAGATACCGAAAATAACAGATATTTTGAAATGTAGGATAAACGACAAGTTTCAAGTCGTTGACTTAAATCCCATTAAGCTAGCCGTTTGAATCGGCACTAGTATATTACGGCTTCTAAGAGCCAACTCATTTGTCGTCTTTACCTATTTCTTCGGTTTTCTCCTGCAAAAAATTTTAGTCACTTTTCCTAATGTTTTTATTTCTAAAAAAATGCGTTTTTAAGCTGCCTTTGGCTCACCGTAAATAAATTCTTTTTGTTCAATCAGCATCTTGTGCATAATTACGGATAACTTTCTACCTACTGCTAAGGCGGCTTTCTTCATTCCTTTTTTTCTCATGATTTTTCATCCCCAAGCTTTTAGCTTGCTCCATTTCTTACTTCGTGTCAGCATTACTATTCCGGCTTCAACTAATAGAGATCTAAGTTCACTGGATCCACATTTTGAAATTCTTCCCTGTCTTTGCACCTCTCCGGAGGCATACTGTTTAGGCGTCATACCAAGATAGGCTCCTACTGATTTAGAATCGTTAAAACGAGTGGGATCAAAAATTTCTGTTTTATAGGTTAATGCTGTTACAGGTCCTACGCCAGGGATTGTCATAAGCCGTTGTACTTCTTTATCTTGACTGACCAGCTTAAGCATTTCTTTATCCAGTTTTTCTACTTCCTCAACTACCTTATCAAAGGTATTTAATAGAGAGGTTATGCTCAGAACAATACTTTTTTCCTGTTTTTCTATCTGCTTTACAACCACAGACGAAAATCTTTTGGATCCCACAGATCCCAATCGTATTCCGTAACTTTTAAGCAAGCCCCTTACAGTATTTCTGCGTTTGCTGTTTAATTAGCGCTCTTCTGGAAACTAACAAAATGCTTTTTTCTACTGAATCTTGGGGCTTACAGTGTACTCGTGTATACATACCTGATCGAAGGGCTTCTGCGATTCCTCGTGCATCATTTTTGTCTGTCTTATTTATTTTCAAAGCAAGAATCGTACTCAGCTTCCTTGCATCCATACATAGGGGATCTATAGCTCTTTTTCTAAATCCTGTGACTAGGTAATGAGATAAACATCCACTTTCAAAGCCAACAACGATTTCTTGAAAATCTCTTTTGGAAAAATCATCTGCTAGTAAATCAGGATCTGTTTTTTCTGAACCTTCATGGACAATCTTACCTTGTTCATTTAATACACAGATAAAAGTTCTTTTCATTGATACATCTAATCCAATATAATGCTTCATGGGTTGCTCCTCATTTTTTTGCTCTTTAATGAGCGGTTTTGAGATTTGAAAAAATCTCGTTTATATTGGAGAGTTTAACCTACTCCGTTTAAGGAGCAACCTCTTCTTTTGTGTGCAATTATGGCATGTATAGTATAGTCGAAAGATTTTGACGATTTATGTATGCACAAAATTCAAGATAATGTATTTCAAAGAATAACTTCAGCGTTATTAGGGTATTTATTTTCGCGAAATTTTGCAATAAATAAGCCTTCGTATTCTTGTTTTTTAAAAAGTTGAACAATTTAATCTTAGGAAATAAAAATGAGCTTTATCAATTCAAGTATAGCAATCAATGGATCTCCAACTCCATTTAATATAGGGAATAATAATAGTATACTTCCTTAAATAGATAGAGTGGCTAAGGTGAAAATTGGAAATGGGTTTACAGATCCAAAGTATGGAAATATTCCACGGTCAAAGCGTATTCATGCAAGACATAAAAGATATAAAGTAATAGCAACTACTACCGAGGTATCGTCAAAATTCTTGAGAAGCCTGGTTACTGATCGTGATAATTGCCGTAAAGAAAATCAGGTATGTAATAGCTCTTTAAAAGAAAAAGAGAGCACGATTGCTCAATTAGAAGAGCAGTGTAGTAGATCAACTCGATATAAAAAAAGTTCAGAAAAGCCAACTACAATATTTGAACTAACTCAATCAACAACTGCTCCAGAAACAACAGTTAAACAAACAAAACCAACAGCTGCTACTTCAACAGCAATACCTGAACCAACCACAACAACAGAACCTAAAATAACTAAATCAACAAATATTCAACGAGGGATTGCATTAATAGGATTAGCTCTATTTGCAACTGGAAGTTTATTAGCTGGTATTTTCATGTTTAAGAAAAAAAGAAGATGCCAGCATAGTTTACGTCTTGCTAATAACTTAAAAACTTCACAGAGACAAGGCCATACTCAATTACAGGGCCAATGCATGAAGATTTCGCTTGATAATTGAGAGATAAAAAATGATTCTGATGAAACCTCTATCGAGTAGATGCGTAACTTCCATTACGCATCCCTCACAGAACCGGACTTGCGGAACTTACCGCATCCGGCTCTTCAACAAGCTTCACGACAAGACAATTTATAAATTGAGTGGGGTAGATTAGGTTTTAGTAAAGGATAATTCTTTAGAGCCTGTTTTAAAATCTTCTCGTTTTTTGAAAAGATTTTAAACAGGCTCTAAGAAGAGACTAAAGGCGTTAGAAGCAAAAGCAGCTCAAGATCACTTGATCTTTACAGAAGATCAATTAAGAGCGCTTGAAAAAGCTAAAGAAGCGCATGGTGAAATAGAAACACAACACCCCGGCTATCTTGTTGCACAAGATACCTATTATGTAGGCACTATTAAAGGTGTGGGAAGGATCTATCAGCAAACAGTGATTGACACCTATAGTAAAGTTGCTTTTACTAAGTTGTATGACAGAAAAAATGCACTAGTAGTAGCAGAAGTATTAAATGATAAAACAATACCCTGGTTTGAAGAACAAGAGTTAAGAGTGTTAAGAATACTTAACCGTAGAGGGACAGAGTACTGTGGGAGTCGGGAATACCATGAATATGAGCTTATCTTACAATAGAAGATATTGAACATACTCGAACAAAGGCAAGGCATCCTCAAACCAACGGAATCTGTGAGAGGTTTCATCAGACGATTCAAAATGAATTTTATGCATCAGCATTTAGGCAAAAAGTTTATCATAGTCTAGAAGAACTGCAAATGGATGTGGATAAATATGTAAAAGAGTACAATGAAGAGCGAGTCCATTTTGGGAAATATTAGATCTCTTGCATAACCAATAAGCAATCTAAAATTTTAAAGTATTTTAATCAAGGAGATATGATTGTTTGAGAGATATAGCTGGAAATGCTTTTGTTAAGATTAGGAATCTATAAATGAAAGCTTTAAAATAAGGGGTTATGCAAGAAATCTATTGTTATGGGAAGACACCATGGCAAACATTTCAGGATGCAAAGCACCTAGCACAAATGAAAATGCTAGACACATTACACCAAATTGACACTGTCAATGAAGTGCTGTCTGTCAACTCAAGTTCTGTCTAGGACATCTTATTGCTGGAATCTACAATTATGAAATTTTTATTTAACTACGCAAGAGGTCTATTGCATCATGTCGTAAAGATTATTTATTAGATCTGGTAGGTGCAAAGGAAATTCTTCATGCGTAAGCCCTGATAGATACATATAATATTAGTTGCTTATAATTATTAACTTAGAAATATTTCTTGTGTAGAGTAATTGGGGCTTATTTATTGACTAAAACCCAAAACTGAGGTTATTAATACCGATGACTGGACTCGAACCAGCACTTTATCGCTAAAAGTAGATTTTGAGTCTACCGCGTCTACCATTCCGCCACATCGGCACATAAATAGGGCAGTGTAGAGAAAATTGCAGATAAATACAAGGGTTCTTAAGCTAAAATCTGCCTAAGAACCTGTTTAAAATCTTCTCATTAAGGTATAATGATAGTTTTCATAAAACCTTTGGAGGTAGTTATGACCCGCTCTTATCCAAGCGATATTTCTCGTAAACAATTTAGCAAAATCCATCTAATACTTGAGTCTACACGCAAAAAAACACGTCCACGAAGAGTTGATCTATATGATATTTTTTGTGGAATTTTGTACATTTTAAAAAGTGGTTGCCAGTGGCGTATGTTACCCATAGAATATCCTAAATGGGAATTATGTTATTATTATTTCCATCTTTGGAATAAAAAAGATAATAAAAATTCTAAGAGTATTCTTGAAATAGTTTTAAAAAAAATTGGTTGGCAAGAACCTATCTTGAATTAAATTTACTGTTTTAAAGATACTTGCCGACTTAAGAAATTCATCCAATATCCCAGTAGTCCAAACATTAATAGTCCGTTCCAATATATTGCCTTTCTTTCCCAGCGCACTGTAAGACGACGGAAGCATGTCTTTAACCAAGAAATCGTTCTCTCAACGACCCAACGTTGCTTTTCAAGGTAGCAAATGCCTTTTATCTTATATCCCTTAGTGTTTCTTTTCCGAGCTATCAGAGGAAAAACCTCATGGGAAAGAACATCGATACGTGTTTGCTCTGAGTCATAACCTTTATCTGCTTCAAGTATGGGTACTTTTCCCTGATTCCATGCTTTTTTAATGAAGGGAATGACTTTCCTAAGCAGAGGGATCACTTGTTTTTTCTCATCCCCGGATGCTGATGTAAAAGTGATTGCAAGAGGCTTTCCTGATTTTTCTACCAGTAAATGCGATGTCACGCCTTTACCTTTGTAGCCATAATCAACTTGCTCTCCTCCTCCGCGTCCGCTGGAAAAAAAAACCATCTACAGAGAGTCTCTGGGCATCAATACACCCCAGCTGTTCGGCAAGCTTAAGCAGCTCTTCTAAAAATTGATCTAAAAATCCAGCAGATTGCATTCTTCCAAGCCATGCGTGTGCTGTTGAGGGATGAGAAAACTCCTTGTTTCTAGGTGCATCTTTCCAAGGAGCTCCTGTCCGAAGCACCCAGAAAATAGTATTCACTACAGGTCTCCATGGCGCTAATTTTCTTCCATAATGGTTACGATTTACCCATTTTTCCATTTGAGGTTCGAGTATTTTAAACTGTTCTTCATTTAATCCTTGCTTGCTCATGTCATCTGTCTTTAGTTAAAAAATAAAAAGATCTGGTATCATAGCGAAAATTTATATTCAATTCAAGATAGGTTCAAGATCAGAAAAAGCAGTGGTCGGAAAGAGAAAACAAGCTTTGTAATTATTGATGCTCAAAGTGTTAAAAATACTGATACAGCGGAGAAGATAAGGATATGATGCAGGGGAAAAAATATCAGGAATAAAAAGACATATAGCAGTCGATACCCAAGGGCTTCCTCATGCGATTCACATTACCACCGCTAATATCACTGACAGAAATGGGTGTATATAGTGGTTCCGATTCAATCGTATAGAAAAATATTTTGTTTTGTGTTAAGCTATTGAGTATGAAAAAACTGATCCCTAGCCAGAGAGCTGACTTAGAACACAAGTTAAAGCATCCAAAAGACTATTCTGAACGGAATAGGCTTTGTGTAATTTTGGGCTATGATGAGGGTATCTCAACAAAAAATCTTGCTAAAACACTCCGGATAAGCCCTATCACTGTTCAGAAATACCTCAGAGAATATGATTCCGAAAATAAAACTGGAAGTAGCCCTCGAGGCGGTAGCAAATCAAAACTTTCACAAGACCAAAAAGAGTCTCTACTAAAACACCTACAGGAAAAGACCTATCTTAAAGTCAAAGGGATCATAGCTTATGTGCATGAGCAATATGGGATAAAATATTCCCGAAGTGGCATGACAGATTGGCTCATACAGCACGGATTTGTTTATAAACGTCCTAAAAAGATTCCTGGGAAATTAGATCCTGAAAAACAACGAATTTTCATAGAACAATATAGGGCTTTAAAGGAGACCTTAAACCCTGATGAAGAGATCTATTTCATAGATGCTGTGCATCCTGAACATCAGTCCCAAGCCGTATGTGGATGGATCAAAAAAGGCGTTCAAAAGACTTTGCAGACATCCGGGAAACAATTGCGATTGCATTTTGCTGGAGCTCTTTGCCTGACAGGAATGAAGATTTTTACAGAGGAATATAAGACAGTTGATGCCGATGCAATGCTCGATTTTTTCAAGAAGCTAGAAAAACAGACAGAGGCTCGAATTATTCATGTAATTTTGGATAATGCAAGATCAAACAAAAATAAGAAACTAGAAGAGTTTCTGATGTCTTCTAGGATTAAAGTGCACTATCTCCCTCCTTATTCGCCGAATTTGAATCCTATTGAACGCTTGTGGAAGATCTTAAAGGAAAAGAAGGTATACAATCGATATTACGAAACGTCGGTGACTTTTTTTCAGGCAATTAGAGGATTCTTCTTAGAAGAGATACCGAAAATAACAGATATTTTGAAATGTAGGATAAACGACAAGTTTCAAGTCGTTGACTTAAATCCCATTAAGCTAGCCGTTTGAATCGGCACTAGTATAGAAGCATTTTCACTACATAAAAACCATTTGTTCGGTGTAAAAAATGTTTTAGCAGATGGAGGATATTCTGGAGAAAAATTTGCAAAGAGTGTGCAGGAGATATTAGGATGTATAGTAGAAATAGCCAAAAGAAATACCCTTCATACTTTTACAGTTATTCCCAAAAGATGGGTTGTAGAGCGTTCTTTTGCGTGGATAGAAAAATGTCGCAGGCTATGGAAAAATTGGGAAAGAAAACTACATACAAGCCTGAATATGGTGGTTCTTGCTTTTATTGCTCTACTTTTGAAAAGATTTTAAACAGTCTCTTAATATCTTCATGTACTTTTCCCAATCAATTTGGCTATTTCTACTATACATCCTAAATATCTCCTGCACACTCTTTGCAAATTTTTCTCCAGAATATCCTTTGCTAAAACATTTTTTACACCGAACAAATGGTTTTTATGTAGTGAAAATGCTTCTATAGTGGTTATGATTCCGAAAATAAAACTGGAAGTAGCCCTCGAGGCGGTAGCAAATCAAAACTTTCACAAGACCAAACAGAGTCTCTACTAAAACACCTACAGGAAAAGACCTATCTTAAAGTCAAAGGGATCATAGCTTACGTGCATGAGCAATATGGGATAAAATATTCCCGAAGTGGCATGACAGATTAGCTCATACAGCACGGATTTGTTTATAAACGTCCTAAAAAGATTCCTGGGAAATTAGATCCTGAAAAACAACGAATTTTCATAGAACAATATATGGCTTTAAAGGAGACATTAAACCCTGATGAAGAGATCTATTTCATAGATGCTGTGCATCCTGAACATCAGTCCCAAGCCGTATGTGGATGGATCAAAAAAGGCGTTCAAAAGACTTTGTAGACATCCGGGAAACAATTGCGATTGCATTTTTCTGGAGCTCTTTGCCTGACAGGAATGAAGATTTTTACAGAGGAATATAAGACAGTTGATGCCGATGCAATGCTCGATTTTTTCAAGAAGCTAGAAAAACAGACAGAGGCTCGAATTATTCATGTAATTTTGGATAATGCGAGATCAAACAAAAATAAGAAACTAGAAGAGTTTCTGATCCCTCCATTTAGAAAAGAAGTATAGCAAAAATCTAATTACGCAAGAAGTCTAATGAAATTTTAAGAGTATAAATTTATACTAGTTTGATTTCAAATTAAGAATTGCATAAATAGATTTTTTTGAAAAAACTGCTCTATCTTGCAAGAAGATGTTATTCTTTGGTTAAATAATAAAAAAACCATGCATCTTAACGAAAATTTATATTCAATTCAAGATGGGTTCATATGTTCATATTTACTACAAGTTTGTTTTACTTCTTATCTAAACAAAGTCAGATTAAATCTCAATCTAGTACACATGAGAAAAAGGTAACATCGAAGGCCCTTTCAACCTTGAAGTGCACAAAAAAGAACATATAAATACTTGAAAAAACATCTATTGTGCACCCGAGCATAGCATGTTTGTAGATAATCTCGTAAACACTTCTAGTGGAGTTTCGAAGTTGAGAGCCTTTCTAGGTCTGTTATTTAGTAAAGTTTCCACCCTTTCTATATCCTTGGAAGTCGTATCTAAAAAGCTTTGTGTTTTAGGAAAATATTGCCTAACTAGTCCGTTTGTATGCTCATTTAAGCCTCTTTCCCAAGAATGGTAGGGCGTTGCAAAGTAGAAGTCTGTCTCTAGCTCGAAACTAACCATTTGGTGATAGGCAAATTCTTTTCCGTTGTCTGCTGTTAATGTGTGTACAAAATCTTTGATAGGTTTAAGTTGTTCAATTAACGCTTGACTTACTTCCTCTGCAGTTTTATGAGAAACTTTGGCGAGCTTAGTTAGCTTGGAAGTTCTTTCTACCATTGATACAATTACGCCTTTATGTCCTGCCCCTATGACTGTATCTAGTTCCCAGTCTCCTAAACGAGTCTTTTTTTCTACAATACAAGGCCGTTGCTTAATATCTATACGACCAGGCATGTTCCCTCTTCCAGAAGCTCCCTTTCTCTGCTTGTTATATTTTTTCCCTCGATGACGGAGCTCTCTATAAAGCTGTCCTCCCTGTCGTTTATCTTTCCAGATATGATTATAGATGGTCTCATGACTAACATGTTCTTTACCATGTCTTTTAAGCCATCCGGATATTTGTATAGGGCTCCATTGCAACTTGATTTTTTCTTCAATACGGGTAACTATTTGAGGAGTCATTTTTTTATTGGGCTGAGAATTTTTTCTAAGAAATGCTTTTTCTTGAGCTTGCTGATGACGGTATCCTCGTTGCCCTTTATTTCTCTTAAGTTCCCTACTAATAGTGCTATGATGAACTTTTAGAATGTTTGCTATTGAGCTAGATGTATCTCCTCTAGCTTTTAAAATATAAATCTGACATCTTTGGTCATAGGTTAGGTGATGGTAGCCTTTAGGCAAGGTCTCTCCTTGTGTTTGATTGTTAAAAATCACAATAGAGATTCTTTCATCGCCTGCCTATTCTTTTTTTAATTCTTCTGTGCACTTCAAACTTGAAAAGACTGAAATTTTCTTCTTTTGTATAACTCTTTACTATTTCGTATAATTTTGTTGCGGATACAGACGGAGCAACTGCTAGAATTCCTAAATTAGGATCGTAAATGATATGTTGCCCTTCCTTTGTTTTAATATAGACCATTGCATGTCCCTTATGTCCCTCTAGTAAAATTCCTATCTTATAAACTCCTGCTATTAAATTTTTTGTAAAATTTTCAAAAGAAAGTTCTTCTTCCCTTTTTTTGAATTTATAAACAGCACTTTCATTCATATTTATGGTAAGCTCATAAGAGCTTATTACATCCTCTTCGTTTTTTAAATAGTATTTTAATGGTAATTCTTTTATTTTATTTAACTGTATGTTGAAATCTAGTTTAATTTGTGCTAACGCAGCATATTGTTCTTCAACTGTCATTTTTGCCAAAGATTCCTTCTTTCTTTCGAAGTCTTCTTCTATTTTACTAAAGTATTTATCTACAAAATTTTTCTGTTCTTCATAGGGAATAGGCCCATGCGTAGCGCTATAGAAGATGTGTTCAAGCACAGCCTTATCTGGAGCTCCATCTTTGTAACGACTGACAACAGCTTCTAATGGGGGCTTTCCTAATTTTACATTCATAAGGTAGCTAGAAATAAAATCATAGCTCATGCCTAAACAGCATCCTTCTCCTATTTCTAATCTACGAAGTTTGCTTATGGCGCAAGTATCTTGTATTTTTTTTATCCTTTGATTAATAATTGTATCGCCATATAAGTTTTTTAGTGCCTTTATTTCGTCAATCTCCCGGAAATCTTTGATTTTATTTGGGGTATTCAAAGAGAAATCAAGGATTTCATTTCCAAATTTTATATAGGTAAAGAAATTTGTTGCTTTTTGAAGCGAATAACGAGCCAGGGATTCGTAATAATGCTGAGCACCAGGAGAGTGCACAATCCTACAGCAAGAAGAAATTATTTGATAAAAAAGAGCTAGACATAATCTACTTATGTGGTCTGCAGCAACTCGGATAAATTTATACTTCTTATTGCAGAAAACTCCAGGGATCGTGTTTGAGAAAGGTTCTGCCGCAGTTGATTGGATTTTAATAAAGTCTTTTCAAGTTTGAAGTGCACAGAAGAATTAAAAAAAGAATAGGCAGGCGATGAAAGAATCTCTATTGTGATTTTTAACAATCAAACACAAGGAGAGACCTTGCCTAAAGGCTACCATCACCTAACCTATGACCAAAGATGTCAGATTTATATTTTAAAAGCTAGAGGAGATACATCTAGCTCAATAGCAAACATTCTAAAAGTTCATCATAGCACTATTAGTAGGGAACTTAAGAGAAATAAAGGGCAACGAGGATACCGTCATCAGCAAGCTCAAGAAAAAGCATTTCTTAGAAAAAATTCTCAGCCCAATAAAAAAATGACTCCTCAAATAGTTACCCGTATTGAAGAAAAAATCAAGTTGCAATGGAGCCCTATACAAATATCCGGATGGCTTAAAAGACATGGTAAAGAACATGTTAGTCATGAGACCATCTATAATCATATCTGGAAAGATAAACGACAGGGAGGACAGCTTTATAGAGAGCTCCGTCATCGAGGGAAAAAATATAACAAGCAGAGAAAGGGAGCTTCTGGAAGAGGGAACATGCCTGGTCGTATAGATATTAAGCAACGGCCTTGTATTGTAGAAAAAAAGACTCGTTTAGGAGACTGGGAACTAGATACAGTCATAGGGGCAGGACATAAAGGCGTAATTGTATCAATGGTAGAAAGAACTTCCAAGCTAACTAAGCTCGCCAAAGTTTCTCATAAAACTGCAGAGGAAGTAAGTCAAGCGTTAATTGAACAACTTAAACCTATCAAAGATTTTGTACACACATTAACAGCAGACAACGGAAAAGAATTTGCCTATCACCAAATGGTTAGTTTCGAGCTAGAGACAGACTTCTACTTTGCAACGCCCTACCATTCTTGGGAAAGAGGCTTAAATGAGCATACAAACGGACTAGTTAGGCAATATTTTCCTAAAACACAAAGCTTTTTAGATACAGTCTTTTCAAGTTTGAAGTGCACAGAAGAATTAAAAAAAGAATAGGCAGGCGATGAAAGAATCTCTATTGTGATTTTTAACAATCAAACACAAGGAGAGACCTTGCCTAAAGGCTACCATCACCTAACCTATGACCAAAGATGTCAGATTTATATTTTAAAAGCTAGAGGAGATACATCTAGCTCAATAGCAAACATTCTAAAAGTTCATCATAGCACTATTAGTAGGGAACTTAAGAGAAATAAAGGGCAACGAGGATACCGTCATCAGCAAGCTCAAGAAAAAGCATTTCTTAGAAAAAATTCTCAGCCCAATAAAAAAATGACTCCTCAAATAGTTACCCGTATTGAAGAAAAAATCAAGTTGCAATGGAGCCCTATACAAATATCCGGATGGCTTAAAAGACATGGTAAAGAACATGTTAGTCATGAGACCATCTATAATCATATCTGGAAAGATAAACGACAGGGAGGACAGCTTTATAGAGAGCTCCGTCATCGAGGGAAAAAATATAACAAGCAGAGAAAGGGAGCTTCTGGAAGAGGGAACATGCCTGGTCGTATAGATATTAAGCAACGGCCTTGTATTGTAGAAAAAAAGACTCGTTTAGGAGACTGGGAACTAGATACAGTCATAGGGGCAGGACATAAAGGCGTAATTGTATCAATGGTAGAAAGAACTTCCAAGCTAACTAAGCTCGCCAAAGTTTCTCATAAAACTGCAGAGGAAGTAAGTCAAGCGTTAATTGAACAACTTAAACCTATCAAAGATTTTGTACACACATTAACAGCAGACAACGGAAAAGAATTTGCCTATCACCAAATGGTTAGTTTCGAGCTAGAGACAGACTTCTACTTTGCAACGCCCTACCATTCTTGGGAAAGAGGCTTAAATGAGCATACAAACGGACTAGTTAGGCAATATTTTCCTAAAACACAAAGCTTTTTAGATACGACTTCCAAGGATATAGAAAGGGTGGAAACTTTACTAAATAACAGACCTAGAAAGGCTCTCAACTTCGAAACTCCACTAGAAGTGTTTACGAGATTATCTACAAACATGCTATGCTCGGGTGCACAATAGATGTTTTTTCAAGTATTTATATGTTCTTTTTTGTGCACTTCAAGGTTGAAAGGGCCAAATTAATTATATAGTAGTGCCGATTCAAACGGCTAGCTTAATGGGGTTCAAGTCAACGACTTGAAACTTATCGTTTATCCTACATTTCAAAACATCTGTTATTTTCGGTATCTCTTCTAAGAGCCTGTTTAAAATCTTTTCAAAAGTAGAGCAATAAAAGCAAGAACCAGCATATTCAGGCTTGTATGTAGTTTTCTTTCGCAATTTTTCCATAGCCTGCGACATTTTTCTATCCACGCAAAAGAACGCTCTACAACCCATCTTTTGGGAATAACTGTAAAAGTATGAAGTGTATTTCTTTTGGCTATTTCTACTATACATCCTAATATCTCCTGCACACTCTTTGCAAATTTTTCTCCAGAATATCCTCCATCTGCTAAAACATTTTTTACACCGAACAAATGGTTTTTATGTAGTGAAAATGCTTCTATACACCCATTTCTGTCAGTGATATTAGCAGTGGTAATGTGAATCGCATGAGGAAGCCCTTGGGTATCGACTGCTATATGTCTTTTTATTCCTCATATTTTTTTCCCTGCATCATATCCTTATCTTCTCCGCTGTATCAGTATTTTTAACACTTTGAGCATCAATAATTACAAAGCTTGTTTTCCCTTTCCGACCACTGCTTTTTCTGATCTTGCCAACCAATTTTTTTTAAAACTATTTCAAGAATACTCTTAGAATTTTTATCATCTTTTTTATTCCAAAGATGGAAATAATAATAACATAATTCCCATTTAGGATATTCTATGGGTAACATACGCCACTGGCAACCACTTTTTAAAATGTACAAAATTCCACAAAAAATATCATATAGATCAACTCTTCGTGGACGTGTTTTTTTGCGTGTAGACTCAAGTATTAGATGGATTTTGCTAAATTGTTTACGAGAAATATCGCTTGGATAAGAGCGGGTCATAACTACCTCCAAAGGTTTTATGAAAACTATCATTATACCTTAATGAGAAGATTTTAAACAGGCTCTAAGCATGATGGAGTGGGTTAATTCTAAAACTTTTTGGTTTTTTTTGCCAACTTTTGATAATAGAGATTCTTTCATCGCTTGCCTATTTTTTTTTAATTTTTCTGTGCTTCAAAATTGAAAAGATATCTTATTTTAAGGTATAATAATGAAATTTAGGTGTTATTTATGGTTAGTATTCTTAGACTTGTTGGACCTGCTTTAATCTTTCCTTTCTGCTCTAAAACCTTTACTTGTTCCAATACTTTAGCTTGTCATTTTTTGTACTGCCTAACATACGACACACAAGCGATTGCTTTTAAATATTTTTTTCCTGAAACCCCTGACCCTTTTTTGCAGCCTCCTACCCTTTTATCTAGTTTTGTTCCCACCAAATTTAAAGTATTAAATAGCTGTCTTGCTACTGGTGTTTCTTTCCTAATATTAAACCAAATAAGAGAACTTGCTTTAGCTAAAGTGCTCATAAAATATCGTTTATATATGATAGGAGTGCCTTTTGTAAGTTTTGCACTTCTGATAAGCATTTGTATCATATCCATTCTTGTCTACAGAATAATTAAACCCTATTTATATCGAATCTAATAGATAAGACTTTACTAAGCTTTCCATCTCTACCTATTCGAGAAAAAGATAATCCCCTACACATCTGGGATAAAAAAACAATAGATCCTTTAATATAGTTATTTAAATCGACATTGATAAAACAGCTTGATCTAAGGCTTCGGATAAATTAGCTACAGTAGGTAAAAGTTCTCGGATTTTCGTTTTCATATTGGCCCAATATTTTTCGATAGGATTTAAGTCCGGTGAATAAGGCGGGAGAAAGAGCATTTCGTATCCACTTTCCTCTATCAATGTTCTAGTTGTCTTTGATTTATGAAAGCTCGCGTTATCGAGAATCAAAACTTGGCCATGAGTCAAATTTGGAATCAATTCCTGTTTTAGCCATACATTAAATAGATCCGTATTGCAAGTTCCTTCAAAACACATCGGTGCCAGCAATTTCTTCCCTTGTAGTGCCGAAATTACACTCTGTCTACCAAATCGTTTTCCTGAAATTCCTCCAAATATTTGTTTTCCCCTCGCGCTCCTCGCATATTGCCTATGCACATATTGACTGATTCCGCTCTGATCCAAATAGACCCTTTTTTCAGGAGAAATTGCTTCTATCTTTTTTAGATATTCCGCTCTTGCTTCCGCATTCCTTTCCTTATAAAACGCAATCTTTTTTTTCTTGTGATCTTGAGTCTTTTCAAAGCGTAAAAGATTGCTTGCAAAGTCAAACCAAAATGCTTTGCAATCTCTGATAAAAAATGATCGGGGTTTTTTTCTACATAAGCGATTAATCTCTGATCATCAATTTTCTTATAAGTGCTTTTCTTTTTTAGAGGTTCTACGTTTCCTCTTTGTTTCTTACGCTTTACCCATCGGTAGACAGTTGCAATCCCAACTTGAAATAGCTGGCTGGCCTTCATTTTGTCGTTATTTTCTTCTAGGTATTGAAGCACTCGTTTTCTTAGATCCATTGAATAAGGTTTAGGCATTTCTCTACCTCCATATATTTTGTTGGAGAAAAATATACAACTTTATCAATAATATTTTAAATAACTATAACAGCTGCTATAAATAAGGGTGAAGATCCTAAATGTCCAAATGGTTGTGGTAAAAAACTAGAACTTGAAGATGGAGTAAATACAGATGTACAAGATGAAATTATAGCTTTGCTAGAAAAAAACTTGAGCAGTTAAAATAATCTAGATTCTTGGGTCTAACATAGGCTTTTCTACCTCTGCTGAGGTAAAAACATTTAATGGCTTATATAGAGATAAAATAGCTAAAAGCTGAAGAAAAGGAGCAATTTAAATGAATAGAAGAAAATTCAACATTTACTAGACTTTACTAAGCACTTCCATTCATTTGCTTGTAACCGATATAACACATGTATTCTTAAGGGATGACCTTCTGCTAATTTCGGATGGTCAAAATCATCTTTTGGATTACGTGACATCCCGATTCTTTCCATAACAGCTACGGAGCGCTTGTTTGCAAGTGTTGTAAAACTGACGATTTCGTCAAGATGCAACGTTTCAAACCCATATTTCAAGCAAGCCATGGCTCCTTCTGTTGCATACCCTTTGCCCCAGTAATCAGCCATTAATCTCCAACCTATTTCAACAGCTGGTGTAAAATGTGCTGTGAACTTCACACGGTTTAAACCAATAAAACCGATAAAATCAGCGCCTCCTATTATAGAAACCGCCCAAAGCCCAAAACCCTCTTTTTTAAAATCTTCTACGATACGATTATATTCTTCCTGAATCTCTTTATAGCTTTTTAAAGAGGGAAAATATTCCATGACTCGTGGATCTTGATTAAGCTTTGCAAACGACTCAAGATCTTTTTTTTTCCAAGGTCGTAGAATTAACCTTTCTGTTTGGATTATATTTTTCTGCATGACAATTATTTTGTACCTTTTGAAGGTATTAACATCCGATCATTACACCAAAGCGGGATGGTAAAAGGCAGCCGTGGGTTTATGATATATACATAGTCCTCATGATATAAAGGAATATAGGGCATCTCGCTTAAAAAAACTTTTTCCGCTTGTTCCAGAATATCCAATCTCGCTTCCCCTTCTTCGTAAAAAGATTGGTTAAGTAATTGCGTGTATTCTGGACTTTCCCAGTTACAGAAGTTGGTTGCATGCATTTTAGATTTAAATTTTCCAAGAGAATTCATAGGGTCGTCGAACATGGCAATCCAACAAGCAAAACCCATAGAATAATCTCTCCTGATGAGTTTGTCTATTGCAACTCCAAACTCTAAACACTCTATCTTAATGAAAAGATCCAAAGCCTTTAACCATTGCTGTTGGATGATTTGCATCAATTTATTTGTTCCAGAAGAATAGGCATAATAGTAAAGAACAACAGATGCAAAAACCTCTTTGGTAAGCCCTAGTTCTTTTAATCCTTCTTCCAGCAAAACGCGTGCTTGAATGATATCATGATCTTTAAAAAAAGAACAACAGCGATTTTCTTTTAAACAAGGAGGAATCATACTCGTTGCTGATAGGTTTGCTTGATTCTGATCCATACCAGATATTTCGATTAATTCTCGCCGATTAATCGCGAGCCCAAGTGCCCTGCGAATTTTAGAATTATTAAAGGGGACTTTATCTGTATTAAGATTAATGAATAGAGAAGAGGGTTTTGGCGCACGAGAAATGCTCCATTTTTTTTCTAAATCAGGAAGCGCTTCTAAAGGAATACTGGTTAGACAATCTCCAATTACATCCACTAAACCCTTCTCAAACATCTCTAACGTTATTGCATCATTTTCAACTATGTTAAAAATGATTTTTTCTGGATGTAGATCTTCTGTCTTTCGGTATTGAGGATTACGTTTAGCAACGACTTGATTGCTAGGGATCCACTTTTCTAATAGATAAGGACCGTTACATAAAAAATTAGGTCCTACCTTTTCAGGCCAATGGGGATTTTTTCGATCGTTTTCTATATTTACAGGAAAAAAAGCACTAAAAGATAGCAATTTGAAAAGATAAGGATTCGGTATTCCTAAAGTAATCACAAGGGTTTTTGCATCTATTGCTTTAATCCCCACTTCATCTAGAGAAACAAGCCCTTGTTTTGCTGCATCTGCATTTTTTATAGAAGAGAATAACGATGCACTCATTGAGGGAAAATCGGATCTAAGAATATCTTTCCAGGTTTGTTCAAAATCGTAAGCCGTAACAGGGGTGTTATTAGACCAAACGGTGTCTCTTAAGTGAAAAGTATAGGTGAGTTTATCTTCTGATACTTCGTAGGATTTAGCTTGAGCTAGTTTCATAGATTGGTCCGGATATGCTTTCACAAGCCCTTCAAAAAATAAAAAATGCATTTGCATGGAGTATCTATCTACTCCTTTGCGCGGATCCATGGTTTTGGGTTCTGTTTTCATATTGAGGCGAAGAACTGACATTTTGCTTTTAGGTTTGATAAAGGGAAAAAAGAAAAATGCGCCAACAATGATAAGCACAAAAATAACAATATATTTCATTTGAAAACACCCTCTAAAAAAGAGATCTAGCGTACTTCTTCAGAGAATTTATTGTAAATTTTTATATTTTTTTTACATCCTGATCGATTAGGTGCACCAAATGGATTAATTCTTCACGGTTTAATTTTTTGATTTGATCCTGATCTGTGAACTCAATAACCCCTTCCATGAGCGCTTGCTTTTTTTCGATCAACTTGTGAATGTGTTCTTCAATGGTGTTTTTAGTGACTAATTTAAATACTTGTACACCTCGATTTTGACCAATGCGATGTACACGATCGGTTGCTTGATTTTCACGCGCTGGATTCCACCAGCGATCGTAATGAATCACAACGGATGCAGACACAAGATCTACTCCAACACCAGCTGCTTGTAGAGAAGCAACAAAAACAACACAAGCAGGGTCTTGTTTAAATCTATCGAGCATCTCTCTGCGATTACGCGTACTCCCTCTAATGCCCGCAAAGCCAATGTTCTGTTCTTTGAGATATTTTTCAATGAGATTAAGCATATTTAGGTATTGCGAAAACACTACAAGTTTTTGTCCACTATCTCTTGTCTCTTGCAATAGTTGGACAAACAAGTCCCATTTTCCTGACTGATGTTTATGGAATTCATCGAATTGCTTATTAATGAGACAGGGATGATCGCAAATCTGCTTTAGAGTGGATAACAAAGCAAATACATGTAGATAGGGAAGTGGTTTCTTTTCATCTTCTATTTGCTGCATAAGTTGACTTTTCTGTTGAAAAAAAGCAGCCTTATACATTTTTTTTTGCTCTTCAGAAAGATCACAATAAGAAATTTCCTCAATTTTTTCCGGTAGCTCTAGTAACACTTCTTTTTTCTTACGTCGTAAAATAAAAGGATCGACTAATCGCTTGAGCAGCGCTTTTCTAGCTTGGTCTTGTCCTTTTTCAATCGGATTGACAAATAGATGTTTAAAGTGAGCTTCTTGGGGTAAGTATCCTGGCACAATCACTTCAAATAAGGATCTTAGTTCTAGTAAACTATTTTCAATAGGCGTTCCGGTTAATCCAAGACGCATATGTGCATGAAGGGTTTTCAAAGCTTTATGCGTTTGGGATTGGGAATTTTTGGCATTTTGCACTTCATCAAAAATGATAAGATCAAAGGTATATTGAGAAAGAAGGGTTTTCTCACTGCGCAATACCCCATAAGAAGTTAATAAAAGGTCTGCTTGTGTTGTAAAAAGATCAAAATTGCGCCCTACCCCATAAAAAGTTAGAACTCGCACCTTTGGCAAAAAATTTTTTAATAATTCTTCCCAATGGTATATAACGGAGGTAGGGCAAACCACTAGAAACTTAGCTCTTTTTTGCAAATAATTAAATACAGCCGCAATAAGACCCATAGCTTGATGCGTTTTGCCAAGACCCATCTCATCACAAAGCATTCCTGAGAGTCCATAGGTATATAAAAACCAAAGCCAATTGACTCCTGTTTCCTGATAAGCCCGTAGCCTACTTTGAAATCCGGTTAGATCCATTGGGGTTTGTGTTTCAAATTGAGAAATGCTCTCTAACCATTTCCTGGTCTGCACAGCTTGTGTAGACCTCCCTTCTGGAGCTTTTATCTCTTCAAAAACGGTTAATCGCAACCAATCTAGTGTTGTACATTTTAGAAAAGATTTCGCATCCCATTGCTGTTTACGAATCGCTTTTAACCAATTAAAGCGAGATTGTTTCAAGATGATAAGGCCAGCTGGTGTAAAAAGATAAGGACGATTTCCCATGATTGCTTGCCAAATCTCTTTTGCATCTACTTCTCCAAGCTCACTGATAAACACAAGCCGCATATGCCATTGAAAGTGGGATTTTTTTTTTTTATGTTCTAAATTACGTATTTCTAATTGCAACGAATGTGGTTTAGTTAATTCCTTTTGTAGAACAATAATCTGGTCTACTAACGTATTTAAATCATACAAGACAAAATTAGCCTCTTGCTCTTTAGGAATAAAAGCACTTGGCACGTATTTTTTCTTTAATTGCTGCTCAAAAGCAATCTCGTAAAATCCTTGATTTTCCACATAGGTAAATTCATCGAAGACTTGCACATTTTTATCCTGATACTCGGGTAAAAATTGCATAACGGATTGCACAAAAATTTGCCCATTTTTCAGGCTAATTTCATAGCCACTTTTTAGAATAGGACAGATAGGGGAAAAAAATCCTTTAATACCTTCCAATTCTTCTCGATGCATCTGAATGAATTCTGCAATTCGATCTTTTTCAATCGTTAACCCTGAATGGATAGAACCCGCTTGTAGCTGAGTGCGCTTGGCAAAAAACCCTTGATCTTTTACATAAATCCATGCTCCGAAATCGCTGATTTTATCCTCTGCTTCAAGTATTTCTATAGCGGATTCAAATTTCAGCTGCTTTGATGCTGTCACAAAAAAGCGCAATTGAGATTCAATGGTGTAGACATGTGTTTGAAAGAGAGGAAAATTATTAAGCCACGCTCTATGCTGAGAAACAAATTCTGAAACATCAGCTCTTTCGATAATTTTTGTAATACCATCAAATAACCAATTTTCTACTCGAAAAAATCCTTTTTTTTCTAGATAAACCCAATTGCCAAATCGCGCAGAGGATTTTTTTTGTAGATCTTTTTTTTCAAAGAGGAAACATTCAATATGTAGTCTCTCTTCTATATCAAAAAAAAGATCATATTGAATGCAATTGTTGCCCAAATGCATTGGTTTATTCAAAAATCTCTGTAAAATGGGTGCATGCTTAAAAAATATTTTTCCAATTTTTTGTGCAGAAATCTCTCTTTGTTCAAAAATAGGATCTATGGTAGCAGGAAAAAAGCCTTTTTTAGGAATAAAAACAAAGTCTCCTACAGAAGTCCCTTTGGCTTTTTCTTCTTGTTGCTGTTTTTGGGATTGATCCATTTCGATAAAAAGTTTTTTATCCACTTCATTATAATGAATAGCTCGAATATAGGAATAGGGTTGTCCATGAACAATAAGCGGTGAATCTACTGTTTTTAAAACAGGAATTAACTGTGGCCAATGGACCTCTGAGAGATAACATTTTATTTTTAATAAACCAGTAAATTGAATCGTTAGCCAATCAGGAAGCTGCTTTTCCTTTTCTTCAAAAGAAATGGTATAAGGTTTTTTCCTCTCCTGGAGCAACATTAGCCATTTTGCAAGATCAGACCAAAAACACAATTCATATTTTAGTCGATGGCTAGGATTTCCTTCTTTCCACAATTGCAGCTCTTCAGGAGTCAAATTAGAAAATTTAAGAGAGGTTTCTTCTGTTTCAATCGTTCGTTCAAAAAAAAGTGTATGTAAATATTTTTTGGTTGCAGCGGTTAAAGATTTTATATGAAAAAGAAGTTTATTCGTAGAGGATTTAATTTCATAAGCTTTTTCCTTTTTTCGTAGTACATTTGTTTTATATCCATGTCGACTACAAAAAATTTGACATAAGCAATTCCAAAAACTATGACGAAAACGCACATGCAGAGGTTGTAGATTCCCATTAAAAATAGTTAAATACGCAGCAGCAAGATGTGCACAGGATTGGGTCTCTTCGGCTTCATCACAGGAACAAAATCCCTCTAGAATTTTTCCTTGATCATCTATATGTAAAAAAGGTGAAAAAGAATGTGTATTTTCTTTATCAAATATTTCTATTTGATAGGTCGCTTCTGAAAATAAAATTTTTCTAACAGATTGTTCTAACAATAGCTGTTTAGCTTTTGTTAGATTTTTTTGCGAAAAAGAAAATTCAGACATGATGTAAAAATTTTAAGATAGAGTTCCCCTTATTTGTGAGCATGCCTAGCTATCGATATGTTTGCAATATGCTTAAAAAATTTAAGCTAAATGCAAACTGCCTGAAAATACTCGGCAGGCTTCTGCTAGCATCTGTATATTTCCCTTTGTAGAAATAAAAAACTTCATCTGTTTAGTCATCTTATCAGAAGCACTTGCTATCAAAATAGGCTGTGGGAAGTTATAGAGTTTACTCACAACAAATGCAACGGCAGCAAAACCCGTACCACAAGAAATGGTCTCATTTTCTACTCCTCTCTCATAAGTGCGAACAACAAGCTGTCCTTTTAAAAAGCTTGCAAAATTTACATTTATCCCTTCAGAAATAAAGACAGATCGAATCTCTTGAGCTATCTTTATGAGATCAATTTGATCAAACGAGGACAAAAAAACAACTGCGTGAGGAACACCAACTTTAACCACATAGACACTCCATTCATGGATTTTCATTGGCCAATGACAGATTAAAGGTTGTTTTAAATCAACCCCTATTTGGTCTTCTTTACGCCAGCAGGTAAATACACCATTTCTCGTTTCGATTTCAATTTTAGGTTTGTGCGCAATCTCATAATCAGCAACGCACCTAATCCCATTGCCGCACATATCAGCTTCACTACCATCGCTATTGAAGATGCGCATTTGTAGATCAGAACGTTTAGAACTTTCAAGCAAGAGCACCCCATCTGCTCCTATTCCCAAATGTCTATCACAGATTCTGGGTATTTGAACAAAAAAAGTACTCTCCTCTATAGGAGATCTTCTCTGATCGATCAATATAAAATCGTTACCAATTCCATGGTATTTAGTAAAAATCACGCTTCTAGATCTTGATAACTAGAAACCACTTTATCAAGTAGACCAAATTCTAAGGCCTCATCTGCACTCATCCACATATCACGATCTAACGCTTTATCAATCTCTTCTGCTTGCTTTCGTGTTGCTTCTACATAGATATCTACAATTCCCTTTCTGGTTTTCAAGATTTCTCTTGCTTGAATTTCCAAATCGGTCGCTTGTCCGCGAATCACGGAATGAATAGAAGGTTGATGAATCATAAAACGGGAATGGGGGGTTGCAAAACGCTTTCCGGGAGCAGCACATAGACTTAAAACAGAACCCATAGAAGCAGCAATCCCTGTAACAAGCGTTGTCACAGGTGAAGTGATCATCTTAACCTGATCCCAAACAGCAAAACCCGCATCAACTGATCCACCCGGTGAATTAATAATAAATAAAATAGGCTTACCTGGATTCATTAACTCCAAGTACCATAATTTGCGAATTGCATTACGAGCAGTACTGCTATCTACAGCATCACAAAAGAAAATTCTTCTGGATTTAAGCAGTACTTCATCAATCTTATCATCGAGCGATCCTAAAGGGAATTTCTGATTCGCTTCTTGCCTTTGGCTCACTAACGACATAAATACCTCATTTTTTTCAGTCTCATTTTTAGCATCTGGCAAAAACATTATCTAGGGTTACATCCTTTTTTTTCAATCAAAGATCAAATCTGGATATAGAGGGAACCGTTTTAATAAAATACTTATGTGTTTTTGAATCTCCTTGAGAATAGAAGAGTCAATTTCTACTAAAGAACGGCTATTTCCTTTTTCTGCTTTAGCAGGTTTTGTATGTTTAAGCAATAGATAAATCCAATCTGCAATTTGTATCATCTCTTGCTCTTTCATTCCCAAAGTAGTTAAAGCAGCTGTTCCTATACGTATACCTGAAGTAAACCAAGGCCCATTTTTATCAAAAGGTATGCTGTTGCGATTCACTGTAAAATGCGCCTGTCTAAGAGCATTTTCAGCTTGTAATCCAGTCAAACCAAAAGAAGAGGGAACCTCAAAAACCATCAGGTGGTTTTCTGTTCCTCCAGTAAGAACATGAACCCCATGATGCATTAATTTGTTTGCTAACGCTTGAGCATTTTTTACTACTTGTTCTGCATAGACGCAAAAAGAGGGTGTATTTGCCTCTTTAAAAGCAACGGCTTTGGCGGCAATGACGTGAGGAAGTGGCCCTCCTAAAGTAATCGGACAACCCTTATCAACCACTTCTCTAAACTCTTTTTGACAAAGGATTATCCCCCCTCTAGGCCCTCTTAGGGTTTTATGGGTTGTGGAAGTGATGATCTGTGCATAAGGTATAGGGTTATATTCTCCCACCATCACCTTTCCAGCAACAAGACCTGCAAAATGTGCCATATCCACAAGCAAAACAGCTCCTACGCTATCTGCTATTTCACGCATTTTAGCAAAGTTAATTTTCCGTGAGTAAGCTGAATAGCCAGCGATCAAAATAGCAGGTTTTTCCCGTTTTGCAATCTCACTAATTTTTTTATAATCCAATAAATAGGTATTAGGATCTACTTCATAGCAAAAAGCCTGCATCATTTTAGCAGAAATATTATACCGATACCCATGGGTTAGGTGCCCTCCGGAGTTAAGAGACATCCCCAACACTTTTTGATTCACAAGGAGCTGACGTACTTGCTCGTACTCCTCATTAGAAAGATCATTGATATTTTTTTTGCCTAACTTCTCTACTTGCTTATTTTGGATACGCTCTACCAAAATCGCCCAAAAAGCCACAAGATTAGAATCTGCTCCTGAATGAGGTTGCACATAAGCATGTTCACATTGAAATAGGGCTTTTGCTTCATTCACACAAGCAGCCTCAATAGCATCAATATTGTCACACCCTGCATAAAATCGATGGTAGGGATATCCTTCTGCGTATTTATCCGTCAGCCAGTTTCCCATAGATAATTGCACAGATTCAGAACAGTAGTTTTCAGAGGCAATTAGTTTTAAAAAACAACGCTGATCCTGAAGCTCTTGAATCATTTTTTCTACAATAAAGGGATTATTTGTCTTCAAATGATCAAAAGCAGCCATAAAAGCAATGGCGCTGCTTTTTCTTAGCTCATGAGGAACTCTATTAAAATAGTTTTCTAAATAAGACATCTATCCTCCTAAGCTTACCATAATACGACCTTGTTTTTATCACATTTAGCCAAAAGAGGGAATCCCAATCTGAGAGCAATCTATTTCAAAGAAAGAAAATATAAATAATCGAATTAAATTACCTTTTGTATTGATAGAAAATATCTCCACAAGGAGACATTCGGCCAAAAATTTCGAATTTAAAAGCCATAAAATTCCTATCAAAAAATTTTCTTAACTATTCTTTTGGTGATTTTAATACTTTTTACACCAGGAACAAAATACCTCTAGCAATCTCAAAATTTATCTTTATATTTTTTACACTTGCGAGATATTAGAGAAAACATATAACCTATTAGCCTATAAGTACGCTTATATAACCTCTGCTTTAAAGCTACCCAAAAGAGATACCCATGTTATTAGAAGAACTCAAGAAAATCTTAGATATTCAAGAGCTCGACATGAAGATGATTCGTCTTATGCGAGTAAAAAAAGAACGCGTTAAGGAATTAACCCAACTTGAAGAATTACGAAAAGATTTATACTCTCAAATCACAGACAAAGAACAAGAGATTAAAGATTTTGATAAGAGCATTGAACTTCTCGAACAAAAAATTCACGATATCAACGCAAGGATCAAAAAATTAGAAACACAACAGAGCAATGTTAAAAAAGCTGATGAATTTAATGCTCTTACACAAGAGATGACCCATGCTGAAAGAGAGCGCCTTGCCGTTGAGCAAAAGGTTTCTGATTTAGTAGATCGAAAAGTATCAGAAGAAGAGCTTTTAGATAAGATTAAAGAAAGTTTAAAAAACTCTGAAGAGAGCAGCTTGGCTTTGGAAAAAGAGATCAGGCAAAGTGTGGATTTAATCAATCAAGAAGGCTCTACCATTAAAGAGAAAAGAGAGCAACTCGCAGGTCTTGCTAACTCTGAAATTTTACGCATCTATGAAAGATTATTGCATAATAAAAAAGATCGCGTAGTAGTTCCTATTGAAAATCGCACATGTAGTGGTTGCCATATCACCCTTACCGCACAACATGAAAATTTAGTACGCAAGGGAGATAATCTCTTTTTTTGCGAGCATTGCTCACGTATCCATTATTGGCAAGATAGTGAGTCTACCGAAGGGACAGCTGTTGCCACTAAGCGCAGGCGTCGACGCGCTTAGAAAATTTTGCACGGGGAAAGCTAAGCAATCGCTGTTTTTAATAAACAGAGGAAAGTCTGGACTTCGCAGGAAAAGATACCAGTGAAAGACTGGGGGCTGCAAGGCTACGGAAAGTATAACAGAAAATACACCGCCCTAACAGGACAGGCTGAAAATGCTAGCTTTAAGAGTTAGCCCCACTCTCAGAGATGAGAGGTGAGATAAACCCTATCTGAAGCAAGAAAGTAATGAGCGTTGTTTTTATGAACAATCTGTTTTTCCGCAGAGCTCATTAGAATAAAATCGCTTGAGGGGTTTGGCAACAGACCTCCTAGATGAATGATTGCTCAACGACAGAATCCGGCTTAATGCTTTCCCGTCTTTTCTTGTGCTAGAGGATGTGCTTTATCATACACTTCTCTCTTCAAACGAGAAGAAACTTGTGTATAAATCGTGGTGGTAGCCAAACTATTATGTCCAAGCAACATTTGAATGGTTTTTAAATCCATCCCCTTTTCTAGCCAATGTGTTGCAATGGTATGCCGAATGGTATGAGGTGTAATGGTAGCTGCTAAACCGCTTGCTTTGAGGTATTGCGTAAAATGACGATCGATGGAACGAGAACTCAATCTTTTACCCCACTTATTTAAAAAAACAGCTTGAGGGTCTTCCTCTCTTCGATGAGAAGAGCTATCTTGATCTCGAAGAGAATGGTTTATATAGTTATCTAGCCAATGAGCTGCGGTTTGAGTAATAGGAACTACTCTTTCTTTTTTCCCTTTGCCACGAACTTTGATCAATAAACCTTGTATATTTACATCCTGTCTATTTAACCCGATTAACTCACTCAAACGCAACCCGCTACTATAGAACAACTCCATAATGCATCGATCTCTATAGCCTAAATAGGTCTTTGTATTAGGTTGTGCTAGTAGTTGCTCTATTTGTTGATAACTCAAAGAAGTAGGGATTTTTTTTTCTAATTTTGGAGTAGCAAGCTCAGTTAGAGGATTTGTTTCTAGCTTCTTGTGTTTTACTAAATAGGTAAAAAAAGAACGCAAGCAAGACAATCTGCGATGAATCGTTTTTTTAGAGAGCTGTTTTTCTGCTAAAAATGCTAAATAGCTACGAATCGCCTTTTTATCTACCTTCTGCATTAAAAAAGAAGAGGCATTTTTTTTTATATCTAACTCTGGCATAAGTAAAATTATATTTTGAAAAAAATGCTCAAACTCTTGCATATCAATACTGTAGTTACGCAATGTATGCTGAGAGACCTGTTTTGCAGTGGATAGATAATGCAAAAAAAGCGCACATGCTTTGGAAAAGCTTAATTCAGCCATAACGCTTGTTCTCCTTTTCTATCTATGCTAGAATACGAGGCAATTTTCTGAAATAGGCTAAAATTATGATTACACTACGAGATATTTCTAAAAAAATAGGCGCCCGAACTCTTTTTGAAGATGTAACGATTACCTTTAACTCAGGCTGCCGCTATGGACTTACCGGTCCAAATGGGGCTGGCAAGTCTACTTTGTTTAATATTATTTTAGGAATAGACGAGCCCTCTTCTGGATCTGTAACATTACCTAGGAAAGTGGGATTTCTCAAACAAAATATTGCACAGTTTAGCGAGATGAAAGTAATTGATGTGGTAATCACGGGCAATAAACGCCTTGCAGAAGCCTTGTCGGAAAGAGATGCTCTTTATGAATTGGAAATAACCGATGCGATTGGAATTCGTTTAGGTGAATTAGAAGAAATCATTGCAGAAGAAGATGGGTATAGTGCGGAATCCGATGCAGAAGTATTCTTAAATGGCATAGGTATTCCCCCTGAATGGCATCATAAAAAAATGCATTCTCTTCCCTCGGATAGACAGTTTCGAGTTTTGCTCTGCCAAGCATTATTTGGCAGTCCAGAAGCTCTTTTATTAGACGAACCAACCAACCACCTCGATTTAGAATCGATCGGTTGGCTAGAGAGATTTCTACACAATTACAATGGGGTCCTGATTGTTGTAAGTCACGATCGCCATTTCTTAAATGCGGTAACAACACAGATTGCTGACTTAGATTATGAAACCATCATTATCTATCCTGGTAATTATAACGATATGTTAGTTGCAAAAACATCGCTCCGGGAAAAAACAGAGTTAGAAAACAAATCAAAAGAGAAAAAGGCAGCCCAACTCAAAGAGTTCGTTGCACGCTTTAGCGCAGGAACACGCGCTAGTCAAGTACAATCTCGTCTACGAGAAATCGAACGATTAGAGCCTCAAGAGTTAAAAAAATCCAATATTCAACGCCCCTATATTCGTTTTTATCCCCCTGAAAAAGTCTCTGGGCAAACGGTTTTCAAAGTCAAAGATATCTCTAAATCCTATGATGAGACTCTTGTTTTCAACCTCCTCAATTTTGAAGTCAGTCGAGGAGATAAAATTGGATTGATTGGAAATAACGGTAAAGGGAAAACCACACTCATCAAGCTCTTAGCAGGAATACTACCCCTAGATAGCGGCTTTATTGAAGTAGGACATCAAGTTCAAATTGGTTATTTCCCCCAAAATCATTCTGAAGTAATCGATAAGAAAAGTAATATGACAGCCTTTGATTGGCTCAAAAATAGAAGAGAAGGAGTCAACGATCAAGATATACGTAGCATCTTAGGGAAAATGCTTTTTTCCGGAGATGATGCTTTTAAATCAATCGCACATCTATCAGGGGGAGAAACCGCTAGGTTAATCTTAGGTGGTATTATGTTGTGCAACTATAATGTTTTACTACTAGATGAGCCAAATAACCATTTAGATTTAGAAGCGGTATCTGCCCTATCTTGGGCATTAGAGGATTTCAAAGGCACAGTCATTGTTGCTAGCCATGACCGTGATCTATTGAACAATGCAACCAATAAAATCATCGCATTTGAAACTGCAAAACCATGTGTATTTGAAGGAAACTTAGAGGGATATCTTGCAGCTAGAGCAACTAAATAGAGCTTTAAGCTATACAGAAACAGAGTTTCTTAAGCTATCTGTAAAAATGCGCCACACCTGGGCAGCGCGTACTTTACGCTATTATCATCTTAAAGCTAAAGATACGCTCTACCGCCGCATAGAATCCTGGCTGGAATTGCCCTTACTTGATTTGCAAGATATCAAAGCGCTCTGTGATCGTTATCATTTTCACTTAGCGCAAATAGGTCAATCTTGGCAAGAACACAATCTGTTTGCATCTCATCAGAAATCAGATATCGATTCTGATATCCCTTTTTTACAAATAGGGGTTTACCTAGATAACATTCGCTCTGCTTTTAATGTGGGTAGCATTATTCGAACAGTAGAAGCATTTCGCTTAGGCCCCATTTACTTCGCTAAGCAAACCCCCTATATTGATAACCCTAAAGTGCAAAAAACCTCGATGTTTACCTTTGATAAAGTAAGCTGCTATCAAAATAGATCCTTGAAACAACTCCCCAAGCCTTTAATTGCTTTAGAAACCGTTCCAAATGCTCCCTCGCTATTTGACTTCACCTTTCCTAAAGAGTTTACCCTCTTATTAGGAAATGAAGAATACGGGTTATCTGATCGAGCATTATCTATGGCTGATCAAGCTCTGCAAATTCCCCTCTATGGCTTTAAGCAATCTCTCAATGTAGCTTCAGCTTTTGCGATTGTAGCGGCTGTGATTAGTAATCAGCAAAGACGTAAAAGCTGTTTCATTAGATAAAGCTCTCATTTATAGATACCTATAAACAATCATATCTCATGGACTAAAACTCTTTAAAATTTTAGATTATTCATGGTTCTTGGGAAGAATTGGGGGCAAGAAATGCGCTGATAATTAGAAGTCTTTTCAAGTTTGAAGTGCACAGAAGAATTAAAAAAAGAATAGGCAGGCGATGAAAGAATCTCTATTGTGATTTTTAACAATAGACCTCTTTCAAAACCCATTAACATAGCTCCAGATTATAAATGCCCGCAATTAGATTGAACCGAAGACCAAACCTTTTTCGTCTATTTCTACGGGTGTTTCTGTGGCATCTATTAAAATAACATCATATTCCATATCGCTTTTTAATAGCTCTTTACGTCCAGGCAGTGCAAATAGGGGATGTTTTATCAGGGTGTATTCTACCCATTTTATTGTTTTATAAGCTGTACTTTCACTGATATTATAGCTCTGGCTTATGTGAAAATAGGTTCTATACTAGTGCCGATTCAAACGGCTAGCTTAATGGGATTTAAGTCAACGACTTGAAACTTGTCGTTTATCCTACATTTCAAAATATCTGTTATTTTCGGTATCTCTTCTAAGAAGAATCCTCTAATTGCCTGAAAAAAAGTCACCGACGTTTCGTAATATCGATTGTATACCGTCTTTTCCTTTAAGAGCCTGTTTAAAATCTTTTCAAAAGTAGAGCAATAAAAGCAAGAACCACCATATTCAGGCTTGTATGTAGTTTTCTTTCGCAATTTTTCCATAGCCTGCGACATTTTTCTATCCACGCAAAAGAAAGCTCTACAACCCATCTTTTGGGAATAACTGTAAAAGTATGAAGTGTATTTCTTTTGGCTATTTCTACTATACATCCTAATATCTCCTGCACACTCTTTGCAAATTTTTCTCCAGAATATCCTCCATCTGCTAAAACATTTTTTACACCGAACAAATGGTTTTTATGTAGTGAAAATGCTTCTATACACCCATTTCTGTCAGTGATATTAGCGGTGGTAATGTGAATCGCATGAGGAAGCCCTTGGCTATCGACTGCTATATGTCTTTTTATTCCTGATATTTTTTTCCCTGCATCATATCCTTATCTTTTCCGCTGTATCAGTATTTTTAACACTTTGAGCATCAATAATTACAAAGCTTGTTTTCTCTTTTCGACCACTGCTTTTTCTGACCTCGCCAACCCATTTTTTTTAAAACTATTTCAAGAATGCTCTTAGAATTTTTATCCTCTTTTTTATTCCAAAGAGGGAAATAATAATCACATCATTCCCATTTAGGATATTCTATGGGTAACATACGCCACTGGCAACCACTTTTTAAAATGTACAAAATTCCACAAAAAATATCCTATAGATCAACTCTTCGTGGACGTGTTTTTTTGCGTGTAGACTCAAGTATTAGATGGATTTTGCTAAATTGTTTACGAGAAATATCGCTTGGATAAGAGCGGGTCATAACTACCTCCAAAGGTTTTATGAAAACTATCATTATACCTTAATGAGAAGATTTTAAACAGGCTCTAAGATCTTCCACAAGCGTTCAATAGGGTTCAAATTCGGCGAATAAGGAGGGAGATAGTGCACTTTAATTCTAGAAGACATCAGAAACTCTTCTAGTTTCTTATTTTTGTTTGATCTCGCATTATCCAAAGTTACATGAATCATTCGAGGCTCTGTCTGTTTTTCTAGCTTCTTGAAAAAATCGAGCATTGCATCGGCATCAACTGTCTTATATTCCTCTGTAAAAATCTTCATTCCTGTCAGGCAAAGAGCTCTAGCAAAATGCAATCGCAATTGTTTCCCGGATGTCTGCAAAGTCTTTTGAACGCCTTTTTTGATCCATCCACATACGGCTTGGGACTGATGTTCAGGATGCACAGCGTCTATGAAATAGATCTCTTCATCAGGGTTTAAGGTCTCCTTTAAAGCCCTATATTGTTCTATGAAAATTCGTTGTTTTTCAGGATCTAATTTCCCAGGAATCTTTTTAGGGCGTTTATAAGCAAATCCGTGCTGTATGAGCCAATCTGTCATGCCACTTCGGGAATATTTTATCCCCTATTGCTCATGCACATAAGCTATGATCCCTTTGACTTTAAGATAGGTCTTTTCCTGTAGGTGTTAGAGACTCTGTTTGGTCTTGTGAAAGTTTTGATTTGCTACCGCCTCGAGGGCTACTTCCAGTTTTATTTTCGGAATCATATTCTCTGAGGTATTCCTGAACAGTGATAGGGCTTATCCGGAGCGTTTTAGCAAGATTTTTTGTTGAGATACCCTCATCATAGCCCAAAATTACACAAAGCCTATTCCGTTCAGAATAGTCTTTTGGATGCTTTAACTTGTGTTCTAAGTCAGCTCTCTGGCTAGGGGTCAGTTTTTTCATGCTCAATAGCTTAACACAAAACAAAATATTTTTCTATACGATTGAATCGGAACCACTATAGATACATTGATTTAGTAACATAAAATATCCCTTTTTTAAACAATCTACGAAAAAGCTTGGATTAATTCTTCTTTCTCTGTTTGAATTTTTTGTATTTCTCTTTTAACTTCTTCCTTGATAAAACGGTATTGGTCAAAATTTTCAATCGTAGGCGCAAAAGACTCAACCGGCTTTCTGTTCCCCAATGCATCAAAATCTTCAGGTCCAAGTATTTCATCAGGAAGTCTTATCCACTTTTTCACTCCAAAATTAGTAAATGCATCACGCATATTCAGATCATAATTATGCCTCAATTTACATTCCCAATAGAAATATTGTGCCTGATCAGTAACACCCGTTCTACGAGCAAAATCTCTCGTCCAATCATTATATTCAAGACCTCTAGTATCATACGTATTTAAAAATCCTTCTTGAAAAAAGTCACGAACCTCTTTTGAGGCTTGTTTAACATGGCTTGGGCTGTTTAGCTGAGAAATCTCCGTAAACACCTGCTTAAGGTTAGCCATAAACTCTTTAGGATCTTTTAACTTTTCTAGTCGCAAACAAGCCTTTCGATATCTAAGTATCGTATCATATTTACTCCCTCTATCTGATTTTGGATCAAAATCTACGGGGATCTCTTTTCTTGTAATAGGAGAAACGCTATCATGTTTAAGATACGCTTTTAAAGCACCTAAATCATAAATGGTTTGCTGATTCGTGGGATCTACAACAGCAGATCGAATCGGTCTGAGTAAAAGAGAGCACTGGATCCTACTGAGAATCGGATCGGTATCGTGTATGTCTTCAGGATAATCAGGGAGTTCGGGAAGTAAACGCTCATACTGACTCTCCATTAGAGATGGGAATACGTAGCTGGGTATGTCTGATACATATTCCCATAAGCTAGAAAAACCTCTAAACAACTCTTGTAAGAAAATTCTATTCCCCCTTGCTTCATCCAAAATACTACGATTGCTTCCAAAATTAGATAGACTGAATAATATTTCTCGAGTTTTTTGGGGCAGATGCGCTAGAGGATCTTCTTCTAAAATACCAAATCTCTCCGGATGTCTGCTTTTTACGATAGTTAGCAACTGCTTAACTTCTCTATCGGATTTATAATGCTTTATCCTTTCTAAGACGTTTAATAAACCCTCTTTATCTTTTGCTCTTAAAAAATCATAGGCATCAGAAGGGTGTAATCGAAGTTCTAAGACTGTCCTCATCTGTTTAAAAGGGTATGTTTTCCAAAGATTTTCAGATAAAAGACTCTTTATAAAGTCCAAACCTACACCGGTATGTAGTATTTTCAAGACCCAAAGACTAGCAATGCATTCTATTCCTTGCGAACTTTTCATAAAGCTTTGCAAAAAATACTTAGAACTAAATAGAGAATAACAGATAGCTATTTGTAACAACCTATCCGTAGGGGACTTAAAAGGCAGGACTTGTTTAACAACGGGAGCAGTCAATACAGCAATCCACATACGAGCATAAGGAATTTCTAAGACCTTATAGAAAAATTTTGTAAGTGCATTTGTATGAGCAAGATTTTCCAAAGCATGTTTGCAACCCAATAATTTTGTTCGAATGTACCTCATTTTTGATTGGGAAGGAGTTTCGCAATCTGTCGTTAAGTATTTTATTCCTTTGGGAAGGATATACCAAACGGCTGAAGTAAGAATTATTGAAGACATTCCTCCCCCCTTAATTTCTCTATGTCTAATTTGGCATTGCTCAGTAATCTATCATCGATTGATGATATACATTCTTTATCTATCTTGCACCCAACTATATCTGCTAGACTAAGCTCTTTCATTGCTTCTAAGAACCCTTTTTGTTTATCAAGTTGCTTAAGAACTGCCCGTGCTCTTCGTGTAATGTTAGACTTTAAGGCAGCTTTTTTTAGTCTGTTTTGTATATTTTTTGTTGCTAAATGATCTACTACAACTTCTTCAGGGCCAAACAGCACGGTTTTAGGCCAGTTTTCTGGAACCTTTTCATTTTCAACAGCTCTAACTAAATTAGACCATTCATAATAAATCGGGTCACTATCAGCTGATTCTCGTATAGCAACTACTTTATAAATCGGCTTTTTAGAAATACCACAAATTCTATCTTGAAAATCATCCTTTAATATATAGGGAATCTTTTTAAAGTCGGTGATTTTTAATCCTCCTACAATTGCTTGGCACTCCTTCCGATTGAGTTTTATTTCAGTTTCCTGGTGCATTATACATTCTCTTGCAAACAAAAATATATTAAGGTCAGTCTGGTCTGGATACTTTTCTCTACAAGTTGATAGCAACTCTTGGTACTCTTTTTTAGAATCAAATAAGCCTGTAGTTACTCTTGCGTGTTTTCTTTTAGGAGTTTTTCTCTTATTTTTCAATGGGCCCTTTCAACCTTGAAGTGCACAAAAAAGAACATATAAATACTTGAAAAAACATCTATTGTGCACCCGAGCATAGCATGTTTGTAGATAATCTCGTAAACACTTCTAGTGGAGTTTCGAAGTTGAGAGCCTTTCTAGGTCTGTTATTTAGTAAAGTTTCCACCCTTTCTATATCCTTGGAAGTCGTATCTAAAAAGCTTTGTGTTTTAGGAAAATATTGCCTAACTAGTCCGTTTGTATGCTCATTTAAGCCTCTTTCCCAAGAATGGTAGGGCGTTGCAAAGTAGAAGTCTGTCTCTAGCTCGAAACTAACCATTTGGTGATAGGCAAATTCTTTTCCGTTGTCTGCTGTTAATGTGTGTACAAAATCTTTGATAGGTTTAAGTTGTTCAATTAACGCTTGACTTACTTCCTCTGCAGTTTTATGAGAAACTTTGGCGAGCTTAGTTAGCTTGGAAGTTCTTTCTACCATTGATACAATTACGCCTTTATGTCCTGCCCCTATGACTGTATCTAGTTCCCAGTCTCCTAAACGAGTCTTTTTTTCTACAATACAAGGCCGTTGCTTAATATCTATACGACCAGGCATGTTCCCTCTTCCAGAAGCTCCCTTTCTCTGCTTGTTATATTTTTTCCCTCGATGACGGAGCTCTCTATAAAGCTGTCCTCCCTGTCGTTTATCTTTGGCCCTTTCAACCTTGAAGTGCACAAAAAAGAACATATAAATACTTGAAAAAACATCTATTGTGCACCCGAGCATAGCATGTTTGTAGATAATCTCGTAAACACTTCTAGTGGAGTTTCGAAGTTGAGAGCCTTTCTAGGTCTGTTATTTAGTAAAGTTTCCACCCTTTCTATATCCTTGGAAGTCGTATCTAAAAAGCTTTGTGTTTTAGGAAAATATTGCCTAACTAGTCCGTTTGTATGCTCATTTAAGCCTCTTTCCCAAGAATGGTAGGGCGTTGCAAAGTAGAAGTCTGTCTCTAGCTCGAAACTAACCATTTGGTGATAGGCAAATTCTTTTCCGTTGTCTGCTGTTAATGTGTGTACAAAATCTTTGATAGGTTTAAGTTGTTCAATTAACGCTTGACTTACTTCCTCTGCAGTTTTATGAGAAACTTTGGCGAGCTTAGTTAGCTTGGAAGTTCTTTCTACCATTGATACAATTACGCCTTTATGTCCTGCCCCTATGACTGTATCTAGTTCCCAGTCTCCTAAACGAGTCTTTTTTTCTACAATACAAGGCCGTTGCTTAATATCTATACGACCAGGCATGTTCCCTCTTCCAGAAGCTCCCTTTCTCTGCTTGTTATATTTTTTCCCTCGATGACGGAGCTCTCTATAAAGCTGTCCTCCCTGTCGTTTATCTTTCCAGATATGATTATAGATGGTCTCATGACTAACATGTTCTTTACCATGTCTTTTAAGCCATCCGGATATTTGTATAGGGCTCCATTGCAACTTGATTTTTTCTTCAATACGGGTAACTATTTGAGGAGTCATTTTTTTATTGGGCTGAGAATTTTTTCTAAGAAATGCTTTTTCTTGAGCTTGCTGATGACGGTATCCTCGTTGCCCTTTATTTCTCTTAAGTTCCCTACTAATAGTGCTATGATGAACTTTTAGAATGTTTGCTATTGAGCTAGATGTATCTCCTCTAGCTTTTAAAATATAAATCTGACATCTTTGGTCATAGGTTAGGTGATGGTAGCCTTTAGGCAAGGTCTCTCCTTGTGTTTGATTGTTAAAAATCACAATAGAGATTCTTTCATCGCCTGCCTATTCTTTTTTTAATTCTTCTGTGCACTTCAAACTTGAAAAGACTGAAGAGATACCGAAAATAACAGATATTTTGAAATGTAGGATAAACGACAAGTTTCAAGTCGTTGACTTAAATCCCATTAAGCTAGCCGTTTGAATCGGCACTAGTATATATTATCAAAAATTGGCAAAAAAAACCAAAAAGTTTTAGAATTAATCCACTCCATCACACTTTGGGACTAAACAAGTAACCCCTTCTTTGTGTGCAATTATGGCATGTCTAATAAAAAACCTAATGATTTATTAATAGACAAAGTCTGTAATTCAATGAATTGATTATCCTATTTGATTATAATTTTTATAAAAAATTTTTTAAAAATTAGATCTATTCTATAAAAACCTTTTATTAAATATTTTTTTTGACAAAAAAACCAAACAAACGCGATACACTAAAAATAAACAAGGAGTTATGTTTTGAAGCTACCCCCTATCACAAACAAACTCTGTAGAGGAGAAAAAAACAAAGAGAAAGCCTATGCGCAGGCTTAAAGAAAAAAAAGAAGAGAATTAAAATGATTAGAATCACTGGTTCCTTTCCTTCTTCTCCCTTGCCCTTTCAAGATCCGATTAAAAAAATACAAAAAGAGCTTTACGATAGTATTGGGCAATTTAAAACCAAATTACAATCTCTAAATGCTGTTAAAGCAAAAGATCCTCAATTTTTAGAAGAATTTGCCTATGGAATAAGACAAGTAAATTCCCTTGTTGAAAAAATAGAAGAAAGCTCTAGGACGTCGTCTGAAGATTTAAAAGATGCAGCCTATATTATGCATAATGTCTTATATCAGTCCTTATACAGTCCAAATAGTGCTTCTGAGACTAGCTTATTAAAAGTAGCTACTAACTTTAAAATAGAAGAAGATTCTGACTTAAGTTTGGTTTTACATAATTTTACAAAACATCCAAATCGCTTGGACATGCTTATTCGAGAGCTTACCGTTATTATGGAAGATCTTGAGAATTAAAAAGGAATGACTTTTAAATCCTCTGCAACAATTGTTCTAGGAAAAATAACAGAGGCTTCTTGTAAAAACTCATTTAAGTCTTGATAACGAGCAGAAAAATGTGTCAATACCAATGTGTCTACGTGAGCTTCTAGGGCAGCTTTAGCTGCTTGTTTAGAGGTTAAATGGTGATGCTTTCCAGCTAAATGTCTATGAGCTTCTAAATAGGTACTTTCACAGAGAAAGAGTTTGGCGTGATCTGCCACTTCAACAAGAGCAGGACAAACCAGAGTATCGATGGCAATAGAGACCACATCTCCTTTGCGAACCCAGCTTACATCCTCTAATTTGATCTTTTTTCCTTGAATGATGAGTTCTTTTTTCTCCTTTAAAAGACGCACATTAGGACCAAAAATTCCAGCTTGTTGTAGTTTTTTTTGATCAAATTTAATTTGGTCTTTTTCTATAACACGCCAAGCTAAGTTATCAACTCCATGTTCTAAAAAGCGCGCTTGAATCAAAAATTGCTCATCCTCATGAACAACTCCTTCCTCAAAAACAGGATGTTCGACGATCTCAATTTGTTGGTGATAGATCGACCCATAGCGCAATCTTTCAAAATAGGTTTGGCCGCTAGCTGGATAATAGCAATGAACTGGATGTGTAACCTTATCCAGGTTTAAGCGCATTAACATAGAGCCCAACCCTAAACAGTGATCCCCATGGAAATGACTAATAAATATACGTGTTACAGAAGTGGGAGCCACATTTGCAAAGATAAATTGTCTCTGCGTTCCTTCTCCTGGGTCAAATAAAAAGCCTTCGGTTTTCCAAAGTAAAAGATAAGCGCCGTGATTGCGGGTGCGTGTATGTTGCTGACTAGAGCAGCCTAAAATAACTAAACAACGCTGACTCATGCAAGTCCTTTTTTAAACCAAGAAAGACATCCTAAAAAAGCTCCGGTAAGACCTCCTACAACGTGTGCGGTATTAGCAATCTGCAAAGTAGGCGCTAGATGATAAAACAGCCTAATCCCCCAGATAACTCCATCCAATACGACCATTGCGGCAACAAAGAAAAATAACAATAAAAGAGCGCTCTTTTGGACAGAATACCCTTCCCAGGGAGCTTTTTTTTGGCGCACCCAAATAAATCCACCCATTCCTACTACTACGCCTGAAATTCCAATAAAATAAGGACCGCTCATGATATATTGTGCCACATTGCTAGCTATGGCAATCAGAAGCACTAACACAAGCATTTTTTTCTTACCTATTTTCAAATCCAGTTGCTTACCAAATAGAAAAAGCCAAGCCATATTAAAAAGGATATGCAAAAAATCACGATGCAGAAAAATAGGCGTAATCAGACGCCAAACTTGTCCCTGTCTGATTTTTTCAAACATCGGAACTTTGCTTATCGCTTGTAGGCCTTCTTTTTGTATAGTGGGGAAAAGCTGCAATACCCCTTTCCAAGAAGGGATGGCTTCTATTTTTTTTAATTCTAATTGAGTTTCTAAAGGTAATTCATCTACACCTTGAAAGGTTTTCATAGGATGCTCTTGAACAAATTGGTTTAACTCCTTAAAGGCTTTTGGATAATCAAACAGCAATTTTTGCATCAATGGTGTTAAAGAGACCTGAAGGGCTAGTGCTCCTTTATTTTTCATAATTTGGCTTTCTTGAAAAGAGTTCCATAAAAATAAAAAACAGCAGATAAAAATTAGAAGAGGAGTAATCCCTCTCCATTTTCGAGAAGTTTGTATCTGAACTACAGAGGGCTCTATTAATTCTTCTTTTTTAGGTTCTTCTTGTATTTGAAATAAAGAGTCATTGGGATTTTGATTAAACTGCAAAAATAATTCTGAAGCTTCTTTAAAATCTTCTTCTCTTTGGATCCATATACGATAAAAAGGTTTTTCCGCAGAAGGATTATCTGGTTCATAAGAGCTTTGTATTCCTTTTTGCAATAAAAAAGAATGAAAGCTAAGTGCTTTTTGCTCTGTGTCAAAAAGGCCTATTAATCGCATATTTTTTTAATCTTGTTAATGATGTAAGAAGTAGATAATCCCGGAATTTTTTCTACAATGTGTATTCTCCCTTTTTGCCTAATGACGGTTTCTTTTTCTATGCAATTTTTTCCATATTCAGAACCATTGACATGTACATCTGGTCGAATTTCTGATAAAATCCGTATAGGGTCTATCTCATTAAAATAGGTGACATAATCAACCATTTCCAAGGCAGCGATTAATAAAACTCTCTGCTTTAAAGGAATAATTGGACGTTTTATATCCTTATACCGTTGAATAGATACATCTGTATTTAAAGCTACAATCAATATATCAGCTTGCAAAGAAGCTTGAAAAATAATCTCTAAATGTCCCTCATGTAAAAGATCAAAAGAGCCATTGAGCGTTGCTATTGTTTTTTTTTCTTCACGCAAATACTTGATTGTCTCTTGAAGATTTTTAGGTTCGATCACTTTTTTACAAATGCTCTCTTCAAAGCAAGAACTACTTGCTAAATGCGACATCAAATACCTCATCATAGTGCGATACGAAATGCATCTGAATCCCTTTTTTGACATAAGTGGGAAGCTCATCGTAATCACGTTGATTTTCCGATGGGAAAATTAATACTTTAGCTCCGGAGCGTTTTGCAGCGATCAATTTTTCCTTAACCCCGCCAATGGGTAAAATCTTACCGGTAAGCGTTAATTCTCCTGTCATCCCTAAATCTTCTATAACAGGTTGATCTTTTAAAAGGGAAAGCAAAGACGTTACCATGGTAATTCCCGCTGAAGGTCCATCTTTTGGAGTAGCTCCTTCAGGGATGTGTAGATGCACCTGAGACTTTTCAAAAAAGCTACCTCCTGGAACATACCGATTCACCTGGCTATGTAAGAAAGTCCAAGCAATTTGAGAGGATTCTTTCATCACATCTCCCACTTGTCCTGTTAATTTCATTTCCATCTTTTCCGCGTGTACTTTAGTTGCTTCCACATACAAAGTAGCACCTCCTAAAGAGGTCCAAGCAAGTCCCATACACACACCCACAGGCGTTCTTTCATAATAACGATCTGTGGTAAAAATGGGCTTCCCTAGAAAATCTTTCACATTACTCTCGGAAATCGAAATCTTTTTACACTCTGTCTCTTTTTCTTGTGCATTAACAACAGAAACAGCCACTTTACGCATAATTTTCTTGATATAATTTTCTAAGCTGCGAACACCTGCTTCTCGGGCATACCCATTGATGATTTGAGAAACTCCATCTTTAGTAAAATTAATATCCGTTGTTTTTAATCCCATGTTTTTGCGATTACGGGGAATTAAATATTTTTGAGCAATTTGTATCTTTTCTTCTGAGATATAACCTGATAAACGCAGGATATCCATGCGATCTTTCAAAGGCTCTGGAATGGTGTCTAGGATATTTGCTGTGACAATGAATAAAATATGGGATAAATCGCAACGAACATCCAGATAGTGATCCAGAAAATCTTTATTCTGTTCTGGGTCTAAAACCTCTAATAAAGCAGAAGCTGGATCTCCATGATAACTGGAGCTCATCTTATCAACCTCGTCTAACATAATGACAGGATTCATCGCTTGAGTAGACTTAAGCGCTTGAACAAGTTTTCCTGGCATAGACCCAATATAGGTACGGCGATGTCCTTTGATTTCTGCCTCATCACGCATACCACCTACAGAAAATCGATAAAAAGGCCTTTTCAAAGCCCTTGCAACGCTTTTTCCAATACTGGTTTTTCCCACTCCTGGAGGACCAACCAAACAAATAATACTCCCTTTTACTCCACCAGAGAGCTTCCCTACTGCAATGAATTCTAAAATTCTTTCCTTGATATCATTGAGTCCATAGTGATCTTTTTCGAGTATTTTTTTTGCAACCTTTAGATCTAGCTTCTCTTCGTTATAAATACCCCATGGAATAATCGTTAACCAATCTAGATAATTACGACATACTGCGTATTCGGCTGATTGGACTTCTAGCACAACCAACTTTTCCATTTCATCTTCAATGACCTGCATGACATCAGAAGGAACGACTCTTTTTTTTAAGCGCCCCTCAAATTTCTCTACATCACAGGTTTTATCATCCTTCTCTAGACCTAGTTCTTTTTTAATGGTCTTTAGTTGCTGTCTGAGAAAAAAATCGCGTTGGGCTTCTGAAATATTGGCTTCTATCTTCTGATTAATACTATTTTGCAACTTGCTTAAATCAATTTCTTTTTTTAATAAAAGCAATGCCTTATCGATTCTACCCTGTAAATCAAAGGTTTCTAGCACTTCTTGTAGTTCTTCTCTGCTAGCTGTTGTTAAAGCTACTGCAAAATCAGCTAATTTCCCGGGCTCGGTAAAGTCGGAATGCCCTAAGAAAATTTGTAGTTCTTCTTTAAATAAAGGGTTTAACTTCAAAAGTTCTTTAATCGTTGTAATAATACTAATTGAATACGCTTTTAGCTCTTTGGAAAGCTGTTTGACTTCATCATGATGATAAGTTAGCTGCGCTTTGAGATATTTAAGGGTTTTAAAAGGTTTGCGTATAGAAATACGTTTTTCCATATTTAAAACTACCTGGGCCCCACCTTGCTCCATAGGAATAATCCGCAAAACACGTGCTAAAACCCCTACTTGATACAAGTCATCAAAGCCAACCTTATAAATATTTGCATTCTCATTACGGGTTAAAAATAAACCCATGCATTTATGTTCTGACTTGGCGACTAGCTTGAGAATTTCGTAAAAGGCGCCTGGTTCAACCACAATAGGCGCAGCCATGCCCGGGAAAAAAGGACGGCGACTAAGAGGGACTATAAATACTTCATGAGGAAAAGACTCAGCATTCTTGCTTCTTGTTTTTTCATTTTTTACAGATTTCTGCATAGCTTTGACTAATGCTTCTTCCATTTTCTCTTCGTTTAAAATCTCTTCCTGTTCTTTTTGACTATCCAAAAAACAATCTCCTAACTGGGATTACATCGAATGCATCATTAATAAAAGGCCATCAATTTATCAGCTCTAGAAAATATGCGCAATAAAGCAAACTATTTATAGATGGAAATATTGTTTAAAAGTGGTGTGATTTTTAGTCATTTTTGTTAATCTAAATCAAATTCTTTGTGAAAAAATGTATACTCTTATTTTAGATACCAGCTCCACGATAGCCTTAATTGCTGTTGCAAAAGCAGATATAATCTGTGCATGCCATTCCTATATACATGAAAACCAATTATCTACGTCTTTTTTTCCCAGCATTGAGCGTCTTCTTTCTTCCTATCCAAGAATAGATAAAATTGCCGTTGGTATAGGTCCGGGCTCTTACACAGGCACAAGGGTTGGAGTAACTATTGCTAGAACTTTGAGTTTTGGATTAAAGGTTGTTTACCAATCTTTTTACTCTCCATTAGCTTATCTACCCCCTCGTTTAGGTCGTTTTAGTTTTTTATTACCCCATAAATCAGGCCGATCTTTAGTTATTCAAGGAGTGCAAAAGGAAAATTTCCTTGAAAGCACAGATCCTGAATTTATAGAAAACCTGGAAATTTGTAAAAAAATCACAGGCAGCGATTATATTATTTCTGAGAGCTCATTGGACCTTTCTATTCCTCGTTATTTACCTGCTGTTAATCCTCAGGCTCTCTTACCTTTGCTAAAGAATATCTCCCCAAATCAAAAAATATTTTACCATCATACCCTTCCTATATAAGCTTTAAGATTTTTTAGATTTGAAAAATAAGCAGATTTTCCCTTAAGATGATTAGATATCAAATCTTAAAAGAGAGCCGACAGATCTTTATCTTTGGCTTAATTTTTAAGAACTTAAGATGATTTGGCTTATTATTAATTTGTAACTTAAGGAAAAATTGTTCATGCCCAGCGTTAAAGTCCGCACCGGAGAACCTCTTGATAAAGCTTTGAGGGCTTTAAAAAAGAAAGTCGATAAAGAAGGCATTATGAAGTCCGCTAAAACACGTCTTTGTTATGATAAACCCTCTGTAAAAAGCCGAGCAAAATCAAAAGCTGCACAAAAATATAAAAAACCCAAAAGGTTTTTAGGATTTTAGCACTTTAAAGACTCTTTTGCTAAATTATTGGCAGAAAACCAATCCTTTATGCTACACTAGCCTTTTACAAACATAAAATACCCCATTTATTATGAGTAGTTCCGATTATTATAAAGAGCTGGGTATATCTCGCGATGCCACCCAGGAAGAAATTAAAGCGGCTTATCGCAAAAATGCTCTTCAGTACCATCCTGATAAAAACCAAGGAAATCCCGAAGCTACAGAAAAGTTCAAAAAAATCTCTCAAGCTTACGAAATCCTAGGAGACGAAGAAAAAAGACGCCATTACGATCAATATGGCACCCATGATCCAAGAGCAGCAGGATTTGGATCTTCTTCAGGTGGTGCTGGTAGTTTTTCTTCTATGGAAGAAGCGCTGCGTACGTTCATGCACGCCTTTGGTGGTGGTGGTGGTAATGATTCTGTTTTTGATTCCTTTTTTGGAGGGGGGGGGTCTGAAGAAGCAGGGGGTCAACAAGGAGCAAGTAAAAAAATAAATGTCACACTCTCTTTTGAAGAAGCTGTAAAAGGGGTAGAAAAGGAAGCTAGCGTTACCAATTATGTATGCTGCAACACATGTAATGGATTAGGAGCTGCTTCAGCTAATGGGGTTAAAAAATGCCCTGCTTGCCGAGGATGTGGTCAAATTCACCAGACTCGCGGCTTTTTTAGCATGTCAAGCGTGTGTCATCAATGTTATGGACAGGGGAAAACAATTACCGATCCATGCAAAACATGCCATGGAACAGGCAGAGTAAAGAAGAAGCAAACAGTTCCTATCAAAATACCAGCTGGTGTTGATACCGGGATGCGTCTTCGCATGTCTGAATACGGTGATGTAGGTGAAAGAGGTGGCCCTGCTGGAGACCTCTACATCTTCATTACGGTCAAACCCCACAATGTTTTCCAAAGAGATGGAGATAATGTAATCGTTGAATTTCCTATCAGTTTTGTAGAAGCCTCATTAGGATGTAAAAAAGAGATCCCTACTCCAACAGGGGAAAATGTTCGTATTTCAATCCCTGATGGAACTCAAAGTGGGAAAATATTAAGAGTTAAAGGAGGAGGTTTTCCCAATGTTCGAGGAAAATCTAAGGGTGACCTGCTTATAAAATTACTGATCGAAACACCCATACGCCTGACTAGTAATCAGAAAGATTTATTAAAAAAATTCCAAGAGTTAGAAACAGAGCGTAATAATCCCCTTCAGGGCAACTTTTCTGAAAAAGTTAAAGTTTTTTTTTCGGAATAATTAAAAGGCTTGTAATCTTAATTCAAGGTTTGATAAGTTACTTTTTTAGATCTCTTCAAAGCTGAAAAAGCTGTGTTTACAAGCTACGAATTTTCGAATTACAAGTCTATTGTATCGAATCCTTTAATCCACAGAAGCCTTAAAAAGGCATCTCATTATTTAGAACACTATAACGATACTCTGCAATCCCATAGAAAAAAACAGGCTCTGCTTTTACCTTTGCTGATTGCAGAAACCAGCATTTCTCTAAAAGTTCCTTTTAGCACAACACAATTAGCTCATCTACTTAATGATAAGCCCGATTCTTTATGGATCGATTATTTACATACATTGATCTATTTAATTAACCACAGCAATAAACAACTTTTAAACATTGCTAAGTTATGCTTTTTACATCGTCTTATTAAGTATAACTCTTCGGTTAAAGACTCTTTAGGTGTTTTACGGACCCAGCAAAATTGGATTGATTCATAGGGATGCGGTCAGGGCTTACGCATGAAGAATTTCCTTTGCACCTACTAGATCTAATAAATAATCTTTACGACATGATGCAATGAAGCGCCGTTTACGTAAACTGACCAGGGCTTACGCATGAAGAATTTCCTTTGCACCTACCAGATCTAATATAGTTATTTAAATCGACATTGATAAAACAGCTTGATCTAAGGCTTCGGATAAATTAGCTACAGTAGGTAAAAGTTCTCGGATTTTCGTTTTCATATTGGCCCAATATTTTTCGATAGGATTTAAGTCCGGTGAATAAGGCGGGAGAAAGAGCATTTCGTATCCACTTTCCTCTATCAATGTTCTAGTTGTCTTTGATTTATGAAAGCTCGCGTTATCGAGAATCAAAACTTGGCCATGAGTCAAATTTGGAATCAATTCCTGTTTTAGCCATACATTAAATAGATCCGTATTGCAAGTTCCTTCAAAACACATCGGTGCCAGCAATTTCTTCCCTTGTAGTGCCGAAATTACACTCTGTCTACCAAATCGTTTTCCTGAAATTCCTCCAAATATTTGTTTTCCCCTCGCGCTCCTCGCATATTGCCTATGCACATATTGACTGATTCCGCTCTGATCCAAATAGACCCTTTTTTCAGGAGAAATTGCTTCTATCTTTTTTAGATATTCCGCTCTTGCTTCCGCATTCCTTTCCTTATAAAACGCAATCTTTTTTTTCTTGTGATCTTGAGTCTTTTCAAAGCGTAAAAGATTGCTTGCAAAGTCAAACCAAAATGCTTTGCAATCTCTGATAAAAAATGATCGGGGTTTTTTTCTACATAAGCGATTAATCTCTGATCATCAATTTTCTTATAAGTGCTTTTCTTTTTTAGAGGTTCTACGTTTCCTCTTTGTTTCTTACGCTTTACCCATCGGTAGACAGTTGCAATCCCAACTTGAAATAGCTGGCTGGCCTTCATTTTGTCGTTATTTTCTTCTAGGTATTGAAGCACTCGTTTTCTTAGATCCATTGAATAATGGTTTAGGCATTTCTCTACCTCCATATATTTTGTTGGAGAAAAATATACAACTTTATCAATAATATTTTAAATAACTATAAATAATCTTTACGACATGATGCATAGATGTGCTGATAATATCATGAAGGCTATCATATTTGATTGCGCGTCTTTCTTGGGTCTGGTAATTTCAAAAAATGCATCATAATAGATGAAGAATGAATGAATCCTTCCATTTTATACTCCTTATGAAAAAGGAGCCAGAATCATTTTTTATCTCTCAATTATCAAGCAAAATCTTCATGCGTTTGCCCTGGTAAACTGACCTTGCTTGTCTTATCTTTTTGTAAAAGATTCAAAGTAGCCCATCGAACTATAGATAGATTTTCAGCTCCATTTCCTTTTCTAATACGACTTAAATCCTCTCGGAAATTAACATCAAGTTGCCAATGCAATTTGTTTTCGATGCTCCAGTGATTACGCACTTCCTTTGCAAGACGTTCTGCGTTAGCAGGTAGACTTGAAATAAAATACCGAATTTCACAGCTATTCCTCTCTTGCGATTTCTTCTGTACTTTTACGCATATCAAGCTATGCAGCTTCTTCCAAATCTGACGCTGAGGTAACCAATCTAATTTCTCAGTCGCCCATACTTCTCTTATCTCACTACGTCCTCGATTACATTTTTCAGAGCCTGTTTAAAATCTTTTCAAAAGTAGAGCAATAAAAGCAAGAACCACCATATTCAGGCTTGTATGTAGTTTTCTTTCGCAATTTTTCCATAGCCTGCAACATTTTTCTATCCACGCAAAAGAACGCTCTACAACCCATCTTTTGGGAATAACTGTAAAAGTATGAAGTGTATTTCTTTTGGCTATTTCTACTATACATCCTAATATCTCCTGCACACTCTTTGCAAATTTTTCTCCAGAATATCCTCCATCTGCTAAAACATTTTTTACACCGAACAAATGGTTTTTATGTAGTGAAAATGCTTCTATACACCCATTTCTGTCAGTGATATTAGCGGTGGTAATGTGAATCGCATGAGGAAGCCCTTGGCTATCGACTGCTATATGTCTTTTTATTCCTGATATTTTTTTCCCTGCATCATATCCTTATCTTTTCCGCTTTATCAGTATTTTTAACACTTTGAGCATCAATAATTACAAAGCTTGTTTTCTCTTTCCGACCACTGCTTTTTCTGACCTCGCCAACCAATTTTTTTTAAAAAGTCTTTTCAAGTTTGAAGTGCACAGAAGAATTAAAAAAAGAATAGGCAGGCGATGAAAGAATCTCTATTGTGATTTTTAACAATCAAACACAAGGAGAGACCTTGCCTAAAGGCTACCATCACCTAACCTATGACCAAAGATGTCAGATTTATATTTTAAAAGCTAGAGGAGATACATCTAGCTCAATAGCAAACATTCTAAAAGTTCATCATAGCACTATTAGTAGGGAACTTAAGAGAAATAAAGGGCAACGAGGATACCGTCATCAGCAAGCTCAAGAAAAAGCATTTCTTAGAAAAAATTCTCAGCCCAATAAAAAAATGACTCCTCAAATAGTTACCCGTATTGAAGAAAAAATCAAGTTGCAATGGAGCCCTATACAAATATCCGGATGGCTTAAAAGACATGGTAAAGAACATGTTAGTCATGAGACCATCTATAGTGGTTCCGATTCAATCGTATAGAAAAATATTTTGTTTTGTGTTAAGCTATTGAGTATGAAAAAACTGATCCCTAGCCAGAGAGCTGACTTAGAACACAAGTTAAAGCATCCAAAAGACTATTCTGAACGGAATAGGCTTTGTGTAATTTTGGGCTATGATGAGGGTATCTCAACAAAAAATCTTGCTAAAACACTCCGGATAAGCCCTATCACTGTTCAGAAATACCTCAGAGAATATGATTCCGAAAATAAAACTGGAAGTAGCCCTCGAGGCGGTAGCAAATCAAAACTTTCACAAGACCAAAAAGAGTCTCTACTAAAACACCTACATGAAAAGACCTATCTTAAAGTCAAAGGGATCATAGCTTATGTGCATGAGCAATATGGGATAAAATATTCCCGAAGTGGCATGACAGATTGGCTCATACAGCACGGATTTGTTTATAAACGTCCTAAAAAGATTCCTGGGAAATTAGATCCTGAAAAACAACGAATTTTCATAGAACAATATAGGGCTTTAAAGGAGACCTTAAACCCTGATGAAGAGATCTATTTCATAGATGCTGTGCATCCTGAACATCAGTCCCAAGCCGTATGTGGATGGATCAAAAAAGGCGTTCAAAAGACTTTGCAGACATCCGGGAAACAATTGCGATTGCATTTTGCTGGAGCTCTTTGCCTGACAGGAATGAAGATTTTTACAGAGGAATATAAGACAGTTGATGCCGATGCAATGCTCGATTTTTTCAAGAAGCTAGAAAAACAGACAGAGGCTCGAATTATTCATGTAATTTTGGATAATGCAAGATCAAACAAAAATAAGAAACTAGAAGAGTTTCTGATGTCTTCTAGGATTAAAGTGCACTATCTCCCTCCTTATTCGCCGAATTTGAATCCTATTGAACGCTTGTGGAAGATCTTAAAGGAAAAGAAGGTATACAATCGATATTACGAAACGTCGGTGACTTTTTTTCAGGCAATTAGAGGATTCTTCTTAGAAGAGATACCGAAAATAACAGATATTTTGAAATGTAGGATAAACGACAAGTTTCAAGTCGTTGACTTAAATCCCATTAAGCTAGCCGTTTGAATCGGCACTAGTATATAATCATATCTGGAAAGATAAACGACAGGGAGGACAGCTTTATAGAGAGCTCCGTCATCGAGGGAAAAAATATAACAAGCAGAGAAAGGGAGCTTCTGGAAGAGGGAACATGCCTGGTCGTATAGATATTAAGCAACGGCCTTGTATTGTAGAAAAAAAGACTCGTTTAGGAGACTGGGAACTAGATACAGTCATAGGGGCAGGACATAAAGGCGTAATTGTATCAATGGTAGAAAGAACTTCCAAGCTAACTAAGCTCGCCAAAGTTTCTCATAAAACTGCAGAGGAAGTAAGTCAAGCGTTAATTGAACAACTTAAACCTATCAAAGATTTTGTACACACATTAACAGCAGACAACGGAAAAGAATTTGCCTATCACCAAATGGTTAGTTTCGAGCTAGAGACAGACTTCTACTTTGCAACGCCCTACCATTCTTGGGAAAGAGGCTTAAATGAGCATACAAACGGACTAGTTAGGCAATATTTTCCTAAAACACAAAGCTTTTTAGATACAACTTCCAAGGATATGGAAAGGGTGGAAACTTATACTAAATAACAGACCTAGAAAGGCTCTCAACTTCGAAACTCCACTAGAAGTGTTTAGGAGATTATCTACAAACATGCTATGCTCGGGTGCACAATAGATGTTTTTTCAAGTATTTATATGTTCTTTTTTGTGCACTTCGAGGTTGAAAGGGCCAAAGATAACCTCGAAAAAATTTATCTCGAGGTTATCTTTAAAAAGTTAGCTGTAAAGATGACCTAAATCTTCACCACCTGTTGTGCTTCTACCCAACATGGAAAAAGAAGGTTTTTTTCTTCTTCTAGATATGGTTTTTCTTTTTTTGGTGCTAGTGCTCTTTGCAGATTTTCTTCTAGTAGCTTTAGCTCTTTTTGGAGCTGCTTTCCTAGTTGTTTTGCTTTTAGCTTTAGCTCTTTTTGGAGCTGCTTTCCTAGTTGTTTTGCTTTTAGCTTTAGCTCTTTTTGGAGCTGCTTTCCTAGTTGTTTTGCTTTTAGCTGTTCTTTTTTTAGTTGCCGTCTTTCTTGTGGCCATAAAAAAGATTCCTCCTGTTAATTGTAAGTCCTATAGTAGGCTCAATATATTAACCCCTATAATTTTCACATTCTCAGGAAGAAAGTTTTTATTCAATAAAAAATCGTAGTTTTATTTAATAAATCGTAATTTTTTTATATTTTTATCATTTAAAAACAAAAAATCATAATTATTTATCAAAATTTATACAAAAAAATAATAAAAAACTGCGTACAAACAATTCATTGACACCTATTTTTAATTTAAGTTAAAAACAAGAAATGCAATTTTAATTGTTTAATAATGAGTACTATCGTTCACAAGGAGGATCTCTTGTCTTTAGATCATTTTGATGGAGAAAAGGTTCTTTTAACAGATCAAGAATGGAGAAAAAAGCTCTCCGTTGACCAATACGACATTCTTAGGCGAAAAGGAACAGAAAATGCTTTCCACAATAAGTACTATAACCTAAAAAAACAAGGGATTTATTTTTGTGCAGGCTGCTCTCTTCCTCTTTTTAGTTCAGATACCAAATACGATTCAGGAACAGGATGGCCTAGTTTTTGGGCGCCGATTATAGAAGAAAACCTCAGTTATCAAAAAGACACCAGTTTATTTAGCACAAGGACAGAGGTCCTCTGTAGTAGATGCGATGGACATCTGGGACATCTCTTTGATGATGGACCCAAACCAACGGGCAAAAGATATTGCCTAAACTCAGAAGCATTGCATTTTGAAGAAACAACTGGCTAAAACGCAATCATTGTAAAAATGGTTATACAGCCCGCTTAAATGATTTCTTGTATGTATTCTATGACTCCTTTACTAGAAGACTCTAAATATTTTTTCCAGCTAGGTCTTTGTTGATCATAAAGAGTTTTTATCTTCTGTTATCAGCAAAGAAAAGTCAGTTCTGGCATAGCTGCGGTTGCTATGATTATAAATGGATTAGGTTTTACGAATAGAAGGCTTTATTTGACTCATCAGTTTTTTGAAACTAAGCCGATAGAAAGGCTTTTAAGCCCAGAATTCGAAGCTAAAGATATCACAGAATATATAGTAGTGCTAATTCAAACGGCTAACTTAATGGGATTTAAGTCAACGACTTGAAACTTGTCGTTAATCCTATATTTTTCTATGCGATTGAATCGGAACCACTATATACTAGGGCATGCACTCGACGATATTGCAGATTACGGCGCCAAGCCAAGCTATTCGCTGCAGTAGCTTTTGGTGTTGCTTTAGACAATGATTTACTGGACCCTAAAAACCATCTTGATACAACAAGTCTTTTGGTTCACGGAGCATATAAAGTGTTTACCGGTTTTACCTTGGCCGTATAGCATTGATTGTAATCTATCGGTATGCCCCTCGCTCTTGGCACTAGAGCTTCCTAGAGGAGGAGTGGATTTACAAGAAGCAGCTCTGCGCGAATTACAAGAAGAAACGGGACTCGTAGCATCCTCTTTGCATTTTCTAGGCCAAGTAGCCCCCTGACAATGGAGTGCTCTCCTCTGTAATGCCGATTTTTTCTAGCAAAAATTTCTTCTCAAGGGGAATCTCAGACAGAATATGGAAAGGCGATTGCTGATGTGGTTTCTTTCACAAAAGGTGAATTGAAAGAAGGTCTGATGCAGGGATTTTTAGAGGTGCACATCCAAGGAGAGAAAAAACAAATTCCCCTTCGCGATCCGTTTTGACTTTTGCTTTGCTTCAGGCGGATCTTCGTAAATTGCTCTGAACACTTTTTGTCTTGCTCTTTAAAATCTGCCACTTCTACACTCACTCTCAAATGTGAGGATGCTTTGGAGGAGAAAAGCTTAAGGCTTACTATAAAGCGTTTTTTTTCTGGAACGCTTTTAAGCCGTATGAGTGGTATGGGACGCGATTTAGTGATGGCCTTTGCTTTTGGCGATCATGCATCGGTTGCTGCATTTATGGTAGCTTTTCGGCTCTCTAATTTATTAAGGCGTCTTTTAGGAGAAGGCCCTTTTCAATCAGCTTTTATCCCTCATTTTATGCAAATACATGTACAAGATAAATCTAGAGCAAATCGTTTTTTTTGTAAGTTAAGTCTTTTGCTCTCTTTATTACTAATAGGCTTTATCTTGCTGGCAGAAGGGGGCATTACCGCTTTTTTAACTTTGCCCATTTCAGATGCTAATCGTGAAATCTTAAAGCTAACGGCTTGGCTCCTACCAGGTCTTTTATTTATCTGTATGTACGGTCTTAATATTTCTGTTCTCAATTGTTATGAGTATTTTTTTATTCCTAGCTTTGCACCTTTTATCTGCAATATGATATGGATGCTAGCAGCTTTTTTATTACGTCATCAAGCTCCAGATCTAGCTATGCCATATTTAGCAAAGTGGGTTGCTATAGGTTTTTTTGGACAATGGCTAATTACTTTTGTGCCTACATTGAGGTGTGTTGGAGGTAATTGGAGACAGTGGTTTGATCTACAAATCCCAGAAGAGGTCCAAACATTAGCAAAGACGCTAAGTTTAAGCATCATCGGTGTGGGAGCTATGCAAATCAATTCCTTTGTTGATCCTCTATTCGCCAGATATATCGATGTAAAGGCTCCTACCTATCTTTGGTATTCCATTCGACTAGAGCAATTAGCCTTAGCTATTTTTGGAATTGCTTGTGTCAGTACAATCGTTCCTCGTCTTGCAAGATGTTTGAAAAATGGACAGATCGAACAAGCAAAAAACTTATTTAGTTTTAGTTATCAACGGATCATGATGGTGATGATCCCTTGTACTTTTGCCATTCTGGCAATCGGTACTAGTTCGGTTAACTTGTTATATGGCAGAGGAAACTTTTCCGAAATAGCGGTAGTAAAAACCACTTTTTGTCTTTGGGCATATAGTTTGGGTCTTGTTCCTAGCAGCTTAGTGCTTCTGTTCTCTGCGATTTTTTATGCACAGAATCATTTTCGTACACCGATGTTTCTCTCTGTTGCTACAGTTGCTGTTAATATCGTTTTAAATACCCTATTTGTATTTCAGTTGCAATTAGGTGTGATTAGCACTGCTTTGGCGACCAGCATAAGCGCCTACCTCAATTATTGGATTCTCTATAAATTTAGTCATAAAGCAGGATGGAAATCTCCTTTGTTTTTGCCTTTAATATTTAAAACCGTTTTTGCTAGTGCATTTGCAGCTCTTTGTGCTTTTGGGATTGGTTTCTTATTGAACTCTTCTTTAGGCTTAACTCGCCATGTATCCTCTCAGCTTTTATCTTTTTTCACACAAGCTTTTGCTTTTATCTTAGGCTTATTTTTCTATGCAAAGATCTGTAAACATAAAGAACTCTTAGACCTCTTCTCTGATTTCTTTTTGAAAACCTCTCCAGAAATAAAATAATTGTTGATTGCTTTAGCTAGATTGCTATGCTGATAAAAAAAAGTACTAGACATATCTTATGCTTACTAAAAAAAATCCTTACGGCTTAAATCCAAAATTGTTTTTCAAGCGCTTAACTCGTAATGTATCTATGGGTTTTTTTGATTATTTTAGGGTCTTTAAGTGGAGGTATGTTTGGATTTCATCACTTTGAGAAGATGGTTTGGATCGACGCTTATGAGAATGCTGCTATGCTCTTATTGGGCATGGGGCCTTTAGCAACTATAGAAACCAAAGGAGGAAAAATCTTTGCAGGCACTTACGCTCTTTTTAGCGGGACTGTTTTTCTGTTGGTTATTACAATTATTTTTGCTCTTGTAGTTCATCGTTTTTTTCATAAATTTCATATTGGAGAAGAAAAACTTGGCAAATAAAAAAGATCGGCCCAAATATCTGGTGTTGAAAAAATGGGGTAATTTTGAAATTAGGCAATATGAACCGCGCGTTATTGCAGAAACAAGGATTCAAAATGATTTCGAACAAGCTACCAAAGAAGGTTTTAATATTCTTGCAGCTTATATTTTTGGGCAAAATGCAACTAAATCCAAAATTGCTATGACAGCTCCTGTAGAACAAACAGAAGATTTAACACAAAAAAATTGGTTAATTGCTTTTAGCATGCCAATAAACTACAAGATTACAGATCTCCCCTCTCCTAAGGATCCTCGGATTCTTCTAAAACAGATAGAAACACAGAAAAGGGCAGCACTTGCTTTTTCAGGGTTTTGTACAGAAAAAAAAGCTACACAAAATACAAGATTGCTTTTAGAACTTATAGAACAGCATGGCTATTCCCCTACTGGTCCCTGTATTTTGGCAAGGTACGATCCTCCTTGGACAATTCCTTGCTTTCGTCATAATGAATTACTATTCGTGATTCACTAAAGTAATATAAAAATATTTTTTACAGAGTGGTTATGACAGTAGAAATTCTATCTCGTATGCAATTTGCCTTTACGTTGACCTTTCACTATATCTATCCCCCACTGAGCATTGGTCTTTCTTTAGCTTTGATTTTTATGGAAGGGATGTATCTAAAAACCAAGTTGAAAGTTTGGGAAGATATGACCAAATTCTGGCTAAAGATCTTTGCCTTAACTTTTGCTCTTGAAGTAGCAACAGGGATTCCTTTGCAATTTAGCTTAGGAACCAATTGGGCTAGATACTCTCGTTTTGTAGGAGATGTATTTGGTAGCGCTTTAAGTGCGGAAGGTTTTTTTGCTTTTTTAATTGAAGGGGGATTTTTAGGGCTTCTTCTCTTTGGTTGGAAAAAGGTTTCTTCTAACATCCATTTTCTATCGACAATTTTGGTGTCTTTTGGAGCGCATTTTAGTGCGTTTTGGATCGTAGCAGTTAACTCGTGGATGCAATATCCTGCAGGCTATGAATTAGTCACTCAACCAGATGGTACTGTTGTTGCTCAAGTGACCAACTGGGTTCAGATGTTGTTTAATCCCACAGCTATTGATCACATTATACATGTCCTCCTTTCTGCTTGGTTAACAGGGGCCTTTTTAATCATCAGCGTATCTGCCTATTATCTAATGAAAAAGCAGCATTATGAGTTTGCTGTGCGCTCCTTTAAATTAGGGGTTTTGATGGCGTTTATAACAGGTATTTTGCAACTCATCTCTGCAGATTTTCTAGCAAGAGATATTGCTAGGTACAATCCTGTTAAGCTCGCTGCTTTTGAAGGGGTTTTTGAAACAAAACCTTATACTCCCGCTTATGCTTTTGGTTGGGTAGATGTGGAAAAGCAAAAGGTTTATGGATTGCCTATTCCTGGACTACTGAGCTTTTTGGTGTATCGTGATTTTAAACCCACAGTGCTGGGCTTAAATGAGTTTCCTTACGAAGAATGGCCTTTAATCCAACCCGTCTTTCAGGTTTATCACCTGATGATTATTTGTTGGGGATTGATGATGTTTGCTTCTCTAATGGGTCTTTATATGTGGTGGAAGAGAAAGTGGGTATTAGCTCCTGTTCTACAATGGTTCTTGGTTCTATCGGTTATTCTGCCTCAGTTGGCTAATATAGCTGGTTGGTATTCTTCTTGCATAGGAAGACAGCTATGGCTTGTTCACAAACTATTAAAAACAAGTGAGGGGTTCTCTGAAACGGTAACCGTTGCGCAAAATCTTATTTCCTTCATTCTCTTTGTTATCGTCTATTTACTCTTCTTCGTTCTATTTCTATTCCTCCTCGATAAGAAGATCAAACACGGTCAAAATTTAACAGAAGATCAAGATCTCTATCGGGATCTCTATCTAAAGGACAAATCCTGATGAGCATGTTCATTTTGCAACATATTGCCCTCTTTATTTTTCTCTTCTCTGCTATTGCTTATGCAACATTGGATGGGTTCGATCTAGGATTTGGCTGTTTACATCTTTTTGCTAGAAAAGATGAAGAGCGCAGGTTTTTTTTAAATGCTATAGGTCCGGTATGGGATGGAAATTCTGTTTGGATTGTGATTTCAACAGGAATCCTCTTAGCAGGGTTTCCTAAGGTATTTGCTAGCTTGCTCTCTGGCTTATATATAGTGGTTCCGATTCAATCGTATAGAAAAATATTTTGTTTTGTGTTAAGCTATTGAGTATGAAAAAACTGATCCCTAGCCAGAGAGCTGACTTAGAACACAAGTTAAAGCATCCAAAAGACTATTCTGAACGGAATAGGCTTTGTGTAATTTTGGGCTATGATGAGGGTATCTCAACAAAAAATCTTGCTAAAACACTCCGGATAAGCCCTATCACTGTTCAGAAATACCTCAGAGAATATGATTCCGAAAATAAAACTGGAAGTAGCCCTCGAGGCGGTAGCAAATCAAAACTTTCACAAGACCAAAAAGAGTCTCTACTAAAACACCTACAGGAAAAGACCTATCTTAAAGTCAAAGGGATCATAGCTTATGTGCATGAGCAATATGGGATAAAATATTCCCGAAGTGGCATGACAGATTGGCTCATACAGCACGGATTTGTTTATAAACGTCCTAAAAAGATTCCTGGGAAATTAGATCCTGAAAAACAACGAATTTTCATAGAACAATATAGGGCTTTAAAGGAGACCTTAAACCCTGATGAAGAGATCTATTTCATAGATGCTGTGCATCCTGAACATCAGTCCCAAGCCGTATGTGGATGGATCAAAAAAGGCGTTCAAAAGACTTTGCAGACATCCGGGAAACAATTGCGATTGCATTTTGCTGGAGCTCTTTGCCTGACAGGAATGAAGATTTTTACAGAGGAATATAAGACAGTTGATGCCGATGCAATGCTCGATTTTTTCAAGAAGCTAGAAAAACAGACAGAGGCTCGAATTATTCATGTAATTTTGGATAATGCAAGATCAAACAAAAATAAGAAACTAGAAGAGTTTCTGATGTCTTCTAGGATTAAAGTGCACTATCTCCCTCCTTATTCGCCGAATTTGAATCCTATTGAACGCTTGTGGAAGATCTTAAAGGAAAAGAAGGTATACAATCGATATTACGAAACGTCGGTGACTTTTTTTCAGGCAATTAGAGGATTCTTCTTAGAAGAGATACCGAAAATAACAGATATTTTGAAATGTAGGATAAACGACAAGTTTCAAGTCGTTGACTTAAATCCCATTAAGCTAGCCGTTTGAATCGGCACTAGTATATACCGATGATGCTTTTGGTCTTTGGTTTTATGTTTAGGTCAGCTACTATGGAATTTCGTAGTAAAAAAGAATCCTCTCTCTGGCGTAGAACTTGGGATGTATTATTTTTTTTAGCTAGCTTATTCATCTCCATAGATCTTGGTTTAATTTTAGGTAATTTAATCCAAGGCATGCCACTCAATCACACAGGCATCATTTTATGGGATCAACTACACTTCATGAACCCTTACGCATTTTTAATAGCGTGTTTTACATTGATCTTTTTTACGCTTCACGGATGTTTATATCTCTTGATCAAAACAGAGGGTGATATCCAAAAACATTTAGTAAAATTAATTTACCCACTCGTGATTACCTTTCTAACTCTTTGGCTGGTGACAACGTTAGCAACGTATGAATATTTTCCTTTTATGATGGATAGGATTTTTAAACATCCAAGTCTTGTTATTTTTGTAATCATTAGTTTATTTGGCATTTTTTCCATCCCTTATCAATTATATAAAGAACGCTTTGGTTGGGCTTTTATTGGGTCTTGTATTGCTATTTTAAGTTTAATGTTGCTTTACGCAATAGGAACTTATCCCGATTTAATCATCTCCAGCAAAGATCCTAAGAATTTAAGCCTATCCATTTTTAATAGTTCTTCTTCGCCTATTACTTTATCGGTGATTTTTATTGTTGCCTTAGCAGGCGCTCCCCTATCCATCTTTTATGTCAGCTACGTGTATAAGGTTTTTAAAGGCAAAGTAAAACTCGATCCAACAAGTTATTGATCTATGGCTAAAGTCTTTATCACTGGTTCTACTGGATTTGTAGGAAAACGTTTGATCCATACTCTTTTAGACCAAGGACATGAGGTATATGCCTTATGTCGCATTAAAGGCGTATCTGTTTTTTCCGAAAATCGACCAAATCTGCATTATATATGGGGGGATCTAAAAAACCCTGATACATTATCTCAACTGCCTACAGCTATTGATGTAGCTTATTATCTCGTGCATTCTATGACAGATATTATGAGTAACTTGATAACTGTTGAGCTAGAAGTAGCTAATCAATTTGTTAAAGGAATAAAAGAAACTCATGTCCAACAAATCATCTACTTAGGAGGGATCATAAATGATGAAAAGAAATTATCCCCTCATCTAAAATCGCGTTTACTAGTTGAAGAAGTTCTCAGAAGAAGCGCAATTCCCACTACTATCTTACGAGCGAGCATTATCATTGGAAGTGGCAGTGCATCTTTTGAAATTATCCGCGATTTAACCGAAAAACTTCCCTTTATGATTGCCCCTAAGTGGGTCAATACCCTCTGTCAACCAATCGCTATTCGGGATATCTTATTCTACCTCACACAAGTGATGCTAAAAGAAGATTGCTATCACAAAATCTTTGATATTGGAGGTCCTGATGTTTTACGGTTTAAAGACTTGATTCTAGAATATGCAAAGTTTAGGAAACTAAAAAGACAGGTAATTAATGTTCCTGTTCTCTCCCCTCGTTTATCTAGTTACTGGCTTGTATTTATTACTTCCGTACGGTTTTCTTTATGCTCTTACTTAGTAGAAAGCATGAGAATTAGCTCTATTTGTCAAAAAAACGAAATCCATCAAATCCTCCCCCATCACTGCTTGAACTTTCAAGAAGCACTAGAATTGGTTTTTAAAAAGATTACACAAAATGAAGTGCTCTCTACTTGGATGGATGCCTGGGAACCTAACAGCTCAAATCTTAATATCGAAACATATGTCCAAGTCCCCATAGAAGGATGTCTTATCAATAAACAAATAGTTCCTCTTCACAACTCTAAAAACACCGTAATCGAAAGGATATGGTGTATTGGAGGAAATACAAACTGGTATGCTCTTAACTGGTGCTGGAAAATAAGAGGATTGATGGATCGTCTCATTGGAGGAGTAGGATTAAACCGCGGCAGAAGACACCCCTCAGAAATCCAAGTGGGCGATGCTATTGATTTTTGGCGAGTCTTACGTGCTGATAAAAAAAATGCTAATCTCATTTTATACGCCGGCATGAAACTTCCCGGTGAAGCTTGGCTGCAATTCAAAATAGAAAATAAAGAAAACAAAGATTTCTTAATCCAAACGGCTACCTTTCGACCTAAAGGGGTACTAGGAAGAGTTTATTGGTATGCATTAGCTCCTTTTCACTTTTTTATCTTTAGAAAAATGGCAAAGAAAATTTCTGGTTAATGTGAATATAAGTTTTTTTGAACCTTGTAATGAGCAGCTAAAGACAGAGAATCCTTGAATTTAGTGTTTGAAAAGTCTTTTTTCTACAGCTGGAACAATCGTCATAAACAAAAAACCTCTGAATTTGGACCTAAAAGCATATATCATTCGGATTAGCTGATCTTAAAAGCAAACTTACTGAAAATGAAAGTTTACTCCGTTATAAGAGAAAACCGCATGACTGAAAGTAGAGTCAAGAGTTTCAAAAAAAATATGAAACAGGCATAGCTAATGCCAAGAGTGTATTTCGTGTTATACTCGTTTGCATTCAAATTAAGAGTTTAAGCACATAAACATTTTTACACAAAAGATAACATCTTCTTACAAAATAGAGCAGTTTTTTCAAAAAAACCTAGTTATGCAATTCTTAATTTAAAATCAAACTAGTATATAGTAGTGCCGATTCAAACGGCTAGCTTAATGGGGTTCAAGTCAACGACTTGAAACTTGTCGTTAATCCTACATTTCAAAACATCTGTTATTTTCGGTATCTCTTCTAAGAAGAATCCTCTAATTACCTGAAAAAAAGTCACCGACGTTTCGTAATATCGATTGTATACCGTCTTTTCCCTTAAGATCCTGTTTAAAATCTTTTCAAAAGTAGATCAATAAAAGCTAGAACCACCATATTCAGGCTTGTATGTAGTTTTCTTTCTCAATTTTTCCATAGCCTGCGACATTTTTCTATCCACGCAAAAGAACGCTTTACAATCCATCTTCTAGAAATGACTGTAAAAGTATGAAGTGCATTTCTTTTTGCTATTTCTACTATATATACTAGTGCCGATTCAAACGGCTAGCTTAATGGGATTTAAGTCAACGACTTGAAACTTGTCGTTTATCCTACATTTCAAAATATCTGTTATTTTCGGTATCTCTTCTAAGAAGAATCCTCTAATTGCCTGAAAAAAAGTCACCGACGTTTCGTAATATCGATTGTATACCTTCTTTTCCTTTAAGATCTTCCACAAGCGTTCAATAGGATTCAAATTCGGCGAATAAGGAGGGAGATAGTGCACTTTAATCCTAGAAGACATCAGAAACTCTTCTAGTTTCTTATTTTTGTTTGATCTTGCATTATCCAAAATTACATGAATAATTCGAGCCTCTGTCTGTTTTTCTAGCTTCTTGAAAAAATCGAGCATTGCATCGGCATCAACTGTCTTATATTCCTCTGTAAAAATCTTCATTCCTGTCAGGCAAAGAGCTCCAGCAAAATGCAATCGCAATTGTTTCCCGGATGTCTGCAAAGTCTTTTGAACGCCTTTTTTGATCCATCCACATACGGCTTGGGACTGATGTTCAGGATGCACAGCATCTATGAAATAGATCTCTTCATCAGGGTTTAAGGTCTCCTTTAAAGCCCTATATTGTTCTATGAAAATTCGTTGTTTTTCAGGATCTAATTTCCCAGGAATCTTTTTAGGACGTTTATAAACAAATCCGTGCTGTATGAGCCAATCTGTCATGCCACTTCGGGAATATTTTATCCCATATTGCTCATGCACATAAGCTATGATCCCTTTGACTTTAAGATAGGTCTTTTCATGTAGGTGTTTTAGTAGAGACTCTTTTTGGTCTTGTGAAAGTTTTGATTTGCTACCGCCTCGAGGGCTACTTCCAGTTTTATTTTCGGAATCATATTCTCTGAGGTATTTCTGAACAGTGATAGGGCTTATCCGGAGTGTTTTAGCAAGATTTTTTGTTGAGATACCCTCATCATAGCCCAAAATTACACAAAGCCTATTCCGTTCAGAATAGTCTTTTGGATGCTTTAACTTGTGTTCTAAGTCAGCTCTCTGGCTAGGGATCAGTTTTTTCATACTCAATAGCTTAACACAAAACAAAATATTTTTCTATACGATTGAATCGGAACCACTATATTCTAATATTTCCTGTACACTCTTTGCAAATCTTTCTCCAGAATATCCTCACTTTTGAAAAGATTTTAAACAGGCTCTTAGAACTTTTATCATCTTTTTTATTCCAAAGATGGAAATAATAATAACATAATTCCCATTTAGGATAATCTATGGGTAATATACGCCACTGGCAACCACTTTTTAAAATGTACAAAATTCCACAAAAAATATCATATAGATCAACTCTTCGTGGACGTGTTTTTTTGCGTGTAGACTCAAGTATTAGATGGATTTTGCTAAATTGTTTACGAGAAATATCGCTTGGATGAGAGCGGGTCATAACTACCTCCAAAGGTTTTATGAAAACTATCATTATACCTTAATGAAAAGATTTTAAACAGGCTCTAAGAGTATTCTTGAAATAGTTTTAAAAAAATTGGTTGGCGAGGTCAGAAAAAGCAGTGGTCGGAAAGAGAAAACAAGCTTTGTAATTATTGATGCTCAAAGTGTTAAAAATACTGATACAGCGGAGAAGATAAGGATATGATGCAGGGGAAAAAATATCAGGAATAAAAAGACATATAGCAGTCGATACCCAAGGGCTCCCTCATGCGATTCACATTACCACTGCTAATATCACTGACAGAAATGGGTGTGCTGATGGCGTATAACATATTCCAAAGCGGTCTTTGGCAAAATTGACAACTTGTTTAGCTGAACTGGGAGATTCTTCTTTTACATAGATTTTTAGTTGTTTAAGCTGGCCTTGATTGAGCCGGCATGCCTTTCCTGCATAGTTCAAATTCAGCAATGCTTCCTTTGCCACCTTATATCAAATTGCTCGGAACAGGAGTCGAACCTGCACGCCCTTGCGAGCAAGGGATTTTAAGTCCCTAGTGTCTACCATTCCACCATCCGAGCCAAGCGATGAGGCTCATGAGCTTACTGGAGTATTTAAAAAAAAAGCAAGAAAAAAGGCTCTTAAATTTTTAAGAGCCTTCATATCAGAATAAAAAATCGGTTTTGATATTTTCTGTAAAAGTAGGAGGGTTAAGAATAGAGCGACTAAAAGCAGTCCCTTCTGAACCTGGATCTTTATCTGAATCCTCTTCTTCTTTTTTCTCTTCTACTTTTGATTCTACTTGTTGCTCAAGAATTTCTTCGTGAGTGATAATCTCTTCTTTTTTTTCTAGAAGAGATTGTCCTAAGTCTTTATCTTTATAACGGCTAAGCAGGGTTTCTGAAATAAGTATCGGAGGAGGAGAAATAAGCATAGGTGATGGGATTTTTTCTTCATCTGTTCCTTTTTGCTCTTCTTTTGACTCGCTCGATTCTTTTTCAGAACTATCTGCTCTGCGAGAGCGTTGTTCTTGTTGTTCATCGGTATGACGACGACGACGACGGCGATGGCGATCTCGACGCTTATCCGCACGCACTTCTTCTGTTGTAGATTCAACAGTTTCTAAAGCAGAGGATTCCTCTACTACAGATGCTAACTCTTTTTCAGGAGTAGGAGTTTCTTTAGCAGGAGCACGCGTATTTTCACGACCTCCTCCAATTTTAATGGAACGCTCATGGTTTACATTTTTCAATGCAATGCGCGCTTCGCGTACTTCTAAAATCTCATAATCTCCTGTAGGCACTAAAAATGCTTTAGGCTTTTCTAGAGAACGGAAAAAGAAAGCCCGACCAAAAGAGACAACTTCCACTGCATCAACGTAATATTCTTCTGCCTTTTCTCCTTTAGTATTACGCACGAGAAGCTTATAGCCCTCTTCTCTAGGAGAAATAATTGTTTCAATCGTTGGTTCTCGAGTAAAATGCACGTATCTTATTCCATGTTATTAGCTTAAGGTTTCTTTGGATACCATATATCGCAGCAAATCTACGACTCGATGTGAGTATCCCATTTCATTATCATACCAAGCAATTAATTTATAAAAATGAGAATTTAATTTTATTCCCGCATGTCTATCAAAAATACAAGAAGAGGGATGACCAATAAAGTCAGAAGAAACAACATCTTCATCACAATAGGTGACAATGCCCTTCATAGGTCCTCTTGCTTCTTTTTGAATAACAGCACAGATTTCTTCATATGATGTAGCTTTGGTAAGCCTTACTGTAAGATCGACAACAGAAACATCAATTACAGGAACGCGTAATGCCATACCTGTTAATTTGCCTTTTACTTCAGGCAAACAAAGCGCTACTGCTTTTGCTGCACCCGTAGATGAAGGAATAATGTTTATACTTGCAGCTCGTCCCCCTCGTCGATCTTTTCTAGAAGGGCTATCTACTGTATGCTGTGTAGCTGTCATAGCATGTACAGTGGTCATCAAACCTTCTTCTATCCCAAAATGATCGAGTAGTATTTTTGTTAAAGGTGCTAAACAGTTCGTTGTACAAGAGGCATTAGAAACAATAAAATCCTTCTGTGGATTATAATTTTCTTGATTAACCCCCATTACAAAAGTAGGAACTTCTCCTTTTGCAGGAGCAGAAATAATAACTCTTTTAGCGCCAGCCTTTCTATGTTTATTCGCTGACTCTAAATCGGTAAAGTAACCTGTTGATTCAATCACATAATCTACTTTTAAATCTTTCCAGGGAAGTTTTTCAGGCTCTCTCTCAGAGAGAGCTAAAATCTTTTTTTTATTTACGTTTATATGCTTATCGTCTGCTGTAACACAGTGAGGAAATGTGTGGTGCACAGAATCATACTTTAATAAGTAAGCTAGATCTTCGGGTGGGACAAGATCGTTGATTGCAACAACGTCGATATCTGGACACTTTTCACTGATAATCCTTAGCATAAGACGACCAATTCTTCCAAACCCATTAATACCAACTCGAATTGACATGTATTCCTCCTTATCGAGTCTTCGTTTTATATATCAAAACAGCCTCAAGATTAATCCATAAGGTTGTATATCTACAAGGCTTAAGATTTCTTAGAAAATATAAGAATATATATTTAGAAATTTGAAAAACAATCTCTAAAAAAGCATCTATGGATAGACACTTTTTTAGATCAAATAAATTTATTCGGAAAGGTACTCAATATAACAGAGAGAAGCTCCATCACCTACACGATATCCTTCTTTTAGAACGCGTGTAAATCCGCCATTTCGATTAGCAAATCTTTTTGCAAGCTCATCAAGCTTGCCCATTACTCTACGATCTATGTTATAAGAAGAAGTATCTCCTGCTTTAGCAGCTCTTGCTTCCTTTGTGGTTAATGAGTTATAACGAATCATTAAATCCCCAACTATCTTGCGCTTATTAGCCAAAGCATTTGATTTAGCTAAAGTTACAACGTGGTCTGCATGTCTTTTAAGCTCGGAAGCTTTGCGCTCTGTTGTTTTAATTCGACCATGTACAATTAAAGACTTAACCATATTAGCAATCATACAGCGGCGATGGCTTGCAGTTCGCCCTATTTTAAAGGTGTGTTTGCGATGTCTCATGTTTGATGACCTACCTTTTTACTTAAGTATTCCTGTACAACTTCTTTGACGTTATCCTTATGAAGATCCATCCCAAGGTCTTCTTTAGTCATTCCTAGCCAAAGACCCATTCCTTTTAGTTTATCTTTAATTTCATTTAGAGATTTCTTTCCAAAATTTCTAAATCTCAAAAGCTCAGGTTCTGGCATGACAACCAGCTCTGCAATTGTATCAATACAAGCTAAAGAAAGACAATTACTTGAACGTACAGAAAGCTCAATTTCATTAATTTTTAATGCAAGCTTAGCCATCAGAGCATCTTTATCCGTATTGAGTTTAATTTCTCCCTGATCAAAACTTAAGATGTCTACATTTAATTCATCAAAAACTTCAAAATGTAAAATCCCAATTTGCGTTGCAAAAGTGAGTGCTTCTTCAGGAGAAATACGCCCATCTGTATTCACTTCCAAAATTAAACGATCAAAATCTGTATCTTGACCTACGCGTGTATTTTCCACAAAGTAATTTACCAATCTTACAGGAGAAAAAGCGGAATCCAATAAAATTTCATCCACTACGTTTTCTTGTATCGGATGCCTTTCAGCAGGTACATATCCACGACCAATTGCTATTTTTAAATCAATTTTACGCATCATTGGTTTAGTGACTGTAAAAATCACCAACTCTGGATTGAATATGTCAAACTCAGACTCTTCTAACAAATCGTGTAGAGTTACTGCATATTGACCATTGTTTTTTTCAAGCATTTCTGGCGTAACATCCAGCATTTTAGAAATCTGCTTTAATTCACGAGACTCTAGCTCATCATCTATTGGTAATTTGCGTAAAAGAGCACTTTTAAAATTTAACACAATTGTTGTCATATCTTCTATTACGCCATCAATCGCCATATACTCATGGGGGACATCTTCGATACGCACAGAAACAATAGCAGGAGCTTCTAAGGAGCTGAGCATGATTCTGCGCAAAGCATTCCCAACAGTGTGTCCAAAACCTCTCTCAAACGGCTCTGCAATAAAACGAGCAAATGTCTTAGAACGGCTCGCTTCATCAAGCTTAATCTTTGACGGCAACTCAAACTTGCCATATTTAATGGCCATGATCAAACTCCTGAAAATTTCTAGTTCTTCTTTAAATACCGATAAAATCAGTATTATTTATATTTTTATAGCAAAAACCGGGTTTATACCCTTCGTCTTTTAGGTGCACGGCATCCGTTGTGAGATATAGGGGTTACATCTCTAATAAACGTAACTTCTAATCCACCACCGCGTAATCCTTTTACAGCAGATTCCCTTCCAGTACCAGGCCCACAAAGGTTTACTTCCACTTCTTTCATCCCGCTAATTGTAATTGCTCGCTTTGCAGCATCTTCTGCTGCCATATTTGCTGCAAAAGCAGATGATTTACGAGAACCTGTATATCCAACTCTACCAGCAGAAGAAGCAGTAATTGTATTACCCGCTAAATCGGTGATAGAAATAATTGTATTACTAAAGGTTGCTGAAACATGAGCAATGCCTGATGAAACATTGCGATGCGTCTTTTTTTTATTTTTAACAATGGTTGGTTTTTTAACCATTACCTTACGGGTATCTTGTTTAGCCAAAGTTCAATCTCCTCTATTTCTTTTTGTTCGCTACTGTTTTTCTCTTTCCTTTTCTAGTACGCGCATTAGAGCGTGTACGCTGGCCACGAACAGGAAGACCTAAACGATGACGCATTCCTCGATAGCAATGAATGCTAATCAATCTTTTAATATTTCCTTGAACTTGGCGACGAAGATCCCCTTCAACTATGTAGTCGGATTGCAATTTAGCATTAATTTTTGCAATTTCATCTTGTGTTAAACGATGTGCTCTCATATTAGGATCTAGTCCTAGTTCCTTGCAAATTCCTTTTGATGTCTCGCGACCAACACCATAAACATACGTCAAGCTAATTTCTAGCCGCTTGTTATCTGGGATATCGACTCCAATTACTCTAGGCATGAAACAAATTCCTTTTTTAAACAATTATCTGAGGCAGATTATCAGATCTTTTATTTATTCACAATATTGACCTGTTATCTTAATTCGACTAAAAAAACTTCTATATTCCTTTTAGCCGACTTCTCTTCATAAACCCTTCATAGCGTTTCATTAATAAGTGGGATTCTATTTGCTTAGAGGTGTCTAGAATAACACCTACGAGAATGAGCAAAGAAGTCCCTCCAAAAAAATATGTGATACTAGCGTCCACGTGTAGTAGCTTTCCAATAATTGTTGGTAAAATTGCAATCATTGAAAGAAAAATAGCTCCTGCAAACGTAATTCTATTCATCGTTAATTCCAAGTAATCTTGAGTAAATCTTCCTTGCTTAATCCCAGGAATAAAAGCCCCGTTCTTTTTCATATCAGACGCGATTTGTTCTGGGTGAAACTGGGTTGCCGTCCAAAAGTACGTGAAAAAAATAATCAGCATTACAAAGATAAACATATATAGCCAACTCCCTGGTGAAATAGCATTTGCGCATTTCCCAACCCAAGAATTAGCGCCTATAAATTGCCCAATCGTAGCAGGAAACATTAACAATGAAGAGGCAAAAATTACAGGAATCACTCCAGCATAGTTTATTTTCAAAGGAATATATGCATTCCCCCCCCCTTGCACTTCATGTCTTCCTACAACTCGTCTAGCATATTGAAGAGGAATCTTTCTTTGACCCTGAATAATTAAAATAGTTCCTACTATAATAAGAACAAAAACAACAGATAAAATAACTAATGAAGAAAATGTAAGCTGCCCTGGCTCTTGAGAATCTAAATTGAGCTGACGTATTACAGAACCCAAAGTACTTGGCAGAGAAGAAAGAATCCCAACAGTAATAATTAAGCTAATTCCATTACCAATCCCTTTTTCCGTAATCTGCTCGCCAATCCACATCAAAAGAATGGTTCCAGTGGTCATGGTTGTCATTATAATTAAATAAAACAACCAAGGAATTCCTAAAAATTGCACATCCATAACCTCGCTTGCAATAATGCCAGGCGTTCCTGCATTTAATTGCACAGCAAATCTTCCAAATACCCCTGATTGAAAAAACGCTAAAAACAAAGTAAGAGTACGTGTCCAGCGTCCTAATTTGCGCTTCCCGCTTTCTGGATTTTCTTTAATTTCCCTTTGCATAGTAGGAACAAGCGCCATCACTAACTGCATAATGATCGAAGAGGATATGTAAGGCATAACCCCTAAAGCAATCACAGTCATTTGAGCAAAAGCTCCTCCAGAAAATATATCCATTAGTTGGAAAAGATTTTGGCTACCACCTGCTGTGCTACGAAAAAGCTGCACAGCTAATTCTCCATTAATACCTGGCACAGGTATATAAGAACCTATGCGACAGGCAATTAACATAAGAAGAGTAAAAAAAATCTTTTTTCTAAGATCAGGTATAACAAGCAATTTAGCTATTTTTGCAATCATTTTATATCTAACGTTCCATTAGCTTGTTATTTTTTGATAAGAAATACCCTGTTTCTTCAACTTCTCTTCTGTTGCTTGAGAAAAGAAGCGCGCTTCAATGCTAACTTTTTTAGTTAGCTCTCCATTGGATAAGATTTTTAATCCTCCAGAGACTCTGCGAGGGGCAATGCCTTTCTCTTGCAGCGTATTTAAGCTAACTACTTCTCCATCTTGGTATAGCTTGTCGATCATTTGGAGATTAATTGCAAACACATAAGAGGTAAAACGCCCATTGGTAAAACCTCGAGTAGGTAACTTTTTATATAAAGGAATTTGCCCTCCTTCATGTCCAAAGCGGTATTTATAACCTTGACGAGCCTTATCACCTTTATTACCACGACCACAGGTCTTTCCTCTTTTCGAACCAACACCTCGTCCTACTCTTTGCACTTTTTTCTTGGGTCTGTGAGTGTTAGCTAATTGCGATAAAGTCATCATGATGCTAAACCTCTATTTACTAGATTTTTTTGACGATTTACAAGACCTTCCAAAGCGGTTAATGTTGCTTGCACTTGATTCAAAGGATTATTAGAGCCATAGATCTTTGCAATTACATCTTTTATTCCAGCAAGCTCTAGCACAGAACGAACCTTTGAACCTGCAATAACACCTGTTCCATCTCGAGCTGGCTTTAGTAGAACTGTGCAACCATCCCAATCTACTAAAACTTCATGCGGAATTGTAGACCCTTCCATTTCAAATGTAAAGATATTTTTACGAGCAGATTCTGTTGCTTTGCGAATAGCGTCTGATACTTCATTTGCTTTAGCAAAGCCAAAACCAATTCTACCTTGTCTATCGCCTACAAGAACTAGTGCAGAAAAGCTAAACTTCTTTCCGCCTTTTACTGCTTTACAACAGCGGTTAACGTACAGAACCTTGTCTTCAAATTCCGTTCCAAATTCTTCAGCGCGTCTTTTATTTTGTTCCATGTTACATCCCTTAACTTAAAATTGTAACCCTGACTGACGTGCAGCATCTGCAAGTTCTGCTAGCAACCCATGATATTTATGATGGCCGCGATCGAATACAACGAATTGAATATTTTTTTGTTTAGCGGCATTCGCTAATAAAATACCCACTTCCCGTGCAGCTTGTTTACTTTTTTTGCCCAAATTCTTTTGACGTAAAAGCGGCGTATACGTGCTTGCGCTTACAAGAGTGATCCCTTTTTTGTCATCGATTAACTGTGCACAAATGTGTTTCAGCGATTTAAATACAGAAAGTCGAGGCTTATCGCTAGAGCCGCGCACTTGTTTTCTGATACGCAAACTTCGCCTTTTTCTTTTTGTATTTCGACTTTGCAATTCATTAAGCATAAAAGCTCTACCTTAAAATTAACCTGTTTTTCCCTTTGCTGCTTTACCAGCCTTTTTACGTACATGCTCTTTCTCATAGCGGATTCCCTTGCCTTTATAAGGTTCAGGTTTTTTTTCTGCGCGTATTTCAGCAGCAAAATGCCCTACGAGAAACTTGCTTATTCCTTCAATAATGATTAATACCCCTTTTTCCACTGTTATTTTAATTCCTTCAGGAATCAAAAGTTCTGTGGGATGAGAGCGCCCAATTTGCAAATCGAGCATATTTTCTTTAATTTGAGCACGATACCCAACACCTTCTAACTTCAATCGTTTTTCAAATCCCGTGCTTACACCTGTGATCATATTATTGATCAAAGCTCTAGCTAAACCATAATCTTTATTGTGTACTTCTATTTGCTCATCTTTTAAAACAAACAAATGATCATTTTCTATTTTCACCAAAATCCCTTTAATTGCAGGAATGGATAATTCACCTTTAGGACCTTTTACTTGAACTTGTCCGTTTTGGATCTTAATATCTATTTTTTTCCCGGCAAGTGAGATTGGCATTTTCCCAAGACGTGACATATAAATTACCTCTTCTTAAATTACCAAACCACACATAATAACTCACCGCCAAGTCGATCCCTTCGAGCGGCTTTACCATCGCGAATACCTTTAGAAGTAGACACAATTGCAACTCCCATTCCACCGTAAACAATTGGAATTTCAAGATAACCAACGTACTGCCTTGCAGAAGGAGAAGACATGCGCTTTAAACCCTTTAACACAGGTTCTCTTCCGTTAGCATATTTTAAAAAAAGCCTTGCTTCTCTTTTTTCTTCATTGACAAGACACTCACCAACAAATCCATTTTCTTGCAATACTTTTATAACTGCTAGTTTTACTTTACTGGGTCTAAAAATGACAAAGCGATGACGAGCACTTTTTGCATTGCGAATTCTTGTTAGCAAATCTGCAATTGGATCACTTAATGACATGATTTTTTCTCTCCCTCACCTTTATTCTGCTGTTTTAAATGGAAGTCCAAGTGATGTTAATAGCTCAAGACACTCTTCATCAGTTTCTGCGGACGTCACAAATGTGATATTCATTCCTTGCGTTCTCTTTATCTCATCTAAAATAACCTCTGGAAAAATCTGCTGCTCTTGAATCCCTAAAGAATAACTTCCTCTACCATCGCACTTAGGGTTAAAGCCGCGAAAATCTCGAATACGAGGAGAAACAATGTGACAAAAACGATCAAGGAAATCATACATCCTCTGCCTTCTAAGAGTAACCTTTACTCCAATTGGTTGATCTTCACGTAGCTTAAAATTAGCAATTGCTCGACGTGATTTTGTCAAAATCGGCTTCTGTCCTGATAACAATGCCATTTCCTTGACGCAAGCTTGCATCGCATTTTTATCTTTAGAAGCTTCCGCTATCCCCATGCTAATTACAATTTTCTTTAGCTGAGGAATAAGCATTAAGTTGGAATACTTAAACTTGTTTTGCAGTTCTTTTTTTACAACTTCTTTATAGCGTTTATGTAATCTAGACATTGTTTATCTTCTACTTATGAATGTTTTTTAACCTGGCGAAATTTAATTTGCTTATCCCCTTCCAAATAAAATAACTCTTTAGCTCCATCAGCTGCAAAGCGCACTTTGACCTTCACTGGCTGATTTTCTTTATTGCATAAAGAGACATTGGAAATATGAATAGGCGTTTCAATTTCTATAATCCCAGCACCCGGAGCTTTCGTTTGACGCTTAGCATGCTTCTTACGAAGATTCACCCCTTGCACTAAGATTCGCTCTTTATTTCGAGAAATCACTTCACCCGACTTTCCTTTGTCGTTGCCTGAAATGACAACAACAATGTCACCTTTCTTAATCCACTTACTCATAGATTCTCCCTTAAATCACTTCTGGTGCTAACGAGGTAATTTTAATATAACCTCTTTCACGCACTTCACGTGCAATAGGACCAAAAATACGCGTTCCTTGAGGATTTCCCTTGTCATCGATAATTACGCAGCTATTATCAAAAAAGGATAGTTGGCTTCCATCTTTACGAGAAATGCTACTGCATGTTCTAACAATAACAGCTTTAACTACTTTGCCCTTTTTAACAGTTCCTTTAGGATCAGATTCTTTTACAGCGCAAATAATTACATCGCCTACACCTGCACGAGGACGCTTAGAACCTTTTTTTATAATTCTAAAACAACGCACACGCTTAGCACCGGTGTTATCTGCTACTTCTAATTCGGTTTCTTCTTGAATCATGGCCTTTGTATTCCTAGTAATTTATGCATCTGTTTTTCATCAAAGCACTTGCAATACACGCCATCTTTTCAATTTTGAAAGAGGGCGCGTTTCAATAATTTTTACAAGCTTTCCGATCTCAACTTCTTCTTCTTCAACATGAGCGTAATAGATTTTACCGCGTGTAATCACCTTATTAAAATTAGGGTGCTTAAATGTACGATCTACACGAACCTTAACGGTCTTTTGCATTTTGTTAGAAACAACTACACCTTCTCTAACTTTACGCTTTGTGTTACATTTTTGATCTGCTTGTTTTTCCATTCTTTACCTACGTTTATGCCTTTTTCTCTTGAAGGACTGTCAAGACTCTTGCTCTATCTCTTTTTTTTAATCGAATTAAATGAGGTTTTTCCAATTTACGTGTTGTCTTTAACTCATTGCGCAACTCGAAAATCTCTTTAGATAAATCGGCATAAAGAGCTTGTAATTCTTCTTTTGATTGATCTCTTAATTCTTTTGCTTTTTTTGGCATTTGTAAAACCTTATTTTATACTCGCTCTACTCGTTCAACAAATCTAGTACGAAGTCCTAATTTAGCTGCCGCTTTTTTTAATGCATCTTGGGCATCTGTTTTAGATACTCCAGCTACTTCAAACAATATTCTACCAGGTTGAACAACCGCTATCCAATGATCTACTGCACCTTTTCCTTTTCCCATACGAGTTTCAGCTGGCTTTCTAGTTACAGGCTTATGCGGAAAAATTCGAATCCAAACTTGGCCACGGCGCTGAAAATGTCGATTAATGGCAACTCTACAAGCTTCAATTTGATTAGCTTTTATGTCGCCTCTTTCGAGAACTTTCATCCCAAATTCACCGAATTCTACAAAATTACCACTTTTACTTAAGCCGGAACGACTTCCTTTTTGAGTTTTTCTATATTTTGTACGAGCTGGCATTTGGGCCATGTTAGCCTCCTACTACTTTTGATCGATTTATCTCGTCTTCGCCTTTATTAATGCACACTTTGATTCCAATAGAACCATAAGTGGTTTCCGCTCTGGCTGTTGCATAATCAATATCAGCTCGCAGTGTATGCAAAGGAACACTTCCTAATATATACCACTCTACACGAGCGATTTCAGCACCACCAATACGTCCTGAAATTTGCACTTTAATTCCAATAGCTCCTGCATCCATAGTAGCTTGCATAGCCTTTTTCATAATTCTTCTAAAAGGGATTCGGCGCTCTAACTGTCTCGCTATATTTTCAGCTACAAGTTGCGCTTCAAGATCTGGTCTTTTAATTTCTTCAACTTCGATCCAAATCTCTTTTCCTGTTAACTTTCTAAGTTCTTGCTTCAAGATATCGAGTTCTGCAGCTTTTTTTCCAATAACCAAGCCTGGGCGCGCTGTATAAATAGTCACCTCTACTTTACCACTCATTCTTCTAATAACGATTCTAGAAGTACCTACGCAACAGGACTTTTTCATCAAGTGCTTACGAATCCTATCATCCTCTCCTAGTAAATCACCAAACTCTTGTTTGTTGGCATACCAAAGAGAACGCCATCTCTTATTTCTAATTAATCTAAACCCAATCGGCGATGTCTTTTGACCCATTATTTCCCCTCTATTCAGCAGCAACAGCTATTGTAAAATGACTAGTTCTTTTCATAATTGGATGGCTTCCACCTCTATTTTTTGGCTTGGCACGCTTTAAAACAGGGCCCACATCCACTCTCACTTCTTTTACAATTAAATCGCGCCTTTGAACTTGTAACTGTGTTTCTGCATTAGCAACTGCAGAGTTTAACGTCTTTTGCAGAAGCATTCCTGCTTTTAATTTACAAAAACGCAATTGTATTACAGCCTCCTCAACTTTGAGACCTCTAATTAAATCAGCGGCTAAACGCGCTTTTCTTGGACTAATTCGCACATAATTTGTTTTCGCATAAGCTTGTGGCATAAATTCTTAACCTCTTCCTGAAGTTGCAGATTTAGAACTATCTGTACTTTTTTTCGATCCATGTCCTTTAAACACTCTCGTCGGTGCAAATTCACCAAGGCGATGACCTACCATATTATCGGACACGAAAACACTAATAAACCTCTTTCCATTGTGAACATCAAAAGTATGTCCAATCATTTCAGGAAGAATCATGGATCGTCGTGACCATGTTTTGATAGGATTTTTTTTGCCATTTTTATTTTGTACACTTACTTTGTCTAACAAGTGATGGTCTACAAACGGCCCTTTTTTTAGCGATCTTCCCATATAAGCTTCAAACTCCCAATCTATTTCCTACGGTCTTTAACGATCATTTTACTAGATTTCTTCTTAGAACGCGTGCGGCGTCCCTTAGTATCTTTTGCCCATGGGGTTTGTGGAAGGTATCCATTATGTTTACCCTCTCCTCCTCCATGCGGGTGATCCACCGGGTTCATTGCTGTTCCTCGAACAGTTGGACGAATTCCTCTCCAGCGAGAGCGTCCTGCTTTTCCCTCAACACGTAAATTCCTTTCTGGATTGGAAACAGCCCCAAAAGTAGCTCTACAATTTTCATGAATGAGCCTTACTTCTCCAGATGGCATTTTTAAGTTCACATATCCATTATCGGCTTTTGCCATTAATTGAGCAGAAAGACCTGCTGAACGCACAAGCTGACCACCTCGCCCCGGATAGAGTTCAATATTATGAACAACCGATCCAAGAGGCATATGCTTTAGACGCATACAAAAACCCACATCAAATCGCCCTTGATCATTTGTTGCTATTACAGCACCTATTTTTAATCCCTGTGGAGCTAAAATATAACGCTTTTCTCCATCAAAATAGTTCAATAGAGCAATAGCAGCTGTTCGATTAGGATCGTATTCAATAGACGCTACTTTAGCAGGTATGTTTTCTTTATCTCTTTTAAAGTCAACAATGCGATAAAAACGCTTATGACCACCGCCTTTATGCCTACAAGTAATGTGACCATGGTGGTTACGGCCATTTGTTCTTTTTTTCTTTTCAATTAAAGACTTTTCAGGCTTTACACAGCTTAAAGCTTCTTGCTTGGTTAAAACAAGATGACGCTGCCCTGCTGTAGTGGGTCGAAATTTTTTTAACATAGTGATTCCAAGGCTCCTTAGCTTAACCTTTATCCTCAATATTATCCCCTGGCTCTAAGGAAACAATGGCTTTTTTAAAACCTGCTTTTTTTCCTAGACGTCCTCTTACACGCTTCGCTTTGGGCTTAATAGTAATTGTATTCACAGATGTAACTTTAATTTTTTTATCGATGTAAATCTTTTCAAGAGCTTGCTTGATCTCTTGTTTATTCGCTTTTTTTGCAACTAAAAAAACATACTTCGGAGTTTTACATTTCCTAACAGAAGGATTACTCTCATTGGATTGTAATTTTTCCATAACTAGTGCTTTTTCTGTTATATGACGAGATAATATAACATCGTAAGGACTCTTTTTTAACATAATTAACCCTGTCCTCCCAATAGAACTTTTAACTGATCTACAGCCGAATTCATCACAATCAGATGTTGATTAGCAATTACGTCATATCCATTTACAATAGTTAATGGAAGAAATCTCAATCCAAGAATATTACGAGCACTTAAAAATAGCGTATGATATTTTTCTAGCAATATAGTGCTCTGTCCTTCATCACCGCTCTCAGCTAAAAAAATAATCTTTTTATTTTCTAAATCTCTTGCCTTTAAAAATTGCACAACTTGTTTTGTTTGCGGCTTATTCATTTCTGCAAATTGCAAAACATGCAGAGAATCATTCAATACTTTTTCAATCAACAATTGACGAATGACAGCACGCTTCTCTTTTTTGTTCATTTTTACGTGCTGATCAAATTTTGGCCTAGGAGCATGAACACGCCCTCCTCCTTTATACTGAGGAGCACCCAAATAACCCTGCCTTGCTCTACCAGTACCCTTTTGAGGATGAGGTTTTTTACCGCTATGATTTACCTCTGCTCTTGTTTTTGTATTTGCGGACCACTGACGAGCGTTTGCGCGCAGAGCTGTAACATAATCTTTAATCATTTGCGTATTTGCAGCTGGACTGAGTAGTTCATCATCGATTTCAATTTTTCCTACTTCTTTACCAGATAAATTATATTCCTTTAGATAGGCCACGACTATAACTCCCTTACGCTTTCTTTTTTGCTTTTGAGATATAAACTAATCCATTGCGCGGCCCTGGAACAGCGCCCCCGACAAGGATAACATTCTTTTCTAAATCGACTTTTACTACACGCAAATTCTGCGTGGTTACCATTTCGTTTCCCATTCGACCCGACTTTTTTTGTCCTGGCAAACAACGACCTGGCGTAGAACGCATACCAGTTGAACCACCATGACGATGAAACCCAGAACCATGAGAAGCAGGGCCGCCTGCAAAATTATGACGTTTCATAACCCCTTGATGACCTTTACCTTTCGAAATACCAGAAATATCTACGTAGCTAATCTCATTAAAATAGCTTACATTAAGCTCTTGAGCCACTTGAAAGTCTTCTACATTCTCTACTCTAGATTCTTTTAAAGAAGATCTTGGCTCTATTTTTGCTTTTGCAAAATGGCCTTGTAGTGGTTTAGAAACATTTTTAACCTTTGAAGGTTTAACCTTATAAGCCGCTAGCTGAACAGCATTATAGCCATCTTTGCCTTGGCTACTTTTAATTTGAGCTATGACATTAGGCTCTACCAAAATCACTGTGCAAACAATTTGATTACCTTGAGCATCAAATCGCATTGTCATTCCTTTTTTCTTTCCCTGAAATTTTAAAGTCATACTTTTTCCTTATTATACAGATTATCGCCGCGAGTGATCTCTTTTAAAGGCACTGTTATAAACAGTAACATCAGAATGAGAGGTGTCTGACAGCAACAAGGAGTATACGCGCTTATGAATGCTTTGTACTTTCTTGCTCTTTAAGCCTTTAATTGCGGCTTAAGCAAGGAGGCTACCAAAAAGCTGATTTTTTCCTCAACGTCTTTTTTACATTCTTTGCTTTTTATCTAGGCAATAGCCAAGAAATGATGAGCAAAGAGAAAATAAACCCTAAAACAAAGAGCAAAAAGCCCCATTCCCTAAGTTTCAATCTTTTTCTCTTAAGATCCATAAGCAAATCCATTTTCTTTTAAGGAAAATTTTCCCTTATTGAGAAGAGAGCACATTGTTATCATATAGATGAGCAGAAATTTTTAAAACTAAAATACAACTACATTAACGCAAGTATTGAACCATCTAACTTCTTGAAGTTCTTTTTAAGCACTCCTAAAGAAATTTTTACGGATATTTCCGCTATTTTAAGCAAAGAGATCCTACATTTTTCTAGGATGACAACTTAAGGCGTAATGCAAATAACCTTGATACCTCTCCTGAAAAAGATAGAACACTTGAGTAAAAAGGTAAAAAACTTCATTTACTTTTTCTAGTCGCTTTTGCAGATCGGAAGAAAGAGAAATTAAAACGGCTAGCTTCTTAGCATCATTGAGCAACTCTACTCCACTTAAAAGCTCTTCTCCCACATCATAAACATCTAATGCCCTTTCATGATATTTCTGCTGAGGCAAAAAACACTTAGATGCTTGAACCTCTAAAAAAAGAGCATCCAAACCCAGCCAAGATGGATCGGTATTGATTGACGGCAATTTATGCCTTTTTTGAAAACATTCCTAAATATCGGGAAGAACTGCAGCCTCTTTTATCTAGGAAATTTTGCTTAGTTAAATCTTAATTTAAAAACAAACGAGTATAACGGCATCCAATTTACCCATAGGCAACAAGATTTATATGCTTTTACACACATTTTCGATCGAGTATGTGATGAAAACCAGATAGAGCATCGGTTAACAAAAGTAAACCACGAAAAGATACCACTACCAAACCCATCAGCAGTTAAAAGAGCATTTATATAATTTTTTAAATGCCTATAACTTTGCGAAAAGATTGAAAGCTGTAAAGGGATTGACACCATTTGAGCATACTATCAAAAGTTGGCAAAAAAAACCAAAAAATTTTAGAATTAACCCAATCCATCACACTTTGGGACTAAACATCTTAAAGAAGGGCTAAATAGACTTTTTAGTATCCTCATTTGCATTCGAATTAAGATTTTGAATATATAAATATTTTTACACAAAAGATAACACGTTTTTCAAAAAAACCCTAGTTATGCAATTCTTAGATCTGAAATCAAACCAGTATATTTCTATAAAAAATCATACTTAATTTAATATTAGCGCTCTATCTTATTTATTTTATTAAATCGACTCTATATTAATAGCGCCACAGCTTTCTTAAGTTAGCTCTAAGAGCCTGTTTGAAATCTTTTCAAAAGTAGAGCAATAAAAGCAAGAACCACCATATTCAGGCTTGTATGTAGTTTTCTTTCGCAATTTTTCCATAGCCTGCGACATTTTTCTATCCACGCAAAAGAACGCTCTACAACCCATCTTTTGGGAATAACTGTAAAAGTATGAAGTGTATTTCTTTTGGCTATTTGTACTATACATCCTAATATCTCCTGCACACTCTTTGCAAATTTTTCTCCAGAATATCCTCCATCTGCTAAAACATTTTTTACACCGAACAACGGAAGCATGTCTTTAACCAAGAAATCGTTCTCTCAACGACCCAACGTTGCTTTTCAAGGTAGCAACTGCCTTTTATCTTATATCCCTTAGTGTTTCTTTTCCGAGCTATCAGAGGAAAAACCTCATGGGAAAGAACATCGATACGTGTTTGCTCTGAGTCATAACCTTTATCTGCTTCAAGTATGGGTACTTTTCCCTGATTCCATGCTTTTTTAATGAAGGGAATGACTTTCCTAAGCAGAGGGATCACTTGTTTTTTCTCATCCCCGGATGCTAATGTAAAAGTGATTGCAAGAGGCTTTCCTGATTTTTCTACCAGTAAATGCGATGTCACGCCTTTACCTTTGTAGCCATAATCAACTTGCTCTCCTCCTCCGCGTCCGCTGGAAAAAAAAACCATCTACAGAGAGTCTCTGGGCATCAATACACCCCAGCTGTTCGGCAAGCTTAAGCAGCTCTTCTAAAAATTGATCTAAAAATCCAGCAGATTGCATTCTTCCAAGCCATGCGTGTGCTGTTGAGGGATGAGAAAACTCCTTGTTTCTAGGTGCATCTTTCCAAGGAGCTCCTGTCCGAAGCACCCAGAAAATAGTATTCACTACAGGTCTCCATGGCGCTAATTTTCTTCCATAATGGTTACGATTTACCCATTTTTCCATTTGAGGTTCGAGTATTTTAAACTGTTCTTCATTTAATCCTTGCTTGCTCATGTCATCTGTCTTTAGTTAAAAAATAAAAAGATCTGGTATCATAGCGAAAATTTATATTCAATTCAAGATAGGTTCATTGCAAAGCATTTACGCTTTGAAAAGACTCAAGATTACAAGAAAAAAAAGATTGCGTTTTATAAGGAAAGGAACGCGGAAGCAAGAGCGGAATATCTAAAAAAGATAGAGGCAATTTCTCCTGAAAAAAGGGTCTATTTGGATCAGAGCGGAATCAGTCAATATGTGCATAGGCAATATGCGAGGAGCGCGAGGGGAAAACAAATATTTGGAGGAATTTCAGGAAAACGATTTGGTAGACAGAGTGTAATTTCGGCACTACAAGTGAAGAAATTGCTGGCACCGATGTGTTTTGAAGGAACTTGCAATTACGAAATGCTCTTTCTCCCGCCTTATTCACCGGACTTAAATCCTATCGAAAAATATTGGGCCAATATGAAAACGAAAATCCGAGAACTTTTACCTACTGTAGCTAATTTATCCGAAGCCTTAGATCAAGCTGTTTTATCAATGTCGATTTAAATAACTATAGGTTCATACTCATGTTATTCATCATTTTAAGCTGAAAATAGACTTTTTGGAAGGCCCTTTCAACCTTGAAGTGCACAAAAAAGAACATATAAATACTTGAAAAAACATCTATTGTGCACCCGAGCATAGCATGTTTGTAGATAATCTCGTAAACACTTCTAGTGGAGTTTCGAAGTTGAGAGCCTTTCTAGGTCTGTTATTTAGTAAAGTTTCCACCCTTTCTATATCCTTGGAAGTCGTATCTAAAAAGCTTTGTGTTTTAGGAAAATATTGCCTAACTAGTCCGTTTGTATGCTCATTTAAGCCTCTTTCCCAAGAATGGTAGGGCGTTGCAAAGTAGAAGTCTGTCTCTAGCTCGAAACTAACCATTTGGTGATAGGCAAATTCTTTTCCGTTGTCTGCTGTTAATGTGTGTACAAAATCTTTGATAGGTTTAAGTTGTTCAATTAACGCTTGACTTACTTCCTCTGCAGTTTTATGAGAAACTTTGGCGAGCTTAGTTAGCTTGGAAGTTCTTTCTACCATTGATACAATTACGCCTTTATGTCCTGCCCCTATGACTGTATCTAGTTCCCAGTCTCCTAAACGAGTCTTTTTTTCTACAATACAAGGCCGTTGCTTAATATCTATACGACCAGGCATGTTCCCTCTTCCAGAAGCTCCCTTTCTCTGCTTGTTATATTTTTTCCCTCGATGACGGAGCTCTCTATAAAGCTGTCCTCCCTGTCGTTTATCTTTCCAGATATGATTATAGATGGTCTCATGACTAACATGTTCTTTACCATGTCTTTTAAGCCATCCGGATATTTGTATAGGGCTCCATTGCAACTTGATTTTTTCTTCAATACGGGTAACTATTTGAGGAGTCATTTTTTTATTGGGCTGAGAATTTTTTCTAAGAAATGCTTTTTCTTGAGCTTGCTGATGACGGTATCCTCGTTGCCCTTTATTTCTCTTAAGTTCCCTACTAATAGTGCTATGATGAACTTTTAGAATGTTTGCTATTGAGCTAGATGTATCTCCTCTAGCTTTTAAAATATAAATCTGACATCTTTGGTCATAGGTTAGGTGATGGTAGCCTTTAGGCAAGGTCTCTCCTTGTGTTTGATTGTTAAAAATCACAATAGAGATTCTTTCATCGCCTGCCTATTCTTTTTTTAATTCTTCTGTGCACTTCAAACTTGAAAAGACTGAATATGTTTATTAAATAATGTGCTTAATACAGAAACTGTACTAAGTTTTAAGAAAAAGTTTTTATCTAAAGGCTTGTAACCTTTAAAGCGTTCTAGCAAGGGGAGAGCCCCTAGAGAGAAAACAGCGACGTGTCCTAATATGGAAACGGTTTTTTTCCAACTAGCTCTAGACACAAGACGCCCTTGTGCATATTCTTCTTGCAAGTTATTAGCATCACTTCCTAAACGTGAAATTGCGCCTAAAACAGTCGCAATACAATTTCCTATTTTTATTGCTGACATATACTTATTTTTTGAAGATATAAACCCAAGAAGATTCAAAAGCGTTATGATATCAACCGCACTAGCACACAATCCAGTTCCTTGATCAATAACCGTTTTCAAAGCTGTGGCTGTAAAAGTTCTTTCTTGCTCGATTAGTGGAACTAAAGCATTTCTTGCTTTTACTAATTGCGTACAAATTCCTGAAAAACTTAAGAAACACTTTGCCTGCTTGCTAAAGGCAGCTACTTTTTGAGCTGTTTCGAAACCTTTAAAAGTAGATTTGTTTTTACACAAAACGACAGCCCATTCGCTAAAAACTTGAAAAAGCTTAGCTAAATCCTTTGGCTCATCCCCGTAGCTTTTAAAAAACTTAAAACCAATTTGCATTGCCTTATTAAGCCCTATCTTTTCAGACACATGCCATATATATTGAACTGGTAAAGCAACAATTTTAATAGGAGAAGTCATAATAACAAACCTTGATTTAATGGATTTTAAATTTAAAAGGAATATGATTATAGCTTAAGTAAAAATAAATATCTATTAGAAAGTAGCATATTTAAAAAAAATTTTTATCAAATAATTTTTGGGTTTTGAAGACCATTAAAGCAATCAGATGCTGACATAGCTCGTTTGCCTTCGAGTTGCACTTCCAGAAGACGCAATATTCCTTGTCCGCAGACAACCTCTACTTCTTTACCTAATGTAACAAGAGAACCCGGGTTTTCTGAGGATGGGAGATTTTCTGGAAATGCGCGTAGGATTTTAAGGCGCTTTTTTTGATTTTTTATCTCTAATATGCAAAAAGCACCCGGGGAGGGGGATAAAGCTCGAATGCGGTTATGCAATAGATGAGAATCAAGATCCCAGTCAATTTCTTTTTCTTCAGCAGATATTTTTGGAGCTAAACTCATTTGAGAATGATCTTGTGGGATTCTTTTTATAGAATGATTTCTAAATTGCTCAATTACTTGTAAGATCATTTCTTGAGCTAATACACATAACTCTTTTTCAAGCTCACCATGAGTCATTTCAAAAGGAATAGGGATTTTTTGCATAGATATGATATCCCCTGCATCCATTTTTGGAGTCATTTCAATAATAGAAATACCTGTTTCTTTTTCTGCATTTATAAGACACCTTTGCATAGGAGCAGCTCCCCTATATTTAGGGAGCAGACTTGCATGGATATTAATACATCCCAAAGAAGGGAGGTCTAAGACTTCTTTTTTTACAATCTCTCCATAAGCCACCACAATGAAAAGATCAGCTTGTAGACTTTTAAGTTGTGCAACAAATTCTGGAGAAGAAGCTTTTTCAGGCTGAAAGATAGGTACATTTAATCGAATTGCGGTTTGCTTTACCGGAGGGAAAGAAGATTTTAACGATCGTCCTGTTGGACGATCGGGACGCGTAACAACAGCTATTACATTAACTTGATTTTGTACAAGATAAAATAAAATTTGCGCAGCAAAAGAAGAGGTGCCAAAAAAAATGATTTTCATTGAAGAGCTATACTCTCTCTTCAATTAACTCTTCTAGTTCATCGAAGTCTTCTTCGACTAACTGTTGAACCGATTTTTGAAATCCAATTAATCCTCTCTGAGAGCTGCGACAAAAACTGATCCAGTGCTGAATGTGGATAGTTGGTTCAATTTCTCTATGAATCCGCTCTAATGCTTTAGAAAGACGTAATTTAGCTCGGTAGGTAATTTTAAAAGCCCTTGATAAAGCCTTACGATCTTCTAGAGAAAACCCATGGCGCCTTAAACCAACTAGATTCAATCCACCTAGCTTATAAGGAGTTCCTGCTCCAATGGTATAAGGAGGAACATCATGTGTAATCCGACTAAATCCTCCTACCATTGCATACTTTCCTATGCGTGCAAATTGATGAACAGGAGTCATTCCTCCAATAATTGCATGATCTTCCACAATTACATGACCAGCTAACATGGCATTATTTGCCATAATCACTTGATTGCCAATTTGACAATTATGAGCAATATGGCAATACGCCATAATTAAGCAGCCGTCTCCTACACTTACTACAGAGCCTTCTTTACATGAGGAATTAATTGTGGTAAACTCTCGGATTTCACAATATTTTCCAATGACAACAAAAGTTTTTTCCCCTTTAAATTTTAAGTCTTGAGTTTTTGTGCCAATACTTGCAGATGGCCATACAATTGTTCCTTTTCCAATTGTGGTATAACCATCAATATAAGCATGAGACTTAATAACAACATGATCTTCAAGCGTAACATTTTTTTTAATAATCGCATACGCTTCAATTGTAACATTCCTACCAATCTTTGCACCGGGCTCGATGATAGCAGCAGGATGAATATTTGACTGAGACATGAACTTCCAATTTTAATGTTTATTATTTAAGGCTAAAGCTGATCTTTATCAAGTAACGCAAATCCAATTTTAGCTTCTGTTACTACTTTCTCATTTACTATTGCGCATGCTGAAATTTTCCCCCCACTTCCACTTAAGTGTAGCATGGATACTTCTAGCCTTAACATATCGCCTGGGACAACAGGTTTGCGAAACTTTGCATCTTGAATATTCAATAATACAGCTGTTTTTGCATGAAATCCTTTTTTGTAAATTAAAATCCCTCCTGTTTGAGCCAAAGCTTCCAATACAAGAACGCCGGGCATAATGGGAGCATCAGGGAAATGACCTTGAAAGAAATGTTCGTTAAACGTAACACTTTTTTGTCCAACGATCCGATTCTCATCAAGGCTTAAGTGAATGATTTTATCAACGAGCAAGAAAGGATAACGATGGGGCAAAATTTTGGCAATTTCCTTAATATTCAAAACGATATTTTGCTCTGAAAGGGCTTCACTCATCAAAAGTTCTCCATTTTAATTTGATTATATAGCAATTTAGCAAAAAAATTATTAGAAGTATGTCCAGAACGAATAGCGATAATATGTGCTAAAAAGGAAATAGGTATAAGAGAAAGATCCCCTATTAGATCTAAGATTTTATGACGAGCCATTTCATTTGGATAACGCAGTCCTTCTGGATTAATCACTTTATTTTCCTTTACGAGAATTGCATTCTCTAAACCGCCTCTTTTAATAAACCCCTTTTCCATCATAGGAACTACTTCTTCATAAATAGAAAAAGTGCGACAAGAAGCAATTTCTTTAACAAATTCCTCTTGGCTTAAAACAAACGTATGAAACTGCGTACCAATTCCTAAACAATGAGGATAGTGCAGAGTATAACTCAACCGATACTCATTAGCTGGAATTGCAATAATCTGAACCTGTTCATTGGACCAGAATATAGGTGATTGCAAAGAAAATATTTTTTTTTCTTCACTTAACTCTATTATACCTGTTTCTTCAATCAATTGAGAAAAATCTTTAGAACTACCATCCAATATAGGAACTTCTGGACCGGAGACTTGAATGAATACATTATCAATTTCGTGAGCACGCAAAGAAGCGAGTAAATGTTCAACCATTTGTATAGATGCCTTTTTGTTACCAATTATGGTACATCTAGGAGTACTGTATACAGAATCTAACGAAGCGATAATCTTAGGCGCATTCAGCAGATCCGTGCGCTGAAATACAATCCCCTGGTCTGCAAGAGAAGGATGAAAAGTCAGAGTGGTTTCTTGTCCGGTAAAGACCCCTATTCCTGAAATAGATACACTTTTTCGAAGAGTGCGTTGTTTTCTTTCAACAATCGGCATAGTTAGAACAGAACTCCTTAATAGCTTACAGGGGAAAGACAACAGATACCTCAAAAATTATTTTTAAATTCTAATTTGCTAAATGAGCAAAAAAGTTATTTTATTACTAAAAAGCTACCCAAAGGGTATCATTTTCTTCAAGCGGATTTTACAAAAGTAAAATTCTCTAAACATCATCTATTTTTGGCGGAATAATAGGATCATGACGAATAATTACTTCTTTTTTTCTTCGATTATACCCCATCAACAATAAAAGCCCTCCTAGTATACTTAAATGTTGTAAAAACAAGGTCATTTGCGATGCTCGCTCAATACCTGATGCAAGCCAAAATGGATAAAAGACCAGTATTGTCCCTAAGACCATCAAAACTAAAATAAAAGCTGCAAAGCGAACAAAGAGCCCTAAAAAAATACATACACCTCCTAGGAACTCTATAATTGTTTGCATAAAGAAGGCAAGCGATGACCTACAAAGAATCATTTCTAATCCTTGTTTTACCCACTCCTTTTGCCCACCTATCACACTTAAATTATGTATAGCAGTTATAAACTGCTGCTCTGCTCCTTGCCAATCAAGTAATTTTTGAAAAGCAGTTGCTATAAAAATTAAACTAATACAAACCCGGCCTAAAAATATAATCGTGGATCGAAACATAAATACCCTTATCATTCTTTTTTTATAAAAATAATTACAACTCTGAGCAAAGTCAACTAGTTTTCACAAGAAATTTAATCTAAAATGGCTTATATAGTAGTGCCAATTCAAACGGCTAGCTTAATGGGGTTCAAGTCAACGAATTGAAACTTGTCATTAATCCTATATTTTTCTATACGATTGAATCGGAACTACTATATACTAAAACCCATTAAAAAAAAGACATTATAAGCGCTAAACTTATTGAAAGTTTCTAATGAATTGAGATATAAATTTTGTTCATATGCAACTAAAAGCGAACTTTATCACAAGAAACCAAAAAGATATCCTTAAAGCCCGTCACCGCCATGAACGGGATAAAAGGCTATGCGATAGAGTCAAATCTATTTTATTGTTAGATGAAGGGTGGACATACCCACAAGTAGCACATGCTTTACTCCTCGAGGACGATACGATAAGACGTTATTATAAAATCTATTCAGAAGACGGAAAAGAAGCCTTACTAAATTTGAACTATACATGGAAAGCTTGCTGGCTCAGTCAAAATCAGCTTGAGCAACTAAAAATCTATGTAAAAGAAGAAGCACCCCATTCGGCTAAACAAGTCATTAATTTTGCCAAAGACCGCTTTGGAATATGTTATACGCCATCAGCTATGGTTTCTTTACTGCACCGCTTAAACTTCACCTATAAAAAGCCTAAGCTGATCCCTGGAAAAGTGCATGAGGAAGCAAAAAAGCTTTTTTCACAAGAATTGGAAAAAGAATTCGCTCAAACAGATCAACTGCTTTCTCTAGATGGGGTTCATCCTCAACACAATTCGAAACCCTCTTATGGATGGTATGAAAAAGGATCTAAAGCTATATTGCTAACGAACACAGGACGTAAACGTATCAATATCAATGGAGCTTTAGATGTAAAGCGCTTAGAATTTACAACTCTTTCTTCCAACTCTATCAATGCGCAATCTGCTCTTGATTTGTTTAAAAAATGGGAAGAAAAGTATCCTTTTGCACAAAGAATCGTGGTTATATGCGATAATGCTGCCTAATATAGGTCAAAAACCGTTGCAAATTACCCAAAAACATCCAGAGTAGAAATCAAATTCTTACCTCCTTATTCTCCCGATCTCAATCTGATTGAACGCCTTTGGCGATTCATGAATAAAAAAGTTCGCAATAATCGATATTATGAAAAATTCTTAGATTTCAAGACGGCAATTTATGCCTTTTTTGAAAACATTCCTAAATATCGGGAAGAACTGCAGCCTCTTTTATCTAGGAAATTTTACTTAGTTAAATCTTAATTTAAAGATAAACGAGTTCTCTAATTGCACACAAGGGGAATATAAATTCTCTTAATTCTTCATAAGCTCTCCGAGCCGATATTTTGCTTGCAAAATAAAAGGCGTTTTTTAAGATCTTAGGACAGCAAAGTTTAATGCGGGAGATAAGTCCAGGGTTCTCTGCGGAGTCTTTTTGAAGAAAACTATTTTAGATTCTTCGCTCCATTATGCTATCCGAAATGAAATGGGCAAGACAATGTATATTACGGCTTCTAAGAGCCAACTCATTTGTCGTCTTTACCTATTTCTTCGGTTTTCTCCTGCAAAAAATTTTAGTCACTTTTCCTAATGTTTTTATTTCTAAAAAAATGCGTTTTTAAGCTGCCTTTGGCTCACCGTAAATAAATTCTTTTTGTTCAATCAGCATCTTATGCATAATTACGGATAACTTTCTACCTACTGCTAAGGCGGCTTTCTTCATTCCTTTTTTTCTCATGATTTTTAATCCCCAAGCTTTTAGCTTGCTCCATTTCTTACTTCGTGTCAGCATTACTATTCCGGCTTCAACTAATAGAGATCTAAGTTCACTGGATCCACATTTTGAAATTCTTCCCTGTCTTTGCACCTCTCCGGAGGCATACTGTTTAGGCGTCATACCAAGATAGGCTCCTACTGATTTAGAATCGTTAAAACGAGTGGGATCAAAAATTTCTGTTTTATAGGTTAATGCTGTTACAGGTCCTACGCCAGGGATTGTCATAAGCCGTTGTACTTCTTTATCTTGACTGACCAGCTTAAGCATTTCTTTATCCAGTTTTTCTACTTCCTCAACTACCTTATCAAAGGTATTTAATAGAGAGGTTATGCTCAGAACAATACTTTTTTCCTGTTTTTCTATCTGCTTTACAACCACAGACGAAAATCTTTTGGATCCCACAGATCCCAATCGTATTCCGTAACTTTTAAGCAAGCCCCTTACAGTATTTTTTAACTGCGTTTGCTGTTTAATTAGCGCTCTTCTGGAAACTAACAAAATGCTTTTTTCTACTGAATCTTGGGGCTTACAGTGTACTCGTGTATACATACCTGATCGAAGGGCTTCTGCGATTCCTCGTGCATCATTTTTGTCTGTCTTATTTATTTTCAAAGCAAGAATCGTACTCAGCTTCCTTGCATCCATACATAGGGGATCTATAGCTCTTTTTCTAAATCCTGTGACTAGGTAATGAGATAAACATCCACTTTCAAAGCCAACAACGATTTCTTGAAAATCTCTTTTGGAAAAATAATCTGCTAGTAAATCAGGATCTGTTTTTTCTGAACCTTCATGGACAATCTTACCTTGTTCATTTAATACACAGATAAAAGTTCTTTTCATTGATACATCTAATCCAATATAATGCTTCATAGGTTGCTCCTCATTTTTTTTGCTCTTTAATGAGCGGTTTTGAGATTTGAAAAAATCTCGTTTATATTGGAGAGTTTAACCTACTCCGTTTAAGGAGCAACCCCTTCTTTGTGTGCAATTATGGCATGTATACTAGCAAAAAAACTAGTTTAATTTAAAAATGACAAAGAAAATCTTTCGAGAACATCATCTACTTGCTATTCTCTCTGAGTATGAAAACCAAATGCTTCCCTTAGATCGTTTCCTAAAGGAATATTTTCGTTTTCATAAAGCCATAGGTTCTAAAGATCGGAAGGTCTTATGTGAAAATATTTATTCTATGGTAAGGTGGAAAGGTCTGTTGGATTATTTATGTAATAAGCCTATTTCATGGGAAGCTAGATACCAAAAACTTATTCAAATAAAACCGGATCATTTTTTTGATAATACACAGATTCCCTTACATATACGCTTAAGTTTCCCCAAAGAACTCTTTTCTTTGATTGTAGAGAGTTTAGGCGAAGAAAAAGCTCGTTTTTTTTGTCGAGCTAGTAATTCTATAGCCCCTATAACGGTAAGAGTTAACCTGTTAAAAACTTCTCGAAAAAATCTATTAAAAACATGGGAAAAGGAATTCGCTGCAACTTGTGGCTCGTTTCACACAGCGATTATTTTACCCAAAAGAGTCAATTTTTTTACTCTTCCCGAATTCAAAATGGGTCATTTTGAGGTGCAAGATGAAGCAAGCCAGCGTCTTGCAGATCTAGTTGCGGTTGAACCAGGGCAGTTAGTGCTCGACTTTTGTGCAGGAAGCGGCGGAAAATCTTTAGCGATCGCTCCTAAAATGCAAGGAAAAGGACAGCTGTTTTTACATGATATTAGAAAGCACACCCTAATCGAAGCTAAAAAACGTTTAAAAAGAGCCGGCGTACAAAATGCTCAATTGTTGCTTCCTGATTCTTCTCAAAAAAAATCTCTATATGAAAAATTTGACTGGGTATTAGTTGATGCTCCTTGCAGTGGGACTGGTACAATGCGGAGAAATCCCGATATGAAATGGCGCTTCACTTCAAAGATGTTTCAGAAGACACTAGAAGAACAAAGACTGATCTTTAAGCAGGCTTTGCGTTTTGTCAAACCAGGAGGTCATATCGTATACATGACCTGTAGCGTATTACGATTAGAAAACCAAGAACAAACTCAATATTTTAAAAAAACTTTTTTATTAAACACTATTTCTTCTTCTTTTAGCACTTTGCCTTTGGACTCAAAGGATCCTGATGGATTCTATGGGCAAGTCTTTGTAAAATAAGCTAACTTTAGAATATACTTATAAAAACCAGACTCTTTATTAAGGATAAAAAATGATGAAATCACTGATCTACTTCCTTTTACCCCTTTTAGGATCGTTCTCTTCTACATGCTATACTGCAGAATTTTCGGAATATCCCATCATCTCTGAAGAAACGGGACAAATAACCATTCATAATCGGATTTTAACCAAATTTAACAACAAGACTTATTCTGTACTCGACGTAGTTAAAAAAATGGATATGATCTTTGATAGCCATTATCCCCAATTCGCACATTCTAAATTAGCTCGCTATCAATTTTATAATGCACAATGGAAAGATACTCTACAAAAAATGCTCGACCAAGAATTAATTTTATTAGATGCAGAACGAATAGGAGTTAAAGCAACTGATGCGGAAGTAAGAGAGGAATTACTACGCAAATACGGCCCAAATGTAATGATCTCTTTAGATCGCTTAAAATTAAGTTATGAAGAAGCACGTAAAATGGTCTCTGAGGATCTGATTGCAGAAAAAACGTTGTATTTCAAGGTATATTCTGAGGCATTGCATGTAAGACCTAATGACATCAAAGAAAAATATATAGCATACTGCGAAAAGAATCCTGCATCTCAAAAATGGCGCTATCAAGTGCTAACTATTCATTCTGAGAATGAAAATATCTCTCAGGCACTAGCACAGTTAGCTTTTGAGCTTCTAAAGGAGAAAAGAGATCTTCAAGATATTTCTAAAGATCTGCAATCAGAAAACCCCGACACTACTGTTTTATTTACCCCTGAAATCATAAGCGATGATCAATCGATTTCTCAAACTCATAAGATGGTAATAGAAACATTAAATCCTGGAGATTTTAGCGCCCCTATTTCTCAAGTGAATAAAGATCAATCTATTGTACATCGTATTTTCTATCTCAAAGAAAAAGATATGATAAATAAACCAGAGTTTCCTAAATTAGCGGAAAAAATTAAAGATGGGTTGATTCAGGAATCTATTGCTCTACATTTATTAAACTATATGAAAAAATTAAAAGTTCGTTACGGTTTTTCAGAGCAAGATCTGAATATAAATTCCGACTTTAAACCTTTTTCTTATCAATGAGCATTTATAAACCCTCTGTGCTTAAAGAGTTTTTGCGCTTCTTTCATATTCACGCTAAAAAAGCGCTCTCTCAAAATTTTCTCATTGACGGCAATATCGTACGCAAAATTATAGATGCAGCTCAAATACAAGCAGGTGATGTGGTCTTAGAAATTGGACCAGGACCTGGCGCTCTAACAGAAGCATTATTAACAAAAGGGGCTATTGTTACAGCTATTGAAAAAGATTCTGTATTTGCAGAGCAATTACATCGTTTGCAAGATTTAGGAAATTTAACAATAGAAAAAGAAGACTTTTTATTATTTGATTTAGAAAAATTTTTAGACTCTAAAAAAAATAAAATCAAAGTGGTTGCAAACCTTCCTTATCACATTACTACCCCTATTTTACTAACACTACTTCCCCATTATGATAAGATTGATGCTTTAACCTTTATGGTACAAAAAGAATACGCTGATCGAATGATTGCTTCCTCAAAAACTCCTCATTATAGTCATCTCTCTTTACTTGTAAGTTTTTTTTGTCAAGCAAAACTCCTTTTTACCATTAATCCAAGTTGTTTCTTCCCTAAACCAAAAGTCAGATCTGCTGTTGTGCATTGCAGGTTAAATCCACCTGCTCTAAAAGATGATATAGACGCATTTTTTTTTCTAACTCGTAGTGCTTTTCAACAGAAAAGAAAAATGTTACGCTCGTCTTTAAAACCCCTAGCTTCCAGTAAGTTCGTTGAACAGGTTCTTCAAACCATGCACCTTCCTATAACTGCAAGACCAGAAGAACTTAATTTACAAGAATTTATTTCTTTATTTACACAACTTAAGCGCGTCTGTTTACCCAAACAAAACTAAAAAATAATACCGCTATTCCTAATCCCAACATAAGTAAAGACATTGACCTCTTTAAGTTGGTGCTCCAACTTAGACATTTGTCTAAAATTTGATAATAAAAAGTAGAGTTTACTTTTTCCATTGCATATAAAGGATAGACATCTAAAACTTGACTGTTTTGATCATATAAAGACAGTGTTGCTAATCGCTGTCCTGGTTGAATAGGAAAAGCAATAGGCTTCCATTCCAATTCCGGTTTTATCAATGGTTCCTCTGAAGCGTAATAATGGATCACTACATCTTCGTGTAAAATGGCTTTAATCGGGCTTTTACTCTTCTTTTGTATGGTGCTAAATACATCAAAATTTTTAGAAAAGAGAGTCCTTTTGATTTTTGGTTCATTAAATCCTGCTTCAAAAAGAGCAATGGTATCTCTATATCTCTGTTCTAACTTATCGCAACCCATAAGCACTACTATCATTTTTCTATTTTGATCTGCTGCTGCTGCTACTATAGTATACCCTGAGCTTGCAGTGTATCCTGTCTTTACCCCTATTGCCTTAGGGTAATAAAACTTACCAGGCTTTAGTAAAGAGTTATGTTGGAGTAATTCTGCTTGTGGTTGTTTATTACTAGCTGGCTTTAAATAATTTATAGTTTTAACCACCTCACAAAAAAATAATTGCTCTAGAGCTTTTTTTGTCAATAAACACATATCATAAGCAGTTGTTTTATGATGAGTATGAGTTAATCCATGAGGAGTGGTTAAAGTTGTTTGCTTACATCCCAGAGATTTTACATATTCATTTAATTCTTCCATAAACTGCGGTATGTTTCCAGATACCCATTCAGCTAGTGCGTTTGCCGCATCATTCCCCGAAGAAAGCATCAGTCCATAGAATAGATCTTTAGCAGAAACCAGCTCTGCTGCTTTTAATCCCATAAGCGATCCACCAAATTCAAGACGATAGGGTGGATGAGCTCCTAATTTATCTCTTCTCGCTTGAGGAGAAACACTACTAACCGCTTCTTTTGAAATCTCAACCATTTGATCTAATCGATCGCCCCGTTTTTCTAAAGCGTATAAGGCTGTAATAACTTTGGTGATACTAGCCGGATATAAAGGCAAATCAGCATTTTTTTCGTAAAGAATAGCTCCTGTTTCTGCATTCATTAAAACAGCAGCTTTTGCGGAAATATCAACTTGCAGAGCAGTATTAGCTAATCGGCTGATTAATATAAAAAGAAATATAAATCGCATCATATAAAAATATTATTTCTCTCTTTTTACTTTAAACGATCTCTTAAATTTTAGCTTGATCTAATTGAAAGTCAATTAGTTTTACTAATATTTATAAAGCATTTTCTATTGCTAAATTCAAACAAGTCACAAAAAAATCTTCGCAATCTCTTTAAAAAAAGTAGCTAACTACGCAAGATGAGGATTTTATGACACCCTCATAAATAGAAGTTCTAACATGAGATAATACAACTAAATAAATATAAAATAAAAACTTGACACAAGGCTAGTTTTAAAGCTAAGCTAAGTTGACGGTAAGGAGAAGGTATGATTGACCCGCTATCGCTAGAAGAAGCCTATGAGGAATTTATTAAAAATTTGCCTAAGTGGCTCCCTGATGGAATTACTCATGTGGATCTCAAGCTATTAAATAGCCTTGGGTTGCTCAATCACAGTGATTTAGATTATACATATGAAGATGCAGAGCTTGATCAATATTTCCACATTATCGAGACCCCTGATAAAGTAACGTTATTTAACGAGCAATTTGCCATTTGGATTGTTCCACAAATTGTAAATGAAATACCCACTACAACAACATTTATAGCTCTTTTACCTCACAATAAACCACATTTAGAAATAGTATATACTACATCTGGGGTGTATAATACACCTAAATATATTTTAAAAATTCTACAACATTTCTTAACAGAAGTACAAGATACAGAAGCTGTTATCTCTTCAATTGGCAAAAAATCTTAAAAATAAGAGGTGCTAACCCACCTCTTATTTTAGCTATTTTTTGAATTTAAGCCTTTTATTTGTAGCTAATTCCAAATATTTGACTATTCCTTGTCAAAAAAGACCTATTTAAAAAATAGAGTTGATAAATTTTTTTTTAAAAAGAAAATCTACTTTTTAGCTTATTTTAACCTATAAGGATTTATGAATGTCATCTTTTCAGGAATCATCTTCATCAAATAAAGATCACTTTATTGAAAAAAACGGTATGCGTTATGCAGGGATGCGCCTGATTATAGATTTTTGGGAAGCAGATCATCTAAGATAACCTCGAAATTATGAAAAATGCCCTACATGAGTGTATTACTGCTTGTGAAGCGACTCTTTTACATCTACATCGGTTTGAACCAAGCGGCGGCATTAGCGGTATTGCTCTTTTAGCAGAATCCCATAAGAGTATTCATTCTTGGCCTGAAAAAAAATATGCAGCTATTGATCTATTAATAGATTTCTTGCATAACCCCTTATTTTAAAGCTTTCATTTATAGATTCCTATCTTAACAAAAGCATTTCCAGCTATATCGCTTAAACAATCATATCTCATGGATTAAAATACTTTAAAATTTTAGATTGCTTATTGGTTATGCAAGAGATCTAATGTGTGGTAATAGCCAACCATTCTTAAGCCTTCCTATTCTAAAGAAGATTTTTCAACCTAAATACATTTCACTGAACGAACAAATGCGGGGTATTCTCAATGACCAAATAATGGTTTCATGACACTTTGTATCCAACTTATTTTCAAAGTTTTAAAATTGAAACTATTTTATGGGAAGGAAAATCCTCTTATCAAGATGTCTTGATCTTTGAAAATAAGGAGTTTGGAAAAGTAATAGCTCTTGATAGATCAATACAATTTACTACTAAAGATGAATTTATTTACCATGAAATGATTACCCATGTGCCTTTATTTGCTCATGGAAATGTACAAGACGTTCTCATTATTGGGGGTGGAGATGGAGGAGTTGCGCGAGAAGTGCTTAAACACCCTAATATTTGCTCCGTAACACTTGTTGAAATCGATTCCTTTGTTATTGATCTAACAAAAAAATAGGATTTGCCTCTGATACAGAATAACGCAATCTTACGCTAGATATAGTAGTTCCGATTCAATCGCATAGAAAAATATAGGATTAACGACAAGTTTCAAGTCGTTGACTTAAATCCCATTAAGTTAGCCGTTTGAATTAGCACTACTATATACTTAATCAACGTTTCGTTCTCAAACCCCTATACATACTTCTTATTATCATCCAAGTATGCATAAAGCATGTTTTGCTCTACCTAAAACCATGCAAGAAACCTTGAATTCCCTACAAAATATTACAGCTCCTTAATTTGCCATTTTTGAGCAAGCAATCCTTCTACAATTTTTCTGGCCAATGCTTGATACACCACTGGAGCACTATCATCATGAGCTCCTTCTACAGAATCGAGTTGTCCCAGGGAAAAATCAATCATCCGTTGTGGGCTTTGAAAAGGAAGGACCACTGCTACATCTCTAAGAGAATCGGAATTAATGCAATCAAAATCAGCATTTGCTTTTACTCGGAAAGGGCCTATTATTACACACTTTGTCTCTTTATCAATAAGTTGCACTTCTGCTGTAATCAACCTACGGTTCTCTACGCTAACAATATTTTTTCTTAAAGTTTGAGTGGCAAGATTTCGATCATATCGGTATCCAATAGGCTCATCTTTATCAGAAATAATGGTGATATGTAATAAATAAGAAGAGTCATAACAATAATTAAACCCATCGCAGGTACAGATCTCGCGTATAAGAGCCTGATTTAACTGACCTTGTATATCTCCTTTAATATAAGGAACACAGACTAAGATCTGATCGTCAGAACCTATTTCAAATTGATATCTACATCCTAAGCACAAAACTAAAAGGAAATAGAGTTTATGCATGGTTCTCTTCTTGTGCATTTAGATGTAACTCAGCCATCTTTTTTTCTGCTTTTTTTGCTATAACAGTGGCTGGATAAGTTGTTAAAATACGCTTATAGTACAAATAGGCAGCAGTGGGCTGGTTTTTACGATGATAGAAAAGAGCAATCTCATAAAGATCTTTAGCATATACCTCTTGCATATCCAAAAGCATATCCTCTATCTCATGAACAGCTTCATCACTTGGAAAGCTAGCAGAGATTCTATGCAGATTAATGGTAGCTAGTTCTAAAAAATCTTGATTTGCATATTCTTTTTGAGATTGGATAAGATAGACGCGTCCAATTTCTACATAACTTCTAATAGCTAAAAAATGCTTAGGGAACTGCTGTATTAAATTTTGATAAGTTTCAATACTTTCTTTATAATCTTTTCCTCTAAAGAGCAACTCTGCTTTCGCAAATAGAGATTGGGCTGTAAGTTCATGATTAGGAAGAGTAGAGATTAGCTCTTCATAAATATCTAAAGCTTCTTGTCTTGCTGGTATCCACTTTAATCCGAGTATAGTTTTTTTTGTGCCTGTGCGATATTTTTCTGCTATTTTAAACTTATACATAAAAGCTTCTTCAAAGAATTTAGGAGTCATTTGTTTCTTTAAATAACTAGAAAAATAATGATTAGCTTTTTCATATTCTTCTAATTCAAAATAGCTAACAGCTAAATAAAAAAGCACATCTTGTGCAAAGACCGTTGTAGGATACTCTTCAAGAAGTAGGAAAGCTTGTTCTATGACTTTATTCCATTTTTTATTTTGATAACTTTCCAAAACTAAACTATAACACTCCTGAACGGAAGAGGCTTCTCTTTGATGCTGCTCAAAACGAGGGTTTTCTCGAGCGTGTAATGATGATAATAAAAAAATAGGAAAAAACAGGTAATATATTTTTTTCATGAATATTCCATAAATTTTGAAATTTTAGATCTAAACCTTAATCTATGATAAGGTTACAAAGCAATTGCTTTATTCCCAGTGCATTTGATCAATACTGCTGATAGAGCGAATTTTATTTTCTAAATCCAAGCATTGTTCTACGCCCCAATTTTGCTCTATTAACAACACCCCTAGATGTTTGCTCTCTTTTGTAAATAAAATTTCAACGGGGCTCTGACCGGAATGCGAGCGAAAAGCGGTTTTAAGCAACAGGATATGGCTTAAATGAGCTCGATTGGATTCAATAAAAATTTTTAATTTTCTCATGATTTTTTGTTTCTTTTCTACAGCAGAATTCTTATTTTTTTCTCGAAATTTTACAGGTTTAAATTGCTTTGCCTGAGTATAAGCTAGATCACAGGCTTGAATCATTGCTTCATCTACACGTGTTAAATCATCTAGCCAGCGACACTGCAAACGAATTTGCCCTTCTGTGGTTTCTTTGTGAACAATTGCATATAATAACTGATTTTCTACCATAAGAGAAGCTTTTTGCTCATAAAGATCTGACCAAATGGGCAATTCAAAACGCTCTTCATTATCACTAATTTTAAGAATGGCAAATTTACGTTGATTTTTGGCAGAAACCTTAATAGCAACCCCTTCTATAATGCAGGTAATTCGACAAGGGCCGTCTTTAAAATCTGCCAATTCAACTAAAGAAACACAGGAAAGTTTTTTTAATAAAGTACGATATTCATCTAAAGGATGTTCATGTAGATAAACACCTAAAAGTTCGTATTCTCTTCGCAGAATAGCTTGTCGTGGCAGTTCTTGGACTTCTTGAGGCACTTGTGTGCGCTCAAGAGAAGAATCATCCAGAAGATCAAAAAGACTCATAATGCCTTTTGCCGCTTCTTTTTGTCCTTTGGAAGCAGCATTAAACATAGGATCAACACTGGCTAGCAAGGCAGCTCTACTGAATTTCGTAAAATCAAAGCAACCAGCTTCAACTAAACTCTCCATTACCTTTTTGCCCACCTTACTTGTATCAATACGCTGAATAAAATCGAATAAAGATTTGTAATTACCTTTTAATCTCTCTTTTAAAATAACATCGACAACTCCTTCTCCTACCCCCTTAATAGCTCCCATGGCAAAGCGAATCCCTTTTTTCGTAGCTAAAAATTGCTTACCCGATTCATTAATATCGGGTGGCAAAATAGCAATGTCCATCTTTTGTGATTCTCGTATGTGCTTAGTCACTTTAGAAAGATCATCGCAATCAGATGTCATAAGAGCTGCCATCCATTCACCAGGATAATTTGCTTTGAGATATGCTGTTACATAACTTAAATAACCATAGGCAGCTGCATGAGATTTGTTAAAACCATAAGAGGCAAATTTTTCAATTTTATCAAAAACCCGCATAGCAATCTCCTCGCTTAAGTTGTTTTTGATTGCTCCTAAACGAAATTTTTCCCGTTGGTTAAACATCTCCTCTTTATCTTTTTTTCCCATTGCACGCCTTAAGACATCTCCTTCTCCTAAAGAGTATCCAGCAAGACGACTTGCAATTTGCATAACCTGCTCTTGATAAACCATGATCCCGTAGGTTTCAGAAAGAATATCTTCCATCCAAAGATGATCTATTTCTATGCTCTCTTTGCCGTGTTTACGATTAATAAAAGAGGGAATCATCTCCATAGGTCCTGGGCGATATAACGCGCCCACTGCTATAATCTCTTCAAATTTATCGATATGTAATTGGCGTGCTAAATCTTGCATGCCCGCTGATTCTAATTGAAATATTCCCGTCGTCTTGCCTTGATTGAGCAATGCAAAAGTTTTTTCATTCTCTAAATTTAAGTTAACCCAATCAATTTCTTTTTGTTCTTTTTGCTTAATTGCATCGACAGCGTGTTGAATAGAGGTCAAGGTCTTTAACCCAAGAAAATCGATTTTAAGCATACCTACTTGCTCAACTGGCTTCATGGAAAATTGCGTAATTGCCATATCAGAATCCTTAGCACTACATAAGGGAATTCTTTGCATAAGAGGGTCTGCGCTAATAATGATTCCAGCAGCATGTACCCCTGTGTTACGCACAGACCCTTCTAGGGTTTTAGCAATATCGATGAGTTGTTTGATTTCTTTATCTTCTTGATAAATCCTGCGAAGCTCAGGGTCTATTTCTAAAGCCTTGCTTAGAGTCATATTTAGATCTTCAGGAATTAACTTAGCAATCTCATTGACTCTAGCAAGAGGAACACTTAAAACCCTTCCAACGTCTTTAATAGCCATTTTAGCTTTCATTGTGCCAAAAGTGATGATTTGTGCTACTTTGTCCTTACCGTATTTACCAACTGTGTAGTCGATTACCTCAGATCGTCTATCCATGCAAATATCTACATCAATATCAGGATAAGAAACTCGCTCTGGATTTATAAATCTTTCAAAGAACAAATCAAATCTTAGAGGTTCGATATCGGTAACTTCAATCAAATACAAAATAATCGATCCTGCTCCAGAACCTCTTCCTGGACCTACTGGAATATATTTTTTCTTTGCCCAAGAAATAAAGTCCCAAACAATTAAAAGATAATCAGCCATCCCTTTAGATAGAATAATATTTAATTCATATTCTAAACGCTCTTTAACAACCTCTAGGGGATCACGTCCTGGATATTTTTCAGAAACCTTGGCTAGACTTGAATTCGTATATCTTTTTACAATCCCTTCCTCACACAATTGACGCAAAAATGCCGCTACGCCCTCTTGTCTTATCTCCTCTGTATAAGAAGAGTCTTCTAATTGAGGAGGGGTAAAAACAGGGTAATATTTAGCTTTAAAATCAAAAGAGAAATTGCATTTATCAGCGATTTTGTACGTCTCTTCTATAGCAGAAGGGATATCAGCGAAAAGAGAACACATAAGATCGGAACTTTTAAAATACAACTCATGTGTGTAGTTTACTTGTCTCTTTGGATTTTTCACTCGTTGCTTAAGGCTACCAAATGAATCTTTTTCCCAGATTTCACAAGGTTCCCCTGATTGCACATTCATTAAGATCTCATGTGCATTCCAATCATTGCGATGAATATAATGAATATTATTGGTAGCAACCAAAGGAATCTGCATTTCAGAAGAAAGAGCGATCAATTTCTGATTGACTGTATTTTGTTTATTTATGCTATCCAAATATAATTGATGAAGCCAACCCTCTTTTTCAAAACCATCAGAGCGAATGTCTTCCTCCTGCATTTGATGACGTTGCAATTCAAAATAATAGTCGGAACCAAATATTTGCTGAAACCAAGCAATTTCCTGGCGGGTTTTCTCTTCATCTTTTTGTATAATATAATGGCCTAAAATCCCATTGAAAGGACCTGAGAGACAAATCAGGCCCTTAGCACATTCTGCCAACAGATCTCGATCTATTCTAGGAGTATAGTAAAACCCTTCTAGATGAGCTAGAGAACTCAATTTGCAAAGGTTTTGATATCCTTGGCTATCTTTAGCTAATAAGATAATAGGGAAACCGTGAGGCAAGCCTGGATACCGTTTTTTATCAAAACGAGACTCAGGAGCTACATAAAGCTCACAGCCAATAATGGGTTTGATATTTTCTTTTATGCATGCTTTAAAGAACTCAACAGTACCATACATATTGTTTTGATCGGTCAAAGCTAAGGCCGTCATTTTATGTTCAGCAGCTTTTGCTACTAAACTTTCTATAGAAGCTGTTGCATTTAAAATAGAGTATTGAGAATGCGTATGAAGAGAATTCCAATTCATCTTAAAATTTTGTAAGCCAACACAAGTTGGCTTAAACTCCTTTTAGGGCTATTTTTCAGTAGCTTGTACAGCTGGACGGGGAGTGCTTTTCATGCCCCATAAAGGAGCTAGCAAAATACCAGCAATTACACCACAAGAACCTAATACAACAAAAAAGCCCTGCCAGCCCCAAATTTCAACTACTTTGGTAATTGGATAACCTGCTGCAGCTGCTCCTAAATATGCCCACCAACCAGCAAATCCTGTTGCAGTCCCTGCAGCTTTTTTATGAGATAATTCAGCAGCGGACATTCCAATTAACATTTGCGGACCAAAAATTAAAAATCCAATGGTAAACATCAATCCATAATCCAAAAAGAGCATACCATGAGGAACCCAATACAAGCCTACAATCGCTAGAACCACCGCTAAGCTAAATAATACATTGATGGGTCCACGACGCCCTTGAAAAACTTTATCAGAAGCCCAACCAGCAAATAAACTACCAAAAATTCCCCCAGCTTCAAACCAAAACACACTACCGCTTGCGCTAAGCATGGAGTAGCCTTTTGCTTTCATCAGAAAAAGCGCGCCAAAATCATTGACAGCTTGGCGAATTACATAAACAAAAAAATAAGAAATGGCAAGCACCCAAATATATTTATTGTTCAGCACATATTTAAGTAAAATTTCCTTAGAAGAGAATTCCCTTTCTTCTTGATGTTTTGCAGATGGATAATCATTTTTATACTTTTCAATAGCTGGTAATCCTAAAGACTGAGGAGTATCTCTTAAACGATTAATTAAAAATAAACCGATTCCAATACAGGTAAGGCCGGGTACATACATTGCATAGCGCCAGCCCCACTTTTGTGCACAAAAGGCAGCAATAAGAGGAATAATAGCTCCTCCTACGCTATGTGAAGTATTCCACAAGCCCCACCAAGTTCCCCTCTCTTTTTGGGAATACCAGTGTGTGAGCAAGCGGGCACAAGGAGGCCAACCCCAACCTTGAAACCAACCATTGCACCCCCAAAGCAGAGCAAATAGCCACACGCATGAGGAAAGACCAAATAACACATTAAATACACCGGTTAAAATCAAACCGATGGCCATAAAAAATCTAGGATTGGAGCGATCAGCAAGAACCCCGCTCAAGAACTTACTAATCCCATAGGTAATAGACAAAACACTAGTTAAAATACCCAAATCGCTAATTTGCAAGCCTAATTGTTGCATCATAGCAGGCATAGCAAATGTAAGACTTTTACGGGTAAAATAGTAAAATATATAACCTATGTACATTCCATAAAAAATACGAAAACGCCAATACTTATAACGTTCTTTAACTTCATTGGGATCTTGAATTTCAGGAGCATAAGGAGCTGGTCTTAGAATGTTAAGTACGCTCATATACAACTTTCTCCTATTAAAGTTTATAAAACAAAAAGCGTCTTAAGAAAATGAATTAATATTTTTTCTAGACTTCTTTTCTTGATTTATTTTTTTATATTCCTCATTAAAAGAAAAAGCTTAGTATATGCTTTTCTTTAAAGGTTTGTTATGAGTATTCCACCCAGTAATTCAGAACCCTATAAAAAAATCATTGTGAATCGCGTTGAGCAAAACAAAAAGTCAAATAATTCGTTTAGTCAATTCCCCACAGATTTAATATATCCTAATCCAGCTTCCATACTTGTTTGCTTTTTTAAAAAGTTTACCATGCACTTCTCTTTTAAAAACAAGATATCCACCGCAGCTTTAAAGCAAGATCTCTTAGAATTAAAACAACTCTTTATTTCACTTTCTATAGAAGATCTTAGTCATCAATTAGAGTTCATACAAAAACTTTCGCTATTATGGCATAAAATCATCAAAGATTGCAACCCTATCTCTCTTTCCCTATCAAAAGGCTCTGATTTTTTAAAAAAAATAGCAGACCTTATTCAAATAATTAATCACTTTCCCGCCAATGAAGACCATTCTTTAGGTTATTATCTCCAAGAACATGTGGGTGAGAAGTGGGTCCCTTTTCCTTTTATGGAGCTTTTACAAGAATTGCATATAGATTATCAAAAAACACAAGATAAGAGTTACTTAGCAGACTGGATTAAAATTTTATCTTCAATCATAGATAAATTGCTTTCAAACGCTCCTTGAGGAGCGTTCTCTAATTGCACACAAAGGGGAATATAAATTTTCTTAATTCTTTATTAAGATCTCCAAGCCGATATTTCTAACGAGCAGTTTTGAGATTTGAAAAAATCTCGTTTATATTGGAGAGTTTAACCTAATCCGTTTAAGGAGCAACCCCTTTTTTGTGTGCAATTATGGGATGTATACTCGTTCACATTCAAATTAAGAGTTTGAATATACTAGTGCCGATTCAAACGGCTAGCTTAATGGGATTTAAGTCAACGACTTGAAACTTGTCGTTTATCCTACATTTCAAAATATCTGTTATTTTCGGTATCTCTTCTAAGAAGAATCCTCTAATTGCCTGAAAAAAAGTCACCGACGTTTCGTAATATCGATTGTATACCTTCTTTTCCTTTAAGATCTTCCACAAGCGTTCAATAGGATTCAAATTCGGCGAATAAGGAGGGAGATAGTGCACTTTAATCCTAGAAGACATCAGAAACTCTTCTAGTTTCTTATTTTTGTTTGATCTTGCATTATCCAAAATTACATGAATAATTCGAGCCTCTGTCTGTTTTTCTAGCTTCTTGAAAAAATCGAGCATTGCATCGGCATCAACTGTCTTATATTCCTCTGTAAAAATCTTCATTCCTGTCAGGCAAAGAGCTCCAGCAAAATGCAATCGCAATTGTTTCCCGGATGTCTGCAAAGTCTTTTGAACGCCTTTTTTGATCCATCCACATACGGCTTGGGACTGATGTTCAGGATGCACAGCATCTATGAAATAGATCTCTTCATCAGGGTTTAAGGTCTCCTTTAAAGCCCTATATTGTTCTATGAAAATTCGTTGTTTTTCAGGAGCTAATTTCCCAGGAATCTTTTTAGGACGTTTATAAACAAATCCGTGCTGTATGAGCCAATCTGTCATGCCACTTCGGGAATATTTTATCCCATATTGCTCATGCACATAAGCTATGATCCCTTTGACTTTAAGATAGGTCTTTTCATGTAGGTGTTTTAGTAGAGACTCTTTTTGGTCTTGTGAAAGTTTTGATTTGCTACCGCCTCGAGGGCTACTTCCAGTTTTATTTTCGGAATCATATTCTCTGAGGTATTTCTGAACAGTGATAGGGCTTATCCGGAGTGTTTTAGCAAGATTTTTTGTTGAGATACCCTCATCATAGCCCAAAATTACACAAAGCCTATTCCGTTCAGAATAGTCTTTTGGATGCTTTAACTTGTGTTCTAAGTCAGCTCTCTGGCTAGGGATCAGTTTTTTCATACTCAATAGCTTAACACAAAACAAAATATTTTTCTATACGATTGAATCGGAACCACTATATACTAGTGCCGATTCAAACGGCTAGCTTAATGGGATTTAAGTCAACGACTTGAAACTTGTCGTTTATCCTACATTTCAAAATATCTGTTATTTTCGGTATCTCTTCTAAGAAGAATCCTCTAATTGCCTGAAAAAAAGTCACCGACGTTTCGTAATATCGATTGTATACCTTCTTTTCCTTTAAGATCTTCCACAAGCGTTCAATAGGATTCAAATTCGGCGAATAAGGAGGGAGATAGTGCACTTTAATCCTAGAAGACATCAGAAACTCTTCTAGTTTCTTATTTTTGTTTGATCTTGCATTATCCAAAATTACATGAATAATTCGAGCCTCTGTCTGTTTTTCTAGCTTCTTGAAAAAATCGAGCATTGCATCGGCATCAACTGTCTTATATTCCTCTGTAAAAATCTTCATTCCTGTCAGGCAAAGAGCTCCAGCAAAATGCAATCGCAATTGTTTCCCGGATGTCTGCAAAGTCTTTTGAACGCCTTTTTTGATCCATCCACATACGGCTTGGGACTGATGTTCAGGATGCACAGCATCTATGAAATAGATCTCTTCATCAGGGTTTAAGGTCTCCTTTAAAGCCCTATATTGTTCTATGAAAATTCGTTGTTTTTCAGGAGCTAATTTCCCAGGAATCTTTTTAGGACGTTTATAAACAAATCCGTGCTGTATGAGCCAATCTGTCATGCCACTTCGGGAATATTTTATCCCATATTGCTCATGCACATAAGCTATGATCCCTTTGACTTTAAGATAGGTCTTTTCATGTAGGTGTTTTAGTAGAGACTCTTTTTGGTCTTGTGAAAGTTTTGATTTGCTACCGCCTCGAGGGCTACTTCCAGTTTTATTTTCGGAATCATATTCTCTGAGGTATTTCTGAACAGTGATAGGGCTTATCCGGAGTGTTTTAGCAAGATTTTTTGTTGAGATACCCTCATCATAGCCCAAAATTACACAAAGCCTATTCCGTTCAGAATAGTCTTTTGGATGCTTTAACTTGTGTTCTAAGTCAGCTCTCTGGCTAGGGATCAGTTTTTTCATACTCAATAGCTTAACACAAAACAAAATATTTTTCTATACGATTGAATCGGAACCACTATATATAGCACAAAGCTGATTCCAAAAATATACGCTAGGGGGTAGGAATGTAGGCTTAATATATAAAAATTTTTATACAAAAGATAACATCTTCTTGCAAGATAGAGCAGTTTTTTCAAAAAAACCTAGTTATGCAATTCTTAATTTGAAATCAAACTAGTATATTGGGAAATGGAGGATTTGCATTAACTCTTAACAAGCTACCTGTTTTTTCTAGATTAGCAAAAACAGATAGCAATGAGCATTAAGCCTTATAAGTCTGTCTAGAGCTTTTTTGCTGCTAATACAGTTACTGCAGCTCCACCCAAAATCCATGGAGCCCAAGAGCGGGCAGATTGCAAAAAATTCTCAGCTTTTTTGCGATAGTGGCTAACTAAAGCATCCACAAAAATCTTATCTACTACTTTTTTAAGCTGATTTGCTGAAATACGTATTCTAATATCTTCATCTTCGTATCGAACTAAAACACCTTCTTCCTTAATCTTACGGGGCCAATGTTCAAAAGGTATGCTTTTCCAGCTCCTTGCTTCATCATATACAGATCTTAAAGCTCGAGTTCCTAATACCATAGCAGATAAAATTCGTAATACAGTTACTTTTAAATCTTCTTTAATCATCTCATTTTTTATAACTAAATCAAAGATAGCATTAGTTAGTTTTTTTGCATTCTCCTGATTTGCTATAGCATCATCGGAGTTCAGCGGGAATGAAATAGATAGAGCATTAAGAGAAGTGTTTAAGTCAGCAACAGCAGAAACAGCCTCTATCACTTCATCATCGTAATTATATTCCTCTCTAATTTCTTCAAGCCTTTCCTGGAATACTTCCTGATTAGCAAAAGCATGTACAGATCGAGTTGATAAAGCAACTTTTTGAGTACAATAACAACAAGTTAGATCTCTTTGTCCATTTTCTTGATGTCTTAAAGATTGTGCTATACAACCAATATGATAGAAATGATGACATGCTAATTCAACAACCTTAGTAACATCAAATATTTTCTCCTCCTGATAATCTTCTTGGCATATTACGCATGTTTCTTGATTAGTATTTGAAATAGAAGTAGTCATGATTATTCCTTGGTGAATTATTTAAAATAATTAATTAAAAAAACGAAGATCAATTTTTTAAAAAATTATAAAAATATTAAATAATATAAATAGAAAAAGTCAACAATAGTCTTTTCAAGTTTGAAGTGCACAGAAGAATTAAAAAAAGAATAGGCAGGCGATGAAAGAATCTCTATTGTGATTTTTAACAATCAAACACAAGGAGAGACCTTGCCTAAAGGCTACCATCACCTAACCTATGACCAAAGATGTCAGATTTATATTTTAAAAGCTAGAGGAGATACATCTAGCTCAATAGCAAACATTCTAAAAGTTCATCATAGCACTATTAGTAGGGAACTTAAGAGAAATAAAGGGCAACGAGGATACCGTCATCAGCAAGCTCAAGAAAAAGCATTTCTTAGAAAAAATTCTCAGCCCAATAAAAAAATGACTCCTCAAATAGTTACCCGTATTGAAGAAAAAATCAAGTTGCAATGGAGCCCTATACAAATATCCGGATGGCTTAAAAGACATGGTAAAGAACATGTTAGTCATGAGACCATCTATAATCATATCTGGAAAGATAAACGACAGGGAGGACAGCTTTATAGAGAGCTCCGTCATCGAGGGAAAAAATATAACAAGCAGAGAAAGGGAGCTTCTGGAAGAGGGAACATGCCTGGTCGTATAGATATTAAGCAACGGCCTTGTATTGTAGAAAAAAAGACTCGTTTAGGAGACTGGGAACTAGATACAGTCATAGGGGCAGGACATAAAGGCGTAATTGTATCAATGGTAGAAAGAACTTCCAAGCTAACTAAGCTCGCCAAAGTTTCTCATAAAACTGCAGAGGAAGTAAGTCAAGCGTTAATTGAACAACTTAAACCTATCAAAGATTTTGTACACACATTAACAGCAGACAACGGAAAAGAATTTGCCTATCACCAAATGGTTAGTTTCGAGCTAGAGACAGACTTCTACTTTGCAACGCCCTACCATTCTTGGGAAAGAGGCTTAAATGAGCATACAAACGGACTAGTTAGGCAATATTTTCCTAAAACACAAAGCTTTTTAGATACGACTTCCAAGGATATAGAAAGGGTGGAAACTTTACTAAATAACAGACCTAGAAAGGCTCTCAACTTCGAAACTCCACTAGAAGTGTTTACGAGATTATCTACAAACATGCTATGCTCGGGTGCACAATAGATGTTTTTTCAAGTATTTATATGTTCTTTTTTGTGCACTTCAAGGTTGAAAGGGCCAATTATAAGAAAATTTAATATAAGTATTAAATGTAAATGAACCTATCTTGAATTGAATATAAATTTTCGCTATGATACCAGATCTTTTTATTTTTTAACTAAAGACAGATGACATGAGCAAGCAAGGATTAAATGAAGAACAGTTTAAAATACTCGAACCTCAAATGGAAAAATGGGTAAATCGTAACCATTATGGAAGAAAATTAGCGCCATGGAGACCTGTAGTGAATACTATTTTCTGGGTGCTTCGGACAGGAGCTCCTTGGAAAGATGCACCTAGAAACAAGGAGTTTTCTCATCCCTCAACAGCACACGCATGGCTTGGAAGAATGCAATCTGCTGGATTTTTAGATCAATTTTTAGAAGAGCTGCTTAAGCTTGCCGAACAGCTGGGGTGTATTGATGCCCAGAGACTCTCTGTAGATGGTTTTTTTTTCCAGCGGACGCGGAGGAGGAGAGCAAGTTGATTATGGCTACAAAGGTAAAGGCGTGACATCGCATTTACTGGTAGAAAAATCAGGAAAGCCTCTTGCAATCACTTTTACATCAGCATCCGGGGATGAGAAAAAACAAGTGATCCCTCTGCTTAGGAAAGTCATTCCCTTCATTAAAAAAGCATGGAATCAGGGAAAAGTACCCATACTTGAAGCAGATAAAGGTTATGACTCAGAGCAAACACGTATCGATGTTCTTTCCCATGAGGTTGTTCCTCTGATAGCTCGGAAAAGAAACACCAAGGGATATAAGATAAAAGGCATTTGCTACCTTGAAAAGCAACGTTGGGTCGTTGAGAGGAGGAGTCATTTTTTTATTGGGCTGAGAATTTTTTCTAAGAAATGCTTTTTCTTGAGCTTGCTGATGACGGTATCCTCGTTGCCCTTTATTTCTCTTAAGTTCCCTACTAATAGTGCTATGATGAACTTTTAGAATGTTTGCTATTGAGCTAGATGTATCTCCTCTAGCTTGTAAAATATAAATCTGACATCTTTGGTCATAGGTTAGGTGATGGTAGCCTTTAGGCAAGGTCTCTCCTTGTGTTTGATTGTTAAAAATCACAATAGAGATTCTTTCATCGCCTGCCTATCAAACTTGAAAAGACTTTATCAAAAGTTGGCAAAAAAAACCAAAAAGTTTTAGAATTAGTCCACTCCATCACACTTTGGGACTAAACATCTAAAACTTCCAATCCAGAGCCAAATTCATTTCATTGACTTTTGTCCCTCTACCAAAGGTTCCTTCATAACCAATAGATAACTGGAAGTCTCCCTGGCAAGAGATAAGAAATTGCGCACCCACGAGCAATTGATCGATTGTTTGATGAAAGCTAGTCGCCGAAAAATTTGGTTCACAAAATGTTTTCCCTCTAAATCCAGAGGTGTAATGACCGCCTATTAAAGGAGTTGTTCTCAACCAACCTAGATTGACACTAGGAACTAAGCAAAAACCACTAATACATGATTCTTTAGTGACTTTAATATTGACCAAGGAGCGTAAAAAGGAAGAGCATTTGTCTTTTATAGAAAGGTCGATAGACTGAGCTCCTTTTTCTTTAAATTTTCCTTGGAACGAGTTGGTTTGATCTAACCTGATTTCAGGTTGCACGAAAAAATTGTCTACATTGAAGGGCTCTAATCTAAGCCCTGCTAAGAGAATCTCTGAGAAGTTCCAAGTAGTAGGATCGCTATGCGCTTTTCTAGAAATCCCTGGAAATACAATTTTTCGATCTACATCATAGAAATTACCTGCTCCTAAAAGCAGAAAATCAAAATAGAAATTTTCAGAGTCGTACTTTATATAAGGACCTAAATGCACAGAGTTACCATAAGCATCCCCCATCTGATGTTTCCAATCAAGTTGGGCATGAGAGTACGCGATCCCTACCCCTATGCTCCACTGATCGATAAACAGGTGGTCTGCTCCTACTGCAACTCCATAGGTGTGAGCCTTAAAGCCAGGAGCTTCTTGACACCCTTCTTGTGAATAAATAAACCCTAAATGGTTGACCCAAATATTCGTAGGTTCATCGATATCTGTATAACAATAAGACCTTTGACCAGCTCCTGTCATAAAAAAGGCATTGGCAAGATTAAAAATGCTCTCGAGTTCAACTAAGGGCAGAGATCCAAATGCAGCAGGGGTTAAGCTTTTAAGTGCTTTTGCATATTCATCCATCGGTAGCTGGAGTAAAGCATTAGCCACTGCATCGAGATCTATATCTGCGAAGTCAAAGGAGGAACAAAATAGATAATCTGCAACAGCTCGCGCATTACCGGTCAAGCTAGAATTAGGTATACTTATAATTAAAGAAGGAGCACTTAAAGAGAGTTGAACTTGGTTAGGGAAATAATTGACGGTATAAACTAGGCGTTGATCGCTAAAAGAGTTGCTAAATTGCCCTGTAACAGATTCTGCGGTAAGAAAGGTATAAACTGTTTCTTCTGAATAAACTCCGGGTTCAAGTCTGATGGAAAGAGCCCCATTCAACGAGGCAGTCCCTATCACTTGTAGTAGATCATTTTCTCCCATTACATCGATCTCTATGGCTAATGTACCGCTTGAACTTTGTGTATAATTTCCATTGACGGTTAGAGTTCCAATCGAATTACCTGGTGCAACGATGCCATCGTTAATTACCGTACCGATTGTTCCCACTCCACCGAGCACTCCGTTAGGTGCGACAGTGCATGTGCCACCTAATTTTCCATTGACGAGAAGAGCTCCTACATTGACAGCTACCTGGCCTGCAAAACTTGAAGAGTCATTGGTAAAATTTACCAATCCAAACTTTTGCTTGATCAAAGTGCCAGATCCTGAAATGTTTCCATTATATGTTCCTGTGCTTTCTTGATCAAAAATTAGAATGGCATTATCGATAATGTCTCCTTGTAGACTGGTTGTATTCCCTTGCAGTGTTCCACCACTTACCGTTGTTCCCCCCATGTAGTCATTCGCCCCTGTTAAAACGAGTGTTCCGTCATTTGATTTTATTAGACTACCAGGGCCTGTAATTATTCCTGGAATAGTTAAAATACAAGAGGAATCCACACTAATTGTGCCAAAAGGGGCAAGAAAAATGCTCCTAGACAAGGAGAAAGAGCTGGTAGTTTCAAGAATGCCTCCAAAAAAAGCTATCGGACCAGACGAATCACCGAGTACATCGCTTGCAATAGATAACGTTCCTTCTTTGATTTGAGTTCCTCCTCTATAGTTGTTACTTGTTGAAGAAAGTGTGACTGTACCGGTATTTTGTTTGAAAATTCCCCTATCTGAAGGGCTTTTTGGATCTGATTGGATAGCAAAATTTGCTGATAGATCTGTTTCGTTATCAAAGATCAACTGAGCATCAGTGTATAAAAACACATCATTAGCAAAACTTTGTCCATCGGTAGCCGCTAAAGACAGAGCAGGATCTGAAGCTCCAGCTATTCCTCCGATTGCTTGATTACCGCTTAAAGAGACTGAGTCTTGGATGGTTAAAACGCTATCATAAGAAACAAAAATAGCTCCTCCAATTCCAGCTCCACCTGCTCCAGCTCCTGCGTAAGAAGTTGTTGTCTTCTGCATTCCTCCATCTCCACCATATCTTCCTCCATAGCCTAGTCCACCTAAATATTGTCGACTTCCACCAGCTCCACCACCTCCTCCTCCAAAGCCACCGCCGCCACCGCCACCGCCGGTTTGCCTATTATCGCTGCTTTTGCCACTACTACCACCACCACCACCGCCACCAAACCCACCACCACCACCACCAGCTCCAGTTATAAAATCCAAGATGTTACTGCCACCGCCACCACCGCTACCAAATCCACCACCACCACCACCATTACTGTTAATTGCCGCACCTCCGCCTCCGCCTCCGCCTTTGCCTCCCCTACCACCCAAGGTAGCAATGTAAACGTCATATTCTTCTGCTAATTTTTCATCTGATACAGGAACAGCTATTACTATTCCATAAGCACTTCCACTACCGCCACCACCACCACCAGCTCCAAAATCTCCACCTGGGAGCTTTAGTAATTCAATATGGCCAACACCACCATTCCCACCTCCATTTCCTCCTCCTCCATAACCGGATCCTGCCTTCCCGTCGGTAAGAATTTGCGTGTTTTTTCCTCCATCTCCTCCTCCTTGTGCCCCTCCTTTTCCTCCATTGACACCGCTTTGACCAGGATTATCTCCTCCTCCTGAACTAAGCCCATTGCTATTTGGGTCTGCAGATGAAAAGCTAGCTCCACCACCACACCCTCCATTTGCAATATTTGTGTTACTTTGTCCAGTTCCTCCAGCACCTCCTCGCGCAATGTTATTTTGAATAGTAGTACTATTTAAGATAACAGAGCTTCCTGGTGCAATATAAATACCGCCCCCTGCTCCTAGTCCACCCCCACCTCCAGCTCCACCACCAGGACCACCAGTGGTGGTTGTTGCATTTCCTCCAAGAGCACCACCATTTTGTAGAGTACAGTTTTGTACTGTTAGGGGTTTAGTTGTAGCAAATAAGCGGAATTGATTGGCATTGCCATCGATTACTTGAGGAATCCCTCCAGAGGTGATAATGGATACTGGTTTTTGGATGACGGGTAAGCTACTAGCAAGCGTAATAGTAGGCAACCCTGCATTAATGGTTATAGTATGTGATGTTCCTATTGCACTATTGAGTTCTAAAATAGCTTGTCTAAGACTTCCTGGTCCATTATCTTCACTAGTTGAAACGGTAAGCGAAGCACTCCATAAGTGAGCTGAAAAAAGCGTTAAACTATTCAAAACAAAAAATCGTATTGATTTCATATAGACTTGCCTCAAAAAATAGATTATAGTAACTTCTTAATTTACAATATTTTTTTAAATTTAAAATGTAAATATTTTTTTAAATCTAGTATTGATCACCGATATACTAATCTTATTTCAAATTAAGAATTTATAAAGATTTATTTTTTAATAAGAATGCCCTCTAAACGACATATGGATGCGATTATAATTAAAGTATTTGGAAAAAATCTATGTATTTCCCAACCTGTAAATCTTATTTCTAATATATTTGAGTATACTAGTATGAGCATGATCTATTTAGCTACGGCATGCTTGGCTTAAATGCAACAACACCCTCTTACGTAAGTTTTTTATTACACAGTGCCTCTTGTTGAAAAGAAATTAGCCTCTCTTAAAAGATTAGAAAAAAAGCTTTTTTAAGTTTCTTTTTAGTACCTTCGAATCTGTATTTAAAATCACTTTACTCTTTAGCAATCCACAGTTTAGAATTCTTCTATCAACGCGTAAGAACTTTAGGAAAGTATTTAATATGAAATACCCAATTGTAAAAGGAACTTTCGATATTCTGCCACAGGAGACAAAAGAAGAAGACCTTTGGAAGGAATCTCATCGATGGACCTACATAGAGCAGATTTTACGTGAAGAAGCTATAAAACATGGCTTTAGAGAAATTCGTACTCCGATTTTTGAGCGCACAGAACTATTTGAACGAGGCGTTGGAGCGTCCTCTGATATCGTATCAAAGGAGATGTATACCTTTTTAGACCGCAAAGGACGTTCTTTGAGTTTAAGACCAGAGGGGACAGCTCCTGTAGTGCGCGCTTTCATTAGTGATCATCTCTATCAAACACCGGGTATTCACAAATTTTTTTATATCGGACCTATGTTTCGCTATGAAAGGCCACAAGCAGGGCGCTATCGGCAGCTACATCAATTTGGTGTGGAAGCAATCGGTACAATGCATCCTTATCAAGATGTAGAATTAATAGACCTAATGTATCAAATTTATCAGAGACTGGGGTTGAAAAACCTATCTATTTCTATTAATTCTGTCGGTGATAACTCATCTCGCATGGCTTATCAAGCAGCTTTGTTATCATATCTTACACCTCATAAAGATCAATTATCAGAAGATAGTCAAATAAGGCTTAAAAAAAACGTCTTGCGCGTTCTAGATTCTAAGCTAGATCAAGATCAGAAAATCTTGAAAAATGCACCTTTAATTAGCAAATACTTAAGCAAAGAGGCAAAAGAGCATTTTCAAATAGTATTACATGAATTAAATCAACTAAAGATCCCTTACCAGGTGGAACCAAGGCTTGTTCGTGGATTAGATTACTATAGCAATACTGTATTTGAAATCACCTCAGAACAGCTAGCAGCCCAAAATGCTGTTGGAGCTGGCGGACGCTATGATGGGCTAATAGCAGATTTGGGTGGTCCTAACTTACCAGCTGCAGGATTTGCTATAGGATTAGAGCGCTTATTGCAAACGATGTTAAAACAAGAAGCTTTCTTTCCAGGTCCTTTAAAACCGAATCTTTTCTTAATACCCATGAACAATCAGGCTACTCAATTAGCCTTTAAGCTGACAACGCAACTTAAACATAAAAATATTGCTGCACAAATGGATTTAAGCGGTAAAAAAATTCAACACGGTTTGCAGCTTGCAAATCTACTCCAAGCAACCGCTATTGCAGTGATTGGAGATGAGGAAATCCATTCAGGAAAAATCACTTGTAAAAAATTAGCAACGCGTGAATCTCACACTTTTTCAATTCAACATTTAATCGATAATCTTAAAGGATGGCTTAATGTTTGACTATCGCAGAACACACACTTGTGGAGAATTAAGATCCTCTCATATAGGTAAAATCGTCACTCTATCCGGATGGATACATCGCAGGCGTGATCATGGAGGTATCATCTTCATCGATCTTAGAGATCGCTTTGGCTTAACCCAACTCGTTTTTGATCCTAAAACCATTTCCGAAGAGCTTTTTGATCAGGCATCGCGTTTACGTAGCGAATGGGTTATTTCTGTTAAAGGTCAAGTAATCGCGCGCACTGAAAAAATGATTAATCCTAAACTCCCCACAGGTGAGTTAGAAATCTACGTAAAAGAATTAGAGATCTTATCTTCTTCTAAGACACCTCCTTTTTCTATTTGTGATGAGGATATCGAGGTAAATGAAGAGCTTCGGCTTAAATATCGTTATCTAGATATCAGAAGAGGGTTAGTTGCCCATAATTTATTACTGCGCCATCAATTGATGTTAACCACCCGCAATTTTATGAGTGAGCAGGGATTTGTCGAAATTTCAACACCCATTCTAGGGAAATCCACTCCAGAAGGAGCCCGTGATTATCTTGTACCTTCTAGAATCTATCCGGGTAATTTTTATGCATTACCTCAATCACCTCAAATATTCAAACAATTATTGATGATATCTGGCATGGATCGCTATTTTCAGATCGCTCCTTGTTTTCGCGATGAAGACCTTCGCTCTGATAGACAGCCTGAATTTACCCAAATCGATCTTGAAATGAGTTTTGGGAAACCAGAAGATATCATGAGCATTATTGAAGAATTAATGACTAAGATCATTCAAATTGTTTCACCTAATACCTCATCGATTTCCTTCCCTAAAATGAGTTATAAAGACTGTTTGGAAAGCTATGGAACCGATCATCCAGATCTGCGCTTTAAAATGCCTCTTGTGCGTCTTGACGACATCATAGAACAGAGCGAATTTACCGTTCTACGCGAGCAGCTAGCGCAAAAAGGTTGTATCAAAGCTGTTTTGGTAAAAAATGGAGCAGAGTTATCACGCCGCGAAATAGAAACCTATACACAATTTGTTTCTTTATTTGGCGTCAGTGGCTTAGCTTGGATGAAGTGTCAATCTGAGAGCTTAAGCTCAAACATTACTAAGTTCTTTTCCTCTGAACTATTAACAGACCTAAAAAACCGCATGCAATGTGAGATAGGCGATTTGATTTTAATAGCAGGAGGAGAAGAGGCAAGAATCAACCAAGGCCTAGATCATCTTCGCAGAAAAATTGCAAAAGAAAGAAATTTAATAGATCCATCTAATATGCATTTTGCTTGGGTCACAGATTTTCCACTGCTTCGTTGGAATACGGATGAAAGGCGCATAGAAAGCGAGCATCATCCTTTCACCTCTCCTCACTCTGAAGATCTTGAAATACTAAATACAGATCCATTAAAAGTGCGTGCTCTGACTTATGATCTTGTGCTAAATGGGTATGAAATTGGAGGAGGGTCTCAGAGAATTCACAATAGCGAATTACAAAATAAAATATTTGAAATTCTTCATTTATCTAAAAATGTCATTCAAGAAAAGTTTGGTTTTTTTGTAGAGGCTCTGGAATATGGGGCCCCTCCTCATCTAGGATTTGCTTTTGGGTTAGATCGCATATTAATGATTTTAGCAAAAACAGAAAATATTAGAGATGTGATTGCTTTTCCCAAGACCCAAAAAGCTAGTGATTTAATGATCCAAACTCCTGCAAAAGTAGAAAAAAAACAACTAAATGACTTAAAAGTTCAAATAGAACCTATTGAAATCATTTGGACATAAGATTTAAGATGAATAGCAAATACACTCATTTATGCTCCGAGGTAGCAACCCATGAAGTCAAAAAAATATCTCTTATTAGCTTGTGCTCTATTTATGACGCAAGCTGCCCTTTGTCAAGAAAGCCCTCCTGGCAGATCAGCTATTCACCACGATGAAATTGAAAAGCTTTCTCGAGCTTTTGGGCATCTGATTGGGAAAAATTTGATTCAACAAGACTTAGAAAAGAATGGTAAAGTCAAACTTGATCTAGCACAGGTTATCAAAGGATTGCAAGAAGCTGCAGATGGGAAAGAATCCCCTATGACAGAAAATGAGTGTGTAGAAGCAATTGTTGCTGCTAAAGAACTAGCATTTGAGCAAGAATCTAAAGAAAATTTAGAAAAAGCAGAAACCTTCCTCAAAAAAAATGCAATAGATGCAGCGGTGGTAAGTATAGAAAATGGCAAGGTTCAATATCGTATAGAGAAAACAGGCACTGGAGAAGCAATCCAGTCTCATTTTTCTCCTTTGGTGCACTATAAAGGACAATTTCTCGATGGTTCTGTTTTTAATGATTCTAATGAAGAAGTGCTTTTTCTCGATGAAATTATTACGGGCCTGCGCTTAGGTTTAATTGGTATGAAAGAAGGAGAAAAACGCACTATCTACATTCACCCTGATTTTGCTTATAAGATGCATCATAACCTTCCTCCTAACTCTCTTTTGACTTTTGAAATAGAAGTTGTTCAAGCAAATGCTTCTTATAATTCTCTTTCTTCAAAAGAAAATATACACCCTATGGAAATCGCTGAGCCCAAAACAGATATACGTTAGGACATTAGTTTTTATAAAAAAATCCTAAAATCCAATTGCATAAATCTACCCATACTGCTCTGATATGCAATAACGATCCATGACTAGATAATCCCATAGATTTTATGCGTTTATTTAAGATTTCTTTAGCTTTCCAAATGGCAATCGCCACAGTGTTTGGGATTCTTTTTGGCCTATTCCTGGGCGATTTATGCGATGTCTTTGCCTCTTATGCATCTGCATACATTAAACTCCTCAAAGTTACAGCTATCCCTTATTTAATTGGGGCTATTATCCATGGAGTAGGACAGTTAAGCTCTGCTCAAGGTAAATTAATTGTAAAGCGCGGTATCTTTTTTATTAGTTTAGCTTGGACCATTAATATTTTAATGATTTACACGGTCTCTCATTTATTTCCCCTTTCTAGCAGTCCTCAAACATCTGGTTATATCTCTAGCGATACACCTCATTTGAACTTTGCTGAATTGCTCATTCCCGACAATATTTTTTACGATCTAACCAATAACATTGTTCCAGCTATCGTAATCTTTTCTCTTCTGATTGGAATTGCATTGATCCACCTCAAAGAAAAAGATGTAATTATGAATGGTTTACAAAATTTAGTAAGTGCACTAACACGAATTACGGCTTGGATTGCTCGGATTACACCGATTGGAACTTTTTTAATTATATCCAACCAAGTAGGGACGATTCAACTTTCTACCGTTAAGCAAGTTAGCACTTATATAATCTTATACCTTTTAGGAACATGTTCGATTATATTTTGGATTTTTCCCAGACTTACAAGTATGTTAACCTCTATTCCTGCTTATAAATGGCTACAACAAACTCTTCCTATTTTGGTGCTTGCTTATACGACAAATGTAGTCATTGTTTGTTTGCCCTATATCATTGAATTGCTCAAAAAAGAAACAGCCATTATTGATCCTACCGACGAAAAAGCTCAAACACAAATACAAGGGACTGTGTCTGTTGTTTTCAATCTACCCCTAGGAGCTCTTTTCATTACCTTATTTGTATTTTTTATATCTATTTTTTATGGTTTGCCATTAGGTTTTTCTTCTCAAATTGAATTATTCGTAACTACATTTTTGACAAACTTAGGCTCGGTCGGACTAGGCTCGTGGATTAATAGTTTAACTTTCATTCTAGATTCCTTAGGCTTGCCGATTAATGCGATTAACTTGTATTTGACGACCCTCCCCTTTACCTCTGGATTTCAGTCCATGTTATCTGCCATGCAAATTACTTCTCTTTCTTTATTCATCACCCTTTCTTGTCGTAATATGCTGCTTTTTAGGTGGAATAGAATAATCAGTAAAACTTTTTTCACTCTACTTCCTATGGTTCTACTATTTCTTGTCCTTAAATCTTTTAATCCTTTACCAACTATTAAAAATGAAGCTAAAAGCATCTACGAACTAACAATTACCTCTACCATTCCCGTAAAGGTCTACAAAACGATTCCTCCCTCAAATCCTTTTGAAGGGGATGCTTTTGATCACATTTTATCTACTAAAACTTTAAGAGTGGGTTATTATCCCAATGTAGCCCCCTTTTGTTTTTATAATGTAAATAATCATTTAGTCGGATACGACATAGCCTTTGCTTATGAACTAGCTTACGACCTTGGCTGTAAATTAGAATTAGTGCCTCTTTCTTACAACAATGTCATTTCCGATATAGAAGGGAAGAAATACGATATTGCTATGTCTGCACTAAGCATGAACGAAAAAAGACTTAGAAACCTTTCTTTTACTAAATCTGATCTAGATGCAAGATTGATTTTGATTACAGAAGAAAAAATGCGTAAAAAATTTTCCTCCATGGAAAAAATTCTTAACAATCCTGATCTAAAAATTGCTGCACTTAAAGGATCTTCTTATGAGCAAGTAGCCCATGAGTTCTTTTCTAATGACAGGATTATTTATTTGGATCACTTTGAGGAATTCACTGTAAAAGGAAAGCAGGTAGCTTTGCTATGGGAAGAAAAACAAGCCCTTGCATGGATTTTAAAACACCGCAATTACCGTATTGTGATTCCAAGTCCTGCAATTGGAATAGATACTTTAGGCTATGCTATTAATGCAGACAGTCCTAAGTTTCTCAACTATCTCAACCAATGGTTAGAACTAAAAAACAATCAAGGATTTACGGAAAAGCAATACGATCTTTGGGTTAAAGGCAAAACAGAAATTGCAGCTCCCCAAGAAAAACGCTGGTCTATTGTTCGAGATGTACTACATTGGATTAAGTAGCTTTAAGGCAAGTGAAACACCTGCCTTAAAAAATAAGATTTACTTGGCTTTTGCAAGAAATGTTTTTAGATCATCTGCTTCTATTAAACCAACAACTCGATCTACTTCTTTTCCCTTATAGAATAAAACCAACGTAGGAATAGAAGTAATCTCTAAACGAGCAGCTACTTCTTGAGCAGCATCAATGTTTATCTTAAAAAAGTTCACCTCTTTTACTTCTTTAGCCACTTCCTCTAGAATAGGAGTCAGTTGTCGACAAGGTCCACACCAATCGGCAAAAAAATCAACCAATACAGCTCCTTGGCTTGTTTCTCTATCAAAGTCGTTTTCCAATATTTCTTTTATGAATTCACTCATTGCGTTTATTCTCCTTATTACATGGAATCTACTAGATTAAATCGCATTCTGGTTTTTAATCTAGCTTAAACTAAAAACCTCTTTCCGATACAATATCCTTCTTACGCGGTCATGGCGGAATTGGTAGACGCGCTAGATTCAGGTTCTAGTCAGGGCAACCTGGTGGATGTTCGAGTCATCTTGACCGCAAAAACTTCTTTAACAAAAAAACTAAACCTTATTTAAAAAAAGATCAATGTAGAAACGTTTTAGATGTTTAGTCCCAAAGTGTGATGGAGTGGGTTAATTCTAAAAATTTTTGGTTTTTTTTGCCAACTTTTGATAATATATTGGTTCCGATTCAATCGTATAGAAAAATATAGGATTAACGACAAGTTTCAAGTCGTTGACTTGAACCCCATTAAGCTAGCCGTTTGAATTGGCACTACTATAGACCTCTTATTGGAACAAAAATCATATGTTTATACTTATCATGAACCTATCTTGAATTAAATTTACTGTTTTAAAGATACTTGCCGACTTAAGAAATTCATCCAATATCCCAGTAGTCCAAACATTAATAGTCCGTTCCAATATATTGCCTTTCTTTCCCAGCGCACTGTAAGACGACGGAAGCATGTCTTTAACCAAGAAATCGTTCTCTCAACGACCCAACGTTGCTTTTCAAGGTAGCAAATGCCTTTTATCTTATATCCCTTAGTGTTTCTTTTCCGAGCTATCAGAGGAAAAACCTCATGGGAAAGAACATCGATACGTGTTTGCTCTGAGTCATAACCTTTATCTGCTTCAAGTATGGGTACTTTTCCCTGATTCCATGCTTTTTTAATGAAGGGAATGACTTTCCTAAGCAGAGGGATCACTTGTTTTTTCTCATCCCCGGATGCTGATGTAAAAGTGATTGCAAGAGGCTTTCCTGATTTTTCTACCAGTAAATGCGATGTCACGCCTTTACCTTTGTAGCCATAATCAACTTGCTCTCCTCCTCCGCGTCCGCTGGAAAAAAAAACCATCTACAGAGAGTCTCTGGGCATCAATACACCCCAGCTGTTCGGCAAGCTTAAGCAGCTCTTCTAAAAATTGATCTAAAAATCCAGCAGATTGCATTCTTCCAAGCCATGCGTGTGCTGTTGAGGGATGAGAAAACTCCTTGTTTCTAGGTGCATCTTTCCAAGGAGCTCCTGTCCGAAGCACCCAGAAAATAGTATTCACTACAGGTCTCCATGGCGCTAATTTTCTTCCATAATGGTTACGATTTACCCATTTTTCCATTTGAGGTTCGAGTATTTTAAACTGTTCTTCATTTAATCCTTGCTTGCTCATGTCATCTGTCTTTAGTTAAAAAATAAAAAGATCTGGTATCATAGCGAAAATTTATATTCAATTCAAGATAGGTTCATGCACTTTCTGCCTTTTCATTATACAATCATATTAAAAATGTTTAATAAGCAATGGTCTAGAATTAATTACTTCTTAAGGAGGGTCTCCTTCAGCTCCTCTCTCATACCAGGTACGTAAATTTTGTATAGATTCAGCTAGACGCTCTTTAAGAGCTTTTTGCGCTTGTTTTTTATCAAGGCCTTGAAATGCTTCGTAAGAAATTGGGGTGCCAAATACACAAGCCGTTTTCCCCCATAATTTAGGTAGCTTTCTTCCCCGATTCCAAATGGAAAACGTCCCATGAATATAAGTAGGAATTACAGCTATTTGAGAACGAAAGACTAAAAAAGCAACTCCGGATTTTAATTCTCCCAATTGATCCTCATAAGCTCTTGTTCCCTCTGGAAAGAGAATCACTTTTTTTCCAGATGCTAAAAGCTCTTGGATAGCTTTAAATGCTCTACTATTACTCGTATCCCCTTGCACGGGATGGGAGTTCAATTTTCGAATAAAGGGGCCAAATAAAGCATATTTAAATAAGCTCTCTCTTGCTAAAAAATGCACTTCTTGTGGCCATGAAATAGCTAAAATAGGGGGATCGTAAAAAGATGTATGATTCGCTGCAATAATTGCAGCTCCTTTATATACATGTTTTAGTCCATATATCTTATGTCGATAAAGAATTTTAAAGAATAACCAGGTAAAAAATACTACTATGCGATAGAGAAAAGAAAGAGAATTATCAGATGCCCAACTAGGTTTTATCATGGAATTTTTTCAGGATATTTTTCTGCGATCAATTGAATGATTTGATCAACCACTTCATTTAAAGTCAATATAGAGGCATCAATTTTATATGCATCTGGTGAACATTTTAAGGGAGCATTTGATCGAGTAGAATCATAATGATCTCTTTTTAATAAGTCCGCTAGCACAGATTGTTTAGCTAGCTCCAGCTCTTCTTGAGGATACTGGGCTAATAATTCAGCTAGACGCCTTTCTGCTCGAATGCGTGGATTAGCTGTTAAAAAAATTTTAATTTCAGCTTGAGGAAAAACAACCGTTCCCAAATCTCTACCTTCAAAAACAAAATCTCCCCGAGCAGCACATTGTCTTTGAATGTCCAATAATTTAGAGCGAACACAATCTATAGCAGATACTTCCGATACATGAGAAGTAACAAGATACGACCTGATCTCTTCTGTTACATCTTTATCTCCTACAAAATATCTTTTACTGTGCTCTTTTGTTTCTATTCTAAAAGAGAATTGATCAACTAGTTTTTGCATCTTTTCTATTTGTTCAATTGCAATTTGAGATTTAAGAAAAAACCAAGTAAATGCTCGATACATAGCACCTGTGTCAAAATACGTAAAATGCAATCTTTCAGCTACTTGTCTTGAAACGCTTGTTTTGCCTGTTGCTGCAGGGCCATCAATAGTAATGATCATAGTTTTAATGCATCCGCAAAAAGAAATATAAAATAGGCGTAGTAAAGAGTAAAGAGTCTACCATATCTAACACACCCCCCAATCCAGGCAAAACATTGCTATCTTTAACAACGGCATCTCTTTTTAAAAGAGATTCTGCTAAATCTCCTACTTGCCCTAATATTCCAATTAACATCCCAAGCCATATTGACTCTGAAAAAGAAAGGTGGAACCACTCTGCTTGCATATAAACCGCTAGTTTATGAATAGCTATGCTTGCACAAACAGCACCAATAAATCCAGCAATTGCTCCTTCTACTGTTTTCTGAGGACTTAAAGAAGGACACAATTTATTTTTTCCCCAAAGTCTTCCTACAAAATAAGCACCTACATCGGTAATTTTGGTGACAACAATTAAATACAAAAGCCACCAACGCCCTTCCTGAGGAAACCCATGATGAGGGTTGGGATAAAGGACTCCTAAGATTAAGCTCAAAGGCACCGCTACATAAACAATTCCAAAAAATTCGATGGCAATCTCATTTAAAGCCCCTATTACTCTTTTAAAACGGTGTATAAAAAAAGCAATAACACCTAATGCCACAACTAAAATGGGCAGTTGAGGAAGGTCTACAAAAACCAGATATATATATAAAGCAATTACTTCCAAAATTGCTATAGCCATCATTAATCGCGTGGCTGGACGCTTTTTTTTAGCAATAGCTAATTGCGCATATTCCCAAACCCCAGTAGCAGAAATTCCGGCTACAAAGAACATAAGTAAAAGACTAACAAAAGGCAAAGGGGAAAAAATAATTAATGTTGCGACACAAACCCCTATTGAAATAGAGGTCATTAGCCTAGAGCTTAAATCTGCCATTCTCTTTATGGTCATAGGCCTCCAAATCGCCTTTGACGTTGTTGAAATTGATATAAAGCTTTTATTAGCTCTTTTTCAGAAAAATCTGGCCACAACACTTCTGTGTGATAAAACTCGCTATAAGAAAGTTGCCAAAGCAAAAAATTGCTTTGTCTTTTTTCTCCACTTGTACGAATGAGAAGATCTGGATCAGGCCAGTAAGAAGTATCTAAATATTGAGCAATTAGTTGCTCATTAATTTCAGATCTGCTCAAAAGCCCACTTTGAACATCCTCTACGATATTAACAAGAGCTCTTTTAATGTCATCTCTACCACCATAATTGATAGCTAATACTAAATCAATTCGGTTCCCATTTTCGGTTGCTTTCTTTACATCACATATGGTTTTATAAACATCTTTTGGTATTTTAGTAAGATCTCCAATTGTCTGCAACCGCACTTGTTCTTTAATCATTTTAAAACAAAATCTACGCAAATAAATTTTACATAGATACATTAAATTATCTATTTCTTGCTGCGATCTTTGCCAATTTTCTGTAGAAAAAGCAAAAACCGTTAATGCTTTTATATTCCATTTAATTGCAGCGGTTACAATATCAATGATGGTTTTAGCACCTTGCCAATGTCCCATCATATTAGGCAAGCCGTTTTTTTTAGCCCACCTTCTATTCCCATCCATGATAATTGCAACATGCTTTGGGAGTATATTTTTATCTATAATTAAAGAATCTTCCAAAGCGCTTTCTGGAACATTTAACATCTGCATAGTAAATTATTTTTTAAAGAATTGGTGTAAAAAAAGAGTACTCTTTCGATCAGGCCCTAATGAGATCATACTAATGGGCACATCTATTAATTCTGAAATTCGCTTAAGATAATAAATAGCTTTTTCTGGCAGCTCCTCATAAGAGGGAACTTGAGATGTTTCTTTTCTCCATCCTTCTAGCACTTCATATATAGGCTCAACTCGTGCTAGATCTTCAATTAAAGCAGGAGGAGATTCCAAAGTAACCCCATCTAAGCGATAGTGAGTACAAATTTTAATCTCATCTAATGTATCTAAAACATCCAATTTGGTTAAAGCCATTGAATCGAGCCCATTTAACCTTGCAGAATAACGAACCAAACAGGCATCGAACCAACCCATGCGCCTTGTTCTTCCAGTTGTTGTTCCTATTTCACGCACTTTAGATGCAACAAACATTTTCTGTTCTTTTTCTGTAAAAGCAGTTGGCAGAGGCCCTTCGCCTACACGCGTTGTGTATGTTTTTACCACGCCAAGAACATGGTCGATCTTCGTTGGACCAATTCCCGCCCCTGCAATAACACCTGCTGCAATCGTGCTAGAAGAAGTTACATATGGATAAGAGCCAAAATTGTTATCTAAAAGAGTACCCTGAGCTCCTTCAAACAACACTTTCTTTCCCATTTTGAGGGCTTCAGCAATCCACTCTTCAACAGGCGCTATAAAAGGTTTTAACTTGGCAGCTAGTTGATGACATTCCTCTAATAAAGAATCCAATAGTAGCGGCTCTTGTTGAAAAATGATTTGTAATTCTTGATTTTTTGAAAAAAGATTGGCCTGTAACCTTTTTCTTAAAATATCTGGTCGCACAAATTCTGCTAATCGAATTCCTATTCGGCTAGATCTGTCCGCATAACAAGGTCCAATCCCTTTTCCCGTGGTTCCAATGGCTCGATCTTTCTTTCGACTCTCATACAACTTGTCTAGTAGCTTATGATAGGGAAAAATCACATGCGCATAATTAGACAGCCACAACCGATCCGCAAAATCAATCCCTTCTTTTCTTAAACAATCCACTTCTTCTAAAAAAGAACCTGGATCGATCACAGTACCACCTGTGATCAGACAATGTGTATTAGGATGTAAAATACCCGATGGAATTAAATGAAATCGAAGCTCTTGAGAACCTATTAAAATGGTATGTCCTGCATTGTTCCCTCCTTGAGCTCTAACCACAAAGTCGGCTGATTTTGCTAATAGGTCGGTGACTTTTCCTTTTCCCTCATCTCCCCATTGAGCCCCTACCACAATCATGCTAGACATATTTCAAAACCTTCTTAAGTCGCAATTGTGTATTTTTAATAAAAAGAAGAGTGTAGCAAATGCTTGATTTGAATCGATGATTTTTCTATAAAAACATGCTTCTCTTAAACAGCCTAATTAGGAGCAGATCTATTTCTCAAAGTTGTATTTTTTAATAGTTATTTATATTTCTAGAATAAAAATTAGCATGTTTTTCGACTTTTCTAAAAAAATTGCTTTTTATTCAGTTGAAATTTAAAATTTCATCTCCTTATTTCAAGGATCTTAAGGAGATAAGTATGAGTAGTTCTATAGGGATTGCAACCAAATGCGTAACAACATTTCTTGATTTCCTCCATGTTGTACAAGCTGTAGATGAATGCAGTGAATCTGAACCATCTATTTTACAAACTGCAAACGTCGTTAATCGACTAGCATTATTTGGATTTTCAGCAACAGAAATAAAAAAATTAACCTGTAGTCCAAGCGATAATCATGCTCTTGCTTGTCTAAAAAACTCAGAGCTTACAAGTAGATATTTACATCTTCTTATTCAAATTTTCAAAGGTCCAAAACGCTCTGAAGAGATAGAGACCGAACTACAGTTCTTAGAAAGAGCGGTAATCCTTCCTATATCGGATATCATAAGAGTATCAGCAGAAAAATCTACTTATGAAATAAAACACTGCCTAAATGGTGCTCTTGAAACAACTCCCACATCCTCTATAGATAGTTCTTTAAAATCTACACTAGAGCAAAAAGGGAAACTCAAAGAACTAGAAAATCGAATTAACATTGCTTTTAAGATGAAAATGGCCTTTGAATTTGGTTTAATTAATTCAGCAGGACAATTATATAGAAATTTCTATGAGAATATCTATGCAAGAGCATTTGGGCATTTATTCTTAAACCGTCGATATGATGACCCTCAAGAAATAGCGGAAGCTATTTTGAATTCTTTTCCTATCCCTCCAGCTTTCCATGATGATCTGATATTACGAAGATATATTTGTCCTATTACACTTGAGCCTATTCGTTACCCCGTGGAAGATCCTACTACTCGTCATCGTCAACAAGGACAAAACAATCCTACCTTGTATGAAAGATCAGCTATTATAAATAGTTTAATGGTCAGATCCCTATCTCCGATTACAAGGGAGCCATTGACAGCTAATCAGCTGATTGACCGACCAGACATACAATTTATTATTGAAGATAGGCTTAGAGAGCACGGTTCTAAACTATGGCAGTATCTCGAAGCAAGTCCTCTTTTACAACAACAATTACAAGCCGAAACAAGCAATCCTTAAAATTTATAGAAAAATAGAGAAAATATGAGTATTCCATCCATAGATCAAATATATGAACCTATCTTGAATTAAATTTACTGTTTTAAAGATACTTGCCGACTTAAGAAATTCATCCAATATCCCAGTAGTCCAAACATTAATAGTCCGTTCCAATATATTGCCTTTCTTTCCCAGCGCACTGTAAGACGACGGAAGCATGTCTTTAACCAAGAAATCGTTCTCTCAACGACCCAACGTTGCTTTTCAAGGTAGCAAATGCCTTTTATCTTATATCCCTTAGTGTTTCTTTTCCGAGCTATCAGAGGAAAAACCTCATGGGAAAGAACATCGATACGTGTTTGCTCTGAGTCATAACCTTTATCTGCTTCAAGTATGGGTACTTTTCCCTGATTCCATGCTTTTTTAATGAAGGGAATGACTTTCCTAAGCAGAGGGATCACTTGTTTTTTCTCATCCCCGGATGCTGATGTAAAAGTGATTGCAAGAGGCTTTCCTGATTTTTCTACCAGTAAATGCGATGTCACGCCTTTACCTTTGTAGCCATAATCAACTTGCTCTCCTCCTCCGCGTCCGCTGGAAAAAAAAACCATCTACAGAGAGTCTCTGGGCATCAATACACCCCAGCTGTTCGGCAAGCTTAAGCAGCTCTTCTAAAAATTGATCTAAAAATCCAGCAGATTGCATTCTTCCAAGCCATGCGTGTGCTGTTGAGGGATGAGAAAACTCCTTGTTTCTAGGTGCATCTTTCCAAGGAGCTCCTGTCCGAAGCACCCAGAAAATAGTATTCACTACAGGTCTCCATGGCGCTAATTTTCTTCCATAATGGTTACGATTTACCCATTTTTCCATTTGAGGTTCGAGTATTTTAAACTGTTCTTCATTTAATCCTTGCTTGCTCATGTCATCTGTCTTTAGTTAAAAAATAAAAAGATCTGGTATCATAGCGAAAATTTATATTCAATTCAAGATAGGTTCATAGGGCATTCAATACAATATGCCAGGGCACAACATATACTTTTGGTCTTATTCCTCCCATGTATCGTGCCATCTCAGCAGGATTACAATTTAATAAAATTTATGAAAATCCTAATATGAGCACAACAAAAAAAACAGCTTCTATTCTAGTAACCGGAATAAATATGGCAGCTGAATCACAATTAGTAGCTCGCAAAATTAATCTTTCACCAGATGAAGAATTACACAACCTAGCAAGCACTGCCATCATCACACGAGCAGGAATGGATTTGCTTGATAGGATTGATGGGTTGGGTACAGAGAACTATGCAAATATATGGGAAATGGCTGCCTCTGAGGTAAAGCCTGGAATTAAGACTGCAAAATATATAGTCTTTTCAAGTTTGAAGTGCACAGAAGAATTAAAAAAAGAATAGGCAGGCGATGAAAGAATCTCTATTGTGATTTTTAACAATCAAACACAAGGAGAGACCTTGCCTAAAGGCTACCATCACCTAACCTATGACCAAAGATGTCAGATTTATATTTTAAAAGCTAGAGGAGATACATCTAGCTCAATAGCAAACATTCTAAAAGTTCATCATAGCACTATTAGTAGGGAACTTAAGAGAAATAAAGGGCAACGAGGATACCGTCATCAGCAAGCTCAAGAAAAAGCATTTCTTAGAAAAAATTCTCAGCCCAATAAAAAAATGACTCCTCAAATAGTTACCCGTATTGAAGAAAAAATCAAGTTGCAATGGAGCCCTATACAAATATCCGGATGGCTTAAAAGACATGGTAAAGAACATGTTAGTCATGAGACCATCTATAATCATATCTGGAAAGATAAACGACAGGGAGGACAGCTTTATAGAGAGCTCCGTCATCGAGGGAAAAAATATAACAAGCAGAGAAAGGGAGCTTCTGGAAGAGGGAACATGCCTGGTCGTATAGATATTAAGCAACGGCCTTGTATTGTAGAAAAAAAGACTCGTTTAGGAGACTGGGAACTAGATACAGTCATAGGGGCAGGACATAAAGGCGTAATTGTATCAATGGTAGAAAGAACTTCCAAGCTAACTAAGCTCGCCAAAGTTTCTCATAAAACTGCAGAGGAAGTAAGTCAAGCGTTAATTGAACAACTTAAACCTATCAAAGATTTTGTACACACATTAACAGCAGACAACGGAAAAGAATTTGCCTATCACCAAATGGTTAGTTTCGAGCTAGAGACAGACTTCTACTTTGCAACGCCCTACCATTCTTGGGAAAGAGGCTTAAATGAGCATACAAACGGACTAGTTAGGCAATATTTTCCTAAAACACAAAGCTTTTTAGATACGACTTCCAAGGATATAGAAAGGGTGGAAACTTTACTAAATAACAGACCTAGAAAGGCTCTCAACTTCGAAACTCCACTAGAAGTGTTTACGAGATTATCTACAAACATGCTATGCTCGGGTGCACAATAGATGTTTTTTCAAGTATTTATATGTTCTTTTTTGTGCACTTCAAGGTTGAAAGGGCCTATGCTTAAGATACAGCAGATAGCGCATAATAGAGAAGATTTAAATACTTGTCTTAGCGCTATAGAAAGCGCTGAAATACTCTACATGCATAGAAAAATGTTCTTATCAAAATTAAAAACACTTTACAGAACAGCTCTACAGGCTTCACAAACTGCTAAAAACGCCTTTCAAATTCAACAGCCAGCTACAAGTCAACAAACCGTAACTACCCAAATCGATCTACAAGAAGCTATAAATAACCAACTAACAAATGTACAAATATTTTACCAAGATCTACTATCAAGATATAAAGAAACCCTCCAAGGAAGATGTAGCAACCTCGAAATATTGAATTTGTTAGATCAAGAAATCCATGAACAATTGCAAACTATAAGAAGCAAGCTAAGAGAATGCGAAGCGATTATAGAGGGAAGGGATATTACGCATTTCGATACAATTCCCTTTCTCTTACACGGGGAAGCCGTTTTTCAAAAAAGAATGTGCAGAATCTCTGGTAAACCTATTCGTAAAGTGGTAGTTGTACGAGCATCAGATAACAACAAACCCATCTATTACGAATGGAGAAATTTACAACAAGCTTTAGAAAATGATTTATGCCCCCCTAGATGGCCTGTATCTCTTGCCTTCGGCCCTGAATCCACCATAATTGATATAGAAGAGACAAGAGAAGTGATAAATGAGCTTAAAAAAGCCTCATCAAATCCTCAATTCAAGAAGGATGCTCAAGAAAAATATCTCGATTATAAAATGCAAAAAAAAGCACTAGAAGAAGCACTTAAACTTCTTAAAGTTGATTTAGCACAAGCTAAGGTCTAATACGAATATGAAAATATTTATAAAAAAATAAAAGATAGAAAAAAATATGGCGCAAATCATTCTTACATCAGCTGCTTGGTATGCTCTTCCTAAAGGAATAGACTACTTAACATCTAGACCCTCTAGTCTTGAATCAAGGATTGACCGTGTTCGAGCAAGGCTTTTTGCTTATAAAGCTACTTTAAGTAGACTTGCTAATACAAATCCCCTCATTGAGAATCTTAAAAGTATGGCATCGATGTATTATTCCAATATGTGGCTTGCTATATTAATCGCGCCGGGTTTTCAAAAAATCATGCCTTTTAAAGGTTTTGACTCTATATTTTGGAGGATATTTACTTGTCATATATTATTCATTTGCAAGCTCAGCAAACCTGATTGCATAAAATTCATGAAGAGTGATGCTGCATTAGAATATATGACAAGTTCATGGGGATTAAGGTGTATAAATATCTTTTCCTCTTTCTCTTTTACTAAGACCCACATATTACGCTTCATAAAAAGCCATTTACCAGACTGTTTAGCAAGCGATCAGCTTATTTCCATCTTAGATAAGAAACTACGACCTTCAGACGCTTACGATTTGCTAAATGCAAGCTATTCACCTGAATATTCCAGGACATTGTTTGAAGAGGGGGGTATTATTGTCAGGTTCTTTGACTCCTCTTTAGCCCCTTTAGATAGAGTAAGAGGTTATAACCCATCTGCAAGAGATGAATTGTTTAATACCATATTTAGCAATGCAATAAGGGCAGAAAATGTAACAAGAGAATATGAAATTAGAGGTTCTTTTAGGGAAGATCACTTAGACGGTGACTTAATTGAAACTGGAGCAAGCATCATAAGGCGTATAAAGTCATGTAGAAGCTATATCGCAAATATGCAATCATCCCTTCAGGAATTGCCCCTTTACGCTGAGGATATACATGACACTGATCCAATTCTCAATCAAATCCAATGCCCTATTTCATTGAGAGCTATTCGAAGAACAATTACAGATCCGACCAATGAAAAAACGGTTTATGATTATGAAAGCTTTAAAATTTGGCTTGAACACAGCAGAACCTCTCCTGTTACAAGAAAAAAAATTCCTGAAAGCTTTGATGTAAGATATGAAGGAGGGAGTCGATATGATTCCATATTGAGGTATCGAAAAACTCTTTTACAATCAGGAGAATTACAAAACCCAGAAGAATTTATTGCTAATCTTAAAGATATATTCGAAGAAATTGGCACCCTAAATGATGCAAATGACATAAAAGACGCCTCAGAAAAGGTTCGTACCTTTTTCCAAAAAGGCATTTTAAATGCTTATGACAGTTCCTATCTTCATGCTTTAGATTCTTGCAAAGCCTGTAAGAGAAGACATAATCAAGATCTAAATGATAGAAAAGAGGAAACTTTCCAAAACATCTCTCTTCAAGAAGTCGAGCAATCTCGTTTTATAAAAAGCGAGCTTAATCTAGAAATAGAAAAAATTAAAACAAAAAAAGAAGATTTGATTGAAGACTTTTGCAAACCCAACTCTTAAATCAAAATAAATTAACTATGAACCCATCTTGAATTGAATATAAATTTTCGCTATGATACCTGATCTTTTTATTTTTTAACTAAAGACAGATGACATGAGCAAGCAAGGATTAAATGAAGAACAGTTTAAAATACTCGAACCTCAAATGGAAAAATGGGTAAATCGTAACCATTATGGAAGAAAATTAGCGCCATGGAGACCTGTAGTAAATACTATTTTCTGGGTGCTTCGGACATGAGCTCCTTGGAAAGATGCACCTAGAAACAAGGAGTTTTCTCATCCCTCAACAGCACACGCATGGCTTGGAAGAATGCAATCTGCTGGATTTTTAGATCAATTTTTAGAAGAGCTACTTAAGCTTGCCGAACAGCTGGGGTGTATTGATGCCCAGAGACTCCCTGTAGATGGTTTTTTTTTCCAGCGGAAGCGGAGGAGGAGAGCAAGTTGATTATGGCTACAAAGGTAAAGGCGTGACATCGCATTTACTGGTAGAAAAATCAGGAAAGCCTCTTGCAATCACTTTTACATCAGCATCCGGGGATGAGAAAAAACAAGTGATCCCTCTGCTTAGGAAAGTCATTCCCTTCATTAAAAAAGCATGGAATCAGGGAAAAGTACCCATAATTGAAGCAGATAAAGGTTATGACTCAGAGCAAACACGTATCGATGTTCTTTCCCATGAGGTTTTTCCTCTGATAGCTCGGAAAAGAAACACTAAGGGATATAAGATAAAAGGCATTTGCTACCTTGAAAAGCAACGTTGGGTCGTTGAGAGAACGATTTCTTGGTTAAAGACATGCTTCCGTCGTCTTACAGTGCGCTGGGAAAGAAAGGCAATATATTGGAACGGACTATTAATGTTTGGACTACTGGGATATTGGATGAATTTCTTAAGTCGGCAAGTATCTTTAAAACAGTAAATTTAATTCAAGATAGGTTCATGATCAATAATTATTAAGGAATAAAAAATGGTCCAAATCATTCTTACATCAGCTGCTTGGTATGTTATTCCTAAAGGAGTTGAATACTTAATATCAGAGCCATCTAATCTTGAATCAAGAGTTGATCGCATTCGAGCAAGTCTTTTTGCCTTGAAATCTGCTCTACAAGGACTTAACTACCCAACTAGACTTAAATTCGCTTTTAAAGCGACTTCGATCATTGTTTCCCACATGTGGCTTGCTACATTAGTTACACCAGGATTGACAAAGATTATAGGGTAGTCTTTTCAAGTTTGAAGTGCACAGAAGAATTAAAAAAAGAATAGGCAGGCGATGAAAGAATCTCTATTGTGATTTTTAACAATCAAACACAAGGAGAGACCTTGCCTAAAGGCTACCATCACCTAACCTATGACCAAAGATGTCAGATTTATATTTTAAAAGCTAGAGGAGATACATCTAGCTCAATAGCAAACATTCTAAAAGTTCATCATAGCACTATTAGTAGGGAACTTAAGAGAAATAAAGGGCAACGAGGATACCGTCATCAGCAAGCTCAAGAAAAAGCATTTCTTAGAAAAAATTCTCAGCCCAATAAAAAAATGACTCCTCAAATAGTTACCCGTATTGAAGAAAAAATCAAGTTGCAATGGAGCCCTATACAAATATCCGGATGGCTTAAAAGACATGGTAAAGAACATGTTAGTCATGAGACCATCTATAATCATATCTGGAAAGATAAACGACAGGGAGGACAGCTTTATAGAGAGCTCCGTCATCGAGGGAAAAAATATAACAAGCAGAGAAAGGGAGCTTCTGGAAGAGGGAACATGCCTGGTCGTATAGATATTAAGCAACGGCCTTGTATTGTAGAAAAAAAGACTCGTTTAGGAGACTGGGAACTAGATACAGTCATAGGGGCAGGACATAAAGGCGTAATTGTATCAATGGTAGAAAGAACTTCCAAGCTAACTAAGCTCGCCAAAGTTTCTCATAAAACTGCAGAGGAAGTAAGTCAAGCGTTAATTGAACAACTTAAACCTATCAAAGATTTTGTACACACATTAACAGCAGACAACGGAAAAGAATTTGCCTATCACCAAATGGTTAGTTTCGAGCTAGAGACAGACTTCTACTTTGCAACGCCCTACCATTCTTGGGAAAGAGGCTTAAATGAGCATACAAACGGACTAGTTAGGCAATATTTTCCTAAAACACAAAGCTTTTTAGATACGACTTCCAAGGATATAGAAAGGGTGGAAACTTTACTAAATAACAGACCTAGAAAGGCTCTCAACTTCGAAACTCCACTAGAAGTGTTTACGAGATTATCTACAAACATGCTATGCTCGGGTGCACAATAGATGTTTTTTCAAGTATTTATATGTTCTTTTTTGTGCACTTCAAGGTTGAAAGGGCCGGTTTAAAGATAGCTATTCATACGGATTTTTAAAGATGGCTGTTTGTTATGCTCTATTTAGCAGTAGATTTATCCTGATAAAATTCATAAATAGCAATCAAGGGCTAGATTTTATTACAAGTGAAATAGGATTCAAGCTTGTAAGGACCGAACCTGTCCTGCATTTAATCAATCAACATATGAGAATATCTCGTTTAGGTACCCAACAGGAGCTATTAAATATTTTAAATAGAAAACTAGAGCACTCAGCTGCTCAAGAATTATTTCATGCTGTACCCAGTAACCCTCCATTTCCTCTTTTTAGCATTACAGAGAAGATCAAGTTCTGGAAACTTTTAGAAGAAAAAGCAATCGACTCTATTAGTTTTCATTTACGGCCCTTTCAACCTTGAAGTGCACAAAAAAGAACATATAAATACTTGAAAAAACATCTATTGTGCACCCGAGCATAGCATGTTTGTAGATAATCTCGTAAACACTTCTAGTGGAGTTTCGAAGTTGAGAGCCTTTCTAGGTCTGTTATTTAGTAAAGTTTCCACCCTTTCTATATCCTTGGAAGTCGTATCTAAAAAGCTTTGTGTTTTAGGAAAATATTGCCTAACTAGTCCGTTTGTATGCTCATTTAAGCCTCTTTCCCAAGAATGGTAGGGCGTTGCAAAGTAGAAGTCTGTCTCTAGCTCGAAACTAACCATTTGGTGATAGGCAAATTCTTTTCCGTTGTCTGCTGTTAATGTGTGTACAAAATCTTTGATAGGTTTAAGTTGTTCAATTAACGCTTGACTTACTTCCTCTGCAGTTTTATGAGAAACTTTGGCGAGCTTAGTTAGCTTGGAAGTTCTTTCTACCATTGATACAATTACGCCTTTATGTCCTGCCCCTATGACTGTATCTAGTTCCCAGTCTCCTAAACGAGTCTTTTTTTCTACAATACAAGGCCGTTGCTTAATATCTATACGACCAGGCATGTTCCCTCTTCCAGAAGCTCCCTTTCTCTGCTTGTTATATTTTTTCCCTCGATGACGGAGCTCTCTATAAAGCTGTCCTCCCTGTCGTTTATCTTTCCAGATATGATTATAGATGGTCTCATGACTAACATGTTCTTTACCATGTCTTTTAAGCCATCCGGATATTTGTATAGGGCTCCATTGCAACTTGATTTTTTCTTCAATACGGGTAACTATTTGAGGAGTCATTTTTTTATTGGGCTGAGAATTTTTTCTAAGAAATGCTTTTTCTTGAGCTTGCTGATGACGGTATCCTCGTTGCCCTTTATTTCTCTTAAGTTCCCTACTAATAGTGCTATGATGAACTTTTAGAATGTTTGCTATTGAGCTAGATGTATCTCCTCTAGCTTTTAAAATATAAATCTGACATCTTTGGTCATAGGTTAGGTGATGGTAGCCTTTAGGCAAGGTCTCTCCTTGTGTTTGATTGTTAAAAATCACAATAGAGATTCTTTCATCGCCTGCCTATTCTTTTTTTAATTCTTCTGTGCACTTCAAACTTGAAAAGACTTACCACAATACCGTGAAAGCATACAGGATACCGATCCAATCCTCTGTAAAATTCAGTGTTCCATTTTAGGAAGGGCTCCCCGCAGCGTGATTACAGATCCTACAGATCGTAAAACCGTTTATGATCGCAATACATTTGAAACCTATCTCAAATGCTATGACATTTCTCCTACCACAAGAGAAAAAATACCTGAAGGATTTAATCTGGGTAATGAGGGAGGAAGTCGATATGATTCCATATTGAGGTATCGAAAAACTCTTTTACAATCAGGAGAATTACAAAACCCCGAAGAATTTATTGCTAATCTTAAAGATGTATTCGAAAAAATTAGCACTCTGAATGATGCAAATGACATAAAAGATTCCTCAGAAATGGTTCGCGATTTTTTCCAAAAAGGCGTTTTAAATGCTTATGATGTTAGTTATTTCAAAATAGACCCAAAAACAATAGAGACCCTTCTTGAAAAGAATAAAGATTATCCTCATGGAGTAGAACATATTAAAAAAGTTATAAAATTTCATAGCTCTGAAGTCCATAGGATACAACACAATCAAGATCAGTATAACGATAATATGGGCTATGTGCCTTTACGCTCTAAAAAAGGATTTATAGGAGTTTCTGTTGAAGACTTCGAGCAATACCCTTTTATCGTGAACGAACTTAATTTAGAAATGGGAAAAATAAAAATAGAGGGTCAAGAGTTACTTCGAGTCTTTTCATAAATTAAAATGATCTTTTACTGACTTTAACTCAAAAAAACAAGCATCTATCTTTAAAATAAGTCTTTTGTGTTCCTCTTTAAACTTAAGAGCGTTTGCTATCGTAAAAAAATTCTTTAATAGACAGAATCGAACACTATCCGTATTCTAAATCTGTTAAAATCTTTTAGATCTCAATTGGGAATTTACATGAAAAAGCAAAAAAAATGGCAGTTATATCTACTCTTTATTGTTATTGCTCTTACCGTATACAATATATTGCCTACTGTTTTTTATTACACTAAACCTTTACATCAACCTATCGAAGGGAAAAAAGCAGAGCAAATCGCTGTCTCTATCTCTGAAAGAGTCAATCAGCTTGAAGAAGAAGCAGAAAAATGGCTATATTCTTTTTGCAATCTGCTTGAGGTAAAACCACAAGCAATAGCTCTTGATGCTAGACAACCTCAACTCATTACAGTTTCTTTTAAAAATACAGAAGAAGCTAACCTATTTCGTACTTATTTGCCTAGGGCAGGTCAACTGATTCCTTTTTTACCTGCACAGCTATTTTTACATGAAGATACCGATACAAATAGCAGAACGGTTATTGTGCAAAGACGCATTCCTATCCATTTTGATGCCCATACCTATTATCAATTCTCCCATAAGTTGGACTCTCTTGGAAAACCTACCCCCTTTTATGAGAAAATTGTTCAAGACCGCGCTCTACAAATAGCCTCTTCGATTGCCGGTTCTACGCAAAATGCTCTTTATTTACAAAATGCTTTAAAACAAACAGGTGCGATTCAAGAAGATCAGTTTGTGCAAATTGCTAAAAATATTCTTAGCTTTACCAATGTATATGGGGAGAGCTCTTTAATCACCGAGCGCTATTTTGCTAGCTTTACTCAATGCAATCTAGATGATCGCCGCGGTTTTATGCAAAGCTGGATTCAAAGCTTAGATGCTCTACAGACAAAGCTTGTAAAAGAAAAAGAGCAGCTTCAAAATAAAAGAGCACAAGCGGAAAAAACAGCTATATTCTTAACCACTTTAGAGCAACAAAGGCTTGAATCCTTAAGCGATAAAACACAAACTCTCAAGCAAGCTACCCAAGCTATCAAGAAACATCTCGATCTATTTGTAAAAGCCAAAAATCCTTTAGCTTACGAAGATTTACAAAAGAATTTGACACAGGATCATAATACGCAAATAATTGCTCTAAAGGGATATAACCCTTTTATTAAAAGTATTTCTATTGATTTTAGCCAGGAAAAAATCTTTTTAGATCTTTATGAAGATGTAGAAGCGATGAGAGAAAAAAGTCTACCGCCTTCTCATCTAGCGGATCAAGCAGATCAATTGATGTACAATGAAATCGCTTTCATTGCAAGATCAGCAGATGAAATAATTTCTCCTTTTCAAGGTCGTTTTGAAATCACATTAAATCAGTTATCCGATAGCAAAAGCTTTCTTGCTATGAATCTAGGCCAAATTGCGCATAAAATGTCTTCTCAAGTTAAAGAAACGCTCTTACGCTTTTGGCATCCCATTCACCCCGATCTACAACGTAATGCATTGCCTATTTACGACTACGATACTTATAAAACCCTTCCACTTGCAGAGCAAAAACTCGCTTTAGTTGTCTATGCACCAGCTAGTTATGATGCGGCCCCTGTGCCTGGATTTCGTTCCCATTCTATTTACGTAGTTGCTAAGGGTATGGATAAAATTTTATCTCGTTTGCAAAATGAGGGCCAGTCCGCTCAAACCAACCAATTCATTCAAGATTTTAACCAGCTTCGTGAAATTCTACAAAAAAGCGGCTTTGTAGATTATTCTACAGCAGGTTATGCCTTTGATCCTGAATTTAGCCAGGATCTGATTTTTGAACAGGAAAATTACTATCAAACCCTGATGAAATCAACAAGAGAAAATTTTAAAGTCTCTGGAACAAAGCGTTTTGCCATACTAGAGTTTACTAACCTTGAGCAAAGGCTACTTACCGAAAATAAAATCCTCAATCAAATGCATGAAGATCTACTTAAATGGCGAGATGATTATTTTGCTGCCCAAAATCAGGCCAGAGGCGTTAACAAATACGATGTACCAAAACCTGTTCATAACATTTATTGGAATAATTTCTGCTTAAGTTTAAAAAAATATTTTAGAGGAGATGACCGTAAGATTTTACATTGGGGATTAGATCTCTCCGGTGGTAAAACCGTTCAATTAGAACTCATCGACCGTAACGGAAAAACAGTAGTAGACCCAATAGATATCAAGCAAGGGATCAATGAGCTATATGCCCGCATAAATAAGATGGGCGTATCAGAGGTAAACATTCGCCAAGAAGGCAATACTATTGCACTAGATTTCCCTGGTGCACAAGGATTATCGGCTAGTGATCTTATAAAGTCCTCTTCGATGTATTTTCAAATAGTTAATGAAAAATTCAGCCCGAATAATCCAGAGCTAGCCGATGCTACACAAAAATTTTTACAAGAAATTTGGAATGAAGCTGTAGTTACCAACTGTAAAGACATTGAAGACATCCATTTAATTGCAAGCAAACATTTATATGGTGATTCTTTAGACTCAGAATTAGTGCAACCTCGTTCTGAAGCCGCTAAAACACTTTATGAAAATGGATTGCGTTTTGTTCTTAGCGGGTCTATAAACAGCAATTTTAATGAAACCTATTCTAAAATTGCCATGCTTAGAGGAAGCGACTTTACTAGCTGGAATGGACAAACCCATCCTTTGCTTATTGTGTTTCGTAATTTTGCTTTAGAAGGCTCTAATTTAGAAAATATTCACGCTTCTTATGACCCTTCTAAAGGAAACTTTCTTGCATTTTCCGTTAAAGGCGCCTTCACAGATAAATCAGGAAATAAGCAATATCCCCGCGATAATTTACTAGCTTGGACTTCTCAGTTCTCTAAAGAAAAAATTCAAGGCACAGCTAGAGAAGCTTTTTCTGCAGGAAGAGGCTGGCGTATGGCTGTTATTCTCAACGGATCTATAATTAGCTCCCCTACTTTAGACTCAGAATTAAAAGATAGCGGAATGATTACTGGAAGCTTTACACAAAGAGAAATTAGCCAATTAGAAGCCGACCTTAAAGCAGGTTCTTTAAGTTTTACCCCTCATATTCTCGCTGAAAAAAATGTATCTCCAGAGCTGGGAGCTAAAGAGAGAATACAAGGTATTATTGCAACCATGATTGCCTTATGCCTCGTTATAGCAGCTATGGTAAGTTATTACCGCTTTGGTGGAATGATTGCTTCAATTGCCGTTATTTTTAACCTATTGATTTTATGGGCCACATTGCAAAACCTACAAGCAACTTTGAGTTTAGCTGGAATTGCAGGGATCATTTTAACAGTTGGCATGGCAGTTGATGCAAACGTTTTAGTCTTTGAAAGAATCCGCGAAGAGTTTCAGACAACAGGTCGTATTGCTATGGCTATTCATGTGGGCTATCGCAAAGCTTTCTCTGCAATCCTAGACTCTAATGTCACTACAATTATTGCAGCTTTAGTTCTACTGAATTTTGATTCAGGACCTATTAAAGCTTTTGCTATTACTATGATTATTGGAATTATCTCTTCCATGTTCACCGCACTTTTTATGACACGCTTTTTCTTCTCTAAATGGGTAGAGAACCCCAATCACAAAAAACTGAACATGTTAAATTGGTTTAAAACGAAAGACTTCAATTTCTTTAAATATGCAAAACCTGCGTTATTTCTTTCTTTTTGCGTGATTCTAATAGGCTCTTTTATGCTAGTTACTCAACGCAATACCATTTTTGGTATGGATTTTAGAGGAGGTTATGCGCTTACTGTTGAACTAACTCCTAATACAGAAAACAACTATAGACAATCTATAGAAAAAGCCCTTATAAATGCTGGTGCTACCAGTAATGAAATACAGATAAGAGAGCTTACTCCCAACAATCAGGCTCGTATCTTTTTGAGTAAGAGCTTGCAAGAAGAGGGCCATCCTTTTGCTAATCTGCCTTTTGAATATACCCTAAAAGAATCTAATTACCCTTATCAAACCAATCCAAAAATTGTATGGGTTGTGCAATCATTAGAAAAATCAGGGCTTGTATTAACTCTTTCTAGTCTACAAAGCTTAAATAAGCAATGGACAGAGGTAAGCGGACAGCTCTCTGATACAATGCGTAACAATGCTTTAATTGGAATTAGTATCGCTATGCTATGTATTCTTATATATATTACCATTCGCTTTGAATTTAACTATGCAATCAGCGCTATTTTATGTTTAGCTCATGATCTATTCTTTACTTTAGCCGCTATTGCCATCTTACATAGATTACATGTCCCCATTCAAATTGATCTGAATACAATTGCAGCACTTATGACAATTATTGGATATTCTTTGAATGATACAATTATCGTTTTCGATAGGATTCGAGAAGATATGCAATTTATGCGTAAAATGAGCTTAATCGATATCATGAATCACTCTTTAAATGTAACTTTAAGCAGAACCCTCATGACATCAGGGACTACCTTGCTTGTATTAGTTCCTCTTTTATTCTTAGGCGGATCTACTCTGTTTGGATTTTCTTTAGTTATGGTTATTGGTGTCATTTTTGGAACTCTATCATCATTGTTCATTGCAGCCCCTCTGATGAAGTTTTTTTGTGAACGGGAATTACAGAAATTAAGCAAAATGAAATTAAATGAGCGATAGGATACATGCATGATATTAAACTACTGCGATCCTATATGGGTTTATCCCAAAGTTGATCCAGAATGGCATAAAACAATTATTAAAGAGTTTAGCATTCATCCTGTTACAGCCTATGTTCTAGCTTCTAGAAATTTTAAAACTTTAGAAGAGATACATGATTTTTTATATGCTAAACTCCCCCATTTATTTGATCCGCATCTTTTTCCTGATATGGATAAAGCTGTGCATCGCGTCCTACAAGCCCTTTCTCAAAAGGAGAATATTCTCATCTATGGAGATAATGATGTCGATGGAATTACAGCAGCGACTCTTCTAACAGAATTTTTAAGATTTATTTGTGGAAATGTCTTTTTCTATATACCTAATCGCAATTCGCTTAAACAGAGTTTAATTCTTGATGCTATTGACTTTGCTATCCAAAAACAATGTAAATTAATTATTACAGTGGACTGCGGCATTACCGCTGCTAATGAAATTCAGGAAGCTGTTAAAAAAAATATCGATGTAATTGTAACAGACCATCATGAGCCTACTTCGAAGTTGCCTCACTGTATTGCCACATTAAATCCCAAGTTATTTAACAGCACTTATCCCAATCGAAATCTTACCGGAGTAGGAGTTGCTTTCAAACTAGCTCACGCTATTACAAATACCTTGATCGCAAATGGATCTATTAGTCCTACAAAAATCGATCTTAAACGCTATTTAGATTTAGTTGCTTTAGGTACAATTGCTGATATGGGTTCTCTTTTGGGTGAAAATAGAATCCTTGTGCGTTATGGCCTACGCCAAATGCGAAAAACCAGAAGAATTGGTCTTGCTAAGTTATTTTTCATCTGTAGTCTTAAATTAGGAGAGATCACTCCTATTGATATCGCTTCTAAAGTAGCACCCCGTCTCAATAGCCTGGGAAGAATCGCAGATCCTCTTAAAGGTGTGGAATTGCTATTGATTCGAGATGCTAATGCAGCTGAATCCTTAGCAAAAGAATTAGACTTAAATAACATTGAAAGACAAAAAATTGAAAGACGTGATTCTGAAGACTTAGAACAATATATTTTACGTAATCCTCAAATACTTCGTCAAAAAGCCATTGTCATCTCTTCTAATAAATGGCACCCTGGGATTATTCCCATTATTACCGCTCGTATTGCCAAGCAATATAATAGACCAACTGTGGTTATTTCCATTGATCAAGGCTTAGGAAAGGGCTCCATAAGAACAATTCCTGAATTCCCTCTTTTACAACATTTGCGTGAGAGTAGTGACCTTTTGGAAAACTTTGGTGGTCATGATTTTGCAGCAGGTCTGACCATTAAAGAAGAAAACATTCCCGCTTTTAAAAAGCAATTTATAAAAGCCGCTAATCTTCACCTCAAAGATCAGGATATCATTGCTAAAATTTATCTAAATGCAAATATACAGTTTGGAGATTTAACCTTTGATTTTATGGAATCTTTTAATTTGCTCGAGCCTTTTGGAAATGAAAACCCCGCCCCAATTCTCTATTGTGATGCTAAACAAATTTGGCCTCCAAAAATCGTGGGTAAAACCCATCTTAAACTCTATCTTGAACAACAAGATCGCATGTTGGAAGGTATTGCCTTTGGAATGGCCGACAAGAGACAGCGTTTACTTAAGAAAAAATTAATACTACATATTGCATTTACTCCTCATATTAATAACTTCTTAAATAAATCCAGCATCCAATTACAAGTTCGCGACTTTCAGCTTGCTAGCTTTCCTTAAAAATACAAACGCATCTTATGAAAAGTCCTGATGCGTTTGTTTTAAATTCTCTGATAAATTAGGAAACATCCTCATCTATATTAGAAATCATTTTATTCAGATAGCAACTTTGATATTGCTTAATATTATCAATATGCACAATCCATGCGGATCCTTTACGACAGGCTTTTAATAGACCAATACGTGTTGCATAGTAAATTTTTTGATAAGGCACTTTTAATAATTTAGCAGCTTGCTGAATCGAATAATACCCTTTTTTATTATCAAACAGTAACTCTCCATTATGCATAGACTTAGAACGAGAGTATTTCATTTTTTTATATTGATCTAAATCCTCCATATCAATAATCCAACGAGTTGGATTTTTATAAGCTTTTAACTTTTTTTGTTTAATCGCTACATAAATAGCTTGACGTGTCACCTTATTAATTTTTGCCGCTTCTGATAGCGTAACAAACTTTTTTTCCTCTGCGGGTTCGATTGAATTCATAGAGACACCTCTAATTTATAGTTATAATTAATTATAAAAAGCACATATTATCTTGTTGAAAGCAAAAAATTATCTTTTAATAATACTTTAATTTTAAACTAAACAGTGAATATTATAAAAATATAATTAACATTTTATTTTTATATATTCTATTTTTCAAAAATAGCAAAAAACTATGCTTAAATAAAAACTTAAAAGCTTATCGAAAATAATCCATTTAATGGCTCCTAAGTGTATCTTAAGCATTTTTTAGTCCATAGAAAAAACAATCTTATTTATTTCAACAAATTTTTGTTTTTTAGCAGAAGCATAAATTATATGTATATAAAAAATTAAATTTTAATAAAAACATATCAATTAAATCAAACAAATATATTTAAAAATAAATTTAAAATATAAATTTTTATAATTAATAGTAGTATATAAATTTATACTTTTTACAGATGAAATTAAGTAAAGAAAAAAATAATTCTATTTTTTTTTGTATAAACCTTGCGGTTCAAAATTATTTAGCCAGAAATGAAAAGTTCATTTTTAAAAAAATAATGAGTTAATAATTTCATCAATAATATAACTATATAAAGCCTTGCTTTCAATTTTAAATAATTATTATAAATTAAAAGGAAGTCAAAAGAAAAATAGCTTAGCTCTATTGTTCGTCATTCATAAAAAATTTAAAGATGATCCAGATATTATACGCGCTGCTGCAGGGTAAATTTTGAGATATAGATAAATCATTGATCGCATTCTTGATTTTATAAGTGAAAAAATAAAAACCACTAAGTTTAAGTACTTAGTGGTTTTTATAAAAACTTCATAAGAAACTCTCGAATCATGAGATTCAGATTTAAGTTTATACAGCTTCGAAACGATGCACTTTCTTATTTAGATAGTTTTCTCGATATTCTTTAATATCATCGACATGAACTACCCAAGCAGCTCCTCTACGATGTGCTTTCATAAGTCCTACGCGTGTTGCATAGTATACTTTCTGAGCAGGCACATTTAATATTTGAGCAACTTGATTAACGGAATAAAACCCTTTATGATTGTCAAATAAAAGTTCTCCGTTATACATCGATTTCGTACGGGAATACTTTCCATTACGATATAACTCAAGATCTGCAAGATCAATTGTCCATCTTGTTGCATCTTTTTTAGCTTTAAGCTTTTTTTGCTTAATTGCTACATAGATCGCCTGTCGCGTTACATTATTGATCTTAGCCGCCTCTGTAATCGACACAACCTTCTTACTTGAAGAATTTAATTCCTCTAATCCACCTTGGATTTCTTCTCTTTCCATTTTTATATATCCTCCAAAAAATCAAGATATCTTTTATCAAACTGAAGCAACCATCAACCGCAAAAACCAATAAACTAGAGGCGCTATTTGATTAAAATTAGTAATTAAACTATTTTAGTTGTTACTTCGAACAATTATTATGGCATATAAATGAATTGAAATCAAGCATATATTAATTTTTTAAATTAGAACAGCTATTAGAAAAACAGAAATAGACAATTGCTTTTTTCTAGCTATAAACTTTAACTTTGTCATAAGCTAAAATTATAGAATATTTAAATAAATGTTTTTATTATACTTAAAATCAAAGACTTAGAATCATGCTTCACCTTCTACTTATATTCGCATTAATTGTTAAGCTAATAGCCTTAGAAGCAGTAGAACCACCTAAATTAACAGCTAAAGAAACAAGGCTAAAAACAGAAGAAATTTTAAAAAACCATGTTTCTTATCAACAACTTAGCCCTGAACTGATTAAAAGAGCCCTCAAAAACTACTTAGAAGAATTAGATCCTTTAAAAACTTATTTCCTTGATTATGAAATAGTTAAGTGGAAAGACCCCTCTGATGAGCTTCTGAAAAAGGTTTTGGCGGAATATGCATTAGAAAAATTTACCGTTTTTGAAGAAATGCACCAACAGATGCTCCTGGCTATCGACAGAAGGACTTCTCTAGAAAAACAGCTGGAAAACACCCCGCTTCCTGAAGATGTTTCTCACTTAGAATTTAAAGATATTCCATGGGCAAAAAATGTAGACGTATTAAAAGATCGCCTATTGCGTATTAAATCATTGCAACTTCGCACTGCAACAAAAATAGACCCCGATATCCGCGATCGGTTTATACAAAGACTAACAAAAAGAAGGCTCTGTCGAGAAAACGATTTAAAAGGGAAAACAAACCAAGAAAAACAACGTATTGTTTTATCTTATGTTCTTAAATCCATAAGCTCAGCTTTAGATTCTCAAACCATCTATTTTACCCCCGCTGAAGCCAGTCAATTTATGATTCAAGTACAACAACGTTTATTTGGAATTGGAGCGCAGTTAAGAGATGATCTTAATGGGCTTACAGTAGTGCATATTCTAGAAAAAAGCCCAGCTAGCCTTCCTGATAAGCTAAAAATTGGAGATCGGATTGTCGCTGTAAACAACGAACCAATTATAGGCTTAGAAATCATAGAAGCTGTAGAACTTATTCGCGGGCCTCAAGGATCTTCTGTAATTTTAACAGTGCTGCGCGAGGTAAAAGAAGGAGAAAACGTTAAAGAAAACAAGCTAGAAATTGAGCTTATTCGCGGAGAAATCGTTTTAAAAGAATCCAGATTGGAAACACAGATAGAGCCATATGGTAATGGTGTGATTGCTATCTTACATCTATTTTGCTTTTATCAAGACAATCACAGCAGTTCTGCAACCGATTTAGCTAAAGCTATAGAGGAAATTAAGAAAAACTATCTTTTAAAAGGAATCATTCTTGATTTGCGTAATAACGCAGGAGGCCTGTTAACCGAAGCTGTAGCGGTGAGTGGTTTATTTCTTTCAAAAGGGATTGTTGTTTCTATTAAGGATAACCAAGATAAGGTTTTTCACTTGCGCAACTTAGAAAATAAAAAAGAGTGGGATGGTCCATTAATTGTCCTTACCAATCGCATGAGCGCTTCTTCTTCGGAAATCGTAGCACAAACTCTTAAAGACTATGGAAGAGCCATTATAATAGGCGATCCCGAAACATTTGGAAAAGGAACTTTTCAAACCTTCACTCTAGAATGCAATAATTTTGGTAAAGTAAACCCTAAGGGAGAGTATAAAGTAACTAGAGGTAGGTATTATACAGCCTCGGGAAAAAGCCCCCAACTCGTTGGAGTGACAAGTGATATTGTGCTTCCTGGCGTGTTATCCACCTTAGAAATAGGGGAGAAATATTCCAAGTTTCCTGTAGAAACAGATCATATTGAGCCCCATTTTGAAGATAACCTTGCTGATATTCCTTTTATCCACAAACAAAGGATTAGCAAGCTTTATCAAGAAGACAGACAATCGGTTCTACCTATTAAAAACTTAAGCCTTTTGAAAAAAAATGCAGAAAAGCGAGTTTCTTCTAACAAAAATTATCAAAATTTTTTGAAAGAAATGGCAAAGAAAGATGAACTAGGAGAGCCTACCTTATTCTTTGGTTTAAATGATTTACAATTAGAAGAAACAATTAAAGTAATGAAAGATTATATTTTATTAACAGAAAAAGAAAAAACTCTTGTCTCTCCATCTGCTTAAAAGGAATTAGTTTAGAAAAGGCTTGCCTTCTATTTATTAATAGTGAAAAATTATTCTTTCTAAAACCTCTTTTATTTTAAGTAAGAAATGAAAAAAGTACGTGTTCGCATTGCGCCATCTCCCACAGGAGATCCCCATGTAGGTACGGCATACATGGCCCTTTTTAATTACATTTTTGCTCACCATTTTGGTGGGGAATTCATTTTAAGAATTGAAGATACAGATCAAAGCCGCTCTAGACCAGAGTGTGAAAAAAATATTTACGAAGCTCTTAAATGGACCGGTATTACATGGAATGAAGGACCCGATATTGGAGGCCCTTTTGGACCTTACCGTCAATCAGAACGTACTGATATTTATCGCAAATATTGCCAACTGTTAATAGAGCAAAAAAAAGCCTATAAATGTTTTGCTACTCCCCAAGAAATCTCTGAAATGCGAGAAATGGCAGGCAAACTAGGAAAGCGCTTGGGCTATGATCGTAGGTATCGCAATTTAAATACCGAAGAGGTTGCTATACGAGAAAAAGAAGGACAACCCTATGTGGTTCGTCTTAAAATTCCTTTATCTGGCGAATGCGTTTTTGAAGATGCAGTTAAAGGACGAATTAGCTGTCCTTGGGCTGATATAGATGATCAGATTTTACTCAAATCCGATGGATTTCCTACCTATCATTTAGCAAATGTAGTTGATGATCACCTCATGAACATCTCTCATGTCATTAGAGGAGACGAATGGATGAGCTCAACACCTAAACATATCTTTCTCTATGAAAGTTTAGGATGGACCCCTCCTGTTTTTATGCACATGCCTTTACTTCTGGGCAAAGATGGTAAAAAATTATCAAAAAGAAAAAATCCAACTTCCATCTTCTACTATCGAGATAGCGGATATCTACAGGAAGCGTTTATCAATTTCTTAAGTCTAATGGGCTATAGCATGTTAAACGATAAGGAAATCTATGGTTTAGAAGAAATTATCCGTGAATTTGAACCCTCTCGTATTGGTACTTCTGGAGCCTATTTTGATATTCAAAAGTTAGATTGGCTTAACCAGCAATACTTGATTAATACCATCCCTGAGGATGCTTTATGGGAAAGAATCAAGGAGTGGTCATTCAATGATGCTTTTATGCAAAAACTTATGCCTCTTTGTCATACACGTATGAAAACCTTTGGCGATTTCATGCAGCTATGCGACTTTTTGTTTCTTAATAACCTTACCTATACAGATGAATTGTTCTGTCCTAATCAATTGACAAGAGAAAAAAGTGCCTCTGTTTTACAGACAATCATTTGGAGTATGGATGCACAGGAAAATTGGAAACGCTCAGGGATTGAAAGAGCTTCTCATGAGGTCTCTGAGAAATTTGACATCCATCATAAAAAAATGGTAATTCCCTTATTATATGGAGCTATTACAGGAAAACGTCATGGACTGCCTTTGTTTGACTCCGTAGAACTTCTAGGGAAAGATAGAGTACGCGCCAGGTTGCTAAATGCTATTCAATACTTAGGTGGACTTTCTAATAAAAAATTAGATTTCTTGACAAAAGCATGGGATACAAAAGATTGCAGATCTTTATAATTAATGGAAGCTTTCGCAAGAAGATTGCTCCGATTTGTCGGAGATAATATAATGGCGCTGATAACCACCACCACCTGTACATGCACAAAGAAGCCCCAAGGAAATCCCTAAAATAAAACACTGTACTTTCATAACAACCTTTTGATCTTTATGCCTATTCCCCAAGATTCTTCCGTTTGTAACCAGCTATACTCTCGAAAAAATCCAGCATTTATCTCTATTTCAGAGCGTATACTCTTAACAAAACCTGAGTCAACAAAAAAGACATTCCATCTTGTTCTAGACATCCAAAATACCGCTATTACCTTTAAACCGGGAGATGCCATCGCTATTTATCCTGAAAATGATCCCCTTATAGCATTAGAAATCTCCCAATTTCTACAACAAGATCTAGAGCAACAGGTTTACTATGCTCGTAGCAATAAAACCCTTTCTTTATATGAGCTATTAATAAGAAAGGTAAATACCGCTCGATTGACCTCTCATATGTTAAAAACATTTTGCGCACATACACAAAACTCCCAAGAAAAACAACGGTTAGAAGAGCTACTACATCCTCAATCCAAAGAGCATTTAAATCGGTATTTAACCCAAACCGATTTAATAGACTTTTTAAAAACATATGATGCTACAAACATTCCTCTCGAAAAATTTTGTGAAAACCTCTCTTCTCTATTACCTCGATTTTATTCTATTGCCTCCTCACAACTAGCTTATCCCCATCGTTTAGAATTGACCGTCGTTTTAGTAGAGTATAAAAAAAATAACCGTATTCAATATGGGACGGGAAGTCATTTTTTATGTAACTTAGCCAAGTTAGAAGAGACTAAGCTAGCTGTTTACATACAATCCACTACAGACTTTACCCTTCCAGAAGATCCAACAGCTCCCGTAATTATGGTAGGACCTGGAACTGGGGTAGCTCCCTTTAGAGGCTTTATTCAAGAAAGGATCTTTAAAGGACATACAGGGAAAAACTGGTTATTCTTTGGAGAAAGGAATCGAAAATACGATTTCTTTTATCAAGATTTTTGGGAAAATCTAGTTGCTACCAAAAAGCTCCATCTTGATCTAGCTTTTTCTCGCGATCAAAAAGATAAAGTCTACGTGCAACATAAACTTCTTATGCAAGCTCAAGAGATCTGGCGCTGGCTTCAAGAAGGTGCCTATTTCTATCTTTGTGGAGATGCAAAACAGATGTCTAAAGACGTAGAGAACACTCTAGAACAAATCATTTGCAACCAAGGACAGATGAACCAAAAAGAGGCCTTGAGCTATATCAAGGCCCTTAAAAAGCAAAAACGCTATGTGAAAGAAGTGTATTAACATTCCATCGTGGTAAGAATGCAAAAACACTGCAACCCATCGCCACATCCAAAATCTGTTAATCCATTGCCAGAAGTTACTGTAATCCCTACCTGAGAAACCTCTAGTTGCATCACTCTTGCAATAGATTGACGCATCTCATCAACGCGATTTTGTAGTCTTGGCCTTTTGCCTTCAATGGTAAGCGCCACATGTTGTACTTCTTGTTTCCTTAAGGTTTTTAAAGCATGTTTCAGATAGATCTGCGAACTGGTCACTCCTTCTTGATGACAGAGTTTAATAGCAATATCACCTAAAATAGCAATACCTGTAACAGAAGTAATCGCGTTACAAATCGCATGAAACACCACATCTCCATCTGAATCTGCATCTAAACCAGGGGCTTCTGGAAAGATTAATCCTCCAATTATACAGGGCTTGATCGCACCTGGGTCTAAAAATCGATGACTATCCTGACCAATCCCTATGCGTGTGTAAGGCATTTTTACCCTCCGATTCTAGTTTGTATTTTTTTCCTTTTTTCATGTCGTATAATAGCTAGCTGAATTAATTGATCGATGAGTTGAGAATAGGAAAGACCGCTGATCTCCCACAACTTAGGATACATGCTAATTCGCGTAAATCCAGGAATGGTATTGATTTCATTAACTAAAAGTTCTTGATTTTTCGTTAAAAAGAAGTCCACTCGTGCCATACCCTCACAGCATAGGGTTCGGAAAACGGTCATTGCCATTGTTTGAATGTGTGTAATCTGCTTTTTAGCAAGAGAAGCTGGAATATGTAGCTTAGCTCTTTTAGCATCGAGATATTTCGCTTCATAAGAATAAAACTCATGTAAAGGTTCTATTTCTCCTGGCAAAGAAGCCTGCAGATCTTCATTACCTAAAACAGCACATTCGATTTCTCTTCCTTGAACATACTTTTCTAGCAAAATTTTGCGATCATATAAAAAAGCATTTTTGATCGCTAAAAGATAGGTTACTTGGTTGCTTACCTTGGTTATTCCTATAGAAGATCCTGTATTGGCGGGTTTTACAAAGAAAGGACAACCTAATTCGAGAACAACTTCTTCAAAAGCAGGAATCTCTTGGTAATCATGTAGACAAATAAAAGGGGCTACAGGAATATCAGCTTGTTGCAAAAGACGTTTCATCACATCTTTATCCATACCCATAGCAGAGCCAAGCACACCAGCACCTACAAAAGGAATATTCGCTAATTGTAATAATCCTTGTATCGTTCCATCTTCTCCATATACTCCATGTAAAATAGGAAAAATAACATCCAAATCTAAACTTTCTTGCAGCTTAGAATCTTTATAACTCACGATCTGTTTACATTCTTCTATTGGAACAATGGCTAATTTCTCTGTGAAATTCTCTAATATTGCATTAGAAAAAACCATTTTTCTTAAAGTTTCCTGGGTTTCTAGATGCCACTGCCCTTGTTTATTAATACTCATTAAAACCGGCTCATATTTTTCTAGATCTAGTGCTTCAAGAATGTTTTTCGCTGAAATTAAAGAAACCTCATGTTCTGTTGATTTGCCTCCAAAAAGAAGACCTAATCTGACTTTCTTTTTCATGATTTCACCTTAAGTACAACTGTTATGCTATGAAAGATCCTTATTTCTCAATAGCTATTTTACGCTATCAACTTTGATAAAATCTTACAATTTAAGGACAAACATTTGACAAAACGATCTATTCCTCCTATTCTTGAGGTTTACTCAAAGGCTTAAATAGTATGCTAAAAATCAAAGGGAATCATCCCCTCAAAGGTCAAGTAAAAGTAGCGGGCGCAAAAAATTCGATCACTAAACTTTTAGTAGCCTCTCTTCTATCCAATAAAAAATGCATTTTCCATAATGTGCCAGATATTTCTGAAGTAGAGATAACCGTTGCGCTTTGTCAAGAAATCGGGTCTCAAATCGCTTGGGATCGTTCAAGCGGAATCATTGAAATTATCACACCAGAGCTTAAAAGCTGTTACATTCCTCAACGCTTTTCAGGTTCTAACCGTATCCCTATTTTAATGATTGGCGCTCTTCTAGGCCGCACTGATGAAGATATTATTGTTCCAACAGCTGGTGGGTGCAATATCGGTAAAAGACCTATTGATTTTCATATTCATGCATTAGAGAAGCTAGGTGCACAGATTGAATATCGCCGCATGAAAAAAGAAGGTGCATATTTTGCAAGAGCACATCATGGTCTAGTAGGAAATATCATTACCCTGCCCTATCCTTCTGTAGGAGCTACAGAAAATACCATTCTATCCGCTGTTAGCGCAAAAGGCACAACCGTTATTAAAAATGCAGCCATAGAACCAGAAATCGTTGACCTGATGCTCTTTTTACAAAAGCTAGGGGTAACCATTGAAATGGATGTAGATCGCACAATCCGCATCCAACAGACTAAGGTTTTCTACGAAGTAGAGCACACAGTCATTCCAGATCGCACAGAAGCCGCTTCCTTTGCCTTAGCTGCTATTGGTACAAAAGGCAAAGTTTTAGTAGAAGGTGCCCAGCATCAACCGATGATCTCGTTCTTAAATAGATTGCGCGAGGTTAATGGAGGCTTTGAAGTGAAGAAAAACGGCATTGAATTCTTCTGCAACGGTTCTCTACGCGGTGGCATTCATTTAGAAACCGATGTACATCCAGGGTTTTTAACCGATTGGCAACAGCCCTTTGTCGTGTTGCTAACCCAAGCACATGGAGCTTCTGTTGTCCATGAAACGGTTTATGAAAATCGCTTTGGATATATAGAAACATTAAAAAGCATGGGGGCGGATATCCAACTATTCACCCAGTGTTTAGGAGGTCGTTTGTGCCGCTTTGCTGCACAAAATTACCAACACAGCATTGTGATCCAAGGTCCAACATCTCTTCATGCAAAAGAGATTTGTATCCCCGATCTACGCGCGGGATTCGCCTATGTCTTAGCAGCACTACTCGCTCCTGAAACCAGCTTACTTAGCGGCGTTCACTATCTGAAACGAGGGTATGAGAAAATCGTCGAAAAGCTCTCTTCTATCGGAGCGCACATCGAATATGCATCACAAAAAAGCGTTCCTATTCCTCTATCGGAATGTGTAGCTACTATTTCTCAGCTCTCTCAAGCCAAAGCAGTAAGCAAATAAGTTTTTATATCGATTCATTAGACTTCTTGCGTAATTAGATTTTTGCTATACTTCTTTCCTAAATGGAGGGAAAGGAAAAATTACTTAGAGCCTGTTTAAAATCTTTTCAAAAGTAGCGCAATAAAAGCAAGAACCACCATATTCAGGCTTGTAGTAGTTTTCTTTCGCAATTTTCCATAGCCTGCGACATTTTTCTATCCACACAAAAGAACGCTCTACAACCCATCTTTTGGGAATAACTGTAAAAGTATGAAGTGTATTTCTTTTGGCTATTTCTACTATACATCCTAATATCTCCTGCACGCTCTTTGCAAATTTCTCTCCAGAATATCCTCCATCTGCTAAAACATTTTTTACACCAAACAAATGGTTTTTATGTAGTGAAAATGCTTCTATACTCGTTTGTTTTTAAATTAAGATTTAACTAAGCAAAATTTCCTAGATAAAAGAGGTTGCAGTTCTTCCCGATATTTAGGAATTTTTTCAAAAAAAGCACAAATTGCCTTCTTAAAATCTAAGAATTTTTCATAATATCGATTATTGCGGACTTTTTTATTCATGAATCGCCAAAGGCGTTCAATCAGATTGAGATCGGGAGAATAAGGAGGCAAGAATTTGATTTCTACTCTGGATGTTTTTAGGTAATTTGCAACGATTTTTGACCTATAGTAGGCAGCGTTATCGCATATAACCACGATTCTTTGTGCAAAAGGATACTTTTCTTCCCATTTTTTAAACAAATCAAGAGTAGATTGCGCATTGATAGAGTCGGAAGAAAGAGTTGTAACTTCTAAGCGCTTTACATCTAAGGCTCCATTGATATTGATACGTTTACGTCCTGTATTTGTTAGCAATATAGCCTTAGATCCTTTTTCATACCATCCATAAGAGGGTTTGGAATTGTGTTGAGGATGAACCCCATCTAAATAAAGCAGTTGATCTGTTTGAGCGAGTTCTTTTTCTAGATTTTGCAATTCTTGTGAAAAAAGCTCTTTAGCTTTCTCATTCACTTTTCCAGGAATCAGCTTAGGCTTTTTATAGGTAAAGTTTAACCGATGCAATAAAGAAACCATAGCTGATGGTGTATAACATATTCCAAAGTGGTCTTTGGCAAAATTGACAACTTGTTTAGCTGAACTGGGAGCTTCTTCTTTTACATAGATTTTTAGTTGTTTAAGTTGGCCTTGATTGAGCCGGCATGCCTTTCCTGCATAGTTCAAATTCAGCAATGCTTCTTTGCCACCTTCTAAATAAGTTTTATAGTAACGCCTTATCGTATCCTCATCTAAGAGTAAAGCATGTGCTACTTGTGGGTATGTCCACCCTTCATCTAACAATAAAATAGATTTGATTCTATCGCATAGCCTTTTATCCCGTTCATGGCGATGACGAGCCTTTGAGGATGTCTTTTGGTTTATTTTTAAAAAGTTCGCTTCAGGTTGCATAGATGTAAGATTTATAACTCAATCAATGAGAAAAATTCAATGAATTTAGTGTTTGAAAAGTCTTTTTTCTAATGCATTTCAGTATATAGTGGTTCCGATTCAATCGTATAGAAAAATATTTTGTTTTGTGTTAAGCTATTGAGTATGAAAAAACTGATCCCTAGCCAGAGAGCTGACTTAGAACACAAGTTAAAGCATCCAAAAGACTATTCTGAACGGAATAGGCTTTGTGTAATTTTGGGCTATGATGAGGGTATCTCAACAAAAAATCTTGCTAAAACACTCCGGATAAGCCCTATCACTGTTCAGAAATACCTCAGAGAAAAGGCGTTCAAAAGACTTTGCAGACATCCGGGAAACAATTGCGATTGCATTTTGCTGGAGCTCTTTGCCTGACAGGAATGAAGATTTTTACAGAGGAATATAAGACAGTTGATGCCGATGCAATGCTCGATTTTTTCAAGAAGCTAGAAAAACAGACAGAGGCTCGAATTATTCATGTAATTTTGGATAATGCAAGATCAAACAAAAATAAGAAACTAGAAGAGTTTCTGATGTCTTCTAGGATTAAAGTGCACTATCTCCCTCCTTATTCGCCGAATTTGAATCCTATTGAACGCTTGTGGAAGATCTTAAAGGAAAAGAAGGTATACAATCGATATTACGAAACGTCGGTGACTTTTTTTCAGGCAATTAGAGGATTCTTCTTAGAAGAGATACCGAAAATAACAGATATTTTGAAATGTAGGATAAACGACAAGTTTCAAGTCGTTGACTTAAAACTTGTCGTTAATCCTATATTTTTCTATGCGATTGAATCGGAACCACTATATACACCCATTTCTGTCAGTGATATTAGCGTTGGTAATGTGAATCGCATGAGGAAGCCCTTGGGTATCGACTGCTATATGTCTTTTTATTCCTGATATTTTTTTCCCTGCATCATATCCTTATCTTCTCCGCTGTATCAGTATTTTTAACACTTTGAGCATCAATAATTACAAAGCTTGTTTTTTCTTTCCGACCACTGCTTTTTCTGACCTCGCCAACTAATTTTTTTTAAAACTATTTCAAGAATACTCTTAGAATTTTTATCATCTTTTTTATTCCAAAGAGGGAAATAATAATAACATAATTCCCATTTAGGATATTCTATGGGTAACATACGCCACTGGCAACCACTTTTTAAAATGTACAAAATTCCACAAAAAATATCATATAGATCAACTCTTCGTGGACGTGTTTTTTTGCGTGTAGACTCAAGTATTAGATGGATTTTGCTAAATTGTTTACGAGAGATATCGCTTGGATAAGAGCGGGTCATAACTACCTCCAAAGGTTTTATGAAAACTATCATTATACCTTAATGAGAAGATTTTAAACAGGCTCTAAACAGGGAATGATCTCTTCTAAATTTTGATGAAAGGAAAATTGTACTTTTTTTCTTGTTAAATGGGCAAGTGTCTCCTGGGGAAGAGACAAGCCTTCCGGAGAACAAAAAAATAGACGCATACCAAATAAAGCGCATGCAAGACAAAGAGAGTGCAATGTGCGCCCATATTTAAGATCCCCTACAAAGGCAACGGATAATCCTTGAAGGTCTTTTTGTATTTCTTGCATGGTAAACAGATCTGTTAATGTTTGTGTAGGGTGTTCTTCTGTGCCATTGCCTGCGTTAATAACCGGCGTTTTAGTGCTTTTATGAGCCAGATATATAGATTCTTTAGAAGAAGGCCGCAATATAATGACATCTGTAAAAGATCCTATAACTCTTATCGTATCTTCAATCGATTCTCCTTTCTGTGCAGAGGTATTTTTCCCGTCAGAAAATCCAATTAACCGGCCTCCTAGTTTAAGCATGGCCGTTTCAAAAGAGAGACGGGTTCTAGTGGAGGGTTCGTAAAAGCAGGTAGCGAGAATAGAGGTGTTTAGTGAGGGTGGAGGTGGAAAATTTTTCATGATGCGCGCTTGCTCTAAAAGGTAGAGGATTTCATGGCTAGAAAAATTTTCAATGGAAATAATAATTCTATTTTTGAATGCATGATTCATGAAAGTTTCCTTAAAGCTTTTAAAGCAAATTTTTCTGATTTACAGAGTTGATGTAAAACAGCTTCATAGACTTCTTGCATTCCTATTTGTAACATACAAAAGGGGTTTACACATTTTTTTTGTAGACAAGGAGAACACGTTTTTTTCTTTGCAATTACTGTATAGTCTTTTACAGCATAAGGACCGCACAAATGAGGATTTGTAGGACAAAAAATGGCAATGGTAGGCGTTTTTATAGCCAAAGCCATATGCATGGGGCCTGTATCATTACAAACCATTATGTCCATATTCTGAATAAGAAAAGCAAATGTTTTTAAAGGCAGATCTATCAAGGAGGTGCTATTGGGAATATTAGAAGCAATTTGCAGGACTAGTTCTTTTTCCGATTGATTACCTGTAATAAATATGTGGCATTTATGTTGTGTGCTTAACAGATTGCCTAAAGCAATAAAATGAGAAGCAGGCCAACGCTTGAAAAGATCTTTAGACCCTGGATGGAGCAGGATACAAGGACGCGAATGATCTTGTAAATGGTCCATTACAGGAAGTGCGTTTTTTTTATCTTGTTGGCTTAACGCAATTTCTATTTGATGATGAATGGGTTTTTTACCGATTAATGCTGCAATGATTTCTAGACGTCTTACGATTTCATGCTGTGGCTTTTTAGGAAGAAGATGAGTAATCAAAGAATCGAGTCCTTTGTTTGATCCTTCCGTGCCAATAATTTTTTTAGATCCTAGTAAGTATACAAAAGGCAAAACTATTCTTTGAGAGGCGTGAAAGAACAAAATATAGGAAATTTTTTTCTTCTTTAGCTTTGAATAAAGAGAGATAAGAGAAATGATTATGGGTTTTTTTAATAAGAATAGATCGTTGATATAAGGATTATTCTCCAGTAATTCTTTTCCAATATGACTCGTTAGAACTGCAATGTATCCTTTGGGATAATGTTCTCTAAGAGAGCGAATCGAAGGAGTTCCCCACAAGGTATCTCCTAATCCAGTAGTAGAAACGACTAAGAATCGTTCTTGTATATCATTTTGTTTGATAAAATAGCGCAAAATCTTTACAAATTTCTTCAATAGAAAACTTTTAAAAGACTTAACCGTTTTTTTCACTTTGTAATCCTTCTATTTGTGAGATCTTTTTCGGAAATTGTAGCAAAGCGTTGCCATGGAAGAATAAGGGGATAGCCGTATTTATTAAGAGCTACACTTAAATTATTTGCAATGTGTCCCCCTACAGATACAATGATTCCTTTTGGGTTTTCAAAGTCTGCAATATCTCGAATCCTCTCAAAAGTGAGTTCTTCAAAGTACAAACGATCTGATTCATCATAATCCGTGGATACGGTTTCTGGATTGCAGTTGATAACAATTGTTTTTTCTTTTAAGAAGCGGAGCGTTCTACATGTGTTCACAGCACACCAATCAAATTCAACAGATGAACCAATCGAATAAGGGCCAGAGCCGAGTACAGTTATAGGAGGAGAGTTAAACGGTTGAATATCGTGAGATATGCCATGATAGCTTAAAAAAAGGTAATTGGTTTTGGCATCAAAATCCCCAGCTAATGTATCGATCTGTTTAATTACAGGAAAAATTTGATAACGGTGACGTAGTTTTCGTACTTTTTCTTGAGAGATATTTTTTATTTTCCCAATGGTCTGATCAGAGAATCCATATTGTTTAGCTTTTCGTAATAAGTCTTTGGTTAGAGGTTGTTTTTTTAAGAGAAAAGCAAGCTGTGTAATAGATTGGATATGTAGTAAAAACCAAGGATCAATTTGACACAGTGCTCGTACCTGTTTAAGGGTTGCTCCCTTTTCAAAAAAAAGAGCTAGAGCAAATAATCTCCTATCGGTTGCTTCATGAATTTCTTGAAGTAGGTTTTCAATAGGATAAGGATAACTGGTTAATCCATCGGCTCCAATGTTTAGCATGCGAATGGCTTTTTGCAGAGCTTCAGGAAAACTTCTACCCATTGCCATTACTTCGTCTACGCTTTTCATTTCAGTGCCAATTCTGCGCTCTGTTGAGCGTAGTTTATGGGTGTCCCACCTTGGGATTTTGACAACAACATAGTCTAAGAGCCTGTTTAAAATCTTTTCAAAAGTAGAGCAATAAAAGCAAGAACCACCATATTCAGGCTTGTATGTAGTTTTCTTTCGCAATTTTTCCATAGCCTGCGACATTTTTCTATCCACGCAAAAGAACGCTCTACAACCCATCTTTTGGGAATAACTGTAAAAGTATGAAGTGTATTTCTTTTGGCTATTTCTACTATACATCCTAATATCTCCTGCACACTCTTTGCAAATTTTTCTCCAGAATATCCTCCATCTGCTAAAACATTTTTTACACCGAACAAATGGTTTTTATGTAGTGAAAATGCTTCTATACACCCATTTCTGTCCGTGATATTAGCGGTGGTAATGTGAATCGCATGAGGAAGTCCTTGGGTATCGACTGCTATATGTATTTTTATTCCTGCATCATATCCTTATCTTTTCCGCTGTATCAGTATTTTTAACACTTTGAGCATCAATAATTACAAAGCTTGTTTTCTCTTTCCGACCACTGCTTTTTCTGACCTCGCCAACCAATTTTTTTTAAAACTATTTCAAGAACACTCTTAGAATTTTTATCATCTTTTTTATTCCAAAGAGGGAAATAATAATAACATAATTCCCATTTAGGATAATCTATGGGTAACATACGCCACTGGCAACCACTTTTTAAAATGTACAAAATTCCACAAAAAATATCATATAGATCAACTCTTCGTGGACGTGTTTTTTTGCGTGTAGACTCAAGTATTTAGATGGATTTTGCTAAATTGTTTACGAGAAATATCGCTTGGATAAGAGCGGGTCATAACTACCTCTAAAGGTTTTATGAAAACTATCATTATACCTTAATGAGAAGATTTTAAACAGGCTCTAATGCATTTCAGTATAATTGCAAGCCTCTATCCATTAACTTTTTTCCTAATTTTCCTGAAATGTATCCTTTATCGTCGTATAAGTTCCCAGTAATTCCTTTCGACAAAATATCAGCTACAGAAACGTCTGATGTATTTCCAGGTGTTAATTGAAAAGCTAGAATTTCTCCTACTTCATTAAGTATTAAATGAAGTTTAATTCCCAAGAACCATCCTGCTCCTGTTTTTCCCATTTTTGCAAATCTTGCAAAAACTTTATTTCTCCTAATTCTTTTGTTATGGCAAACCTGTATCTTTGTTGAGTCAATATCTAAAGAGTAGCAAGATCGCTTTATTTAAATTTTGACGTTGTTTGGATTAATCCATCATAGGCTGCATATTTATAAAGATCGTGCAGAGTAGGGCAGTTAAATACTTGGGATATTACGTGGTGCAGTGTTTTTTTATCTTCTACGAGAATTACGCCATAGTGAATGATTTCAGTAGCAATTCTTCCGATGATATGCACTCCTAAGATTTGTAGAGTGTCTTTATGAAAAAGCAGTTTGAGCATTCCGGTTTTTGCACCCATAATTTTACCTCTGGGCATATTGGCGTAGTAGGCTTTGCCTGTAGCATAAAGAATGTTTTTTTCTTTTGCTTCTTCAGTGGTTAAACCTATGGTAGATACTTCTGGAATGGTATAAATTCCATAAGGGAAATAGGTGGGTAAGTGTTCTAGATCTTGTGTTTGAAAAATATGAGCTACTACAATTCTGCCCTGTTCCATGCTAGTGCTAGCAAGAGCGGGAAAGCCAATGACATCTCCAACTGCAAAGATGTTAGATATGTTAGTACGATATTGATGATCTACTATGATCAATTCTCTCTTTCCTGTTTTAACTCCCACTTGTTCTAATTTAAGTTGTTTTATATTTCCACTGCGTCCAGCGGCAAATAAGAACATATCAACTTCTAAACTTTTGTTGTTCTTTAGATGAACCTCTATAGGGGTCTGATCAGAAGGGGGGACATCAATAGATTCGATGGAGGTATTAAAAAGGATATCAATGCCAGAGCTCTGCATTTCTTTTACAAGTGTATTTGAGATCTCTTCATCAAGATGAGGGAGAATTTTTTCTTTATCGTTAATCAAATAGACATGGGTTCCAATTGTTGCAAAGATAGTTGCATATTCACAGCCAATGACCCCAGCTCCTACAATACATAGGGAAGAAGGGTGTCTTGTCAATTGTAAAATAGTATCAGAATCGTGAATTCGCTTATTATCAAAAGGGATATTTGCTGGATGATAAGGGTAGGATCCTGTAGCAATGATGATAAACTCTCCAAAGAGTGAAACACGATCTTTACCTTGTACATGAATGCTGTGCGCATTTTCAAAACTAGCTACTCCATAAAAGATGCTGACATGATGGCGCGATAAATTATGAAAAATCTCTTTAGAAGAGGAGTCTTTTACTAAATTCTTACGATACATAAAAGCTGTCATAGAGGCTTCATGAGAAAAAGTGCGATCAATGCCATAAAGACCTTTTTCTAATTTATCAGAAAAATACAAAGCGGTTTCTTTAAGAGTTTTAGAAGGTAGAGTTCCCGTTACTGTTCCAGCTCCTCCAAATAGCTCTTCCTTTTCAATGATCGCTACTTTATAACCAAAATAAGCTGCTTTGACAGCTGCTTTTTCCCCTGCAGGACCTGAACCAATTACAATAAGGTCAAATTTTTGCACATTAACTCTTGCTTATGTTAGATAATAAGTAATTACACAATGCTCGAAAGAATTTCAAGTAGTAAAGGAAACGGATGGATTTGAAAACGCAAACTCAAGCGGATAATTTAATACAAAAAATCAGACATTACTTGATTACTACAATGGGAGTAACGATTAATGAAGCTAGCCCAGAAGAGTTTTATCGTGCATTTGCTCTGACATTACGTGAGGAGATCATGATTAATTGGACTGCTTGTATACATACCTACAGAGAGAAAAAAGCGCGAATGCTGTTTTACTTGTGTATGGAATATATGCCTGGGCGTTTTTGTCAGAATAACATTATAAATATTCATGCTACTGATTTAATTAACTATGTATTTAAACAGTTAAACCGCTCCTATCAAGAAGAATTACGCTTTGAGCCAGAGCCAGGTCTTGGCAATGGAGGTTTAGGAAGATTAGCAGCTTGTTTAATGGATTCACTTGCTACTCAGCAAATTCCAGCTATTGGATTTGGGCTCCGCTATCAATATGGCATTTTTGATCAAGCGGTATGTAATGGGATTCAGGTAGAAAGGCCAGAGGCATGGCTATTGCATGAAAATCCTTGGGAATATCGTCGTGATATGCATGCCGCTTCTGTTTTTTATGCAGGGAAAGCAATTCCTGGTAAAAATAAACAAGGCGTAGACGTATATGAATTAACAGATTATGAAGAAGTAAGAGCCCTATCTTACGATATTCCCATTATTGGATACAAAGAAACTCCCGATTTTACAGTAAATACACTGCGCTTATGGACTACAAAAGAATCTCCTCGAAACTTTCAATTGCAGCGCTACAATGCAGGAATGCTAGGTGCAGCCGCAGAAAACACCAGTCTCACCGATGTGTTATATCCTAATGACCACAATGAAACAGGCAAAAGAATTCGTTTAAAACAAGAATTTCTTCTTGTATCCGCTTCCTTACAAGATATCATCAGAAGACATCTTTTTATTTTCTCAAATATGAATGAGTTTGCGGATAAAGTGCGCATTCACATCAATGATACTCACCCAGCTCTGACCATAGCAGAACTGCAACGACTACTCATAACAGAGCACGATTTTGGATGGGAAGAAGCCTTAAACGTTGTAAAAACTTGTTGTAACTTTACCAATCACACCATCCTGCGAGAGTCTTTAGAAGAGTGGAATCAAAGTAGTTTACAGTATCTATTGCCGCGTCAATACGCGATCATCGAAAAAATAAATCTAGAATTTTGTAATCAGATTCGTCAGAAATACCCAGGAGATGAAGATAGAGTACGATCTATGTCGATTATCGAAGAGGGCCGAGTCAAGATGGCTAATTTAGCTATTTATGGATCACATCGAGTGAATGGAGTAGCTGCTCTACATACAGAGATCTTAAAAAAAGAGATCTTTAAAGATTTTTATGAAATGTATCCGGAAAAATTCGTCAATGTAACCAATGGGGTGACTCCAAGAAGGTGGCTTTTAGATTGCAATCCACTTCTTGCTGCATTTATTACAAAGAAAATTGGTAAACAGTGGATTACACAGTTTCAAGAAATACGCAAGCTTGCCTCATTTACTAATAATTTTGATTCTCAAAAAGAGTTTTTAGAAATTAAGAAAAAAAATAAGCAAGCCTTGCTTGAGTGTTTGCAACATACAAATCCTATACGCGATAGCACAGGAAAGCCTGTTGGTCATTACTCTTTTTTAGACGAGAGTGCGCTTTTTGATGTACAAATCAAACGGATTCACGAGTATAAAAGACAGCTGATGAATCTCATCCATGTAATTATGCTCTATCATGAACTTCAAGAAAATCCAGAAGCGCGTCGTATAAAAAGAATGGTGTTCATTGCTGGTAAAGCAGCTCCTGGATATGAAGTGGCTAAACAAATCATTCAATTAAGTTACTGTATTTCTAGGCGAATCAATCAAGACCCTAAAACAAACCAGAAATTAAAATTGGTTTTTATAGAGAATTACAGCGTATCAAAAGCAGAAATGATTATTCCTGCAGCAGATTTATCAGAGCAAATCTCTACAGCAGGGACAGAAGCATCTGGCACTGGAAATATGAAGCTAGCAATGAACGGAGCTTTGACAATTGGAACAGAAGACGGAGCAAATATTGAGATGCATCAACAGGTAACAGACCGCTTTTGGCCCTTTTGTTTTGGTAAAACCGCATTAGAGAATGATTTAATTCGCCATACGGGCAACTATAATCCTTGGGATATCTATATGCAAAACGATTCTATTCGAAAAGCACTTGACTCTCTACGCGACCAAAGTTTTACACAAACAGAAGAAGAGCATCAAGCTCTTAGTAATTTATATCAAAATTTGCTACATAGCCAAGCGAGTTATATACCGGATTATTACTTTGTCTTAGGCGATTTATTAGATTATTATAGAATTCAAAAATCGGTGGAAGAGCTATTTTTAAAACCTCAACAATGGGCAGAGTATGCTTTGCAGAACATAGCAGCCATGGGAAATTTTTCTTCCGATGAATCGATTAAAAATTATGCAAAATTAGTTTGGGATATTCAACCTTGTCCAGTTGATCTTAAAGAGTTAGAAAAAATAAGAATAGAGTATAGCGAGCACGATAAATGTCGTATTTTTCCAGCTAGTGCAAATGGCTCTGTAAAAAATTCTTCTTAAATATCTTTATTTTTTTATCTCTTTTTGTGGAAGGCCCCATTTATCAATTATTTTTTGATATTCTCCAGACTGCTTTAACCGATGAATCTCTTTATTAAAGGCTTTGATTAAAGAGCCATTTTTATCCCGTGCTGTAATCAGTCTTAAAGCCTCATTGGTTAAAGGTAGGGATCCTACCTTTAGCTTATCTTGATAGAGATCCTCGCAATAGGCATAAGCGCTTAGAATATCGATTAAAGCTGCATCAAGCACACCGGAAGTTATATCTTCAAGGGCTTGTGCTTTAGATGTGTATTGATGGATTAATACATTAGGAACCAATTCAACTAATAAAGCATTAGCATCAGAGAGTACACCGATAGCTTTGCCTTTTAACTGTTTGATAGAAGAGATATCGGATGACTTATTTACTACAATTACAGGACCTAACATTAAATAGCTTTCTGAAAAATCAAAGCGGTCTTTGTTAAAGTTATAGGGAGGAAAAGAAGAGAGCACAGCCTCATATTTTCCTTGGAACAAGTCTTCTAATAAGTAGTGTGCATCTGTTATAATTTTAGCAAGTGGAAGTTTTTCTGAAATCTTCTGCAAAATTTCTGTAGAAAATCCTACCAATTGCGCATTTTTATCCTCTAAATCCAAAGGATACCAACTAGGGTCAAGAGCCACTCTTTGTTGGTGGTTTTTACTTCCACAGCAGCAAAGAAGAGCCAGTAGTAATAGGGTGGAAATTTTCCTTAACATAAAATGATCTGTAACACAATAAGATAAAAAAGTGTATGTTTATCGTTTAAGGTTCTAATTATGTCAAATACTTATCTCATTATCAATTTTGGCGGTCCTAGAGATTTACAAGAGGTTGAAGGATTTTTAACAGAGCTACTTACCGATCAAGAGGTCATTCGCACTCCCTTTCCTTCTTTTATTCATCGTTTATTATTTACCCGCATTGCAAAAAAGCGTGCATTAAAAGTTATTCCTGAATATGCAAAAATCGGTGGTAGATCGCCGATTTATGAGGATACGGAAAAGATGGCTGCAACTTTGCGGCAATATAGAAAAGCACCTATTCTTACTTTTCATCGTTATTTGCCTAAAACGCATGCTTGCTTTTTATCTGCCATTAAGCAAATACCGAAAGATCATCAGATACGAGTTTTTCCTATGTTCCCCCAATTTAGCTATGCTACAACAGGAAGCGTAGCTCTTTTTTTCTCTCGTAATTTATGTGGGCAGAATTTAAACCAGCTCTCTTGGATTAAATCTTATGCAACCCATCCTTTATATCTTAATGCATTCGAGCAACAGATCCGCCTTTGTTTAAGCCAACACAAACTTAAAGAAGAAGAGGTATGTTTGCTTTTTTCAGCCCATGCAATCCCTAGAAAGTTTGTTTGTACAGGGGATCCTTATGAAAAAGAATGTGGTTTAAGTTTTCATGCTCTTAAAAAACGGTTTCCTCAAGCGATTTGTCATTTATCTTATCAATCTCAATTTGATAAGCAAGAATGGCTTCGTCCTTATACAAGTGATGTATGCAAAGAGATTAGCAATTGGACCCAAGATAGGAAAACAGTAGTAGTTATTCCTTTAAGCTTTACTTCAGATCATATAGAAACTCTTTTTGAAATCGAAAAACTGTATTTACCATCCATTCGCAAGCAGGGGTTAACCGCTATTCGCTGTCCTGCTCTCAACCATCATCCTGATTGGATTCAAGCAGTTCTTACCATTATAGAACAAGAAGAAACATTAACTAATCAGATGCTTCTTCGTCACCCTACTCATTCTTGTTGTAGTATATGTATGCCAAGCTGTTGTATATGTAAGAAAAAATAAAAACATATACAAATATCTATTATTTAAAGAATAATGGAGGAAAAAATCCCTTTAGCATGGTTTATTTTTTGAATCAGAAGGAGTGTTTATGGTATGTGAGGCTAATGCAGATAGAAAACTACAAAATAAAGCTGTACTAGGAGTTGGTTTAATGATTCTTGGATTAGCGCTTTATCCGCTATCTGATGCTTTCATTAAACATCTCATGGGCACATATAGCGTCTGTCAAGTCACTCTGCTACGCGCATTTACTCGTTTGGTTCCTCTTTTTATTGCAACTTACTTCCAAGGAGGGCCGCGTAAGATTCTTTATTCAAAACACCCAACTAGCCATCTCACCCGGCTAACGGTTAATTTGATATATACTTTTTGTTTTATGTTTGCCTTTTCGCTCGCTTCTTTAACGACAATCTATACATTTAGCTATACCTCGCCCTTTTTCATGATTGTCTTAGGTTCGTTGATGCTTAAAGAAAAAGTAACCCGCGAGAGATGGGTTGCTGTAGGAATTGGTCTTATAGGAGTTGTCATTGCTATGCGCCCCGGATCAAGTGTAATGGAATCAGCAGCATTTCTGGTTCTTTTTGCAACTTTCCTCGGAGCTTTGAACAAGATTCTCATGCGCCGTTTAGCATCAACAGAGCATAGCCTTGCTATTGCGATCTACCCAAACCTCGTAATGATCGTAGCGATGCTAATTTTAGGTTTGATGTCTTCGTCTTACACAAATTGGCTATCTCCTCAGTTTAACCTTGTTTGGAAACCGATGCCTTGGGCCCACTGGGGTCTTTTTGCAATTGTAGGTGTTCTGACAGCTGGAGCTCAATACGCTATTGCACAATCACTTCGTTTTGCACAAGCCTCAATTCTTGCTCCTATTGATTATTCTACCTTCTTCTGGGTAGTAGCTCTTGACTTTACCTATTGGAACAAAACACCAGATATCTATACATTAATCGGCGCTATGGTTATTGTTGGAAGTAATTTATTCATTCTCTATAGAACTCGAAAAGAAGAAGCTGCTAAACAGGCTTCTTTAGCTTAAGCTAGCTTTAAGAGCCTGTTTAAAATCTTCTCATTAAGGTATAATGATAGTTTTCATAAAACCTTTGGAGGTAGTTATGACCCGCTCTTATCCAAGCGATATTTCTCGTAAACAATTTAGCAAAATCCATCTAATACTTGAGTCTACACGCAAAAAAACACATCCACGAAGAGTTGATCTATATGATATTTTTTGTGGAATTTTGTACACTTTAAAAAGTGGTTGCCAGTGGCGTATGTTACCCATAGAATATCCTAAATGGGAATTATGTTATTATTATTTCCCTCTTTGGAATAAAAAAGATGATAAAAATTCTAAGAGTATTCTTGAAATAGTTTTAAAAAAAATTGGTTGGCGAGGTCAGAAAAAGCAGTAGTCGGAAAGAGAAAACAAGCTTTGTAATTATTGATGCTCAAAGTGTTAAAAATACTGATATAGCGGAGAAGATAAGGATATGATGCAGGGAAAAAAATATCAGGAATAAAAAGACATATAGCACATGCGATTCACATTACCACTGCTAATATCACTGACAGAAATGGGTATATAGAAGCATTTTCACTACATAAAAACCATTTGTTCGGTGTAAAAAATGTTTTAGCAGATGGAGGATATTCTGGAAAAAAATTTGCAAAGAGTGTGCAGGAGATATTAGGATGTATAGTAGAAATAGCCAAAAGAAATACCCTTCATACTTTTACAGTTATTCCCAAAAGATGGGTTGTAGAGCGTTCTTTTGCGTGGATAGAAAAATGTCGCAGGCTATGGAAAAATTGCGAAAGAAAACTACATACAAGCCTGAATATGGTGCTTCTTGCTTTTATTGCTCTACTTTTGAAAAGATTTTAAACAGGCTCTTAGGAGATAACCTCTATGCCTGCCACTAAATTACCTATCTGGTATCCAGATCACTTCCCTATTTACGATATGAAAAAAAGTTATCTAGAAAATGCAGAAGAGGGTCCTTTCTTTGATGGATTGATTCCCAAAAGAAATCTTCCTTCTAGAGAAGCGATGTTTAATTTTTTGGGATTCCCAGTAGCCTCTTGTATTGGTGTAGCAGCTGGACCTTTATTAAACTCCAAATGGATTTCACTGGCAGCTAAATTGGGATACGACATTCCTGTATATAAAACCATTCGTAGTAAAGAATATGCAGCTCATTCCATGCCAAATATTATTTATGTCGACACAAATGGCCCTATACATGCAAATGATCCTAAATATAGTGTTAAACAAGTCCTTTTCCCACCTAAGCAAATAGAGGATCTAGCGATCACAAACTCTTTTGGCATGCCTTCTAGATCACCTGCTTTTCTATTAGAGGATATCCCTCGTGCAAATGCTTATTTACAAGAAGGGCAAGTTATGGTTGTTTCCATAGCGGGTTCCTTTCAAAAAGAGCGTACTTTTATAGAAGATTTTGTAGCTGTTGCCACCTTAGCTAAAGCAGCAGGGGCTAAGATTATCGAAGCGAATTTCTCTTGCCCTAATGTAAAGACAAAAGAAGGTGCTATTTATTTGTCTCCCTCTGCTGTTGCAGAAATTGGAAGAGCGCTTGTTAAAGCTGTTCATCCCATTCCTTTAATGATTAAAGTGGGTGTTTTCCCGTCTAAACAACTATTGCAAGAAGTGCTAATCACAGCTACTCAAAGTGGAATCCAAGCCATTTCTGGGATTAACTCAGTCAGTTCTAGAGTGGTTGATTCAGCTGGAAACTCTCCTTTGGGTTCTGATAGACCAACAAGTGGTATTTGTGGAGGACCTATTCTCTCTACTGCGATACGGTTTATTACACAAACTCATGAAATCATCCAAAAAGAAAAGCTCGATCTTACCTTAATCGGAGTAGGGGGTATTTCCCTACCAGAGCATTTTTCTGTTTTTTTTAAAGCAAAAGCTAACGCTGCAATGACCGCAACAGGTATGATGTGGGATCCTTATTTAGCAACAAAATATCATACCAAAGAGTAGAGATGATCCAATTACAGACTAAAAAAATGATCCTTGATCTTTTTAGCATAGGATCGATTCAATTTGGCCGTTTTGTTTTAAAAAGCGGTATTACATCTCTGATTTATATCGACTTAAGACGGATTATTTCTTTTCCAAAACTCGTAAAAGAAATCTGCGATGCCCTTTGGCAACTTGCATCTTCTTTAGAGTTTAGTCTGATTTGTGGAGTGCCTTTGCTGATGCGCTGTAAGGAGATTAAGGAACATGGAACTAAATCCAGTATTGAGGGCATTTTTAATAAAAAGCAGTTTTGTTTAGTCGTTGAAGATATGATTACTACAGTTCAAAGTATTTTTGAAAAAGTTGCCCCTTGCTTAAAAAAAATTTCCAACAATCCGAAATGGATTTACTTTACACCCGGCATTCAATCCGCTAACGATAAGGATAGCTTAGCGCAGACATACCAAACCCCATACTCAGCTATCAAAAGCGGGCAGTGATGTAATCATTGTGGGGCGAGGAATTTATCAAGCAGAAAACCCAAAACGAGCAGCAAGCGAATATCGCAAAGCGGGATGGTCCTCTTATGTCTTCAGCTTATCTTCCTAAGATTTTTATTATTATTGTAAATTGGAATGGAAGACAAGATACCTTAACCTGCCTACAGTCTCTGCAATCATTGGATTACCCTAACTATCAAATAGTCATTGTTGATAATGGATCAAATGATGGTTCTATTTCTGCTATAAAGCTTCAATTTCCCCATCATCTGCTATTAGAAAACCAAATCAACTTAGGGTTCACCGGTGGTAATAATGTGGGAATCCAATACGCTTTAGATCACAAAGCGGATTTTATTTTGCTGCTCAACAATGATACCAAGGTTTCTTCTGATTTATTAAAGCACTTCATGTTAGGATTTCAACAATTCCCTAAGGCAGGAGTTCTTGGCGCTAAAATTTATCTCATGCAAAATGAGAGAAAATTAGATCACTTTGGAGGAACTTGGAATCCAAAGAAAGGAATCTTTGATTTAATCGGACTGCATGCATTAGATGAGAATTGGGATGAAGCCTTCTGTATCGACTATGTTTGCGGGGCTGCCATGATGATCAAAAAAGAAGTTTTTGCACAAATAGGACTATTGGAAGCTCGCTTCTTTTTGATTTGGGAGGAATCTGATTTTTGTATGCGTGCAAAACGCAAAGGGTTTCAAATTATCAGTTACCCTTCTGCAAAAATTTGGCATAAAGTTTCCGCTTCTTTTAAAGGTAAAACACATATTACCTATTTTTGGTGGCGTAACCGCCTTCTTTGGATCGAACGCAACTGCGCTTGCAACCAACTTTTAAGCATCTATATACGAGTGTTAATTCCTGAAATCCTTCAATTATTAAAAATCTCTTTGTTACGATCTATGCAGTGTCTTTGTTTTAATTTTTTTTACACCAAAGCTGAGCAAGAAAAAAAAAGAGATAGACTGCTAATTTATAAAGCAGCTCTAAAAGGTATAAAAGATTATCTCTTGCGTCGCTTTGGGCCCGGACCTGATTGGATTAATCATTGCTAATAAAATAGAGTTCTAATTTGACGAAGCTAAGATAAACTGCTATAAGTTAAGAAATAGGATATCTTGTCACATAAGCATGACAGACTGGGCAATTTTCAATCTTTACAACTATTGATTTATGACTATTAACAACATTTTAAAATACCTCTTCATTTCTCTTCTTTTCACTTTTATAAGCTGTGATCGTAATATGGTCATCATAAATGATGTCGACGAAAGAGAGGCAAATGAGATCATCGTCTTTCTAGCAAGTAGAGGAATCTCTTCGGAGAAAATGCAAGCTGTAAGCACAGGAGCTGGTGCAACAGGAAATGAAGCTGTAAAATGGAGCATCATAGTTGATGAGACTCATTCTACAAAAGCTATGGCTATTTTAAATCAAAATGGATTGCCTCGTAAAAAAGGGATGAGCTTACTGGATCTTTTTGCAAAAGCGGGCTTGATGTCTTCAGAAAAAGAAGAAACCATTCGTTATCAAGCAGGACTTGCTGAACAGATTGCTAATATGATCCGTAAGATCGATGGGGTGTTGGATGCAGATGTGCAAATTTCTTTTCCCTCTAGTGAAACTTCTTCTATGGCTTATGGATCACAACAAGAAAAAATAAAAAAAATTACAGCGGCAGTCTATGTAAAACATCAAGGAATATTCGATGACCCTAATGCTCATCTTTCTTCTAAAATTAAACGGCTTGTATCTGGTAGCGTAACAGGTCTTGATCTCAATGATGTTACCGTCATTTCAGATCGTGCGCGCTTTATTGATGTCTCATTAATGCCCATAAGCGAGCCTTTAGAAGGATCTGGTAATGAATATGTAAGCATTTGGTCGATTATATTAAACAAACAATCAGCTTCTCGTTTCCGTGTTGTCTTCTTTCTTCTTATGTTTTGCTTATTTATATTCGCTTTGCTCATCGGTTGGCTGGTTTGGAAGTTCTATCCCCTCCTTAAAGAAAAAGGGAATTGGAGGAATCTGCTTAAAATCGCCCCCTTTAAAGAGAGACAAGAAACAATAGAACCGCCTGAGAGTGAAAAGTAAGCCATGGATAAAGTAGCTTTTTGTACATTACGCTCTCTTATTATGTCCTCTCAAAAAAAAAAAGACTTGGTTGCTTGCTTATCCGAAGAGATGCAAACGGAAATACAAACATCTCACAAAGAAAATATAGAGGTAACAGATACAGAATCCTCTATATATAAACAGCTTGATGCTATACATTTTTCCTGGTTTGTTCCCTATCTGCGTTCTCTTACAGAAAAAGATGCTAAGCTTTTTATCTCTTGTTTACCCCTTCAACAAATACAAGGGTTAAAAGAAGAGCTCATGCTCTCTCAATTCTTTCCAAAGCCCACAGTTTTAGCCAAAAAATACTTAACTCAAGAGCTATTTAAAACAATTGCTCCTGAAAACTTAATCCCTCCTTGCTTTTTACCACAGCATCCTTTACTATCTTTGCTTGATTTAAGTACCACACAATTAAATACCCTTATTGAACTACTAGCAATGCATGATTTAGCGGTAGAAATTCCTCAAATTATCTCTACGCAAAAATTAAAATTGATTGATAGCGCTCTTACTAAGGAACAGTCTATTTATTTAAAAAAACTTTTGACTCAGAAAGAACCTGTGATCTTTAAAAAAATAGGGCTATCGGAATGGATTGCAGATTTAGAGGTGTTAAAAAACGCATTAATACAAAGAGGAATGAATCGATTAGCTAAAGCTATTTATCCTATTCATACGAGCTTTACTTGGTATATAAGTCATCGTCTAGAAAGGAAAAAAGGTAAGTTATTAACTAAGTTATCTACCGCTACAACTGCTCCACAAGCAGCTAATCTGCTCAAAAATCAAATCCTGTTACTCATGAAAAAACTTAATTACCAAAGCTAACTTATGAAATTTCTAACATTCATTCAACAAAGTGAAATACATCCAACTACAGCAGAAAAGGTGATTCCTGCTAAAGATTTTAGTATTTTATTAGAAACAAAAATGCTTATTGAACATGCACAAGAAGATATTGTTCTTTATAAACAAAAGGTGGAAAAAGAGTGTAAAAAACTACGTGCCCAAGCAAAACAACAAGGTTTTGATGAAGGACTTGAGCAATTCAGTACTTATATTATAGATTTAGAAAAAAAAGTGCTTTTTTGGTATTCAGAACTCCAAAAAAAAGTACTTCCTCTCGCTCTACAAGCAGCTAAAAAAATCGTTAGCCAACAACTCTCTTTACATCCTGAAACTATTGTGCGAATCGTTTCTGAAACGCTTAAAAGCGTGAAGCAAAGTCCAGATATTACCATCTATGTCAACAAGTTAGACAAAGAGATTCTAGAAGCAAACAAACCCACTCTTAAAAAAAGTCTCGAGCAAATAAAAACCTTTACGATTCAAGAAAGAGACGATATTGAACAAGGAGGCTGTGTTATTGAAACAGATAGTGGAATCATCAATGCCAAAATAGATAAACTTTGGGAATCCCTAGAGCACGCCTTTCAAAAATACATGTAATTTTAAAGTATAAACTTAAAGCACTTAAAATCTCTTTTTTCTCTTAGAGAAAATCTAAGAATATACTAAATTCGGTAAAAAAACGGTACTAACATGCATAAACGCCTTCTGCTTTTTTCTTTTGTATTGCTAGCCTGTCTTTTTTTAGGAGATTGTTTATATGCAAAAGAAGTCATTCCCTCTTCACCTTCTATTGAGCAACTAGCACCAACACCTACCATCTTAGAAGAGCTAACAGCAATCACGGCTTTTGCGCTTTTGCCTTTTGCCATTATGCTCTTAACCTCTTACATTAAAATTGTGATTGTATTGTCTCTTTTACGCAATGCTTTGGGTATTCAGCAATCTCCACCGAATCAAGTCATAAGCGGTATTGCTCTTTTAATGACGATTTATGTAATGTTTCCCACCGCTGTAGCCATGTATAAAGCGGGAGAAAATCAGATTAAAGACAGAGCTCCTACAAATTTATTTTCCGCTGAGAGCGCTCAATACATGGTAAATGTAATCAATGTTACAAAAGAACCCATGCGTGATTTTTTACAGAGAAATACCACTGCTAAACACATGGGTGGTTTTTACCAACTCGCTCAGCGCTCTATACCAGAGGAGTTTCGCGGTGGGTTAAAACCCAACGATTTTATCATTTTAATTCCTGCCTTTATTACCTCACAACTCAAAGCTGCCTTTGAGATAGGTGTCCTAATCTACTTGCCCTTCTTTGTAGTGGATCTAGTGACCTCTAATATTTTGCTCGCTATGGGCATGATGATGTTATCTCCTTTAACAATTGCGCTTCCCTTAAAATTACTATTAATCGTAATGGTAGATGGATGGACATTGATCATTCAGGGACTAGTTTTATCATTTCGCTAATTTAAGGAAAAAAACTATGTATAATACAGAAATCTATCAGCTTTCCTACCAAGCTCTGTTATTGATTCTTCTTTTATCTGGGCCTCCTATCTTAATCAGTACTTTGCTCGGATTAACCGTTGCTGTTTTTCAAGCGGCTACACAAATCCAAGAACAAACACTCTCTTTCATGGTCAAACTATTTGCGGTGATTTTTACCTTGCTCATTGTTGGAGGATGGTTAAGTTCACAAATCTTACAATTTACCAATAATATCTTCACAAATTTTCCTAAGTGGGCCTCTTAAAGATTTCATACAACGTCATTCACACTCACTTTTTGTTGACCAAATTCCTTATAAAAACTAAATTGGGGCCTGCAGTTGCTGCCTTCATGTTAATAGCTCTGCTCATGTTTCCATTTTACAATTATTTGTTATGATTCTAATCTGGCGCAAGAGGATAAGTAAGCGTATGAATTTGACGATTTACAAACAACGTCCTTAATCCATCTTGCTAAGATAAACCTCGTATAAGATCCTTACATGAACCCTAATGACTCTTACCTAGCTTTTTTTTCTAAACTTTTTGAACTAGACCCCTTTGCACTGCTTTCCTTATTTTTTCTAGGTTTGATGCGTTTTGCTCCTATTGTAAGTTTGGCTCCTTTTCTAGGAAATAAAGCTCCTAGCACTGTAAAAATGGGTCTTTTGATTTGTTTAACCCTTGTATTTTTACCGCAAATGATTATGACCTCTCAAACAATGGTCGGATTTAATTTTCAATATATTGTTCTTTGTTTCAAAGAACTCTTTCTTGGATTTGTTCTTGCGTTTTTTATAACAATCCCTTTCTACATTGCAGAAACAGCTGGAGTAAACATCGATTTTCTAAGAGGATCTTCCGCTTTGCAAGTGACAGATCCTTTTATGCAAACTCCCTCTTCTTCTATTGGTATTTTCTATAATTACATCATGATTGTGATCTTCTATCAAATAAACGGTATCTTTTATTTTTTTAATGCTCTTTTCGATTTTTATACAATTATTCCCATAGATAAAATGCTCCCATCGTATTTTTTTACTTTTCAAGCAGCTTTTTGGCAAAGCGTTTGGGCACTAGTCGGAAAAATCGTATCAATTGGTATTCAATTATCAGCTCCATCTATCATTGCTATATTAATGACGGAGATGTTTTTAGGAATCGCTAATAGATTAGCCCCTCAAGTACAAATTGCTTTTTTGGGCATGTCTCTTAAGTCATTACTTGGACTTGCAGTTCTTTGTGCTGCGTGGTTTTTCATTTTGCAACAAATGGGCATACAATCATTAGGGTATTTAAAAGATCTAGAAGTTATTCTAAAAAGCTTTCAATAGCATTTGAAATTAACTAATTTTACTTATTAATAGTCTTAAGTTTTTAATTAAATTTAGAAAAAATTCTTTTTATATTTATATTTTTTCTGATTGTTTTTTTTGATTTTTAAGTTCTAAAAACACGAAATTCATTTAATGCTCTAAAAAACAAAAATCCCCTCCTAAATAGTTATAAGGCATATTTAACCTATCCCAGACATAGGATTTTAACAACGATTAAAAAAGGAAAATCACATACTTATACTATTTTTTGTTGACTTGAATTCGTAATAAAAATTACAGTGAAGCCATAAAAATGATGCAAATAAAGCTATCAAAAAAAAATGCTGCTCAGAATATGTTTTAAAAGAGATTATTCTTCATTGCAGTTTTTTCATTTTAGGGCAAGTTTGCATCAGATGTAGCTGTTTATAAAGCTCATTGTAAGCAAGTACGGTGATCTTCAAGATATCTACATTGTAGCTGCTTGCGGAATTGCTAATTTCTTACAAAGAAGTTATTAACTCCGTGGGCAGCTACGAATTGTCGTTTATTGAAATTAAATGATCCAAACCTAGGGGGATCTATATGCAATGGAATTTGAAAAAGGTGTGGCCCGCAATTGCCGCATCTATGTTATTAGCAACAAGTTTTACGTATGCGGATTTTGGTGATTCAGCGTCCTTGCGTAATATAGAAAATCGTCTTAATAGCCTTGAGCAAAGACGAGGCGTAAATGGAATGATCAACCCCGCTGCAATGCCTTTAACTAGAAACGGATGGGACCTTCAAGTATCTGCAGATGCTCTTTTATGGCAATTATTTGAAGACGGTCTTAGCTATGCGGTAGAAACAACAAATAATGGCTTTCCTGTTAGAGCTGATGAAGTAAAAAGTAAATACAATTGGGGATTCCGTATTGGCCTCGATTATACTCTACCTCATGATAATTGGGATGTAGCTCTTTGTTGGACACACCTAATTAGCAGCCGCAAAGGCTCTTCTATAGCAAATGATCCATCAAATGTTTTAATAAAAACACAAGGTTTTGCTTCTGCAAAAAATCCTTTTGAGGGTTATGCTGTTGCAAATTCAAGATATCGCAACCGTCTTGATCAAATTAATCTTAATGTAGGCCGTGAGTTCTTCGTTAGTAAGTGGGTAACATTACGTCCTTTCTTTGGGTTAAGAACTGATTGGTTACGTCAGAGGCTACGTACATCTTATGGTTTTAGTAATGTTGTTAATGGAGATCCTGTGACAACTGACCAATTCACTAATCAAAGAAATAAGTGGTGGGGAATGGGTATTGAATCAGGGCTCAATACACAATGGAGTTTTTGTAACGGATTTAGCATTTATGGAAATGTAGCCACTGCTATTGAGTATGGTCTACAAAAACTACAATTGAATGAAATTAACATGGTAGGTGTTATGGAAAACAATTCTGCTTCATTTAGTAGAAGTTACCATATTTGCAGACCTATTCTAGATCTACAACTTGGACTAGGTTGGGACTATAACTTCTGTGACTTTCACTTTGGATTGAAATTGGGCTGGGAAAACCATGTGTATTTTGATCAAAGCAGATTCTTGTCTTATAACACAGTTAACTATTCAGACAACACTTCTGGTGGAAGTCTGACTTATCAAGGTTGGACATTACACGCTTGCTTTGACTTCTAAGTGAAGTGTTTGCTGCCGCAAAAAAATAGACACCAGGATTAAGTGAACCTATTCACTTAAACTGGTGTTTTTTTATTCTCAATGATATAAGTTTTTTCAAAAAAAAAGTTGCAATCTATTTTTATTAATATAAGATGGATATTGATACGTTAAAAATAAGAATTACAGTTAAGCCATAAAAATGCTCCAAATGCACTCTTTGGAAAAAATTTTGTTATGCATTTGTATCTGGTGTAATTGTCGTTTATTGAAATTAAATAATCTAAACTCAAGAGGAATCTTATATGCAATGGAACTTGAAAAAGTTGTGGCCTATAATTGCTACATCTATGTTATTAGCAACAAGTTTTACGTATGCCGATATTAACGATTGTGCTACGCATAACCTAGAAAATTGCCTTTGCTGTCTTAAAACGAATGAAACGTTTAATCCCCCTGGAATGCCTTTAAGAAAAAACGGATGGGATCTTCAAGTATCTGCAGATGCTTTGCTTTGGCAGTTACAAGAAGATGCTCTTGTCTATGCTATAGAATCAGTAACTTTTACTCTTCCTTTGGGAAATGATCGAATAAAACAAAAATATAATTGGGGACTCCGTATAGGTCTGGATTATACTCTGCCCCATGATAATTGGGATGTAGATTTTTCTTGGACACATCTAATTAGCAGTAGCCAAGGTAATACTACAGCAGCTCAAGGTAATGCTTTAAGAAAATCAGGCCTTGTATTAAGTAGCGTTCTTGTAGGTTTTACAACTGCAAGTGCAAACTACCATAATCGCCTTGAACGACTTAGCCTTAATACAGGTCGCGAGTTTTTCGTAAGCAAGTGGGTAACACTACGACCTTTCTTTGGGCTAAGATCTGATTGGTTACTCCAAAGGTTACGTGCATCTTATTCTGGAGTAATAGCCGATCCTACAATTAACCAAACAAGTAACAGAAAAGTTAAATGGTGGGGAATTGGAATCGAATCAGGGCTTAACACACAGTGGAGTTTTTGTGGTGGATTTAGCCTTTACGGAAATGTAGCTGGTGCTATTGAATATGGATCTATCAAACAAATTGTAAATGAATTTGGAACTGTTGCTTATTCATTTGTAGATAGTTACCATATTTGCAGACCTATTCTAGATCTGCAACTTGGACTAGGTTGGGACTATAACTTCTGTGACTTTCACTTTGGATTGAAATTGGGCTGGGAAAACCATGTGTATTTGCATCAAAGTTTCTTATATAATCCAGGTCTATTTATCTCAGCTTCATCAGGAGATTTAACTTACCAGGGCTGGACACTACATGCAAACCTTGACTTCTAACTAAAATCCTTAAAAAACACTAGAGCTTTAAATTCTGGTGTTTTTTTCTTTAGCGCCTGTTTAAAATCTGTCCTAGACAGAACTTGAGTTGACAGGCAGCACTTCATTGACAGTAGAGCTCTTTCAAAACTAGGAAATAAAAAAGCCCTTGTATAAAATAATGCCCTTAAAAATACGTAAGGGCATGATGAAATTTGAAAAAGCAAAAAGTTTAGACAACGAGAAATTCCGAAGATTAACCGGAGTAAAACGTAGCACATTTGATCAAATGAGCTTGATTTTGGAGATAAGTCACAAAGAGAAAAAAGCCCGAGGAGGCCGCGTCAATAAATTAAAAATAGAAGACATGTTACTGATGAGCTTAGAGTATCTAAGAGAGTATAGAACCTATTTTCACATAAGCCAGCGCTATAATATCAGTGAAAGTACAGCTTATAAAACAATAAAATGGGTAGAATACACCCTGATAAAACATCCCCTATTTGCACTGCCTGGACGTAAAGAGCTATTAAAAAGCGATATGGAAGATGCCACAGAAACACCCATAGAGCGCCCTAAAAAAAACAAAAACATTTTTACTCAGGGAAGAAGAAAAGGCACACCTTAAAGACGCAGCTTGTAATGAGCAAGGACACAAAAAAGATTATTTGTACCTTTTTTTCCAAAGGTAGAAGACATGATTTTAGGATATTTAAGGATTCTAAAATCAAGTTTCATTCCGAAATAAACCTTCTAACAGATGGAGGGTATCTAGGACTTAAAAAGCTTCATGCTAAAACCCAAATGCCTAAAAGAAGAAGCAAGAAAAATCCTTTAACAAAACAAGACAAAAAAAATAATCAATTCCTTTCCAAAGAACGTGTAATTAATGAAAATGCTATTGGTCTGCTTAAGCGATTCAAAATTTTAGCTGATCGTTATAGAAATAGACGAAAAAGGTTTGGTCTTTGCTTCAATCTAATTGCGGGCATTTATAATCTGGAGCTATGTTAATGGGTTTTGAAAGAGGTCTAGTGTCAACTTGGTATAATGTATCTAGCATTTTCATTTGTGCTAGATGCTTTGCATCCTGAAAGGTTTGCCATGGTGTCTTCCCATAACAATATTTCACAGAATGGACTCGCTCTTCATTGTACTCTTTTAGCCATTTATCCACATCCATTTGCAGTTCTTCTAGACTATGATACACTTTTTGCCTAAATAGTGATCTTGAGCTGCTTTTGCTTCTAACGCCTTTAGTCTCTTCTTAGATCCTGTTTAAAATCTTTTCAAAAGTAGAGCAATAAAAGCGAGAACCATCATATTCAGGTCGTGGACGTGTTTTTTTGCGTGTAGACTCAAGTATACTCGTTTGCATTTAAATTAAGAGTTTGAATGTATAAACATTTTTATACAAAAAATAACATCTCCTTGCAAGATAGAGCAGTTTTTTCAAAAAAACCTATTTATGCAATTCTTAATTTGAAATCAAACTAGTATATAGTAGTAATGATAGTTTTCATAAAACCTTTGGAGGTAGTTATGACCCGCTCTTATCCAAGCGATATTTCTCGTAAACAATTTAGCAAAATCCATCTAATACTTGAGTCTACACGCAAAAAAACACGTCCACGAAGAGTTGATCTATATGATATTTTTTGTGGAATTTTGTACATTTTAAAAAGTGGTTGCCAGTGGCGTATGTTACCCATAGAATCAGGGCCAACGCATGAAGATTTTGCTTGATAATTGAGAGATAAAAAATGATTCTGGCTCCTTTTTCATAAGGAGTATAAAATGGAAGGATTCATTCATTCTTCATCTATTCAGTTTACGTAAACGGCGCTTCATTGCATCATGTCGTAAAGATTATTTATTAGATCTAGTAGGTGCAAAGGAAATTCTTCATGCGTAAGCCCTGCCCATAGAATATCCTAAATGGGAATTATGTTATTATTATTTCCATCTTTGGAATAAAAAAGATGATAAAAATTCTAAGAGTATTCTTGAAATAGTTTTAAAAAAAATTGGTTGGCGAGGTCGGAAAGAGAAAACAAGCTTTGTAATTATTGATGCTCAAAGTGTTAAAAATACTGATACAGCGGAGAAGAAAGGATAGGCCCTTTCAACCTTGAAGTGCACAAAAAAGAACATATAAATACTTGAAAAAACATCTATTGTGCACCCGAGCATAGCATGTTTGTAGATAATCTCGTAAACACTTCTAGTGGAGTTTCGAAGTTGAGAGCCTTTCTAGGTCTGTTATTTAGTAAAGTTTCCACCCTTTCTATATCCTTGGAAGTCGTATCTAAAAAGCTTTGTGTTTTAGGAAAATATTGCCTAACTAGTCCGTTTGTATGCTCATTTAAGCCTCTTTCCCAAGAATGGTAGGGCGTTGCAAAGTAGAAGTCTGTCTCTAGCTCGAAACTAACCATTTGGTGATAGGCAAATTCTTTTCCGTTGTCTGCTGTTAATGTGTGTACAAAATCTTTGATAGGTTTAAGTTGTTCAATTAACGCTTGACTTACTTCCTCTGCAGTTTTATGAGAAACTTTGGCGAGCTTAGTTAGCTTGGAAGTTCTTTCTACCATTGATACAATTACGCCTTTATGTCCTGCCCCTATGACTGTATCTAGTTCCCAGTCTCCTAAACGAGTCTTTTTTTCTACAATACAAGGCCGTTGCTTAATATCTATACGACCAGGCATGTTCCCTCTTCCAGAAGCTCCCTTTCTCTGCTTGTTATATTTTTTCCCTCGATGACGGAGCTCTCTATAAAGCTGTCCTCCCTGTCGTTTATCTTTCCAGATATGATTATAGATGGTCTCATGACTAACATGTTCTTTACCATGTCTTTTAAGCCATCCGGATATTTGTATAGGGCTCCATTGCAACTTGATTTTTTCTTCAATACGGGTAACTATTTGAGGAGTCATTTTTTTATTGGGCTGAGAATTTTTTCTAAGAAATGCTTTTTCTTGAGCTTGCTGATGACGGTATCCTCGTTGCCCTTTATTTCTCTTAAGTTCCCTACTAATAGTGCTATGATGAACTTTTAGAATGTTTGCTATTGAGCTAGATGTATCTCCTCTAGCTTTTAAAATATAAATCTGACATCTTTGGTCATAGGTTAGGTGATGGTAGCCTTTAGGCAAGGTCTCTCCTTGTGTTTGATTGTTAAAAATCACAATAGAGATTCTTTCATCGCCTGCCTATTCTTTTTTTAATTCTTCTGTGCACTTCAAACTTGAAAAGACTATATGATGCAGGGAAAAAAATATTAGGAATAAAAAGACATATAGCAGTCGATACCCAAGGGCTTCCTCATGCGATTCACATTACCGCCGCTAATATCACTGACAGAAATGGGTGTATAGAAGCATTTTCACTACATAAAAACCATTTGTTCGGTGTAAAAAATGTTTTAGCAGATGGAGGATATTCTGGAGAAAAATTTGCAAAGAGCGTGCAGGAGATATTAGGATGTATAGTAGAAATAGCCAAAAGAAATACACTTCATACTTTTACAGTTATTCCCAAAAGATGGGTTGTAGAGCGTTCTTTTGCGTGGATAGAAAAATGTCGCAGGCTATGAAAAAATTGCGAAAGAAAACTACATACAAGCCTGAATATGGTGGTTCTTGCTTTTATTGCTCTACTTTTGAAAAGATTTTAAACAGGATCTTAGAATTAAAAATAGTTTTTACCCCTAAAGGATAGTCGGTAATTATACTCATAAAAGAAAAAATTGTTTAAAATAGATAATAAAAAGCTAACAGAAAATAAAATTTAAAACTATCTATTTGTTTTTAGTTAGTAAGAAATTTCAGGTTTTAGCAATAGAAGACATTCTTTTAAAGCATGGATAAAAAAATCAATTTCCTCAAAAGTATTGTAAAAAGCTAAGGAGATTCTTAATAAAGAGCTTAAATGATAACGCTTTAAGATAGGCTGGGCACACAAATGCCCTGTTCTTATTGCAATCCCTCTTAAATCAAGCAATGTGGCTAAATCAAGAGGATGAAATCCATCAATAGAAAAGCTTACAATAGGCCCTTTTTGCTGAGCTATACCAATAATTTTCAATCCTTTAATTCGATTGAGCTGCTGTGTTGCATATTCCAGTAGATCTTTTTCCCATATAGTAATTAGTTTTTGATCTATCGATTCTATATAATCTATAGCTGCGCCTAAACCTACAACTTCTGCAATCATGGGGGTTCCCGCTTCAAATTTTAAAGGAGGTTCTTGATAAGTGACTCTATCAAATGCTACTTCATCAATCATATCTCCTCCCCCTTGATAGGGAGGCATCATTTCTAATAAAGAACGCTTGCCGTATAATACCCCTAATCCTGTTGGACCATACATTTTATGTGCTGAAAAAGCATAGAAATCTACCCCTAACTTTTGCACATCGATTAGCATGTGAGGTGCGCTTTGAGCTCCATCGACAACTACTTTAGCACCTTTTGCATGAGCTTCTCTAACAATTTCTTCAATAGGATTAACGGTACCTAAAACATTTGACATATGTACAATGCTTACAATTTTGGTCTTATTGGAAAGCAGTTTTTGGAATTCTTCAAAAATTAACTCTCCAGATTCACTTACAGGGACTACTTTAAGCTGAGCTCCTCTTTCTTTGCAGCACATATACCAAGGAATAATATTGGAATGATGTTCCATTTCAGAAATAAGCACTTCATCACCTGGTTGTAAACAGAGTTTACTCAAGCAGTGGGCAACAAGATTAATGGATTCCGTTGTGCTTTTTGTAAATATAATCTCCTCAACAAAAGCAGCATTAAAAAAACGTTTAATTTTTCGGCGAACAATATTGTAATAAGCACTTGCTTTACTTGCAAAATCATAAACAGAACGATTCACCGTTGCATAACTGTTTGTATAAAAATCGGATATTGCATTAATTACAATCTGCGGCTTCTGAGTTGTAGCTGCTGAGTCTAAGTAAATAAAAGGACGGCCATACATTAACTGACTTAGCATAGGAAAATCTTGACGTATTTTCCAAACATTAAATTCCTGGTTCAAAACATTTCTCTCAAAATTTGCTCTATTAAAGAGCGGTAAGGGATTTCTTGGATAATTTCTTGGACATAAGCGCTAAGAAGCATCTCTTTAGCTTCTGTAGGACTCAAACCTCTTGTCTCTAAATAAAAGAGCTGATCTCTATTCAATTGAGAAACTGTAGCACCATGAGAGGCTTTCACATCATCTGCAAAAATCTCTAGATTAGGTTTACTATTAGCAATTGCTCCGCAACTTAAAAGCAAGTTGTTATTTAATTGATAAGCCCGCGTTCCTTGTGCTTCAGAGTCCACTTTAATTTTCCCTTCAAAACTCGACCGGCTAAAATCATTTAAGATCCCCTTAAAGTGTTGCAAAGAACTCGTATCTGGTGCTTTATGCTCAATGGTTAAATGACAATGTGAAGTAGCTTTTCCACAGAGATTAAGAAGGCCCTTTAGCTGGGTTTTACTCTCTTTTTCTTTTAAGTAAATATGCGCATTTATTCTAGACACTTTGCCGCCTGCGCTCAAATGCATTGCATGAAAAGAGGCATTTTTTTTTAAAATAGCTCTTAAAGAAGAAAACTGCCACCTATACTCTCTATGATATTCTACAGAATGCGCAAAAACCTCTGCTTTCTCTTCCAATGCAAAATCTAATAGAGGCAAACTTAAGTAGGTATTGCTTTTGTGATCCAAACAAGAAAAGACCCACTTTGTCTGCGTATGGGCTCCTGCTACAATTTGCATACGAGGCGTTATAAAAAGAGACTTTTCTGTTACAATTTGTAAACATTGAATAGGTGTGTTTACTACAATTTTTGGAGGAATGTAAACAAATAAACCACTAGAGTGCAGCGCTAAATTTAAAGCGGCAAAAGAATCTTGTTCTCTTTGAATTTGCTGTTGAAGATGATGTTGTAAAAAGGCTTTATGGGAAAGCATTGCTTCCGATAAAGACAAAATCTTGATTTGAGGAGGCAGCGCTGAAAAATTGCTTAATTCAGAATCAAAACAACCGTTAATAAAGACAAGATAGCTGTGTTTGCTTTCCGGAAGAATCTCTGATTCAAACTGCTCTTTATCTACTTTAGGGCTATCGCTTGCCTGATCGATTGCTACAGCAGATAAATCATATAAAGAAACATATCTAAACGCATCCTGAGTACGATTTGGTATTCCTAGTTCTTGAAATTTTTTCCATGCTAGCTGACGGTAAAAGCTGAGAGCATCTGCTGTTTTAAGTTTTTCAAACTGTGCTTCTAAATGTTGTAAAAGCAGAGGCTGCTCTTGTTTAGTTAAGCCAGTCATATCCTTTTTTCTCCAGTTCTAATGCAAGGACAGCTGAGCCTGATTTTACAATTACCCCATCTAAAACAACATGAACAAAATGAGGTTTAATATAATCGAGTAAGCGTTGATAATGGGTTATTAACAGTAAACTTGAATCTGGTTTTAAAGCGCTTTGAATGCCTTTGGCAACCACTTTCATAGCATCAATATCCAACCCAGAATCGGTTTCATCAAGAATAGCAAGTTTTGGTTCTAAAACAGCCATCTGCAGGATCTCATTTTTCTTTTTTTCTCCACCTGAAAATCCCTCGTTAATGCTCCGCGATTTAAATTCGCTTTTCACTTCCACAAGCTGCATTTTTTCTTGCATAATTTCATTAAATGCCTCTTCAGATAGAGATTCTAGCAGCTGTGCCTTGCGCTTTGCATTATAAGCTGCATGTAGGAATTGAAAATTAGAAACTCCTGTAATCTCTACAGGATATTGAAATCCTAGAAATATTCCTAAATGAGCTCTTTCATGCGCGCTTAATTCCAATAAACTCTTCCCTTCGAAAATGAGATCTCCTGCAGTGATATCATAAGAGGGGTCTCCTGCTAAAATTTTTGCTAAAGTAGACTTGCCAGCGCCATTTGGCCCCATAACTGCATGAATTTCTCCAGGGTTTATCTGTAAATTCAGTCCTTTTAAGATAGTTTTTCCTGCAACGGCTGCTTGTAATTGTTTAATTTCTAACATGCTATCCAACAGAATTCTCTAATTTTAAAGTTAATAATTTTTGTGCTTCAACAGCAAACTCTAGAGGTAATTCCTGAATGACTTTTTTGCAAAATCCATTAACGATTAAATTAATCGCATCTTCTCGAGAAATCCCCCTGGTTTCTAAATAAAATAGTTGCTCCTCATTCATTTTTGAAGTAGAAGCCTCGTGTTCTAATTGGGCTGTTTCATTAGCTATTTCGATATAAGGAAAGGTATTAGCAGAACATTGATTGCCAATTAACATTGAATCACATTGCGTATAATTACGAGCTCCTTCCGCACGAGGAGCAATTTTAACAAGACCGCGGTATGTATTATGGGATTTATCCGCTGAAATTCCTTTAGATATGATTGTAGATCGTGTGTTTTTACCTAGATGAATCATTTTCGTACCGGTATCTGCTTGCATCATGCCATTGGTCAGAGCTACCGAATAAAATTCTCCAACTGAGTTATCTCCTTGTAGAATACAGCTTGGATATTTCCATGTAATTGCAGCGCCAGCTTCTACCTGTGTCCAACAAATTTTTGAGTTGACCCCTTGACACCGCCCTCTTTTAGTAACAAAGTTATAGATCCCTCCAAGCCCTGTCTTAGGATCTCCTGAGTACCAATTCTGCACTGTAGAATATTTAATTTCCGCATAATCCATGGCAACCAATTCAACGACTGCTGCATGTAATTGATTTTTATTAAAAGCAGGGGCTGTACATCCCTCTAAGTAACTTACGTAAGAACTTTCTTCAGCAAGAATTAACGTTCTTTCAAACTGTCCGCTTTCTCGGTCATTTATGCGAAAATAGGTAGATAATTCAATAGGAGAGCGCACACCTTTAGGAACGTACACAAAAGAGCCGTCTGAGAACACAGCTGAATTAAGCGCTGCAAAAAAGTTATCTCCAATCGGAACAACACTTCCCAGATACCTTTCTACCAATTCTGGATAAAGTTTTATCGCTTCTGAAATCGAACATAAGATCACACCTGATTCTACTAAAGCTTTATGAAAAGTAGTCCCCAAAGAAACAGAATCAAAGACAACATCTACAGCCACATTAGCTAGTCTTTTCTGCTCATCTAAAGGAATACCTAACTTTGCAAATGTTTTTAAAATTTCAGGATCTACTTCATCTAAACCATTTAAAGATTGCTTTTTTTTAGGCGCAGAATAATAAGAAATATCTTGATAATCAATCGGTGTATAACGTAAATTTCCCCACTTTGGTTCTTTCATTTGCTTCCATTTGGCAAACGCTTGTAAACGAAATTCTAGTAAAAAAGCGGGTTCTTCTTTTTTTGCTGAAATAGCGCGAACCGTATCCTCTGATAGTCCTTTTGAAAAACTTTCTGTTTCAATTGAGGTTGTAAAACCAAATTTATATTCTGAGCGCTCTTCCATAAGTTGCTGGGTCGACATATATTTCCTATAAAATTCCTTCTATACTATCTGAATGCTATAGATTTTCTCAATCAAAAGCCTCAAAATTTCTATTCGCAAATAGACACTTTAATTAAAAAAAGAAACACACCTATTTAATATGCAATAACATACGCTTATAAAGTCAGATTGAAAACTTAAATAATTTCATTCTATTTTCAAACGAAATTAGAGTGAAAAGTCTTCGACCTTTTTAAGATTGGCCCTTTCAACCTCGAAGTACACAAAAAAGAACATATAAATACTTGAAAAAACATCTATTGTGCACCCGAGCATAGCATGTTTGTAGATAATCTCCTAAACACTTCTAGTGGAGTTTCGAAGTTGAGAGCCTTTCTAGGTCTGTTATTTAGTATAAGTTTCCACCCTTTCCATATCCTTGGAAGTCGTATCTAAAAAGCTTTGTGTTTTAGGAAAATATTGCCTAACTAGTCCGTTTGTATGCTCATTTAAGCCTCTTTCCCAAGAATGGTAGGGCGTTGCAAAGTAGAAGTCTGTCTCTAGCTCGAAACTAACCATTTGGTGATAGGCAAATTCTTTTCCGTTATCTGCTGTTAATGTGTATACAAAATCTTCGATAGGTTTAAGTTGTTCAATTAACGCTTGACTTACTTCCTCTGCAGTTTTATGAGAAACTTTGGCGAGCTTAATTTAGCTTGGAAGTTCTTTCTACCATTGATACAATTACGCCTTTATGTCCTGCCCCTATGACTGTATCTAGTTCCCAGTCTCCTAAACGAGTCCTTTTTTCTACAATACTTTGCCTCGACCTAGCTACTTACTAATAGACACTATTTATGCCTCAATCACATGCAATTTGTGCCTCTTCCTAACCACTTCAAAAGCTTTAACAGCTCCTTCCTCACAATGAAATTCCTGATTTTCAAAATGCCACAGAACTTGCTTTAGCTTCTTCTCTAAAGTTTTCTTCTCTCACAAATATGCTTGTTCTGAAAACACCAACAGCCATCTTTGCTCAATTCCTCCATACAAAGACTTAAAGCCTGAGGTTTTGTATCCTTTTTCTCGGTTCTCCCAAACGATTTCTTCCTCTGTTTTTTCTATTAGTCTTCTTGCTTCAGTAATTGTTTCGCGGACGCATGTAACCCATATGTAGTCATTATTTTTCAATAACTTGTCTTTCGTATACAAAGCAGAATCTGCAACCCATTTAAAAAAATTTTCCACATCTATTAGATCAGTTATAGTTATTTAAAATATTATTGATAAAGTTGTATATTTTTCTCCAACAAAATATATGGAGGTAGAGAAATGCCTAAACCTTATTCAATGGATCTAAGAAAACGAGTGCTTCAATACCTAGAAGAAAATAACGACAAAATGAAGGCCAGCCAGCTATTTCAAGTTGGGATTGCAACTGTCTACCGATGGGTAAAGCGTAAGAAACAAAGAGGAAACGTAGAACCTCTAAAAAAGAAAAGCACTTATAAGAAAATTGATGATCAGAGATTAATCGCTTATGTAGAAAAAAACCCCGATCATTTTTTATCAGAGATTGCAAAGCATTTTGGTTTGACTTTGCAAGCAATCTTTTACGCTTTGAAAAGACTCAAGATCACAAGAAAAAAAAGATTGCGTTTTATAAGGAAAGGAATGCGGAAGCAAGAGCGGAATATCTAAAAAAGATAGAAGCAATTTCTCCTGAAAAAAGGGTCTATTTGGATCAGAGCGGAATCAGTCAATATGTGCATAGGCAATATGCGAGGAGCGCGAGGGGAAAACAAATATTTGGAGGAATTTCAGGAAAACGATTTGGTAGACAGAGTGTAATTTCGGCACTACAAGGGAAGAAATTGCTGGCACCGATGTGTTTTGAAGGAACTTGCAATACGGATCTATTTAATGTATGGCTAAAACAGGAATTGATTCCAAATTTGACTCATGGCCAAGTTTTGATTCTCGATAACGCGAGCTTTCATAAATCAAAGACAACTAGAACATTGATAGAGGAAAGTGGATACGAAATGCTCTTTCTCCCGCCTTATTCACCGGACTTAAATCCTATCGAAAAATATTGGGCCAATATGAAAACGAAAATCCGAGAACTTTTACCTACTGTAGCTAATTTATCCGAAGCCTTAGATCAAGCTGTTTTATCAATGTCGATTTAAATAACTATATTACTAATCCATCTAAATCTAATCCATCTAATTATAACTATGCAAAACGAACAGTTAAAACTATTGAATTAGTTGCAAAGCGTTTCTTGATTGCAATCGATCTGTGGGTTCTCTATCCAAGCAGAAAAAGGTGTGGTTAGATCAGCTAAAAAAGTAGTTTTTAGCCAGAAGGTGAAAAAGATGCCCCCATATCTTTCCGCTCCTAATAAAGCTTCATTTGCATAAGGAGGATAAGGATTGATTTTATGATGAGAATAAGAAGAATCAGAAGGCACCATAAACACATAAGCGAGCCAAAAATTGGGTTGAGAAATCTCAGGTTTTAAACCCTGCTCCCAATCACTCACAATAACAGGTCTTAAATGATAACCCTCTTCTCTTTGAACAAGTTTTTTGAATTCATCATGAGTCACCCACATTAAAACTCCATTTACCGTATCAAAAGGATTAGTTGTGAATAGATTTAACATCGCTACATCAGTTTGGCGCGATAATTTTTTTGAAAGGGATGCTTTATAGTTAAATGCACGTTGAAACCCGTAAGCTATTACCAGGCGATGTGTGTCAATTGTTGTTTGGGAAATTGTTTTGAGAGCAGACTTAGGATATAATAAACTTCCATAGGCAAATATAGGAATACGCTGATTAGGAAATAGCTGAAATACTTCTTCTACTGGTGTAGGAAAGGAAAAAGAAGGATATTTCTTGAGATCTTTTGCTAGTTTTCGAGCGTGTTCAACAAGCAAGGAATGTCTATTAGCCCCCCATGGAGGGGTTGTTGCTCTTAAATCGGTTATCAAAAAAAGAAGCAATAAAAAGACCTTCATCTTTAATACCTTGTATCTTTTAGATATATCGGAAGTTACTCGATGCTAAAAAACATGTCAAGAAGATAGCAATCCTAAATACTTTTCCGCTTTAGCAAGATGTTCGGGAAGATCGATCCCTAAAGAGCTCTCTAAAGTTTCATTTACACGAATGCGTAGATTATGAAACAAAAAGCGCAACTGTTCTAATTTTTCTGCTTCTTCAATGTCACAAGAATCTAATTGAGAGATCTTCTCTAGAGCTGTTTGAGAAAAAGCATAAAGCCCAATATGCTGATAATACAATTGTAATGGATTTTGATCGCGATAATGAGGGATAGCACTACGAGAAAAATAAAGTGCATGTCCTTCATGATTACAGATAACTTTTGTAATATGAGGGGATAAAATATCGGAAGGATTAATAATTCTTTTTTTCAAAGTCCATATATCGCTATCGGAAGTTGCCTGCAAAAGATCTTTGATCATTTGCTCACTGATAAATGGCTCATCTGCTTGCCAATTAACCCATATATCTGCTCGCATAGAACATTTTTGCATAACTTCGATCAACCGATCTGTTCCTGTTGGGCATTCTTGAGATGTCATGATATAATTAGCGCCGAAGCATTGGACAACCTCTCTTGTCTCTTCTGCATCTACAGCAATCACCACTTGATCAAAACAAGAGATAGAACATGCTTTTTCCCATACCCATTGGATTAAAGGTTTATCATGTAATAAGGCGAGGATTTTCTTAGGAAACCGCGTGGAATATAACCTAGCAGGTATTACGCAAATAATCTTTAACATTCTAACCTCTTTGGGTATTCTAAATACCAGCAGATGGTCCTTTTCAAAGAGGATTCAAAACCATATACAGGTACCCAGCCAAGATTTTTTTTAAGCTTAGTAGCATCAATAGAATAACGCAAATCATGTCCTGGTCTATCAGCTACTTTTTTGATGAGAAGCTTTAACTGGGTCGAATCTTCATTTTTTAAGGCAGAAAAAGTATCAATGATAGAATGAAGTACATCGATATTTGTTTTCTCGCATCCTCCTCCTATAGCATAAGACTCTCCTACAACTCCTTGCTCTAAAATTGTCCAAATAGCCTTAACGTGATCTTCAACAAATAACCAATCGCGAATGTTCATTCCTTCTCCATATATAGGCAGAAAGGATTTATGCAAACAGCCTGCAATCATTTTTGGAATAAACTTCTCTGGATGTTGACAAGGTCCATAATTATTGGAGCAATGGGAAATAGTAGTTGAAAGTTTATACGTATGGGCATATGCACGCACAAAGTGATCTGCTGCTGCTTTGGAAGCTGCATAAGGAGAATTAGGTTTATAAAGGGATGTCTCCTTAAAAGGAGTGTCTTGATGAGTCAAAGACCCATATACTTCATCGGTAGACACATGATGAAAGTGAATTTGAGGAGATAAGCGTACAAGATCTAGTAGTGCAAGAGTTCCTCCTACATTAGTCTCTAAAAACTTCTTTGGCCCTAAAATACTTCTATCGACGTGGCTTTCTGCAGCAAAATGCACAATTGCTTCAATCTGATGTTCTTTTAAGAGCTGTGCTACTCTTTTTTGATTACAAATATTTGCTTGCACAAATATATGACGCATATCATTTTGAACAGGTTCTAAATTATGCATATTGCCAGCATAGGTTAAGGTATCGAGATTTACTATTTTCTCAACTCCATAAACCTTGTTTAATCCATAACGAATAAAGCAAGAACCAATAAAGCCGGCACCACCCGTAACTAACAAAGATCTAAACCGTGATCGCATCTATGAAAAATTCTCCTAATGCCTTTTTCCAATGTCTGGGAGAGTTGTTTAGCTTTTTAGAAATTTTCTGTGTCCCTAATACATTAAACCTGGGGCGTTTCGCCATATTTACATATTTAATAGCTGAAGTAGGAATAATTTTCTTACAAAAGATGCGATCTTGCAACTCCTCAAAAAGCTTTTTTGCAACATCAAAACGAGAACAAACACCTCGATTCACAAAATGATAAATTCCTTTTTCTTGTATAAGATTCAAAATAACAGAAGCTAAATCATAACAATAAGTAAGACACCCCCATTGGTCTTGGACTACATGAATCTCTTCTTGGTTTTGCAATAGGGATAATAAAGAACTGATGAAACTTTTTCCTCCTGCACCAAAAACCCAAGAAGTGCGAAGAATACACGCATTAGGATGAATATCTAATACTAGATTTTCTCCTTCTAGTTTGCTTGCGCCATACACATTTATAGGACAAGGTGTATCCTCTTCGCAATAAGGAGTTTGCTGATCTCCTGAAAATACATAATCGGTGGAAATATGCATTAAGTGCGCACCCACTAGCTTTGCTACTTTTGCTACAAAAGAAGCCCCTGTTGCATTTACCAAAAAAGCTAACTCAGGATTTTTTTCTGCTCGATCTACATGGGTATACGCGGCGCAATTAATCACATGTGTTGGTTGTATCCATCTAGCTCTTTGTAGTAAACGATTATAATCTGTGATATCGGCTAAAGATCTATCATCAACAATAAACTGCAAATTTCTCTGTGCACATATTTTTGCGCATACACTAGCCAACATCCCTTTGCCACCTAAAATCCAAATCTTCATGTTATTTGCCGTAAAAATGGTTGATTGCGATCTTTTTCAGAAAGGATTACTGAAGAAAGAGGCCAGTTAATTCCTATATCAGGATCATCGTAACGAAATCCCTTTTCCTCTAATGGATCGAAACAACTACTCACCTTATAGCAAACATGAGCAGTTTCACTCATTACACAAAATCCATGCGCATATCCTGTAGGAATAAATAACTGTTCTCCTTTTTCCGCATCCAAATAAATTCCTAGCCATTTACCAAAAGTAGAACGCGTCGGACAAATGTCCACCACTACATCAAAAATAACCCCTTGCATTACCCAAATCAGTTTTGCTTGACCTGGCGCTCTCTGAAAGTGCATTCCTCTTAAAGTTCCACGTTGAGAAAAAGAATGATTATCCTGGACAAATTCACAATGAATTCCTTTTTCTATATAGCGTTGCTTATGGAACATTTCCGAAAAAAAACCCCTTTGATCAAAAAATCTCTGTGGCTTAATTAAGCTGATACCCGGTAGAGTTAAAGTTTCTATTTTCATATTGGATTAGTGTATGTACAAAGCAATGCTATCATTTTTTACCTTAATTAACCTGACTTTTTCAAGTACTTATATAAAAATATACGGATGAGATATAAAAAAATCTACTTATACCTATTGATCAAACCCATTCTAAATAATAAGGAATTAAACAGCTAAAACATGGTCTTTTTAAAAAAAACTCTAATTCCAGTTGTTATTTTATGTTCTTCTCTAACGGGATTTGCAAACTCTCCTCATATGCATCATATCGCTAAGCCCTGGTTCACAGGGCCTTTGCTTACACCAACTGCAAATGTTGTTCCTAAAGGTAACTACAACATACAATCCTATTTGTTCCTCACAAATACCTATGGATATTACAATGCTTATTGGAAAAACCACTCTATGCCCCACTTATTTATTGGTTCCTTCGTATTAGATGCCCAATTCGGGTTGTCAAAGATTTGTGATTTTCAGTTCAATCCCTTAGTATTGTATAAGCATAAGAAAGATATTCATGCACGGGCATTTGGAGATATTCCCATATCCCTTGGCTTTCAATTATACAAAGCGAATCCCACTGGGCCTGCGGTTAAACTAAGATTGCTTGCCGCCTTGCCTACAGGAAAATATCAACACCTGAGCTTGGATAAACAAGGCTTAGACGCAGGAGGATTGGGAGGTTACTTTCCAGGAATTGGTTTAGTTATTGGACGAACATTTCAAATGGGCTGCTCTCACTTTCTAGCAACTCGTCTTAATTTAAGCTATCATCTTCCTAATCCAGTTCATGTAAAAGGATTAAATTCCTATGGAGGAGGACCTCATACAAAAGGCAAAGTATTTCCCGGACAATTTTTTATTTCTCTATTGGGGCTAGAATGGTCTTTTACTCAACGCTTTGTTTTAGCTTGTGATTTAGAATATACACATATTAATAAAACACGTTTTAAAGAAGATAGAGGTCATTTGAATGGTATCCCTCATTTAATAGATGCTACTTCAAAAGAGCAAATAAGCATTGCGCCTGCAATTGAGTATAATTTCAATCATAACGTAGGAATGATCGCTGGTTGTTGGTTTACTATAGCAGGCCGCAATACACCTGCATTTGCAAGTGGTATTATTTCTCTTAACATTTACAAATAAATTTTATGCTTTTAAGATTACTGCTTCTTCTATTGTTGATAACTAATTGTCAGGGCAAAATAAACATTTCCCACGCTTGCTATTTTAGTCTTTCCAAAAAGGAAGCACATTTTATTGGTAAAAAAATTTGGCAGAATGAATGTGGCGCAACTACTCACAAATTGCTAAGCTGGAATACCGGTGAAGATTTTCTCTCCTTAGGGATCGGTCATTTTATTTGGTATCCAAAAGACAGGCAAAAGCAATTTGCAGATACATTTCCTGACTTTCTTCTATTCTTACAAAAACATCGTGTTTCCATCCCCTCTTGGCTCAAGAAAGAAAAAGATTGTCCCTGGTACTCTAAACAAGAATTTGACCAAACCAAAGATTCACGTAAGCAAAGCTTAAAAAAACTACTCACTCAGACCATTGAATTGCAAATGCTCTTTATTGCACAGCGGTCTCAAAAGGCCATTGCAAATATTCTTTTTTCTCTTCCTCTTAAAGAAAAAACATCTTTTATCAAAAAAATACGTCTGCTTGCCCAAACCTCTAATGGAAAATACGCCATTATAGATTATATTAATTTCAAAGGAGAGGGAACTACTCTCAAAGAGCAATATGCAAATCAAGGATGGGGGTTAAAACAAGTGATACAAAATATGTCAAATCAACCAACTAACCCCGTCCAAGATTTTGTGAAAGCTGCTAATTTATTGCTTGAAAACCGGGTAGCAAATGCACCTAGGGATGAATCGCGCTGGCTACCTGGCTGGAAGAACCGCCTATTGACTTATTTGAATCCTTAATCTTCTACATAAGCTAAAAAATTTTTTATATTCATCTTCTTTATTTCCTCCATCCCTATATGCTTAGCAATTTCCTCTCCTTGATCATCTAAAACAATCAAAGTAGGCAAGCTAGTTATTTCAAACTTTTTACATAAGTTATCTGTCTTTGGATTACTTGCGTTGATTTTTATAAAGATAATTTGCTTATTAAATAGACGAGCCCAACTTTCATATAAGGGTTTGAACTGCTCGCAAGGAGGGCAAGAATCTTTATAAAAGTCGATGAAAACTATTTTTCGATTTTCTAAAAGCTCATAGATTTCCTTTAAAGAAGAGACTTCTAAAGGAGTATTTCCTGTTTTAAGCGATTGCTTATTTGCAGAATAAACCGGCAAAGAGCAAACCATAAATAAACCACTTAAAAGAATGAGAATATTTTTCATTTATATTTCCTTTTTTAATCTATTTTGCAGAAGCTCGCAAGGCTTACATGGTTTATTGATCTCTTTTTGTAATTGCATAGCTGCTTTAGCGCCATCTGCTGCTGCGCAAACTGCCTGTTTAAATTCAGGATCTGCTACCTCTCCTGCAGCATATACTCCCTTAATAGAGGTTTTTTGGTGTTCCTTCAACCGAATATATCCTGAATCTAGCTCTAATTGACTGGCAAATAACTCTGTGTTTGGCACAGATCCAATAGCTAAAAATAAAGCATCTACTGGCAGATGATAACTTTTTTTGTGTTTTTGATTGGATAAAATAAGATAGCTTACCCGATCTTTTTCCCCTTTTATCTCTTTTACTATAGTTTGATAGAGAACTTCTATATTTGGCAGAGACACAACTTGTTTCTCTCTTTGTTTTTCTACAGTACGAAAAACTCTTCCGCGTACTATGATATAAACTTTTTTAGCAAGGTTAGCAAGATACTGTGCTTCTGTTAAAGCTCCATCCCCCCCTCCTACCACTGCTACGGTTTTGTCCTTGTAAAATCCCCCATCACATACTGCACAACTATATACTCCCTTAGACCAATAGCTCTGTTCTCCAGGAACGTGCAATTTATTAGGGGTTGCTCCTAAAGCGACTACCAAAATAGACGTATAGTATATCACTTCCTCCTGAGTAATTAAAGAACGAGTTGTTATTTGATGGGCTTTTTGAAAAAGATCGTGCGAAAGTACTACATCAATTACTTCCTCTCTAAGCAGCTCGGCTCCATTTAGACGCGCCTGATTTTCAAGGTCTTTACCTAGTTCAATTCCTGAAATCACATCCCTGCCTGGCCAGTTTTCTACTCTAGGGGATTGCGTAATCATACCCCCTATGCTATCTCCTGTAATGACAACCGGTTTAATCCCAGAGCGTCCACAATAAATAGCAGCTGTTAAACCAGCCGGTCCTCCTCCTAAAATCAAAACCGGTACATCTCTTGTTTCAGTAGCATAAATAAAAGTATTTAGTAAAATTATAATTTGAACCAATATTTTTTTCATTTATACCTTCCTTTAATTTATATGTAATTTTTTTAAGAATAAAAATAAAGATTTTTAAAAAAAATCAAGCTATTTAGTTGGCATAAAACCCTATGTATTAGACTTCTTTCGAAATTCCTCAAAGCAACTCTAAATTGTGAATCCCTGCGATAAGATTAAATCGCAAATGTAATAGACAAGACTTAAATTGACACTTATTGGTAAATAGCAAAGAAAAACAGCTTATGCAACTGCGGCGTGATGCCGTAGTTGCATGAGCAAATAGCAAAGTGGTAATTTATGAATATAGCAATAGAGAGAAAAGTGATAAAAAATAAACTAGGCCTTTTAAAATTAGCAAAAACGCTAGGAAATGTATCTCAAGCATGTAAGCACATGGGATATTCAAGAGAAAGCTTTTATACATACAAAGAGCTTTATGAAAAAGGCGGAGAAGCCGCATTACAAGAAATCTCTAGAAGGAAACCCTGCCCTAAAAATAGAGTGGAAGAAAAAATAGAAACTAGCGTAGTTGCATTTGCTATAGAAAAACCTGCATATGGACAGCTCTGAGTTTCCAATGAGATGAAAAAGAAAGGGGTTCTCATTTCTCCAGGAGGAGTGAGATCGATATGGCTAAGGCATGATCTAGAAACATGTAAGAAGAGACTAAAGGCGTTAGAAGCAAAAGCAGCTCAAGATCACTTGATCTTTACAGAAGATCAATTAAGAGCGCTTGAAAAAGCTAAAGAAGAAAAAGAAGCGCATGGAGAGATAGAAACACAACACCCTGGCTATCTTGTTCTAGAAGAACTGCAAATGGATATGGATAAATGGGTAAAAGAGTACAATGAAGAGCGAGTCCATTCTGGGAAATATTGTTATGGGAAGACACCATGGCAAACCTTTCAGGATGCAAAGCATCTAGCACAGCGATGAGTTGAGTTTCAACCCTAAAACTGTTCTTAAGTGAGGAAGAGAGGGTTTCAGCACGATGCTCCTATGGGGCCTAAAAAGATTCATTCCACTATCCTAAGCAATGAAGAAGAGGCTATAATTATTGCTTTTAGCAAGCATACCCTTCTTTCCTTGGATGATTGTTTGTATACTCTACAGTCCACTATTCCTTAACCTTACAAGATCTACCCTTCATCGATGCTTACAAAGGCACGGGATAAGTCGTCTGCCTGAAACAAAAAGTGAAAAACCCCTTAAGAAGAAGTTTATTTCTTATCCTATGGTTCTCTAATTGCACACAAGGGGAATATAAATTCTCTTAATTCTTCATAAGCTCTCCGAGCCGATATTTTGCTTGCAAAATAAAAGGCGTTTTTTAAGATCTTAGAGCCTGTTTAAAATCTTCTCATTAAGGTATAATGATAGTTTTCATAAAACCTTTGGAGGTAGTTATGACCCGCTCTTATCCAAGCGATATTTCTCGTAAACAATGATGATAAAAATTCTAAGAGTATTCTTGAAATAGTTTTAAAAAAAATTGGTTGGCGAGGTCAGAAAAAGCAGTGGTCGGAAAGAGAAAACAAGCTTTGTAATTATTGATGCTCAAAGTGTTAAAAATACTGATACAGCGGAAAAGAAAGGATATGATGCAGGGAAAAAAATATCAGGAATAAAAAGACATATAGCAGTCGATACCCAAGGGCTTCCTCATGCGATTCACATTACCACAGCTAATATCACTGACAGAAATGGGTGTATATAGTAGTGCCAATTCAAACGGCTAGCTTAAAGGAAGAGACAAACCCTACTTTAAGATGGATTTTCCAAGTCATGGAAGGAATAGGTGTGGTCTATTTTTACGATGAATCGCTTTCATACACTATCTGGAACTTCTTGTTCAGCAGCTTCTTCTCTTCCATCCAAGATAGCTTGATATTCTTCTCGGTAATTAGCAGAAAGAGCTTCATTCCACTTAGGATGATTAATAAGAAACTCCAAACACTCGTTTTCGTTTTGTTGTTTTTTTAAGACAGAGTCTTTAGCTTCTTTTAAATCTAGTCTTTTCAAGTTTGAAGTGCACAGAAGAATTAAAAAAAGAATAGGCAGGCGATGAAAGAATCTCTATTGTGATTTTTAACAATCAAACACAAGGAGAGACCTTGCCTAAAGGCTACCATCACCTAACCTATGACCAAAGATGTCAGATTTATATTTTAAAAGCTAGAGGAGATACATCTAGCTCAATAGCAAACATTCTAAAAGTTCATCATAGCACTATTAGTAGGGAACTTAAGAGAAATAAAGGGCAACGAGGATACCGTCATCAGCAAGCTCAAGAAAAAGCATTTCTTAGAAAAAATTCTCAGCCCAATAAAAAAATGACTCCTCAAATAGTTACCCGTATTGAAGAAAAAATCAAGTTGCAATGGAGCCCTATACAAATATCCGGATGGCTTAAAAGACATGGTAAAGAACATGTTAGTCATGAGACCATCTATAATCATATCTGGAAAGATAAACGACAGGGAGGACAGCTTTATAGAGAGCTCCGTCATCGAGGGAAAAAATATAACAAGCAGAGAAAGGGAGCTTCTGGAAGAGGGAACATGCCTGGTCGTATATAGTGGTTCCGATTCAATCGTATAGAAAAATATTTTGTTTTGTGTTAAGCTATTGAGTATGAAAAAACTGATCCCTAGCCAGAGAGCTGACTTAGAACACAAGTTAAAGCATCCAAAAGACTATTCTGAACGGAATAGGCTTTGTGTAATTTTGGGCTATGATGAGGGTATCTCAACAAAAAATCTTGCTAAAACACTCCGGATAAGCCCTATCACTGTTCAGAAATACCTCAGAGAATATGATTCCGAAAATAAAACTGGAAGTAGCCCTCGAGGCGGTAGCAAATCAAAACTTTCACAAGACCAAAAAGAGTCTCTACTAAAACACCTACAGGAAAAGACCTATCTTAAAGTCAAAGGGATCATAGCTTATGTGCATGAGCAATATGGGATAAAATATTCCCGAAGTGGCATGACAGATTGGCTCATACAGCACGGATTTGTTTATAAACGTCCTAAAAAGATTCCTGGGAAATTAGATCCTGAAAAACAACGAATTTTCATAGAACAATATAGGGCTTTAAAGGAGACCTTAAACCCTGATGAAGAGATCTATTTCATAGATGCTGTGCATCCTGAACATCAGTCCCAAGCCGTATGTGGATGGATCAAAAAAGGCGTTCAAAAGACTTTGCAGACATCCGGGAAACAATTGCGATTGCATTTTGCTGGAGCTCTTTGCCTGACAGGAATGAAGATTTTTACAGAGGAATATAAGACAGTTGATGCCGATGCAATGCTCGATTTTTTCAAGAAGCTAGAAAAACAGACAGAGGCTCGAATTATTCATGTAATTTTGGATAATGCAAGATCAAACAAAAATAAGAAACTAGAAGAGTTTCTGATGTCTTCTAGGATTAAAGTGCACTATCTCCCTCCTTATTCGCCGAATTTGAATCCTATTGAACGCTTGTGGAAGATCTTAAAGGAAAAGAAGGTATACAATCGATATTACGAAACGTCGGTGACTTTTTTTCAGGCAATTAGAGGATTCTTCTTAGAAGAGATACCGAAAATAACAGATATTTTGAAATGTAGGATAAACGACAAGTTTCAAGTCGTTGACTTAAATCCCATTAAGCTAGCCGTTTGAATCGGCACTAGTATATAGTGGTTCCGATTCAATCGTATAGAAAAATATTTTGTTTTGTGTTAAGCTATTGAGTATGAAAAAACTGATCCCTAGCCAGAGAGCTGACTTAGAACACAAGTTAAAGCATCCAAAAGACTATTCTGAACGGAATAGGCTTTGTGTAATTTTGGGCTATGATGAGGGTATCTCAACAAAAAATCTTGCTAAAACACTCCGGATAAGCCCTATCACTGTTCAGAAATACCTCAGAGAATATGATTCCGAAAATAAAACTGGAAGTAGCCCTCGAGGCGGTAGCAAATCAAAACTTTCACAAGACCAAAAAGAGTCTCTACTAAAACACCTACATGAAAAGACCTATCTTAAAGTCAAAGGGATCATAGCTTATGTGCATGAGCAATATGGGATAAAATATTCCCGAAGTGGCATGACAGATTGGCTCATACAGCACGGATTTGTTTATAAACGTCCTAAAAAGATTCCTGGGAAATTAGCTCCTGAAAAACAACGAATTTTCATAGAACAATATAGGGCTTTAAAGGAGACCTTAAACCCTGATGAAGAGATCTATTTCATAGATGCTGTGCATCCTGAACATCAGTCCCAAGCCGTATGTGGATGGATCAAAAAAGGCGTTCAAAAGACTTTGCAGACATCCGGGAAACAATTGCGATTGCATTTTGCTGGAGCTCTTTGCCTGACGAATGAAGATTTTACAGAGGAATATAAGACAGTTGATGCCGATGCAATGCTCGATTTTTTCAAGAAGCTAGAAAAACAGACAGAGGCTCGAATTATTCATGTAATTTGGATAATGCAAGATCAAACAAAAATAAGAAGAAACTAGAAGAGTTTTCTGATGTCTTCTAGGATTAAAGTGCACTATCTCCCTCCTTATTCGCCGAATTTGAATCCTATTGAACGCTTGTGGAAGATCTTAAAGGAAAAGACGGTATACAATCGATATTACGAAACGTCGGTGACTTTTTTTCAGGCAATTAGAGGATTCTTCTTAGAAGAGATACCGAAAATAACAGATATTTTGAAATGTAGGATAAACGACAAGTTTCAAGTCGTTGACTTAAATCCCATTAAGCTAGCCGTTTGAATCGGCACTAGTATAGATATTAAGCAACGGCCTTGTATTGTAGAAAAAAAGACTCGTTTAGGAGACTGGGAACTAGATACAGTCATAGGGGCAGGACATAAAGGCGTAATTGTATCAATGGTAGAAAGAACTTCCAAGCTAACTAAGCTCGCCAAAGTTTCTCATAAAACTGCAGAGGAAGTAAGTCAAGCGTTAATTGAACAACTTAAACCTATCAAAGATTTTGTACACACATTAACAGCAGACAACGGAAAAGAATTTGCCTATCACCAAATGGTTAGTTTCGAGCTAGAGACAGACTTCTACTTTGCAACGCCCTACCATTCTTGGGAAAGAGGCTTAAATGAGCATACAAACGGACTAGTTAGGCAATATTTTCCTAAAACACAAAGCTTTTTAGATACGACTTCCAAGGATATAGAAAGGGTGGAAACTTTACTAAATAACAGACCTAGAAAGGCTCTCAACTTCGAAACTCCACTAGAAGTGTTTACGAGATTATCTACAAACATGCTATGCTCGGGTGCACAATAGATGTTTTTTCAAGTATTTATATGTTCTTTTTTGTGCACTTCAAGGTTGAAAGGGCCATGGATTTTGCTAAATTGTTTACGAGAAAGATCGCTTGGATAAGAGCGGGTCATAACTACCTCCAAAGGTTTTATGAAAACTATCATTATACCTTAATGAGAAGATTTTAAACAGGCTCTAAACATCTTAAATGCTTTACTCGATGCTGGAGTTAAGGTCGGAGTATAAGCAAAAGTTAATTATCGCAAAGGTAAAACTTCTCTTTGAACGCTAATGAAGCTAAAAATCTCAAAGCAATAGGAATATTAACAGAAGCTGAAAGAAATATTTCCAAATAACATCCTTGATGTTTTAAAAATAAAAGAAATCAGCTCAGCAAAGAATTTTATGCCACGATTATTTCCTATGCGGTATGCTTTCGTAAGAATAAAAAAAGAGCTTCCTTTTTAGTAAAAAATTTCTTATCAAAAAAAATAGATACTACCTAAAAAAACAGGTTTTAACTTGAAAATGCGTAAAAAGAAAACTAACTGGATTCTTTATCTAGCAGCTTTTCTGCTTGTGCTATGGCCTTTAAGTCAAAAAATATACTTAAGTCAATATTTTACTAAGGTTATCCTTCATCCTCAAAAAACAGGGATTACTACCCTGCATTTTTACGATGTAGAGCGCAAACGCCCTGTTGTTACAGAAATATGGTATCCTATTGATCCAGAAACACCATCTATCAATCCTTTAGGTATGTGGGTGCGTTGTGGAGAAGCAAGAGATGCTGTGTTAAGTAATCAAAAACAAACCTATCCTCTGGTTGTTCTCTCGCATGGCCATGGTGGAGATCGTTTTAATATTGCATGGCTTGCTGAAGTATTAGCTGCTAATGGGTATATCGTAGCTTCTATGGATCACTATGGCAATACTTGGAATAATAAAATTCCAGAGTTCTATATTAAAACTTGGGAAAGGCCTAAAGATGTCTCTTTTGTTATCGATCAAATTTTACATAATAGTTTATTTCAAGATCGTGTTAACCAAAATCGGATTGGATTTAGTGGGTATTCATTAGGTGCAACCACAGGTTTATGGATAGCTGGAGCTTGTGTAAAGGAAATTGAGCAAAGCACATTTCAACAAATCTGTAACCAACAATTAGGTAAAACTGTTTACCTAGATAAGCTAAAGGAAACGGATTTTAAGCAAGTATTCCAATCTTTCCATGATCAACGCATCTCTGCTTTTTTTGTAATGGCCCCTGCTTTAGGATGGATGTTTACAGAGCAAAGTTTAAAAAAGATTCAACCTCCATTTTATATCGTAGCATCAAAACAAGATGAAATTGCACCTCTAGAACAGAATGCAAAGTGGTTTGCTAAAATCATGAACCGCGTGTCGCTCAAAATTCTTAAAGGAAATGCTAATCACTATACTTTTCTCAATAGAGCCACAAGTGTTGGTAAGCGGTTTTTACATCCTAAATTCTATGAAGACCCTCAAGGAGTAGATCGCAAAAAAATCCAAGAAAGCCTTGCTAAAGAAGCCGTTCTATTTTTTAATCAAATGCCTTCTCAGTAAAGCCAATGATTGTCCCATTTCTTCCTGTTATTTGATCTCGGCGATAGGAATAAAAATCCTCTGCGTTGCAATATGTACACATGCTTGCAATCTCAATATGAGAAAGTAACACCCCTGCTTCCTCTAATTGATCTTTAGCAATAGCCCATAAATCAAAATGAAACGGTGTTACTTGGTATTTCCAGAAATCAGGGGTAAATTCCTTCTTATAGTTTTTAAACTCTGCGTGTTTTGGGCCAAGGCTTGGCGAAATGCAAACCAGTAAATCAGCGGGATTAGAACCAAAGGCTTTATGCATAGCTCTTACTGTTTCACGATATACATTAGCCACATTTCCTCTCCAACCTGCATGTGTATTGGCTATTGCCTTTCGTAAGGGATCATAAAAAATTGCAGCCTGACAATCTGCGTGAGTAATTAATAAGCCGATCTCAGACAAATCGGTTAGTAAAATATCACAATTTCCTACATCCTGCTTAAATGATTGTATCCATTCAGCATGAACTCCATGCACTTGGTTCCCCGTCACTATTTCTTTAAAATTAAATAGCTGCTGCACTTGCTTGCGATGATAAGTTACATGTTCGCCCGTATTTGCTCCCAAATTAAGCGATGTAAAAGGACCTTGGCTGATTCCTCCATGTCTTAAAAAAACTCCCGATTTAAGATGGGGAACCTCTTGTAAAAGTTCAAATTCTAGCCATTCGATCTCACCTGATTTTTTACGCAACATATAAATCCTCTAAAACCAGCTGATTTTACTAGATTTTGTTTTTAATAATAGTTTCACTTTTTAAAAAAGACCTTTTGCGTAGTTAAATAAAAATTTCATAATTGTAGATTCCAGCAATAAGATTAAACCGTAAACCAAACCTTTTTCTTCTGTTCCTATATTTGCCACTTAAAATTTTACATCTTTTTAGACTGCCAATCACGTTTTCATTAACAACTCGCTCAGAGGAAATCTCTTGATTCTGCTTTTTCTCTTCTTTTGTTAACGGCTTCTTCTTACTGGATTTTTTTGGAAGTCTTGAGTTTTTTTGAATCTTTTTTATGCCTGTATAACCACTGTCGGTCATACCACAACGTTGATCTGTCCTCCGTACCCTACTCTCTTTAAACAGTCTAACATCATGTTTTTTGCCAAGTCTTTTCAAGTTTGAAATGCACAGAAGAATTAAAAAAAAGAATAGGCAGGAGATGAAAGAATCTCTATTGTGATTTTTAACAATAGATTTCTTGCATAACCCCTTATTTTAAAGCTTTCATTTATAGATTCCTAATCTTAACAAAAGCATTTCCAGCTATATCGCTCAAACAATCATATCTCCTGGATTAAAATACTTTAAAATTTTAGATTGCTTATTGGTTATGCAAGAGATCTAATCAAACACAAAAAGAGACCTTGCCTAAAGGCTACCATCACCTAACCTATGACCAAAGATGTCAGATTTATATTTTACAAGCTAGAGAAGATACATCTAGCTCAATAGCAACCATTCTAAAAGTTCATCATAGCACTATTAGTAGGGAACTTAAGAGAAATAAAGGACAACGAGGATACTGTAAGAATTACTTCGTATTCCATGTCTCTCTTAAGAAGAGCTTTTTTCCCAGGCTGTGAAAACTTCTTGCTTTTAATCCATGTGTCTTCTAGCTATCTGCAGGCTCGATAACATGCGCTTTCACTCAGACCGTAACTACAACCTGTGTGAAAATACGTTACTAGGTTTTTCTGAAAAACCTGCTCTATCTTGCAAGAAGATGTTATATTAAACCTCTTAAAACGATTTCTTGAAAATCTCTTTTGGAAAATATAATCTGCTAGTAAATCAGGATCTGTTTTTTCTGAACCTTCATGGATCATTTTCCCTTGTTCATTCAACACACAGATAAAAGTTCTTTTCATTGGAGAGTTTAATCTACTCCGTTTAAGGAGCAATCCCTTTTTTGTGTGCAATTATGGCATGTATATCACTTTTTCAAGTTTACAACTTTCCATGTAATCTCAAAACCTAATAGATGATGCATATCCTAGAAAAGCATAACTAAATAGCTTGCAAGAGAACGCGTAACCAATGAAAATTTTAGCTACTCGAAACCCAAGTGAAAAAGGTTTCGGTTTAATCTAATCACTGGAATTTATAATCTGGAACTGATGGGTTTTGAAAAGAGAGTCTTTTCAAGTTTGAAGTGCACAGAAGAATTAAAAAAAGAATAGGCAGGCGATGAAAGAATCTCTATTGTGATTTTTAACAATCAAACACAAGGAGAGACCTTGCCTAAAGGCTACCATCACCTAACCTATGACCAAAGATGTCAGATTTATATTTTAAAAGCTAGAGGAGATACATCTAGCTCAATAGCAAACATTCTAAAAGTTCATCATAGCACTATTAGTAGGGAACTTAAGAGAAATAAAGGGCAACGAGGATACCGTCATCAGCAAGCTCAAGAAAAAGCATTTCTTAGAAAAAATTCTCAGCCCAATAAAAAAATGACTCCTCAAATAGTTACCCGTATTGAAGAAAAAATCAAGTTGCAATGGAGCCCTATACAAATATCCGGATGGCTTAAAAGACATGGTAAAGAACATGTTAGTCATGAGACCATCTATAATCATATCTGGAAAGATAAACGACAGGGAGGACAGCTTTATAGAGAGCTCCGTCATCGAGGGAAAAAATATAACAAGCAGAGAAAGGGAGCTTCTGGAAGAGGGAACATGCCTGGTCGTATAGATATTAAGCAACGGCCTTGTATTGTAGAAAAAAAGACTCGTTTAGGAGACTGGGAACTAGATACAGTCATAGGGGCAGGACATAAAGGCGTAATTGTATCAATGGTAGAAAGAACTTCCAAGCTAACTAAGCTCGCCAAAGTTTCTCATAAAACTGCAGAGGAAGTAAGTCAAGCGTTAATTGAACAACTTAAACCTATCAAAGATTTTGTACACACATTAACAGCAGACAACGGAAAAGAATTTGCCTATCACCAAATGGTTAGTTTCGAGCTAGAGACAGACTTCTACTTTGCAACGCCCTACCATTCTTGGGAAAGAGGCTTAAATGAGCATACAAACGGACTAGTTAGGCAATATTTTCCTAAAACACAAAGCTTTTTAGATACGACTTCCAAGGATATAGAAAGGGTGGAAACTTTACTAAATAACAGACCTAGAAAGGCTCTCAACTTCGAAACTCCACTAGAAGTGTTTACGAGATTATCTACAAACATGCTATGCTCGGGTGCACAATAGATGTTTTTTCAAGTATTTATATGTTCTTTTTTGTGCACTTCAAGGTTGAAAGGGCCGAGGAAGATCAAGGAGAGTTATGCAAATAAGTTCTTTTAGTTACGAGATATTTAAAGAGAACCCACTTTTCACCTTATGTTTTTTTACTCTAGGTGTAAGCTTAATGAGTTTATGGGTTTGTAAGAAGTGGCTTTGGGCTATTTTTTTATTCATTGCTTATTTTTTAGCTTTATATACACATATAGCAACAACTGCATCTTTAATTCCTATTATTTTATTAGGTATTTGCCAATACGCTTTGAAAAAAACCACGAATCCTTCCATTCGCTTTTTACTGTTTGGTACTGCTGTTTTTATTTCTATCTCTTTATTTATGCATTTCTTACCAGGTTTTGCTAATTGGAAAATTGTTTCTGATTTGACGATTAGCAACAGCTCTTATCCATTAACCTTATGGCTAAATTTTGATAAGCCCTTTATTGGTCTTTTTGTGCTCGTTTACCTATTGCCTTTAATCGAATCTAAAAAAAATCTTTGGGGATTGATAAAAAAAGCTGCACCGTTATTAACACTAATGATCTTAATTTTAACTGCTATTTCTTATTATTTAAAAGCTATTACCTTTGATCCTAAAATACCATCTGTTTTTTTGATTTGGGTTATTCAGAACTTGACTTTTGTCTCTATTCCAGAAGAGGCATTTTTTCGTGGGTTTTTTCAACAAGAATTAGATCAAGCATTTGGATCAAAACCATTAGGCACAGGCTGTAGCATTATCATTACCTCTATTTTATTTGCTCTTCTACACATTGGGTGGTCTCCCAACTTCGTTGCAATAGTGCTTACTTTCTGTGCAAGTCTTTTCTACGGAGTAATTTATCGTTGGACTCAAGCAATTGAAGCGAGTATTTTCTGTCATTTTGGCTTTAGTATATTTCATTTTCTATTCTTCAGCTATCCTTTTGCAATACAGCCTGGATTTTAAACCAGGCTATTTTGGGATTTATTTACTCAATTTCATATCTACCGCACAATTTTCGATACTCATTGGTTCTATCAAATGCTGAACAGCTTTGTCAGGATCCAATCCATTCTTTACTGCAGTAATGATAGATTCTCTCTGCTTTTTTTCTAGATGAATAAATATCCTACGATTTTCATCGCTTAATTTTGCAACAAATACTTTTTCATCAATAGATAAATCAGGCACTTCAATTGCTTTTTCCACAAGAGATGACTCAGCATATAAAGGAGAATAAACGGCCATTACGCTAATTGATAAAAGAAATAACATTTGTTTTTTCATAATCGTCCTTAGGTTTTTTTATGAATCATTATCTTTCCTCGGAAACAGGAATGGAATCAGTCATAAAATGATCCTCATCCACTTCTAGCTTTTGGATCAACTTTCTTTGCTCTTCTATTTCCTGCTTTTTTAATCGATCTGTCTTATGCTCTTCTTGCTTAGCGATTCTTTGTTTTTCTGCTCTTTCAGCGTTGGATTGTTTTTGTCTTTCTGCTTCTTGTTTGTTTGCTAGTTCTTGTATGTGGATACTTTGGCCTTTAGCACCTAGTTTCGCAATAAGCGTCTCTTGCTGAAAAGCAGCTTCAAGCGAAGAATAAGATATCACTAAACTAGCTATTAAAATAAAAACTTTCTGCTTTTTCATGACAATCCTCATTTTTTGATTTATTAATTCTTATCTTTAAATAAAACCTATAGATTCAGTTATTTTTTGTCTATTATGAATTAGCTATAGAGAAATATTACAATCCTGTTTTATGCTGCAAAAAACAAGGCTTTTTTGAGCTTATGAATTACTGTTTCAAACCTACTTTGTGCAGAAGCTTATGCCTCTTATGGTGTAGCCATTTAATTCTTGATTTCTTTACGGGCATTTGGCCTATCTATAAAACGCTATTCCATATTGATTTGACTAAAGCAGGTATTCTTGCAGGCATAAGTGGATTTATGGGAGAATCTCTACAACTGGGTTTTGGCTATACATCCGATCGAGGACATCGCAAGGTAATCATGATGTTAGGGCTTGGACTTGCTTCATCTATTCTATGGATGACATTTACCGACCATCTATTTTTTTCTTTTTGTCTACTTCTTTTGATGATGCTTGGTTCTTCTTCCTTTCATCCTGCTGCAGTTGGTTTTGCAAGCAAATTATCAGAGAATCATAAAGGACGTTATATTCTTTTATTCTCTTCTTCAGGAGCAATTGGTCTTGCTATTTCTCAACTTACCTTTATAAAAACGATTGCATTTTTTAATGGTCATGCTCTGATTTTTTACATCCCTGTTCTGATCTTATTGATTCTCTTACTTTTCTATCCCTTAGATGCAAAAATAGAAACAACTCCTTTTTCTATTAAACAAGCCCTCCAGCTCTTCTTACAACACAAGAGGCTATTACTGCCTTTATATTTAATCCAAATTGCTAATGTAACACTATCAGCAGCTTTTATCTTTTTGCTTCCTGATCTTATGCAAACAAAAGAATGTCATATTTGGCTATGCCAAGGAGGGGCTCATTTTTGTTTTATATTAGGGGGAGCTGTTTGTATGATTATTACGGGTTATCTATGCGATAGGTATAATTGCAAATACGTACTACTAACCGTAATCATAAGTGCGCTATTTTTGTTTTACAGTTTCTTGCTGCAGTCTTCTATTCCCTCTTGGAAAACAGTGATATTTCTCACTTGCTTAGGTGGAATGATTGGAACAATGAATCCTTTAGTTGTATCATGGGCAAATCAATGTTTATCTGAACATCCAAGCACTATTTCTGCTCTATTAATGGGCTCTGCCTGGTGTATTGCAAATTTAGGTCCTACTTGGGCTGGGTTGATTTCTAAAACGGTTTCCATGCAACCCATTATTTCTACCCTATATATTATGAGTTCTTTAATGGTTGTTGCTTTCTTTTTAGTACTTATAACACCGCAAGGATCTACAGTAAAAACAATAGTTGACTAGCTTTACCTATCTTACCTAGAATCTAAAAAAAAGGAATTTAACTTAGATGGCTGAAAGACCTATTGAATGTATTCACTGTAAAAAACCTATTGCTGTAACCTATAAAGAAATACTTGATACTTCGGTTACGTGTAATGAGATGTGTGCTACTTGTCCTATTTTAGAACAAAAATTACATGGTTATTCCAACAAGGCAGCCTTTCATGAAAGCCATGCAGAAACTGGAATGTGTTGTGGGAGCTGCCGCACCACTTTAGAGTCTATTAAAATGGGAAACCCTCTAGGATGTAGCGAATGTTATGCAATTTTTGCAGATATCTTAGTTACAGAATTAACTTCTATGGGAAAAATCCCTTTACAAATGCTAAAAGTAACCAAAAACTGTAAAAATCAAACTTTGCACTTAGGGAAGTCTCCTAACAAATCAGCTAAAATCCCCTCTTCTAACCGCCTTGTTGCTTTAAACGAAGCATTAAACGATGCTTTGAAAAAAGAAAATTATGAACAAGCAGCCTGGCTTCGCGATCAAATTAATACCCTAATTGGAAAAAACAACTCTGATGGAAAAATCTAACTTACCAAATACTCTTTTTTCTCATACCCCTTGGGAAAATCAAACAAATGCCATCTGGCCTGCTACTTGTTTTTCCTTAAGTCGTAATCTAGCTAGCTATCATTTCCCTGCAAAAATGCTCGATGATGAATTTGAAAGGGTTTATAGCATCTTATGTAATGGTCTATCTTCTTGTTTGCCTAAATCCATTGCATTAAAAAATACCCAACTTTCTGCTCTTGACAAGGAATTTTTATTTGAACATTTTTTATTTTTAGAAAATCTGGCTAATACCCATTCTCATCAAGGATTTGTTCTTGATGAGAATGGGTTATTCTTTGTGCAAATTAATAAAGAGGATCATTTACATATCTGTTGTGTTGATTATCAAGGAGAATGGGAAACAACCTGGAATCGGCTCAATCAAATAGAAACGGATTTAAATAAAACTCTTGATTTCTCTTTCTCCCATAAATTTGGTTTTTTAACTTCTTATCCTCAACATTCAGGAACAGCTCTTAGAGTACATGCTTATTTACATCTACCCGCTATTATTCACTGTGGACAGCTACAAGAACTACTAACTAAAAGCCAACAAGAAAATATATATGCTATAGGCATGTCAGGTACATTAGAAGAGTTAATCGGCGATCTTATTATTTTAAGCAATGTCTATACATTAGGTATAAATGAGGAAACAATTCTCTATTCCTTACATACGACAATTATGAATTTTATGGCTTTAGAAAAGACATTACGCACCCATTTAAAAGAAAAAGGCAACTCAGAAATTAAAGATCAGATAAGTCGTGCTTATGGCCTTCTTTTACACTCTTACCAAATACAAGAAAAAGAAGCGCTAAATGCTTTAAGCTTAATTAAGCTTGGTTTAGAACTCAACTGGGTTAAAGGAGTTTCTGAAAAAACCATTAATAATCTATTATTTACATGTAGACGCGCTCATCTGACTTATATTTGTAATACAGCCCTTTCAGATCCTCAAGAAAGCGCTAGAAAACGCGCAGAGTTCTTACATAAACAGCTGCAAGGAATAGCTTTAAGCATTTAAAACCATGATTGTAGCAATTCTTCTCATGGCTGGATCTGGAACTAGATTTGGCAGCCAAATCCCGAAACAATTTCATCGCTTATCTGGAAAAAAGATCTATCACCACACCTTAGATAAATTCTTAAATACGCAACTTTTTTCCCGTATTATTCTGGTTTGTGCACCTGAATATATCAAACAAATCCAAAAAGAGACTTCTTTTAATGATCAGGTTTATGTGATTGCAGGAGGATCAAACCGCCAGGCATCTTCTTTGAAAGGATTATTAGCTTGTCCTTCTCATACGGAAATTGTTGTGATTCACGATGCAGTCAGGCCTTTTGTCAGCAAAGAAATTTTACAAAAAAATATTTCTCTTGCTAGCCTGCATAAAGCTGTTGATACTTGCATTACCTGTAGTGACACTCTTGTTCATACAATGGATTTAAAGCAAATTCATGCAATCCCTCCTCGTAGTCAATACCTACGAGGACAAACCCCACAGAGTTTTTCCTATGCTCTTATTTTAGAAGCTCACTTAAATGCTATCCAAAAAAACAGTTCTGATGATTGCTCTCTTGTGCTTGCTAAAGATCATCAAGTATTCATTACAGAAGGAAGTGAGTACAATATTAAAATCACAACAGAGTTAGACTTATTTTTAGCAGAGCAAATTTTTCGTCTACAATATTCTGATACAAAGTCTAGCCTAAAAACACTAAAAAATAAACGTTATATTATTACGGGAGGATCTGGAGGGATCGGACAGGCAATTATTAAAAGCTTAGAAAAAGAGGGTGCGAAAGCAATCGATGTATCTCGATCTTCTAAAAGCTATCCTGCTAATTTATGTTGCCCTAGTGATGTAGAAAAAGTATTTACAGATATTTTTAATGATTTTGGTTCAGTAGATGGATTAATTAATAGTATTGGATTTTTTATAAAAAAACCTTTTATACGACTTTCAGAACAAGAAATTCAAGAGATCGTCGCAGCTAATTTAACCAGTGTACTCTTCTGTTGCAAATATGCTCAAATAAAACCGCAAGGTCATATTCTCAATATGGCCTCTTCCAGCTATTCTCGTGGCAGAAAAAACTATACCATTTATGCCAGTTGCAAAGCTGCCATTGTGAACTTTACACAAGGACTAGCAGAAGAATACTCTCATCTTTATATCAATGCGATTGCCCCACAAAGAACCGCTACAGCTATGCGCCATCGAGAATTCCCCAGAGAAGATCCTTCTATCCTACTTTCTACAGAAGAAGTAGCAGAAGCCATTCTTAACTGCCTTAAATCCTGTATTACAGGTAGCCTTATCGAAGTGAAATTCAAGCCGAATTCCAAAGATCTTTAAGTCGTTTATCTCTTCCGCATCTATAATAGTAAAATTTATAGCGTATAAAATGTGTTTTAAAATAATTTTGATGATACTCCTCTGCTGCATAAAAAGTGGTTTCTGGCAAAATTTGTACCAAAACCTGAGGAAATCTTTTTGACTGAACAAGCGCTTGCTTTGATCTTTCAGCAGCCTGTTTTTGGCTTAAATTATGATAAAAAATAACAGGTCTATATTGAGGTCCAGAATCACAAAACTGTCCATTATTTCTTGTAGGATCAATCATTTTCCAATAGTCATCTAAAAGTTTCTCATAGCTGATTCTTTGTGGATTATAAACCACTTGTACAGCTTCTAGATGACCTGTGGTCCCAGAAGAGACTTCTTTATAGGTAGGATCTAATTTATGCCCACCTGTATAGCCCACCGTTGTAGATATTACCCCATCAATTTGACTAAAATCATGTTGCACGCACCAAAAACAACCTCCAGCAAAGGTTGCTATTTCGAGCATTTTATCATCTACCTGCCCATGAACAGAAAGTAAATAACAAAAAAAAGCAAAACTTAAAATCTTCCAAATCCAATATATTTTCTTTTTGGACATAAACAACTCCTGTGTATTCTCGAGTTATATTATTCATTTTATTTTTTAAAAATAAAATGAATAATATATAAGCACTGATTTTAAACGCCTTTTGACTCTTTAGATATTAGATCTCTTGCATAACCAATAAGCAATCTAAAATTTTAAAGTATTTTAATCCATGAGATATGATTGTTTAAGCGATATAGCTGGAAATGCTTTTGTTAAGATAGGAATCTATAAATGAAAGCTTTAAAATAAGGGGTTATGCAAGAAATCTATTGATCTAAAAAATTTTATAGCGTTACCCTACAAGGAAAAATTCACTCTTCTAATAAAAAGAAGCTCGTTTTATGAAAACACCAAAATTTATCTTGATCTTTCTTTTGTCAGTTTTATGGCAGCTGATCTATGCTCAAACTCTCGCTGATTTTAATTCGGTCCAAGAGGTCCTTGATTTTGAAACAGCACAAATTGCCGATCTTGGCTCAGCAGATTGCTACATTAATCGTGCAGAAAGTTATCTACTATGCCAAAATTATGATCTTGCATTAAATGATTTAGAAGTAGGTTATCAACTTTCACAAAATGCAGAAGATAATATCAATCTACACTTTCGCTCTCTTTTTGGATTAGCTATTGTTTATGCAAATATCGATCAATTAGAAAATTTTAATGCAGTTGTAAATTCTATAGAGGAGTTCTTAGATGCCCATAAATGCACAGGGTGCTCAGAAAAGCATTATTCAGTAAAGCTTTGTTCTTATGCATTAAAAAGGCTTTTGGTTTCCGATACTCCCGAACCAGAACGCATTTCTGTAGAAGCCTGTATAGAAAGAGCAAATAACACAGCTAAATACGCCAGAATTCTTATTGATAAGTCTCACCCCGCTGCTCGGTTTGTTTTAAATGCATTGGTAAATCGACTAACAAACAAGGCAATCAAGTGTTGTGTCGCAGGAGGGCTATGGAAAGGTTGCATTCAACCTATTTTTACTAAATGGCAAGAGTGGAATGAAAAATGGAAGATATTCGATAAATTCCCTACTTTACAGAGATCTAAATAGAATCTACCATTGATTATCTTTTTCATATCCTAGCTTAATGAGATACTCTCCCATCTTTTTTTTAAATAGACTTTTATGTTCATCGCTAAAATACTGTTTCCAAATGTCAATTTGCCCTTTTCGAAAGGTTTTTGTATTACCAAATAGCTGTAATGCAATTTCTGTAATTTCGTTTGTGGTTATTGCCTGTCCAAGGATTAAAGCCAGCTTTTTCAAAGTTTCTTCTTGCCGTAATCGACAACCACCACCCTCTGGACCAACTAAATCCTCAAAACGAAAAGCTATAACTTGAGAATCATCAAGCAATTCAGAGCAAAGATTAAAATAATAAAACATCCCTACTGGTATATCTATGAGAAAATTGATCTTCTCATACTCTGGCATAGAAAGAAATGCATCTATTTGATTTTTAGTTGCGCCTGGCCATGTTTTTTGTTTTTCCATCCAAAACATCTGTGAGATGAGTGCATCTCTTGGATCTCGAAATAAAATAACTTTAAATTTGTTCTGGTTGTATATTACTGAATTCATTTCTGGCCACAAATGATTAAAAAGCACGAGTTTTCCATTTATTAATACAGTTTGACCAAGCTTAAATTCTTGTCTAGTGATTAAACCAAGTGATTTTTCTAAAAGATGGGTACCAGATTTTGGTATAGTTAGAATTGCTAAATCATAAGAGAAATCTGCATAACAACTTATTGAAAAAAAAATTAAAATAGTCAAAATTCGTTTTACCATCAAAACAACTTCCTTAAAAAATATTTTATTTTTCAGTCTCTAACAATAGATATATAAAAAAATTTAGTTTAAACATATAATTTTTTAATCTTGTTGCTAAGTTAGATTAAGCATCTTTTATAAGCATTTAGAGTCCCATTCTCATCTAACATAGTTGCTAGATAGATAAGTAAAGACTGCTGAAATTTAGGATTATCAAAAACTTCTGTCTTAAGAAAACTATTTAATTTTTTTAATTCCCAATCGACTACTGTTTGTAGAGTCCTTTCCTCTCTTAACGTATAAAGCAACATAAAGGCATGAAATAGATCTTCGGTTAAAACAACACACGGTTTTATGGTGTTTTCAAACGTCTGTTGATAAGAAGGGATAGCTATGATTTCTTCTACGGTTTTATCAATAGATATCATAATGTCTTCGACATATTCTGTAATCAGCGAAGCATCTGGAGATTCTTCTTGTAAGCAAGAAAAAACAATAGATCCATTAATTAGAAAAATACAAAAGAATTTAAACATAAAAAACACTATTTTCTACGGAAATTAGCAGCTTCTTTTAAAATCTTTTTCAAAGATTGCTATAAGTTCTTGACCCGTTTCAATTAAAGGAAGCTTCTTAGCTTGCTCTAAAGATAACCAACGATATTTACTATGCTCGGTTAGGTTTAAGTTAATACAAAAATTTTTTTGATTAAGATCTGCGTGAAAAAGATGCAGTGTATATTCCATATGAGGCACACACACAAATAAGCTTTTCCAAAAAAAACTATGTTCTTGGATAAGCGTAATTCCTACTTCTTCATATACTTCTCGATAAATGGCTTTTTGCAGGGTTTCTTCTTGTTCTACCTTACCTCCAGGTAAACACCAAGTACTCCCTTGTAACTTATCTGGCTGACGCAAAAGAAAAAGAAAGCGTTCTTGCCAACAGCAAAAACAAGCAACTACTTGAACACTGGGAAGAAAGTTCTCAGGTGGAAAAGCGGAAATATACATATCTATTTTCCTTAAGAAATCAAAGCTTAAGTTTATTATGTTTTGAATAAATATGCTAGAAGTTGCCTTAAAAAGAACCGTTGAGATTTGTTGGATTTGAACCAATGACCCTCTTATTAAAAATGAGGACGATATTCCCTTTAACTGGCTACAGTCAACCTTTATGGGTATTAATATAGGAAAATTCGATGAAGAATACTACCGGTTTTTGCGTGTTAAAAACGGAAAAAATTGAAAATCAGTGTATCGCTAATGTACCAAAATATGCCACTGCCCCAGAGTATGATGTCATTAGAGTTCTTCTGAAACCTAAATTTTAAATTCATAGTTGTACAATCCTGCCAAAAGACTGAAGCGTAATCTAAATCTTTTTTTCCTATTCCGATAGCTGTCTGAAATTATTTTGAACCGCTTTAACATTCCTATCACGTTCTCTACAAGAACACGTTCTTTAGCCAGAGCCGTATTCCCATTTTTATCTTCCTTTGTCAGAGGCTGTTTTTTACCTTTCTTTTTGGGTAACATCGTTTGAGTATGCACCTTTTGCAAGCCTTGATAGCTAGTATCTACTGCCACCTTTATTTTGGCTTGATTCACCATTCTGATCGTGGTTCTCAATATATAAGTGAAGATTTCAAGAGAAAAACCGATTAACATGAAATTATTTTAAGTATGAGTGGTAAAGGAAACTGTTACGATAATACTGTTGTAGAAAGCTTTTTTCACAGCTTAAAAACAGAGCATGCTAACTTTTGTAAATTTAAAACAAAAGAAGAAGCTATGGATAGCTTATTTGAATATAGAAGTGTTTTACAACAAAAAGAGGTCTCATTCTACTTTAGGGTATATGCCTCCTCAAGAATTTGAAACAAGATGGATGAATCAGCAAAGTATTCGTGTTCTTGCTGTCTAAAAAAAGGTGACAAGATCATTTCTCTGAGATGGCTAAACCTAATTCTTTTTTGAGCACCTGATACCGAACACTCGGATAGCATGTTTTAGATCAGATAAACCGAAGGTTCTGACTCTCCCACCGGGGATGTCGATTCTGCATATTATACTCCCTCTCTTGAGATCTGTTCGATATTTTAGCTGAAATTCTGTATACCAATTTTCAATCTCATGCCAAATTTTAGCCATGATCTCGTGTGTCAAAGTGATTTTTTGGTCAGGCGCAAAATTTGTAATGAGCTCCGCCTTTTTTATATCCTTGATCGCTCGCGAATCTCGATGAACTATTGAATTGCGCAAATAACGCAGATCGCCCCAAATATTCCCTTTGATTTTTTTGCCAAGTAGCTCATTCAGTTGGGGGCGATATGTATTCTCCCAACTGTCATATATGATCTTAATTGCGTTCTTTGCTTGAAATGCCTGGACTAAGTATTTTCTGCATCTTTGAGGTCGTTGTATATAGTGGTTTCGATTCAATCACATAGAAAAATATAGGATTAATAATAAGTTTCAAGTCATTGATTTTAAACTTATTAAGCTAGCCTTTTGAACTGGCACTACTATATACGATTGAATCGGAATCACTATATATGTGAAACTCACCATCGCTCAATATATGGGCCGCTTCTTCTGCTTCTTCGTCATTCAAACCTATCTCAGCTATCCATAGGTGCTTATATTCCTTAGCTTCTTGGTCTAACTTTGAGCGCCATGTTTCTGGGGCTATTAAAGAGACAAAATATCCGAGAAAAACTTCATCGATATTTTTATAAAATTCTTCTATTAGTAAACATGCCCTTTCTTCACTGTCTTTCATTTTGCAATTCTCTCAGCAATAAGATCGGTATATATTGGTTCCGATTCAATCGTATAGAAAAATATAGGATTAACGACAAGTTTCAAGTCGTTGACTTGAACCCTATTAAGCTAGCCGTTTGAATTGGCACTACTATATTTTTTACTGTTCTTGGCATCGAGATTAGAATAGCGCAGCAGCATAGAAAGAGCGTCGTCGATCTCCATGCGCTGGAGGAGATCAGCATTGACTAAGCTTGATGCGGTGTTCTGTTTCTTTTGCCCAGCCGTCAGCTTCTTGCTCACGCTCGAAGTGATTGCAGACTGTATGATAGCTTTTGATGCCAATAATAACACAGCATACACTGTACCGTTTTTATTCTTGCATTTGCAGATAGTAAACATGTTCCCAATCTTGCGTTTTGGAGTTCTTGGTTGAACAGGATAACTAGTTAAGGAATTGAGACTTGATGGACTCGAACCATCGACCCTCTCATTAAAAGTGAGATGCTCTACCAACTGAGCTAAAGTCTCAAATAACGTGTTGACCCCAAGGGGATTCGAACCCCTGTTACCAGGATGAAAACCTGATGTCCTAGACCGGGCTAGACGATGGGGCCCTAGAAAAGCAGTCATTTTACTAACCGCATTTATTTCTTGCAACACTAAACTGTCATCAATTCTTGCTTTTTAGCTTTAGCAATGCTTTCGATATCTTTGCAGAAAGTATCGGTCAGTTTTTGTATTTCTTTCTCATCTTTTTTCATTTGATCTTCGGTAATTAATCCTTCTACTTTTTGCTTACGAATAGATTCATTACCGCTTTGTCTAAAACCACGAATAGTAATTTTCTGTTCCTCGGTTTTTGTATCAACCTGCTTAGCAAGTTTTTCACGCATTGATCCATCCATAGGAGGAATGTTTATTCGAATCTGCTCTCCTTCTATGACAGGTCTTAAATTCAAGGAATGATCTTTTTCAATCGCTTTTGCAATCGATTGCAGAATCTGTGGATCAAAAGGAGAAATCAAGATTTGTCTGCTTTCTGAAGTTGTGATAGAAGCTAACTCTTTGATGCGCATTTTTGAGCCATAGGCTTCCACAAAAACACTATCTAGCATAGCAGGATTTGCACGATTAGAACGCAGACTTTTTAAGTCATCTTTGAAGTGCTCTAATGAGGTTTTCATTTTTGATTCAGTCTGCTTAACTATACTCATGACTTGTCTCCTGTTACTAATGTACCTAAAGATTCGCCACACACAATATTTAGTAGGGCGGTTGGGTCAAATAAATCAAATACGCAAATAGGAATTTTATTTTCAGCACATAACGCAATTGCTGTAGAGTCCATTACTTTTAAGTTTTTTACCAAAACTTCTGCATAGGTTAATCGATTAAATTTTTTGGCTTTAGCGCTCTTTTTTGGATCGCAGTCATAAATTCCATCAACTTTTGTTGCTTTAAGCAAAATCTCTGACTTCATCTCAATAGCGCGCAAAGCAGCTGCAGAATCTGTAGTAAAATAAGGATTGCCTGTTCCGCCAACAAAAATTACCGGTATGTTGTTCTCTAAATAAGCCAAAGCTTGTTTCCAGTTATATTTTTCAACGATAACATCTGTATTAAGAGCACTCATAACATGAGTATCAATTCCAATGCTCTTTAAAGATTGTTGTAAAACCAGTCCATTGATTGTAGTGGATAACATTCCAATGTGGTCAGCTGGAGTTCTTTCAAAATTAAAAGCTTTAGCCTGGGCTCCTCGAAATATGTTGCCTCCACCAATTACAATCCCCAATTGCAATTTGAGATCATAAGCTTGTTTAATCATTTGTGCAATCAGGGAAGATGCCGCCGGTTCAACACCAAATGTTTGCCCACCCATCAGAGCTTCTCCTGATAATTTAAGTAGAACTCTTTTGTAAGCGGGCCTATGCATTTAGTTTCCTACTTTCCAGCGATAAAATGATTGAACCCCTATAGGGTGCTTCAATTCTTTGCTCTCTTTATCGAGCAACATAGCAATTGTCATAGAGCTGTCCTTAACATACTTTTGACGAGTTAAGCACATTTCCATATAATATGCTTCCAATTTTCCTTCGACAATTTTATCAATAATGTGAGGAGGTTTATTTTGCACTTGACTACGCGCTATCTCTTTTTCTTTTGCTTTAACTTTATCCGGAACTTCTTCGGGAGATAAATATTCAGGAGCTTCCGCCGCTACGTGCATAGCAATATCACGAGCTAAAATTTCGTGCCCTTTTCCTCCTGTAAGCACAACTACGGAGACAATCTTTCCTCTCATATGGCTATAGAATCCTACAGAAACATCTGAGGATTTGGGTATAATTAATAGGCGCCTTACTTGGATATTTTCCCCCAAGCTTTGCACTATTAAAGATCTATATTGATCTAAAGTAAGCGAAGGATCTTTCACATAAGATAACTGCATCAGCTCCGCTACAGAAACTGGTTTTGTTAGAATCGCTTGATGTATTAACTCTTGAACGAATTGCTTAAACTTGGCATTTTGTGCAACAAAATCCGTTTCGGCATTTACTTCAACCAAAACCAACGCATTTTCTTCTTCATCAACTTCAATTAAGCCCTCGTTTGCATCGCGACCTTCTTTCTTGACAGCAGAAGCTATACCTGCTTTACGCAAGAATTCAATCGCTTTATCCATATCGCTATTGGCACTCTCAAGCGCCTCCTTGCATTTGCTCATGCTTACGCCTGTACGATCGCGCAATTGTTTTACTAATTCAGCAGCTATTTTACTCATAGTTATTACTTAGCTCCTTCTTGTTCTTCTTTAGAAGGAATTTCTTCTTCTACATCTTCTTTAGCTGTAGTGAGTTTTAATTCTTGTTTGCGTTGCAAAATAGCTTGTGTTAATGCTTCTAAAATGAGTTTAATGCTCTTTAAAGCATCATCGTTACAAGCAATGATATAATCAATTGGATCTGGGTTACAGTTTGTATCCACTAAGGCCATAACCGGAACGCCTAATTTTTTAGCCTCTGCTACTGCAATATGCTCACGACTTGGATCTACTACGATTAATAATCCAGGAGGCTTTCTCATAGAGCGAACTCCTGAGAAGTTTCGATCCAGCTTAATCTGGTCCTTTGTTAATAAGGAAAGCTCTTTCTTGGTCAGATCATCTGCACTAAGCGCGATTTTCTTCTCAATGCGCTCTAGTTTCTTAATAGATTGACGGATAGTTGTTAAATTGGTTAGTGTTCCGCCTAGCCAACGCTCACAAACATAAAATTCTCCACACTGCTTTGCACATTCACGAATAAGGTTTTTAGCTTGCTTTTTTGTACCTACAAACAAAATAGATTTGCGCTTGCTTACCGTATTCATGACAACTTGAATTGCATTGCGGATCTGTTGCAGTGTTTTAGAAAGATCTATGATATAGATCCCATTTCTCTCTTCGAAGATAAACCTCTTCATCTTCGGATTCCAACGATGTCTTTGGTGCCCAAAATGAGCGCCACTTTCTAGAAGTGTTTTAATAGTAACTTCTTTATATTGTTCTTGCTGTTCCAAGCTTTGTCCCTTGTGTGACGACGGCATTCTTTTAAAAGAATTTCAGTCTTGGTTAAAATTTAAATTGAAAATAAGAAAGCGCCTGATCAGAATCGAACTGACACAAGTAGCTTGGAAGGCTACTGTTCTACCATTGAACTACAGGCGCTTAAAGTTTACGACTGTAATTCTCCCCAGAAGTCTTTTTTTTTTCAACTAAAAGTTGAAGACCATAAAAAAACGCATCCTTTTCTTTGCGACAAGTCTTAAGATTGAGTATGATTCAAGCTAGCAAGAGCTAGAGTATTTTATGTATACAATACCGGAAAAAGTAAACCGCGTTTTAAATATAATTATTTTAGCTTTATTTCTGATCTTCGTTAGAGTCTGGTACTTAGCTATTATTCAGCATGAGGAAAAAAAGCTAGAAGCGCTTAAACCAAAACAAAAACTTGTCATTGAAAGAGTTGAACGCGCTACCATTCGAGATCGGTTTAATATTCCCCTAGCAACTAATAAAATCCAATACGACGCTTCTATTCGCTATGCCGATATTCGCCAAGTTCCCCGTCTTAAATGGGAGAAAAACAAAGAAGGTAAACTAGTTCGTGTATATAAACGTCTGTTATTTATTAAAGAACTTTCTTTACTTTTGGCAAAAGAGCTGCAAATGGATGCCTTGCAAATTGAAGATATTATCCATGGCAAAGCTTCTCTTTTTCCACATACGCCATTCGTTATTAAAAAAAACATTTCAGAGCAAGCGTACTACCGACTTAAACTTTTAGAAAAAGACTGGGCTGGGATCTATGCAGAAAAAAGATCAAAAAGGTTTTACCCCCACGGGAAAACCGCCTGCGATGTCATTGGTTATATGAGCGCAATTAACCAAAAAGAATATTATAACATAGCGGAAGAATTAAAATATTTAAAAGAGTATCTCTTTTTAAGAGAATCGGATGAAATTTGCATTCTTCCTAAAGGATTTACTAATCCTTTGCAGGTTCGAGAACGATTGCAAATCCTTCAAGAAAAAGCGTATACGATTAACGATTTGATAGGGAAAACAGGAATAGAAGCTGTGTATGACGCCGAACTAAGGGGTTATATTGGAGAAAAAACCTATGAAGTTGACACTAAAGGAAATCTATTACGCTCTCTTCCTAATGGTAGAGAAGCTACCCCAGGACAAAGAATTATACTAACAATTTCTCAAGAACTACAACAATTTGCAGAAAGCTTATTAACAATTTATGAAAAAGAGCGCGATTCAGTAGAGGAAATCACACTGCAACAACCGTGGATTAAAGGGGGAGCAATCGTAGCTATCGAACCAAACACAGGAGAGCTTTTGGCTTTTGCTTCTTATCCTAGGTTTGATCCCAATGACTTTGTTAGCGGATCATCTGCTGTTTTAAAATGGTTGGAAAATGAAAGTTTAATCGCCGATATATGGGACGGTTGTCAAGATCTTGAAAGAGAAAGAATAGACCCTCTCACCAGTCGGTTTTATCAAGAGAAGTTACACCTGTGCCTTGATCACTATTTAAATGCAATTCTAGATTCCAAAAGCGAAATTAAAAATTGTTTTAATCAAGTTGATAGTTTACATGCAGCATGTACCCTTCAAAAAACAACTAAACAGCTACTAGAATTATCGCAACAAACAAGTTATCCCCATCTACTTGCAACATTATATAACACAATTCCTCATAGAGCTTCTAGGTTTCCACTTGATGCGAAAATAAAAATCCAAAAAACCCTTCTTCTACAACAACTAAAAACAACATTAGACTCTTTTTTAGTAGAGATAAAACATAATGATGATAAACTTCTCCTTTTAGATTTATGTCGCCTATTGGTCAATGAAGAAGCTTTTTCTCCTGAATTATTACAAGCAATTGGCCATCTGAAAGTATCCGATTATTACACGCTGAACCAGCTCTCTTCTCAAATTCAACGTTTTTTGTTACCGCAAGCTAAACAATGGTTTCACGAATTAGATTTTTCTGTTTGGCGTGAACAACACTTTGCTAGTTTTCTGAAACAAAAAAGACAAGAGGAAAGGAGTCAAAAAAAGTGGGCAAAACCTTATACCGAATACTTAGACCTAGCAGAAAAAAATCTCTTTACTACCTTTTGGAAAAAAAACCGTTTTTTCATTTTCCAAAGTATTCTTCTTGAATCTATAGAAACAACAGAAGCTCATTTAATTCCCTACTTAGAGCGCGCAACCAAAGAGGGAGAAAAGAACCTCCTTATTCAGAAATGTAGAGAGGAGTTCAAAAAAACCCTTTCTTCTTTACCGCTTACTCTGCAATCTGAATTTTTAAAAACAATGCGTAGTTTTAATGAGCTCAATCGCCCTCTACTAGGGCGCTATAGAGGCCTTAGGACAAGTAATAAACAACAGCTAGAAAAACACTTAGCCGCAGCTTTTTATCCTGCTAATGGATATGGGTATGGGAAATCTTATGCATACCGTCAAGCAACTCCACTTGGCTCGGTGTTCAAACTACTCGTTGCCTATCAAACTTTAATGGAGCGTTTAGAACAAGACAAGGATCTAAATCCGCTTACTTTAACCGATCAAATTCAGTGGCACGCCAATCCCAATAGTAATGAACAAATCTTAGGTTACACACAAGAAGGTTTGCCTATTAATCGCCTATATAAACAAGGTAGGCTTGCACGCAGTAGTAACCCCAATATAGGAAAAACAGATTTATTAAGAGCGATTGAAAGCTCAAGTAACATTTATTTTTCTCTACTAGCAAGCGAACATATTCAAGACCCAGAAACTCTGATTCAGACCTCAAAAAATTTTCTATTTGGAGAGAAGACAGGGATTGAGCTAACAGGAGAATTTGCTGGGCAGCTACCCAATGATCTTTCATTCAATCGCACAGGATTGTATGCCTTTGCAATTGGGCAACACTCTTTAACAGTAACTCCTCTGCAAACAGCCGTTATGCTTTCTACAATCGCCAATAAAGGCTATGTTATTAAACCAAAAATCGTGCAATTAATAGCGGGACAAGAACGTTTACGTGAATATAGCGATCCTTTTTCTATCCAACAATTTCCCTTACAAGAACATTTAAAACTGATTGGTATTCATTTTCCTTTATTCACCTCTTGTTTAAAAGAAGAACAAAAGCCGCATATTTGGATGAATAGTACATGTGCCAAACAACAAATCCCTTTACCAGACCCAGTACGGAACATGCTTCTTGAAGGAATGTATAAAGTGGTTAATGGAGAAAAAGGCAGCGCTAGGCCCTCTATCATTCGCTGCCTTAATCGCCATCCTGAATGGAAAAAAACCTACTTAGAGCTGCAAGGAGGGCAACTTATTGGGAAAACAGGCACAGCAGAGATTCTTTATAAATCTACCATTGATGCAGAAACCTCTGCTTTTAAAGTAGACCATAGTTGGTTCGCAGGTATCTCTTTTCTTCCAAAACATCAAAAGATGAGAGATAGAGCAGAACTTGTCGTTATAGTGTACTTACCATTTAGCAAATCCGGTGGTAAAGAAGCTGCTCCCATTGCTGCAGAAATGATTAAAAAATGGCGGGATATTCAAAAAAACCATGGTTGTGCACAAAATTTTATACAAAAAGAACCGCTTCTCAAGTAACTAATCGTCATGACTCCTGTTGATCCACAGACTAGCAATAAATATATAGTGGTTCCGATTCAATCGTATATAGTCGTGCCAATTCAAACGGCTAGCTTAATGAGATTCAAGTCAACGACTTGAAACTTGTCGTTAATCCTATATTTTTCTATGCGATTGAATCGGAACCACTATATTCTACACATTTTCTCTTTCTCTATTGACTTTTACTAAATTATAACTTAATTTATATAGATAAAAGAGCTTATAACGCCATTATTCAACCTAATTGGTAAATTTTTTTTTAAAAACATTTGTAAGTTTTAAGAGCGGTGCAAATGAAGTATTTAGATATAGCCATGTTGGACTTGAAAAAAGCTAGTCTTCAATATAGCATCTGGCTTCACTTGGGATTATTAGAAGTCAAACAGCGCTATCGACGCTCTGTTCTCGGGCCCTGGTGGATTAGCATCAGCATGTTAATCTTCATCGTTGCTATGGGAAAAATTTTTAGTCAATTGCTGAATCAAAGCTTAGCCGATTATATTCCTTTCTTCACGACAGGTTTTTTACTGTGGTCTTTTATTTCTAGTAGTATTAATGAATCAACAGACCTGTTTAGATCCAATAGCGGATACATTAAACAAATGCAATTGCCATATAGTTTATATGTTTTGAAATTTTTAAGCAGAAATCTGATTATTTTAGCTCATAATTTAATCGTTTATTGTCTGGTTATGTGGTTTTTTAAAATCAACCCTGGATGGAATATTTTATGGGTGATTCCTGGGATGCTCCTACTAACTATCAATCTGTATTGGATATGCTTGCTCGTAGCTTTAATCAGTACGCGTTATCGAGATATGACGCAAATCATTAATAGTTGTATACAGATTCTTTTTTTTATTACTCCTATTACATGGATGCCTAAATTACTAGGGCAAGATTCTTCCATAGTAAAGTTTAATCCGTTTGTTTATTTCATTGAGCTTATACGCCAACCTCTTTTAGGCATAAATTCCACTGTTCATGTTTGGCTAATCAATGTGAGCATAGCTCTCATTGGTATATTATTTAGCCTAAACCTTTTTGGACGCGTAAAATCTCGTATATCATTTTGGGTTGATTAAATATGACTACTATCGAATTAGAAAAAGTAGCATTGACCTATCCTGTTTATGGAACAAATTCTCGTTCTTTAAAAAATAGTATAATTAATTTAGCAACAGGAGGACGGCTTAATAAAAATGAAAGGATTGTAAAAATCGAAGCATTAAAGAATATAGATTTAAAGTTAAAAGCAGGAGATCGTCTGGGTTTAGTCGGACATAATGGAGCAGGGAAAACAACCCTCTTAAAAGTTTTAGCACAAATTTATGAACCTACAGAAGGTCATCTAAGGATTTTGGGCAGGGCTAACTGTCTTTTTGACATCATGACAGGAATAGATCAAGGACTTACTGGCTATGAAAATATTATAATCCGCGGACTTCTCCTAGGTCTTTCTAAACAAGAAATAGAACATATCATACCAAGTATTGAAGAATTTTCAGAGTTGGGAGAATTTTTAAATATACCTCTTAAAAGCTACTCTTCTGGAATGCTAGTGCGTTTAGCTTTTGGTATTATCACAAGCATTCGTTCTGACATTCTATTAATAGACGAAGTAGTGAGTGTTGGAGATTCCCGATTCATAGAAAAAGCTAAAGCTCGCATTACAAGCCTAATCCACCAAACAGATATCGTAGTGCTTTCTACACATGATCATCAAATGATTAAAGAATTTTGCAATAAGGTCATCCGACTCGAAAAAGGATCTATTATATCATTTGAAGAGGTAAATCATGTTAAATAGCAGAATATTAATAACAGGTGCGCAAGGTCTTGTAGGAACCTCATTAATAGAAGAATTATATCAGCAGGGTTATACAAATCTTATCTCTTTAACAAGAGAGCAATGCGATCTCACAAACTACCAAGAAGTAAAATTGTTTTTCCAAAATACTAAGCCTGAAGTGGTTTTTCACACAGCAGCGGCTGTCTACGGTATTGGAGGGAACGCGAAAAAAAAAGGCTCTATTTTTCTTGATAATGTTTTGCTCAACACTCATGTAATTGAAGCTAGTAGACTTTCTGGTGTGAGAAAAATTGTTGCAATGGGAACAATTGCTGCCTATCCAGAGCCAACAGAGATTCCATTGAAAGAAAACAACATTTGGAACGGACCTCCTCACCAATCCGAGAATAGCTATGGTCATGCAAAACGCACAATGCTTGCGCACTTGTTAGCTTATCAAGAAAATTATGGGCTTGATTTTGCATATGTTATCTCTACAAATCTTTTTGGACCAAATGATAAATTTGATAGCAAATTTGGCCATGTAGTTCCTTCATTAGTACGAAAGTTTTACGAAGCTAAAAAAAGCCATGAGCAAGTAACCATTTGGGGAGATGGTTCAGCAGAGAGAGATTTCTTATATTCTAAAGACATGGCACGGGCTTTAATTTTAATCATGAATAGGTATACAGGGCCTATTAACGTAGCCTCTGGAAGAAGCGCTTCCATAAAAGAAGTAGTAGATTTATTAGCAAACCACTTTGAAATGCAAGATAAGGTTATATGGGATGCTGCGATGCCTAATGGAAGAAAGTTTTACGAAATAGATCTAACTTATTTAAAAACTCTAGGCTATGAGCCTATTTATTCTATGGAAAAGGGTCTATTAGAAACCCTGGACTGGTTTACATCAATGCATGAAAAAAATGCAATTAGAGGCTATTAAAATGGAAGATACTAAATCAAAACTTTGCATTATAAGTAGCTATAATGAAACATGTGGAAATGCTAGTTATACAAAAGCTTTAGTGGCAGCATTTTCCGACCATTTTAATGTTTCAGTAATTTCTTTAAACGTAGACCTTCTTAGAAAGGCAGACCCTAAAGGCGCAAGTGCTTATATAAAAATCCTGTGTGAAAAGCTCAAAAATTATGACTACGTAAATATTCAATTTGAAGCGGGGTTGTTTGGTTCCAGTACTGCATTGATCTGGAAGCGATTTATTGCAATTACTAAAGCTTGTAAAAGAATCGTTATAACCATGCACCGTTATGATGCAATCCAAACATTACCTAATCTTGCCTTTATAGGAAAATGCATTCTTTCAGGAAATATTAAATTACTATTTTCTAATTACTTAAAAGTTCTAGCCAATAACTATCATGCATCGCTTTATCACCGGATCATTAAGCTATGTAAAGAAAATAATATTCCCATTATTGTTCACACTCAAAGAGATAGAAACTTAATTGCTATTAAGTATAATTATCATGCTATTTTTGATCATCCCTTATGTTTTTATACACAAGAATATATTGAATCTTTAGCTAAAACAGTAACAAAGAAGAGCTTTTGCCAAGCCCATAATCTTGATGAGGATAAGATCTATATAGGTATCTTTGGGTTTCTCAATAAATACAAAGGACATAAAACAGTTATAAAAGCTCTATCTTATTTACCTTCTAATTATGAAGTGCTTATTTTTGGAGGACAGCACCCCCATACAATAAAAAATAGTGAGTCTATCAATGAATATGTACATTCCTTGATAAGCCTAATCAGGCATTACGATTTTCAGGATAGAGTAAAATTTTGCGGAATGTTAAATGACGAATCTTTTTTAAAAGCATTATTAGCCTGTGACTTTAATGTACTCCCCTATTTAGAAGTGAATCAAGGGGGCTCAGCTATTGCTTCACTATCTCTAGAAACTAATTCCAATACAATTTTTTCTCAAAACTTAGCTTTTTTTGAATTAGCAAAATATGCTCCTAATTGCTTACAAATGTTTACAATAGGTAATCCTATAGAACTTGCTCATACAATTATGCGTTATAAAAAAACTGATTATTCACCCTATTTGATGGAATATCACAAAAAATATAACATAAATACAAGTATAAATCTTTATAAACAACTATTTCAAATATCTGGGAAAACCGCTATTGAAAATAGCAAAAATGAAATAGCTCCTCCTCTGGTCGAATTAATAGATCTCTTGCATAACTTGTAGATAATCTATAAAATGATTAAACTTTTAAAAAGTATTTGTCATGAAATACGATTGTTTAAAGGATTTTAAGAACGAAGAGTTTCGTCGATTAACAGGAGTAAAAAGAGCCACATTTGAAAAGATGGTAGATATCTTAAAAGAAGCAGAATCTTTTAAAAAAAGGTTTGGAGGAAGATCCCATAAGATTATCTATAATTGAAAGGCATACGTTAAAAAGTCAAGTGATAGTAGACAAAAAGAGTCAGAAGGTTATTTTGCACTGCATTTACTAATGGTAAGCGTCATGACTTTCGATTATTTAAAGAATCTAAAACAAAAATTCAAGTCTTTTCAAGTTTGAAGTGCACAGAAGAATTAAAAAAAGAATAGGCAGGCGATGAAAGAATCTCTATTGTGATTTTTAACAATCAAACACAAGGAGAGACCTTGCCTAAAGGCTACCATCACCTAACCTATGACCAAAGATGTCAGATTTATATTTTAAAAGCTAGAGGAGATACATCTAGCTCAATAGCAAACATTCTAAAAGTTCATCATAGCACTATTAGTAGGGAACTTAAGAGAAATAAAGGGCAACGAGGATACCGTCATCAGCAAGCTCAAGAAAAAGCATTTCTTAGAAAAAATTCTCAGCCCAATAAAAAAATGACTCCTCAAATAGTTACCCGTATTGAAGAAAAAATCAAGTTGCAATGGAGCCCTATACAAATATCCGGATGGCTTAAAAGACATGGTAAAGAACATGTTAGTCATGAGACCATCTATAATCATATCTGGAAAGATAAACGACAGGGAGGACAGCTTTATAGAGAGCTCCGTCATCGAGGGAAAAAATATAACAAGCAGAGAAAGGGAGCTTCTGGAAGAGGGAACATGCCTGGTCGTATAGATATTAAGCAACGGCCTTGTATTGTAGAAAAAAAGACTCGTTTAGGAGACTGGGAACTAGATACAGTCATAGGGGCAGGACATAAAGGCGTAATTGTATCAATGGTAGAAAGAACTTCCAAGCTAACTAAGCTCGCCAAAGTTTCTCATAAAACTGCAGAGGAAGTAAGTCAAGCGTTAATTGAACAACTTAAACCTATCAAAGATTTTGTACACACATTAACAGCAGACAACGGAAAAGAATTTGCCTATCACCAAATGGTTAGTTTCGAGCTAGAGACAGACTTCTACTTTGCAACGCCCTACCATTCTTGGGAAAGAGGCTTAAATGAGCATACAAACGGACTAGTTAGGCAATATTTTCCTAAAACACAAAGCTTTTTAGATACGACTTCCAAGGATATAGAAAGGGTGGAAACTTTACTAAATAACAGACCTAGAAAGGCTCTCAACTTCGAAACTCCACTAGAAGTGTTTACGAGATTATCTACAAACATGCTATGCTCGGGTGCACAATAGATGTTTTTTCAAGTATTTATATGTTCTTTTTTGTGCACTTCAAGGTTGAAAGGGCCCCTTAATGAGAAGATTTTAAACAGGCTCTAAGACTTATATCTTATAGTAGGAATCTATAATTCGAATCTTTAAAATTCAGGTTATGCAAGAGGTCTAATGTTTTTCTTTTTTAAACGCTTGGTAGAGAAAAGTAAAGCGATCATTCCCTTTCAAGTACGTTTTCCTCTTTATCTTTGGTCTTTCTTTTGCAGATGCTTTTTCCTTTGCAACATCTCAGAGATCCAAGCAAAGTCTTGTGTAATTGATACAGAGCATTTTCCAACAATTGGGATGTTTGCTGCTGCGAATTTAATTATAGGACAGATCCATCTCTACGAAAGGGGTGATTTACCTGATTACCAAGGTTTAGTCGTAGATTTTGGCCCACATGGTCTTTATTACGAACCGACTCGTGGTCTGAATTGGTGGGCCTACTTTTTTGAACCGATTTCTATTGGTGTGCAATCTGCTTCTCCCTTTCACATCTCTTGGGAAGAGGGATGCGATGCATTTCGTGCAAAAAGTGCTTTACCTCGCAAAGAAGCTCTAGCATTAGTCAAAAAATATATTCACCTTCAACCCCATATTCAAAAAAAAGTTTGCGAATTTGTTGAAACGTATTTTCATGGAATCTATACAATTGGTGTGCATTATCGAGGAACTGATAAACATTCTGAGGCGCCACGTATTGACTATAGTGTTGTGATTGCTGCGGTAAAGGATCAAATTCCTTCTCAAAGACCCTATCAAATTTTTGTTGCAAGTGATGAAAAACAGTTTGTGGAAGCAATGGAAAGAGAGTTTCCTTCTCAAGTGATTGCAAGGAATGTGTATCGGTCTACTGGATCGGAAGGCGTTCACTTTTCTGGGCATCCTCCTTATAAATTGGGAAAACAAGCTCTGGTTGATTCCCTACTACTTTCAAAATGTGATCTGCTCATTCGTACAAGTTCAAATCTCAGCTTATGGTCTACCTATTTTCAGCCCGATATTCCTGTCATTTTATTGAGTGAACGTTATGAAAGATGTGCAGAGCCTGAATAATATGATACTTTTTTGGGTAGTTCTCTAATTGCACACAAGGGGAATAGACCTCTTGCTTAGTTAAATAAAAATTTCATAATTGTAGATTCCAGCAATAAGATTGAACCGTAAACCAAACCTTTTTCTTCTGTTCCTATATTTGCCACTGAAAATTTTACATCTTTTTAGACTGCCAATCACGTTTTCATTAACAACTCGCTCAGAGGAAATCTCTTGATTCTGCTTTTTCTCTTCTTTTGTTAACGGCTTCTTATTAATGGATTTTTTTGGAAGTCTTGAGTTTTTTTGAATCTTTTTTATGCCTGTATAACCACTGTCGGTCATACCACAACGTTGATTTGTCCTCCGCACCCTACTCTCTTTAAACAGTCTAACATCATGTTTTTTGCCATTACAAAAGTTTATTCTGACAACTTTTTTCGTTTTCTTATCTACGACTATTTTGATCGTATGCTTTTTCTTTTTTCCGGATTAAAAATGCTTCTTTCTATTATTGCGATTTTTTATCCTCTTTTTATCTTTGACTTTTTTTTGGGACGCTCTATTAGGTGTTTCTAATGCATCTATAAGAGCCTGTTTAAAATCTTTTCAAAAGTAGATCAATAAAAGCGAGAACCACCATATTCAGGCTTGTATGTAGTTTTCTTTCTCAATTTTTCCATAGCTTGCGACATTTTTCTATCCACGCAAAAGAACGCTTTACAATCCATCTTCTAGAAATGACTGTAAAAGTATGAAGTGCATTTCTTTTTGCTATTTCTACTATATATACTAGTGCCGATTCAAACGGCTAGCTTAATGGGATTTAAGTCAACGACTTGAAACTTGTCGTTTATCCTACATTTCAAAATATCTGTTATTTTCGGTATCTCTTCTAAGAAGAATCCTCTAATTGCCTGAAAAAAAGTCACCGACGTTTCGTAATATCGATTGTATACCTTCTTTTCCTTTAAGATCTTCCACAAGCGTTCAATAGGATTCAAATTCGGCGAATAAGGAGGGAGATAGTGCACTTTAATCCTAGAAGACATCAGAAACTCTTCTAGTTTCTTATTTTTGTTTGATCTTGCATTATCCAAAATTACATGAATAATTCGAGCCTCTGTCTGTTTTTCTAGCTTCTTGAAAAAATCGAGCATTGCATCGGCATCAACTGTCTTATATTCCTCTGTAACAATCTTCATTCCTGTCAGGCAAAGAGCTCCAGCAAAATGCAATCGCAATTGTTTCCCGGATGTCTGCAAAGTCTTTTGAACGCCTTTTTTGATCCATCCACATACGGCTTGGGACTGATGTTCAGGATGCACAGCATCTATGAAATAGATCTCTTCATCAGGGTTTAATGTCTCCTTTAAAGCCCTATATTGTTCTATGAAAATTCGTTGTTTTTCAGGAGCTAATTTCCCAGGAATCTTTTTAGGACGTTTATAAACAAATCCGTGCTGTATGAGCCAATCTGTCATGCCACTTCGGGAATATTTTATCCCATATTGCTCATGCACATAAGCTATGATCCCTTTGACTTTAAGATAGGTCTTTTCCTGTAGGTGTTTTAGTAGAGACTCTTTTTGGTCTTGTGAAAGTTTTGATTTGCTACCGCCTCGAGGGCTACTTCCAGTTTTATTTTCGGAATCATATTCTCTGAGGTATTTCTGAACAGTGATAGGGCTTATCCGGAGTGTTTTAGCAAGATTTTTTGTTGAGATACCCTCATCATAGCCCAAAATTACACAAAGCCTATTCCGTATCCAAAATTACATGAATAATTCGAGCCTCTGTCTGTTTTTCTAGCTTCTTGAAAAAATCGAGCATTGCATCGGCATCAACTGTCTTATATTCCTCTGTAAAAATCTTCATTCCTGTCAGGCAAAGAGCTCCAGCAAAATGCAATCGCAATTGTTTCCCGGATGTCTGCAAAGTCTTTTGAACGCCTTTTTTGATCCATCCACATACGGCTTGGGACTGATGTTCAGGATGCACAGCATCTATGAAATAGATCTCTTCATCAGGGTTTAAGGTCTCCTTTAAAGCCCTATATTGTTCTATGAAAATTCGTTGTTTTTCAGGATCTAATTTCCCAGGAATCTTTTTAGGACGTTTATAAACAAATCCGTGCTGTATGAGCCAATCTGTCATGCCACTTCGGGAATATTTTATCCCATATTGCTCATGCACATAAGCTATGATCCCTTTGACTTTAAGATAGGTCTTTTCCTGTAGGTGTTTTAGTAGAGACTCTTTTTGGTCTTGTGAAAGTTTTGATTTGCTACCGCCTCGAGGGCTACTTCCAGTTTTATTTTCGGAATCATATTCTCTGAGGTATTTCTGAACAGTGATAGGGCTTATCCGGAGTGTTTTAGCAAGATTTTTTGTTGAGATACCCTCATCATAGCCCAAAATTACACAAAGCCTATTCCGTTCAGAATAGTCTTTTGGATGCTTTAACTTGTGTTCTAAGTCAGCTCTCTGGCTAGGGATCAGTTTTTTCATACTCAATAGCTTAACACAAAACAAAATATTTTTCTATACGATTGAATCGGAACCACTATATACTAGTTTGATTTCAAATTAAGAATTGCATAACTAGGTTTTTTTGAAAAAACCGCTCTATCTTGCAAGGAGATGTTATCTTTTGTATAAAAATGTTTATATATTAAAACGGCCCTTTCAACCTTGAAGTGCACAAAAAAGAACATATAAATACTTGAAAAAACATCTATTGTGCACCCGAGCATAGCATGTTTGTAGATAATCTCGTAAACACTTCTAGTGGAGTTTCGAAGTTGAGAGCCTTTCTAGGTCTGTTATTTAGTAAAGTTTCCACCCTTTCTATATCCTTGGAAGTCGTATCTAAAAAGCTTTGTGTTTTAGGAAAATATTGCCTAACTAGTCCGTTTGTATGCTCATTTAAGCCTCTTTCCCAAGAATGGTAGGGCGTTGCAAAGTAGAAGTCTGTCTCTAGCTCGAAACTAACCATTTGGTGATAGGCAAATTCTTTTCCGTTGTCTGCTGTTAATGTGTGTACAAAATCTTTGATAGGTTTAAGTTGTTCAATTAACGCTTGACTTACTTCCTCTGCAGTTTTATGAGAAACTTTGGCGAGCTTAGTTAGCTTGGAAGTTCTTTCTACCATTGATACAATTACGCCTTTATGTCCTGCCCCTATGACTGTATCTAGTTCCCAGTCTCCTAAACGAGTCTTTTTTTCTACAATACAAGGCCGTTGCTTAATATCTATACGACCAGGCATGTTCCCTCTTCCAGAAGCTCCCTTTCTCTGCTTGTTATATTTTTTCCCTCGATGACGGAGCTCTCTATAAAGCTGTCCTCCCTGTCGTTTATCTTTCCAGATATGATTATAGATGGTCTCATGACTAACATGTTCTTTACCATGTCTTTTAAGCCATCCGGATATTTGTATAGGGCTCCATTGCAACTTGATTTTTTCTTCAATACGGGTAACTATTTGAGGAGTCATTTTTTTATTGGGCTGAGAATTTTTTCTAAGAAATGCTTTTTCTTGAGCTTGCTGATGACGGTATCCTCGTTGCCCTTTATTTCTCTTAAGTTCCCTACTAATAGTGCTATGATGAACTTTTAGAATGTTTGCTATTGAGCTAGATGTATCTCCTCTAGCTTTTAAAATATAAATCTGACATCTTTGGTCATAGGTTAGGTGATGGTAGCCTTTAGGCAAGGTCTCTCCTTGTGTTTGATTGTTAAAAATCACAATAGAGATTCTTTCATCGCCTGCCTATTCTTTTTTTAATTCTTCTGTGCACTTCAAACTTGAAAAGACTACTGACAGAAATGGGTGTATAGAAGCATTTTCACTACATAAAAACCATTGGAGAATATTCTGGAGAAAAATTTGCAAAGAGTGTGCAGGAGATATTAGGATGTATATTAGAAATAGCCAAAAGAAATACACTTCATACTTTTACAGTTATTCCCAAAAGATGGGTTGTAGAGCGTTCTTTTGCGTGGATAGAAATAATGTCGCAGGCTATGGAAAAATTGCGAAAGAAAACTACATACAAGCCTGAATATGCTGGTTCTTGCTTTTATTGCTCTACTTTTGAAAAGATTTTAAACAGGCTCTAAAGAAAGTATAAGATTTTTGAGTGCAAAGAATGGAGTAGATGTTAATTCTTGATTAACAAAGAGCAAAAAGGCGATAAGAAGATAAAAAAGATTCATGAATGATTCCAAATGGGCATTTTTTTCAGCTGCGAAATAATCTCTTGAGGATCTTCAATTTCTTGGTTAATAGAAATATTTTCAGCCTCTTGTAGTAAAAGACCCATCTGCTTACCCGGGACTATCCCTGCTGCTTTAAGAGAGCTGGAGGTAACAAGGGGTTGTTTTTTTTGGATTCTTTCAATAGCTTTTTTCAATAGGTGTTGTTTCTTCTGATGAAAGTCGAAAAACTCGTTTCTGTCTTTACTGGGTAAACCATTTCCAAAAATCTGCAGACAAACGTAGGATTGAGGATCTGCGTAAAAATGCGCCCATTCAACAAGCTCTAATTTATCAAGCCAGTCTTTAGGCATAGATAACAGTTTTTTTGCATGGTGAAAAAACAGAGTGAAATTTTTTTCTATGCGAGATAATTTGAGATATTCGCAAATAGATAGGAGCTCTTCTAAAGATCGATCGGGAAATAGCTCTAATACATAAGCAATGACAGGGGTTTTTTTAGAAAATCTTTTAAAGGGTTCTACTTTTTTTTCTAGCTCTTGTATGTTGAGACCCTGAAATTCCGGAAAAATGGTCGTTAATAAACCCAGTCTATATAGTTCTAAAAAACTGGTATCTAATTTGCCAAATTGCGCCATTTTATGAAACTCTTGCCATACACGTTCAATAGCAACAGAAGGAAATAAGCTCTTTGCATGAGTGAGAATGGCTTGATAAGTTTCTACCTCAATAGAGAAATTAAAGCGAGTAGAGTAGCGCACAGCTCGTATCATACGCAATCGATCTTCTAAAAAACGAGCATGCGGATCTCCAATAGCGCGAATGATTCCTGATCTGAGATCTTTTTGGCCTTCTACGTAATCGTATAACGTTTTTGTAAGAGGGTCCCAAAACAAGCCGTTAATAGTAAAATCCCGACGGAGTGCGTCTTGTTCTGGGGTGGCAGATTCGATATGAGTAGGACGTCTTCCATCTACATAATCTTTTTCTTTGCGAAAAGTAGCTACTTCAAATTGATGTCCTTCAACAACTACAATCACAATGCCAAAAGTTAGTCCAACTGGGATCGTTTTAGGAAAAAGTCTTTGAATGACGTCTACTGGAGCCTGAGTTGCGATATCTATATCATCAGAGGGGTGGTTCATCAAGTAATCTCGTACCCATCCCCCTGCAAAATAGGTGGTAAATCCCGCTTTTACAAGAGTTTGTACGATCTGTTTAGCAAGTGCAAAGTTACGCATATATTTATGTGGAAAATTTAGTTCTTTTCATCTAAATAGTACTTTTATGTGTTTTTCAAGGACAGTTCAAAAAAATATCTTTCCAAGAATAGAAGCAGAAAATAAAAAACATAGTTTTTTTGTAGAGGAAGCTAGAGCTGTAGAGAAGTTCAACACTAAATTGCTCGACTTAAGATTTTAGTCGTAGAAATTTGATCATTTTTGCATCGTATGCTTTAGGCTTCTTTATTTAGTTTATTAAATCCTATCCAGGGTTTATAAAAACTTCTACTTTAGAGATAAAGTTTTTTAAGGCCAAATAATGGGACTTTGCTATTTTCCCAGTTATTCCTAAAAAAGTAGAGAAAATGAACTATACTAGTTTGATTTCAAATTAAGAATTACATAACTGGTTTTTTTTGAAAAAGCTGCTCTATCTTGCAAGAAGAGGTTATTCTTTTTATAAAAACATTTATATATTCAACCTCTTAATTTGAATGTAAACGAGTATATACTAGTGCCGATTCAAACGGCTAGCTTAATGGGATTTAAGTCAACGACTTGAAACTTGTCGTTTATCCTACATTTCAAAATATCTGTTATTTTCGGTATCTCTTCTAAGAAGAATCCTCTAATTGCCTGAAAAAAAGTCACCGACGTTTCGTAATATCGATTGTATACCTTCTTTTCCTTTAAGATCTTCCACAAGCGTTCAATAGGATTCAAATTCGGCGAATAAGGAGGGAGATAGTGCACTTTAATCCTAGAAGACATCAGAAACTCTTCTAGTTTCTTATTTTTGTTTGATCTTGCATTATCCAAAATTACATGAATAATTCGAGCCTCTGTCTGTTTTTCTAGCTTCTTGAAAAAATCGAGCATTGCATCGGCATCAACTGTCTTATATTCCTCTGTAAAAATCTTCATTCCTGTCAGGCAAAGAGCTCCAGCAAAATGCAATCGCAATTGTTTCCCGGATGTCTGCAAAGTCTTTTGAACGCCTTTTTTGATCCATCCACATACGGCTTGGGACTGATGTTCAGGATGCACAGCATCTATGAAATAGATCTCTTCATCAGGGTTTAAGGTCTCCTTTAAAGCCCTATATTGTTCTATGAAAATTCGTTGTTTTTCAGGAGCTAATTTCCCAGGAATCTTTTTAGGACGTTTATAAACAAATCCGTGCTGTATGAGCCAATCTGTCATGCCACTTCGGGAATATTTTATCCCATATTGCTCATGCACATAAGCTATGATCCCTTTGACTTTAAGATAGGTCTTTTCATGTAGGTGTTTTAGTAGAGACTCTTTTTGGTCTTGTGAAAGTTTTGATTTGCTACCGCCTCGAGGGCTACTTCCAGTTTTATTTTCGGAATCATATTCTCTGAGGTATTTCTGAACAGTGATAGGGCTTATCCGGAGTGTTTTAGCAAGATTTTTTGTTGAGATACCCTCATCATAGCCCAAAATTACACAAAGCCTATTCCGTTCAGAATAGTCTTTTGGATGCTTTAACTTGTGTTCTAAGTCAGCTCTCTGGCTAGGGATCAGTTTTTTCATACTCAATAGCTTAACACAAAACAAAATATTTTTCTATACGATTGAATCGGAACCACTATATACTAGTGCCGATTCAAACGGCTAGCTTAATGGGATTTAAGTCAACGACTTGAAACTTGTCGTTTATCCTACATTTCAAAATATCTGTTATTTTCGGTATCTCTTCTAAGAAGAATCCTCTAATTGCCTGAAAAAAAGTCACCGACGTTTCGTAATATCGATTGTATACCTTCTTTTCCTTTAAGATCTTCCACAAGCGTTCAATAGGATTCAAATTCGGCGAATAAGGAGGGAGATAGTGCACTTTAATCCTAGAAGACATCAGAAACTCTTCTAGTTTCTTATTTTTGTTTGATCTTGCATTATCCAAAATTACATGAATAATTCGAGCCTCTGTCTGTTTTTCTAGCTTCTTGAAAAAATCGAGCATTGCATCGGCATCAACTGTCTTATATTCCTCTGTAAAAATCTTCATTCCTGTCAGGCAAAGAGCTCCAGCAAAATGCAATCGCAATTGTTTCCCGGATGTCTGCAAAGTCTTTTGAACGCCTTTTTTGATCCATCCACATACGGCTTGGGACTGATGTTCAGGATGCACAGCATCTATGAAATAGATCTCTTCATCAGGGTTTAAGGTCTCCTTTAAAGCCCTATATTGTTCTATGAAAATTCGTTGTTTTTCAGGATCTAATTTCCCAGGAATCTTTTTAGGACGTTTATAAACAAATCCGTGCTGTATGAGCCAATCTGTCATGCCACTTCGGGAATATTTTATCCCATATTGCTCATGCACATAAGCTATGATCCCTTTGACTTTAAGATAGGTCTTTTCATGTAGGTGTTTTAGTAGAGACTCTTTTTGGTCTTGTGAAAGTTTTGATTTGCTACCGCCTCGAGGGCTACTTCCAGTTTTATTTTCGGAATCATATTCTCTGAGGTATTTCTGAACAGTGATAGGGCTTATCCGGAGTGTTTTAGCAAGATTTTTTGTTGAGATACCCTCATCATAGCCCAAAATTACACAAAGCCTATTCCGTTCAGAATAGTCTTTTGGATGCTTTAACTTGTGTTCTAAGTCAGCTCTCTGGCTAGGGATCAGTTTTTTCATACTCAATAGCTTAACACAAAACAAAATATTTTTCTATACGATTGAATCGGAACCACTATATAGTAGTGCCAATTCAAACGGTTAGCTTAATGGGATTTAAGTCAACGACTTGAAACTTGTCGTTAATCCTACATTTCAAAATATCTGTTATTTTCGGTATCTCTTCTAAGAGCCTGTTTAAAATCTTTTCATTAAGGTATAATGATAGTTTTCATAAAACCTTTGGAGGTAGTTATGACCCGCTCTTATCCAAGCGATATTTCTCGTAAATAATTTAGCAAAATCCATCTAATACTTGAGTCTACACGCAAAAAAACACGTCCACGAAGAGTTCATCTATATGATATTTTTTGTGGAATTTTGTACATTTTAAAAAGTGGTTGCCAGTGGCGTATGTTACCCATAGAATATCCTAAATGGGAATTATGTTATTATTATTTCCCTCTTTGGAATAAAAAAGATGATAAAAATTCTAAGAGCCTGTTTAAAATCTTTTCAAAAGTAGCGCAATAAAAGCAAGAACCACCATATTCAGGCTTGTATCCTGCGACATTTTTCTATCCACGCAAAAGAACGCTCTACAACCCATCTTTTGGGAATAACGGCCCTTTCAACCTTGAAGTGCACAAAAAAGAACATATAAATACTTGAAAAAACATCTATTGTGCACCCGAGCATAGCATGTTTGTAGATAATCTCGTAAACACTTCTAGTGGAGTTTCGAAGTTGAGAGCCTTTCTAGGTCTGTTATTTAGTAAAGTTTCCACCCTTTCTATATCCTTGGAAGTCGTATCTAAAAAGCTTTGTGTTTTAGGAAAATATTGCCTAACTAGTCCGTTTGTATGCTCATTTAAGCCTCTTTCCCAAGAATGGTAGGGCGTTGCAAAGTAGAAGTCTGTCTCTAGCTCGAAACTAACCATTTGGTGATAGGCAAATTCTTTTCCGTTGTCTGCTGTTAATGTGTGTACAAAATCTTTGATAGGTTTAAGTTGTTCAATTAACGCTTGACTTACTTCCTCTGCAGTTTTATGAGAAACTTTGGCGAGCTTAGTTAGCTTGGAAGTTCTTTCTACCATTGATACAATTACGCCTTTATGTCCTGCCCCTATGACTGTATCTAGTTCCCAGTCTCCTAAACGAGTCTTTTTTTCTACAATACAAGGCCGTTGCTTAATATCTATACGACCAGGCATGTTCCCTCTTCCAGAAGCTCCCTTTCTCTGCTTGTTATATTTTTTCCCTCGATGACGGAGCTCTCTATAAAGCTGTCCTCCCTGTCGTTTATCTTTCCAGATATGATTATAGATGGTCTCATGACTAACATGTTCTTTACCATGTCTTTTAAGCCATCCGGATATTTGTATAGGGCTCCATTGCAACTTGATTTTTTCTTCAATACGGGTAACTATTTGAGGAGTCATTTTTTTATTGGGCTGAGAATTTTTTCTAAGAAATGCTTTTTCTTGAGCTTGCTGATGACGGTATCCTCGTTGCCCTTTATTTCTCTTAAGTTCCCTACTAATAGTGCTATGATGAACTTTTAGAATGTTTGCTATTGAGCTAGATGTATCTCCTCTAGCTTTTAAAATATAAATCTGACATCTTTGGTCATAGGTTAGGTGATGGTAGCCTTTAGGCAAGGTCTCTCCTTGTGTTTGATTGTTAAAAATCACAATAGAGATTCTTTCATCGCCTGCCTATTCTTTTTTTAATTCTTCTGTGCACTTCAAACTTGAAAAGACTAAGTACAAAACCCCACAAAAAATATCATTAGGATTAACGACAAGTTTCAAGTCGTTGACTTGAACCCCATTAAGCTAGCCGTTTGAATTGGCACTACTATATAATATTCGAGAAGTTATTACTAATCTCAACGAGCTTCGGGAAAAAATCATTTTATTATTTGGGAAAACAGCGGCTCAAATATATGGACTAATTCAAAAAAATTGCGCTGTAGGTCTAGGAATGTAGGCTTTAAAACTCTTTAGTTTTTATTCAAATAACCTAATAAGGTTAAAAAAATAATAGCTTAAATTTTAACATAATAAACTCTTCTATATTTCCTAGAAAAACCCTTATTAAAAAAAATGAATTTACAATATAAAATGAGTTTGGAAGTTTTTGACATTCAGATATTTCAAAATAATTATCCGAAATAAAAAAACTTCTTGTTGACTTATCTTTTTTTTATTATTAACATACATTTCTTTTGAACAAGAGGAGTTGGAGAAACAAAAATCTTTAGTTTTTAAATCTAGTTATACTACCAAGATCCTCCAAAAAATCAAGGTGCGGATGAAAAAACTTAACAACTCTAAGTGTTTAAAAGAACTAAAAGGGAGAGAACCTTATTGCTAACTAGAATTTAGATACCCGGGGTTAAAGTAGGCGATCGAAACCCTGACTAGTATTTTAGGAAAAGCATGTACTTGACACACAAGAGATGTTTTATGCACTCGTCAATCTCAGAAAGAATACCTGTAAATCCCAGAAATAAAGAAATCCTTCTACTTGAAGAAAAGAAAGAGCTAAAGTACTCCGCCATATTTTAATAGGGATAATTTTAGTTGGGTTGAGCTTCCTCAACGAGGACCTAAAAATCAACATCCTAATTCCAAAACAGTATGTAGGAAAGCCACTGAAGAAACACATTGTTTTCCTTTATAAACATGTGTCTTTAAGATCAAAATTGGTTTGAGGATGCCTTGCCTTTGTTCGAGTATGTTCAATATCTTCTATTGTAAGATAGAACTCATATTCATGGTATACTCGTTTGTTTTTAAATTAAGATTTAACTAAGCAAAATTTCCTAGATAAAAGAGGCTGCAGTTCCTCCCGATATTTACGAATGTTTTCAAAAAAGGCATAAATTGCCGTCTTGAAATCTAAGAATTTTTCATAATATCGATTATTGCGAACTTTTTTATTCATGAATCGCCAAAGGCGTTCAATCAGATTGAGATCGGGAGAATAAGGAGGCAAGAATTTGATTTCTACTCTGGATATTTTTAGGTAATTTGCAACGATTTTTGACCTGTAGTAGGCAGCATTATCGCATATAACCACGATTCTTTGTGCAAAAGGATACTTTTCTTCCCATTTTTTAAACAAATCAAGAGTAGATTGCGCATTGATAGAGTCGGAAGAAAGAGTTGTAACTTCTAAGCGCTTTACATCTAAGGCTCCATTGATATTAATACGTTTACGTCCTGTGTTCGTTAGCAATGAGGGTTTGGAATTGTGTTGAGGATGAACCCCATCTAGATAAAGCAGTTGATCTGTTTGAGCGAGTTCTTTTTCTAGTTTTTGTAATTCTTGTGAAAAAAGCTTTTTTGCTTCCTCATGCACTTTTCCGGGAATCAGCTTAGATCCTGTTTAAAATCTTTTCAAAAGTAGAGCAATAAAAGCAAGAACCACCATATTCAGGCTTGTATGTAGTTTTCTTTCGCAATTTTTCCATAGCCTGCGACATTTTTCTATCCACGCAAAAGAACGCTCTACAACCCATCTTTTGGGAATAACTGTAAAAGTATGAAGTGTATTTCTTTTGGCTATTTCTACTATACATCCTAATATCTCCTGCACACTCTTTGCAAATTTTTCTCCAGAATATCCTCCATCTGCTAAAACATTTTTTGCACCGAACAAATGGTTTTTATGTAGTGAAAATGCTTCTATACACCCATTTCTGTCAGTGATATTAGCGGTGGTAATGTGAATCGCATGAGGAAGCCCTTGGGTATCGACTGCTATATGTCTTTTTATTCCTGATATTTTTTTCCCTGCATCATATCCTTATCTTCTCCGCTGTATCAGTATTTTTAACACTTTGAGCATCAATAATTACAAAGCTTGTTTTCTCTTTCCGACCACTGCTTTTTCTGACCTCGCCAACCAATTTTTTTTAAAACTATTTCAAGAATACTCTTAGAATTTTTATCATCTTTTTTATTCCAAAGAGGGAAATAATAATCACATAATTCCCATTTAGGATAATCTATGGGTAACATACGCCACTGGCAACCACTTTTTAAAATGTACAAAATTCCACAAAAAATATCATATAGATCAACTCTTCGTGGACGTGTTTTTTTGCGTGTAGACTCAAGTATTAGATGGATTTTGCTAAATTGTTTACGAGAAATATCGCTTGGATAAGAGCGGGTCATAACTACCTCCAAAGGTTTTATGAAAACTATCATTATACCTTAATGAGAAGATTTTAAACAGGCTCTTAGGCTTTTTATAGGTGAAGTTTAAGCGGTGCAGTAAAGAAACCATAGCTGATGGCGTATAATATATTCCAAAGCGGTCTTTGGCAAAATTGTAATAGACAAGACTTAAATTGACACTTAGTGGTAAATAGCAAAGAAAAACAGCTTATGCAACTGCGACGTGATGCCGTAGTTGCATAAACAAATAGCAAAGTGGTAATTTTGAATATAGCAATAGAGAGAAAAGTGATAAAAAATAAACTAGGTCTTTTAAAATTAGCAAAAACGTTAGGAAATGTATCTCAAGCATGTAAGCACATGGGATATTCAAGAGAAAGCTTTTATACATACAAAGAGCTTTATGAAAAAGGCGGATAAGCCGCATTACAAGAAATCTCTAGAAGGAAACCCTGCCCTAAGAAAAGTCGCTTAAATGGCAAGAAAGGAAAATTGGAGTACTATTTTTTGACGCTAAGCAAAGAAAAAAACCGCCGTTTGGGGTTCGAGCAATGGCTGCAATAACCTTGTTCTCAACAGGTGGGATCATTTCCTAAAAAACTGTAAAAGTGATTTAGCGTCATGAACCCTTAATAACATCTACTTATCGTTAATGCGCATTTCATTTGCTCGGATATCCCCAACAGCGGAGAATCTTTGAAAAAGATTGTAACAACAGGTGTTATTTAAGAAAAGGTTAAATTACACATCGGGCAAACTTACCACATCTCTTAAGGCTTGTTTGCTTACCTCTCTACCAATGACGGAAATGGATTCTGTTAAGGGTATGTTCTTGGGACATACCCTCACGCAATTTTGCGCATTCCCACAACCGCTGATACCCGACTCATCCATTAAAGGTCGAAGCCTATCTGCTTTTGCTAGTTTTCCAACGGGGTGCGCATTAAAAAGACGCGCTTGGGATAGAGGTGCTGGACCCATGAATGGCGAATGGGGATTGACTTGAGGACAGGCTTCTGTACAACAACCACAAGTCATACACGTAGATAAAACATATATCGCCTCTTGCAATTCAGGACTGATTTTAGGTCCAAAGCCTCGATCTAGAGCATCATCTACGTCTATCCAAGCACGTACTTTTTTTAAGTTTTCAAACATACTTGTACGATCTACGACTAAATCCTTCATAAGAGGAAATTTTGTTAAAGGAGCTAATGTAATGCAAGAACTACCTGTAGATTGTAATAATTGATGGGCAAGAGCTGTGCACCCTTGACGAGGACGGGCATTGATTAACATAGAACAAGAACCACACACCTCTTCTAAACATCCCTGTTCCCAAGCAATTGGAGTGACTTTTTCTCCTTTTTTAGTAATAGGACATTTTTGTATCTGCATTAACGCTGATGTGATGTTCAAAAAAGGCTTCAATTCCAATTCAAATTCTTCCCAATATTGCTGATTAGCAACCCCGCGGTATACTTTTAAAGTGAATGTTTTTTCCATGATATCTCACAAAGGCAATATGATGTTTACAGGAACGTTCTCAAATTGAGGAATGACTTTTTTAGCTTTGCTGTAATCGCGCCCTATGGGTTTTAAATAACGCAAGTCAACCGCTCTATAGTTAATTTTTGGCTCTATCTCTTGATAGGTAGCCATCGTTGTTTTTAACCAATTCTCATCATCTCGATGAGGAAATTCAGGCTTGTAATGAGCTCCTCTAAACTCATTGCGCAAAAGAGCTCCTTTTGTAATCACCAAAGCAATCTCTAACATATAAGAAAATTGATTGGCAAATACATAAGTTTGATTCAAAACAGTTCCCTTATCATCTAAACAGATATTTTGATAACGCTCACGAATCTCTTTTATCACATCTATTGCTCTTATCAGATCTCTATTATTACGTTTAACCGTAACGTATTTAATCAATACATCCGATAATTCCTCATGCAATTGATGCACATTCTCCGATCCATTGCGTTGCATGAGATCTTGTTTGAAATCCTCTTCTTTCCGCAGCGCTTGTGAAAAAATAGCATTGGGTATGTTGCCATAACTATGTTCTAACGTATCTAAATAACGAGGCACTTCTATTCCAGACACTAGTCCAGAAAAAATGCAAGAGAGTAGCGAATTAGCCCCTAAACGGTTTGCCCCATGATATTGAAATTCTGATTCCCCTACATTAAAACAACCGGGGATGTTCGTCATTTGCCTAAATCTCTGCCAACGATCGGGATCAGCAGCAGCGGGCCAATCCACCCAGGCACCTCCCATGGAATAATGCACTGCAGGGAAAATACGCATAGGTACTTTATGCGGATTATCTCCGGTAAATTTTTGATAGATATCCAAAACAGAGGCAATTTTATGCTGGGTTTTCTCTGAAAGATGCGACACATCTAAATACACTTGCATTTTTCTATCGACCCCTAATCCCATTTCACAAACACGCAAGATCTCTCTTGCACCAATATCTCGGGGTACTAAGTTCCCAAAAGCAGGATAGAGCTCTTCTAAAAAATACCAAGGTTTTCCCGTTTCGCCGCAAGGAAGGGTTTTTCCCTCTGAATTTGTAATTGTCTTAGAGCTGTTCCCCCAAACCCAAATTCTTCCTCCTTCTCCACGAGAGGATTCTGAAATCAAACGCATTTTATCCTCCGCAGGGATCGCAGTGGGATGAATTTGAATAAATTCTCCATTTGCATAGTACATTCCCTGCTTGAATAATCTACCGTTAGCAGCTCCGCTACAAAAAGTAGAATTTGTGGACTTTTTAAAAATCAATCCTGGTCCTCCTGTTCCAAAAACCACTGCATCTGCTTTTAATACACTAAGCTCTAAATTAAATAAGTCCATCAGCACAATGCCGCGTGCCTTGCCTTCGCTATCAAGGACAAGACGCATGAACTCGTGATTTTCAAACTTTTCTACTCTGCCTTGTACTTCATAGCGACGCACTTGCTCATCTAAAGCATAGAGCAGTTGTTGCCCTGTAGAAGCGCCGCAAAAAGCTGTTCGGTGATATAAAGTCCCACCAAAACGTCTAAAATCGAGATTTCCTTCTAGAGTTCGATTAAATGGGCATCCGAAGCGCTCCATCATACGGATAATGCCCGGTGCCGCTAAACACATCTCTAAAACAGGAGGTTGGTCCGCTAAGAAATCCCCTCCCTTAATCGTATCGTAGGCATGAATGAAAGGAGAATCCTCTTCATTTTTTAAGTTCATTGCCGCATTAATTCCACCTTGAGCACAAACAGAATGCGAGCGTTTGACTTTTGTCACAGAGATAATTTTGACATGACAGTCTTTTTCTGCTAGTTTCATAGCAGCGGATAAACCAGCTAGACCTCCTCCAACAACAATGACTTCTTTTCCCATTTTTCGCTTCGACATATCTTTTTAAGATGTTAAATTAAACCAGTACGTTCCCCAAACCGCAGCTAATCCTAAAAAGGCAACAACAGTCATCAGGCTAATAGCAACACATACCCAAAATTTTTGCGCAGCCATTTTTAAAACCCACCCCCAGGTGATCAGAAAAGTCCAAAAGCCATTAAAGGCATGAAAGCAAGCAGCTAGCACAAAAATAGTATAGAGACCTACATAAACCGGGCTTTTGAAAGTATCACGTACGGTAAGCAAGGTAGCTGTACCAAAATTTTTAGCCACGGCTACCAATTCTGTTTTTAAGAGTTTTTGTTTTTTTAGGGTAAGTGCCCAATCTAGTCGTTGTTGATAGCTTTGTGCTGCGTTTAGCAAAAGAGCTTCTTGTTCATTGTACTGATCGACAAAAGGCCCTTTCCATAAACTATGCTGCTGCTTTAGCTCTTGAGCAGCCTGCATAACTCTTTCTTCAGCGTTGCAATTTTCTAACAAAGCTTGTTCTTCTAAAATCTGCTTTTCATCATACAAAGCCACTTGCAAACGATCTGCTAGTGTATATAATCCTTTGTCTAGCGTGACATTTACCAAATAAAAAGTTTGCGATCCTAAGCGCACAGAAGTTGGATATTCTATAAAACGGAATTTAGCTACGTGTAAAATGATCCCTACCAATAAGATCCAAGAGGTAATTCTTTGCCAGGTATAGGCTCTATTTCTCCCATAATTCAAATGGGGATTCTGTTCTTTAGTAGAATAAGAGTTCGCCTTAGAAGTCATTAAATACCTAACACCCCAAAACATATGGATAGCAAAAGGAACCGCTAATAATCCTAATTCAATCACTTGAAGGTAGGGCAGATTGTGGAGACTATTTACCATCTTCACAAACCCACGCCCATCCTCTCCTACCCAAAGAGCTGCCTGCGAGTTAGTCAATAAATGTTCTAATAGAAATAAGACGAGCCAAAGACCCATTAAAGAGTGAAGTCTGCGCCAAATAAAAGATTTAGGTACCACTGTTACAATCTCCTGATGTCCAACATCAAAGATTGTATTAAATAGATCGAGTAACTTTTACAAAAGGAAAAATTCCTCAAAAACGAAAAAAAATTTCCGCATTCTGTTTGGTTTTTCTAGCTACTTCCTCTATGCTCGTTTGTTTTAAGTGAGCGATCATCTTAGCTGTTTCTGTAAGAAACCCAGGTTCATTGACTTTCCCACGATAAGGCACTGGTGCTAGATAAGGAGCATCTGTCTCTATGAATACATGTTCTAAAGGCACATATTTCACGATCTCTTGCAATGCTTGAGACTTTTTAAAAGTGACAATTCCACTGATCGATAAGTACCATCCAAGCTCTAGTGCTTTTTTTGCCTCTTCTAGAGATCCCGTGAAACAATGCAATACCGCAGGCACTTTACCTGCTATAGTAAACAAATCAGCAAAGGCATCGCGACAATGAAAAATGATCGGAAGATCCACCTTGCGACGTAAATCTAAACAAAGCTCTAGATATCTTTTTTGCATCTCTTTAGGAGAATATTGATAGTGATAGTCTAAACCGGTTTCTCCAATAGCGATAAGCTGTTTGTGATATGCTGCTTGTTTTACAAGAGTAAAGAAGCTCTCTCCCTCCTTTTCTACATCATGCGGAGTAGTAGCTGCAGCATTAAATACCCAAGAGGTTTTTTCTCTTAAAAGTAGCCCTGCTTTTAGACTTCTCTCATCTGTGCAAATGTTGACGATCTTATCGATTTGATTGGTTTGAGCACGCGCCAAAATCTGCTGTGTATCATTTACAAGCGTGTCACTTGTAAGATGTGCATGAGTATCTATAAACATAAAAAAACCATCCTTGAAATCTAATTCAAAGGATGGTACCTGATTATGGAAGTTTTTTCCAATCTATACTAGTTTGATTTCAAATTAAGAATTGCATAACTAGTTTTTTTTGAAAAAACTGCTCTATTTTGCAAGAATATGTTATCTTTTGTATAAAAATGTTTATACACTCAAACTCTTAATTTGAATGCAAATAAGTATAGGCTTTGTGTAATTTTGGGCTATGATGAGGGTATCTCAACAAAAAATCTTGCTAAAGCACTTCGGATAAGCCCTATCACTGTTCAGTGAATACCTCAGAGAATATGATTCCGAAAATAAAACTGGAAGTAGCCCTCGAGGCGGTAGCAAATCAAAACCTTCACAAGACCAAACAGAGTCTCTACTAAAACACCTACAGGAAAAGACCTATCTTAAAGTCAAAGGGATCATAGCTTATGTGCATGAGCAATATGGGATAAAATATTCCCGAAGTGGCATGACAGATTGGCTCATACAGCACGGATTTGTTTATAAACGTCCTAAAAAGATTCCTGGGAAATTAGATCCTGAAAAACAACGAATTTTCATAGAACCTTAAACCCTGATGAAGAGATCTATTTCATAGATGCTGTGCATCCTGAACATCAGTCCCAAGCCGTATGTGGATGGATCAAAAAAGGCGTTCAAAAGACTTTGCAGACATCCGGGAAACAATTGCGATTGCATTTTGCTGGAGCTCTTTGCCTGACAGGAATGAAGATTTTTACAGAGGAATATAAGACAGTTGATGCCGATGCAATGCTCGATTTTTTCAAGAAGCTAGAAAAACAGACAGAGGCTCGAATTATTTATGTAATTTTGGATAATGCGAGATCAAACAAAAATAAGAAACTAGAAGAGTTTCTGATGTCTTCTAGGATTAAAGTGCACTATCTCCCTCCTTATTCGCCGAATTTGAATCCTATTGAACGCTTGTGGAAGATCTTAAAGGAAAAGACGGTATACAATCGATATTACGAAACGTCGGTGACTTTTTTTCAGGCAATTAGAGGATTCTTCTTAGAAGAGATACCGAAAATAACAGATATTTTGAAATGTAGGATAAACGACAAGTTTCAAGTCGTTGACTTAAATCCCATTAAGCTAGCCGTTTGAATCGGCACTAGTATAGAAGCATTTTCACTACATAAAAACCATTGGAGGATATTCTGGAAAAAAATTTGCAAAGAGTGTGCAGGAGATATTAGGATGTATAGTAGAAATAGCCAAAAGAAATACACTTCATACTTTTACAGTTATTCCCAAAAGATGGGTTGTAGAGCGTTCTTTTGCGTGGATAGAAAAATGTCGCAGGCTATGGAAAAATTGCGAAAGAAAACTACATACAAGCCTGAATATGGTGGTTCTTGCTTTTATTGCTCTACTTTTGAAAAGATTTTAAACAGGATCTTAGAATTTTTATGATCTTTTTTATTCCAAAGATGGAAATAATAATCACATCATTCCCATTTAGGATATTCTATGGATAACATACGACACTGGCAACCACTTTTTAAAATGTACAAAATTCCACAAAAAATATCATAACAAATTGTTTTCATATTTTTTCCATTCTACTTTATTAAAAGTTCTGGAGAAAATTTTTTTCTTACCCAATCTCTAAAAATCGAGGTTAAACAAAAAGAAAAACCTATAGATCCTATCCCTAGGCAACTTAAAATAGTCATTAAAAGATATATAGATTCGATCTTTGGCAAAAAATTCATCGCTAAAATATTTAAAACAAGCGGTGCAAGTAGAGGCAGAATACATAGATCTTTTATCCAACGATTACTACTTTCTGGTATCAATTTGCGATGAATAATGGGAAGAATCAAAATAGAACATAAGTTATGAATAAACCAAATTGAAGCAACTGCAAGCACTCCTAACCTTTCATAAAATAAGAACGCCATCGGAAACAAAAGAATTAATGTGATGACATTTTGCCAAATTAGTGCTTTTAACCATCCAAAGGAGTACTGCAAGGCTAAAGGCAAGCTCATCAATCCATTACAGGCTGTTCCTAAAATAAAAAGGCGGAGAATAGGAACTGCTTTTTCTGCTATTTGATGATTACGAATCCAAATAAAAACAAGTTCATTAGCAAAACAAACACATAAAACGGCTAAAGACAAAACCAAAACAGCTACTACTTGAGAAGCGTTTTCATATAATTTATAGAGGTCCACTAGTTTTTTTTGTGCAATCAACTGAGCAAACCTAGGGAATAGAGAACGAAAAAAAGGTTGAATCATTAAGTAAAGTCCATTGGATAGATTATAGGCGAGTATATAGCACCCATATACTTCTAAAGGAGCGTATCTACTTATAAAAAGCTTATCCAAGGAAACAATACATGTACTTGTTAGTGTTAAAAAAAAAGTCTGAGAAATAAAAGGCCATGATTGCTCTAAAAGCTTTCTACAAAAACGCGCTCTAAAAAACCCCCTATTTTGAGGCATGTATTTCCATAACAGAATAGCAAGGGTTAGTGTATGTAAGATGAGAATACTTAAATGCCAAATAAAAAAAGCGCGTAAAGAATGATTAATAAAGGCAAGTACTGCAATGACTCCTATTGATTTAAAAAATGTGAAAAATATTTGGATAGAATTTACGATCAATTGTTTCTGCAAGCCCATCAAACCGTTAGAATACAGAGAATTTGGCCACTGAAAACTCAAGCAGATTCCCATTAAAATAACCGCTTGAGCAACCTCTTGTGAAGAAAGATGCACAGGCTGCACCCAGTTATTGGCGATCGAGCTTGATAAACAACTAATGCTAAGACCCACTAATACGCAAATAAACCAATATACTCCTTCTAAGGATCGCAATAGATCGGCTGCTTCTATTCTTGTATTTTCTACTACTGTAAGCTGAGCCATTTGACGATTAATTGTTGTACCAATTGCTGCTTCAATGGGAACCAGCAGAAAACTTAGTAGAAGATAAAAACCGGTGATCCCATAGGCTTCTATTCCCAGGTATTCCAAGTAAAAAGGCACACAAATCAATAAAATTAGCCCTGAACAAGCTTTATTGCAGAAATTTGCTATTAAATTGATTTTAGAATGATTTTTACTCATGATCTCGATAAAAAAGCTCTCTTTTTCAAATGACGAAGTTGTGAAATAGTCGTCTTCTGAGCAATAGCATTAAGTAATGCTAAAGAAGTAAAAAACAAGACTTTTCCATACATCTGTTCTACAAAATAATAATCACAACATCCAACCCATAAGAACCCTATAAATATACTCAAAAATAACGCTTGTTCTTGAGAAAAAGGTTTTTGAATAGCTTTTTTTAAGATAGAAAGTAAAAAGGCACCAAAGAATATAAATCCGATAATCCCTGTTTCAACAGCAATCAACAAATAAATATTGTGCACTTTTGCACAGAGAAAAAGCCCAAATTGAACGGGATCATTACAGAGTTGAAAATTATTAAACCCTATACCAAACCAAGGATTTGCTTTGATCATTTTTAAAGCTATTTCTTGATAAACAATTCTTTCCCCATCCGCGTATTGTACCATCTGGTTATAGTTTACAATCCCTCCCCTATTAAAAAACTGCTGATAAAAAAGAGCTAAGCAAATAACGCTACTGACAAAAAAAAGTAGCCAAACTTTTTTAATCTCTTTTCTATAAGTAAGATCTTCTATCCAAAAATATTGAATAATCGTCCAAATGATCATCCCTACAACACAAGCAATCATCGCGGCTCTACAAAAAGAAATGCTTAAAGCTAGAAAATGCAGGAAAATAAGCGGCGTTAATACCCATTTAATCCACTTTTCCTGATGGATTACATATAAATAAGATGCATTCAAGAGAGAGAAAAATAAAAATCCTCCGAATACATTAGGGTGAGAAAATAGCCCTGTTGCTCGATAAAGCACATTTAAGGGCAGCTGAAAATGAGAGATTTGATCAAAAATCCAACGCTGTTTTCCTGGGTTGGAAAAACTAAACCAATGTAAAGGAGGCTCTCCTATTTTATGAAACCCTAGAGAGCTTTGAGAAAAATACTGCATACAAGCAATGATACATTGCACGCTTGCCGTAATTACAACTGTCCAAGCAATCCATTTGATGAGTTGACGGGTTCTATTTTGAGCTACGATATATTCAATAGCACAAAAAAGCAAAATCATCGTTGAGAACTGTACAAGACGAATATACTGCAACAAGTAACACCGTGCGGAAGAGAAAACAATCGAGAAAAAAGCCGTTAAACAAAATAAAACCAACCATCGAACAGGTGTCGTAAGTAATCTGCCGCCCAAGGTTTTTGGCGCTTGTAAAAGAACAAGTAGCACAAGTACAAAAATCACTAAGTCACCTGGAAAAAATTCAATATGACGATAAAAAAAATCGGGTAAAACCAGATCAGCAGGGATCATTCGATCAGAAAACGCACTTAAAAAAGCGCGGAATCTTTTTTGAAAAGGAAGAAGCAAAAATAAAAGAATCAACACAGCATTAGAGAATAAATAGAGCAATCTCTGGATCCAAAAATAAAATGGTTTTTGAATAAGCATATTTTTTATATGTCCTAGACAGAACTTGAGTTGACAGACAGCACTTCATTGACAGTGTCAATTTGGTGTAATGTGTCTAGCTTTTTCATTTGTGCTAGATGCTTTGCATCCTGAAATGTTTGCCATGGTGTCTTCCCATAACAATATTTCCCAGAATGGACTCGCTCTTCATTGTACTCTTTTACCCATTTATCCAAATCCATTTGCAGTTCTTCTAGACTATGATACACTTTTTGCCTAAATGCTGATGCAGAAAATTCATTTTGAATCGTCTGAGGAAACTTCTCACAGATTCCGTTGGTTTGAGGATGCCTTGCCTTTGTTCGAGTATGTTCAATATCTTCTATTGTAAGATAGAGCTCATATTCATGGTATTCCCGACTCCCACAGTACTCTGTCCCTCTACGGTTAAGTATTCTTAACACTCTTAACTCTTGTTCTTCAAACCAGGGTATTGTTTTATCATTTAATACTTCTGCTGCTACTAGTGCATTTTTTCTGTCATACAACTTAGTAAAAGCAACTTTACTATAGGTGTCAATCACTGTTTGCTGATAGATCCTTCCCACACCTTTAATAGTGCCTACATAATAGGTGTCTTGTGCAACAAGATAGCCAGGGTGTTGTGTTTCTATTTCACCATGCGCTTCTTTTTCTTCTTTAGCTTTTTCAAGCGCTCTTAATTAATCTTCTGTAAAGATCAAGTGATCTTGAGCTGCTTTTGCTTCTAACGCCTTTAGTCTCTTCTTACATGTTTCTAGATCATGCCTTAGCCATATCGATCTGACCCCTCCAGGAGAAACAAGAATTCCCTTCTTTTTCATCTCATTGGAAACTCGGAGCTGTCCATATGCAGGTTTTTCTATAGCAAATGCAACTACGCTAGTTTCTATTTTTTCTTCCACTCTATTTTTAGGGCAGGGTTTCCTTCTAGAGATTTCTTGTAATGCGGCTTCTCCGCCTTTTTCATAAAGCTCTTTGTATGTATAAAAGCTTTCTCTTGAATATCCCATGTGCTTACATGCTTGAGATACATTTCCTAGCGTTTTTGCTAATTTTAAAAGACCTAGTTTATTTTTTATCACTTTTCTCTCTATTGCTATATTCATAAATTACCACTTTGGTTCTGCTTTTGCAACTAAGGCATGATGCCTTAGTTGCAAAAGCTGTTTTTCTTTGCTATTTACCACTAAGTGTCAATTTAAGTCTTGTCTATTACATTTTTATACCTCTTCTTCTAGCAAACGCAAATCTTTATAAGATTGGAGTTGATCGCGAAAAGCTGCTGCTTCTTCAAATCGCATTTCTTTAGCTGCTATTTTCATTTTCTTCTCATATTCTTTAATTTTTTGCTCAATTTCTTTAGTTGTCATGTGAGTGATTTTTTTCTCTTCTAAAGTGTCCACGACATTTGCAAATGTTTGAGCAAGGTCTTCTATTTTTCTCTTTTGAATCGTTTGAGGAATAATGCCGTGTTTTTCATTATATTCTTGCTGTGTGCTTCGTCTTGCCTTTGTAGTATCAAGCGCACCTTGAATCGATTTTGTGATCTTATCTGCATACATCACAACTCGACCATCTATGTTGCGCGCTGCTCTTCCGCAGGTTTGAATCAAAGCCGTCTGGCTACGTAAGAAACCTTCTTTATCAGCATCGAGAATGCAAACAAGAGATACTTCTGGAATATCTAGACCTTCTCGTAGCAAATTAATACCAACTAGAACATCAAAAGTCCCTTTACGCAAGTCATTGATGATCTGCACACGCTCTAAAGTATCTATATCTGAATGCAGATATTTTGCCTTAATTCCAATTTCTGTTAAATATTTAGATAGATCCTCTGCTAGCTTTTTAGTTAAAGTAGTTACTAAAACCCTTCTGTTTTTTTCTGTTTCTTGACGAATAAGCTCTAAGCAATCATCGACTTGACCAGTAGCTGGCTTAATTTCAATAATAGGATCCAATAGTCCCGTAGGGCGAATGATCTGCTGTATAATTTCCCCTTCTGCTTCCTTTACTTCCCATTCAGAAGGAGTTGCAGAAACATAAATCACTTGATTGATCCTTTGGTGAACCTCTTCAAATTTTAAAGGACGATTATCAAATGCAGAAGGCAGGCGAAATCCATATTCCACCAAAGATTTTTTACGTGCTCTATCTCCATTGTACATCGCGTGTAATTGTGGAAGGGTTTGATGAGACTCATCGATAAAGACCAGGAAGTCTTCTGGAAAATAATCTAATAAACAAGGAGGAGGATCACCAGGCATTCTACCACTAAAATGACGAGAATAGTTTTCAATTCCTTTACAAAAGCCTATTTCTCGTATCATCTCTAAGTCATACGTTGTTCTCTGCCACAACCTTTGCTTTTCCAACATTTTATCTTCTGCCGTTAAAAAAGCAGTTGTTTGTTCTAATTCCTTTTTAATGGCATCTATTGCTTTAAAACGCACGCCTTCAGGAGTTACATGGTGAGAGCCTGGATAAATAGTAATTTTTTCTAAAACGGTGCAAACTTTGCCTGTTAAAGGATCAATCTCACAAATACGTTCAATTTCATCTCCAAAAAATTCTATACGATAAGCTAGGCTCTCTTCATAGGCTGGAACAATTTCTAATACATCTCCCCGAGCGCGAAAACTAGCGCGCACAAGATCATAATCATTGCGCTTATAATGCATTTCGACCAAATGCAATAATATATCATCACGACGACGCTTCTCTGTCACTGTAATTGTTAATAGCATCTGTCTATAATATTCAGGCAATCCCAAGCCATAAATACAAGAGACAGAAGCAATGATAATGACATCTTCTCTTTCGATCAAAGATCGTGTAGCACTCAAGCGCATCCGATCGATTTGATCATTAATCGCCAAATCCTTTTCAATATAGGTATCGGTTCGGGCAATATATGCTTCTGGTTGATAGTAATCATAATAAGAAACAAAGTACTCAACTGCATTATTTGGAAAAAATCCTTTGAACTCTTGATATAGTTGAGCAGCCAAAGTTTTATTGTGTGCAATCACTAAAGAAGGCCTGTTTAATCTCTGGATTACATTAGCCATAGTAAATGTTTTTCCCGATCCTGTTACTCCTAAAAGGACTTGGGCTTTTTTTCCTTCCTGCACTCTTTTTACTAACTGATCAATAGCTTGTGGTTGATCCCCGCAAGGAATGAATGCACTGTCTAGGGAAAACATCATAAAAAATCCAAATTAAACGCTGTTTGATCCTAGCATATTCACTATCTGTAAAAGAAGAACAGAAACAGCAACAATAAATACTAAAACCAAAGAAAGTTTACCAAAAGGAAATTGATAAGCCCCTTTCATTGCCTTATGATAGCGACCAACCCATACCATAATCACTGGTAAAATCCCATAAAGGATCACTGCACAAATCCCCCCTGCAAAACTCAAAGCTCTAAAAAAAAACTGCGGATAGCAAAGAGCAAAAAGTAAAGGAGGAGAGAAAGCAAGCAGGCAAAGGCTTAAAGACTCGTGCTTTTTACACCTAACCTTAAACCCATCAGATAAAAAATGCACTAAGCTCAATGCCTGAGAAAAAAAAGAAGTTAGAATAGCAAAAAAGGCTAGCCCTCCAGCCCATATTTTAACTTGAGTAAGATTCAAAAATAAAGAAAGCCCCTGTGAAGAGTCTCTTCCTGTTTGTAAAGACTCCATAATTTGATCTAAAGGAAGAATGCCTAACACAATAAATTCCCAAATTAAGTAGACTGCAAATGCTATTAAGCTGCCCATAACAATAGAAAGACGAACACGCTTTAAGTCTCCTTTCATATAATTGGTAAGAGAGGGAACCATATTTTGAAATCCAAATGCAATAATGAGTAAAGGAAAAGACTTCGGCGCATACATAAAATCTACATGCAAAAGTAACTGAGGGTTGACATAGTTTATGCTAAATAATACAAGAAGCCCAAAAAAAATAATTTTAATTGACATAAGAAAACGGTTGCACAAATCAACACTTCTTGTTCCTAAATAGACAACCCATCCAAACAATACAATTAATGCTACAGATCCTGTCCAATCGGGAATCTGCAGATTAAAAAAGGAATAAAAAAAAGAAGCAAATAATGTGCCAGTACCAGAAATATAGGCAACTAGTAATGCATAAAAGAGAAAAAGATAAGTAACCCAACCGATTGCCTTAAAAGATTTTCCGATGATTCGATCCAAAAGGGATAAAAAATTCATTCGCTCATGAAACCAACTATTTGTTTCTACAAGTAATAAAGCTGTAGAAGTCATAAAACTCCAAGCGAGGAAAAACAAAATAGTGGAGTAGAAAAAACCAGCCATTCCCGTCACTATAGGCAAGGCTAACATACCAGCTCCAATACAGCTTCCCGCAACGAGCAAAGCCCCTCCCAGAACACTGCCTTGTTTCATCCAGAGCCTTTAGCCGTCTTCTTCTCAATAATTCGAATCTCTTGATCTAAACGACCTAGTTCATATCCTTCATAATCCACAAATTTGAAAAAACGCTCAAAAATAGGCAAGACATGACATACTTGTTTTGCCATCTCTTGCGCAATAAATCGATAGGTAGGATGACCTGCTGGAGCAGAACGCAGTTCGCAAAGCCATTGAAGCAAGCGCAGATTTACATGAAAATACCAATGCATATTAAAAGCCATAGGAGCTACATACTGCGCTTCTTCAGAAAATTCTTCTGCAATTTTATCATAAACTTTTTTAGCTCTTTCCATCGCTTCTCTATAGGGTTTTTCCATCTCTGTATCTAAAATTTCATGGGGAATAAAATAACCAAAATCACAGGTAATAATTTGTCTTTCTTGAGTGAGCATTCGATGGCGTTGAAGATCGCGATATACACCAAAATCAGCTACTATTTCAAAAGTAAATGTTGCATGTTCCAAAGCTCTAGGAGATTTATGTCTTCTATTCTCACGGAAATTAGAGGCTGAATCTAAAATGTGATTTAATTCCTCTGTAGAAAGATTTTTACAGTGCTCTTGTAACTCAAATAATCCTGCATGACAATGCTCAAATAATAAAGCCGCTGCTACTTTTATAGGAGATTCTTCTTCATAACCAATCAATCTCACCCCTGCATGCTCCATTTTATCTAAACCAACAGAGTGCCTAGAAGCTAGCAGTTTTAATGTATTGCCCATCTGCTCACGAAACTGTGTAAAGCTAAGCTGATATTTATGATTAAGGTCAGCCCTTCGAACAAAGGAGGGAAGGATTTTATTCAGCTCCTGAAAGCTTTTTCTACCGATATCTTGTACTTCAGCCAAATTATGGCTATTTAATTTCTGGATTAAATATTCAAAAAATCTCCCATTTCCATATATCCCCATATTTGTCAGTGTGCTTACAGGCAAAAGTCCTCTCAAACAATCAAGAACCTTAGCACGCAAAGCAGCTGCATAGGCCACTTTGGAAACATCGTGCTCCTTAGGGAATTTTTTTTCCATTTGCCCCATTAAAGGAGGTATTAAAGAAGAATAGGTTTCAAATAACGAGTTACAAGTTTGCAAATACGTTTCACGAAATGCTGATGCTAGTAGAATAGGCTCTCGATAAAACAAATATTTTCCGTCTATTTTTTGATCAAAATAAATATAACGAGTAGATTTTTCTAAAGGAGATCCACCAATTCGAGCATCTTCTATAATCTTAGCTGAAATCATAGAAATATTTTCAATAGCAAGATGTCCCCCACCTAATTCTCCAATAGAATCATCACCATAGCCATCTAAAATCCGATCGTAAAAGTTTTGCGCTTTTTTGATTCCTATGATCTGATCTTCTACTTGTTTCTGATCTAAATCCACTTGAGTCCCTGTAATCGCTACAAAGGCAGTTTCCTCATTAAGGATAAAATCTTTAAGCAATAAAGATCTCAGCCCTAAACTAGATCTAGAATAGCGAGAAAATAAAGCTCCTTTAATTACTTCTGGTAAATTTCGTAAACAAAAAATATTACTTGTAGTATGAGTTACATATCTTTGAAGGATTTTAATTTGACTATCTGTGAATTCTTCGTAACCTTCGGTCATGAAATCTTCCTTTTAATCCTTGTTTCTTTCATTTAATGATTTGCCTTAAACATTAATAGAGTGACACATTCTTTGGGCACAATCAAGAAAAAAACCATCCCTTACAAATTAAGAATTTAAAGCTCAACATTTGCATAAATAGCCTTTGGTGTGCTTTGATCAATATGCGTTTTCTTAAAAGGTGGCCTCATGTTGATTAAAAGACCTCACCGCAATCGAAAAACCGTAGCCATCCGCTCTCTTCTAGCAGAAACGGTATTGCTTCCCAGTGACTTTGTCTTACCTGTTTTTGTTACAACAGAAAAGGAAAAAAAGAGCATTTTCAATATGCCAGGTATATTTGCTTGGCCCCTAGAAAAACTCACTAAAGAAGCAGAAACCTGGCATGGTAAAGGAATTTTAGCAATCGCTTTATTTCCTACTATTCCCCATGAATATAAAGACCCAAATGCTACTTATGCGCTCCAAGAAAAAGGATTAATACCCCAAGCTCTACAGAAATTAAAAAAAGAAATCCCTTCTTTATGTGTAATTACCGATATCGCATTGGATCCTTTCACCTCTCATGGACACGATGGTATTATCAATGAACAGAAAGAAATCCTTAACGATAAGACGGTTTCCATTCTTTCCCAAATGGCTCTTTTACACGCCCAATTCGGCGCTGATTTAGTAGCTCCTAGCGATATGATGGATGGTCGTATCAGAGCAATCCGAACCGTGTTAGACAAACACTTTTTTCATCAAATTGGAATTTTAGCTTATACAGCCAAGTACGCTTCTTGTCTCTATTCTCCCTTTCGCGGTGCAGTAGGTTCTCATTTGCAACACGGAGACAAAAAAAGCTATCAAATGAATCCAGCAAATGCTCGAGAAGCAATCCGCCAAGCTCTATTAGACGAAGAACAAGGAGCTGATATTCTTATGGTAAAACCCGCGCTTTACTATTTAGATATCATTACTAAAATGAAAGCAGCGCTTTCTCTGCCTATTTGTGCCTATCACGTCAGCGGAGAATATGCTATGATCATGGCTGCTGAAGAAAAAGGGATTTTACAAGCAAAAGAGGTCTTTCAAGAAGCCATGCTCAGTATTAAACGAGCAGGAGCTGATTTTATTTTCAGCTATGCGGTTCCTCTATTATTCCCTTAGAGCCTGTTTAAAATCTTTTTTGTTTAAAAAATTGGAAGAAAAGTATCCTTTTGCACAAAGAATCGTGGTTATATGCGATAACGCTGCCTACTATAGGTCAAAAATCGTTGCAAATTACCTAAAAACATCCAGAGTAGAAATCAAATTCTTGCCTCCTTATTCTCCCGATCTCAATCTGATTGAACGCCTTTGGCGATTCATGAATAAAAAAGTCCGCAATAATCGATATACTGAAATGCATTAGAAAAAAGACTTTTCAAACACTAAATTCATTGAAATTTTCTATATGTAAAAGAAGAAGCTCCCAGTTCAGCTAAACAAGTTGTCAATTTTGCCAAAGACCACTTTGGAATATGTTATACACCATCAGCTATGGTTTCTTTATTGCATCGGTTAAACTTTACCTATAAAAAGCCTAAGCTGATTCCTGGAAAAGTGAATGAGGAAGCTAAAGAGCTTTTTTCACAAGAATTGCAAAATCTAGAAAAAGAACTCGCTCAAACAGATCAACTGCTTTATTTAGATGGGGTTCATCCTCAACACAATTCCAAACCCTCTTATGGATGGTATGAAAAAGGATCTAAGGCTATATTGCTAACAAATACAGGACGTAAACGTATCAATATCAATGGAGCCTTAGATGTAAAGCGCTTAGAAGTTACAACTCTTTCTTCCGACTCTATCAATGCGCAATCTACTCTTGATTTGTTTAAAAAATTGGAAGAAAAGTATCCTTTTGCACAAAGAATCGTGGTTATATGCGATAACGCTGCCTACTATAGGTCAAAAATCGTTGCAAATTACCTAAAAACATCCAGAGTAGAAATCAAATTCTTGCCTCCTTATTCTCCCGATCTCAATCTGATTGAACGCCTTTGGCGATTCATGAATAAAAAAGTCCGCAATAATCGATATTATGAAAAATTCTTAGATTTTAAGAAGGCAATTTGTGCTTTTTTTGAAAATATTCCTAAATATCGGGAAGAACTGCAACCTCTTTTATCTAGGAAATTTTGCTTAGTTAAATCTTAATTTAAAAACAAACGAGTTCTCTAATTGCACACAAGGGGAATATAAATTCTCTTAATTCTTCATAAGCTCTCCGAGCCGATATTTTGCTTGCAAAATAAAAGGCGTTTTTTAAGATCTTAGGACAGCAAAGTTTAATGCGGGAGATAAGTCCAGGGTTCTCTGCGGAGTCTTTTTGAAGAAAACTATTTTAGATTCTTCGCTCCATTATGCTATCCGAAATGAAATGGGCAAGACAATGTATATTACGGCTTCTAAGAGCCAACTCATTTGTCGTCTTTACCTATTTCTTCGGTTTTCTCCTGCAAAAAATTTTAGTCACTTTTCCTAATGTTTTTATTTCTAAAAAAATGCGTTTTTAAGCTGCCTTTGGCTCACCGTAAATAAATTCTTTTTGTTCAATCAGCATCTTATGCATAATTACGGATAACTTTCTACCTACTGCTAAGGCGGCTTTCTTCATTCCTTTTTTTCTCATGATTTTTAATCCCCAAGCTTTTAGCTTGCTCCATTTCTTACTTCGTGTCAGCATTACTATTCCGGCTTCAACTAATAGAGATCTAAGTTCACTGGATCCACATTTTGAAATTCTTCCCTGTCTTTGCACCTCTCCGGAGGCATACTGTTTAGGCGTCATACCAAGATAGGCTCCTACTGATTTAGAATCGTTAAAACGAGTGGGATCAAAAATTTCTGTTTTATAGGTTAATGCTGTTACAGGTCCTACGCCAGGGATTGTCATAAGCCGTTGTACTTCTTTATCTTGACTGACCAGCTTAAGCATTTCTTTATCCAGTTTTTCTACTTCCTCAACTACCTTATCAAAGGTATTTAATAGAGAGGTTATGCTCAGAACAATACTTTTTTCCTGTTTTTCTATCTGCTTTACAACCACAGACGAAAATCTTTTGGATCCCACAGATCCCAATCGTATTCCGTAACTTTTAAGCAAGCCCCTTACAGTATTTTTTAACTGCGTTTGCTGTTTAATTAGCGCTCTTCTGGAAACTAACAAAATGCTTTTTTCTACTGAATCTTGGGGCTTACAGTGTACTCGTGTATACATACCTGATCGAAGGGCTTCTGCGATTCCTCGTGCATCATTTTTGTCTGTCTTATTTATTTTCAAAGCAAGAATCGTACTCAGCTTCCTTGCATCCATACATAGGGGATCTATAGCTCTTTTTCTAAATCCTGTGACTAGGTAATGAGATAAACATCCACTTTCAAAGCCAACAACGATTTCTTGAAAATCTCTTTTGGAAAAATAATCTGCTAGTAAATCAGGATCTGTTTTTTCTGAACCTTCATGGACAATCTTACCTTGTTCATTTAATATACAGATAAAAGTTCTTTTCATTGATACATCTAATCCAATATAATGCTTCATAGGTTGCTCCTCATTTTTTTGCTCTTTAATGAGCGGTTTTGAGATTTGAAAAAATCTCGTTTATATTGGAGAGTTTAACCTACTCCGTTTAAGGAGCAACCCCTTCTTTGTGTGCAATTATGGCATGTATATAGTGGTTCCGATTCAATCGTATAGAAAAATATTTTGTTTTGTGTTAAGCTATTGAGCATGAAAAAACTGATCCCTAGCCAGATAGCTGACTTAGAACACAAGTTAAAGCATCCAAAAGACTATTCTGAACGGAATAGGCTTTGTGTAATTTTGGGCTATGATGAGGGTATCTCAACAAAAAATCTTGCTAAAACACTCCGGATAAGCCCTATCACTGTTCAGGAATACCTCAGAGAATATGATTCCGAAAATAAAACTGGAAGTAGCCCTCGAGGCGGTAGCAAATCAAAACCTTCACAAGACCAAACAGAGTCTCTACTAAAACACCTACAGGAAAAGACCTATCTTAAAGTCAAAGGGATCATAGCTTATGTGCATGAGCAATATGGGATAAAATATTCCCAAAGTGGCATGACAGATTGGCTCATACAGCACGGATTTGCTTATAAACGTCCTAAAAAGATTCCTGGGAAATTAGATCCTGAAAAACAACGAATTTTCATAGAACAATATAGGGCTTTAAAGGAGACCTTAAACCCTGATGAAGAGATCTATTTCATAGATGCTGTGCATCCTGAACATCAGTCCCAAGCCGTATGTGGATGGATCAAAAAAGGCGTTCAAAAGACTTTGCAGACATCCGGGAAACAATTGCGATTGCATTTTGCTGCAGCTCTTTGCCTGACAGGAATGAAGATTTTTACAGAGGAATATAAGACAGTTGATGCCGATGCAATGCTCGATTTTTTCAAGAAGCTAGAAAAACAGACAGAGGCTCGAATTATTCATGTAATTTTGGATAATGCGAGATCAAACAAAAATAAGAAACTAGAAGAGTTTCTGATGTCTTCTAGGATTAAAGTGCACTATCTCCCTCCTTATTCGCCGAATTTGAATCCTATTGAACGCTTGTGGAAGATCTTAAAGGAAAAGACGGTATACAATCGATATTACGAAACGTCGGTGACTTTTTTTCAGGCAATTAGAGGATTCTTCTTAGAAGAGATACCGAAAATAACAGATATTTTGAAATGTAGGATAAACGACAAGTTTCAAGTCGTTGACTTAAATCCCATTAAGCTAGCCGTTTGAATCGGCACTAGTATAGATCAACTATTCGTGGACGTGTTTTTTTGCGTGTAGACTCAAGTATTAGATGGATTTTGTTAAATTGCTTACGAGAGATATCGCTTGGATAAGAGCGGGTCATAATTACCTCCAAAGGTTTTATGAAAACTATCATTATACCTTAATGAAAAGATTTTAAACAGGCGCTTAGATGGATTTTGCTAAATTGTTTACGAGAAATATCGCTTGGATAAGAGCAGGTCATAACTACCTCCAAAGGTTTTATGAAAACTATCATTATACCTTAATGAGAAGATTTTAAACAGGCTCTAATACTACTTTTATAAAAATTCACTAACTATTTTAGAACTAAAAATGCTTTAAAAGATGAGCGATTTGAGGCAAATCAATTTCAAAATGTATAGAAAGATCGATACAATGTACCTCATGAGCTTTAAGCCTCACTATGCTAGCATTAGAGGCTACTTCTAGAGGTTGAGCTGATAAATCAATAGTAAAAGGATCCACGGTTTCAAAACAGTAACCGTGGACAAAGTCGGTTCCTTGAAAAGAAGAACAAAACTCCTGCTCTACTAAATGCTTCCAATTACGCTCTTTACGATGGCCCCAATTAGATACTTTTTTTAGCATCTGTTCTTTTGTCCGAACCCAGCTAAAATGATGAACCATGGGCTTTTTGTCCAAGCTTAAGCACATCCGTTTTTTCTCTGACTGCACAGAGAAATAGGTACCCGCTCTTTCTTGTGGATGCATAAGAGCTTGTAGATTCTCTCTGGTTTTTTTTAAGAAAAGAGGCGTGTCTTCCCAATTCGTCGCCTGGTAAGAGCTACTGCGGAAATACCAGTAATTAGCAAGCCGTATTGCTGTGTATTGAGTATAGTTAAAATGCTCTAGCCATTTTATAAAATGGCTTGTGTCTACAATTTCATCACAATCGAGAAAGAGCACATATTGAATCTCTTTTTGTAAAAAAAAACTACCTATCAAACGGGATAAATTATGCCAATAATGAGGGTCGTGTTTCTTAGAGATATTGAAAGGAAATTCAATGAATTGCACATCAGGAAAAAGCGCATAAACCTTTTGTAAAAAAAGAGAATCTTCTTTTTCCCCGCTAAACATATGATCACAGACAGGCACAATAATTTGTGTGGAAAACTCTTGAGCAGCCTGTATACAAAGAGATAGAAAAGCAAAGTCATAACTACAAAAGTTGATAATCGTTCCTATCGAATGTTTAAGATTGACAAATTTCTTTTTTCCCATTATCTCTTTAGGGAAGAACCCTTCGTATGATCATGCCTGAAATCCCAATAGCTAGTTTTACTACATTTATCAATGCTTATGCCCAGTCCGATGTTTTTGGCAAAGCAATTATGTTGGCCTTAATCGGCCTTTCTCTGATCTGTTGGATTATACTGATCCAGAAAATTAAAGTTACCCATAGAACCGCTCGTTTATCTCAAATTTTCTATAAAAACTACACAAGTCAAAAGGAAAGAATGCTACAAATAGATTTACAAGAGGTAAACGCTTGTAAAGATCTGCACCCTTTTGCTCATATTCTCGGATCTCTTAAAGTAAAAACAGGAGAAATTCTCAACAAGAATTTGTATTTTTCTACACAAGATTTGGAAAAGCCTAAGATCTATCTATCCTCTACTGATTTAGAGGCTGTGGAAAGCCATGTACTGACCACGATTTCTTATCATGTAAAACAACTCGAAAAAAACCTATTTATTCTACCAACTATTGTATCACTTGCTCCTTTTTTAGGTTTATTAGGAACGGTTTGGGGCATTTTAGTGACTTTTTCAGGTTTGCAAAACAGTAGCTCCATTGGTTCTAATAGTGTGATTATAGGAGGTCTTTCTACAGCTTTGGCAACCACTGTTTTAGGCCTTGTTATTGCAATCCCCGCTTTAATTGCTTATAATTACTTAAAACATAGAATTTCCAATTATTCCTCAGAAATGCAGGATTTTTTATATGAGCTTCTTTCTTATTTAGAACTACAATATCGCAGGGTGGATCTGGATTGATGCGTCAAAAAAGACAGTTCTCTTATCAAGAGATTTCCTCTGAAGAAAACCTGGTCAATTTAACCCCACTAATTGATGTCGTTTTTGTTGTGTTAATTTTATTTATTCTTATTGCCCCTATGGTAGAAGTAGATCGTGTACAGCTCTCTTTTTTTTCTTCTGAATTAACCTACCCTGTTTATGAAAATGCAATAGCTACTATCTATGTGCATGAAGATAATTCTATTTGGTTAAATCAAACAAGAATCTCTGAAGCACAATTAATGCACTGCCTAAAAGACCTTCATCAAAAACAAGGCAATATCCCTCTGCAGCTTTTTCACGATAAAAGAGCACAATTTGGAGTTTATCAATCTGTTAAGAATGCAGCAGAATTAGCAGGATTTGAGCAGCTTGATGTCATCGTAAAATCTGGATGAGAGTATGGATCAGAAGATTCTTCTCTTTTTGTTGATAAGCGCCCACATAGGGTTTGTGGGCATGTTAATGGGATCAAAGCCGCAGAAACAAAGTAAAAAACCGCAGAATCTTGTTGTAAAAACCATCTCTTTAAAATCCTCTTACCCTAATGCACAAACAACAAGTCTAACCCCAAAAAAAACACCCATTCCAAAACCCATAAAACCGTTAGTTAAAAAGAGTTCCTCTGTTATAAAACAGAGGAAAAGAAGAATCCCTACTCCAAAACCCCCACTTCAAGAATTTGATATTCCTCCTTCTATTCTCAAACAATTAGAAGAAAGTATTGCGAAAATTGAACAAAAAGATGATAAACAATGCAAAAGCAGTACAATTGTTACAGCATCTTTACCTTCTAAAGTAGCTGTGGCTCCTGCACAAGAAGAGCCTACATTACCTAGCTATACAGCATCATTGGTTAAAGAGCTCACTCAGATACTACAGCTTCCTGAATATGGAGAAGTAAAGGTAAAAATAACAGTCAGCCCAGCTGGTAAAATAATTGAGCTATTGGTCCTTCAAGCAGAAAGTAAAGCAAATAAACTGTATTTAGAAAAGTGCTTACCTAACATTGTATTACCTAAATACAATGAAAAAGTCACACTTAATAACGAACAAACTTTTACCCTAACTTTTTGCAATGCTCTCTAAAATCTATATCTATTTTATCAGCGTCTATCTTTTTATTACCCTTTTCTCCTCGGTGGTTTGTGCGGAGAAAATAGAAGAGGAAATTAGAGTCCATTTACCAACTATAAGTCAGCTACAACCGATCTACTTAGGCAAAATCTTTTCTCAAAAAGCGGTTTTTGATGTCCATTATTTAAATCAATTAGAAGCTATTCTTTGCTACGATCTGGACTATAATGGATCTACAAAGGTTTGTCAAAGAACGTCTGATAAAGAACAATTACTCCGCAACAAAGATCTAACAGCAGCTTTTCAAATCCAAAACTGGCAAAAATTTGGGATTCCTTATATACTGAAATGTTGTGTTAACCAAAAGCAGTTAACCCTATATCTTTTTAATGTCAGCAAGTCTTGCTTGAAAACATTCGGCCCTATTTTGCTTAGCGGTAATTTATCGCAAGACCGAAAAAAAATTCATAAATTAGCAGATGCTCTTCATAAAGCCTTGTTTTCTATAGAAGGCGTTGCTAGCACCAGAATTTTATTCTCTCAAAAAATTCCACATAACGAATCAGGAAAATGGATTTCTGAAATTTGGGAATGCGATTGGGATGGAGCTAATGCATGTCAAGTCACTTCAGAAAAAACTTATTGCATCAGCCCTGTTTTATTACCTAAAAGAGAAAACTCTTCTAAAGAAGGCTTCTTTTTTGTATCCTATAAAACAGGTCAACCTAAAATTTATTTTCAAGCTTCAAAAACAGATAAAGCTAAACGAGTTAGTCATTTAAGAGGAAATCAATTACTACCTGCTGTTTCTAGCCAAAGAAATAAAATTGCCTTTATCTCTGATGCAAGTGGCCGTGTAGATCTATTTCTCCAAGCATTTTCACCCGAAACGGGTAAAATGGAAAAACCCATTCAAATCTATTCACACCCACATGCAGTACAAGCTTCTCCTGCATTTAGCCCCGATGGTTCTAAAATTGCTTTCGCTTCCAATAAAGATGGAGGAACGCGGATTTTCATTATCTCTATAAACTCTGATAAAAAACGCCCCCCTGCTGTTATGATTACTAAAAAAAACCGAGAAAACTCTTGTCCATCTTGGTCCTCTGATGGCACAAAATTAGCTTATAGTGCTAAAACAAATGGTATACGGCAAATATGGATTTACGATTTTGAAAAAAACGAAGAGTGGCAACTAACCTCAGGGCCTGGTAATAAAGAAAATCCTTTTTGGGCTCCAAATAGCAACCATATTATTTTTAACTCTACACAAGATTGCAACTCTGAAATTTACGTTGTTAATTTAAACCAACCCCAAGTTATTAAAATCAGTCGAGGCCTTGGGAAAAAACACTACCCTAATTGGGGACTTTAAGAGAGGAAAAAAATGAATAAAAAAACCATTATAGGAATTTTGAGCTGCACCTGTTTTTTAACAGGGTGTATGGGAAATAGATTCTCTGTCTGGAAAGACAGCTTGACATCTAGTAATTATAAAAAGGCAAATGATTTATGGGATTATGCAAATGACCCTTATGACCATCTTCTAGGTCCTATGGAAGAAGAGTTTATTGCATTAAATGAAGAAGACCTGCAGCAACAGTTTAGCGAAGCAGCTATTCCCCCTCCTAAAAACGACCCTGGAGGAGGAAGGCTGCCTGGAATTGAAGGATTTAGCTGTCCTAAAGGATTTGAAGCAGAGATTTTTAGAACCCTTTATTTCCATACAGATAAAGATACAATTGAGGGGAAAAACTACTACCAAATCATCGATCAAATTTCACAATACCTCAAGAAAAATCCCCAGTTGTTTATTTTTGTTGAAGGACACTGCGATGAAAGAGGGCCAGAGCAATACAACCTCTCTCTTGGAGCTAGACGAGCTAACTATATCCGTTCTATGCTTGTCCAAAAAGGAGTCCATCCAGAAAGAGTCCACACCGTTTCCTATGGAAAAGAAAAACCCGCTATTCGAGAATGCAGCAGAGGGGCTTGGGCCAAAAATAGACGTGCAGAATTCAAAATTTACAATCCCTCTTAAATAATGAGTACCCTTTTTCTTACATGCATGCTCATAACCACTTTTTGCTATGGGAAAACACGCGAATATATTCCCTCTTCTTACGAGCTGCAATTAGAAATAGCAGATTTAAAGCATCAAATCCGTACATTTGAAGTCGATATGCAATTAATGGAAGAAAAAATAGATGCACAAAAAACTCCTGTATTCATTGAATGCAAAGAACTTCAATCACGTATGCAAATGCAAGAAAATACAATAGATAAACTCTCTTCTGAGATAAAAAACCTGAAAAAAGATATAGAGCAACTCTTAGAACATCTAAACAAAATGAACACACAATTAATCGCTCATGAAAAGGGCTTGCAAAATGTCTCTGAGCTAAAAAACACAATAGCAGACCTACTTAAAAAAATACATCCCTCTACAACAAAAACAAGAGTAAAATCTTATAAGGTTCGAGCAGGAGATTCTTTAGAAAAAATCGCTAGGCTTCATCATGTATCGGTTGAAGAGCTTAAAGCAAATAATAAACTGATTAAAGATACCATATTCCCCGGACAGGAGCTAAAAATTCCCCATGACACAGAGTGATATCAGTCAAAAAAAAATAGGCATTTTTGACTCTGGATTAGGAGGTCTTAACGTAATGCAAGCAATTTCTACTTGCTTGCCACACGAAAATATCACATATTTCGGAGATACCGCACATCTTCCCTATGGGAATAAAAGCATTGAGTTAATTACTACTTACGTCTTAGAAAGCATAGATTTTTTACTATCTCAAGATATCAAATTATTAATCATTGCTTGTCATACAGCTTGTGCTGCTTGCTTAGAGATTATTCGTAGTATTATCAATGTACCCATTATAGCCATAATAGAGCAGGCCATAGAAGAAATTATGGAGACTAAACCTAATGAATCTATTGTTGTTTTAGGAACACGAGCTACAATTGCATCTGGAACTTATCAAAAACAATTATACACCAAATTGCCTGATGTTTCCCTATCTTGTATTGCATGCCCTCTGTTTGTTCCCTTAATCGAAGAAGGATATTTTGATCATCCAATCATTCAATTAGCAGTGACGGAGTATCTATCCCCCCTTACAGAAGAATCGATTGATGCGATATTGCTTGGATGCACGCATTATCCTCTCATTCAGTCTCTCATTCGACAGTGTATGGGGAATAAAATTCCCTTATTAGATCCAGCAAGCAGATGCGCCCAAACAACAAGACAGTTCTTATCTAAACTAGATTTATTAAACCAGCAAACAGATCCTGCCAAATACCAATTTTTTGTATCGCAAGATCCAGAGAGATTTTCCACACTAAGCAAACGATTTTTCCACCATCCCATCGAAAAAACATCGCCCCTCATCATGACACAAGTACACAAAAAGCGTGAAAAAAATTTAATTTCTCTGCTTGAATTAAAAAACAAACTTAATTTATCCATTGCTAAACGAGGTCATAGATGAGTCATAAAAAAAGAATCTTGCTAATCGAAGACGAAGAAGATATTGCAGCGCTAATCAAATTACAAGCAGAAGCATCTGGATACAAGATGCATGTTGAAGTAGATGGCATAAATGGTTATCGCGCTATTGAAAGAGAAAAACCAGATTTGGTCATTCTCGATATTATGTTACCCGGACAAAACGGTTTTGACGTATGCCGTAAAATGAAAGCAAACCCCGATCTACGTGGCATTCCCGTCATCATTCTAACAGCTAAATCAGAAGAGTTAGACATGATTTTAGGTTTAGAACTAGGCGCTGATGATTATGTACCTAAACCCTTTTCTCCTAAAGTGCTCTTCTCTCGCATTAAAGCTGTTTTACGCCGTGCTAAAGAACCTGAAAAGGCGCCAAAAATCATTACCTTTGGCGAATTTTCCTTAGAAGTAGATCGTTATTTGCTCCGCAAAGGAGATAAAGTAATTACCATTACCTTATCTGAATTCGGCATTCTACGCCGCCTTCTAACAAACCGCGGCAAAGTTTTAACACGCAATCAATTACTGGATGATATCCATAATGACGATGCTTTTATCGTCGATCGGAACATAGATGTACACATCGCATCCTTACGCAAAAAACTAGGTCCTAACTTTGATTGGATTGAAACAGTGCGCGGTGTAGGATATCGTTTCCGAGAATAACTTTAAGATGTCAATAATCAATCTATACTAGTTTGATTTCAAATTAAGAATTGCATAACTAGTTTTTTTTGAAAAAACTGCTCTATTTTGCAAGAAGATGTTATCTTTTGTATAAAAATGTTTATACACTCAAACTCTTAATTTGAATGTAAACGAGTTCTCTAATTGCACACAAGGGGAATATAAATTCTCTTAATTCTTCATAAGCTCTCCGAGCCGATATTTTGCTTGCAAAATAAAAGGCGTTTTTTAAGATCTTAGGACAGCAAAGTTTAATGCGGGAGATAAGTCCAGGGTTCTCTGCGGAGTCTTTTTGAAGAAAACTATTTTAGATTCTTCGCTCCATTATGCTATCCGAAATGAAATGGGCAAGACAATGTATATTACGGCTTCTAAGAGCCAACTCATTTGTCGTCTTTACCTATTTCTTCGTTTTTCTCCTGCAAAAAATTTTAGTCACTTTTCCTAATGTTTTTATTTCTAAAAAAATGCGTTTTTAAGCTGCCTTTGGCTCACCGTAAATAAATTCTTTTTGTTCAATCAGCATCTTATGCATAATTACGGATAACTTTCTACCTACTGCTAAGGCGGCTTTCTTCATTCCTTTTTTTCTCATGATTTTTAATCCCCAAGCTTTTAGCTTGCTCCATTTCTTACTTCGTGTCAGCATTACTATTCCGGCTTCAACTAATAGAGATCTAAGTTCACTGGATCCACATTTTGAAATTCTTCCCTGTCTTTGCACCTCTCCGGAGGCATACTGTTTAGGCGTCATACCAAGATAGGCTCCTACTGATTTAGAATCGTTAAAACGAGTGGGATCAAAAATTTCTGTTTTATAGGTTAATGCTGTTACAGGTCCTACGCCAGGGATTGTCATAAGCCGTTGTACTTCTTTATCTTGACTGACCAGCTTAAGCATTTCTTTATCCAGTTTTTCTACTTCCTCAACTACCTTATCAAAGGTATTTAATAGAGAGGTTATGCTCAGAACAATACTTTTTTCCTGTTTTTCTATCTGCTTTACAACCACAGACGAAAATCTTTTGGATCCCACAGATCCCAATCGTATTCCGTAACTTTTAAGCAAGCCCCTTACAGTATTTTTTAACTGCGTTTGCTGTTTAATTAGCGCTCTTCTGGAAACTAACAAAATGCTTTTTTCTACTGAATCTTGGGGCTTACAGTGTACTCGTGTATACATACCTGATCGAAGAGCTTCTGCGATTCCTCGTGCATCATTTTTGTCTGTCTTATTTATTTTCAAAGCAAGAATCGTACTCAGCTTCCTTGCATCCATACATAGGGGATCTATAGCTCTTTTTCTAAATCCTGTGACTAGGTAATGAGATAAACATCCACTTTCAAAGCCAACAACGATTTCTTGAAAATCTCTTTTGGAAAAATCATCTGCTAGTAAATCAGGATCTGTTTTTTCTGAACCTTCATGGACAATCTTACCTTGTTCATTTAATACACAGATAAAAGTTCTTTTCATTGATACATCTAATCCAATATAATGCTTCATGGGTTGCTCCTCATTTTTTTGCTCTTTAATGAGCGGTTTTGAGATTTGAAAAAATCTCGTTTATATTGGAGAGTTTAACCTACTCCGTTTAAGGAGCAACCCCTTCTTTGTGTGCAATTATGGCATGTATATAGTGGTTCCGATTCAATCGTATAGAAAAATATTTTGTTTTGTGTTAAGCTATTGAGTATGAAAAAACTGACCCCTAGCCAGATAGCTGACTTAGAACACAAGTTAAAGCATCCAAAAGACTACTCTGAACGGAATAGGCTTTGTGTAATTTTGGGCTATGATGAGGGTATCTCAACAAAAAATCTTGCTAAAGCACTCCGGATAAGCCCTATCACTGTTCAGAAATACCTCAGAGAATATGATTCCGATCCTGCATAGTTCAAATTCAGCAATGCTTCTTTGCCACCTTCTAAATAAGTTTTATAGTAACGCCTTATCGTATCCTCATCTAGGAGTAAAGCATGTGCTAATTGTGGGTATGTCCACCCTTCATCTAACAATAAAATAGATTTGATTCTATCGCATAGCCTTTTATCCCGTTCATGGCGATGACGAGCCTTGAGGAGGTCTTTTTGGTTTCTTGTTAAAAAGTTCTCTTTTAGTTGCATATGAGCAAAACTCATATCTCAATCCATTAGAAAATTTCAATGAATTTAGTGTTTGAAAAGTCTTTTTTCTAATGCATTTCAGTATATAGTAGTGCTAATGCAAACGGCTAGCTTAATGGGGTTCAAGTCAACGACTTGAAACTTGTCGTTAATCCTATATTTTTTTATGCGATTGAATCGGAACCACTATATACGATTTAAGTGCAGGTTTGCAAAAACTAGCTAAATTCCCTCTTTTAATTGCGGTCGATTCAAAATATTAGGTTGCAATAGTCCTTGTATTTCCATAAATTTATTAATTGATAAAAAAAATACAAGGAATGAATGTCTTGCACTATGCATGTAGTAGGCTCTGTAATTTCGCATTCGAAAGTACCACGGAAAACGGCAGGAAAAAATCACCCTTTTCCAGATATTTCTACTCAATTAGTCTTAAAAAAAACTATTTCAATCGCCGAAAAATGCATAACACATATAGCAGAGACAACAACTGCAAAAACACTTTTAGAAAAAGCCTCTATTGTACAACCAAAAGCTTGCTCTTTTGATGTCAATCATTCTACTCCTCCAAGCCAGCCGCTTCTAATCGATCCACATCAAGATTGCAGATCAAGGAAAGGTGACGATTAATTTTTTCAATATCCCAGTTCCACCAAGAGATGCGTAGAAGTCGTTCGATGGTCTTGTCATCGAAGCGCATTTTGACAATTTTTGCAGGGTTGCCTGCTACGATTGCATAGGGAGGAACATCTTTGACGACGACTGCGCGCGTAGCGATAATCGCTCCATTTCCGATCTTTACACCCCCCTTGACAAGCACATCATATCCAAACCAAACATCGTTCCCAACAACGATGTCCCCTTTTACAGGAAGATCAAATATATTGAAAACGTTTTCCCACCCTTTCTGAAAGATGGGAAATGGATATGTACTGATCGCATCGAGCTTGTGATCTCCCGTCATGATGAATTTTGTTTCTGCTGCAATGGCGCAGAATTTCCCGATGATGAGTTTAACTTTTGAGAAATCGTAGTTATAGAGGACGTTATATTCTTCAAATTTCTCTGGACCATGGCGCCTGTCATCGAAATAGGTATATTCACCTACGATAATATTGGTGGCCTTGACGAAGTTTTTTAGGAAGACGAGCTTCGTATAGTCCTTAATGGGGTAGATGGCGTTTGGGTCAGGGCCTATCATTAGATTTCTTGCATAACCCCTTATTTTAAAGCTTTCATTAGTGTGATGGAGTGGATTAATTTTAAAACTTTTTGGTTTTTTTTGCCAACTTTTAAAGCAAGAACCACCATATTCAGGCTTGTATGTAGTTTTCTTTCGCAATTTTTCCATAGCCTGCGACATTTTTCTATCCACGCAAAAGAACGCTCTACAACCCATCTTTTGGGAATAACTGTAAAAGTATGAAGTGTATTTCTTTTGGCTATTTCTAATATACATCCTAATATCTCCTGCACACTCTTTGCAAATTTTTTTCCAGAATATCCTCCAATGGTTTTTATGTAGTGAAAATGCTTCTATACTAGTGCCGATTCAAACGGCTAGCTTAATGGGATTTAAGTCAACGACTTGAAACTTGTCGTTTATCCTACATTTCAAAATATCTGTTATTTTCGGTATCTCTTCTAAGAAGAATCCTCTAATTGCCTGAAAAAAAGTCACCGACGTTTCGTAATATCGATTGTATACCGTCTTTTCCTTTAAGATCTTCCACAAGCGTTCAATAGGATTCAAATTCGGCGAATAAGGAGGGAGATAGTGCACTTTAATCCTAGAAGACATCAGAAACTCTTCTAGTTTCTTATTTTTGTTTGATCTCGCATTATCCAAAATTACATGAATAATTCGAGCCTCTGTCTGTTTTTCTAGCTTCTTGAAAAAATCGAGCATTGCATCGGCATCAACTGTCTTATATTCCTCTGTAAAAATCTTCATTCCTGTCAGGCAAAGAGCTGCAGCAAAATGCAATCGCAATTGTTTCCCGGATGTCTGCAAAGTCTTTTGAACGCCTTTTTTGATCTATCCACATACGGCTTGGGACTGATGTTCAGGATGCACAGCATCTATGAAATAGATCTCTTAATCAGGGTTTAAGGTTCTATGAAAATTCGTTGTTTTTCAGGATCTAATTTCCCAGGAATCTTTTTAGGACGTTTATAAACAAATCCGTGCTGTATGAGCCAATCTGTCATGCCACTTCGGGAATATTTTATCCCATATTGCTCATGCACATAAGCTATGATCCCTTTGACTTTAAGATAGGTCTTTTCATGTAGGTGTTTTAGTAGAGACTCTTTTTGGTCTTGTGAAAGTTTTGATTTGCTACCGCCTCGAGGGCTACTTCCAGCTCTCATGGATTAAAATACTTTAAAATTTTAGATTGCTTATTGGTTATGCAAGAGATCTAATGAATTGTATTCGTAAAATTACACCTGATGAGGTGCTTACCACAATTATTAAAACGAATTGTTTTGTGAGTTTTTGCTGATTATTATTATGATGAACCCATGAAATCAATTAAACACATAGATCCTAAGAGTATCATCATACGCATGCCTAATTGGATAGGGGATTTTGTCATGGCAACTCCTATTCTTTCCGATGTACGCAGCTCTTTTCCAAAAGCTTCCATTACAGCAATGTGTCGTATAGGCGTTTGTCAGTTATTAGAGACGGATCCCGATATTAATGAGATATTTTGTTTTAGTAAGGCTAGTGGATTTAATCGTAGAGATAATCACCGAGATCTTATGGAAAAAATACGGCAAGGGAAGTATGACTTAGGCATTTTATTGACCAATTCATTTTCTTCTTCCTGGTGGTTTTATCGAGGGCATGTGTCCTATCGGATAGGATACGGGGGTAATTTTAGAAGTTTTTTATTAACCCATCCTATTCATCCTCCCTCTCAATTAAAAAAGCAACATCTCGTCAAGACATATAAAATGTTATTGTCTGTATTGGGAATTCCTGTTTCAAAAACAAACCCTCGGTTGTATCTTGCTAATCAAGAAATAAAAGCAGCGCAAGAGCTAGTCAAGCAGCAAGGAGTGCAAGAGGGTGATATCTTAATCGGTATTAACCCAGCTGCTACGTATGGTTCGGCTAAATGTTGGTTCCCTGAGAGATTCGTGGAAGTGGCCCATAAGTTATTACAAAACGAAAAGATTCATCTTGTGTTTTTTGGAGATCTAGAGAGTGTCTCTCTTATTAAAAGCATTTGTCGGACTCTGCCACCAAGAGCTATAAACTTAGCAGGTTTAACCTCTTTAAGAGAGTTAGCCAGCCTAATTTCTCTATGTAGAGCTTTTCTTTCTAATGATAGTGGACCTATGCATATTGCTGATGCGTTAGGCGTACCTGTTGTTGCATTATTCGGCTCTACTAATGAAATAGTGACCGGTCCTTTTTCTCAGGGTAGAGTAATCCATAAACACGTCACATGTTCGCCTTGTTATAAGCGTACTTGTCCCATTGATTTTCGCTGTATGAAAGCCATTGAAGTAGAAGAGGTTTATCAACAAGTTTTACAAGCGTTGTTTAGCCAACCCTCTTAAGATTCACATGCTTGATACGTTACTATATACATTTAAAATCTCCTTTTTTGATCGTTTATTAAAAAATGCAGCAAAGAAAAAAAGTACATATTTTTTGATTTGCTGGAATCGAGGGTTAGGCGATATTCCTCTGGGTCTTTATGCTTTAATATATAGGATTCGTGAGTTCATACCTGATGCTAAAATTACTTTTCTTACACGTCCTGACCTTTTTTTAGGATTTAACTTATTAAGTCAAGTAAAAGTACTTGTCGACTCCTCGTGGAAAAGAGGAAAACCTTTTGATCTTAAAAGCTCTTTAGCTCGTTTGCAAAAAAGCGAAAAATCATTTGATGTAATTATCGAACATCCAGATCCTACGCGTTGGTTAAAATGGCAATTGGGAAGGATTACTCCAAAGTTAAATTGGTTAGAAGAACATGATGCTTTATGTGAGCGGTTTAGATTAGATCCCATGCAAAAATATATAGCGATTCACATTCAGACAGAAACAAAATACAAATATGAGAAAAATTGGCCTGTTATTTATTGGAAAGAGTGTCTATATCAACTATTTTTTGAATTAAAACTAACCCCTATCTTATTTGGATTTTCTAAAGAAATACCGTTTGTACAAGAAGGAGTTGTTGATTTAAGAGGAGAAACCAATTTATTAGAGATGCTCTCTATTATTAAGAATCATTGTTGTTACTTACTTACTCCTGACTCAGGAGTGCTTTCTATGACGTATTATTTAAATAGTCCCTTTAAACTTAATGTGATATCTTTGTGGGCAGATCCTAAGCAAGGAATATTGAAACAGCAAGTGAAATCCCCAAATCCCTTGCTGCAGCATATTCCAATTATTGCAAAACATAAAGATATTTGTAATATTTCAGTTAGACAAGTCATAAAAATCCTTGGTGAACTGCAGAAATAGATATGCTAAAGCAGCTTTTATCTCAACATTTTCATTCCTTAGATCAGGCGCATCTCTTACATGGTTTAGAAACACTAGGCAGTGATCAGCTAAAGGTATTTTGGCAACAGGCACAACGTCTAGATCCTTCTCTTTTACTTGAACAAAGAAGATTGCTCGATAGGGATAAAACCCCCATTTTATCTACGCCTTTAAAAACTCCTGGCTTGTTAGGGTCAAAAAACTGTAAACGATTAGGTCGTGAGCTCATCGATCGAGGAAAAGTAGGCTGCATTATATTAGCTGGAGGAGATGGATCTCGCTTGAATTGGAGGGGCCCCAAAGGCACATTTTCCATTTGTATACAAAACCAGAGAAAAAGTTTATTTCAAAGGTTTTGTGAAAGAATAAAAAAAAAACAGTCGTTAGGGCAGTGTTTGCAAATTGCGATTATGACCTCTTTGTCTAACCACGTAGAAACGGAAATTTTTTTAAAAAAAAATCATTTCTTTGGATTGAAGAGTTCTCAGGTGCAATTTTTTTCACAAACAAACCTTCCCTTTTTGGATGAAAAAGGCAATTGGTGTTTAGAAGCTCCTGGTAAAATAGCAGAAGGTCCCAATGGTAATGGCGACGTATTGGATAGTTTTTTTACGAGCAAAATTGCGGATTTATGGCGAGATTTACAGATAGAATATGTTCATGTGATCCCCATAGATAACCCCTTAGCAGATCCTTTAGATCCAGAACTTACAGGTTATACAGTAGAATCTGGTTTAAGTGTAGCTTTGAAAGTGGTCAAAAGAGAATTTTCTCAAGAAAAAATGGGGGTTGTAGCACAAAAAAAAGAAGGCATTTCGATTATAGAATATTCAGAAATATCTCCAGAGAGATATAAAGAATTTCTTTTTTGCAATGTAAATATATTTTGCTTTTGTTTGTCTGATTTACAAAATCTTTATTGTCGTGTAAAATTACCTTTGCATCTAGCTAGAAAAAAAACGAACTTGCTTCTCTTCAATCAAACAAAACAGGTTTCTTGCTTTATTTGGAAATGTGAAAAATTCCTTTTTGATGTATTGGATTATTTACCTCGCAGCGCTACGCTTGTCTATCCACGATATCTTACCTATGCACCTTTAAAAGAATTAGACGATTTAGAAAATGTCAAGAAAGCCTTGATTGCTTATGAGAATCAATAGAAATGGTTTAAAACACATAATATATATACTTTATTTTACAATTAAAATAAATAGATAATACAGGGTTATTCAAAAAAAGAAAAAGGGATCTAAATGAAAATTGGCTATTTAGGCGCAGGAACATGGGGTTTTTGTTTAGCAGCTTTACTTGCATCAAAAGGCCATAAAGTCATTTTATGGACGGCAAAACCAGAATTTGCCGATTTGCTATCAGAAAAAAGAGAACACCCTAAGTTACTTCGTTGTAAAGCAAGTGACAATCTTAGCTTTACCTCTGACTTATCGGAAGCGGTTGAAGGTGCTGAATATATTGTTGAATCGGTTACTTCAAAAGGAATACGCCCTGTTTTTGAACAGGTCCTAGAAAGGGGAAAAGTACATTGTCCTGTTATTGTTACTTCCAAAGGAATTGAGCAAAATACCGGTTTATTATTGCACGAAGTTGTATTAGAGGTTTTGGGGGAAAAGATGCGGGATAAGATTGCTTGTTTAAGTGGTCCAAGTCATGCAGAAGAAGTCATTCAAAAATTGCCTACTTCGATTGTGTGCGCAGCTTATCATGTTCCTTTGATGCACCAAGTTGTTGATTTATTTATGACTTCCTATTTTCGTATCTATCCCAATGCAGATATAAATGGAGTGGCTTTTGGTGGAGCTATGAAAAACATTATCGCTATTGCTTGCGGTATTTCAGATGGATTGGGATTTGGAGATAACACCAAATCTGCTCTAATGACACGAGGGTTGCATGAAATTCGAAAACTCTCTGTTACTAAAAAGTGTAATCCAGAAACTTTAAATGGTTTGTCTGGGTTAGGAGATCTCTGTGTTACCTGTTTATCCAAGCTTAGTCGTAATTATATGTTTGGAAGATTAATTGCAGACGGATTGACAAGGGAACGGGCTCAAGAAAAAATCAACATGGTAGTTGAAGGGGCTTATACATGTATTTCTGCATTACAATTAGCAGAGAAAAAAAATATCCCTGTCCCTATTACAGCCGCTATTTGTTCTATACTCTATGAACAATTAGATCCACGAGATGCGGTAAAATCTCTTTTGCAAAGAGCTATTAAGGAAGAGCATTTATAATGGAATTAGACGGCATAAAAGTTGTTACCGCTCAAGAGATGAAGGATATAGAGAATAGAGCCTTTCAAAAGGGCTGTTCAGAATTAGGGTTTATGCAACAAGCAGGAATTTCTGTTGCAATGCAAGTAGAAAAATTTACCCAGGAAAGAAAACTACCTAAAGAAGTATTGCTTTTTGCAGGTAGAGGAAATAATGCAGGAGATGGTTTTGCTGCAGGTGCAATTCTAGTAGCAAAGGGATACTCTGTTATAGCTTACCCCATTTATCCGGTAGAGAGATTTAGTGCTTTGTGTCGGAATATGTATGAGAATTTTTGTTCTCAAGGAGGAAAAATAGAATTCTCTCTTGAAAAAATACAAGAGAGGATGAGTCATGCGGGCCTTATTCTAGATGCTCTTGTAGGAACTGGAATGAAAAAGAGTGCAGATAACGAGCTAGCCGCTGCTATTGAAATAGCTAATCGCTCAAAACTTCCTATTCTTGCCATTGATATTCCCTCAGGTTTAAATGGCACCACAGGTGAGGTTGGATTAATCGCTATTCATGCTACTAAAACCATCTATTTAGAATTAGCAAAAACAGGATTCTTTCTACGAGACGGGTGGGATCATGTAGGAGAAATTGTTCGAGGTGGTTTTGGTCTCCCAGAAGATCAAGTAAAAGCCTCTGCTTGTTTGCTTAATTTGTCTTCTCTTAAATTACCTCTTATTCAACGTTCTTGGCATAAATATCAAAAAGGGTATGTTGTAGCTATTGCAGGCTCTGAAGAGATGCCAGGAGCTGCTGTTTTAGCAAGCTATGCAGCTTTAAGATCAGGTGCGGGGATTGTGCGTGTATTTTCCCCAGATAAGATTTTAGTTCCTTATGAAATGATGCATCAGACTTTAGATGATAAGAATTTTGACGCGTTAGATCAAGAAATTGCTCGAGCTAAAGCTGTATTAGTAGGCCCAGGTCTTGGACGTGTAAAAAAAACGGATAAAATCGTTCAGCATCTACTTAAGTTCAATAAACCATTAGTCATCGACGCAGATGCTTTGTTTTCTTTAGCTACACACTCCTCTTGGAAATTGCCTCCTTCTTGTATTTTGACTCCTCATAAACAGGAAATGAAAAGATTGCTTGAATCAGATACAACACAAGAAATAGACTGGTTATTTTTATGTCAAAATTATGTAGATGAAAAACAAGTAACTCTTGTTTTAAAAGGGGCTCCTACTTTTATCTTTACTTGTGGTCATTTGCCCTTAATTATCACTCAAGGAGATCCAGCACTTGCAACAGCTGGAAGCGGAGATGTACTAACAGGAGTGATTGCAGCTCTTCTCTGTCATCGGTTAACCTCTCGTTATGCTGCTGCTTTAGGTTGTTTTATTCATGCAGTAGCAGGAAAAAAAGCAGCTGAGGATTTGACTTCATATAGTGTTATAGCATCAGATCTTGTAAAGTATTTGCCAAAGGCTCTTTCTTTAATGAAAAAAGCAGACTATTTACAAAAACTATAGATTTGGATTGGGTCTTTCTAAAATAAAAAAGATCTTTTCTTCTTTCTCTGGGTTTATATAACATCAAAAATTTTTTATGAGTAGAAATTAGAAGCAAATCCTATATTTGAGCTTTGCAATTTTTTAATGTTCTCAAATCTCATATCACCTCACGCGTGAGGTGATATAGTAGCTTAGGTGGTGATTAAAATTTAGGTTTCAGAAGAGCTCTATTATCTAATATACTTATAGCATGACGAAAGGATCTATAGGAACTGCCCTTAGCATTATGGGTTTTGATACCTTTTTGCGCTTGGGATTCTTATAGGAGATTAAAGGAAAGATTAGATTTTGTTTAATCGTCTATACTTTCGGTTTTTTTATATAAATTGTTTTAGTTTTACTAAAATTCATGACTTATATAAAATGATCGTTGATCACCGGGGGTGCCTAACGGCTGAGATAAGCTTAAATATTGCTTAAACCCTTTAAATCTGATCTGGATTATGCCAGCGTAGAGAGAGTGTTATGAAATCATCAAAATGTAGTATTCTTACAGGTTTTTTTGGCAATTTTTTAGAGCATTACGACTATGCTCTTTTTTCATTATTAGCTCCTTTTTTAGCTCCTTTATTTTTTGATCAGAAAGATCCTATTGTCTCGCTGATTTTAACCTATGCCATGTTGCCATTGGGCTTTCTTTCTCGTTTTGTTGGCTCTTTATTTTTTGGCTGGTTAGGCGATCACTTAGGTCGCAAGAGGGCATTATGTAGCTCTCTTACCGGTCTATCTATTACAACAGTGCTAATGGGCTTTCTACCAACCTATGCTCAAGTGGGCATGATGGCTCCTTTGGGACTTCTTCTAGCGCGCTTATTACAAGGTTTCTTTGCAGCAGGGGAAACGATAGGTGGAGCTATTTTCGTGCTGGAACAAACAGAAAATAGAAAAAAAAATTGGATGAGTAGTCTCTATGATGCAAGCTCTGTCTTAGGGATGCTAACCGCTTCTTTTATGCTTTTTCTCTATAGCCATTCTGCTCAAGAGATTTATTGGCGTTATTTATTTTGGGCAGGAGCGCTTACTGCCATTGTTGCTTTGATTTTAAGAATGGCAAGCAAAGAAGAAATAAAACCTAAAATAAGAAAAGAAAAAAAATTCAACGTTTTCCTGCAATACAAACGTGTATTTGTAACTATTGCTTTAGTTGCGGGGTTTTCCTCTAGTATATATTGTCTAGCATTTACTTTAGCTAGTGGATATATTCCTTTAGTTAATTCGATCACGAAAAATCAAATTGTCAAAATCAATACGTATCTTTTGTGCTTTGACATGTGTATTCTTCCTTTATTTGGTTATTTAGCAACAAAGATAGGCAGGGAAAAACAAATGCTTATAGGCGCATTGGGTACGGCTCTTATAGCTATTCCTTGTTTTTATTGTTTTTCTAGTTCTTCTATCTTAATAGTTAGCATTGGGCGTGTGCTATTGGTTATTGCAGGTGTTGTATTTTCTGCAACATATCACGTCTGGGCACAGGATTTAGTTAAACAAGAGCATCGCTATAGGATTTTATGTACCGCTCATGCGGTTGGTTCGCAAGTTATCGGCACTTCTACAGCTTTTATTTCTCTTTGGCTATATAAAGCATCTGGTTGGATTGCAGCCCCAGCTCTATATGTAATTTGTATAGCATTATTAGCTGCTTGGGCGGTTTTTACAAGTATGCATACACACAAGAAGAGAGAAGTTCAAAGATTAATTAGCTATACTGCTTTTGATACCACTTGATAAAGTAAGAGAGTCCTTCTTTTAAATCGACTTTAGGATCAAAATTAAGAACGCTTTTGCTTTTGGATACATTCGCATAGGTAATAGGCACATCTCCTGGAGGAGTGGGTAAGAATTCCATAATGGCTTTTTTTTCTAAGAGAGCTTCAAGGTAAGAGATGAGTTCTGATATGCTATAGGGTTTATGATGTCCGAGATTAAAAATGTCATTACATCCATTTGATTTTTGCAGAGAAGCTATAATCCCATCGATAATATCATCAATGTAGGTAAAATCTCGCATTAGCTTGCCTTCTCCAAAAACAGGAATCGGTTGGTTTTCTAAAATAGCTTTTGTAAAAGAGAAATAAGCCATATCTGGCCGTCCCCATGGACCATAAACGGTGAAAAAACGCAAGGCTGTGCAATGAAGCCCATAGAGTTTATGATAGGATTCTGCCATCACTTCATTGCATTTCTTTGTGGCTCCGTAAAAGCTACTAGGCTGATCTGTAGGTGCGGTTTCACAAAAAGGAGTTTCAGCTCTTTTTCCGTATACGGAAGAAGAAGATGCATAAATTAACTTAAGATTAGGATTCTTTCTAATAACTTCTAAAACCTGAAAGAAGCCAGAAAGATTGCTATGCATGTAACTTTCGGGATGAGTGATTGAATGACGTATCCCTGCTTGTGCAGCTAAATGCACAAAATGAGAAATATTCGATGTTTTGAGATGTAGATCTATGATTTCTTTATCATTGAGATCGCAATTAAGCACTAAAATATTTAATTTATGTAAATAAGCAGCTCTTTGATGTTTCAAAGCAGGATCGTAGTAAGGATTGAAATTATCGCAACCGCTAACATAAAAACCTAGCTTATGTAGTTTTTTTGCAAGATGAAACCCAATAAATCCCGCAATGCCTGTAATGAAAATTTTATCCATAATTTGATGAAAATGATTACTCTTTTAACATTGATCCCATCAGTTTATCGGAAAATGTGATTTTAGAAATGATTAAGCGCGTGATTTTATTATTTTTAGGGATTTGCTGCTTGCATAAATATCTTTAGAGATGTTTCAGGATATAAAAAATTCTTATATAATGATGTTAGGAACATGTAGAAGAAGAGTGTTATTAATAGTTCCCATGGTTTTATTCCTTTAAAACAAGCTTTAGCAAAGATATTTTATCATCTAGAAATAAAGTATGTATACATTTTAAAAATATATAAGGAGCTTATCCTAGACGTTATTGATATCCTGGTGATATCGCTTTTTAGAAGTAACTCTTGAGTAAAATATTCATGAATGACCCCAATCTTAAGAAAATCTTTTTCCGCTAGATCTTTGCATTAAGAATAATGGCACCGGTTTCTTTTTTTTGCGCATTTATTTTTTTATTAACCAAAGAACCTCAATTTTTAGCAGAAGTCAGTATTCAACGAACTACAAAAATAACAGATTACTATGTTAAGCTTCCTGAAGTATATCGAGTTTTTTTAAACTATCCTATACTCTGTATCACATTACCCAAAAAACGAAACGGATTCTCGGCTACTTTTGTCATCATAGAGGAGAATTACTAGAGGATAAAATGGATGCAAAAAAGCGAATTTTAGTGGCAGGCGGTGCTGGGTTTTTAGGCTCGCATTTGTGTGAACGTCTTCTACAGGAAGGGCATGAGGTAATTTGTGTGGATAATCTTTTTACTGGCGGCCTAAATAACTTACGGAGCTTTATCAAGCACATCTCTTTTACCTTTATGGAAAAAGATATCTGTGAATCTTTCGATCTTAAAGTAGATTATATTTGTAATTTTGCTTGCCCTGCCTCACCGCCTCATTATCAGAAAGATCCTGTAAAAACGGTTAAGACCAATGTATTAGGCTCACTTAATATGCTAGATCTAGCCCAGCGTCAAAAAGCTACGATTATACAAGCATCAACGAGTGAAGTATATGGTGATCCTCAAATGCATCCACAGCAGGAAAAGTATTGGGGATATGTAAATCCAATTGGTCTTAGATCTTGTTATGATGAAGGAAAAAGATGCGCAGAGACTCTATGTTTTGATTATCATAGACAATATGGATTATCAATTAAAGTAATACGTATTTTTAATACCTTTGGACCTAGAATGCATCCAAATGATGGGAGAGTAATTTCTAATTTTATCGTGCAGGCTTTGCAAAACCTTCCTATTACTCTTTATGGAGACGGGATGCAAACCCGCTCTTTTTGTTATGTTGATGATCTCATCGATGCAATTATTTCTATGATGAAAACACAAGCGTGTCAAACAGGACCAATTAACTTAGGAAATCCTTTGGAATATACAATTCGCGAAATAGCGGAATTAATTATTAAGCTAACAAGTTCTCAATCAAAGATAATCTACTATCCCTTGCCACAAGATGATCCCAAACAGCGCTGTCCTGATATTGCTTTAGCTAGATCACTACTGAATTGGCAACCGCAAGTTTATCTAGAAGAAGGTCTTTTTAAAACCATCCAATATTTTGATAAAGTTCTACAAACTAAAAAAATACTTTCTCTTTCTTAAGATTTATCTTCTTCATGTTTTGTAGTAAGGCTAATAAGCTTTTTCCTTACTTTATATTTTTCATCCTACATTCCTACCAGGGCCAACGCATGAAGATTTTGCTTGATAATTGAGAGATAAAAAATGATTCTGGCTCCTTTTTCATAAGGAGTATAAAATGGAAGGATTCATTCATTCTTCATCTATTATGATGCATTTTTCGAAATTACCAGACCCAAGAAAGGCGCTCAATCAACTATATAGCCTTCATGATATACTCGTTTACATTCAAATTAAGAGGTTTAATATATAAACATTTTTATACAAAAGATAACATATCCTTGTAAGATAGAGCGGTTTTTTCAAAAAAACCCAGTTATGCAATTCTTAATTTGAAATCAAACTAGTATATAGTAGTGCCAATTCAAACGGCTAGCTTAATGGGGTTCAAGTCAACGACTTGAAAATTGTCGTTAATCCTATATTTTTCTATACGATTGAATCGGAACCACTATATCTCCTGACTTTTTAACGTATGCCTTTTCTTTTTTCCTGAGTCTTTTCAAGTTTGAAGTGCACAGAAGAATTAAAAAAAGAATAGGCAGGCGATGAAAGAATCTCTATTGTGATTTTTAACAATCAAACACAAGGAGAGACCTTGCCTAAAGGCTACCATCACCTAACCTATGACCAAAGATGTCAGATTTATATTTTAAAAGCTAGAGGAGATACATCTAGCTCAATAGCAAACATTCTAAAAGTTCATCATAGCACTATTAGTAGGGAACTTAAGAGAAATAAAGGGCAACGAGGATACCGTCATCAGCAAGCTCAAGAAAAAGCATTTCTTAGAAAAAATTCTCAGCCCAATAAAAAAATGACTCCTCAAATAGTTACCCGTATTGAAGAAAAAATCAAGTTGCAATGGAGCCCTATACAAATATCCGGATGGCTTAAAAGACATGGTAAAGAACATGTTAGTCATGAGACCATCTATAATCATATCTGGAAAGATAAACGACAGGGAGGACAGCTTTATAGAGAGCTCCGTCATCGACTCCGTCATCGAGGAAAAAAATATAACAAGCAGAGAAAGGGAGCTTCTGGAGAGGGAACATGCTTTTCGTATAGATTTAAGCAACGGCCTTGTATTGTAGAAAAAAACTCGTTTAAGACTGGAACTAGATACAGTCATAGGGGCAGGAATAAAGGCGTAATTGTATCAATGGTAGAAAGAACTCCAAGCTAACTAAGCTCGCCAAAGTTTCTCATAAAACTGCAGAGGAAGTAAGTCAAGCGTTAATTGAACAACTTAAACCTATCAAAGATTTTGTACACACATTAACAGCAGACAACGGAAAAGAATTTGCCTATCACCAAATGGTTAGTTTCGAGCTAGAGACAGACTTCTACTTTGCAACGCCCTACCATTCTTGGGAAAGAGGCTTAAATGAGCATACAAACGGACTAGTTAGGCAATATTTTCCTAAAACACAAAGCTTTTTAGATACGACTTCCAAGGATATAGAAAGGGTGGAAACTTTACTAAATAACAGACCTAGAAAGGCTCTCAACTTCGAAACTCCACTAGAAGTGTTTACGAGATTATCTACAAACATGCTATGCTCGGGTGCACAATAGATGTTTTTTCAAGTATTTATATGTTCTTTTTTGTGCACTTCAAGGTTGAAAGGGCCCTGAATAAAAATATCTTTGGTTTTTTTTGGCCGTTCAATTAGGTGTTTCTGTTGCATCTAGTAAAACAACTTCATAAGACATATCGTTTTTTAATAAAGCTTTACGCCCAGGAATTGCAAAATCAGGGTGCTTAATCAGCACTTCTTCTATCCAACAAATACTCCGATAGCAAGCACTTATCTGAAATATGATAGGATGCTGCAACAGGAAAATAGGTTCTATATTCTCTTAGAGCCTGTTTAAAATCTTTTCAAAAGTAGAGCAATAAAAGCAAGAACCACCATATTCAGGCTTGTATGTAGTTTTCTTTCGCAATATCTCCTGCACACTCTTTGCAAATTTTTCTCCAGAATATCCTCCGTCTGCTAAAACATTTTTTACACCGAACAAATTGTTTTTATGTAGTGAAAATGCTTCATATCCTTTCTTCTCCGCTGTATCAGTATTTTTAACACTTTGAGCATCAATAATTACAAAGCTTGTTTTCTCTTTCCGACCACTGCTTTTTCTGACCTCGCCAACTAATTTTTTTTAAAACTATTTCAAGAATACTCTTAGAATTTTTATCATCTTTTTATTCCAAAGATGGAAATAATAATAACATAATTCCCATTTAGGATATTCTATGGGTAACATACGCCACTGGCAACCACTTTTTAAAATGTACAAAATTCCACAAAAAATATCATATAGATCAACTCTTCGTGGACGTGTTTTTTTGCGTGTAGACTCAAGTATTAGATGGATTTTGCTAAATTGTTTACGAGAAATATCGCTTGGATAAGAGCGGGTCATAACTACCTCCAAAGGTTTTATGAAAACTATCATTATACCTTAATGAAAAGATTTTAAACAGGCTCTTATATATTCAAGGGTCATAAGAAGCTGATCCTTTGTAGAGGATCTATGGAGTCTTCCTTCAAACCTTTTTTAAATGTGGCTCTTTTTAATCCTGTTAATCGACGAAACTCTTCTTTCTTAAAATCCTTTAAACAATTGTATTTCATGACAAAACCGTTTAAAGTTTTAATCATTTTATAAATTATCTACAAGTTATGCAAGAGATCTATTACAAATCCCAAGCAAAATTTTACTCCCTCTAGCATAATTTTAGATTTTTTTGGCATATTTTTTTATTAGAGGTTCTAAACGCTGATAATAATCAAATGTTTTGATATGAACAAAATATGTGTTAGAAGTAACCCAATCACATTCGTTTTGTAGCCAAACATTCACAACATAATCTCCCCACCAAAACTCTTTTTTCTCCTTTATGTCTTTGGGAAGAACGGAAAGCCACATCAGTTCATCATTTGTCTCTAAAGTTGGAATATAAAAACTTTTTTCCATGGCTGAAAGCCATTTTTGACATACATAGTAGACACTACAATTAATCGTTGCATGATACCCTGGAATATAGACAAATCTAGGTGTTTGATATTTTCTGCAGAATTGAAAAAAGGGAACATCTAGAGGTTTTATATTCACTGTATCCCAATCGATCCAAATCACTTCTTGATGGTGCCGAAGCATTTGATAAACCATCCAATGTTTCATGCGGAACGCAGGTTCTTTTAATATAAAATCTGGCGCATCGTCGAATATGCAGTGCACCTTTAGCCCAAAATTTTTTAAAACACTTGCTGCGGATACATCTCCGGCTAAAAAAATCAGTCGCTCTCTGTACTCTCGATTAATATACAAAGAAGTTTGCACTTCATGCAAAATTTTTTGAGAAATTTTTTCTAAATGCCCATATTTTTTTGAAAATAATCCTGTAATCAGTACTGGATCCATATGACATTTTTGGTTTCTTAAAAAAACAATTAGAAGTATTATTGATCTCAAATATTTAGTACAAGGAAAAGAATTGAAAATTTTAAAAGTGATCCACGGGTATCCCCCATTTTATTCTGCTGGTTCGGAGGTTTATTCACAAGCCCTTTGCTGCGAGCTTGTTAAACAAAGACATGAAGTGGTTGTATTTACTCGACAAGAAAATGCCTATAAGAAAGAGTATGCAGTTGATTGGCAAGTGGACCCAATGTGTTCTGATATTAGACTGTGTTTAATTAATATGGCGCAGAGTCGAGATGGATACCGACACGCCGCTGTTGATGTAGAATTTAATAAACTATTAAGAGAATACAAACCCGATATTGTTCATATTGGCCATCTCAACCACCTTTCCACTTCCATTGTTTTGGAAGCATTCAAACAAAACGTTCCCATTATATTTACGTTGCATGATTTTTGGCTGATGTGTCCTCGTGGGCAATTTCTACAATCTACTAACTCTAAAGACGCAGATCTTTACCCTCTCTGTCACTCCCAAAAAGACAAAACATGTGCTAGAAAATGCTATTGGCGTTACTTCAGTTCTCAGGACAATCAAGAAGACATCCTGTATTGGACAGGGTGGGTGAGTAAAAGAATGCGCCATATTAAAGAAGAGATCCTACCTAGGGTTGATTTGTTTATCGCTCCCTCTCGCTATTTGATGGAACGATTTATTTATGATTTTCCAATGGACCCCTCGAAAATTATTTATTTGGATTATGGCTTTCTAAGAGACAGCCTTACAAAAAGAAAGAGAGTAGGAAATCAATCGTTTACATTTGGGTATATTGGCACGCATAAACAAGCGAAAGGCATCTTCCTTTTGCTTCAAGCGTTCTCTCAATTGAATACTAAACAAGCGCAACTTAAAATTTGGGGATCTCCCTTAGAACCTTTCACCAGCTCTTTAGAAACACTCGTCTTAAATATGTCTCCTGAGGTTCAGAAAAAGATCTTCTGGATGGGCGGATATCAAAATGGGAGAATTGTCGAAGATGTTTTTAACTATGTGGATGCGATTGTTATTCCTTCGATATGGGGCGAAAATTCTCCTCTAGTTATTCATGAAGCTTTAGAAGCAAAAATTCCGATTATCACTGCAAACTTTGGAGGAATGAAAGAATATATCCATCACGAAATCAATGGACTTTTATTTGAGCACCGCTCTTTTTCTAAACTTGCTATTCAGATGCAACGACTGATTCAAGAGCCGGAGCTTTTAGAGTCTATTACGTGCAAAGGGTATCTACAATCTGATGACGGACGCATTCCTAGCATCCAAGAGCATGTAGAGCAAGTCGAGTCTTATTATCGTTTAATCATTCAACAAAGGAGTATGAATGATGGACAAAAAACCAGGTCCTTGGAGGATCACATTTGATACTAATCCTGATGATTGCAATTTGCGTTGCATCATGTGTGAGGAGCATTCGATTTACAGCCAATGTCAAATAAAAAGAAAAGCAGAAGGACGTTCACGACGACGGATGGACATTGATTTAATGCGAAAAGTGCTTGAGGAATCCAAAGGCTCTCCTTTAAAAGAGATTATCCCTTCAACAATGGGTGAACCCCTACTCTATCGTCACTTTGAGAAGATTATTGATCTTTGCCACGAATTTAATGTGAAAATGAATTTGACCACTAATGGAACCTTTCCAAAATTTGGAGCGACTGAGTGGGCAAAAAAAATTGTCCCAATTGGATCAGATGTTAAAATTTCTTGGAATGGAGCTACAAAAGAGACCTCTGAAAAGATTATGATTGGTTCAAACTTTGAGCAAAGGGTCCAAAACGTTCGAGATTTCATTCAAGTGCGCAATGAGATCGCAGCTCAAGGAAGGAATTCATGTCGCGTAACTTTTCAATTAACTTTTATAGAAATTGGAATCGAAGAAATTCCTGAAGTAGTGAAACTTGCTGCTGCACTCGGTGTCAATCGGGTTAAGGGACACCATTTATGGATCTTTACGAAAGAAATGGAAAATCAATCCATGAGGCGAAGTAAAGAAGTGATTCAAAGGTGGAATCAAATTGTTGCCAAAGCGCATGTTGCTGCTGAAAATTTTCGATTGCCTAATGGAGAAAAAGTCTTGTTAGAAAACATTTATGCCTTAGACGAAACAGCAGAGAAAGAATTAGTGCCTCAAGGAGTGTGTCCTTTTTTAGGAAAAGAGGCCTGGGTTTCCGCAGAGGGTCTTTTCGGACCGTGCTGCGCGCCTGATAAAGAGAGAAAAAAATTAGGAAATTTTGGCTCTTTGCATCACCAGTCTATTCAAACCGTATGGCAGAGCGATGCTTATCAAAAGCTTCAAAAAAATTACCTAAACTACGACGTCTGTCAAAGTTGTAACATGCGTAAAAAACCAGAGGAGCTTTATGAAAACGGGTCAGAAGTTGAATTGGACGACCTACCAAGTCTCTCCAGATGAAACCCATCATCTGATTGGAAAAACACCTGCTTACACAAGGCGTTTTTTTCATGTCCTAAAGTTTCATTCTCCAGGAGTTGCTCCAGTTTTAGATGAAACAGGGGCTTATCATATTAATTCACTCGGAGAACCGATCTACTCGCAACGCTATACACATGCGTTTGGTTTTTATTTTGAGCGCGCGGCAGTGAGCCAACAAGGGGAGTGGTTCCATATCCTTTTAGATGGGACCCCTTTATATCCGCATTGCTATCAGTGGTGTGGAAATTTTCAAGAAGCATTCTGCGCAGTTAGAGACAATTTAGGCTTTTTTCATATTGATCTGACAGGTGAGCGCCCTTATCCTGAGCAGTATGCTTATGTTGGAGATTTTCATGATGGAACAGCCGTTGTTCAAACAGAAGAAGGAGCCCATTTTCATATCAATCCAAGGGGAAAGCCCATCCATCCTTATCGCTTTCTCGACTTAGATGTTTATCATAAAGGATTTGCTCGGGCCAAAGATTCTGAGGGATGGTTTCATATTGACCGATTAGGTCAACCGATTTATCGAGAAAAATATGCATGTATTGAGCCTTTTTACAATAAGATTGCCCGTGTGGAGACACATTGGGGAGCACTTGTATTAATTAACCAGGAGGGAAAGGTCATTCAGGAGATCCGAAAGCAAACAAAAGATCCCTTTCATCACGTTTCTAGAGATCTGGTCTCTTATTGGAAGTTATTCACTTTAAAAACAGCTCAAGATCTTAATCTCTTTGACTTGCTTCCTAGCACCCTTTCCCTGATTTCTGATCAGATCGGGTTGTCTTCTTCAACTGTTGAAAAAATTCTCCTGGCTCTCAAAGAAATGCAATATGTGAGGGAATCAAAAGAAGGGTGGAATACTACAAATACTGGACAGCTTCTGACCTCTTCCCATCCTTTTTCTCTAAAAGAGGCTCAAGAGCTTTGGATGATGGAACACTTTAATAGCTGGCATGGACTTCTTGAGGCGCTCAAAAATGGGCAATGCGCGTTTGAAAGACTCTATCAAGTTAAGTGGTTTGACTTTTTGAATCAACATCCCAAAAAGCAAGCCTTGTATCATAGAGCTCTATCTCAATATGCAAAGAGAGACTATGGAGAAATTGTAAAAAGAATCAATTGTTCAAGCTATCAATCCCTTGCTGACATTGGAGGATCAACAGGAACTGTCTTAGAAAGATTCTTAACCCAATATCAACATCTAAATGGCCATTTACTTGATTTACCCACTGTAATCGATCAAATCAAAATAGAAGAATCCGTTAGAAGAAGAATGCACCTACATCCCTGTAATTTTTTTAAACGATGGCCGGATCTAAAAGTGGATGCGGCACTGCTCTGTCGCGTGATTCATGATTGGGACAACAAAAGGGCTCTTCATATTTTAAAACAGGTGCGGACATTACTAAAAAATTCTGCCAGTCGATTATTTGTGATAGAAAGTATCTTGGATCAGGACACAGGAAAGGGTGCCCTCTTAAATCTAAACATGCTCGTAATGACAGGAGGTCAAGAGCGCACCTTTGATGCATTCCATTTTCTATTTGAAGAAGCGGGTTTTTCTGTTGAGTCTCAAGAGCCTCTTAATGAGGTCTCATCTATCTTTGTTCTTAAGCCCCTAAAGTGAGCAAAGACACCTAAGTTTTCGAAAGAAAATGTGAGTCCCTCTAAAAATGTTGGCATCATCCTTTCAGGATTTTGACTTTTAAAAATATAACAAGTCAGTAAACAAACGTGGATATCATGTGAAATCCATATTTGATTCGATTGTTTGTTTTCTAATAGTTTTCTTAACATGCGATCGCATCCAACAGTTACGGAGTAAAAACCAGGCATAGACTTTCCATCCAACAAACATTTTATAATTTCAACAAGTGGGTCGTTTTGAAACGCTTTTTCAGCAATTTTAGGATTCAAAATCATAAAACCTGGGTCTCCAAGCAATATTGATTGGTAAGTTGGAATATCGACTCCTATTCCGTTTTTTATCTCTTCTGCAGTTTGGATGCATCGCTTAATAGGACTGCTCCAAATGACCTCTACCTTAGATTGAGCGATCTGCTTTCCAAATTCTCTAGATCTTTTTTGGCCTTGCAGGGTAATAGATACTTCGTGTCCCCAGTCATTCAGGCTGAATGGAGCTCTATGTGCGTGCCTAATGAAATAATGGGTATAATTAGAAGACATCTTTGAAACAGCTTCTCTTTTTCAAGAGGATTTCAATTGATTCAGCATCTGATGGATCCCTTCTCGAAGATGGACAGAGGCTTTCCATTTTAAAATCTCTCTAGCACGAGACGTCTCTCCCGAAAACTTTGAAACGTCAAATGAGCGGGAAGGCGCTTCTATGATTTCTATATTATGAACGCTTGCTTCTTGTGCATAGAAAGCGGCTTCTTCTAAACTCACTCCAAGACCTGTCGTGAAGTGAATTGGCATAAGGGGAATAGGGCTTTTGTTTAAAATATCAATATAAGATAACATCCCTCGAACAACATCATCAATAAACGTGAAATCAAAAAGGTTTTCTCTACCATCAATCCGAATAGGTGTTCCATAAAATGCGGCCAAACAAAATGCAGGAATCACCCGATCATGATGATCGTTCACGCTTCCAAAAACATTAGAAAAGCGGACAATAGACCCTTTGAGGCCTCTTTTGACTGCATTTTTAACTGCTTGTTCTGCGGCAACTTTTGATTCTCCGTAAATATTTACAGGAGCTAAGGGGGCGGTTTCTTTTACGGGTAATCGCTCTTGCTGTCCATAAACTTCTCGACTACTCCCATAAAGGACCCAAGGCTTTAAAGGAGATTCAAGAGCCGCTTCAAGAATGTGTTTTGTCCCTTCAACATTGGTTTCCCAACAAAATTTTGGGTTTTCTTCTCCCCATATCACTCGAGAGACAGCTGCTAAATGTACAATCCCATCGACTTGAGACGCTGCATCTAAAACTCGATTATAATCTAAAATATCTCCATAATCTTCACAATTCGACTGTGCTTTAATGTCGATTCCGATCACTTTTATGCCTCGTTTTTTTAAGGCAGAGGATAATGCGGATCCAATTAATCCAGCAGATCCGGTTACTAAGAGCTTCATAAGACTTCCTTTTTTCATATAAATGAAAAGAAAGTTTATGAACTAAAGAGGTGAATTTTTTCAATAAATATTTTTTCTCCACCAACTTTCTAACACCAAAAGATTGAAAATAGCGCGAGAGTGCCCATGAGGATTCTGAGAGAGTTTTTCAAGACCTGACAAAGAAAAAAATTTTAATTCAGTTAAGACTCCAGATAATAGCCTTTCTCTCATCCAGTCTTTTAATATCCCAGAAAACCAGTTTCCTAGAGGGACCCCAAATCCTTGTTTTTTTCGATTAATAATAGCTGGAGGCACGAGTCCTTCTGCTGCTTGTCTTAGGATCCATTTTCCTCTTTTCTTGTTTTCTATAAGCTGCTTGATAGGAAGGTTCAATGCAACATGTGTGATCTCGGGCATTAAGAAAGGCGCGCGCGCCTCTAAGCCAACGTGCATTGTCGCTCTATCTAATTTAGTTAAAATGTCATCTACTAAATAATTTTGAATATCGTCAAAAGAACGTGCTCTGTATGGATGGACATTGCCAGACTTCCACTCTTTTAAAAAATCAAGACGAGGAGTTGCAACGATTGTCTGCATCTCTTTTACAAGAACAAAGTTTCTGGTCAAGAGATCCATTGAGGAGAAAACATCTGAATAACAAGCGCTTGGATGGTTAAAGAAATAACGTTCATAGCCATGGAAAAATTCATCAGCCCCATCTCCAGTTAACACAACATCGACATCTTCCTTAGCACGTTTAGCCAAACAAAAGGTCGGAACCATGGATTCATCTGCAAAGGGTTCTCCATAGCAAGAAACAATTGTATCGAAATGCTTAGCCAAAAATCTCTCGTCGCACTTAATGAGAATGTGTTTTAATCCAAGCTTTTTACAAAGGGTCGTGCTGTATTTTTTTTCAGAATAGGTTTTGTCTTCAAAATCAATTGAATATACAGGAAACGTTGGAATGCATTTCTGCAGATAAGTGACAACAAGTGAAGAATCAATCCCTCCACTTAAGAAAGCGCCAATCGGCTGATCTGAAACGCTACATTGTTTGACACAAGACCCAATGAGGTCTCTTAATTCATCCACTTCTCGGTGTTTGACTTCTAAATGTGGGGAATAATAACGCTTTAATTCAAAGGTCTTGTGATGCCATTTCAAGTAATAGCCAGGTTTTAACTGAAGCACATCTTTCCATCCGGAACAAGGGGTTGGAACATAACTCCATTTTAAAAAAGCAAGAATATTAGGGAGGCTCACCTCCCAACTTAAATCTTTCCAAGGCTTAAGCCCAGTTAGTTCTGAAGCAAATACCAGCCCATGAGAAATTTTTGCATAGTATAGAGGTTTTTCTCCCCAGCGATCGCGAACCAAGAAGAGCGTTGCTTTTGGTTCATCCCAAATGGCAAACGCAAACATTCCAGCAAGCTCTTTGAAAATTGCGGATCCGTATTGAATATACCCCTTTAAAATCACTTCAGTATCTGAATCGGTTTTCCATTGATTGCAATGTATCTTATTGCGCAGAGTTTCCGTGTTATAAATCTCGCCGTTAAAAACAATCCAAACTTTATTGCTTGTCATCGGCTGCTTTCCTAAAGGAAGCCCCCGAATCGAAAGCCTTGTACTTCCTAATGCAATCCCTGGGCCAATAAAATATCCCTGATCATCTGGCCCTCTATGATGAAGATTTTGACACACTTGCTTGATGATCTCTTTGAGCTCCCTTTGTGAGTCGTCAATGCCGACAGCACCACCTATTCCACACATTCTTTGCAAGCTCCATCTAAATACCATTTCAAAAGAGCGCGATCTAATGGTTGAAAGGGTTTTTGGAAAAATCGGATAAACTCTAAGTCTTCAAATTGACTTTTTTTATCATGACAATGGACGTTTCCTGGATGCAATCGATAGACGTAAATCGGAGTTTCAATAAAGACGACATGCTTTTTTTCACCGAGTAATTCTAACATTGGAAAAACAAACGCACTATCTCCCGAAGCTCGGATGGGGTCTCCATTGGGGCGATTAAAAACCACAGGATCAATGAAATCCCAAAGCCAACGCCTAAAAGTGCGCAAGTGAAAACAGCGAAACCCATCTTGTCGAAAGCTCAGGTTGCGCCAGACTTCATCCGAGTACTCTGTATTGACTCCCTGTTTATCCAAAAAGTAAGGTGATTGAAGATCTTGATAGGGACGAAAGTCAATAAGCACGTTCCCATATGTCATTGCAATATTAGGATTTTGATAGGCCTTAGCAACGTGAAAAAGCGCATCGCCGAGTAAATAATCATCACCGTCCACTAAACACACAATCGCGTTTGGATGATCGATTTCAGAGATCCCTTTTGCAATGGCCCTTATTTGAAAATGACGCTTTTCTAAAAATAACACGCGTTCATGCATGATCTGCATCAGTGCTTTTCTATCATGAGTGGAGTATCCTGAGGCATCATCGACATAAAGCCAATCATATGAAAAATTTCCTTTCTGGCCTAAAATAGAATATATACACCGCTTAGCAAATTGGATAGATTGTCTTCCTGTGATAAGAAACAAAAAATGCATACAAAACTTTCTATTAAAATAAAATTTTATACATTATGAAAAAAACGCTTATTCATTCAGTTTTAAAGAATTATCAACTAAAAATTTTAGCAATTGGATTCCTAGGGATATTTTGGTCTCTTAGAGATATTGCCACCCCTTATATTGTAAAAACCATTTTGGATTCAACAAGTCATTTAAATGCGCAAGAGATTTCAGAATGCGTTTTTAGATCATTACTGACCATCATTTTTATTTGGGTTCTCATGGAAGTTTGCATGAGAATCCAAGGAAGGCTGCTTCTCAGAACAATTCCTGATATTCGCAAAGAACTCTGTGAAAAATTGTTCAAACGAGTCAAAGCATACTCTTATTCGTTTTTTTTAGAAAATGTAACAGGAACTCTTTCAGATAAAATTCATGGAGCTACACAAGGAATCGAAGCCCTTCTATCCATTTGTCTTTCATCATTCATCCCCATTCTTTCTCATATGGCGTTTTCCCTTATGATTACAGTAACAATCAACCTCAAACTTTTCTTTCTTTTCCTTGTGTGGATGCTCTTACACTTAGGAATCACTTGGAAGATGGGAATGAGGTCTTTAGAAAAAGTTGAGCATCTTGCGTCTGTTAGGTCTCATCTGCATGGGAAGATTGTGGATAGTTTCTTTAACATTTTTACGATCAAAATATTTTGTAGGGAAACCGACGAAGATCAATATTTTAATAAATATTTGAATGAAGAACTTGTCGCTGCGCAAAATGTTCAAAAGTACTTAGAAAAAATCCGTCTTATTCTTGGCTTATCAACCATTTTCATGCTGATCATTACATTGTTAATTACTTATTTTCAGTGGAAAACAAGCACAATTTCTAATGGGTCTCTTGTACTTATTATCATGATTTTACTCAACTTAACGAGTTTTCTTTGGTACTTGAGTATGGAATTGATTCGATTTAATGAAGAATTTGGACGGGTCAAAGAAAATATGGATGTCCTTTTCTCAGGAGTGCTCGAGCAACAAAATTCGTCAAAGATCGCTCAACCTATGGGAAACATTGAGGTCCAAAACCTATGCTATGCTTATGACAAGCCGTTATTCAATCATCTCAGTTTTTCTATAAGGTCTGGAAAAAAAGTAGCACTGACAGGATTTTCAGGATCAGGAAAAACGACCTTTATTCATCTTCTCCTTTCTCATCTTTCCCTTCAAAAGGGACAGATCTTTTTAGATGGAGTTGACATCCAAACGCTTTCCCCAAATAGTCTCCGTCAGTACTTTTCTGTTGCTGCTCAACACCCGACTCTTCTTAATCGCTCAGTAAGAGATAACATTCAATACGGCAATCTGAGCGCAACAGAAGATGAAATCATCTGTGCAGCTAAAATTGCCAATTGCCATGACTTTATATTAAAACTTAGCAAAGGCTATGACACAATTGTTGGAGAAAGAGGTGACAGACTTTCCGGAGGACAAAAGCAAAGAATTGCAATTGCAAGAGCGCTCATTAAAAAAAGTCCTGTTTTAATTCTAGATGAACCAACATCTAGCCTTGATCATGAAACCGCTATATTAACATTAAAAAACATTCTAAACTCCATACAGTCCCGTACCCTCATTGTCATCACTCACAATAAGGAAATCGCCTTACTAATGGATGAAATGATTGCAATCTCTTGAAGAGTATGATTCATGTAGGTTATAATCATGTAATTTTACATTTCATCGCACAGAAAAATTCAAAAAAAGAGCGCTTAATAGCTTCTTCCAAGATTAAACAGAATTTTAAATTTTCTCTAACTATTCTCTTAAAATTAGCGAAAAAGCTTTAATATTGATGAGCTAAATACAATGTTCTATTCGTAAAGCCCAGACCATTGATGATCATAGCTACCGCTGCTATTCCTGGACTAACTTTCCTTTGAGGGCCTGATGGCAGACGATTGTCAATCCTTGTTTGGAATGTATTCAGAAACTTCTCAAAATCGGCTTTACAAGGAGCAAGAAACAGAGCTGCGGAAAAATTAAGAGAATGGCAGAGCAACTTGTTGCATCAGGAACTTTAAGCTTTTTTTAAAGGGCACGGGCATAGGACAGTTTTATAATTTATGCTTTTCTAAATGAATTGCGCTTTTGCAGAGATTTTAAACTATGTATGGCGGAATTGATACATTGCTTGCATTTGAATTGCCGTCTCTCCAAACAAGCAAATGACTTTCTTCTGCAATATTATCGAGAGCACAGCCTAGCGCATGATCGGTAATATCTTTGGCCTTAAGACCAAATCTTGGGAGCCTTATCTATTGGCTTGGATGCAAAAAATTGATGAGCTAAATACAATAGATCTCTTGCATAACCAATAAGCAATCTAAAATTTTAAAGTATTTTAATCCAGGAGATATGATTGTTTGAGCGATATAGCTGGAAATGCTTTTGTTAAGATTAGGAATCTATAAATGAAAGCTTTAAAATAAGGGGTTATGCAAGAAATCTAATGTTCTATTCGTAAAGCCCAGACCATTGACGATCATAGCCACTGCTTTTAAGTCCTGACAAATGGCAGCCACTAAGCCATAATGATCCATTTTTGTAAAAGATTCAAAGTAGCCCATCGAACTATAGATAGATTTTCAGCTCCATTTCCTTTTCTAACACGACTTAAATCCTCTCGGAAATTAACATCAAGTTGCCAACGCAATTTGTTTTCGATGCTCCATTGATTACGCACTTCCTTTGCAAGACGTTCTGCATTAGCAGGTAGACTTGAAATAAAATACCGAATTTCACAGCTATTCTTCTCTTGCGATTTCTTCTGTACTTTTACGCATATCAAGCTATGCAGCTTCTTCCAAATCTGACGCTGAGGTAACCAATCTAATTTCTCAGTCGCCCATACTTCTCTTATCTCACTACGTCCTCGAGTACCCAGGGTACAGGACATTAAAAGAGTAATTTGAATTTTTCTGGAAATTGTCCATTCCTTATTTTCCGCAGCCCTTTAAGTTTTTAGGATGTTTGAGTACGGTTTGACAACTAGAACATTCATTAACCTAATTTTTGATTTATAGGCGTCAAACCGTACTCAAACACCCTAAAAACTTAAAAATCTACTAATACAATTTCCCTAATAAAGGACTATCGATCCTGTATATCGAGAGAAGATTTTAAAATTACTCTTTTAATGTCCTGTGCCCTGCTCGAGTACCTTTTTCAGACCGCCAATAATCACAGCTAGCTTCTTCCGGTATAACGTCCTGTGCTTGTTCAAAAAAGTTATGAGCTTCTGCATGTAAGTGGTCTTGATTGCCTTTTTTATCTCTCAATTATCAAGCAAAATCTTCATACGTTGGCCCTGGCTAGGAGGTAGGAATTGTAGGTATTAAAGTCTACTCACATAATTAAATTAATTATGCTTTTTAAACTATTTTGTTTTTTTTGATAAAATTATCGAAAGCAGATTTATTAGAAGATTAAAGATTTTTGATCAAAGAAAAGAAATTAAATGAAGCTTCCTTGAGTTAGCTTAGCTTTTCTGTTTTTTTTAGTCTTAAGGTATCCTTGAGCTCGATTTTTAAGATTTCTTATAGTTTTTTTTTACTTTCTGTTAAAATACATCTTTTTAATCAGACTAAGTCTAAACTTAGGAGTTTTATATGACACTACCAATAAGAAAAGGGAAAACCATAGTGACAAGAGATGCTGCATTTGAAGCCCTAAAAGGACAAATCAATGAGCAGGCGCATAAATGTACAGCTCCTGTAAAAGCTGCTTTAGGAGAGCGTTCAGATGCATTTATTAAAAGATCAAATGACGCTAGCAAAAGCTTTTCCGCAAAAGTTCTTCCTAACCCAGTTGCACATATTGCCGAAGAATCAATTAACACTGCTGAGCCTATTAGCCAAAAAGCAGCTCAAGTAGTGATTAATACAGGTATTAATCTAACAACAAACAAGTTGGTGAATAAAACTGTTGATTGGGCAACGAAACATAAAAACTAAACTCCTTATGAGCATTACTTCTTTAAATCAACTTTCTGATTTCTATCAACAGCCTTTGCTGCCTCTTGTTAGGGCAGAAGATCCAGAAAGAATCGTTTCTCAAAAAACGATTCATCAGTGGAATGTAAATGAGTGCGTGGTCTATTTAATTAAAGAGCATAACTCTTTAAAGTATAAAACAATTGATGGAAATAAAAAAGAGATCTACTGCAATGATATTGACCTTCCAGAAGAAGAGGATCTAGAGCAGGAGATCTCTTACCTCAAGACATGCAAGGTTATGGTGGAAGAGAATGGTGCTGCAAGATTTTATAACACCTACCACACTTGGAGAATCCCTAGTAGAGAATTTGATAAGGCTGAAGAAGCAATCCATACACCTGAAAATGATTTCATAAAATCATTTTCTAACTACCAGTCATGGGAATACGATCCCACTACAGAGCTTATCCTGAATCGTGGAACGGAAGACTTAGTTTGGAATGTATTCAGAAACTTCTCAAAAAAAGATACTTCTTTGCAAGAAGTCACAGTTCCTTCTTCACGATGTCATCCCGGAACGGTTGCTCTCGTTAATAAAATAAAAAAAGAAGCTTTTAATAACCCACAACACATACTTTGTTTAATAAGAGATTTTAAAGTAAGGGTTATTAATTCTGAACTTTTCCAAAAAGAATTAGCTGTAGAAAAAAATAATCTAGCAATAGAAGCTTCTTCTGATAGGCTCGATCAAGAATCATTCCTTATCAAAAACGAAAAAATAGTGTATTCAGTTGCTTCTGGTGCGATGTATTTATCGAAAAAAGTAATTGTTGCTACAGCTAATTCGGTAAGCAAGTTTTGTGGCAATGGTATTTTGGGAACCATGGCTGGAGCCTATTTAGGGTTTTTAACAGGAACGGTGATTGCTGGAGTTAGCACAGGTATAGTCCTTAGGAGTGCTCAGACAGTTACTTCTCGTTTCTTTCCTTATTCTCTTCCAGATTTTCTGCATAAAAAGCAAAAATCTCTGGAAGAAAGAGCTTCTCTTGTTTCTGTAGAAAGACCTTTGTTTATTGAAATTGAACCAATTAGTGAACCCATTGTAATTGATCCTAGAGTGCGTGTTAGTAAATTTACTTGGGCTGTAACAGTTATTACAACTGAAGGGGTTTCTAGGAGTCATGCTGCAATTGTGATAGAAGGGATTAATGATGGCTTTTTTAATAGAGAGGCCTGTCTAAGTACTAGTACAGAGATAGACGTTGGAGAAAAATTTATTTATCTAGCAGAGTTCAATCCTCCTGTAGAGGCTCATCTTCTTTCTTTGAGTCAGTTAGAATACGAAAAAAGAACCGAGATTTGGATGAGAACTAGTGATAAGGTCCAAGAGATAATACGAGATATTGGAAAGGAAGTGTTAAAGGAAACCCCTCGCCAGTTTAATATACGAGGGAAAAATGCATTACTTCCCAATATCACTTATACAAAAAAGAAATGGGTCGCCTTTTTTGAGTTACCAGGTGATAATTGCTATACCTTTACTAAAGATCATGCCAAAAAATTAGATATTGATCCAGGCTCAAGCTCGGCTGACTTTATAGCAGCAATAGCAAGACTTTATACTAAGGATCCAGCAAGCTATAAAGCCTTCCCCGTTCAACAAACCATTTAACACAAAAAGGGTTATACTATGTCTGCACCTATCTCTCATTCAGAACATCTGGATTACCGGATTCGTAATCAAATATTTAATTATACAGAAAAAATGATAGAACATACGCAATCGTTTCGTTCTGCAGCCTTTTTTTCTATAGAAACCTCTAGCTTAATTTCTTTCATGCTGCAGGTTTTTTCTATAGGAGAATTAACTATTCGCGGACTTGGGCTTATCGGTTCTTCCGATCGTCAACTCGGAAAAGCTATGCTGAAAAAAGCATCTATAAAGACCTTAGGAATACCTTTGGATGTGCTAAACTTAATAATTGGACCTTTTGTCATAGCTTTTGATTCAAACCCCAAGTTTCATATATTATATGGGAAAGAATATACTAAAGTAGATCTTGACCATGCAGAACGAGGAACCATTGACAATGAAGATCATCAACGGGAATCTCAAGAAGCCTTTGGTAGGGCAAAGAAAGTAAAAAGTAGGAGAGAATCTACGGCCCCAGATTATCAAATAAGAAATAATCCTACATCCATCTCTCATTCAGAAAGATTAGATTATCACATTCAGCATCAAATATTCAATTATATAAATGAAATAACAGAACCTGGACAAAGACTTCGTCCTCCAGCGTTTCTTGCTTTAGGAGTATCCAATACTACATTTTTCATCTTGCGAGTCTTTGCTGTGGGAGAATTGACCATTCGGGGCCTTGGGCTCATTTATTCCTCTGATCGTCCACTCGGAAAAGCTATGCTAAAGAGAGTTCCTATACAATTTTTGCAAGCAACTGCGGGTTTAGCTGCTTCAACAATAGTCAACTCTTATCGCATTATTAAAGAACCCAAGGGCTATATACTTAATAATCTAGAACAAACCCAAATAGACATACAGCATGCAGAGACCGGCACATTTGATAGAGAAAACTACCAATCGGCTTTACAAGCAGCAAGAAACAGAGCTGCGGAAAAATTAAGAGAATGGCAGAGCAACTTGTTGCATCATGAACTTAATCGATACATCTAATCCAATATAATGCTTCATGGGTTACTCCTCATTTTTTTGCTCTTTAACGAGCGGTTTTGAGATTTAAAAAAATCTTGTTTATATTGGAGAGTTTAACCTACTCCGTCTAAGGAGCAACCCATTTTTTGTGTGCAATTATGGCATGTATATCATCAAAAGTTGGCAAAAAAAACCAAAAGGTTTTAGAATTAATCCACTCCATCCCACTTTGGGACTAAACATGGTTAAGAGCTCAAAATGAGATATATTTCCACACCTTACATCAAAATTTAACAACCGGATCTCGTTACATAAATTAATGATCTGATCTAAACTTGTATTTTCAATCTTACTTTTTTTGAGCATCCCTTTATAATAGGAAACATCTAAAACATTCTTTAATCCTTCTTTAGCTAAAGGAGGGTATCTTAAAGTAAAAAACAGAACTTTTAAGCGCCGTATGTTTTTTTTAAGAGCATTACATCCACAAAGAGAACCTCTTTTTTGTAAAAAGTTTAAGAATAAATACAATTGCTATTGCTGGGCAATCTATTTTCTGACAAAATGGGCTTGTTCGAAACAAATATTCTCATGAGCTACCTTTCCAGTCTACAACATCCTCTTATCAAACACTTAGTTAAATTGCGACGAAATCGCGCATATCGCTATGAACAAAAAACGGTCTTAATCAGTGGAATAAAGTTGATTCGCGAATTATCTCAAAAATTTTTTTTTAAAAATATTCTGATCGAAAAAACATACCGACCTCTTTTTTCCTATAAAGCACAACAAATCCATACCACTTCTTTAGCTATCCTAGAAAAAATTACAGGTCTTGAAGCTCCTGAGCCCATTGCAGCTGAGATCTATATGCCTACCTTTCAAGATGTAAAGTCTAGTAAGCGCTTACTGATCTTGGATAGAGTGGTAGATCCTGGGAACCTAGGAACTCTTTTACGCACCGCTTTAGCATTTGATTGGGATGTATTTTTATTAGAGGGATGCGTAGATTTATATAATGATAAAGCACTGCGTGCTGCTAAGGGCGCAACTTTTTTTTTAAACCTAACTCAAGGAGACCTTATCAATCTACAGAGCCTACTACAAAAAGGGGGGTTTTCTATCTATGCAGCTGATGCTAAAGGGGATAAAATCCAAAAAAACTTACCAGAAAAACCCATCGCTTTAGCTTTGGGAAATGAATCCCACGGACTGAGTCCTTTTATCATGCAACACGCTAAAAAAATAGCCATCCCCGTTAAAAAACCCGTTGAATCTCTGAACGTGGCAATTGCTGGAGCTATTTTCATGTATCTGTACAGGGCCAAGAATGAGTAAGCAAGATCACTTTCTCCATTGGGAGGAGCAATATTGGAATGCAGATAGAAAGGCTTCGCGCAAACAAAGAAAAACCGCAGAAAAAAAAGACCGATCTAAATTTAAAAAAAGCAATCAGGACCAACTGCTCAAACAAAGTAAAAAGCTTATTAATGCAACAGATATACAAGGTAGAGTTCTCACTATTGCAGCAGATGGAATTACGGTTTTTGCAAATGAATATTCCTACCTTTGTTCTTTAAAAGGCGCTCTTAAACAAGAGCGTGACCTTATGAAAAACCTCATAGCGGTTGGAGATCTTGTATCTATGCAAATCATCGATGAAACTCATGCTGTGATTACTCAAATAATCCCCCGTAGCTCTATTCTGTCTAGAGCAGATAACCTCTCTCGCAATAAGCAACAATTGATTGCCACCAATGTAGACCAAGTTTTTATTACAGCTTCTGTTTGTAGTCCTAGATTAAAACCTCTACTTATCGATCGCTATATTATAGCCGCACAAAAAGGAAATATTCGTCCGATTATTCTCATCAATAAAGTAGATTTATTAGATAATCCTCCTAATAGACTTTCTTGGGAAGCTATTGAAGAGGAAAAGAGATTATATGAAGAGTTTGTTCATACCTATAAATCGCTTCATTTCATCGTAATTCCTATGAGTGTTACCACTCAAGAAGGCATCGATGCATTAAAAACACAAATGCACAATAAAACATCGGTATTTTCTGGACAATCTGGAGTAGGTAAATCCTCTTTGATTAATTTGGCTACAGGCCTTTGCTTTGCAACAAGGAAAGTGGTAAAACGCACAGGCAAAGGCTCACATACGACAACACAAGCTCGCATGATCCCCTTAGAAGGAGGGGGATATTGTATTGATACCCCTGGTATTCAGAGTTTTGGAATCTGGGATGTAGATAAAAAAACACTATCTTCTTACTTTTCTGAAATCTTTACCATTTCCTCAGAATGTCAATTTCCCAATTGCACCCATCAAGAAGAACCTAATTGTGCAGTAAAAAAAGCAGTAGAGATAGGAAAAATTTCGAACTTGCGCTTTGCCTCTTATTGCGCTTTAATGTCTTCTCTATTTAAAAAACATCAAAATCGTTAACCATTAGGCATTTTATATGAGTAATATCGAATCTATTGATGCTTTAGAAGTACTCGACTCTCGCGGCAATCCCACAATTGAGGTTTCTGTTTTTGCTACAGATGGTAGCCAAGGTAAAGCCATTGTTCCCTCCGGAGCATCCACCGGTGAGCACGAAGCTGTTGAACTAAGAGACAAAGACCCTAAGCGCTATCAAGGTAAAGGTGTTCTGCAGGCTGTAGAAAACGTGATCAATCCTCTTGCTAAACTTTTAAGAGGAGAATCCCTTTTTGCACAAAATAAAATCGATCAGTTAATGATTCAAGCAGATGGAAAAGAAGATAAATCACGCTATGGAGCTAACGCTATTCTAGGAGTTTCTCTTGCAGTAGCTAAAGCTGCTGCCTGCTCTAAAAAGATACCTCTTTATAAGTACTTACACCCTCAAACCAATTATATAATGCCCCGCCCTATGATGAATATTATCAATGGAGGAGCTCATGCAGATAGTCTACTCGATTTTCAGGAGTTTATGATTCGCCCTGTCGGAGCACCTAGTTTTCGTGAAGCATTGCGCTGGGGTGTAGAAATCTATCACATACTAAAATCGCTTTTAAAAAGCAAAGGATATTCTACATCGGTTGGAGATGAAGGAGGATTTGCTCCTAGATTAGAATCCAATGAGATAGCTCTCGATTATATCTTAAGGGCCATTAAGCAAGCGGGCTATGAACCAGGTAGCCAAATAACCATTGCCATGGACTGTGCCGCTTCTGAATTTTATGACAGTTGCAGCAAATCTTATATAGAAAGAAAAAAACAAGCAGCTGGTATGCCTTTTAGCACACGTTCAACAGAAGAGCTTATCACCTACCTTAGTGAATTATGCGAAAAATACCCTATTGATAGCATTGAAGACCCTCTCGATCAAAATGACTGGAAAGGTTGGCATAAATTAACAACTACATTAGGGAAAAAAATCCAAATAGTCGGAGATGATATCTTTGTAACCAATCCAAAATTTCTACAAAGAGGGATTGATCAAGGAGTGGCTAATTCTATTTTAATTAAACTCAATCAAGTTGGAACTCTATCAGAAACTCTTGGAACTATAGATCTAGCAAAAAAGAATCGATATAAAACCGTTATTTCTCATCGCTCAGGAGAAACAGAAGATACAACAATTGCTGATTTAAGCGTGGCTTTTTCAACAGGACAGATTAAAACAGGAGCACCTTGCCGTACAGATAGGGTTGCTAAATACAATCGTCTACTGGAAATTGAACATGAACTTAAAGCTCACGCGCATTTTGGCAAATAAGTAGCGGCTGTCCTGCAAATAATAGAGTATGCGCAACTAAAGGCTTTAGTTCTGCATCTATGGATAATACATATCTATTTCCAATGAGAGAGCCTACTTTGGAGACAGAATCTCCTTGTGCAACATAAGTAATAAACCGCTGTTTAATTTCTTTTTCAAGCTGATTCCAGTTTTTTTTTTCCTGTTTAAATACTCCTGGAGGATGAAAAGCAACAGAGGATTCTTTGCTTAATAGATCGTAATATTCGATAAAGGTATGCCCAGCTAGAGCTCCTCCTAAACTACAGCCCAGTACACGCGCAGTCTTTTTTTTTTGATGAACTTGGGCTAACCATTCTTGGATCTGTAATTTCGCTTTCCTAAATACGCTAAACCCAGGACCAGAAAAATCTAAATCGCTAAAAAGAGAAGCTAAGCTTCTCTTAGTAGTTAGACTACAATCCGTTCCTCGAAAAATTAACAAAGAAGAAATGTGAGAATTTTTTGGAATCCAACCAAAAGCTGGCATCTGTTGCCAAAGATTAAAAATTCGATCTAGAACAAATGTCTCTAAAAAGATTTGATTTTGTAAATTACGAACAGGAATTTTTATCTCATGGCTTAAAGCAATATCGCGATAGGCTAATGCTTTGCAAAGAAGCTCCGTTACACAAAAATCTAGCCAGTTATTATCTACCTCTACAGTGTTTTCTAATGCTCCTTGCACAACTTTTAAGTCCCCTTGACTACTAGATACGAAAGAGAGCAGAGGTGCATGTGAGAAATATCCATGCTCTTTTGCAAACTTTTGTAAACTTAAAGGACTTCTATAGGTTTTGATTTCCTCTTGTGTTTCATAAGAGCATCTCTGGTAAGGGAAACAGGTTCCAAGTAGTGAATCTAGTTTTGATAGGCTCCAAGTTCTTACATTACTCATGAGAAGGAAATACCTTTTTAAGAGCTGGTTTGAATCGCTCTTCTAGGATTTGTTCTTTGTTAGCTAATAGATCATCATGCCATGTTTTTACATCTATGAGTTGTAATCTTTTACAACTAAAAACATCCTTTTCTGCACGAAAAATCGCTTTATATTCTTTATCGTGAATGCAAAATTCTGTCGGGGAAAAACAAGCATTGAACCGGGTGATTACCGCATAAGGCCAATGACTCTCTTCTAAAACAGATTGTCCTTCATAATTTCCTATAAATGGTTTTTTCAATAAATAGTGAAATAGAGTAGGGAAAATATCCATATGCGAACTAAGTCGATCTAAAGTGCATCCACTCCATTTAGGATCGTTCCCTAAACGATAATAAAGAGGAATATGAAGCTGTGGATAACTTAAATGAGAAGCATGAAAAAGATGTCCTTGTTCATAAAACTCTTCTCCATGATCTCCTGTAATTACTACCAAAGCATCTTCATCCGATTCAAGAGCTACGAAAAATTTCCCAAATAAGGTATCCACAAAATGCAGCGCATTTCGATAACGATTCTTAATTTTTTCTAAATAGTTTTTATTATTAGAGAGAGCTTTTAGATAGTTAAGGGTTTGATCCACTGGTTCAAAAACAGATTTTTTCTCAATAGGCCAGCTGTAGTCTAAATGCGTAGAATCTAAAAAAGTAATAAATACCCGCCCACCTTTATTCTGTTGCATATCCTCTATTAAACAATTGACAACAGCTTGGTCTTTTAAATAAGTAGGTACTGCTACAGAATCTTGCGTAACCATTTTATCAATAAGCTCTCGATTACGACCAAATAAACTCTCTCCCATTCCGTAATAACCAAGGCGTGAGGAGGCGTATACATGGATGCGATATCCACTTGTCTTCAATATTTGTAAAAAAGGACTTCCCATGGCTTTTTGCTTTAATAATAAAGAATTCCAATGAAATGGCAATTGAGAATAAAAAAGTGAAAACCAGGAAAGATGTGTTGCATTTGCATTAGCAAGAGCTAATTGAAAAGAGAGCGCCTGTTCTTTAAAAGAGTTTAAATAAGGAGCTATTTCATGATTAATAAAATCTTCTCTTAAAGATTCTACTATAAATAAATAAATATCTGGTTTTGCATTTAAATGCAATTTCTCAATCTCTAATAAGTTATGTTCTTGCAGAGCTAGAATAGGTTGATCTACTTCTAAATACTCCTTTTCTTTCACAAAAAAAGTGGTTTTCCAAGGCAGGATTTTTTGATATGCCTGTATATTATCAAGCATTTTCCTATCTAGCGTTATTAAATCCCAACCACATAGTAAAAGAAAACTACCACCTAATAATACAATCAGAGAATGAAAGGAAAGATAAAGAGGAATTTTGTCACTCCAGTATTGTGTTTTTTTAAAACACAATACACTCGAAATTAAGATAATGACCGAGCCAAAAACTAAAAGGACCCAATTGGTTAAAGAAATATTGCTTGCATACAGCAACTCTAAAATATTGTCCCATCCTTCTTGCAGCATAAAATTTAAAGCAAACCAAAATGAAATATCCATTAGTCGAATAAGAGGAAAATCAATGATATAAGCTAAGATTAAAAAGAGGCTCAATCCAACTATGTTGACAGCAAAAGGAATATATAAACTGAGAAGTTTAGCTAATATCATTAATAAAATAGTTTCAAGAGCACATTGTCCTATTGCATCAACATACCATATGACTACATTGGACTTTAGCAACAAATGAACAATATGTAATGTACTTATCCATAAAAAATAGAAGCCAAAAAACCAATAGTTAATCGATTTTTCTTTCATGGATTATCTTTAATTTAATAAATCAGTAACAAACTCTTCCCAAGATTTTTTCTTAATAAAAACCTCAATGCGTTCAGGGTGTTGTGGATATACCTGCTCTACAAATTCTGGTATAAAGCGTATGAGGTTATCTACAGCGTATTCTTCATCCATACGATGAGAAAACCCTTTAATAAATTCATTCCATTTAAATCTACTGGTCTTAATTTGACGCATACAATTTTTTAGTTCTTCATTGGAAAAGATATATCCAATAAAGCGCAAAGGATGAATATAATTCACTTGATCTCCTTTTTTTTCTAAATCGTTTTGCAGAAGCAGTAATTTTAGCAATCCTTTTTCTGCCATTGTTTTAATAATGATGCTGATATTTTTTTTATCCTCTTCTAATAAAGGAAGTTGATAAAAAGAATCCTGCGTAGATACAGAAACAAAAAAAGCTTGCATTTGTCTTTGTATTTTTTCTTGATAAGCGGTTAACTCTTTTTGCATATCTTTCCAACTAATATTTTCAAACAGCTGGCAAAAAACTAAAGGAATATTCTCATATTCTCCTGTTAATCTTTTAAAGACTTGGCTTTTAACGTTTTGATAGTTTTCATAATCAAATCTTTTGGCAAGAAAAAGATTCTGAGAAATTTCCTGAATAAGTACTGCTTTGGCTTGAAAAAAATCATCTTGATCAATTAATTGATGAACAGTATCAAAAAAATTTTCCTCTATTTGCTCTTTAGATTGCACAAAGATAAATCCCATATGACTGATAATCAGAGACAAAAGGAAAATTCTCAGCATCTAGCCACCTCCATAAATTAAAACATTAGTTTTAATTATACAAAGAATTTCCTACAACAACTTTACTTATATTGAATTTTTTTTTGAAAAAATATAAAGAAACAAATAAGTCCCTTTCAAAGGAGGAAGAGATGCGCCATACGGTTTTTTTATTTGGAGAAGCAGAAAAAGGAGAGTTTTGCACTCCTAAGTTCTGTAAATCTGCCTATCAACTAGCAGAAAAATTTGGCAATCCTCCTAAGGGAAGCGAAGGATTACCATGTGGCATTCAGATGCTACTCTACAATAGGTTGTTAATCTATTTTAGAGTAAAAGAAGAAGGTTTTAGCTTGCCGGATTATAAACAAGGGCTAAAAATGCTTAAAAATCTAAAAGCATTCCCTAAGCTATCAGCTATTTGCATGCCTGGAGTAGGAGATGAAGATATTATCAAACGCACCATTGCCATTTGTTTTTTATACCAAAGCATCTTCGTTACTTCTCAAAAAGATCTCTATGACTTCTTAACCAGCCACGCTTAGCTAAAATAATGAACCAATCCCACTGCATCCGGTTGCATGGTTTTTTTACCCACGCTCCAATTAGCAGGGCAAACCTCTCCATGCATTTCAAAGCAGATTAATGCATCTAAAATACGCAAAACCTCTTCTACAGAACGTCCAATGGGGAAATCATTGATTAAAAGATGACGTATCATTCCTTGACGATCAATTAAGAACAAACCTCGATAAGCAATTCCTTCTTCTTCATGCAATACGCCATAATCATTAGCTATTTTCTTATTCAGATCAGAAATAATCGGATATTCTATCCCTTCAATACCACCTTTAGCTTTAGGAGTAGAAAGCCAAGCTAGATGAGAAAATCCACTATCCACCGAGCAACCAATTACTTGAGCATTTCTTTGCTTAAATTGTTGAAGGGCTTCTTGAAAAGCGTGCACCTCTGTTGGACAAACAAAAGTGAAATCTAAAGGGTAGAAGAAAAGCACAACATATTGCCCTAAAAAATCATCTAAAGAAAACCCATCTATTATTTTATCCCCTTGTGCAGCCTTTGCCCTAAAAGAAGGGGCTTTTTTTCCAATCAGTAAACGACTCATAACGTCCTCTTGTGTAAAAGTTTTTCCATTGCATGAATGTTTGAAAGTTCTTGCTTAATTGTAGTTTTATCCCCATGCCCTGGATAGACAATAGTCTCTTGTGGAAGAGCTCCTAATTTTTTTAAAGATTCTATCATTGTAAGGGTAGGGCATGCTGTTGGCAAATCCATTCGACCAATAGCTCCTTGAAATAGGGTATCTCCTGAAAAGAGGATTTTCTGTTTCTCCAGATAAAAACATACACCTCCCGGAGTGTGGCCTGGAGTATGAATGACTTGAATGTGCAGATCTCCTACATTAACCACTTCACCATCTTTTAGATGATGATCTACTTTTACTCCTTGAATAGGAATAAAGAGAGGAAGCCCATCAGAACCAGGATTTATGACATTAGTTTCATCATCTTGGTGTATATAAACCGGTATATCCAAATGATTTTTTAGGCAAACAACGTCTGCAATATGATCCCAATGAGAATGAGTAAGAAGAATTTTTTCCAGTGTTAATTGGTGCTCTTCTGCATAAGAGCTAAGCTCTGTAGCACTATCCTGTCCTACATCAATTACAACAGCTGACTTAAAAGATGGGCAGCTAAGCAAATAGCTATTCGTATCTATTGGCCCGGTTGAAAATCTTTTTACGATCATAGATAGCTCTCTATAGAAAAAAATGCACCAGAGAGGATTCGAACCTCCGACCTCCCGGTTCGTAGCCGGGTGCTCTATCCAGCTGAGCTACCAGTGCATAGGGGATACATCATCCCGATTTACTTGATTTTCAGCAAGAGCGTTTTATTTTAAATGAGCTCTTTAAGAGAACCTTTTTTTATACTTTTTTTTCATTCTTGCCATGCTCTTGTTTAAAAATCCTAGGAGATCGCTCTTGAAACGCATGTTAATCCTTGCCTTTTACCTCTCACAAATTTCAGCACCTCTTTATGCAGAAAAGATAATTCAACAGATTTTTACTAAGATCCCGTTTAAAATCTTTTCAAAAGTAGAGCAATAAAAGCGAGAACCACCATATTCAGGATTGTACATAGTTTTCTTTCGCAATTTTTCCATAGCCTGCGACATTTTTCTATCCATGCAAAAGAACGCTCTACAACCCATCTTCTAGGAATGACTGTAAAAGTATGAAGTGCATTTCTTTTGGCTATTTCTACATTTTTAACAATTTGAGCATCAATAATTACAAAGCTTGTTTTCTCTTTCCAACCACTGCTTTTTCTGACTTCGCCAACCCATTTTTTTAAAAACTATTTTAAGAATAGTCTTAGAATTTTTATCCTCTTTTTTATTCCAAAGATGGAAATAATAATTACAAATTGCGAGCTTTAAAGTTCAGGTTATGCAAGAGGTCTAGTGTATTTTTGATTACTACATTTACAGCAAATTTTACACAGATAAATCTTATGTTAGCTTTATTAAAACCAAAATTAAAATCAAAAATTTCTAAACCCCTCACTCTTATTAAAGAACAGATGCTTATCCTAAAATAGTTCGTTAAATACATTCCTACAAGAACTCTTAAGTTTTTTTCTAGATCTTTATCAGACATAAGAGGCTCTTTTAAAAACTTGTTTTCGATAAACTTGACAAAAATACCAGAAGCATTATCAGCCATTGAATAAATCGCTCCATCTCTTGGGGAAATAACCCGAGTAATACGACCTGTTATGCATCCAACTACTCCAGCTTCAAAGATATCAGCTGCATTTTTAGAAGTTGTTTGCATGTAAAAAGAGTCATTTTGCCAAGCTGATCGTAAGTGTTGCACTATTTTCATTTAGTTCTTCTTGCGTCTAATCAGGTTTTTCTTTTAAAAATTTTTCATAAAAAAGATAGGACATTTGAGTAAAAAAATGATTGTAATGATAGCTTTTTCTAAAAAACTACTAATATTCCTAGTTTTATATCTTTTTGTTATATAGTAGTGTCAATTCAAACGGCTAGCTTAATGGGGTTCAAGTCAACGACTTGAAACTTGTCGTTAATCCTATATTTTTCTATGCGATTGAATCGGAACCACTATAGACACCCCTAAGAGGATACAAATTTAACAGAAATAAAGTAAAATACAATTTTCATATAACTCTTGGAAAGCCCTATTCTTAGAGCCTGTTTAAAATCTTCTCATTAAGGTATAATGATAGTTTTCATAAAACCTTTGGAGGTAGTTATGACCCGCTCTTATCCAAGCGATATTTCTCGTAAACAATTTAGCAAAATCCATTTAATACTTGAGTCTACATGCAAAAAAACACGTCCACGAAGAGTTGATCTATATGATATTTTTTGTGGAATTTTGTACATTTTAAAAAGTGGTTGCCAGTGGCGTATGTTACCCATAGAATATCCTAAATGGGAATTATGTTATTATTATTTCCATTTTTGGAATAAAAAAGATGATAAAAATTCTAAGAGTATTCTTGAAATAGTTTTAAAAAAAATTGGTTGGCGAGGTCAGAAAAAGCAGTGCTCGGAAAGAGAAAACAAGCTTTGTAATTATTGATGCTCAAAGTGTTAAAAATACTGATACAGCGGAGAAGATAAGGATATGATGCAGGGAAAAAAATATCAGGAATAAAAAGACATATAGCAGTCGATACCCAAGGGCTCCCTCATGCGATTCACATTACCACTGCTAATATCACTGACAGAAATGGGTGTATAGAAGCATTTTCACTACATAAAAACCATTGGAGAATATTCTGGAGAAAAATTTGTAAAGAGTGTGCAGGAGATATTAGGATGTATATTAGAAATAGCCAAAAGAAATACACTTCATACTTTTACAGTTATTCCCAAAAGATGGGTTGTAGAGCGTTCTTTTGCGTGGATAGAAAAATGTCGCAGGCTATGGAAAAATTGGGAAAGAAAACTACATGCAAGCCTGAATATGGTGGTTCTTGCTTTTATTGCTCTACTTTTGAAAAGATTTTAAACAGGCTCTTAGCTATTCTTTTCCCAAAAATACTAGAGTAACTATAATCATAGCTCAACTGATCTGGGAGAAAAAATGGACAGCAAAATATCGATGGATGACATTGTAGCTCTTTGTAAAAGAAGAGGTTTTATCTTTCAAAGCTCAGAAATTTATGGAGGTCTTCAAGGGATATATGATTATGGACCTCTAGGAGTTGAACTAAAAAATCACTTGAAATCAGCCTGGTGGAAATCTATTGTCTATGAAAGAGATGATATTGAGGGTTTAGATTGCTCGATTATTACCCATCGCCTAACACTGAAATACTCTGGTCACGAGGACACCTTTACCGATCCCATGGTAGATTGTCGTCAGTGTAAACATCGCATGAGAGCAGATCATATTGTTGATCATAAATGCGATCATTGCGGATCTAAAGACTTAACACAGCCGCGCAATTTTAATTTGATGTTTCGTACGAATTTAGGACCTGTTGATAATGAGACAAGCTTCGCTTATCTTCGTCCAGAAACAGCACAGAGCATCTTTACCAATTTCAAACACGTAGTGGATGCAACCTCAAGAAAACTACCCTTTGGTATTGCACAAATTGGAAAAGCATTCCGTAATGAGGTTACTCCTAAAAATTTCATTTTTAGAGTGCGTGAATTTGAGCAAATGGAACTCGAGTTTTTTGTAAAACCAGGGGAAGACGAAACCTGGCATAAAGTCTGGGTAGAAAATCGGTTAAATTGGTGGAAAAAGCAAGGTCTTCAGGCAGAAAACCTTCAATTACAACCACAAAAAAAAGAAGAATTAGCGCATTATTCAAAGGCTACTACTGATATTTTATATAGATTTCCACATGGGTTTGAAGAATTAGAAGGAATAGCCAATCGAACGGATTTTGATTTAGGATCCCATACCAAAGCTAAAGAAGAATTTACTTTATTTGCTAATGTAGCAACTAACAGCGATTCCAATACAAAACTTGGCATTCAAGATCCTCAAACCAAAGAATACATCATCCCTTTTGTGATTGAACCCTCTGCTGGTTTAGATCGTGGAGTATTAGCTATTCTAACACAGGCTTTCACAGAAGAATTATTACCAGAAGGACAAAAGCGTATTGTTCTAAAGCTAAAACCTCATCTAGCTCCGATTAAAGTAGCTGTTGTTCCTTTAGCTCGCAATAATGAAAAAATTGTGACAAAAGCTAAAGAAATTAAGCATTTCCTACAAAAACTAGGTATTGGTCGTATTAAATATGAAGATACGGGGAATGTAGGTAAAGCCTATCGCCGTAACGATGAGATTGGAACACCACTTTGTATTACAGTGGATTTTGATACTTTTGAAAACACAGAAGAAACGGTTACGATTAGAGACCGCGATTCGATGCAACAACAAAGAATTGCAGTTAAAGAACTCATTTACTTCATTAAAAACTTCTTTTAATCTACTTAAGATCGCTTTTGTTATTTCAAGAGCGATTTTATAAGAACTAAAACTTTTTACGAAATGCTGCAGTTACTCGTTGACCTACCGGTGGAATACACAGCGGTAGATTTAAACCCCCCATTTGAACTAGAGCCTACAGCCACTGATTTACCTCCATCGTACGTGGGGATCCCCTCTTTACCACAAGAAGATGAACCACAAGCTTTTTCAGCATATGCATTATAGTAGTGCCAATTCAAACGGCTAGCTTAATGGGGTTCAAGTCAACGACTTGAAACTTGTCGTTAATCCTATATTTTTCTATGCGATTGAATCGGAACCACTATATACAAAAGAAGATTCTTGTTTCATGCGATTTAAAAGATCTATCTTATAATCTCTATGAAAAGAAGACCTTTTTTCCCATAGATCTTGCAGTTGTTTTATACTTTGATAAAGATCCTGCCACGAGTCAATGATTTCTTCCATAATAGGAGCTTCTTCATCAAGCAGAATTTCTTTCTCTGCTGATTGGATATAAATTGCTCGCTTGCTTGTAAGAAAAAATCGATCTCCTGCAGCTCTTTAGCATCCATATACCACCTGTTTTTTGAGCAAATTTAGATATCTACTTAAATTCACTGTTGGGAGGTAAATTTTTTAAACATTTTAAGTAAACAAAAAAATTAATTATGAATATAAAAAAGGATCCTTATAAAGATCCTTTTTTTATGAGGTAAGAAAACTAAAGATTTATATACTTAAAAACCCATACCTCCCATATCACCCATCATACCTCCCATACCACCGCCCATCATACCATCCATATTAGGCATAGAAGGAACCGCTTTTGATTTGGGTTTGGGTTTTTCTGTAATTACAGCATTAATTGTTAATAACATGCTGGAAACAGAAGTGGCGTGTATAAGAGCGCTTTTTGTCACACGCACTGGATCGATGACTCCATCTAAAACTAAATCGCTAAATTGATCTGTAAGGCCATTATAGCCCCAGTTACCATGTTGCTCAAACACTTTTTCAGCAATCAAATCCCCTTGCTTGCCGCAATTATGAGCAATCGCAGCCGTAGGAGCAAATGCAGCCCTACGGATGATTTCTACACCGACTGCTTCATCGCCGCTACATATAAGAGAATCTAGTGTCTTAATAGCTCGTAAAAGCGCAACTCCTCCTCCTGCTACAACCCCTTCCTTAACAGCAGCGCGAGTTGCATGTAGAGCATCTTCAACACGCTCTTTTTTTTCTTTAAGCGCGGTTTCAGTACCAGCCCCTACATTGATAATAGCTACCCCACCAGATAATTTAGCCAATCTTTCTTCCAAATGCTGTTTTGCATAGTCTGAGGTCTCTCTTTCAATTTCTGCTCGTAAAAAAGCTATTCTAGCTTGAATCGTTTTTTTATCGCCAAAACCATCGATAATCGTAGCGGAATCTTTGGAGATTTTAATGCTCTTTGCTGTTCCAAGAACTTCTAGACCTACATTCTTTACAAAAAGTCCTAGGTTCTCTGTAATTAAAGTAGCCCCCGTAAGAATCGCTATATCTTCTAAAAGAGCTTTCCTCCTATCACCAAAAGAAGGAGCCCCAATAGCACACACAGGTAGCGGAGATTCTCCTAGTTTATTGATAACTAAAGTGGTGAGCACCTCTTCTTCCATATCCTCTGCGATAATTAATAAAGGTCGTTGAATTTCTTTTACTTTTTCAAGAATAGGAACTAATTCCTTAGCTTGTGATAATTTTTTATCCGTTATCAAAATCAAAGGGTTTTCATATTCAATGATCATTTTTTCCGCATTATTCACAAAGTAGGGAGAGAGATATCCTTTATCAATCTGCATTCCTTCTACAACATTTAAGAGAGTATCAATCCCCTTTGCTTCTGCAATGGTGATTATGCCATCTTGACCCACTTTCTGCATGGCGGCAGCTATAATCTCTCCGATTTCGGCATCATTATTAGCAGAAACTGTCGCAATTTGCTTAATCTCTTCATTGCTTGCAACAGGGGTAGCCAACTTGTCTAAAGCGGCCAACAGATGAGAAACCGCTTTATCCATGCCTTTTTTCAGCAGCATTGGATTTGCTCCAGCTCCCACATTTTTCATTCCTTCTTTATAAATAGCATAGGCAAGAACAATTGCGGTTGTTGTACCATCACCTGCAACATCTGATGCTTTACTAGAAGCTTGTTTGACTAGTTGTGCTCCTACATTTTCAAAGGTATCTTTGAGGAAAATTTCTTGAGCAACAGTTACTCCATCTTTGGTACAAAGAGGTGATTTCCCTCCTTTATTAATAACAACATTACGACCTTTGGGGCCCATTGTTGCAGCTACTGCTCTAGCTAGTTTTTTCATCCCTTCTAAAATAGATTTTAGGGCTTCTTGATTAAATTGCAGCATTTTAGCCATATAGCATATCTCCTTTAAGGCTTAAAATTTAAACAAGAACTCCGAGAATATCATCTTGAGATATAATCAGATATTCAGCTTGCTCATCTTCTGTTTTTACTTCGGTACCAGCATAGGAAGAAAAAAGAATACAATCTCCTACTTTTACATGCATGGGTCTTAATTTGCCTTGTTCATCATATTTACCAAGGCCCACTGCAACAACCTCTGCTTCTCGGGATTTTTCTTGCACGGATTCTGGTAATAGAATTCCACTTTGGGATTTTTTAGCATTAGCTCTTTTTATAAGAACTTTATCTCCAAGTGGCTGCATATGATTAGCTGACATAAAATAACTCCTCATTTTATTGATTTTGCATAGCAAATCCTACAAATACAATCTATTTTTGTCAATACAAAGAGAGCATTTTTTAGCAAAATAAAGTTGCAAGTGCTAATTAATACAACAAATAAGCACTGCGTTTTGTTAAAAACTTTTGACGATCTTCGAATTGATAACCAATTAGCTTCCAAGCAATATACTCTTCGTTACTTAATATCTCAAGCATGTGCTCATTTCCATTAGCTTTACAAAAATTTTTCTTTCTTTCTGTCCCTAGTTGCTTAAGTCTATTTGTAAACTGTTCTCGATAAAGGCTTTTTAAAAGACCTATGATCATATACTGTACGCTAAGCGGCTTATAGATCTTATGATCGAGAATAAATAATAAAACCCCTTCGCAATTCTCTGATTGATAAAGCCCTGTAAGAGGGCGGTAATAACAGGGATGAAAAATAACTCCGGGTAATTTCTGCGCATTTAGCTTTTTAGCAAACTGCCTTGCATTGATCCAAGGAGCCCCTACAACTTTAAAAGGGAGAGTGCTTCCTATACCGATATTTGCGATTCCTAACTCTCCTAAAATCCCAGTGGAAGCATAAAATAAAGGGGTTTCTGCCTCGGGAATATTAGGGCTTGTAGGAATCCAACATAACTTCGTATCTTTAAAGAACATCGATCTTTGCCATCCCTTCATGCGGATTACTTCTAAATCACATCCAATGCGATACTCTTGATTAAAATAACAAGCTAGCTCTCCGATTGTCATTCCATGACAATAAGGAACATTGATATATCCGATGTAAGATCGCCATTTATTCTCTAACATAGGCCCATCTACAATCAAGCCTCCCATAGGGTTAGGACGATCTAATACCATCACTGAAATTTTATGTTTAGCCGCCTCTTCTAAGATATAACAAAGAGTCGTAAGGTAAGTATAAGACCGGCATCCAATATCTTGTATATCAAAAATTAGTAGATCAATCCCTTGCAACATGCTCGAAGTAGCTCGTCTAGTGGCTCCGTATAAACTATATACGGGCAAACCATGAATACTTTGCGGTTCTACTTTAACACCCGCTTGTTCTAAACCATATAAGCCATGCTCTGGCGCAAATAAAGCAATGAGCTGAGTATCATGATTTAAAAATAACTCGATGGTAGAAGAAAGGTTGCTGTTGACTCCTGTTTGATTAGTAATAAGTCCTAGTTTTTTATTCCGTAATTTAACAATATTGTTCGCTTCAAATAAACAATCGACCCCTAGTTTCAGCTCTAACCCTGTTACAGAAAGGCAAAAACTCCAAATTGCTAAGAAAAAAAACGTAAAATTAAACATAGTATATTCTTTTTATCACAGACACTAAAATATCATCCATTATTTATTTTTAAAACACTGTATATGTGAACTTTAAAAAGACATTCCAACTAAACATATCTTATATAGATAATTTAAATAAATCTCTCGAACAACAAAAAATGTTTTTAAAAAAAACATTTTTTTATTAATGTCCAGAAATAGAGAAACAACATTACCCATGTGGATTAAAGGGGGGGAAAATGAAGAAGTATTTATTAGCCATTGGATTGGCTTTGTTACAAACAACATTTAGTATGGCTCGAGATCACTCTCCTGCTCAGAACAATGAGTTTGAAAAAGAAGGATATATATCACAAGATAGTTCTAAGGAGTTTACTGACACAAGTGATCTCGTTGGAGCACGTAACGCTAAGCAACTGCAAGTAGACATGATACAGAGAGATGTTGTCCATAATGGGGATGACCGATACGATAATAATAGTAGACGTTGGGGAAGAAAAAGAGCAGATGATGAATTAAATAATGCAGACGGCTGTTGCGCTCCTAAGCCTAAGTGCTGCAAACCTAAGTGCCCTAAGCCTAAGTGCTGCAAACCTAAATGTTGCCCTAAGCCTAAGCGCTGCAAACCCAAGTGCCCTAAACCTTGCTGCAAACCTTGTGAACCCACAAGACAACCAGCTTGCACTACAGATGGATGCTGCGTGCCTAAAAGAGAACCAGCTTGCACTACAGATGGATGCTGTGATTCTACAAGATTTATGCAATCCGAAAAACCAAAATGTTGTAAGCCAAAAACATACTGCAAAAGAACGCCAAAGTGCTGTGATGACAATACGATGAGAGATGATAGTAATTACAGGGATCGCAGCAATACGATAAACCGTCGCGATAGAAATGCACTAAGAGACATGTAAACCAAGCATGTCGGCTATCCTTTCTAAAACATGTTTTAATTTGCCTTTGAACCCAAGTATTTATCAGATTACTTGGGTTTAAAAGCAGTAATTTCTTATCATCGATTCAAAAATTTGAGCTTCGGTGGTATGGATTTTCTAGAACAACTCAATTCTCAGCAACGTGTTGCAACAACTCATATTGAAGGACCCTTACTTGTATTAGCTGGGGCGGGTTCCGGTAAAAGTAGAGTAGTGACCTATCGTATTGCCCATTTGCTTAAAATAGGCGTCCCCTCCTCTGAAATCTTAGCTGTGACCTTTACCAATAAAGCAGCTGATGAAATGCGCCAAAGAATTTTTCATCTAACCCAGGAAAGCATACTATCTTGTACCTTTCATAGCTTGTGCGCACGTATTTTGCGCGAATCGATCACTCACTTAAATTACCGCAGTGACTTTACCATTTATGATCAAGAAGATAGCGAAAGGGTAATCAGAGAATGTTTAAAAACGCTTGGGCTAAAAGAAGATAAAGCAACTCTTAAAAAGTTAAAAACACAGATTTCTCAAGCAAAAAACGCATTGACCCAACCAGAAAATATTCCTCTTGATGAAAGACCTCTTTGTCAAATATACGGGATATATCAACAGAAGCTCAAAGAGTATAATGCTCTTGACTTTGATGATCTGCTATATCTAACCGTGGGTCTGCTTAAATCTAACAGCCAAGTTCTAGATATATACCAAAAATGCTGGTCCTTCATTTTAATTGATGAATATCAAGATACTAATATGGCGCAATACATGTTAATTCGCCTACTAGCCGCTCGTCATAATAACGTTTTTGCAGTTGGAGATCCCGATCAATCCATTTATTCCTGGAGGGGTGCTAATGTACACAATATCCTAAATTTTGAAAAAGATTTTCCAGGGGCTAAAGTCATCGCTTTAGAAGAAAACTATCGCAGTCATTCTCTCATTTTAAAAGCAGCAAATTCTCTAATTCAACATAATGAAGGCAGATACCCTAAAAACCTATGGAGCAAGAGAACAGAAGGAGAAAAAATCACCCAATATCTTGCTGATACCGAATATGAAGAAGCTCGTTTTGTCATTTCACAGATTCATAAACTACACATAGACCAAAAAATGCGTTTAAATGAGTGCGCCATCTTCTTTCGTACGCACTCTCAATCTCGTCTATTTGAAGACTATCTATTAAAAGAAAATATTCCTTATGTAATCGTTGGAGGACTCTCCTTTTATCAACGAAGAGAAATCAAAGATCTATTAGCTTGGTTGCGTATGACTTTAGCTGGCACAGATTTTATCGCTTTCTCACGTACAATTAATCTACCAAAACGAGGGTTAGGGGATACAACTCTTCAAAAATTACGAGAATTGGTAGAAAACTATAAAATCGATATTTTAACATGTATTCAAAGTATTCTTAATAAAAAAATCCCATGCAAACTCTCTAACAAACAACTGCAGGGATTAAAAGAATACACCAATCTCATTCTCTCACTGCAAAAAAGTGTTCTGCAAAAGACAAAACTCTCTTTGCTTATTGAACAAATTATTCATCAATCCCACTATCTCGACTACCTGCGTGAAGATCCAGATAGCTACCAAGATCGAAGAAGAAATATAGAAGAGTTAATTACCAAAGCAACAGAATGGGAAGAAGAAAATAAAGAAGCTTCTTTAGCTCAGTTCTTAGAAGAGTTAATTCTCAAATCCGCTCCAGAGAAGCCAGAAGAGAATGATCGTATTCGTCTTATGACCTTACATAATGGTAAAGGTCTTGAATTCTCTTGTGTATTTATAGTGGGGCTAGAAGAAGAATTACTTCCCCATACTAATGCCCTTGGTCATTCTGATTCTTTAGAAGAAGAGCGTAGACTATGCTATGTAGGAATGACACGTGCTAAAGATCTTTTATTCCTGACAGCAGCTCGTCAACGCCATCTCTGGGGGATGACTAAGATAATGCAGCCTAGCCGCTTCTTAAGTGAGATTCCCTCGGTATTTATTCAAATACCTCCCAAAAAACCCGTAGAGACCTACACCCACCAACAAGTAGAGAAGAACAATTTCCAGGAAGGAGATAGAGTATTTCACAAGGACTTTGGTTTAGGAATTATCCAAAAACAATATAATACATCTCTTGGTATGACATATGATGTGTTCTTTCCTCAATCTAAAATGCTACGCTCTTTAGTTGCAAAATATGCAAAATTACTTCCAGCTGATTAATAAATTGGGTTCTCTAATTGCACACAAGGGGAATATAAATTCTCTTAATTCTTCATAAGCTCTCCGAGCCGATATTTTGCTTGCAAAATAAAAGGCGTTTTTTAAGATCTTAGGACAGCAAAGTTTAATGCGGGAGATAAGTTCAGGGTTCTCTGCGGAGTCTTTTTGAAGAAAACTATTTTAGATTCTTCGCTCCATTATGCTATCCGAAATGAAATGGGCAAGACAATGTATATTACGGCTTCTAAGAGCCTGTTTAAAATCTTTTCAAAAGTAGAGCAATAAAAGCAAGAACCACCATATTCAGGCTTGTATATAGTTTTCTTTCGCAATTTTTCCATAGCCTGCGACATTTTTCTATCCACGCAAAAGAACGCTCTACAACCCATCTTTTGGAAATAACTGTAAAAGTATGAAGTGTATTTCTTTTGGCTATTTCTACTATACATCCTAATATCTCCTGCACACTCTTTGCAAATTTTTCTCCAGAATATCCTCCATCTGCTAAAACATTTTTTACACCGAATAAATGGTTTTTATGTAGTGAAAATGCTTCTATACACCCATTTCTGTCAGTGATATTAGCGGTGGTAATGTGAATCGCATGAGGAAGCCCTTGGCTATCGACTGCTATATGTCTTTTTATTCCTGATATTTTTTTCCCTGCATCATATCCTTTCTTCTCCGCTGTATCAGTATTTTTAACACTTTGCGCATCAATAATTACAAAGCTTGTTTTCTCTTTCCGACCACTGCTTTTTCTGGCCTCGCCAACCAATTTTTTTTAAAACTATTTCAAGAATACTCTTAGAATTTTTATCCTCTTTTTTATTCCAAAGATGGAAATAATAATAACACAATTCCCATTTAGGATATTCTATGGGTAACATACGCCACTGGCAACCACTTTTTAAAATGTACAAAATTCCACAAAAAATATCATATAGATCAACTCTTCGTGGACGTGTTTTTTTGCGTGTAGACTCAAGTATTAGATGGATTTTGCTAAATTGTTTACGAGAGATATCGCTTGGATAAGAGCGGGTCATAATTACCTCCAAAGGTTTTATGAAAACTATCATTATACCTTAATGAGAAGATTTTAAACAGGCTCTAAGAGCCAACTCATTTGTCGTCTTTACCTATTTCTTCGGTTTTCTCCTGCAAAAAATTTTAGTCACTTTTCCTAATGTTTTTATTTCTAAAAAAATGCGTTTTTAAGCTGCCTTTGGCTCACCGTAAATAAATTCTTTTTGTTCAATCAGCATCTTATGCATAATTACGGATAACTTTCTACCTACTGCTAAGGCGGCTTTCTTCATTCCTTTTTTTCTCATGATTTTTAATCCCCAAGCTTTTAGCTTGCTCCATTTCTTACTTCGTGTCAGCATTACTATTCCGGCTTCAACTAATAGAGATCTAAGTTCACTGGATCCACATTTTGAAATTCTTCCCTGTCTTTGCACCTCTCCGGAGGCATACTGTTTAGGCGTCATACCAAGATAGGCTCCTACTGATTTAGAATCGTTAAAACGAGTGGGATCAAAAATTTCTGTTTTATAGGTTAATGCTGTTACAGGTCCTACGCCAGGGATTGTCATAAGCCGTTGTACTTCTTTATCTTGACTGACCAGCTTAAGCATTTCTTTATCCAGTTTTTCTACTTCCTCAACTACCTTATCAAAGGTATTTAATAGAGAGGTTATGCTCAGAACAATACTTTTTTCCTGTTTTTCTATCTGCTTTACAACCACAGACGAAAATCTTTTGGATCCCACAGATCCCAATCGTATTCCGTAACTTTTAAGCAAGCCCCTTACAGTATTTTTTAACTGCGTTTGCTGTTTAATTAGCGCTCTTCTGGAAACTAACAAAATACTTTTTTCTACTGAATCTTGGGGCTTACAGTGTACTCGTGTATACATACCTGATCGAAGGGCTTCTGCGATTCCTCGTGCATCATTTTTGTCTGTCTTATTTATTTTCAAAGCAAGAATCGTACTCAGCTTCCTTGCATCCATACATAGGGGATCTATAGCTCTTTTTCTAAATCCTGTGACTAGGTAATGAGATAAACATCCACTTTCAAAGCCAACAACGATTTCTTGAAAATCTCTTTTGGAAAAATCATCTGCTAGTAAATCAGGATCTGTTTTTTCTGAACCTTCATGGACAATCTTACCTTGTTCATTTAATACACAGATAAAAGTTCTTTTCATTGATACATCTAATCCAATATAATGCTTCATAGGTTGCTCCTCATTTTTTTGCTCTTTAATGAGCGGTTTTGAGATTTGAAAAAATCTCGTTTATATTGGAGAGTTTAACCTACTCCGTTTAAGGAGCAACCCCTTCTTTGTGTGCAATTATGGCATGTATATTAGAGCTAACATATGCCAGCGTAAGTTTTTTTCTTGTATTTTTCCTATATATTTTCGCATTTTATCAAGAGATTTAAAAGCAAAAGCGATGATCTCTTTATCGCTAAGCCTTAAAGCAAAGCCAAGTGCTTTATCGGGCTGCTTTAGAAGCCTACGGATTTTTTTAAGACATAAAGAGAAAATGGTTTGCACAATAATAACTCTTATTATCAATAGTCCTGTTAGGATCAAAGGAATCCATAAAGTTAGACTGGGTAAATCATCAAAAAAAAATAAACAACTTAATTGATAACACCAAATTCCAACTAACAAAAAGAGAAATAGTACAACTTCCTTTGGATGAAAAAAAATAGGGCCAAAATAACGCCTAAGCCAGTTACGCGAGGTTTTATACGCTAACACCTCTTCAAAAAGATTCTCCTTAAAAGCAATTCGCGTAGCATGAACAAGTTCATGTGCTAGAATCTCTTCTTGAGCACACCAAAAAGGAACACCTTTTTTTTTTATTTGCACAACAGGAGTAAAAATACCCTGATTCTCTTCTATATAGGTAGCAGCAGCTTCCCAAAGGTATAACCGATCGGTAAGCTCAATTCTTACCCAACTTGGATAAATATCAAATAAAGATTGTACAAAATCTAGTGCTTGATAAAAAGTTTTTTGACATTTAGCTAATTCGGTTCTTTTAAGAAAAAGAAAGACCTCCTCTTGAGGACCAGGAATAAAACCATGAAAATGGCATTCCATCAACTTTTCATCATTAATCACGTTCTTAACGACCTGCGCATAAAGAGAAAAAGTCCTACAAAGCCTATAATATTTAATACTCCTAGAGCTGCAAAACAAAGATACATTTGATTCAACTTTTTGCAAATCGCAACTAGCTTTTTACGAACCATTTTTTCAAATATAGATTCTGTTTCATGCCAACTTCCTGCATATTGATGTCGAGCAAAAATTGCTAACTCATCTCTTGGCGCATCAAAATAATAAGCTGGAAAGACAATATCTTGATTTTCTCCTTGATTATTTTTATTCTTTACAGCCTCTCCAAATAACCAAAACGTACGGTGCAAAACACGATTTAACGTAGAATCCCGGTCACTTCCGTGATATTCCTCTTGAATTGTATCCCAACTGCTAGACAATAAATCCATACATTGCTTTAAGATAGGATGATTAGGTTTTGCTCCTATTAAACTATTCGTAGTACAAATACAAGAAGGCAGACTGCTTGTGTAAGGCATATCGATACCGCAATAAAAATCATAAGCTCGATTTAGCAAATCAAATTCTTTGAAACATTTCACATCGTGATCTACATAAACCCCTCCTTCTTGAAATAAAATCTCATAACGCAATAGATCGGATTGCTCTCCAAAGTTATCAGAAATGACAAAATAGTCGCGAAGTTGTATAAAAGAGAGGCTATTTATCAAACGTTGTTTCATTCCAGGACAAGGAGATGGCCTATTACGATCTGTCCAAAAATTTATCTCCCAATCTGGATGCTTTGCTATCCACATACGTACATTTTCCACTGAAGCTAATGGAAATGGCTTTGGACCGAGCCAGATAAAATGAATGATCTTAGGAATACGATAAGAAACACCGGGATCTTTTAATAGATGTCTACGTTGCTCGTAGATATGGGAAAAAAGATGTAAATATTCAAAATCTTCTTTAGTTTTAATATACTTCCAAGCAGAGGTGTGCTTGCCACTTAAGCTTTCAAAATCATCTACTACAACGATACTTTTTTTTGAATAGCACGAAGGACACAGGAAAAGCATCATCATAAAAATAAAAAGGCACTTAGCCATAAGGGTTCCTTTAAAAAAGAGCTTTACTTAAAGAGTAATAATCTTCTTTGTTTGCCGTCAAGACTTATGGGAAAAATTAGCTTTATTCTTTTACTTTAGGCGAGTACTTCCAGATATACTAGTTTGATTTCAAATTAAGAGTTTTAATATATAAACATTTTTATAAAAAGAACAACCTCTTCTTGCAAGATAGAGCAACTTTTTCAAAAAAACCCATTTATGCAATTCTTAATTTGAAATCAAACTAGTATAAACAACAGGCTCAGCTTGGCGCGGTATTTCATAACCAGAGTCTGAAAAAGTGCTTCTTATAGAAGCTCTTGGAGACGATATAGTCTCATACCCAGAATCTTCTGAGAGCCTGTTTAAAATCTTTTCAGTAAGGCATATAGAAGCATTTTCACTACATAAAAACCATTTGTTCGTTGTAAAAAGTGTTTTAGCAGATGGAGGATATTCTGGAGAAAGATTTGCAAAGAGTGTGCAGGAAATATTAGGATGTATATTAGAAATAGCCAAAAGAAATGCACTTCATACTTTTACAGTTATTCCCAAAAGATGGGTTGTAGAGCGTTCTTTTGCGTGGATAGAAAAATGTCGCAGGCTATGGAAAAATTGCGAAAGAAAACTACATACAAGCCTGAGTATGGTGGTTCTCGCTTTTATTGCTCTACTTTTGAAAAGATTTTAAACAGGCTCTGAGGATTTCTTTTTTTGCTATTTTTTATTTCTGTATAAATAGGATCCTTATTGCGAGAAACATTTAAAGGTCTTGTAAAATTTTCACTTTCTGCATCGCATTCAAAACCACTATCAAAAGCATGTAGAGTATAGCGGGCTTGAGGGATCGGACAAGATTTTCTTGCAAAGCATTTATGGAAAAATCCCATGATTTTTTTCAGTAGACTTTTTTCTTTAGTTACTCGTTGAGAAGCCAGCTTATAAAGAGGATTAGAAATAGCCCTCCCAGAAGGATGTGTTGCCCAAGGAATAGGAGGAGGATTATTTTTTTCGAATTCTTTACTCTCTTTTCGAGAATCGCCTTTTAATTCTGCATATATAGGATCTACAGATAAGAGGGTAAATGTAAATGTAACAAAAGTATCCCTAATTTCACTTCGATATCTTGTCATAAATTCAAAAAATGCATTTTTTACATTTTTTGAGGATAAATTTAGTGAATGTTGTAAGTAATTTTCTACTATATCTGATTTCTCATGATTTTTAGCCTGGGAAATAGAAAATTGTTCTCCCATAGCCTCTTGAAAAACATTTTTTAAGTTTTCATATATACTAGTGCCGATTCAAACGGCTAGCTTAATGGGATTTAAGTCAACGACTTGAAACTTGTCGTTTATCCTACATTTCAAAATATCTGTTATTTTCGGTATCTCTTCTAAGAAGAATCCTCTAATTGCCTGAAAAAAAGTCACCGACGTTTCGTAATATCGATTGTATACCTTCTTTTCCTTTAAGATCTTCCACAAGCGTTCAATAGGATTCAAATTCGGCGAATAAGGAGGGAGATAGTGCACTTTAATCCTAGAAGACATCAGAAACTCTTCTAGTTTCTTATTTTTGTTTGATCTTGCATTATCCAAAATTACATGAATAATTCGAGCCTCTGTCTGTTTTTCTAGCTTCTTGAAAAAATCGAGCATTGCATCGGCATCAACTGTCTTATATTCCTCTGTAAAAATCTTCATTCCTGTCAGGCAAAGAGCTCCAGCAAAATGCAATCGCAATTGTTTCCCGGATGTCTGCAAAGTCTTTTGAACGCCTTTTTTGATCCATCCACATACGGCTTGGGACTGATGTTCAGGATGCACAGCATCTATGAAATAGATCTCTTCATCAGGGTTTAAGGTCTCCTTTAAAGCCCTATATTGTTCTATGAAAATTCGTTGTTTTTCAGGATCTAATTTCCCAGGAATCTTTTTAGGACGTTTATAAACAAATCCGTGCTGTATGAGCCAATCTGTCATGCCACTTCGGGAATATTTTATCCCATATTGCTCATGCACATAAGCTATGATCCCTTTGACTTTAAGATAGGTCTTTTCCTGTAGGTGTTTTAGTAGAGACTCTTTTTGGTCTTGTGAAAGTTTTGATTTGCTACCGCCTCGAGGGCTACTTCCAGTTTTATTTTCGGAATCATATTCTCTGAGGTATTTCTGAACAGTGATAGGGCTTATCCGGAGTGTTTTAGCAAGATTTTTTGTTGAGATACCCTCATCATAGCCCAAAATTACACAAAGCCTATTCCGTTCAGAATAGTCTTTTGGATGCTTTAACTTGTGTTCTAAGTCAGCTCTCTGGCTAGGGATCAGTTTTTTCATACTCAATAGCTTAACACAAAACAAAATATTTTTCTATACGATTGAATCGGAACCACTATATACTAGTGCCGATTCAAACGGCTAGCTTAATGGGGTTCAAGTCAACGACTTGAAACTTGTCGTTAATCCTACATTTCAAAATATCTGTTATTTAGCGTTCAATAGGATTCAAATTCGGTGAATAAGGAGGGAGATAGTGCACTTTAATCCTAGAAGACATCAGAAACTCTTCTAGTTTCTTATTTTTGTTTGATCTCGCATTATCCAAAATTACATGAATAATTCGAGCCTCTGTCTGTTTTTCTAGCTTCTTGAAAAAATCGAGCATTGCATCGGCATCAACTGTTTTATATTCCTCTGTAAAAATCTTCATTCCTGTCAGGCAAAGAGCTGCAGCAAAATGCAATCGCAATTGTTTCCCGGATGTCTACAAAGTCTTTTGAACGCCTTTTTTGATCCATCCACATGCACAGCATCTATGAAATAGATCTCTTCATCAGGGTTTAAGGTCTCCTTTAAAGCCCTATATTGTTCTATGAAAATTCGTTGTTTTTCAGGATCTAATTTCCCAGGAATCTTTTTAGGACGTTTATAAGCAAATCCGTGCTGTATGAGCCAATCTGTCATGCCACTTCGGGAATATTTTATCCCCTATTGCTCATGCACATAAGCTATGATCCCTTTGACTTTAAGATAGGTCTTTTCCTGTAGGTGTTTTAGTAGAGACTCTGTTTGGTCTTGTGAAAGTTTTGATTTGCTACCGCCTCGAGGGCTACTTCCAGTTTTATTTTCGGAATCATATTCTCTGAGGTATTCCTGAACAGTGATAGGGTTTATCCGATGAATCGGAACCACTATATACGAACTTTGGATGACACTCTAAATATAAACACAAGCTTATTAACGCAACCAGATTGAAAACTCTTTTTCATATCCTGAAAGACCACCTTTTCTACATCTTTTGAAGCTAACTTCAGTGTAATTTTAGGCCTTTTTACTGTTAGATTTGATGTCGGTATGAAAGGACAAATAGGCGACATTGTAATTATTTCCTCATTATAAAAATGCTTGTTTAGGAATTGTAGAAGTTGGCTCTTTCAACCTCAAAGTGCACAAAAAAGAACATATAAATACTTGAAAAAACATCTATTGTGCACCCGAGCATAGCATGTTTGTAGATAATCTCCTAAACACTTCTAGTGGAGTTTCGAAGTTGAGAGCTTTTCTTAGGTCTGTTATTTAGTATAAGTTTCCACACTTTCCATATCCTTGGAAGTAGTATCTAAAAAACTTTGTGTTTTAGGAAAATATTGCCTAACTAGTCCGTTTGTATGCTCATTTAAGCCTCTTTCCCAAGAATGTTAGGGCATTGCAAAGTAGAAGTCTGTCTCTAGCTCGAAACTAACCATTTGGTGATAGGCAAATTCTTTTCCGTTGTCTGCTGTTAATGTGTGTACAAAATCTTTGATAGGTTTAAGTTGTTCAATTAACGTTTGACTTACTTCCTCTGCAGTTTTATGAGAAACTTTGGCGAGCATAAGGCATTTAAAAAATTATATAAATGCTCTTTTAACTGCTGATGGGTTTGCAGGGCATAGGACATTAAAAGAGTAATTTTAAACCCTTCTTTCGATATACAGGATCATTTAAACACAAAGCTTTTTAGATACGACTTCCAAGGATATGGAAAGGGTGGAAATTTATACTAAATAACAGACCTAAGAAAAGCTCTCAACTTCGAAACTCCACTAGAAGTGTTTAGGAGATTATCTACAAACATGCTATGCTCGGGTGCACAATAGATGTTTTTTCAAGTATTTATATGTTCTTTTTTGTGCACTTCGAGGTTGAAAGGGCCTTTGGTTAATGCTCCTAGAACAAGCTTTCTAATGCTTGCCAAATTTTGGACTCCAATTCTATCTCGGTAACGAAGTTTATCTTCTCGGAAGCTAACATCCAAGACCCAATGTAATGAATTTTCTATTCCCCATTGACCGCGAACGACTTTTGCTAGAAGATGAGCATCTATTTTACAACTTGAAACATAGTATTCCATTTCTCTGCTTGTTTTTCCCTTCTCTCTCTGTTCGGGTACGTATCACCATTCCAACAGACAGCAACCCTTCCCACTCCTTTGCGCTGGGAAGTTTTGTAGCATCTAGAGAATAATATTTTCTTAATTCAATTCTTCCATGGGATTTTTCCATTGTCTCATAAGCATCACTGTCAAAATCGCTATAGTTTTTTGTTTCAGCATTCTCAAATAAAGCTTTTATCTCTTCAAAAAGATTTGGATGATTTCTTTTTACTGGAAGCACGTAGTCTGCGCCCATATTTATGGTCTTCTTAGCAATTGCTTTTTGTGTATTAAGAGCATCCGCTGTAATAATGCTACTTTTGAGATCCAATAAATCCATTAACTTTGGAAGAGCTTTAATCTCAAAAGTATCGTTATAAGAGGATGAATAAAATTGCAGGATGCTCCTCTAGGATCAGTAATGGTATCAAGAGTCAGTATTTTTAACACTTTGAGCATCAATAATTACAAAGCTTGTTTTCTCTTTCCGACCACTGCTTTTTCTGACCTCGCCAACCAATTTTTTTTAAAACTATTTCAAGAGTACTCTTAGAATTTTTATCATCTTTTTTATTCCAAAGAGGGAAATAATAATAACATAATTCCCATTTAGGATATTCTATGGGTAACATACGCCACTGGCAACCACTTTTTAAAATGTACAAAATTCCACAAAAAATATCATATAGATCAACTATTCGTGGACGTGTTTTTTTGCGTGTAGACTCAAGTATTAAATGGATTTTGCTAAATTGTTTACGAGAAATATCGCTTGGATAAGAGCGGGTCATAATTACCTCCAAAGGTTTTATGAAAACTATCATTATACCTTACTGAAAAGATTTTAAACAGGCTCTAAGACATCTTAGGAGAAATTTATCTTGATTTTGACAAGCATAGCACTTAAGCTGCCCACTTTTAATCCATTTTGTGACTTGTCTTTTAAAACAGTCTTGTTGTACTGCTGGTTTAAAATAGATATACATAGGTTATAATGACAAAAGCATTAATTATTGTAGAATCTCCGGCTAAAATTAAAACACTAAGAAAGCTCTTAGGATCAAATTACCTATTCGAATCCTCATTAGGACATATACGCGATTTGCCACAAAAAGGTTTTGGAATTGATGTCGAGAATGACTTTGAGCCACAATACACCATTATGTCCGATAAAAAGGATGTAATTGATCGTTTAAAAAAAGCGGCAAAACAGGTAAGCATTGTTTACTTATCTCCAGACCCTGACAGAGAAGGAGAAGCAATTGCATGGCATATTGCTTCGATTCTCCCTAAAGGGACTAAATTTAAACGAGTCACTTTTAATGCGATTACTAAAGAAGCGGTATCAGAGGCACTAAAGAACCCCCGTCAAATTGACCAAGGTCTGGTAGATGCACAACAAGCGCGTAGATTGCTCGATCGAATTGTAGGATATAAGATTTCGCCTATTCTCATGCGCCGAGTACAAGGCGCGCGAGATGGAGGACTTTCCGCAGGTCGTGTTCAATCAGTTGCATTAAAGCTAGTCGTTGATAGGGAAAAAGAAATTGAAGTTTTTCTTCCTGTTGAATATTGGAATATTCAATCCATTTTGCAAACAGATAAAAATAGTACACCGATTTATGCTTGCCTTTATGCAATCGATGGAAAAAAAGTAGAAAAAGAAGCGGTCCCCGGTAAAGATTATATCCTTATTAATAAGGAAGAAGCGGCTCATAAAGTTGTAGCACAGCTACAAAATTCTTCCTATAAAGTACAATCTGTTGAAAGAAAAGAAAAAAAACGCAATTCAGTACCTCCTTTTATTACCTCCACTTTACAACAAGAAGCAAGTCGACACTTTGGATTTTCCGCATCGCGCACTATGAATATTTCGCAAGGCCTGTATGAAGGAATTGACCTTGGCAATACAGGAGCTGAAGGGTTAATTACCTATATGCGTACCGATTCTGTTCGTATTGCTCCAGAAGCAATTGACTTAGCCCGCAAGTATATTACAAAAGTATATGGTAAAGAATTTCTCCCCTCTCAAGGCAAACAGTACTCTAGTAAAAAAAATGCCCAAGACGCTCACGAAGCTATAAGACCTACTAGCTTACAATATAGCCCAGAGGAAATTAAAAGCTATCTGACAACTGATCAATATAAATTATACCTACTGATTTGGCGTCGGTTTTTAGCTTCTCAAATGAATCCAGCCATCTATGATACGGTTTCCTGCGACATCATAACCAATCAAAACATGTTGCTGCGCGCTACGGGCTCTACTCTTAAATTTTCTGGATTTTTAGTCGTGTATGAAGAAAAAAAAGATGTTCCTGAAAAAGAAGAGCAGCAAGAAGATGAAAAAATGCTCCCTTCTTTGGTTGAAGGTCAACCCTTACTTCTCCTTGATGTGGATGCACAGCAAGCTTTTACCCGTCCTCCTCCTCGCTTCACAGAAGCCTCTCTTGTTAAAGAATTAGAAAAATCAGGAATTGGTCGCCCTTCCACATATGCAACCATCATGAATAAGATTCAAAGTAGGGATTATACGGTTAAAGAAAAAGGTTCTCTTAAACCAACAGAGCTGGGAAGAGTCATTGCACAAATGTTAGAAGAAAATTTTAAAATGATCATGGATGTAGGTTTTACTTCTGCAATGGAAGATGAATTAGAGGAAATTGCCTATAATCATAAAAACTGGAAAGTATTACTTCATGATTTTTGGAAAAGATTTATTCCTTTTGTAGTAGCTGCTGAAAAAGAAGCCTTTGTTCCACGAGTAGCTACAGATATTGATTGTCCTAATTGTGGTCATAAATTAGAAAAAATCTGGGCACGCAATAAATACTTTTATGGTTGTTCTAGCTATCCTACTTGCGACTTTACTACCCCTTTAGAAGCCTTAAATTTCAATAAAGAAGATTACGACCCTAACTTTAATTGGGATCAACTCTGTTCTAAATGTGGTAGCGCCATGAAAATTCGCTATGGTCGATTTGGTACTTTTCTAGGCTGTTCACGATACCCAGAATGTAAGGGAATTGTGAATATCCCTAAAAAAGATGAAATTTCAGCACAAGATCTCCCTACATGTCCTGCTTTAGGATGTGATGGGAAAATGGTGCAACGCCGTTCTCGTTTTGGTAAACCCTTTTTTTCCTGTTCTAACTATCCAGATTGCGATATAATCATCAATAATCTTGATCAACTCACTGAAAAATATGTGAATCATCCTAAAACTCCCTATGTTTCTAAAAAACCAAAAAAAGGAAAAAAAAGCCCTTCTAAAATAAAAAAAACAGATAAAAAGCCCATAAAAAATGCACATTTATATACCCTATCTTCTGAACTGCAAGCCATTGTTAAAGAAGAAAAGCTATCTCGCCCGGAAGTGGTAAAAAAAATGTGGGAGTATATCAAAAAACATAACTGCCAAGACCAAAAAAATAAGCGCCTGATTATTCCAGATACCAAATTAGCTAAAGTCTTTGGCTCAAAAGAGCCAATTGACATGCTCAAACTAGCAGGTCTTTTGACTCCGCATTTGCAATGATTTTTAAACAATAGCCTACAAAAATGCCAGTATGAGTCCAAATGTAGCTACAAAAAATTCCCTGAATAAACTGCAGGCAAATGAACATTACAATCACAGAGAGTAAAAGAGCTAAAATTGTCTTTTTTTCTTTCAAAGAGATCAAAGGGTTTTTAAAAAGATTGCGTACTATTTGATGAACCTATCTTGAATTAAATTTACTGTTTTAAAGATACTTGCCGACTTAAGAAATTCATCCAATATCCCAGTAGTCCAAACATTAATAGTCCGTTCCAATATATTGCCTTTCTTTCCCAGCGCACTGTAAGAGCCTGTTTAAAATCTTTTCAAAAGTAGAGCAATAAAAGCAAGAACCACCATATTCAGGCTTGTATGTAGTTTTCTTTCGCAATTTTTCCATAGCCTGCGACATTTTTCTATCCACGCAAAAGAACGCTCTACATCAGTATTTTTAACACTTTGAGCATCAATAATTACAAAGCTTGTTTTCTCTTTCCGACCACTGCTTTTTCTGACCTCGCCAACCCATTTTTTTTAAAACTATTTCAAGAATACTCTTAGCATTTTTATCATCTTTTTTATTCCAAAGAGGGAAATAATAATAATATAATTCCCATTTAGGATATTCTATGGGTAACATACGCTACTGGCAACCACTTTTTAAAATGTACAAAATTCCACAAAAAATATCATATAGATCAACTCTTCGTAGACGTGTTTTTTTGCGTGTAGACTCAAGTATTAGATGGGCCCTTTCAACCTTGAAGTGCACAAAAAAGAACATATAAATACTTGAAAAAACATCTATTGTGCACCCGAGCATAGCATGTTTGTAGATAATCTCGTAAACACTTCTAGTGGAGTTTCGAAGTTGAGAGCCTTTCTAGGTCTGTTATTTAGTAAAGTTTCCACCCTTTCTATATCCTTGGAAGTCGTATCTAAAAAGCTTTGTGTTTTAGGAAAATATTGCCTAACTAGTCCGTTTGTATGCTCATTTAAGCCTCTTTCCCAAGAATGGTAGGGCGTTGCAAAGTAGAAGTCTGTCTCTAGCTCGAAACTAACCATTTGGTGATAGGCAAATTCTTTTCCGTTGTCTGCTGTTAATGTGTGTACAAAATCTTTGATAGGTTTAAGTTGTTCAATTAACGCTTGACTTACTTCCTCTGCAGTTTTATGAGAAACTTTGGCGAGCTTAGTTAGCTTGGAAGTTCTTTCTACCATTGATACAATTACGCCTTTATGTCCTGCCCCTATGACTGTATCTAGTTCCCAGTCTCCTAAACGAGTCTTTTTTTCTACAATACAAGGCCGTTGCTTAATATCTATACGACCAGGCATGTTCCCTCTTCCAGAAGCTCCCTTTCTCTGCTTGTTATATTTTTTCCCTCGATGACGGAGCTCTCTATAAAGCTGTCCTCCCTGTCGTTTATCTTTCCAGATATGATTATAGATGGTCTCATGACTAACATGTTCTTTACCATGTCTTTTAAGCCATCCGGATATTTGTATAGGGCTCCATTGCAACTTGATTTTTTCTTCAATACGGGTAACTATTTGAGGAGTCATTTTTTTATTGGGCTGAGAATTTTTTCTAAGAAATGCTTTTTCTTGAGCTTGCTGATGACGGTATCCTCGTTGCCCTTTATTTCTCTTAAGTTCCCTACTAATAGTGCTATGATGAACTTTTAGAATGTTTGCTATTGAGCTAGATGTATCTCCTCTAGCTTTTAAAATATAAATCTGACATCTTTGGTCATAGGTTAGGTGATGGTAGCCTTTAGGCAAGGTCTCTCCTTGTGTTTGATTGTTAAAAATCACAATAGAGATTCTTTCATCGCCTGCCTATTCTTTTTTTAATTCTTCTGTGCACTTCAAACTTGAAAAGACTACTAAATAAAAACAATTTGTTCGGTGTAAAAAGTGTTTTAGCAGATGGAGGATATTCTGGAGAAAAATTTGCAAAGAGTGTGCAGGAGATATTAGGATGTATATTAGAAATAGCCAAAAGAAATACACTGCATACTTTTACAGTTATTCCTAAAAAGATGGGTTGTAGAGCGTTCTTTTGCGTGGATAGAAAAATGTCGCAGGCTATGGAAAAATTGCGAAAGAAAGTTACATACAAGACTGAATATGGTGGTTCTTGCTTTTATTGCTCTACTTTTGAAAAGATTTTAAACAGGCTCTAAGCCAAATATAGGAATTGGCAAAAGGTATTCCAAGCATCTACATAAGACGGTCAAAAGCAAGAGTTAAAAACTCCAACACGCATTCATATTTATTTCATTCACTGTTGATTTTTTTCCAAAAAACCCTTCATATCCTATAGATAACTGGATGTCTCCTTGGCGGGAAACAAGAAATTGCGCACCTACGAGCAATTGATCAATTGTTTGGTGAAAACTAGAGGCTACAAAATCAGATTTACAAAATGTTCCCTCTCTAAATTTAGAAGCGTAATGACCGCGTATTAGAGGAGTTGTTCTCAACCAACCTATATTGATACTAGGAACTAAGCAAAAACCACTAACACATGATTCTTTAACGACTTTAATACTGACCAAAGAGCGTAAGAAGGAAGAGCGTTTGTCTTTTACAGAAAGGTCGAGAGATTGAGCTCCTGTTTCTTTAAATTTCTCTTGGAATGAGTTGGTTTGATCTAATCTGATCTCAGGTTGCACGAAAAAATTGTCTATATCGAAAGGCTCTAATCTAAACCCTGCTAGGAGAATCTCTGAGAGGTTCCAAGTAGTAGGATCGCTATGTGCTTTTCTAGAAAACCCTGGAAACACAATTTTTCGATCCACATCATAGAAATTCCCTGCTCCTAAAAGCAGAAAATCAAAATAGAAATTTTCAGAGTCGTACTTAACATAAGGACCTAAGTATATGGAGTCAGCATGAGCATGGCCTACCTGATGTTTCCAATCAAGTTGGGCATGAGAGTACCCAAACCCTACGCCCAGGCTCCACTCATCGAGAAATACTCGGTCTGCCCCTACTACAGCTCCATAGGTGTGAGCTGTAAAGCCAGGAGCTTCTTTATGCCCATCTTGTGAATAAACAAACCCTAAAGGGTTAAACCAAACATTTGTAGGTTCATCGATATCTTTATAACAATAGGACCTTTGACCAACTCCTGCTACAAAAAAAGTATTGGCAAGATTAAAATTGTTCTCGAGTTCAACTAAGGGCAGAGATCCAAATGCAGCAGGGGTTAAGCTATTAAGTGCTTTTGTATATTCATTTATCGGTAACTGGATTAACTTATTAGCTACTACAATTAGATCTGTATTTGCAAAATCAAAGTTATCACAAAATAGATAACCTGCTACAGATCGAGCATTACCGGTCAAGCTGGAGTTAGGTATACCTAGAATTACAGAAGAGGCGGTTAAAAAGAGTTGGGCTTGGTTAGGAAGATAATTGATGGTATAATTAAGGGGGTCGCCAAACAAGCTACTAAATTGCCCGGTTACTGCTCCTGCGGTAAGAAAAGTATACGTTGTTCCTTTTAGGTAAACCCCGGGGTTAAGAGTGACATCTACATTTCCATCCAATGTAGCAGTTCCTGTTACATTTAAGAGATTAGCTGCTCCTGTAGCATCAATTTCTATACCTAATGTACCAGATGGGTCTTGTACATAATTTCCATTGATTGTAAGGGTTCCAATAGAATTCCCCGAACGAAGACGACCCCTGTTATTTATAGTCTTTACATTGAATGTTCCAGATCCAAGAGTTGTGCCATAAGTAAAAAGAAGATTTGCAGTAATTGTTCCATTATTTTTCAGTACGGCACGACTCTCTAAAAAAATATAGTCGCTGCTAAAACGCTCTCCCTCAGGAACAACAAGAGCCCCTTGTATAATATTAGTGCTACCTGAAAAATCATCAGATCCAATAAAAGATACTCTTCCAATTCCATCTTTATATAGAGTACCATTACCTGATATTCGACCTTCGTAAACTCCTTCAAAATTTTGGTCAAAAACTAGAGTTCCTAATTTGTTAATAAGAACATCTCTTTGTATACCGGATGTGTCTCCTATCACAATTCCGTCATCTATGATCAAATTTCCCGTAAGAGGGAACGATGGAGGGAACAATGCTAGTAAAACCAATGTTCCCTCATCTGTTTTTGTGAGCGAACCTTCCCCCACGAAAGGGGTTGTAACAGTTAAAGTACAAGAAGGATTTACAGCAATAGTTCCCCCTGGATCTAAAATAATAAGTCGTTTTAAGGAAAAAGTATCCGTTGCTTCAAGGGTTCCTCCTGCAAAAACGAGCTGTGAAGTAGGAAATCCCAGCACATCACTTGCTATAGCAATAGTTCCCTCTTTGATTACAGTAGTTCCTCGATAGTTGTTTTCTTGTGAGGTCATAGTAACCGTGCCACTACCTTCTTTTCTAACCACTGTATTTTGAAAATTTTCTGGATCTGATTGGATACTAAAATCTGCTAGTAAAGAGTTCTCATTTTGAAATACTAACTTAGTGTTACTATGTAAAAAAATATCGTCAGCAAGTCCAAACCCATGCCCAGCGGGTAGAGCAATATCAGATCCGACAGAATCTGTTCCAGGCTCGCCTCCTTGGCTTTGATTCCCACTTAAAGAAACCGAGTCTTGGATAACTAACTGGGCGTTGTTACCAACAAAAACAGCTCCTCCAATTCCAGCTCCTCCTCCACCACTTCCTGCATAAGGTTTTGTTTGTTGAGCCTGACCACCACCAGCTCCTCCAAATTTCCCTCCTTGGCTGACCCTACCATCCTCAAAAATAGGGAAGTCCTTAACATCCTCCTGAAGAAAAGCAGCGTTACCACCACCGCCACCGCCAAAACCACCTCCGCCTCCTCCTCCCCCTCCCTGGAAAGGAATTTTTCTTCCAACAACAATTATTATTGGTTCAACGAATTTGAATCCTCCTCCTCCTCCTGAGATATATTCAACTTTTTCTCCGGAAAGGAGGGTTAAATCGCCTCCTCCGCCACCTCCGCCTCCTCCAAAACCACCACCTCCACCTCCACTACCAAAACCCGTTAGAGGTACTAGTTGCGCTATTGTCTGGGCAAAAGTTCTAGTAGGGAGGCCTGGGGTCGCTCCCCGTTCTTTTTTTGGGGTTGCAAGGCTATACGCCGATGTGGATCCGCCTCCACCACCACTACCATAACCACCACCATCACCACCATTTCTTAGGTTACCTGCAGCACCACCACCACCTACCTCATCACCCCCATTACCAGGTTGAGATACAAGTTGTATTTTTGAGTAACCTATTTCATCTTCGAATGGGCTTACTGCTTGCTCAAATAAAGTTGGGGGCTGTGCAACATATGCCCCGCCACCTCCTCCGCCACCGGCTCCACCTATTCCTCCTGCTCCTCCATCTACGCCTCCTTCTTCTATTTCTCCTGTATATACAGGTTCATCACTTGACAAAAACTCATAAATACCATTTGTAGTAGAACCACCGTCTCCACCGTCTCCACCCCCTCTCCTTAAGTTTCCAGAACTACTACCTGACTGACCGTTTATTATGTTAAAGTTGGGTGTTAGGCTAACATTTATGAATTTACGAGATATGTCACTAATACCACCTATAACATCTAGAAGCCTGCCTAGACCTCTAGCTGGAACTCCCTGTACAAAGTTAAATGGTAGATCGTTGAAGATAAATCCAGGATTTGATAATCCTCCCTTTCCTCCTTTATTTCCTCCTCCTGCTACTGGGTTTCCCATAGATCCATGTTGACCTGGATTATCCCCTCCTCCTTGTGTCCGACTAGCATTTGGGTCAGCTGATGAAAAACTAGCCCCTCCTCCTGATCCACTGAAACCTCCTCCTTTCAAATTTTGAAAACCACTTGCACCTTTTCCTCCTTGTGCAAGATTATTATTAAGAGAGGTGTTATTCAAAGTAACAACAGTATTAGGAGCTACATACACTCCACCCCCTGCTCCTAATCCCCCTCCTCCTCCACTACTTTGACCTGAGATTCCATTTCCCCCAATAGCCGCACCATTTTGTATATTGCAATTTTCGATAGTTAGATTAGCATTTGCAACAAATAAACGATTTTGGTTCCCATCAATTATTTGAGGAACTGTTCCAGAAGTAGTAATCGTTGCCGTTCTTTGGATAACAGGTAATTTGCTAGTAAGCAGAATAGGAGGCAATCCGCTATTTATAGTTATAGTATTAGTAGCTGTATTCCCCGTCTCATTCAGATCTAAAATAGCTTGTCTAAGGCTACCTGGGCCTGCATCGGCCTCACTTGAAACTGTATAGGTATCTCCCCACAAAGGAGCTGAAAAAAAAATTATGCTAGTTAAGATAAGAAAGTGCTTAGAATCCATATATAGTGCTTCCGAAGAATAAAAAAATATTTTGTTTTGTGTTAAGCTATTGAGCATGAAAAAACTGACCCCTAGCCAGAGAGCTGACTTAGAAGACAAGTTAAAGCATCCAAAAGACTATTCTGAACGGAATAGGCTTATACTCAAATGTTATAAATAGTTAACTTTACAGAAGTTTATTCCATAAGAATCATTGATATAACACTTTTATCAAATTTGACAATATATTTTTTTAAACCGTTCTTTAACATCGGCCCTTTCAACCTCGAAATATACTGAAATGCATTAAAAAAAAGACTTTTCAAACACTAAATTCATTGAAATTTTCTAATGGATTGAGATATAAGTTTTGCTCATATGCAACTAAAAGCGAACTTCTTAACAAGAAACCAAAAAGACATCCTCAAGGCTCGTCATCGCCATGAACGGGATAAAAGGCTATGCGATAGAATCAAATCTATTTTATTTTTAGATGAAGGGTGGACATACCCACAAGTAGCACATGCTTTATACTCTTTTACATTCAAATTAAGAGTTTGAATGTATAAACATTTTTATATAAAAGATAACATCTTCTTGCAAGATAGATCAATTTTTTCAAAAAAACCTAGTTATACAATTTTTAATTTGAAATCAAACTATTATAGAGCAGTTTTTTCAAGTATTTATATGTTCTTTTTTGTGTACTTTGAGGTTGAAAGGGCTCTTTTCACAAATAGAAAAGGAGATCCAAGCACAGTTAGAGAGAAGTTAGAATTTTCCGAAGATAAGGATTTGCTCTAGTAATTATAACGGGCGCGATATAAAATATCATAAAGAGGCGTCCCTGTTTTTGCTCTAGCTCCTACATCTCGAAGATAGGCCGACATAGAAAATCCCAGATAGTTACGAGAACTACGGGGAAAAAAAAGATCGAGCGGTAAGACACAACAAAAGCCTTTATCGTAATAGACTCTTCCATTTACTCGATCATGACCATTTGTGATAGTCATCCAAAGAGAAAAACGCAATCCAATAGGAAAATACCGACCTAACTCTATGCGAATTCCTCTTTCTTTGGCTAAAAATCGCCCTACACTCATTTGCAGATCTACATGTAAGGGTTTGCAGTCATAATAAACATCTAGGAAATATTGCATCCCTATAAAAGGAATCTCGACATATCCTGTTTTTTTTAGTTGTTTTATATGGTTGGTAAAGGCAATACCCTGGTATCTACGTTTATAAGTTGCAGCGCATTCTAAACCAATTGCCCAGTTACTATTAACCGGATAAAATAAATACTCTGCTACAATTCCTGCATAAGCGATTTCAAAATAACCGGTTGCTGTGCGAAAAAACCATCCATATCCCAAATTCCAGGTTTTCTGTAAATAAGCCTCTTCTAAAGAAAGTCGATTAGGACGCAAATAGGATAATGTATCTGAACGCACAATAGGTAGATACGAAGGATTTTTCTGATGTTGCGTGATTTTTTGCATACTAGATGCAACCGAATAACCCAGTTGAATTTTATAGTAGAGCTGATCTTTAATATAGCCCTCAGGAGAAAGGATAGCGCCAATGTTGTACTTAAATTTGCCATTGTTGGTACCAAAAAAGGTAAGCATCCGAGGACGTATTACCAATGTTCCAATCGGCTTATGCCTTTGAAAAATAATCGCTTCTTCATAACAATTCTTACACTCTGGAACTTCTTGTAGAGGAGAGAGTGCATTATATGCAAAATCGCTTATTTGATTGTGATACCAAAACCCCAGAAGTTTTCTATCAAAACAATAGGCTTGACAGTTCACTCCGCCTTCTTCTATAACCAGTAAAATACTTGTAATATCAGAAGGGATCAAAGCTGCTAAAACACATTGAATTCTCTCTCTAACTTCACACTCTTCGCGATAACGTGTATTGATAATCTTTAAACACAGCTGCTTTTCCCCAAAAGCATTGTATTGAAGAGTTGCTCTATATAAATCAAGACCTTGCTGCTTTAATGCATAAGCAATTTCTTGAGAAAAGTCTTGCTCATTACGAATACATCCTAAAGGCTCTGTATTGACGGGCGATACATATAAACAAGGATCTTGCGGTTTTGTTTTTTGGTTCAACCCTAGAGGAAATTGCAAACAACCAGATACAGCTACTTCTTTTCCTCTTAGACTTGCAATGGAAAATTGAAAATAATCACCTGCTGAAAATACAAGACCTGTATTTATTTTTCTCTTTAAAGAGTGTGACTTATTACTACCAGAGTCATATTCAGCGATAAGTGAGAGATTTTTCAGAAATGCCTTTTTGCTTTTTCTAAATGGGCTCCAAGATATTCCTGCAAATATCCCTTGTAATCTTTTTCTGCCCCATCCCAAAGAACATTCTAAATTGAGAGAAAGAAGCTGCTTGCTCATCACAATATAAGAGGAATCAACACTCCCTACCCCGATAAAATCATCTATGCCTATAGCAAGAGATGGAACATACGTAAAATCATCTTGAATCAATCCCAACTTAATATTTGCTATTCTAGCTGTGTTTTGTTTTTTCATGCCTTTGTAAATATGGTAATTAGCTGATACTTGAATCCGATCAAAAAATTGAAACCCAACACTGTAAATTTGAAAAGAGGAGGAGGAGGTTATATTTGCTGCTAAAGTGCCTATTGCATCCATACGTGCAGAAGGTATATGAAAATAACCTCCTAATGCTGAATAGTTATAGATAAAAGGGAGCTTATCAGGCATCTCTTCATAAATTTTTCCTACTAATTCTAGATCATGAAAAAGAGAGTTTTCTTCAAATTTTTCTAGGCAAAAAGAATTTTGTTCTGCAAAAATCCAAGAAGTGCTAATAAGAAAAATAGCACAACACATCTTAAGTGAAGAATTCACAAATTACTCTTATCTAGAGTGCGTATATTCAAATATATTAGAAATAAGCTTTATAGGTTGGGAAATACATAGATTTTTTCCAAATACTTTAATCATAATCGCATCCATATGTCGTTTAGAGGTTATTCTTAATTTGAAATAAGATTAGTATATTTTTAAAGGACGCATCAAAAATAAAGAGCTACTTAGTTTTTAACAAGACTAGTCTTTTCAAGTTTGAAGTGCACAGAAGAATTAAAAAAAGAATAGGCAGGCGATGAAAGAATCTCTATTGTGATTTTTAACAATCAAACACAAGGAGAGACCTTGCCTAAAGGCTACCATCACCTAACCTATGACCAAAGATGTCAGATTTATATTTTAAAAGCTAGAGGAGATACATCTAGCTCAATAGCAAACATTCTAAAAGTTCATCATAGCACTATTAGTAGGGAACTTAAGAGAAATAAAGGGCAACGAGGATACCGTCATCAGCAAGCTCAAGAAAAAGCATTTCTTAGAAAAAATTCTCAGCCCAATAAAAAAATGACTCCTCAAATAGTTACCCGTATTGAAGAAAAAATCAAGTTGCAATGGAGCCCTATACAAATATCCGGATGGCTTAAAAGACATGGTAAAGAACATGTTAGTCATGAGACCATCTATAATCATATCTGGAAAGATAAACGACAGGGAGGACAGCTTTATAGAGAGCTCCGTCATCGAGGGAAAAAATATAACAAGCAGAGAAAGGGAGCTTCTGGAAGAGGGAACATGCCTGGTCGTATAGATATTAAGCAACGGCCTTGTATTGTAGAAAAAAAGACTCGTTTAGGAGACTGGGAACTAGATACAGTCATAGGGGCAGGACATAAAGGCGTAATTGTATCAATGGTAGAAAGAACTTCCAAGCTAACTAAGCTCGCCAAAGTTTCTCATAAAACTGCAGAGGAAGTAAGTCAAGCGTTAATTGAACAACTTAAACCTATCAAAGATTTTGTACACACATTAACAGCAGACAACGGAAAAGAATTTGCCTATCACCAAATGGTTAGTTTCGAGCTAGAGACAGACTTCTACTTTGCAACGCCCTACCATTCTTGGGAAAGAGGCTTAAATGAGCATACAAACGGACTAGTTAGGCAATATTTTCCTAAAACACAAAGCTTTTTAGATACGACTTCCAAGGATATAGAAAGGGTGGAAACTTTACTAAATAACAGACCTAGAAAGGCTCTCAACTTCGAAACTCCACTAGAAGTGTTTACGAGATTATCTACAAACATGCTATGCTCGGGTGCACAATAGATGTTTTTTCAAGTATTTATATGTTCTTTTTTGTGCACTTCAAGGTTGAAAGGGCCACTTTAAAAGGATCAAGCTATGGCAAACTATAAAACTCATACTGGATTCAATCTTTTCTTCATGCTACCTGCTTTAGTGGGTTTTGGTTATTATTTCTTTCAGCCCTCAGAGAAAGCTTTGATTATTTTTACGGCAACCTTTACCTATGCCACTTTGTTCATGAATCCAGATTTAGACCTTGTTCACAAAATAAAACTATTTTCCCTGCGTGGATTTATCACATTGCCTTTTCGTGGTTACTCCAAAATATTTAAACATAGAGGCATTTCCCATTCCTTTTTATTAGGTTCTTTTACGCGTATTATTTGGCTTAGCTCCATTCTATTTCTACTTAGTTTTATCTTTTCTTTTTCAGAGAATATCTTTTCTTTTTACAAACATTTTAAAACATACTTTATCTACGCCTTAATAGGAATTTGCTTAGCCGATTGGAGTCACCTACTTTTAGATGTAAGAAAAACAAAATAATTTTTTAAAAAAAATCAATAAAAATTTGAATTTCAAAAAAACAATCCTTTCTATCCCAGGAATTGTTTTTAGGGTTTTAATTGAAGATAATTAGTTGAACTCATATACTCAACGGATGCAAGAAAAAGCAATCTGAACTATTAGTTAAAAAGTCAAAAATGGAGCTTATGATCCTTTTGACGCCGTTTTCTTTCACATATTTTCTATAGATTATAAGGAATTCAAATGAGCTATCTTAAAGATTTCCAAACTCATATCGCTAAACACAACTATTCTGGAGTACTCAAGTTGTGGGAGGAGTATTGCGCCGGGGATGAGTTGGATATAGAAGAACTCAAAGCAATTTTACAAAGTATCAAATACTCTGAAATGGCCGATTCTTTTGGTCTACATGTACAAGAAATTCTGCCCTTGTGGCGAGTTACCCCACAGAGTCCTGGTTCTGAAGAAATATTCAAGCTTATCATTGATTTACAGACAATGAATGATGATGCCTTGGCTCAGATGACCTTAGATTTCTTGAAAGCTAAATACCCAAATGATCCTCTTTTTAACGAAAAAATTCGTTTAATAGGGCTACGCAATCGAGAAAAGTTCCAAGGCGCAGTTAGCAACTTTGAGCTGCTCTCTCATATGAAAATTGGAAATTATGTCTTTCATACAGGAGGATGGGGTGTTGGAGAAATTGTAGATTTTTCTTTTGTTCTCGAACAAGTGAGCATCGAGTTTGATTATGTTCCCGGAAGGAAAGATCTTTCCTTTGTAACAGCCTTCAAAGTTTTAATACCTATTCCTCCTGATCATTTTTTAGCTTTGCGGTTCGGAAACCCTGATTTGCTCGAAAAAAAAGCCAGAAAAGATCCAGTTGGTGTAATTCATATGTTATTAAAGGATTTAGGCCCTAAAACAACCGCAGAAATTAAAGATGAACTATGTGATCTCATCATTCCTGCTAAAGAATGGACAAGATGGTGGCAAGCAACTAGATCCAAGCTAAAAAAAGATACCTTTATTGAAATCCCTGAAGATATTAAAAATAGTTTTAAATTGAGACAAACGGAAATAAGTCATGAGCAAAAGCTCAGTGACGTATTACAAAGTAAGCCTAATGCAGACACTCTTATTGAAATGGTCTATGGATTTTTAAAAGATTTTCCAGAAACACTGAAGAATGAAGAGTTCAAAACAACCCTGAAGACCAAGCTCTCTGAAGCTCTTTTGCTTACTGACATCACTCCTGCTCAAAGCCTACAAATTCATTTCTTTTTGCAGGATTTAAAAGAAGAAAAAGAATCTGAAAATATAAAAGAAATTTTTAAAAACTGTTCCTCTATTTTTAAACTAATCGATGAGATCAAAATCATTAGTTTTAAAAAACGTTGCTTAAACCATCTACAACAAAACTCTGAAGAATGGCCACAGATTTTTTTAGATTTGCTTTTTTATATCGACATTTCTCCATTAAGAGATTATATCCTTTCTGCTTTACTCGTAGCTAAAGCCTCAGATGGCCTCATTAAGAAATTAGAACAACTATACATACATCCAGCTAAATACCCATCTGCTTTTATTTGGTACTTTCAAAAAGTCATTAGCCAAAAAACACTTCCCCTTTGTGATAAACAGGGCCGAACAAGATTTTTTGAAGGGCTTTTAGTTTTACTTAGCAGGATTGAACATCAACCTCTACAAAGAGACCTTGTTAAAAAGATTCATAATCTCCTATCAGCTGGTCGTTTTGCTATAGTGAGACAGATCATGCAAGAATCCAGCATTGAAGATGTAAAAGAATTTCTTCTTCTTGTTACAAAATGTCACTCTTTGAGCGATCACGATCAAAAAATCTTTGTCTCGCTTGCAGAAGTGGCATACCCTCAATTGGCTAAACTTCATAAAAAAGAGGTTCAAGAAGACCTTACTATTTGGACAACCCAAGAAGGATACCAAAAATTGCAGCAAAGAATTCAACAAATAGCCACAGTAGAAACCGTAGAAAATGCTAAAGAAATTGAAATTGCAAGAGCTCATGGAGACCTAAGAGAAAATGCAGAATTCAAAGCTGCCTTAGAGCGTAGAGACAGACTACAATCAGAACTAAAAACCCTATCTGATCAAATGCATCGCGCGCGTGTTTTGTCAAAAGAGGATATCTCTACTCAAGAAGTAGGAGTAGGATCTATTATTGATTGCAAAAATACTCACGGAGAAACAATAAACTACACAATTCTAGGACCTTGGGATGCTGATCCAGAAAAAAATATTCTTTCCTTTCAATCAAAGTTGGCTTCAACGATTAATGGTTTATCAGTAGGAGAGTCCTTTCGGTTTCAAGAAGAAACTTTTACCATAGAAGCAATCCACAGCTATCTTTAAAATTTTGAAAAGGAACTTTGCATCCAATGTCTCTGATTTGTTATATCTTTATTAAAACAAGAGAATAGCTTTATGCGTTTGATTATTGCCAGTAAGAATGTACATAAAATCAGAGAGTTTCGTGCTATACTTAAATTATTTCCTAAATTGGATCTATTAAGCTTAATCGATTTTCCCTCTTATACCCCTCAAGAAGAAATAGGAATAAGTTTTATAGAAAACTCCACTGCTAAAGCTATACATGCGGCTATTCAATTGGATGCGTGGGTAATTGCTGATGATTCAGGACTTGTTGTACCCGCTTTAAATGGAGAGCCCGGTATTTTTTCCCATCGTTACGCAGGGGATAATGCAACCGATAGACAAAATAGGCAAAAGCTGCTTAAATCTATGCAGCATTTGCAAGATCCCTTGCGCCATGCCTATTTTGAATGTGTAATCTCTCTAGCTTCTCCTGAGGGTTTAAAAAAGGCCGCTACAGGAAAAGTAGAGGGGGTTATTTTAGAAAAAGAAAAAGGCAGTTTAGGTTTTGGTTATGATTCTATTTTCCTAAAACACGAATATAGAAAAACCTTTGCTCAACTAGAAGAAGCTACTAAAAATAAAATCTCCCATCGCAGAAAAGCATTAGATAAACTTTTTCCTCTATTAGCATCTCTTATTTAATGCGCTACTTTGTAGATGGTTACAATCTGCTTTTTTATTTAACAAAAAAACGTACTCCCCTGCGCCAATACCGTCATGAACTCATCTCCTATTTCGCAAACTCTATCTCTTCTTTTTTAGATATTGTCTTAGTCTTTGATGGCAGTGATCCTCATGAAAAACACTCTACAAAACATCATATAAGCCAATTAGAGATCATCTATACCCCTTTAAGCATAACAGCTGACTTCTATATCTTCGAAGAGATTCAATTACACAAAAAACCAGCACACACAACAGTTGTATCCAATGATCAAGAGTTGATTAAACGCTGCAGAGCATTAAGAGCAAAAACCCTTTCTTTAACAGATTTTCTCTCTTATGTTGCTAAAAAAAACGAAAAGCAAAAAAGATCCATAGAAACTTCTGTCCAAGAAACTCCACAGGAAATTTCCCGTCTGTTAAAAATCTTTGAAAAGAAATTAAAAGAACCGTGAAAACCCTGTAAATCTCTTCAAGTCCTATTGCTTTTTTTAAGAGCCTGTTTAAAATCTTTTCAAAAGTAGAGCAATAAAAGCGAGAACCTCCATATTCAGGCTTGTATGTAGTTTTCTTTCGCAATTTTTCCATAGCCTGCGACATTTTTCTATCCACGCAAAAGAACGCTCTACAACCCATCTTCTAGAAATGACTTTAAAAGTATGAAGTGCATTTCTTTTTGCTATTTCTACTATATATTCTAATATTTCCTGCACACTCTTTGCAAATCTTTCTCCAGAATATCCTCACTTTTGAAAAGATTTTAAACAGGCTCTAAGAACAATGAAGATTTTTACAGAGGAATATAAGACAGTTGATGCCGATGCAATGCTCGATTTTTTCAAGAAGCTAGAAAAACAGACAGAGGCTCGAATTATTCATGTAATTTTGGATAATGCAAGATCAAACAAAAATAAGAAACTAGAAGAGTTTCTGATGTCTTCTAGGATTAAAGTGCACTATCTCCCTCCTTATTCGCCGAATTTGAATCCTATTGAACGCTTGTGGAAGATCTTAAAGGAAAAGAAGGTATACAATCGATATTACGAAACGTCGGTGACTTTTTTTCAGGCAATTAGAGGATTCTTCTTAGAAGAGATACCGAAAATAACAGATATTTTGAAATGTAGGATAAACGACAAGTTTCAAGTCGTTGACTTAAATCCCATTAAGCTAGCCGTTTGAATCGGCACTAGTATAGAAGCATTTTCACTACATAAAAACCATTTGTTCGGTGTAAAAAATGTTTTAGCAGATGGAGGATATTCTGGAGAAAAATTTGCAAAGAGTGTGCAGGAGATATTAGGATGTATAGTAGAAATAGCCAAAAGAAATACACTTCATACTTTTACAGTTATTCCCAAAAGATGGGTTGTAGAGCGTTCTTTTGCGTGGATAGAAAAATGTCGTCGGCTATGGAAAAATTGCGAAAGAAAACTACATACAAGCCTGAATATGGTGGTTCTTGCTTTTATTGCTCTACTTTTGAAAAGATTTTAAACAGGCCCTAAGTAATTTTTCCTTTCCCTCCATTTAGGAAGGAAGTATAGCAAAAATCTAAACCTCTTAAGAGTACTTTCTAGAAGTATGCCAGTTGTCATATCCTAAAAAATTGTCCTTTATAGAGATGATCGAATAAAGAGAAAAAAGCTGCCCTAAATTTTTAAGGCAGCTCATAAAAGAAACTTAGAAACCAATACCGTAGCTGAAAATTACTTCAGGAACGTAGGAGGTCTTGTAAGATGTAGGATAAAAAATACTATAGGAGCTCTTACGATGAGTCCAAGTCTTCTTAACTATCTTATCAAGAACAAAAACAGGAAAACTAATTTGCATTTGAAAGAAACGCTGGCAGTTTGTTTCATTCTTATATTGCTTACCAAATACAAGCTCTGGATAAACAGCTACATGAGAGTTATTCTTACGCTCTATTTTCTCGTGTACCCCTTTAATGGCTAAGCCTAAACCAGCATAAAATTCAGATTCTAGATTTGGTTTGAAAAAATAATTGTATAATACACTTGCTCGAGCTGTTGTTCGTATCCAAGTTTTAGCAATAGATCCAGCCAAATCAAATCCGTGATGATCTTTTTGTGTTCTATACCCAATTCCAAAAGAAGGAATTAGCTCAGGTAGAGGACCTACTCCAACATTAAGGTACCCAAATGAGTTTTCAAGGCAGCAGCAGTTGGTTTGTTTCTCTTCTTGAACTTCCTGTGTGTTAGCACATAAGAAACTAACAGGTAATACGATACAAGCTGTAACAATTTTCAATATCTTATTCATATACACATTCTCCGTTGTTAATAATGAAATACAAAAGACATTCTATGAAGACAGAACATTTTTTTCTTCTTAAAAGAAAACTTATATAAAAAAAATAAAATCCTTATCTTATCTTTAATCATAATGAAATCAAGAATCTCTAGAGACCGTTTCTGTTTTTAAAATAGCCCGAAAAGATGCTTAGAAACCAATTCCATAGGTAAAAGTAAATAAAGGAGCGCATTCTAAATCGGTTTTCACCGTTTGGTAATCGCAATAAGACCTGATTTTTTTAGATCTGGTATAAAGACCTGGCAAACTAACTTGTAGTTGTATAAAACGTTGATTGCCCTGTTTATTGTTATACTGTTTGCCCAATGCAATCTCTGGAGAAAAACCCAAGATGGACCCGAGTCTTTTTATATCGATGTAGTTAACACCAACTCCTAATCCTACATAAACCTGAGAGCTTAAATTAGGAAAGAAAAAGAAGTTGTACAAAACATTAGCCTTTCTTCTTTGAATACGAGCTTTTTTAGCTTCAAAGCAAGACGTGTAATCAATGGTTTTACATACAATCGATGCTGATAGATCTAAACCATGCTGATTTTTTTGCAGTCTATATCCGACTCCAAAAAAGGGAGCAGAAAAAAGAGATTCCATGCCAACATTCACATATCCAAATGAATTCTCAATAGGTTTTGCAACTTCCACCTCTTGTGTATTAGCAAATAAAGAGCCAAAGACCAGTAAAAAAGCAGGAACAATTTTTAATATTTTTTTCATATAATCTTTCTCTTTTCTTATTAATAAAATGGATAATGACCATTCTATTAACGAGAATCTTTTTTTTCTTCTTGAAAGAAAATTTATATGACAACAACAAATGTTAAATGAATTCTTTAAGATAAGAGGGTTGCAGAGCTAGAAAGGTGTTTTAAAAACCCATTCCATATCTAAGAACAAATACAACAGCATTCTCTTCCTTAAAGAGAATAGGTATTTTTAAGAAACCTACTTGCATCTCTAAAAAACTGCTTGTGTATTGCTTCCCCAATCCAAGCTTTGGACATAATTCTAAAAAGGGTCTACGTTGTATCTCAGCAGAACGTTTAAAAAAGAAAGCATTCATCGCTTCTTCTTTATCCATATGGTAATCAATGTCTAGTCCCATTCCTATATAAAACAGCTTTACATAAGGTATAGATAAACTCAAAACACGGTAATCTTTTTGCTTATATCTAGAAAAAGAGCTCTCTAATTTAGAGATATTTGCATCTGAAATTGTATTTTCAATAGACTTTATAACTTCTAAATCTTGTGTTTCTTGTGTATTAGCAAATAAAAGGTTAAAGGTTAACGCAAGATAAGTACGAGCAATTTTTAAGAGCTTTTTCATACAGCCTTTTTTTATTACTTAATGAATAGAGACGGCCTTATTATATCAGGAATATTTTTTTCTCGAAAGTTGTATGAGGACAAAAAAATATAAAATACATTTTAACAAGAAGGGGTTTCTTCTTCTGTTTTAGGAGAGATTGTTACCTCTTCCCAAGCATAATCTGTAACTAGCTTGCGGATCTCCAACGTTGATTCTGCTCGGTTAATCGCTTCGCGCAATTTAGAGGCACCTTGCATGTTTTTTAAAGACCAGCATCCAACCCTTCTTAAATCCTGAACAGCTTTTCTCTCTTCTTGATAAGAAATAATGTGTTCTAGGTGTTCTAGAAAGATATCGCGTCTTTCATAAGAAGTTCGAACGGGTACCTTTTTTGTGGTTAGATACTCATAGATATCCTCTACAATCCAAGGATGGCCCATTGTGCCACGAGCCACTAAAATGGCATCGCATCTGGTGTATAAAAAAAGCCTTTCCGCGTCAGAAGCTGAAAAGACATCGCCATTACCGATTACTTTGATTGTTTGTGCTGCTTGTTTGCACTCGCGAATCCAATCCCAATTCGCAGGACCTCTATAAGCCTGAGCTCTAGTTCTTCCATGGATACAAATCGCTTTTGCCCCGGCTGATTCAGCAATCTTCACAATTTCTACTGCATTAATTTGAGAGCTATCCCAGCCAGCGCGGATCTTAATAGTAACAGGAATTTTTACCGCAGATACCATATTCGCTAAGATATCTCCGATTAGTTGAGGTGTTTTTAACATCCCCGAACCACTGCCGTCTTTTGTCACTTTATCAACAGGACACCCGCAGTTTAAATCAAGGCTATCAAACCCTAAATCTTGGATAATACGCGCACATTCTGCTGCAAGCTCTGGTTTGCTTCCACATAATTGCGCACCGATGGGGCGCATAGAAGGCTCAAAGTCTAAAAACCGACAGGTTTTGGGGTTCTGACGCACTAAAGCATCCATTTTAACCATCTCGCAAAAAATCAAACCAGGTTTGTATTTAGCAAGCATTCGGCGGAAAGGAAGATCAGAACAGCCGGCCAGAGGAGCGCAAAAGATATTAGAAGGAAGGGTAAGCGAACCTAATGAAAAAGATTTTTGCAACAAGGACATTAGATAAAAAGCCGTAAGAAAAAGTTTTCCAAAAATTGTAGAACAAAAAAAGCAATAATTGGACTTAAATCTAAACGCCCACCAATCGGTGGGATCAGATTTCTAAACACATTTAAATAAGGATCTGTATAAAACCGTAAAAAATGCATAAACCTCGTATGGGAAAAAGAAGGAAACCAGGAACCCAATATACGCAAGGTCAACATGATCGTATAGACAAAGAAAATCCAGTGAATAATATTAGCTAGTAAAATAGACATGGCACTAATATTATCTAACTTTCGTTAATCTTTTCAAGGTCAACTTTTGACTGGATTATATAAAAAAAAATTTTATCATTTGAGGTCTATTCTTGGTTACAGTAGGAATTGCATTAAATCAAGAGCATTTGCGGATTGCGGTTTTAACTAAGAAAAAATTAAAAATCTCTATTCAAAAAATTTTTACTATAAAAAATTCACCCGAATCTATAAAACAGCTTTACAGAGACTTGGTTGTTTATGATAAAAATTTCAATATATCTAGTTTTTTAGAAGCGCAAGATGTCCTCTTAAGACGCTTGACTCTTCCTTTAACAGAAAAAAGAAAGATCCTAGCAACACTGCCTTTCCAAATAGATTCTTTAATAATGACTCCAAATGACTCTATGGTTTCTGTATGTATTGATCGGATTGCTAAAAAAAGCTCTTCTGTTGGAGTTTTTATAACCTCCCAGCATCTTTTCTTTAAGCACGTAGAATTCTTAGAAAGCAAAGGTCTTCATACCCATTTTGTCGGCTGCGCTACCGCTAGCTTATTTCGTTTTATCACTTGGGCGTTTCCTAAGCAAAAAAAAGGGATTGTTATTCACATTGGATCTCAAGAAATACTTTGTTTGTTTTATCAAGAAAATCGCCTTGAGTCCGCTAAAGCGTTTTCAGCAGACCCTGCATGTTTTAAAAAAAATCTAGAAAAATACCAATTGTTCTTAAGTCAAAAAGGATGGGATACTCATTCTACTTGCGTGTACATCGAAGAAACCCCTTCTTCTATCAATCTTAAAAGCGTAGTAGGAGAAATTTTTGATGGTGAACAACTAACTTTAGAAGATCCAGACCACCATCTACATGCTCTTGCCATAGGAGCAGCATTAGAGGCTCTTGCCGAAGATGGACGCCAAGTGAATTTTAGTCAAAAAATGTTTATGACAAAAAAGACCAAACAAGGTTTTTTAAAAAGAACATTTTATTATCTAGGAGCTTGCGCAGTTCTGAATCTAGCTAGTTTAGTGGGGATGCAAATATATCTACACAAAAAGCAAACAGCACTGCTTACACACATCACTTCTATTTTACCCAAAGAATTGCAAAAACCCTCTCCTAAGTCGATTCAAGATTGGCAAAATAAGCTTCTTGTCTGGAAAAATAAGCTCAGCACACAAAAATTTCCCTTTCCTCTGCTTCCAACAATTCCTAAAGTAAGCGATGTGTTAGCATGGATAAGTGCTCATCCAGCATTTATTCACGAAGGAAAGGTAAAGGAAGGAATAGAGGTCTTATCTATTCACTACCAAATGCTCAAATACCCCACTGTTGACCAAAAAAATCTTCCTTACGAAGCGCAGGTGGAAATTGCATTCACTGCATCCATCCCACGACTTGCGCGTGAATTTCATGAATCTCTAATTAAAGAAAACCCCATGATTCATGCAAAAAAACCGGTACAATGGCATGCGCAGGGCAATAAGTACTGCGCTATTTTCACCCTAAAACCTTTGAACTAACTATTTTTTATGCGCCCTTTTCTACATCGTTTGATAATCACAAGATCTAACTGGATATGGTTACTACTAATAGCGCCTCTTCCTAGTTGCTTGATCATACTGCATGGTTATTACCGCCTGTACCAGTTAGAAGAGCTGGCAAACACTACCCAGATCATTCATAAAAAAATTCTATATAATGAACTGATACAAAAAAAAGAGGAAAAAATTCTTTCTCAATTAAAACTAAGCGATCCTCAATACTTAGATAAATATGTAGAATCCCTTTGTTTTCTACAACCAGAGCAAAAAAAACTACAAGCGCTTTTATTGGAAAACAGGCTAGATCCTATCTCTTCTCAACGACTGAATTGGATTTCTCAAGAAAATCATCTAGCTTTTTTTGAAGAAAAAATTAGAAAACACCTTTTGTTTTGCGAGGTAGAAGAGAGACAACAAAAGACTATTCAAGCCAATGAAGAAGATTTAAAACAATTACTTTGTTTTGTTGAACAGGTACATATCTGGCCGTATGGACCAAAACCTGGTGTTCCTTTTTTGTTTATTACAGATTTTAATCTCATGAAAAAATCTATTACTCCTCAACAAAAAGTTTTTTGCATCGATATGAAATTGGTTAAACGAGAAGCTCTATGAAAAAAAAAACACTTTGTATAATAGCCCTTATCGTCTGCTCTGGCTGTGGGTTCTCTTTTCGGTCTGACCCTAACACAATTGTAAGCTTACAAATCATCGATAGAAATGGTTTTGCAGAAACCATTAGCAATCAAGATCGTTTATCGAATTATCAAAACATAGATTTTTTACAACCTCAACCCTATCAGAAAGTGCTTAGAGTTTATAAGCGAACCGATCTTGGCAAAAGCTCTTCCATAGTGACTAGTTATCACGATAATGGCCAGATCTGGCACCATTTGGAGGTTATCGATGGCAGAGCTCACGGGCTATATCAAGAATATTATTCTAACGGCGAGCTCAAAATAGATGCTTTTGTCATCGAGGGTGTAGCTGATATTCATAATTTAGCTCAGGCCAGCTGGATCTTTGATAAAAAGAGTACCGTAAGAAATGAACGAGGACAACTCATTGCTGAGATCTTCTATGACAAAGGACTCTTACATACACCTAGCATCTATTACTACCCTGAGGGACCAATCAAAAAAATTATCCCTTACCAGCAAGGGCTCATTGAAGGTTATTTGGAAGAATTTGATTTCGATGGTAATATTTTGCAAAAACTAGCTTATCACAAAGGAGAAAAAGAAGGGCTCTCTGTAGGTTATTGGAACAAAGAACAATTACAATTTAGCGAGTTATACGAAAAAAATCACTTAATGGAGGCTACCTATTTTGATTCAAACGGGAAAAAAATAGCCGAAATCTACAATGGCTCGGGTCAAAAAGCAGAATTTATAGAAGGAAGACTGCATCAATTAATTACTTTCTCTGAGTCCGTTGCAGAAGGAGAGGTAAAAGTATTCAATCCTAATCAAAGCCTACATGCTACTTATTCTATCAAAGATCAAAAAAAGTATGGCGAAGAGAAGATCTACTACAACGGTTCTTTAGAAAACCCGCAAATCAAACTCTGCCTTTATTGGGATGATGATATGATCCAAGGTATGGTTAAAACTTGGTACCCTAGTGGCAAGCCAGAGAGCCAAAGAGAGTTCAACCAAAATAAAAGACATGGGACTAGCGTAGCTTGGTATGAAAATGGCGATGTGATGTTGATCGAAGAGTATGATCGAGATCTATTAATCACCGGTAGTTACTTCAAGCCTAAAGACGACACCCCTATCTCTCAAATAGAGCAAGGAAAAGGAACTGCTAACCTGTATACTTCCAACGGCATATTCTTAAGAAAAATCAGCTATGAAAAAGGAAAACCCAAAATTGATGAAGAACCTCTCTTACGCTAAACAGTTAATGAGAGAAGAACTCATTAAGATACGTAAAAATCTTTGCGACTCTAGAAAAAAACAAGCTGATCATAATGCTTATTTGAAACTTAGCAAAAAATTAAAACCCCACAAAAATATACTGTCTTTCTATAGCGTTAAAAGTGAAATTAATATCGATTTACTGAATCAAGACCTATTCAAAGAGCATAAACTTTTACTCCCTAAAATAGAAGATATAGGTCTTACAGCCCATAAAATTACCAAGTTTGAATGTATCCCTTCCGCTTTTGGTATACTAGAACCTCATCCAAAATTCTCTAATCCCATTGCCCTAGAAAAGATCAATTGCATTTTAGTACCCGCATTAGGCTTTGATCGCTCATGCCATCGCATAGGCTATGGCAAAGGTCATTACGATCAACTCTTAGAAAAATTGCAAAAGAATCACCTTAAACCTTACACAATAGGAATCGGTTTTCAAGAACAGCTCTGCATCAAGTCTTTACCTACTGAAAAACATGATATTGCCCTAGATGAATTATTGTTGTTTTAATATAGGGAAAAAAATCTATCGATTTTGAGGAGGCTGCATTTCCTGATACTCTTCTTGCGGAGTACTATCTTTTTTTCTGGCCCTACATGTACGAGTACCTAGGCAACTAAGAGCCTCTACAATACCTCCAGTAGCTACGGTATCGCATATAGAGAACTGCTCTCCATTTAAACAATACCAGACGACTACATAAGGGGTTTGAGAACGACTCTGTTGTATGGGAACCCTGCTTTGGTAGGGCCCATATGTATTATACCAAGTGGTTGAGTTTTGTGATCGAATGAGCATCTCTCCTAAAAAAGAACCATCGGCTCCTCGTACTACAGCTCGCAGATCATAAACACTATCATTAAATAAACGTATAGATTCAGCTTGCGTATAGGAAGTTATAAAAAGAAAGCAAGCTAGCGCTAATATCATTTTCATATTGACCTTAAAAATTTTACTTAGAAATAGGTAAAAATTTATTTTCTGTCAACTTTAGCCCATTTAAAATCGATTCCTCCGGTGGAAGATAGCGCTACTTGGCGAACATTTCGATTTAAATAGAGCATACGATAATAATAGATAGGAATCATGGGCATGTTATCCATTAAAACCTGCTCTGCTTGTTTTAAAAGAAGCGTTCTTTGTTTACTGTCTACCGCTTTATTAGCAGAGTTGAGTAACTGTATATAATGAGCGTCTTCCCAACCGGTATTATTGGACCCGCCTTTTTTATATTTAAATACCTCAAGAAAGTTCATTGGATCTTCAAAGTCTGCAATCCAAGACCCTGTTGCTAATTGATAGTCTCCTTTGGAAATACGATCAAAATAAATTTTTGCTTCTACAGCTTCTAATTCTACAAGCACTCCTAGCGATTTCATCCACTGTTGTTGTAGTCCTTGTGCTAACACATGATTTTTCTCATCAGCTCGATAAAGAAGAGTAATTTTAGGAAGGTCTTGTTGTAAAAGGTCTTTTGCGCTCTTTAAATCCGCATCTAAAAAATAGGGGTTATCTTGTAACCCGAGTCCTGTAGGAACTAAACCCGTTGCAATCAATTGATTTCCTTGAGTGATATGGGAAACGATATCTCCTCTATTCACCGCTAAGGCAAAACAGCGTCGAATAGATCGATTATTAAAAGGGGATTTTTGCGTTTGTATCCTTATCAGATATGTCCCTAAAAACTCTTTATCCATAAAATAAGCAGATTTTTTCAAAGAACCCAAGGCCTCAATAGGAAGGGTGGATAAAGGAGAGCCAGCCCAATCAATTTCTCCTTTTTCAAATAGGCGTAGCTCTGTTTCTTCAGATAGCATATAGGCCACTATCTCAGACAAAGAAACGGAAGAACTATCCCAATATAGAGGATTTTTATGCAGTCGAATCAAATTGCGTTGTTCCCAATTAGCTAAAGTAAAAGGGCCATTGCAAATATACCCAGAATTCTGCCAACCCCAATTTGGATTTTCTGCATCTAGTTTGCGGTGCACGGGAAAGAAAAGGGGGAAAGATAGCAATTCTAAAAAATAAGGCGCTGGATGCTCTAACTCCACTTCTAATTCATCATCCGATAACACACGAATTCCCAACTCTGAACTGGGCATCTTTCCTTCTTTGACAGCTTGTGCATTTTTAATCAGATACATTTGATAAGCGATATCCGATGGAAATGCAGGATCTAGCACTTTATGCCAAGCGTAGGCAAAATCATGAGCTGTTAACAGATCCTTGTTCGACCAATAGCTTTTAATCAGGGTAAATCGATAACGCGTTCCTTCTTCTGACACTTGCATATCTTTTGCCAAAGCAAGATCCACTTTGCCTTGTGGATTTTTGCGTGTAAGCCCCTCAAATAAATGTCTTAATAAGGTAATATCTTTAAGAGCACGTGCACGTCTTGGATCTAAACTTTGAGGATCATCTCCTATATTGATACGCAGCACTTGTGATTGAGCTTCTTTTTTGTCTTTTAAAAAAGAAAAACAGCCGCTCAAAAGTACAATAATACATGTGAAAAAAATTTGAATCATGCTATCTTCCTATCATTTTATTAAAGAGATCTTTGGTGTTTGTACTATAAGATAGGTAGATCTAATAATGCGAGGCTTAAAAAAAATCATGCTTTCAATAGCAACTGATCCCATTCCCGTATTTAACACACCTGAATTTCCTAACTATTTTAAAGAAAAAGGTGAATTTATACCCTTAGATAATCAAGGATTAATGAGATGCTTAGAAACAATCCTTTTGCCAGGAATGTCATTCGATCCAAGAGAAGCTTTACCCAAAAATATTTTAAAGATAAAGACTCCTAACTACTCCGGTAAAGAATTGTATATTCACGGAGAGTTTTTACCTAATTCTTCTTCAAAAAAACAACTCATTAATTTACCAAGCGTAGATAAAATTTGCAAAACTTTGAAAAAGTTAATTGGAACTCCTTATTTGTGGGGAGGAAACTATCCAGAAGGTATTGCTAAAATTTCTAAAATTTACCCTCCTAATGCAAATCTCTCCAGTCTCGACCCAAAGATACAAAACATCTGGCAACTCAAAGGGGTGGATTGCTCGGGTCTTCTCTATTACGCTACTGGCGGATATACCCCTCGCAATACAGCTGATTTAGTGAAATATAAAAAAGGCCTTAAAATTAAAAATTTAAAAAAAGAAGGGATACTTTCTTTATTACAACCTCTTGATTTAATCACATGGAAAGGACACGTAATTATTGTCATTGATAAGGAAACTTGTATCGAAAGTACACCTGAAAAAGGAGTTAATTCACGCCGTCTCTTTGAAAGAATAGAAGAGGTTCTAAAAACAAGGAAGCCTGTAAATAAAAATCCCTCTGATAAATCTTTTGTGATTCGTCGTTGGCATTCAGAGAGTTTTTATGCTAGCGTAATACGCTGCGCCCAACAAAGCTGTTGTATCCTCTAATATAAGATGGATAGGAATCTCTTGCATAAGAGAAGAAAACCTTCCCTTAGCTGTAAAGGCGGCCATAAAGCCACCATGTTTAAAAAATGGTAATAACCTCTGTGCTAATCCACCACCTAAATAAACGCCTCCTCTGGCTAGATATTTAAGTGCTAAATTTCCAGCTTCTGCGCCATATATGGAAACAAAGATCTCTACAGCGTGTATACAAGCTGTGGATAAACCTTCTAGAGCCTTTTCTATCACAAGTCTTTGTGGTTCTAGTTTAGTGGAGATCTTCTCAATTTCTGGATCGCTTTGTTCTTTATGCGTATCGACTAGAAATCGATATATTTGATACAGACCAAATCCCGATAAGACTCTTTCATAAGAGACATGTTTATATTGTTTATATAAATAAGAAAAAAGTTCTAGTTGCTCTTCATTACAAGGAGCAAAGTCGGTATGACCACCTTCTGTTGCAATCGGATGGTGTATTTTTGTATTCCAAAATAGACCTGCTTCTCCCAAACCTGTCCCCGCAGAAATCAATACCCGATTACCTGTTATTTTTTTCCCTTCGTTTAATGTTACATATTTACTAGGGGAAAGAAGTTGCAATCCCCATCCGCTAGCTTCTAGATCGTTGAGTAAAAACACATGAGGGATTTTACATTGATGCTGCAGATCTTTTGCAGAAAGGGTCCAGGGTAGATTTGTTGCCCGACAAACCCCATCTTGTACAGGTCCAGCTATTCCAAATCCAGCTCGGGAAATAGAAATATCAGGAAAAGGGGCTAGAAAATGATGTAGTAAAGAAGAAAAGTTGGAAAAATCACGGCTGTGAAAGGTTGTTTCCTCTACGCATTGTAGCTGCGCCTCTTCTTCAAAAAGAGCTAAACTAACCTTTGTTCCTCCTATATCACCTGCTAATAACATAATTTATCCTTTATTTTTTTATAATTAATTCTCGAATTAGACACCATTTACAAAATCGATTATCCTTGACGCAAAGGCTTAACCAGATTCAATCTTAAGATCAGATAACAAAAGGAACTTTATGGCTCAACAAAATGATGCAGGAAAAAGAAAAGCTCTAGAGCTAGCAATGACACAAATTGAAAAACAATTTGGTGAAGGATCCATCATGACCCTAGGCAAGCACTCCTCTTTAAAAGGAGAAATGGGGGTGATTAAAACAGGTGCAATAACTCTTGATCTCGCATTGGGAATTGGAGGGGTGCCTCGTGGAAGGATTGTAGAGATATTTGGTCATGAATCTTCTGGGAAATCCACACTTGCTACCCACATTGTAGCCAATGCGCAAAAAAGTGGAGGCCTAGCTGCCTATATAGACGCAGAACACGCATTAGACCCGACGTATGCTGCTAAAATCGGCGTTAAGCTCGACGAGTTATTGATCTCTCAGCCCGATTCAGGAGAAGAAGCGCTAAATATTGCGGAGATGCTAGCGCGCTCTAACGCAATAGACGTCATAGTTATTGACTCTGTTGCAGCTTTGGTTCCTAAAAGCGAGCTAGAGGGAGAAATCGGCGATTCTTTTATGGGATTGCAAGCAAGAATGATGTCTCAGGCTCTTAGAAAGTTAACAGCGACTCTTTCCAAAAGCAATACTTGTGCTATTTTTATCAACCAAATACGTGAAAAAATTGGAATTATGTTTGGTAATCCAGAGACTACAACAGGTGGAAAAGCTTTAAAGTTTTACGCTTCTGTTCGGTTAGACATTCGTCGCTGTGGCAGCATTAAAGGTCCAGATAACACAGAAGTTGGCAATCGTGTTAAAGTAAAAGTTGTTAAAAATAAAGTGTCTCCTCCTTTTCAAGTAGCCGAGTTTGATATTTTATTCAACGAAGGGATTTCTCGTATTGGCACTTTAATTGACTTAGGAGTTGACCTAGGTATTGTGGAAAAAAAAGGCACTTGGTTTAATTTTCAAAGCCATCGCCTAGGACAAGGAAGAGAATCTGCTAGAGAAGAATTGAAAAAAAATCCTCATCTAGTAGAAGAAATAGAAAGATTAATCCTAGCTAAAATCAAAGAAGCTAAAGGCCCGGTTACCCCTCTTATAAAAGAAGAGGCCTTGGTTTAACAAAACAAGCCACCGGTAATAACCGGTGGTTCTATCTTTCATAGAAAGCAACATAGTTCCTATCATGAATTCTAAAACCAAAATAGTCTACTGCAAAGAGAAAAAAAACCTCCTCTGGCATAAAATGCAGAAGCATTTTGGTTACAAAGGCTAGGAAAATTTTAGCAGACGTTTTTGGTGAGATTAACATTATCTTTTCAAGTTTGAAGTGCACAGAAGAAGGCCCTTTCAACCTCGAAGTGCACAAAAAAGAACATATATAGTGGTTCCGATTCAATCGTATACAAAAATATAGGATTAACGACAAGTTTCAAGTCTTTGACTTGAACTCCATTAAGCTAGTCGTTTGAATCGGCACTACTATATAGTGGTTCCGATTCAATCGTATAGAAAAATATTTTGTTTTGTGTTAAGCTATTGAGTATGAAAAAACTGATCCCTAGCCAGAGAGCTGACTTAGAACACAAGTTAAAGCATCCAAAAGACTATTCTGAACGGAATAGGCTTTGTGTAATTTTGGGCTATGATGAGGGTATCTCAACAAAAAATCTTGCTAAAACACTCCGGATAAGCCCTATCACTGTTCAGAAATACCTCAGAGAATATGATTCCGAAAATAAAACTGGAAGTAGCCCTCGAGGCGGTAGCAAATCAAAACTTTCACAAGACCAAAAAGAGTCTCTACTAAAACACCTACATGAAAAGACCTATCTTAAAGTCAAAGGGATCATAGCTTATGTGCATGAGCAATATGGGATAAAATATTCCCGAAGTGGCATGACAGATTGGCTCATACAGCACGGATTTGTTTATAAACGTCCTAAAAAGATTCCTGGGAAATTAGATCCTGAAAAACAACGAATTTTCATAGAACAATATAGGGCTTTAAAGGAGACCTTAAACCCTGATGAAGAGATCTATTTCATAGATGCTGTGCATCCTGAACATCAGTCCCAAGCCGTATGTGGATGGATCAAAAAAGGCGTTCAAAAGACTTTGCAGACATCCGGGAAACAATTGCGATTGCATTTTGCTGGAGCTCTTTGCCTGACAGGAATGAAGATTTTTACAGAGGAATATAAGACAGTTGATGCCGATGCAATGCTCGATTTTTTCAAGAAGCTAGAAAAACAGACAGAGGCTCGAATTATTCATGTAATTTTGGATAATGCAAGATCAAACAAAAATAAGAAACTAGAAGAGTTTCTGATGTCTTCTAGGATTAAAGTGCACTATCTCCCTCCTTATTCGCCGAATTTGAATCCTATTGAACGCTTGTGGAAGATCTTAAAGGAAAAGAAGGTATACAATCGATATTACGAAACGTCGGTGACTTTTTTTCAGGCAATTAGAGGATTCTTCTTAGAAGAGATACCGAAAATAACAGATATTTTGAAATGTAGGATAAACGACAAGTTTCAAGTCGTTGACTTAAATCCCATTAAGCTAGCCGTTTGAATCGGCACTAGTATATAGTGGTTCCGATTCAATCGTATAGAAAAATATTTTGTTTTGTGTTAAGCTATTGAGTATGAAAAAACTGATCCCTAGCCAGAGAGCTGACTTAGAACACAAGTTAAAGCATCCAAAAGACTATTCTGAACGGAATAGGCTTTGTGTAATTTTGGGCTATGATGAGGGTATCTCAACAAAAAATCTTGCTAAAACACTCCGGATAAGCCCTATCACTGTTCAGAAATACCTCAGAGAATATGATTCCGAAAATAAAACTGGAAGTAGCCCTCGAGGCGGTAGCAAATCAAAACTTTCACAAGACCAAAAAGAGTCTCTACTAAAACACCTACATGAAAAGACCTATCTTAAAGTCAAAGGGATCATAGCTTATGTGCATGAGCAATATGGGATAAAATATTCCCGAAGTGGCATGACAGATTGGCTCATACAGCACGGATTTGTTTATAAACGTCCTAAAAAGATTCCTGGGAAATTAGATCCTGAAAAACAACGAATTTTCATAGAACAATATAGGGCTTTAAAGGAGACCTTAAACCCTGATGAAGAGATCTATTTCATAGATGCTGTGCATCCTGAACATCAGTCCCAAGCCGTATGTGGATGGATCAAAAAAGGCGTTCAAAAGACTTTGCAGACATCCGGGAAACAATTGCGATTGCATTTTGCTGGAGCTCTTTGCCTGACAGGAATGAAGATTTTTACAGAGGAATATAAGACAGTTGATGCCGATGCAATGCTCGATTTTTTCAAGAAGCTAGAAAAACAGACAGAGGCTCGAATTATTCATGTAATTTTGGATAATGCAAGATCAAACAAAAATAAGAAACTAGAAGAGTTTCTGATGTCTTCTAGGATTAAAGTGCACTATCTCCCTCCTTATTCGCCGAATTTGAATCCTATTGAACGCTTGTGGAAGATCTTAAAGGAAAAGAAGGTATACAATCGATATTACGAAACGTCGGTGACTTTTTTTCAGGCAATTAGAGGATTCTTCTTAGAAGAGATACCGAAAATAACAGATATTTTGAAATGTAGGATAAACGACAAGTTTCAAGTCGTTGACTTAAATCCCATTAAGCTAGCCGTTTGAATCGGCACTAGTATATACCCTTTTCCTCGGTTCTCCCAAACGATTTCTTCCTCTGTGCAAATAAGAGTCTTGTATATTGGGAAAATTATTTCTCAAATCTTGCGTAATGAGAAAGCATATCGATAATTTTTTTAAAATAAGGGGTAAAAAGACCCAGCTTCTTTAAGTGTTCACAGCAGCTAGATAACTCATTTTGGAAATATTCTAGTGCTTTTTCAGGACCTAGCATATGGGCTATGCTGAGTTTAAGGTTTTCTTGCTCATCTTGTTTGATATCATGAAGATCGTCTGCAATTTGAAAAGCAAAACCAAAGTGATGTGCTAATTTTTTAACTAACTCAAGTTGTTTTCTATTCCCCCCTCCAAAAAGCCAACCGAAAGCAAAAGCGATTTCAAAAAGGGTTCCTGTTTTTTGAGAGATAATTCTTTGTGCGGTTTCTAAAGAATGGTCTGGGGGAAAAAGATCAAAAAACTGTCCTCCTGTAGCACCTAAAATCCCAGAGCATTGGGTTGCTATGGAAAGGGCTAACGCACAAATGACATCGCTCGAGGCAGAAAAAGGAGAGGGGGATTTTTTTAGAATTTCCGCGTTTTGATGAATCTTGCCAAATCCAGCTGTCATTAAAGAATAACTAGCTAAAAGAGCCGTTGATTCTCCATAGATTTTATGAGTAGAGGGTTTATCGCGTCTTTGATCATCATCATCCATGCAAGGAAGATCATCGACAATTAAAGAAGCTGTATGAAAAAATTCTACGGCTAGGGCTGCATCTGAAACGTCTAGCTGGTTGTTTAGCGCTTCTGCAACCAATATAACGATTAAAGGGCGAAAACGCTTGCCACCGCTCATCAAAGCGTATTCGCAAGCATCGCGCAATTTGGTTTTTTCTCCAAAACCAAGAAGGCTTTGGGTAATTTTTTGATCCACTTTTTCTAAATACGAAGAAAAAGAAAGTTGGTTCTTTAAGGTTGTCATAGAGATTCTACTATCACATGTGAGGAGAATTTTACAAGGCTTCTTTGTGGAACATACCTCTGCAAGGTCATATTTGGGTGGCAGATCACATCTTTGCCGATACAGGTGCCGGGATTGATTACGGTATTGCATCCAATTTGAGAATTATCTCCTATGCATGCACCCAGTTTTTTTAGTCTAGTTTTTATTTTTTGCTGACCCCAATAAACAGAAATGCATTGATGATCTAATCGATAATTTGCGCATTTCACCCCTGCGCCAAGATTGACGCCGTTACCTAAAATAGAGTCTCCTACATAATTAAAATGAGGGGCTGCTGCTTTATTAAAAAAAACAGAATGCTTTATTTCAGAGCCATGACCAATTACACATTGATCTGTAATTAACACATTTCCTCGAATATAAGCCCCTTGGCGGATCTGACAATCCCGGCCAATGACACAAGGACCTTGAATGTAAGCACCTGGTTCAACGATTGTTCCAGAGCCAATAGAAATTTTATCAGGATCTGTAAGCAACACACCAGAAGAGATGTGTATTTCAATTTTTCCTAACTTTTGCTCTAAAAGATAGGTCGAGAGCCGCTCTAGTGCTTCCCAGGGATATTCCAGGCCGTCAAACAAACTTCTATGTTCATAGGCATCTAGACAAAATAGAGAAAGACTTTCCATACTATCCTTTAAAGTTGTGAATCTTTCATTTTAAAGGATAACCGAGTTAATGTGCAGAGAGATTTTTTCTGTCTTAATTATTAAATTTTTTCATAACAAGCACGAGAGTGAACTTTTTGCGCAACCCCACAGTAACCTGTTTTGAGAGAAGAAGAAAAACAGAAAGAGAAATCGCTAGAAATTTTTTTAGTCAATAAAAGGCGAAAAAAACTTTTGGTCAAAATTTTAGGGCGAAATCCTTTTAAGTTTTCTACATTAAAACCATTTGAATAACACATTTTCTGCAATTCCTTTGGCTTAATAAACAAAGAGTAGATATGCATATTTTGGGGAGCATTTCGAACAAACCAATCTACTCCTTTAATCACAATAATGTAACTAGCTAGGGTGCGATTAAAGGTATGAAAAAAGAAGCGTCCCTTGGGACGAAGCACTCTAGAAGCCTCTTGAATCAACCGCTCTGGATATTCTAGATGCTCTAAAATATCTGTTGCGCATACAACATCAAATTTTGTTTTTTCAAAAGGAAGATGATAGGCGCTGGCTTTAATATATTCTACTGAATTGGTTTGATCGTGTAAACGCGCCACTTCTAAACTTGTTTCTGAAAGATCTATTCCTGTTACTGTATGTCCTTTTTCAGCCAAAAAATTTGCAAGAAAACCTGTACCGCAACCAATGTCTAAAATACTTTGGTGAGAAGCTATTTGAGAAGCTATCCAATTCTTTCGAAGTACGTTTTCCGCCCTTAACAAAGCAACGGGATGATCCTTATAAAAGGAGTTATTAATTATTCTTTTTCTACGCATTTTTCTTTCCAAACTAAGTTCCAAAATATTAATTGATAGACAAGGAAAAGAATAAGCACAACTACCTGAAATAGTAAAAAATTATGCAAGATTTGTGGTTTGCTCAACCAATGTTGCATCCAGCTGGCAACAGGCTTTTCCTGACTAATAGGCCAAATAAACCCAGCCAGTCCTAAGGTTATCGGTTGGAGAGTAAATAACAGAGCGTGTAACCAATTTTCCCTTGCGCAGCAATGGTGCTTATGTACAAATTCATCTTTAGTTACCAAAACACAAGAGATAGCAGCAAAAAGCAAATAAATTTTTAAGGTCGAAAAAGAAAAAGGGACAAAAAGAGCAAAGAAAAAACAAATCAAAACACTCAAGGTGTCAATGGGGTGCCCAATTCTCTCCCAAAGAGGCAACGTTCTTTTTATATGAAAATACCCCTCATCAAAAACCATAGCGATGGCTTGTAAAACAAACGGGATAACAGGTACTACCCACATGGTGACCTCTTTTCCATTATAGATCCACAAATCGTAAGACCTGGGCCAAAAGCCAAACTTACAATAAGAGATCCTGATATAACTTTTGGATCTTTTAAAATTTCTTTCCACACATGTGGCAAAGTAGCAGAAGACATATTGCCAAACTGTTGCAAGATGAATTTACTATGAGATACTTGAGCAAAACTTAAACCTAACACAGCTTGAATAGATTGAACGATTTTAGGCCCTCCTGGGTGAATAGCAAAAAGCGCATTTTCTAAGATATATTCGATAGTAAATCCCGATTTTTGACTCATACGAACCAAGTAAGGATAAATAGACTGAGCAATTAAAGCGGGTATTTCTTGAGATAGAGAAAGAGCAAATCCCCAGTTTTCCATTTTCCAGTGCATAGCATTAAAGGAATTAGAAACCAGTTCTTCATGAAGAATATAGAGTTGAAAATGCTCAGAGGAACAACTGGCTTGAACTCGATATTTTATAAATCCATCTGCAAACAACGATTGAGAAACCAATTGATTTAATTCATGCAAAGAAGGATTTGTGTGCAAAGAACAAATCTCTGTATGAACGATATCGATACAACTTTCTGCTTGCAAAGCTCCTTGAGCTAATCTTAAGGCTGGGATAGAAGCAGAACACCCCATGTGATAAACATGCGAAACAATGGTTTTCTCTCCCCAATCTCTTTGGGAAACCATTTTTTGTCCACCGCTAGGAGAAACGTACCCAGTGCAAGTTACATGGATTAAGTGATTTGGAGAAATGGCAGATTTGGGATAAAACTGTTCAAATGCAGCTTCCACCTGATCGGAAAAAATTTTAGAACGGGTTGTTAAATCCACTCCAAAGGAAGATTCTTCCAAACGATAAACCTTCATTTTTTCCCACTCTGTATGTAAAAAATCGCTTAAAATATGCCCTCTTTTTGCAATTCGATTCGGTTTACAGGCAACGTGATCCAGTTTTTGTTTGAGATTAAGTGTAAAAGGTTGAATTTGTTCTGCCTTTTTTCCTTGTGTGTAAGCTTCTGATTGCGTATGCGCTTGAATGAGCCAACTCAATGTTTCTTCTTGGGAGCTTTCGTAAGCAGGACGAATGATTTCAAATTGGCTTAAAGTTAACATGGCTCCAAAGGGTTAAAAAAAATACTTATAGTATTTAGTTACGTTAATTAGCTAGGTATTTTTCTTTGAACCTAATGCCTTAAATTCTATTAACTACTCTTATATATATATGTCTTCTTCTTATGGGTGTGTGAAAGTGTTCATAAGTAGGCTTTTTTTTATAGAGGAAATAAATTGTTCATGAATTGAAGATGGGTTGATGATAAAGTAGCGTTTTTGAACAATCAACACCTTGTTAACAAGGTTATGGACATGGTTATGAACACATTTTCAACACCGCTTCATTGCGATTATTTTCCTATTTGTTCGGGTTGTGACTTTCAAGGGCAAGAACTTGTTCCCCCTGTTTTTTCTTCCTTACAAGAATTTTTTGCTGAGCTGGTCCCTTACTTAGAAATTCCGCTCATCTATCAAGAACCACAAGGCTGGCGCTTTCGAGCTAAGCTTGCGGTAAGAGGAGATGCCAACTTTCCTCTTATTGGTTTATTTCAAAGAGGAACTCACAATGTGGTTTCCATTCCTAATTGTCCCTTGCACCACAGAGCCATTCTCAAGAGTTATCAACAGGTAAGACAAACCATGATTGATTTCCAAATTACACCGTATGATGAATGTAAGGGCGTAGTGCGCTATCTACAATTTTTGGTGGAAGAAAAGAGTCAGATGGTTCAGTTGTCTATTGTTGTAAATATTTCTGAGTCTACAAATAAACTTCATGCGTGGATCCGTCATCTTTATTCTTTAGGAGGATTTCATTCGACCTGGTTGAACTTTAATACAGAAAAAACCAACCGCATTTTTGGTGACAATTGGTTATTGTGTGCGGGTGAAATGTATCTTCGGAAAAAATTGGGAAAGATTATTTGCTCTATTCATCCCGCTTGCTTTGTTCAATCTCATTTAAGCTTATTTGAGCATGCTTTATCCATCATTTGCCAAGAAGCTCTTCCATCAAAAAGGGTTTGTGAGTGTTATTCTGGAATGGGGGTTATTGGGCTAAATCTTGCTTCGTTTAGCAAAGAGGTTCAATGTATTGAAATTAATCCCTTTGCTAAACAGTGCTTTGATCGAACCTGCTCTTTCCTTTCTCAGGAAATAAAAAACAAAATGTTTTTCCATCCAACATCGATGGAGAAAAGTTTAGGGCTACTTAAAACATCTGAGGTAATTGTTGTTGATCCTCCAAGAAAGGGCTTAGAAGCCTTTGTGCTTGATGCAATTGATCAATCCCAAGCGGAGCAACTTATTTACTTGAGTTGCTCTACAAGCTCGTTTATACGCGATTGTGGTAGGTTGCTAAAAAGCGGTTGGCGCGTGGAAAAAGTTTTTGGATACTTGTTTTTTCCTGGGAGTAACCATGTTGAGACTTTGTGCATCTTGAAAAGAAGCTAGTTAAATGTATTAGAGTTCTTCTGAAACCTAAATTTTAATTACCACCTAATCTACTATACATCTTCTTACAAGATAGCGCAGCTTTTTCAAAAAAACCCATTTATGCAATTCTTAATTTGAAATCAAACTAGTATAATAGCTCGAAATAGATCTCTTGCATAACCTGAATTTTAAAGCTCCCAATTATAGATTCCTGCTATAAGATTAAATCTTAGGCAAAAGCTGTTTCCGTCGATTTCTATATCGATCTGCTATGATTTTAAAACGCTTAAGCATTCCGATTACATTTTCATTAATTACACGTGCTTTGGCAGGGGATTGATTATTTTTTTTATCTTGTTTTGTTAAAGGGTTTTTCTTGTTTTTTCTTTTAGGCATATTTGTATGGGAATGAATCTTTTGCAGCCCTTGATATCCTGTATCCGTAATTACCTTGGTCTTTGGATAGATTTTCGTTTTAGATTCTTTAAATAATCGAAAGTCATGACGCTTACCATTACTAAATGCAGTGCAAATAACCTTCTGGCTCTTTTTGTCTACTATCACCTGACTTTTTAACGTATGCCTTTTCTTTTTTCCTGAATAAAAATATCTTTGGTTTTTTTTGGCCGCTAGCAAGCACTTTCTGAAATATGATAGGATGCTGCAAAAGGAAAATAGGTTCTATATTCTCTCATATATTCAAGGGTCATAAGAAGCTAATCCTCTATAGATAATCTATGGGGTCTTCCTCCAAACCTTTTTTTAGAAGATTCTGCTTCTTTTAAGATATCTACCATCTTCTCAAATGTGGCTCTTTTTACTCCTGTTAATCGACGAAACTCTTCGTTCTTAAAATCCTTTAAACAATCGTATTTCATTACAAAACCTTTTAAAATTTTAATTATTTTATAGATTATCTACAAGTTATGCAAGAGATCTAATGTTTTTGTTAGGATAGGAATCTATAAATGAGAGCTTAAAAATAGAGAATTATGCAATAAGTCTATTAATTAATATAAATTGAGAATCTCCTTGTTCATTATTATTTACTTATTTTATGGTACAGAATATTGATTGTTTTTTATTAAATCAGTAATATTTTAGCATTTCAAAAATAGGATTAATGCGTTATGACCTCTATAACATCAACTCAAAAGACTTTTTTTCCATACCATTTGTTGAATAAAAATGAAAAAAAACCGCAATCTAACTCTACTATTACAGATAAAAAGATATCCACTATTGCAAACCAGGCATTAGGAGGAAGCAGTCCTATATGTTACAATGAAACCCAAAATGAAAAGCCCTCAGTTACCGCTGATCTTCCTTTCTCTGAAAAAGAAATACAAAAGAAGCATGTTATCTCTGCAACATCGCAAGCAGTGTTTAGACCTAATTTATCCGCTGTTGTTATTGCTAAACAAAATCTTAAAACCCTTAAAAAAAAAACCCCTCCTTTACCCCCACCTCAGGAAAATAAACCTAAATTCGAGCCTGTTGAAACTTCGCTCTCTAAAAAAAGAGTTACTTTTCGAGAAGATACGCAAGTTACTAATCTAAAAGATGCGATTAAAGCTAATTCATCAGGAATCCCAAACACACCCTTCAATATCCCCTTTAGTAATAATACAAAAGAAAATTCTGCAACATTGCAAGCACCGAAACTAAAACCCGTGCCACTATCTAGATCTAGTACAATACGCTTAACCCCAATGCCAGAGTACTCTAAAAATGAAAAAAAACCGCAATCTAACTCTACTATTACAGATAAAAAGATATCCACTATTGAAAACCAGGCATTAGGAGGAAGCAGTCCTATATGTTACAATGAAACCCAAAATGAAAAGCCCTCAGTTACCGCTGATCTTCCTTTCTCTGAAAAAGAAATACAAAAGAAGCATGTTATCTCTGCAACATCGCAAGCATCGCAAGCAGCGATTAGACCTAATTTATCCGCTATTGTTATTGCTAAACAAAATCTTAAAACCCTTAAAAAAAAGAACCCTCCTCTACCCCCACCTCAGGAAAATAAACCTAAATTCGAGCCTGTTGAAACTTCGCTCTCTAAAAAAAGAGTTACTTTTCGAGAAGATATGCAAGTTACTAACCTAAAAGATGCGACTAAAACTAATTCATCTGATGAATGGGCTGATTTGGATAAAATAATTAAAGAATGTCTTGAATTCACTAAAAATCATAAGCCTTCTTAAAATTTTTCTAAAAAACCAGACTGCTATTTTAGTGCTTGTTGATCTTCTTTAAGAGAACATCAGCAAGCACTTCTTAATTTTTGTAAAATTCTAAGTTTATATAGAAATTTAAAAATTTATTCCATCTCAATAAATAAAAATATTATTTTATTTACTATTTAATAAAAATATAATAATGTAATTAAATAGTATGAATCATGATCTATAATTAATAATGGTTTTATTTATGGCTATTTCTACAAATCCTTCTATTCCCTCAAAACTTACTTATCAAAACATCCAAAACAATCAATCAATAAAGTTAACTCTTTACAAGAGAATATCTAAAATATTTTCTCGTTTATATGAGAAAATATCTAATCTCTTTTCTAGAAAGCCAAGCCAAATGAGAGCACTAAAAGAGATAGAACCTATTTATGATGTTCCTCAAAACAATCGACCGGTAAAAAAGTTAACTCTTTACGAGAGAATATCTAACCTATTTTCTGGAGGGTCCAATCGATTAGAACTACTAGAAAAAAGAGTGAATGGGGAGAATGCTCAGTTACAACAACGCTGCCAAGAGCTACATCATTACATTTGTATAAGTATAAGACGAATTAACTATCTAAACAATTTTGTTCACAATCTAAAATCTATGGTAGATGCTAAAGAAGATCAAATCAACTCATTAAAACAAACCATTCTTTCTCTGAAAGAGGAACTTTACTCTAATAGAACACAAGTTAGCCGATCAGATAGTGGATTTTCAGAAGCTTCTTATAGAAAAAAGCATGGTTTCATTAGCAAAATCATACCTTGAAACAAAAAATAGGATAGAGAAATCATTAACTGTGCCAGGATCCGAATAGGAAAACCCTAGCACAATTAATGTCGCAAAAAAGAGATAAACTAGCTTAAATAGCCTCATTTAAAAAAGGGATTTTTAGCTATTAAAACCCTATCCAGCAAAGAAGAATTCCATATATCAGAGGGAAAATTCCATTTAGCCTAATAGAAGAGTTTGAACTCATTGTGCATTTGACCAAAAGCTGTGGGAAAAACAGAATCATGAGACCACGAATTAAAAACAGCCAACCCAATATGGAAATCAATACAAATAAGCTCATATCCCAATAGTTGTATTCATTAAGGATAAAAAGACCAATTAGTAGATTGATAGATCCATGACAATAAAAAATAGCAGGTGTACTTTTCATCGATGTCATAATTTTATGAGCGTTGTGATGATAAAACAACATCCATAATCCTAAAATTAATAAAAAGGGACCAAAAACCCTGGCCAACTCTATTGATATATCCACCCTTACCTCCTTAAATTTAAGTGTAGCTAATAAACTTCAACTTAAGGATTAAATAAATTAGTTGTCAATATATTGCTTATATTTACCAACTAATTCTGCTTGCGCAATAATATGTCCTTGCATAGCCTGCTCTACTTGGCTTTTACTGGCTCCTTCAGCTAGATCTAGCTCACAATCAAGGGCATACAGCTTAAAAAAATAGCGATGCTCTCGATCAGGAGGGCAAGGTCCCTGATAGCAAAGCGTTCCACCTGTATTTTTACCGATAATCCCTTGAGGCACACCATCTTTGGGAATATGCGTAGTGGTTGGAGGAATATTAAATACAACCCAGTGGTCCCACATACAATCTTTGCGAATAGATGGGGGAACATCTGGATCATCCATGATTAATACAAGACTTTTTGCCTGAGAAGGGACCTCTTTTATGATCAACTCTGGATTTATGTCGTTGCCATTGCAGCTATATTCTAGAGGAATCGATTCCATATGATTAAAGGCGGGAGAGAGTAATTGCATAACTACCAATTTTTTAGGGGTTGTTCTTTAGTGCAGTTTATAAGAAAGCCTTTTTGTAAATCAATCCACAACTCCCTTTTTTCTCGTTTAGCAAAATAAATCAGTCCTCTTGGATAAATGAGCCCCTTGGAGGAGATTTCCCATTTTTTATTTTTGATGAGCTCTTTGTTGTATTTACACACCTTTACAGCAGAAAGAGCATGCTTTTTTTTTTGATTTAGAATAGAAGGCGGAAAAGGCTCATCGGAATGAATCCTATAATAATAGGTGTCATTTTCTAAAAAGATCTCAAAAGATAGGTCTGTTTGATAAATCAACGCAAGAGATTGTACATTTTGCAAAGAGGAAAAACAATTGGCTACTTGATTGTTAAATCTATAATCAGAGATCATACGAAAGATCTGCCATCCACTGATAGAGGCCATCATGCTAAAAATACAGATTGCAACCATTACCTCTAAAAGGGTGAATGGCCTGCTATTCTTGGGACGCTTGAATGGAATCATTGGGCGCCTGCAGCTCTGTTAAGCGCTTTGAAGTCACGACAATTTGATCATCTTTTTTTTCAATGACAAAGGGCATCCCCCATCCATCTTTTAAGATATTCGCTGCATTTTTTACCATACCTGAATCTTTCAGATAGGTTTCTGCATTTTCAACTACATCTGTAATAGAAGCTCCTTTGGCCACTTCTAACATGAGGGTATCTTCAATAAGCTGTATAGCCCGCTCGGTTTTAAATACCTTTCCTTTATCAAGACTTCCTTTCATGCTAAATCCAAGAACACTGCCAATGAGACCGATTAAGACGATGACAATCATAATCTCTAATAAAGTGAGTGCTTGTTTTTTTTTCATAAAATTCCTCCTAATTAAAAGAGCCCACATCGGTTAGTGGAATAAGAATAGATAAGACCACAAGACCGATGATTGCTCCTAAAGCAATCAACATGATAGGTTGCAAAAAAGCTGAGATCTGTGCAAGGTGTTTCTCTAATTCTTCTTCATAAATTTTAGAAAGATGAAAAAAAGCCTCCTCCATTTTTCCCGTCTCTTCTGCAATAGAGAGCATTCTTGTCATTAAAGCGGGCATAATAGGATGTTCATTACAGATCCACGAAAGTTTTTTGCCTTGCGCAAGCTTTTGCTGCGCATCGATTAACACTTTTTCAAGCGAAGGATGTCTAACTATTTTTTTGACCAAAGCAATCGATTCAATCAATGGCACCCCAGCACTGAGCAACATAGCCATAGTACGCGATAAGCGCAAAAGGGTATTATGAAAAAGAAGCGTGCTTACATAGGGCAACTGGATCAAAATAGGATAAATAAGCTCTTTAAAAAATTTCTTTAGAGCGAGTAAAGTTGCTGTGCAAAGGATGATCATGGATAAAAAAAAGGTCCAAATATGTTGATTGAGTTGATTACTCAAACCAAGCACAAAGGCAGTAACAGGATGCAAAGTTCGATCTTGAAATAGCTCTTTCATGGAAGGAATCACAAATAGCAGTAATCCTAGAACAATGAGAAAAGAAAAACAAAAAAGAACACCTGGATAAGTTAGTGCAGATTTTAATTGTTTTCTTACCATCTGTTGATGGGCAATAATTTGGACAAGCTGCTCAAAAGTAGAAACCAAATTCCCACTTTGCTCTGCAATATGCACCATGGAAATATAGATGGTATCAAAAGTATGAGGATACTTTTTTAAAGACTCTGAAAGAGGATAGCCTTCTTTCAAACGATGGCAAAGGTCTAAAAATAGAGAATGCGCCTTGTGACGTGCGTATTTTTCTTCCATGGTCAACAAGCTCTCATACAAGGGAAGACCTGCCTTAAGTAATTGAGAAAGCTCTTTTGTAAAGATAAGTAGAAGAGTTGGAGGTAAAACCAGCTCTTTTTGTTTGTTTTGTAGATGCGTTAAAGAGGTAATCAAAAGTTGTTGCTTGCGCAGTTTTTCTTTAGCCGTTTCCAAACAATCCGCATCGATAGCGCCTTTAATCTCTTTACCCTTAGTGGTAATTGCACGATAACGAAATAAAGGCATCTAACCTAACTCCAAAATCTTAGTTACCCTCAATACTTCAGAAGTAGTGGTAATCCCTTTTTGGACCAAAACAGCTCCTTGCTGTCGTAAACTACTCATTCCTTGAGCCAAAGCCACCTTTTGTAACGTAGTTGCATCTGCAGAGAGAAGTAATTGTTGTCTAACCAAGTGATCTACATACATCAACTCATAAATAGCATGTCTTCCTTTAAAACCAGAACCATAACATACCTCACAGCCAGCTCCTCGATAAAGACCCTCCTTTACTTCGCTTTTGCTAAGGCCTATCTCTTTGAGCTCTTGATCAAAGGGTTGATACAGAACACTACAGTGAGGACAAACTCTTCGTACAAGACGCTGAGCTAATACCCCTAATACAGAAGAAGAAAGCAGATAAGGTTCAATTCCCATATCCACTAAACGAGTTAATGCTGAAGGCGCATCATTGGTATGCAACGTGCTAAAAACCAAATGCCCGGTTAATGCGGATTGAATAGCGATCTCTGCGGTTTCTTTATCACGGATCTCACCAATCATAATGACATCGGGGTCTTGTCTGAGAATGTGCCTTAATCCTGTGGCAAAGTTGAGATGAATCCTAGGATTGACTCCAATTTGGGCCATACCGGGAAGTTTGTACTCAACAGGGTCTTCAATAGTCATGATATTCATTTCAGAAGAATTAATTTCTGATAGAGCACTGTATAAAGTGGTTGTCTTTCCACTACCAGTTGGTCCCGTGACTAGCACAATCCCTTCGCTTAAACGAATCAATTTATTAAATGCACTCAGCAGAACAGGATCCATACCAATCTTATCTAACCCAAGAGATACATTATTTTTATCTAAAATACGCAGTACAATCCTCTCTCCAAAAGCAACGGGCACGGTGCTTACCCGAAAATCGATCTGTCTTTGTCCCATATGCAGCTTAATTCTTCCATCTTGAGGCAGTCTGTGTTCTGCAATATCTAGCCGAGCTAATACTTTAATTCGCGTAATGAGTTGGGTTTGTAGCTCTAAAGGAGGAGTATGACGCATATGCAATACACCATCTAATCTATAGCGCACCTCTAACCCTTGTTCTGTCGGCTCAAAATGGATATCCGAGGAGTCCTGTTGTACAGCTTCTGCTAAAATGACATTTAAAAGATGAATCACAGGAACTTCACTCACGCTCTCTAATAAATCATAGCCTTCTTGCTGATCTTCTAAACAACTCTCTTGATTTTGTTGTAGGCTTGCAATATATTCCGACGCTTCATTCTCCTTTTGATGAAAGAGCTGCTCGATTGCTTTTTCAAAAGCCACTTGAGTTGTAAAAACCACCTGCGTATCTTTTTGCGTAATAAATCGGACCTGTTCTAAAGCTTCTAAATCAAAAGGATTGAGCATGGCAATAAGCCACTTTCCCCTCTGCTCTTCTAATATTACCAGCTGATTTTTACGAATAAAGGAGTAGGAAAGGGGAGAAATTTTATTTTTTATACAAAAAAAATCTAAAAGATCTGCATAGAAAGCAATTTCTAATTCTTTAGCTTTTTCTTCCACATTCCCCATATAGGAACGCGCTTTTACTAAAGAAACAGGAGGCTCTCTTTGCGTAAACAAACCTGATAATTTTGCTAAAAACCCCGTTAGCATTGCCATAGTTATTTCTCTATAAGGCAACTAAGCCCATTTTTGATCTTTTTATATCGAGCTTTTTCCTGTGCTTCTACTAAACAGTCCAAAAACTCAGGTTGATCTCCCGGTCTTTTTTGAAGCTCTTCATATAAAATTTGTTGCAATTGCTCCTTAGCATCTAAAATAATTTTTGGCGTGATGAAAATAAACATCTCTGTATCGTTGCTTCTAAGCTTAGTCGCTCCAAATAATTTCCCTAAACCGGGTATATCTCCTAGAAAAGGAATCTTTTCTTCTTTATCTTGAGAAGCTTTTCGTCGCAGTCCCCCTAAGATAATTGTTTGCCCATCTGCAATACATACCTCGTTTTCAATATGCCGTCTATTCACCAAAGGACGATCTTTATGTTCATCATGCCTTGTTGTATCAAAGGTAACATTGGTCTTTAAAGTAACAAATCCGGTTTCCTCCATGTTTACTTCATCTATAGAAGGTAGATGGATGGTGGGAACAAGAGTAATGACAATTCCATATTGAGCCCTGGAAAAAGATTTTTCAAACGCAGTCCCCTTATTAGTATCTAAAGGAGCTGCTCCATTATTAATCGAAATCTCCTCTACAATGGAAATGGTAGCGGGGGTTTGATTTACAGTGATAATAGAAGGCGCTGCATTGAGTTGAATATCGTCTTGTGACATTAAGAAACTATATGCTAAATCATAGGCTGGAAAATGTTTAGAGGAGTTATTGTGCAGAAGAAACTCCAATACTCCTGATCCGCTTGGTGCTACATTAGAGCTCCATTTCAAGACATTTTTTGTCCCTAACTTCAACAGGTTTATCCCTAGACTATTTTCACAATTGAGTTGTTTCTCGAACAATAGCACTTCAATTTGCACCATTTTTTTGGGAATATCCAAATTGCGTATGAGATTTTTGATTTTTCCTAAGGCATCACGGCGAACAACCATCAACAGAGTTCCTGTTTTAGGATCTGGAATAAAATGATCACTACCATAATCGATCCCAACCGTCGATAATGTGTTGGAATGAATCGGTTTTGGCGCCACTACAAGAGGAGGGACAGGAGGGTATCCATCGGGAGGCCTTTTAAAAGGAGATCCAGGAGCTGAGTAATTTAACTCTGCTTCTTTTTTAGTATCAGACGAAGCAGCTAGAAGAGAGGTATAAACCTTTTCTAACACCTGAGCTAAATCATTGGGACTGCTATGACGACAGGGATATAAATAAACAGTCATTTCAGCAGGGTTTTGTAACTGATCTTCTGTTTCGCGCACAACACGCTCTGCTTTATCCACTGCCTCTTTCCTACCAATAGCCACCAGAGAATTGCCTTGCAAAAGAGAGAAAATGGTAAGCCCTTCTTGTTCATTCTTATTCAAAGGAGTCCGGGTTTTCTCGATAGACTCGCTAAAAAAAGATTGCAGAATCTTTTCCATTTCTTTAACCGACATTTTAAGCACAGGAATCACACGAGAAACCCTCCCTTGCATCTGTCCCCATACGCTCTGATATAAGTGTAGGATCTTTTGTACCTCTTCTCGGTTAGACACAATGCCGATCTTGGGACCGATTTGATAAATAAAGGTTTGTTTAGGATCAGAGAACTTTTCAAAAAACTGCTTAATGCTTTTTATGTGTTCAATGGGGGGGGAAAAGACATAAAAAACGCGGCTGTGCTCTGGTGTTAAGAGCAGTTGTTCTAAAGAGGAGGCAATCCTTTCAATGCAAGCTGGTTCTTGCTTGAGTAAATAGAGCTGCCTAGCATAGGGATTTATATTCTTAATTCCAATCCCGTTATGAGAGAGAATAATCTCTAACACATCATTCCAAGATTCTCTTGGAATAGGGACATTAGAGTGCATATTTAACTTCATATTTGCCATTTCTGGAGGCACGATATAGAGGTAATCCAATGCACCATACTCCATAATTAAATGCGCAAGAGTGGTTTCTTCTTGATCCCAAAGAGCGTATCCTTCTTCCTCTTGCTTAGATTCTTTAATGACGATTTCTCGCCATTGTTTTTCTTGTGCCTGGATTTTTTGTTTCATCGTATTCACTTCAGCTAAAAGAGCCTGAAACCGTTCTTCATTAGCCTTAGTATCATATAGAGTTTGCACCTGGTGGTATCCCTCTTGTAATTGAGACCTTAAGAGATAAATCCGCTCATTGATCTCTTTTAATAAAACATCTGTTTTAGCAGAGGATGAATTCTCTTTTTGTAATAACTTATCGGATAAGGTCTGTCCTGAAAGGGTAATGGTCGCTAGACAGAAATAGAGAAGAACGTTCTTCATAGACACCCCTTAAGAGTAAAAGGTAACAAGAGAAAGGTTTTTTTTCTCGTTTTAGCTTCTTTTTTTTCCGTTTGAATAGGTAGTTGAATTTGTTGCATGTGCATTCTTGTTTCATCAAAAAGAGTTCCTTTCATAAAAGAGCAACCTTGCTCTTTTACAATTGCATCGAAAATAAATACTTCCGCTAGGAGACGATGATAGACATAATCCTCGATGTCTCTTGGTTTGTCCAACCGACACCATCCAGAAGAAGTTTTGAATAACCAGTCCCCTTGTTTTAAAAACAGTCTTTTCTTTCCTAAGCTACAACTCACCTGTGTGGCACTTCTCATACGAATCTTGGTAAAGGGGATTTCTAGCTTCATTTTTTTAAACTTTTTTTTCCGCAGAGGTACTTCGATCAAGCTGGAGCAAAAGCCTTTTTCATCCCAAACCTCTAATTGCATTTGCTCTGGAAGAAGTTTTTTCACTCGTGCTAGAGGGAGCCCTTGAGTTTTGGTGGTTAGAGAAGCAACTTGCCACTGTTGGTTTTTAAATACAAGAAGGTCTGCTTCCGAAACAAAACACGCATAGTTTTGCATTTGATTCACACACTTTAATGTGCCTTTCTTCTCCCATCCGGCAAACCTCGGGCCCCCATAATGCTGGATCAATAAATCAAAACTCAAATAGCTGCTATTTTGCAATTGTTGCATAAAGTCGTCGTTTTGCATTTGCAACAATCCTGAAGAAGAAGAAATAAATTCTGCATTTTGCTCTGTAGAGTGAAATTGTCGAGATACCTTTATTAAAATAGCCCCATTATTTAATAGAATAGGCTGAATCCAGAGCGCAGTCTTTTTTTCTGAGCGAACCAATCCCTCTTTACTCTCTTCTAGAAAAACCAGTTCCTCATTTTGTACAGTGAAAGGATTTTTTTCCTTATTCAAAGAAAAAGCCATGGAAACAGATGATTGCTGGTCTGGCCTAGTATTATAACCTAATACCAAAAGTTCATTAGCAATACGTCTAGCCCAACTAGAGGTGTGGTACTCATTTAAGGCTAAAGCAAAAGAGCCAATCAATTCATAGGGATGCAGGGGTATACGAACTTGACTTACCTCTTGCATCAACCGCGTTTTTACATCAGGTAGAGGATAAGAAAAAAAGAGTAAACCGCTTGATAAGGCAATTATACAAGCACATACTCCCATAATACAGTAATTAAAAAGACAGCGGATACTGTATTTAGCAGAAAGAAGAACAATCACAGTGCATTACCCTCTCATTCTTAGGAATGATCAAAAGTGTAGGAGATTGAGAAAATAAAAAAAAGATCAAATAAAGGAGCTCAGAAACCGGCAATAGGTTGCTAAAAAATTCGATTTACTATTTTAATGCAATTAATAAGGTTACTATTAACTAATGAGGTCGTATGGATGAAAATAAATCAAAAGAAGGAGTTTCTGTAAAAGAAATTGAAACATTCGCTAAACAACATCGTTTTGAGTTTTTTTTCTGTTTAGCTTTTGCACTAGCCTTTTTATTTGCGCTAATTATGTATTCTTGTGCCTGGTCTATAGGAGCTTCTGCTTTAGGAGGGATCTTAGGCGTTCTTTTCTTTAGAAAAGTTGCCTACTTTTCCAAAGCCGTTCTTAATTTTCTCTTTAGACAAGAAAAAACCACTCAATTCGTACTGGCAATTGTGGTTCTGGTCCTAGCTATCTTTTTACCACCTCTGATTTTTTTACTATTAGGTCTTCATGGAGGTAAAGATCTCTATCATTTAGCAAGAGAGATACAAGCTCAGCATCCTAAATAAGATCTTTATTCCAATTCTTTTTTTCTCTGCTTGATATAGTCAAGCAGGGAAAAGGACCCCGATTGAAAATTACGCGCAAGAGTAGCATAAGCTTTTGGATCATAGGTTTTAGCAGGTTCTTCTACCTTAGACCAACCAGCATTGCACAAAATTTCTTCCCATGCTGCTTTTTCTCCCTCTTTTGAACCTAATTCTCTTTCTAAGGCAGCAATTCTTATCAAGTTATAAGCATATAACAATCCGCCAGACCGTTTTTGCGAATCCATTTGTTCCCATAGAAAAGCGTCCTTTTCTAAATCGCTCTTTAACTGTTTTGCTTCTTCTAAAGCAACCATTAGCTTATCATCGGCGATTAATAGAGTTGTTTTAGAAAAACGGGTATAATAAGGAGAAATTAAGCCTTGAGCTCTCTCTAGAGCTTTTGTCATATAAGCTGTTGCTCTTTTCGTCTCCCCTATACTTAAAAGACGCTGTGCAATTAAACCTCCAAACTTAGTCTGTAGCTCTGGGTGTGAGCTGACTATTTTTTCTAGTTTATTAAAGGCCTGGGGATCTCGCCATTTAGCATACATAGCATTTGCTTCTTTATAAGCGGACGATCTGCTTTCGAACCTTCCAAACTGGTACATAACCAACATAGCGACAAAAATGCCAGAACAGGCATAAATAGCGATTTTAGATCGGTTTATCGAGCGATCTAAGAAAAAGATTTTTGCAAGAGCTAACCTGCCAAATGGCAAAGGATCTTCTAATTTAAGTTTTTTCATAATTTGAGTCAACCTTAACTTTCAAAGAAGCTTTTGATAAACAGCTTCCATTTGATCTAAAGTATGGGTAATCGTATATTTTTGTTCTACTAACATCTTTGCATTTTCCCCTAAGCGCTCTCTTAAAAGACGATCTTCTGCCATTTTTAGCACAGCTTGAGCTACTGCTTCTGGATCAGAAGAAGGAACTCTAAGACCGGTACTTCCGTGAATACATACCTCTGGCAAGCCACCTACACTAGTTGTAATCAGGGGCCGTTTAAAAAAAGCTGCTTGCAATGTGGCTTGAGAGATCCCCTCGTGAGCCACGCTTAAAAGCATGAAAATATCTAAAGCGCTAATGGCTGTATAAGGCGATTCTAAATGGCCTACGCAAATCACATTTTCTAATTTCATCTCACGAATCATCACCAGATACCTCTCTAAATACCCACCTCCGATTAAAATCCATTTGATCTGTTGATGATTCTTTAATAAATCAGCTGCTTTTAATAAATCGGGAATCCCTTTCCAAGAACGCAACACACAAGCTGTCCCCACTAAAATATCTGTAGGACTTAAACCTAGTTCCTTACGAAAAATAAGAGTATCTTGCACAGCATCAGCAATTTTTGGATTCACTCCTGTTGCAATGCACTGCATACGAGAAGGACTTAAATCAGCTTTTTCTTGCAGCAAAAGCAACACCGCAGAAGAAGTAGAAACCACAAAATCAGCAAGCTTATTATAAAGAATAAACCCATTTACCCCCCCTCGGATAGGAGTGGATAGATGGCGTGTTCGAATAACGGGCTTTTTGGACAGTTTTGCAGCAATCCCCGCTATCCAAGCATCCAAAGAGGAATGCGTATTGATCAAATCAACCCTCTCTTTTTTAAAAAACAACAACAACTTTCCCACGGTAAAAAAGAGAGCTTTCCATTTAAAACAAAATGTATGAACCACAAACCCTTTCTGCCTAGCGCGCTTTGCTAATTCACTACCAGAAGAGAGTGCAAAGAATACTGTATGACCTTTTTGTCTCATTCCTTCTGCTTCTGCTAGAATTCTCATCTCCTGTCCACCCCAGCCCATGGAACTTTCTGTATGAACGATTTTCATCTCATTCCTTCTATCTGTTGGATAATTTTTCTATGTCCTGCTGAAAAAGGAAACTTTGTCAGATCTTTTGTTAAAACCCATATGTAGTTGCTAAACATCTCTTTTCTCAAAGCCCTCCAAATAGAAGGAAACAAAGTTGCTTTGAAATGGGTAAAAGTATGATTTACAACGTTTAAGTGTTGTTGGTAAATGGCTTCTCTAGCAAGAAATGTAAGCAAGATCTCTTCCTGCGGTTTTTCTTTTTCAAAATAGGGAAACTCATATAAATCAGCCATCAAACCAGATCCTGTCTTTCTTAATAAAACACTATCCTGATACATGAGTACAATTACATTGCGATGTAGAAGCTCGACCTTTTTTTTAGGAGGTTTCTTAGGCAAGAGATGTTGACTCTTTAATTCTCTTGTTTTGCAACCCTCTTTTATAGGGCATTTTATACACTTAGCTACTTTGCCACAAACCAGAGAGCCCAATTCGATCAGAGCCTCCATACACACCCAAGGCTCAATTTCTGGTAAAAGGTTTTCCGTCTTGAGTTGTATAAGCTGCTTGGTCTCTGCCTTCGTAACATCCTCTTCTACATGATAATAACGTGCAAGCACACGTGTTACATTAGCATCAACAGCAGCGGCTTTTTGGTGAAAGGCAAAGCTTAAAAGAGCTCCTACGGTATAAGGGCCCAAGCCTTTAATTTTTTCTAATTCCTCTCTCTTATCCGGAATGACCCCCTTATATTTTTTGAGTATATATTTTGCAGCTAAATGTAAATTTCTTGCCCGATTGTAATAACCTAATCCTTCCCAGGCTTTAATCACCTCCTCTTGAGGAGCTAAGGCCAACGCTTTCACATTGGGGAATAAAATCATCCAGCGCTCAAAATACCCTTCCACAACTTTGGCCCTTGTTTGCTGCAGCATAACCTCTGAGATCCAAACAGCATAAGACGTTGGGCTTACCCTCCAGGCAAAATCCCTCTTTTGTTCCAAAAACCACTTTTTTAAAGCTTCTATATCCACAATGACACAAATAATTACAAATTTTTAAACATCTAAACCCTTAAAAGATAATCATTCTATAAATTAAGCAATTAGTTGATCTAGTATATTTTTAGCATTTCCATTATTTAGTAGAATAAAGGAGCTTATAACATATGGCGTCGCAAAAAAATTGGAATCAGCTACACGACGAGATTAAGGTCAATCTGCGAAAAGAGGTATACTTAATGCGAGAGCTGCTGGCAAATCTACATCAAGAAGCACTAGATAAAGAGCATTCTACACAAATTATGCAACAGCGCCAATCCCTCCTAGAACGCTTAAATCAAGCGCGTGAGCTTAGGTTGGTTGCTACCCAAAAACTGGAAACCCTCATAGGCCCAAGCAATAAAGACCTGAAATTAGAGCAGATTATGCCCCTTGACGATGAACAGACAACAGAGGTTTTAAGTTTAAACGATCAGCTAGGAGCATTGACAAAAAAAATGAATCAACAGAACATTGACAATCAAAGCAGCCTTAAAGAAGAGCGTCGTTTAAAGCCGAAACCCCCTAGAAAGAAAACAGCTATTGCAACTGAAGAGAAAAATACACCGCAATAGTACTTAAACAAAAAGAACTTTTATAACCCCTGCTTGTACAAAACATCTGATCGATTCTCTGCTAAGAGAACATTTTCTATTAGGGAAAGTTTTGAGAAAAAAATTGGACTAAAGCGTTTTCTTTTGTCCCATCGATAAAACTTTTTGGACGATTGGAAATTACATCCAGAAATTTGCTTCCACACGCAAGACGTTTCTAAGTAGATCTCCTGGAAAGAAGTCTTCTTTAGCTAACTGATGAAAGTAGACGAGCTAAATTTTAGAAGTAGCTTTTACACAATTAATTCGATCTGTTGGTAAATGGGATCAGCTGTTTGAACCTCCCTGAACAAGCAACCTTGTCGGATGCTGAATTTGTAGATAGCATATTAACAGAAGTAAAACAAATCATTAAAAACCTGAAATAACTTTAATCCCAAGAAACACCGGAGATTTTATGAGTTTTTCTCCACTCAAACAGGAAAAGGAGCAACTATCTTTCCATCAAGAGCATTCTTTGTAGGCTCCTTTTTTCCTTATTGAGGATCAAACTCAAACTTTAATTAGAAACCGCAACTCTCATAAAGAAATCTCATAGATTTTTTTAACTTTCTGTTAAAATACTTTCTTGTTATCGTATAGCATCTTTTTAATCGTAGTTGTTCCATAATGTATTTCTTATCATAGAAAAACTAGAAAGCATTATTGGGAAACGAAAGGAAACAAATGAAAAAGAAGAAGAAAAAAGACAAAATAAAGACTCCCCCAACAAAGCAAAGACCTATGCAGAATTTAGGTGATTTACTCGATGAAGCAAAATACGGCGAGTTAACAACTGAAGAACTTATTTATGTAGTGGAAAAAATCAAAGCGTCCAAACCGGGTGATAATATAGTGGTTCCGATTCAATCGCATAGAAAAATATAGGATTAACGACAAGTTTCAAGTCGTTGACTTGAATCCCATTAAGCTAGCTGTTTGAATTGGCACTACTATATATGATTCTTGCTGTCCTATTTGGGAAGAGATTTTTCAGATCATAGAGCCGGATAAAGAAATAAAATGAACCTATGGATCTCTGTCAATAATGTGCTATCTTAAGGACAAAAACATGCATCCTTCTTCCGCCGGCCTCATTTATGGGCCAGAGACCCATCATCTGGATCATTTAGCTCCTCTATGCGCTATTTTAGGAATTCCTTTAATTGTTACAGAAAAGCTAATCTTAAAACAAGCGCAAGAGATCTACCCATTTACGGATACGCTCTACCTTGATTGTTTAGAACTTCCTTTTTTTCTAACAAAAAATTATCGATTTGTGTTTTCTTGCTTTTCGCGTATTATGCTCAAGGAACTTCTCTTCCTTGCAGAACTGCTTTCTAAAAAAAAGATCCATACCATTTGGTGCCCTCATGGAAACTCTGATAAAGGAAATATAAAGCCTTATGTAGAAGCGCTGTGCCAAGAAAACTTGCTTTTAGTATACGGGCAGCAAATGATTGATTTTTTTAACCGTTACAACCTAATTAAACCCTATGTGACCACAGGTAATTTCCGTTATCAATTCTATATGCAACATAAAGACTGGTATGATACCTATGTGACAAAAAAAATTCTCCTGGAACAGAAAAAAACCATTCTATATGCCCCTACTTGGCAAGACTATGAAAAATCTAGCTCGTTTTTTTCAGCGATTGATCTTTTAATTGAACAAAAACCAGACAAATACACACTACTCATTAAACCTCATCCCAATTTAAAATTACAACATCTTTTTCTTGTAGAAGAGCTAGAGGAAAAATGCAAAACCATCACCGGTGTGTATTTTATTTCAGATCCAATACCCATTTATCCTTTATTAAAGCATTGCGATTTATACATTGGCGATCGCTCTTCTATTGGGTATGATTTTTTATATGTGAACAGACCTATGTTTTTTTTAAATCAGAACGATCTAAAAGAACCTCTAAGCACATATCTTTTTCGCTGTGGTCAAACCATTTTGCCTCAGCACTACCCTAACATTTATTCTTTGATAGATCATGAGCAGCAAGAGCTTACACCCATTAGAGAAGAAGTGTATCAATATGCTTTTGCCTCTTGCTCATGCCTTAAACAGCTAAAAAAAACCATTTTCTATGCATTAGATGGGATTAAAGACCATCAGATGTAACCGATGGTCTTCTACTTTAGCTATCTACATTCTGAGACAGGAGCTTGCTCTTGTTTATCTTCTTGTGAAACAATCTCTGTGCCAGACGGCTCATTACTATCCTCTTCTGCAAATGCTACGCCATATAAAGAAACCACAGCCGCTAGTAAAAACCAAATGCTCTTTCTCATAATATAAGCTCCTTATGTTTTAAGTTTTTTTCAAGCAATGCAAGACATAATGCCTTAATTCTCATTGTCTAGATTTTTAATAATTTTTACTTTTTTTGCAATGTTTTTTATTGAAATAAAGAACGGTTGTAGCTATTTCAAGGCAGGAAGAACGCATACAAAATTGAGCTCATCAAAACTTCCAGCGGTTGCTATAGCTTCTAAATGATAAAAACATTGACCCTCTTGTAGAATATCTACTCTGGAAACAATTCCAGCATACAGTCCTGCAGGAAAAACACCGTCTAATCCTGTTGTGATTAAAAGATCTCCCACATTTAATAAAGCAATAGAGGGCAGCCTAGAACCTTTTTCATAGGTAAGACCAGAGCGTAAATCTCGAGCAAATCCTTCTTGATCTGAAAAGTCATAGTTAAAACCTGTTCCTTTTAGGAAAGATCCACAGGAGCGCCACAAAGGGCGCCCTGTTCCCTGTAATTCACCTTTGGCCAAATAGATATTTTGATTCACAGGAATGAATTGAGCTTTGAGCCGAGCAAGAGCTGAAATTGCTTCCTGTACCTCTTGAGAGCAAGAGCTATTTTGATTTTTTTCCAAGGAAAATAGCAATGCATTGAGTTGTTCGAGTAAAAAATGGTCCTGTTGTTTTCCTCTAACAGCTCTTACTGCAATGGTAAGACGATTATCGGTAATTAAGCGTACGCGGCTTTGTGTTTTATGGATGAGATCAACCACTCCTACCACAGAATTACCGATTATAACAGGGCTGTTTTTAGCAATCACCCCCTCCTGTAAATTTTTATTATCGGCTTCTCCTACATTTATCCAAACATAGTTGCTCCAACTTCCAGGTTCACGAAAGATGACCTTAGCAGGAATTGCTTTAGATTTTAGCTGTAAAATCTTCATAATTTCTTCGCGGCGACGACGCAAAAACAATTTTTCCTTTTCTTCAGAACTTGCGCTGTTCATAGATTTGAGCAAATCTATTTGTTCGTTTATGCGATCTTCTGATAAAAGCCATTCCCGAATATGATCAACTTGCAAATGAAGTAAGTAATTCTCTTGTCTGAGCGTTTCTAATTCTTGTTTCGCAACAGATGACATGGAAAGATGAAGAGGGTGGGTTAATAAATAGATGCGCTCCCACAAACAGGAGAAAGCACAGATTGTCATCTGACGCAACACAAGAGATCTACCTGGAGAGAAAGAAAACAGTACAAAAAAAATTCCAGTGAGAAATATATAAGAACGATAATTTATTCTTCGCATATAACATCTAATAAAGATTGTGCTACATATTTTACATTACCTGCATTTAAACCACAGAAATTCATTCTACCATTTGCTGTCATATAGATCGCATATTCTTCTTGTAATTGTTTAACTTGGGAGTGATTCAGTCCGCTTAATCCAAACATTCCTAACCCTTGTTTTAAAAATAGATGTTTTTTTAAATAAGCACATAGAGAATGGCGCATTTGATTCATTCTTTTACGCATAGAAAAAAGCTCTAATTCCCACTCTTTTTTTAAATTGCTACTTAAGATATGTGTTACAATTTGCGCTCCATACTTAGGAGGATTAGAGTAGTTTGTGCGTATAATCTTTTTTAACTGACTGATGACGTTTTCTTTTACAGAACAACTTTCAACAAGAATCCATAGAGCTCCTACTCTTTCTGCATAGAGACCAAAATTTTTAGAACAGGAAAAAGCAACAAGCATTTCCATTCCTTCTTCTGCAAACAGTCTAATCATTGCACGATCTTTTTGTATAGATTCTCCTAATCCTAGATAGGCACAGTCGAACAAAGGGATGATTTTCTTATCTTGACATACCTTAAGCAAGATCTTGGATTGGGCGGGGGTTAGATCCATCCCTGTTGGATTATGACAGCACGCGTGTAGCACCAAGATACTTTTTTCTTCAATAAGAGAGAGAAATTGCATGAGTTTTTCAAACTCTATGCAACGGTTAGATTTGTCATAATAAGGATATGAATAGACCTGTAAACCACAATTCCTAAAGATCCCTTGATGATTGGGCCAAGTAGGATTAGAAACATAAACCTTAGAAGAGAGTTCTTGTTTTAAGAAAATACCTGCTAACTTTAGAGCTCCTGTTCCTCCAATTGCTTGCACAGCAACTAATCTCTCTTGATGAGCAGAAAAAAAATTAGCGCCAAATACCAATTGTCCAACTGCCTTAAGAAAAAGAGGATCTCCTTCAATCGGAAGATAGGTCTTTGTTTTTTCATTCTTCAATAAATATTTTTGTGCTTTTTCAACACTTGGCAAAATCTCTGCAAGCAAATTTTCATTTTTATAAACCCCTACTCCTAAGTCTACTTTATTTTTACGTATATCTGCTTGATAGCTAGTATTTAACTGAAAAATAGAGTCGGGTAGTAATAGTGTTACTTGGTCAAATACCCCCATAATTCTGCTCCTTTTTTTGCATTGTATGCACAGGGGCTTTTTTGAAAATACAATAAAAAACAAAGTTCTTATCTAAAACATTCCTATTTTAATTTGATCAAAATTAACTATTAAAATAAAACTTTTATTTCTTTCTATAAAAGTCCGATCTTGTCACCTTTTTTTAGACAGCAAGAACACAAATACTTTGCTGATTCATCCATCTTGTTTCAAATTCTTGAAAAGACATACCCTAAAGTAGAATGAGGCCTCTTTTTGTTGTAAAACACTTCTATATATTCAAATAAACTATCCATAGCTTCTTCTTTTGTTTTAAATTTACAAAAGTTAGCATGCGCTGTTTTTAAGCTGTGAAAAAAGCTCTCTACAATCGTAACAGTTTCCTTTGCTACTCATACTTAAAATAATTTCATGTTGATCGGTTTTTCTCTTGAAATCTTCACTTGCATATTGAGAACCACGATCAGAATAGCTTGCTGTAATGCACGTTTAACAAGATCCGTTCGGATCCTGCTACCATAGAGAATCCAACAATTTTTCTTGAAAACAGATCTAGCACAACTGCTAAATATAGCCATCCTTCACGAGTCGCTATGTAACTGATATCTGACACCCAAGGTTGATTCGGAGCACCTACTGTAAAGTTTTGATTTACATAAGTTAGGAACTATTTCTTTATGCATTTTAGCTACAGCTGTCTTTTTCCATACCTTATATGTTTTAGCTTGTATCCCCTATGCTCTCATGATTTTTGCTATTCTTCTACGAGAATAAATCACACCCTCTTTTTTTAGTTCGGCGTGAATTCTTGAGATAGATCGACTACGCTCATGCATGCTTTTTTACTGGGCTTTCTACGAACAAAGCAATAAAAATTGCTTCTAGACACCTCTAAAAGTTTTGCCATCTTCTTCACTCTACACTTGTAATGCTGCTTTTTCATGAACTCTAATTTGCTTTTCTTGGTCGTGAGAAGATAGCCATAGCCTTTTTTAAGATATCTCTTTCCTGTTTCCTATCTGCTAATTCTTTGCGAAGGCGATACATCTCTTCATTGCAGGGTTTGATCTCGCCTGATCCAGGAAAACTCTTTTCTCCTTGTTCTTTAAATTCTTGAATTCACCCGGCTAAAGTTTCCATAGGAACTTCAAAATCACGGAATATCGATGTCATGGATTTCCCGCTTTCTTTATATTGCTTTACTATATTTAACTTAAAATTCTCGATCATATTTTTTTTGCTTTCTCATAAGAACCTCTTTAATAAATTTGTTTTAATTTATTCGGGTTCTTCATGTCCCATTTATTTTAGCAGGATCACAAGAGATCTAATCTATTTATGCAATGTTGGAAAGAAGCAGCTAAAACTTTAGAGATTTAATTTAGCTTGAAAATAGTCAGAAATCGTAGTATCTTAAAGGACTTTTAAGGGGCGTTAGCTCAATTGGTAGAGCGCAACAATGGCATTGTTGAGGTCAGCGGTTCGATTCCGCTACGCTCCACATCACCAGAGACATTTTCAGAAATGATTATGTCTTCGGTTTTTTTTGTAAACCTTTGTTTTGCTGATTCCTGGAAAAGTGAATGAGGAAGCAAAAAAGCTTTTTTCGCAAGAATTACAAAAACTAGAAAAAGAACTCGCTCAAATAGATCAACTGCTTTATCTAGATGGGGTTCATCCTCAACACAATTCGAAACCCTCTTATGGATGGTATGAAAAAGGATCTAAAGTATCCTTTTGCACAAAGAGTCGTGGTTATATGCGATAATGCTGCCTAATATAGGTCAAAAATCGTCGCAAATTACCTAAACACATCCAGAGTAGAAATCAAATTCTTGCCTCCTTATTCTCCCGATCTCAATCTAATTGAACGCCTTTGGCGATTCATGAATAAAAAAGTTCGCAATAATCGATATTATGAAAAATTCTTAGATTTCAAGACGGCAATTTATGCCTTTTTTGAAAATATTCCTAAATATCGGGAAGAACTGCAGCAATAAATTTGTTTTAATTTATTCGGGTTCTTCATGTCCAATTTATTGTAGCAAGATCATATTTGTCCCATAATGTTTCCTTTGATGCTAAATGTTTATAGTATACACCATTATACTTTGGGACTAAACATGTAGCCTATTTCAGGTAATTATACAATTTGCAGTTTTCAAATTCTGCATATCTTTCTTTTGCTCTATAAAATAATTTAAATTATAAAAAAATTAATATAAATTCAATAGAATATCAATTAGTTTATTATTTAAACACAATTATGTTAAAATAAATAATATAAAAACACCTCACTTAATAAGTAATAGTAATACTTAAAAACAAAGGTTAATTATGCAAGAGTTTGAAAAGGCCTCTTTAAATGAACCTATCTTGAATTAAATTTACTGTTTTAAAGATACTTGCCGACTTAAGAAATTCATCCAATATCCCAGTAGTCCAAACATTAATAGTCCGTTCCAATATATTGCCTTTCTTTCCCAGCGCACTGTAAGACGACGGAAGCATGTCTTTAACCAAGAAATCGTTCTCTCAACGACCCAACGTTGCTTTTCAAGGTAGCAAATGCCTTTTATCTTATATCCCTTAGTGTTTCTTTTCCGAGCTATCAGAGGAAAAACCTCATGGGAAAGAACATCGATACGTGTTTGCTCTGAGTCATAACCTTTATCTGCTTCAAGTATGGGTACTTTTCCCTGATTCCATGCTTTTTTAATGAAGGGAATGACTTTCCTAAGCAGAGGGATCACTTGTTTTTTCTCATCCCCGGATGCTGATGTAAAAGTGATTGCAAGAGGCTTTCCTGATTTTTCTACCAGTAAATGCGATGTCACGCCTTTACCTTTGTAGCCATAATCAACTTGCTCTCCTCCTCCGCGTCCGCTGGAAAAAAAAACCATCTACAGAGAGTCTCTGGGCATCAATACACCCCAGCTGTTCGGCAAGCTTAAGCAGCTCTTCTAAAAATTGATCTAAAAATCCAGCAGATTGCATTCTTCCAAGCCATGCGTGTGCTGTTGAGGGATGAGAAAACTCCTTGTTTCTAGGTGCATCTTTCCAAGGAGCTCCTGTCCGAAGCACCCAGAAAATAGTATTCACTACAGGTCTCCATGGCGCTAATTTTCTTCCATAATGGTTACGATTTACCCATTTTTCCATTTGAGGTTCGAGTATTTTAAACTGTTCTTCATTTAATCCTTGCTTGCTCATGTCATCTGTCTTTAGTTAAAAAATAAAAAGATCTGGTATCATAGCGAAAATTTATATTCAATTCAAGATAGGTTCATGCGAGATCAAAAAAAAATAAAAAACTAGAAGAGTTTCTGATGTCTTCTAGGATTAAAGTGCACTATCTCCCTCCTTATTCGCCGAATTTGAATCCTAGTTGAACGCTCAGGGCTTACGCATGAAGAATTTCCTTTGCACCTACCAGATCTAATAAATAATCTTTACGACATGATGCAATGAAGCGCCGTTTACGTAAACTGACCTTGCTTGTCTTATCTTTTTGTAAAAGATTTAAAGTAGCCCCAAGCTAAAGCCCATGTAATCATCTTGTCCACATAGCATGGCTAGGATAGATGTGCTGATAATATCATGAAGGCTATATAGTTGATTGCGCGCCTTTCTTGGGTCTGGTAATTTCGAAAAATGCATCATAATAGATGAAGAATGAATGAATCCTTCCATTTTATACTCCTTATGAAAAAGGAGCCAGAATCATTTTTTATCTCTCAATTATCAAGCAAAATCTTCATGCGTTGGCCCTGGTTGAACGCTTGTGGAAGATCTTAAGGGAAAAGACGGTATACAATCGATATTACGAAACGTCGGTGAATTTTTTTCAGGCAATTAGAGGATTCTTCTTAGAAGAGATACCGAAACTAACAGATGTTTTGAAATATAGGATTAACGACAAGTTTCAAGTCGTTAACTTGAAACTTGTCGTTAATCCTATATTTTTCTATTTGAATCGGAACCACTATAATACAATCTTGTTATCTATAAGCTACTCTTATGCCCAATTTTTAAGACTTCTTATAGTTTTTTTTTACTTACTGTTAAAATACTTATTTGTTACACTACAACATCTTTTTAACCGGGCCCTTTCAACCTTGAAGTGCACAAAAAAGAACATATAAATACTTGAAAAAACATCTATTGTGCACCCGAGCATAGCATGTTTGTAGATAATCTCGTAAACACTTCTAGTGGAGTTTCGAAGTTGAGAGCCTTTCTAGGTCTGTTATTTAGTAAAGTTTCCACCCTTTCTATATCCTTGGAAGTCGTATCTAAAAAGCTTTGTGTTTTAGGAAAATATTGCCTAACTAGTCCGTTTGTATGCTCATTTAAGCCTCTTTCCCAAGAATGGTAGGGCGTTGCAAAGTAGAAGTCTGTCTCTAGCTCGAAACTAACCATTTGGTGATAGGCAAATTCTTTTCCGTTGTCTGCTGTTAATGTGTGTACAAAATCTTTGATAGGTTTAAGTTGTTCAATTAACGCTTGACTTACTTCCTCTGCAGTTTTATGAGAAACTTTGGCGAGCTTAGTTAGCTTGGAAGTTCTTTCTACCATTGATACAATTACGCCTTTATGTCCTGCCCCTATGACTGTATCTAGTTCCCAGTCTCCTAAACGAGTCTTTTTTTCTACAATACAAGGCCGTTGCTTAATATCTATACGACCAGGCATGTTCCCTCTTCCAGAAGCTCCCTTTCTCTGCTTGTTATATTTTTTCCCTCGATGACGGAGCTCTCTATAAAGCTGTCCTCCCTGTCGTTTATCTTTCCAGATATGATTATAGATGGTCTCATGACTAACATGTTCTTTACCATGTCTTTTAAGCCATCCGGATATTTGTATAGGGCTCCATTGCAACTTGATTTTTTCTTCAATACGGGTAACTATTTGAGGAGTCATTTTTTTATTGGGCTGAGAATTTTTTCTAAGAAATGCTTTTTCTTGAGCTTGCTGATGACGGTATCCTCGTTGCCCTTTATTTCTCTTAAGTTCCCTACTAATAGTGCTATGATGAACTTTTAGAATGTTTGCTATTGAGCTAGATGTATCTCCTCTAGCTTTTAAAATATAAATCTGACATCTTTGGTCATAGGTTAGGTGATGGTAGCCTTTAGGCAAGGTCTCTCCTTGTGTTTGATTGTTAAAAATCACAATAGAGATTCTTTCATCGCCTGCCTATTCTTTTTTTAATTCTTCTGTGCACTTCAAACTTGAAAAGACTCCGTATTAAATCTAAACTTAGGAGTTTTTATGTCATCACCAGTAGGAAACGCAGTATCAAGACACGTTGGATTTGAAAATTTTTTGAAAGAACAAGCAAATACAGAAGCTAAAAAATATACCGCTCCGGCTAAAAATGCTTTAGGGGCATATTCAGATGCTTCTATTGAAAAATCTCACTCTTGCAGTAAAAACATCTTTGCAAAAACTTTTTCATCTACTGCTGCAGATATTATGGCTAAATCTATTGATATAGCTAAGCCTATTAGCAAACAAGCTGCTCAAACATCAATTCATACAAGTATAGATCTGACAACATCAGCGTTGGTTAATAAGACAGTTAATTGGATTACGAAACATTAAAAATTAACTTGGGTAGTTTTGTATGAGCATTGGTCAGTTTAATTCAATTACTTCTGGCTTCCATCAACAACCTTTGCCTTCTACCAGTGGAATAAAAGACGAAGGATCTGTAACAACAAAGGAAGTTATTCATCAATGGGATATAAATGATTTCGTGGTCTCTTTAATTAAAGAACAAGGTTCTTTAAAATACAAAACAATAGATAGAGACCAAAAAGAACTCTGTACTAATTGTATTGAGATTTCAGAAGAAGACAATTTAGAGGAGATGATTTCTTATTTAAAAAGATCTGCAGTCATGGTAGGAGATAATGGCTTTGTGAACTTTTGTTCAATCTACAAAACCTGGGAAATTAATGATGCAGAAGAAAGTATAGACATTAATCTGGTTTGCGGACTTGAAGGTTTAGCTTGGAATATCTTTAAGAAATCTACAAACGAAAACTGTTTTCTTGATTTTCAAAAAACTACAATTCCTTCTTTACAATGCCACCCAGAAACAATTGAGCTGATTGAGAAAATCAAAACAGAAACCTTCGATAACATGCCTCTTTTGTATTGTTTAATGACTGATTTTCAAGTAAGGATAATTGATTCTAAGTTTCTCAGAGAAGAATATAAAGAAATAAATAGCAGATTAGATAGGTGTAAAAAATCTATAGAAAAATACGAGAAAGTATTAAAACCTCTTTTAAAAGAACGAAAAAAATTGCAAGCCGTAATTGAGTATTATTCTGAACCGGACTTAGATGACCGAATAAAAAGAATTCAGAAAGAACTTTACTCCAAAACAGAGCTATGTAATGAAGTTAAATCCGTCTTAGAAAGATGTAAAAAAATATTAAAGATCGACGCGTCTCTTAATATTGAAATTGGTAAAAAAGAACGCGAGGCACTAGATTTAGTTATAGAAGAACGCCAAAAGTACACAGAGTGCATAGAAAAAAAGAATAAAGACATTTTTAACATAACAGGACCCATAGGGATCCTTGGAACCGGTCCTGGAGCCGTCTATTTATCATATAATGCAATTAGTGCAATAGGATCTGCGGGTGTATTTTTCGGGGGTATTCCTTTAGGGATTATTGCAGCAGGAGCTGCCGGGTATTTGGCTTTTGTCGCTGGCGCAGCTGCCGTTATCAAGGTTTTTAAAAATCATGCCCATTACCCAATTGAACACCACATTAACAATGTATCATTTTTTTTAGAAAAAAGAGTAAGCTTGTTATCTTCAATATCTCCGGAAAAGTTAATTGAAATCGAACCAATCAGTCTCCCAAGTGAAATTGACCCTAGAATGCGTGTTAGCAAGTTTACTTGGACTGTGACTATAGTAAATGGACTAAAAGGCCCCTCTAAAAATCACACCGCAATTATAGTTGAAGGTCTTGCCAATGAATACTTCCAAGGATCTGTACCAAATGGAGAGTATTTCATACACAAATCTGAATTCAATCCACCTATTCGCTCTAAACTTTATTCGTTAAGAAGGTTAAAGATGTATATTCCGCAGGGAATGCGGAGAACTGAAGTGTGGGTGAGACCGGCTAAACAAGTTATAGTAATGCTACAAGAGATTGCTAAACAACAACGTTTACATGAAGAACAAACAGAAAGAGGAGAAAAAATTGAATGGGCAGTCACCGGATCAGATTCCTGGTTCTCTGGAGGATTGGACAATTGCTTTACATGGACGAAAAAGTCTGTTGCTATGGTAGACGTTCAATTAGGAAAAAATTTTCATAGCGGGATGTTTGCTTGGCCAAGAGCTTTCACCGATACATTCAAAGAGCAGGAAAAAAACCTCTTTGTTAATATAAAAATATAAACCATTACATTTAGAGAGTTTTCTTATGCTAGAACATTTTTCGTTTACTTGTTCGCCATCGGCTTCTTACTTACTTAACTGTCACATGCAATCAGGTATATACAATTGGTTGGATAAGCAAGCAGACGAGAGACAATATACCGAGCAGTCTCAACATTTAATAAGACCTCTTGTGATTAGCGTATGGATGGGAGCCAATGTTATTACCATTGCTACAAGAGTGACTAGCATTGCAGAAGCCTTTCTTAAAGGCTCATCTACCCTGCTATCTACTCCATTTATCAGCGATAAAGTTCCTCATGCCCAAAAAGGACTGAAAGAGATATTCGTCAACATGCCCTTGGATATTTTGCGTTTAATATATTTTCCTATTGATTGTATTGACGATCTGGTGGGGATTTGTATAGATCCTAAGTTCTTTACAATGTTAAAAATAGAATGCCTTAAAACTAACTTGCTCTGTGCTAAACAAGGTACTTTGCATAGCGAGAGACATAAAAAAGATCTTCGATGTGCAGCAGGAGTAGTGAAACCCAAATTTATGAATTATCAAGAAGATGTTTATCTTCATCGAGATCCGACTTACGAACCTGAATACGTACCGACACAAGAAGATCTTATGCATCGTCGAGATCCGAATTACATACCTGAACATCCAGTATCATTTGATTAAATATGGCGAACCTGGTACATCGCTTGCATGCGCTCAGCTTCCTCTTCCGTCATGCCTTTGTTTCTTCTCTTGCTTTGGATAATGGACAAGTATCGAAAAGCATCCATTGTATGAGAAGACCAGTCGTGAATAGGTCGATCGCTGTAAACGTTTAGTTTTTCGTTGTAGTATTTGTGGTAGTTTTCCGCAGCTTTAATAAAAAAGCTGCATTTTTTACTATCTATCCACAGCCTTGGAAATATTCCACGTGCTAGTTCAACTCCTTCGGAAATGGGAAGGTTTGGTACGATTTTAACTAGTTAGGCAATATTTTCCTAAAACACAAAGCTTTTTAGATACTACTTCTAAGGATATGGAAAGGGTGGAAACTTATACTAAATAACAGACCTAGAAAGGCTCTCAACTTCGAAACTCCACTAGAAGCGTTTAGGAGCTTATCTACAAACATGCTATGCTCGGGTGCACAATAGATGTTTTTTCAAGTATTTATATGTTCTTTTTTGTGCACTTCGAGGTTGAAAGGGCCTTTTTGAGACCTAAAACCAATACCACAAATTTCATAGTCAAATAAGGATAATTATTTACAGAAATAAGCCATGTAAAAAATCTTTTAAGGCGCTTGTAATTCGATGGTATTTTTGCTTTACTGTATAAAATAGTGGAAAGATCTGATAAATTTACTGTCCTTACTACAAATAATCCTATTAATACATTGACTAATACGGTTAGTCTAGACTTGTTCCAATAGGATCCTGGAGTGATTAGAATTCGCGTTGGCTATTAAGAATCAGTTTAGACGATTAAAATCGTAAAAGATAACTTGAGGAACTGCAAAGGAAAAACTGCGCAAGGAGAAAATAACCTACACAGGGTTAGAAAGAAGCAGATAAAACCTTAGAGATTTTACCTAGCTTGAAAAAGATATATGATGAGCTTAAAAACAGGAAAGCTTCTAAGCTCATATAAACTTGAATCCTATGTGCGCCTAATTAGTTCTGTCCCAATTGCAAGGAATGTTTGCCCATCTTGAAGGCTTAAGATAACAAATGCCTCGCCTGTAATGAATTCCAATAAAGGTTTCCATTCAGTTAAATCAGAACTAAAAAGCAATTCTTTACCTGTACATCTAGCATAAAAGGTTTGTTTTATTTCTATTACTCCCCACTTTTCCACGTTTTGTACTAAATTAATCAAGTCCCCTCTTAAATAGCAGTCAATAGGTAAAGTAGTGTTGGCTGAGAATTCAATAATTTTGTCAGGATGCAGTCCCTGGGTAACCTGTAATAGATCATCTTCTGTTAAATCACAGAGATTAACAATCTCCATATCTTCAAGAAAAGTTTCTCCGGTCTCTGAATTAATAGTAGAGTCTGCAAAAATCGACAGACAGACCATAGTACAAGCTAGGATCATATATTTTTTCATTTATTTCTCCTCATTACAGCTGTAACATGTAACTTTAAAAAATTTATAAAACATGGGAAGTTTAGAATGTTCAAAACCACGCTAGAAAAATCACTAAAAAAATGATTTGAACAATTACACTAGTGTACTTTTTTAAATTGAATAAGAAAAGAAAAGAATTTTTTACTGTTGTTTTTTCTCCTATTTTCTTTTTACAAGGGGATCTGAAATCTTAAGCCAATCCTAAAAAAGCCCTTAGGTAAAAAGTAAATCTTACGCTAAAGCATTTCTTTTATTCTCATAAAAAGTTCTCATTTCTTTATATACGTCTTCTTTTGAGCCAAAATAATTTTTGCATGAGGGAAGGCTATTTAAGAAAAGCTTGCCGTATGATTTGCTTATTAGACGATGATCTAAGCATATTACGCACCCTCTATCTTGCTGTGATCTAAGCAGTCTTCCAAAACCTTGTTTAAACCGAATAATTGCCTGGGGTACACTATATTCCAAAAAAGGATTTTTGCCATCTTGCTTCATCGCTTCTATATAGGCCTCATGCAGAGGATCGGAAGGAACAGCAAAGGGGAGTTTTACAATAATCACACATTTTAGCGCATCTCCTGGAACATCAACTCCTTCCCAAAAAGAATCTGTGGCTAGCAAAACCTGCCCTGGGGTTTGTTTAAATTTTTCAAGCAACATATGCCGAGGAAGATCCCCTTGTTTGAGGATAGGATAGGAGCTCTGCAATCTCTGAAAACAATCGTGTAACATCTCAAAAGAGGTAAATAGCACAAATACACTCCCCTGGCTAATTGCTATCATTTCCTCTATTGTTTGCGCAATATGTAACAAGAAGTGTAGATCTGAAGGCAGAGGTAAATCTTTGGGAACCAAAAAAAGCGCTTGGGTATCAAAAGAAAAAGGAGAAGGATAGATCTTTTCCTGAACTACCTTATCTATTTGATCTAGTCCTAAGGTACGTTTTATAAAAGAAAAGCTATTTTGCGTAGTAAGCGTTGCGCTACATAAAACAGCTGCGTGTAAAGGAGTAAAAAATTGCTTACCTAAAAAAAGAGCTATATCTAGATTTGCATCTATATAAGAGAGATTCTGAGCGGTTCTCTCCAACCATTGTACTCTTTTTAAGCTCGGATCATTTGTACAAAACAGGGAAATCTTTTTACCTTCTTCTTCTAAACGAATCTTAAGAGAATGCAACTCTAGTGCATATGTATGTAACTTTTCTTCCGAGTATTGATCTAACTCTTGCTTTAAATCCTGAATGATAACAGCAAGCCCTGTTAGCTCTTTTGCTAGCATAGCAAGAGATGGCAGGATCTCTTCCTTCCAGACAGAGGTTTGTTTAAAGGCATCTGTAATGCGATACTTAGCATCTATTTTACTAAAATAATCATGCGTGAAAACCTGCTCTATTTGTAAATTACAAACTTTTTTTTGTCCGAGTATATCAATTTCTATTTTCTGCTGGAGTTCTAAGGAGTAGCGATTAAACCCTAAAAGATCTTTTCTAATTAGCCCACATAAAGAGCTCTCTGGTTGAGTTTCTGAAAACAAACGAGACAAAAGATATAAGAGATAGCGTTTGTCTAATCGTTCTGCACTGCTTTGTAGAGCAATTAATTCTAAATGGTGTGCTTCATCAATGATCAGATACTCATAAGAAGGAAGAGGAGAATCTTTGACCTGCTGTAATCTAAATTTATAATCCGCTAATAAAAGATGATGGTTAACAATAATAAGTTGCGATTCTAAGGTTTGCCTGCGAGCTTTGAAGAAATAACATTCCTTATAGTAAGGGCATCGGATGTGATCACAGCTATCCCTCTCTGCCGATATTCTATCCCAAATGGGTTGGGAAACTTTAAATGGCATTTCTGAGCGAGTGCCTTCTTCAGCTGTTTTAATTGAGGCTTGCAATAGTCTAATCTCTTGTTCAGGAAAGAACAAAATCTGCTCTTCTACTATTTTTAGTTTCTTTAAACATAGATAATTATTCATCCCTTTGGCTAAAGAGACTTTTAGATCGATCTGCAATGCTTTGAGTAAGAAAGGGATATCTTTACTCATTAATTGCTCTTGTAGTGCAATAGTATGAGTGGAAATCACAGTGCGTTTTTTATGCTGAATAGCCCAATAGATCGCAGGCAGTAGATATGCTAAGCTTTTGCCAGTACCGGTTCCTGCTTCAATACAAACAATTTCTTGGGCTTGATAAGCATTATGAATCAAAAGAGCCATTTCTTTTTGTCCAGCTCGAATTTCAAATCTAGGCAGTTTTTGTAACAGCCCTGTTTCAGAAAAAACAGCTGCAAAAAATTGCTCAGCAGAGCGAATGAACAACTTATTCCTCTTCCAACAGATCCAAGAAAGCCTGCAATTGTTTAGCACGTGTGGGATGACGCATTTTACGTAGCGCTTTTGCTTCAATTTGTCTGACACGCTCTCTTGTAACTTTAAAACGCACTCCTACTTCTTCTAAGGTTTTGGGTTTTCCATCGATAAGACCGAAGCGCTCCATTAATACTGTGCGCTCCCGGTCTGTCAAAGTAGCAAGCACTTCATTAATTTTATCTTTTAAAATCGCATAGCCCGTTGCTTCAGCTGGGGACTCAATAGCTGTATCTTCTAGAAAATCTCCAAACTGGCTCTCTCCTCCATCTCCAACCTCTGCTTGTAAAGAAATAGGATGTTGAGCAATTTTATAAATTTCACGCACACGTTCAGGAGTTATACCCAATTCTACAGCAAGTTCCTCAGGGGTAGGCTCTCGACCTGTCTCCATCATGAGCTTTTTAGCTCCACGTAAAACCTTGTTAATTGTCTCAATCATATGCACAGGAATGCGGATGGTTCTTGCCTGATCAGCGATTGCACGGGTTACAGCTTGACGAATCCACCAAGTAGCATAAGTAGAAAACTTATAACCACGTCGATACTCAAATTTTTCTACAGCTTTCATCAATCCCATATTTCCTTCTTGAATCAAATCTAAAAACGACAAGCCACGGTTGGTGTATTTTTTAGCAATAGAAATCACCAAGCGCAAATTAGATTCCACCATCTCTCTTTTGGCTTCTTGGCTCTTATCCATCCAGCGCTGCAACATACGAACATCTTTTTTAAATTCATCTAATGTGCGCCCTGCAGCTAACTCACGATTTAATAGTTTACGCCTTACTGCACGCAGTTTTCCCGCGGCGAACTTATTTTTCTCTGCTCGAGGAATTAATTCTTGTATCTCTTTTTCCAATATGAGAAATCGCTCGTAAGCGTTAAGGATCACCTCGCCAAAATCTTCAATGATATTGTGACGAAAGTGCATTCGTCTCAAATAAGCTTGTGTTCGAATGCGACACTTTTCGATTTCTTCTGCAAGTTTTACCTTATCGATTTTTTTCTCTTCTGTACTATAAAGCTCACGCAAAAGATTTTCTAAGATTTGATCTTCTTGTCGAAGCAACATGCATAGTTTAGGAAGTACAGTTACATAATTGTTTTTGTCTTCGACTTCCTTTTCTGAGATAATTTTATCAAAACGCTCTTTGGAGGAAATGAGATAGTTAGCAATTGAGATGGTCTCACGCGTTGAATAACGAAAACGCATAATAATTTTTTCTATTTGAATTTGCGCCTTCTCAATGCGTTTAGAAATTTCAACCTCTTCTTCTCTAGTCAATAGAGGAACCGAACCCATCTCTTTGAGGTACATACGTACCGGATCATCAGAGGTTATCTCAGATCTCTTAGGTAATCCTTCTAGCTCCTTTGCCTCTTTTTTCCGCTCTTTTTGTCTTTCTACTTCAACTTGATTAAGGATTTGAATATCCATACCGCTTAAAAAAATTAAAACCTGGTCGATCTGTTCAGCAGAATCGAATGTCATAGGCAAAATTTCATTAATTTCTTCGTATGTGATATACCCTTGTTCTTTAGCTATAGCGACAAGTTCTTCGACTTTTTGTTGATGCTGTTGTGTAAACAAATTATTAAATAATCCTTTTGATATGTGACTCTAATTAATTTAAGTAAATTATGAATCGATTTTGATAATAATCTTTCTTATTGTCAAGCTACTCTATATTTATTATCCTCTTATAAAATTGTTTAACATCAAAAGTCTACTTTTTCTATTAAAACTATAAAATTTTTTTTAAGAAAAGTGAAATATCTGTATTATCCCCAATACGATAAAAGTTTGTATAATTTTTTTAACAGGAAAAACTTTTTCTATAGAACTCTTTTTGCGATTCTGTTTAAGATAGAGGCAATTTTAGCATGCTACTATCGATTAAGTCGTTGGCATCATTATTATTCACACCCTATTCATAAAATAAATTTTATCTTAAAAGCATTTTGACGAATTATGTTCTTTTAAGTTATATTTCTTCCATCTTTAAGTCCAAAGGAAAACTTATGGCAAATGAAAAAAAAGACAAGAAAGAAAAGCGCCCTAGCGCAGAGAAACGCAATATACAAAGCAAAAAGCGCAATCTATGCAATCGCGTGCTTAAAGCAAGAGTTGGTAGCGCTTCAAGATCTTTAAAAGAAGCCCTTGCTCAAAAAGATGCTTCTTTCATTCAAGAAAAACTTAGTGAAGTCTATAGTTTAATGGATAAAGGGGTTAAAAAAGGGGTCTTTAAAATCAACAAAGCCAGTCGCCTAAAAGCCCGTTTAAGCACAGCAGCGAAAAAAGCTTCTGTATAATTTGAATTTTGCTTAAATCATTTCTTATCCTCCAAAGATATGAAAATCCGGTCATGTATGGCCGGAGTTCTTTTTTGCCTCAAAGCTAAAGATCGAAACGTCTTTTAATAATTAGAAACAGTCTTTAAAAGATTAATCTTTTTTTTCTAATTTGCACACCCAACCTGTTTTTTCTTTGTAAAAACGGACGAAAAAGACCAGGGGTTCGGTTTGAAATAACTCAATCCATCCATATATAGCCGCTGTGGGAATCTGAAAAGTTTTTCTAAAAAATAAGCAAATAGGTCTTTCTGGAAGAAGTTGTGTTTGTGCATAAGCAATCAGCTCTCTTATATCTAGACCCTTAGGAGCTGCATGTAATGAATATACAAAGCGATAGTACCAAGGCTGTTTAGATCTGTTGGAAGGAAAAAGAAAATGCATCATGGGAAACTTGCTTGCTAAAAAAAAAGCTTTGCGAAAAGAAGGCTTTTCTAAAATGAATATTGAAGAAAGATTTATCTCCAAAGCGGAAAACTCCGTACGACACGGAGAAGAAAAAAAGAAGAATACTTTTGCTACAAAAGAAAAGAAAAATTCAGATAATCGAGAGATTAAAACCAAAAAAACCAGAAGGGTAAGCGCTGCAACAGCAGCAAAACCACTAGCAGAAGAGAGTTCTAAAAATTGACTAAATACATACAGAAGAAGAGAAGCAATAAATACTCCTGTAAAGCTAAAAAAATTAGCAGCTGCAATCATTTGTCCTCTTCTTTCATCTTTGCTATTGAGTTGAATAAATGTGTCAAAAGGTACAGCAAATAATCCCCCAAATGCACCAATTAAAATTAGAGAGATAACAACAAGAGGTAAACTTGTGGTAATCGATAAAAACAAAAAATTAATCGCAATGCCCAAGCAAGCTACACAAGAGAGTCCTAAAGATGTTTTATATTTGGAGAGTTTCCCTGCCAAAAAAGCCCCTGCAGCAATCCCTAAAGCAGAAACCAAAAATAAATACCCCCCTGCAATCTTGCTTAAATGCAGGGTTTGGATGGCAAAAGGAATTACGTTAAGTTGTGTAAAAGCACCAATAAATAAAAAAAATGCTGAACTAAAAATCGCTGTAACTAAATGGGGTGTCAAAGAGGCGATTTTCAAGGTATAGTAAATCTCTTTTAAAAAAAAAGGATGGGCCTTTATTCTTGTCGCTTGCGCTGGTGTTTTTTTAATGCCTAAAGCAGCAAAAAAACCTCCCAGTGCAATCATAAAACAAATACAAGCAATCCAAGTAAATTGGCTATGAGTCTTTTCTGTTAAAAAAGAAGCCAAAAAAGTGCCAAAAATAATAGCAAGATAGGATGCTGAGGTAATTAATCCATTTGCTCGGGGAACCATATGCTGGGAAACAAGCTCTGGGATCATTCCGTATTTAGAAGGGCTCATCACAGCGCTGTGAACAGCTAAAATAAATAAAAGACTGTAACAGAGCCAAGGGACTCTTGCTGCAAAAGCAACAATAGCAATACCCATTGCAAGAACTTCAATTCCCTTCATAAAAACAAGCAACTTCTGCTTGCTTAGGCGATCTGCTAAAATTCCCGCATAAGAAGAAAAAAGTAAAAAGGGGATTACGTAAATGGCACCCGTTGCTGAAAGAATAAAACTTGCTTTCATATCCCCTAAAGTTTCAATCAGCAAAAACACCATTGTGAATTTAAAAATATTATCATTCACAACCCCTAGCGCTTGAGCTAAATTTAAACAGGCCAAAGAGCAACGGCCTGTTTTGGAAAAAGAGGGGATCCTTTTAAAAAGCTGTCTAAAACACATAAGAATAATATACTAAGATTAAAATGGATTCTTCCCATACACTATAACAAGCTCAACAAAAGAGAGCGAGAATGAAATCTTGTAAAGAAGAGATCTCTTGTCCTTCAATAGCTCTACCTTGTACATTTAGCCAAAATATAGAAAGTCTTGCCGATAAACTAAAACAAGATCTAATTGCTTCTTCGACACATCCCTTTAGTAAAAAAATCATTATCACACCTAGTCAATCCATTAAGGAATATCTAATTGGTTTTTTTGCAAAAGAGCTGGAAATTGTTACAGGAATCCAATTTCTTTCTTTAAAACAGGCCATCAATGAATGGCTATTTCCTTTTGGGAAAAAAATGCCGGATTCTATAGAAATTTCTCTGGTACTAGAAGAGATTATCGAACAATCTTGGCAAAAAGATGAAATGAGCAAACTGTATTCCTATATCGCTTGTGAAGAGAAGTCTAAAAGAAGTAAGAGAATTATAGGTCTTAGCGATCAACTGTCTAATATATTTGAAGAATATGGTGCCTATGGACTACATTTTTTACCTATCTGGATCAAGAAATCAGGTTGGCAACAAACATTGTGGAATCAAATATTCTCTTCTTACCCTAACTGGACCTATCCTCTAGAAGCTACTCAATTTTTGCAAACACAGACTAGATCCATTTTTGTATTTGGGTTTTCTTTTCTCCCTCTTTCTTATTTAAAAATACTCAAACAAGTCGGGTCTCTTTTTTATTTCTTCTCTCCTTGTGAGCTCTTTTGGGAAGATGTTCATACAGATCGCGAAAGGTCCTACTTACGAAAAAAACTAGCTCAAAGAGGAATCAGCATTGAGAAAAGAGAAGAACTAAATCATTATGATGCAGCAGCGCATCCTCTCCTAGCTAATTGGGGAAAGCTAGGAAGAGCTCTTTTAAAAAACCTCGACCTCTTTTCCTTAACAAGCACAGAAATCTACGAGTTAAAAAAAGAAAGTAACAACCTACAAAAATTGCAAGAACAGATTCTTTGCTTTGAGCGCACAAAACCCATCTCCCAAGCCGATTCTTCCCTACAATTACATAGCGCTCCTACAAAACTTCGCGAAGTAGAAGTCCTTTTTGATATTCTTACAACTCTTATACAAAAAAATTCTATTTCTCTTGATCAAATCATCGTATTAGCTCCTGATATAACATTGTACGCCTCTTATATCGAAATGATTTTTGCAAATCATCCACTACCTTATACCATAGAAAATGTACCTATTTTTTCTAATAGCACAGCTCACGGTTTTCTTTTACTAAAGAAAGTACTAGATGAAAGCTTTTCTCTAAATTCTATTTATGCCTTGTTAGAAGAAACGATCTTTTGTGCAAAACAAGGATGGAGTCTTGATCGGTCTAAACAAATTAAACAGTGGTTAAAAACAGCTTCTATTCGTCAAGAAGAAGAGGCTTGTAATTGGGATGCTGGTATTTCTCGTCTTTTACTAGGCATTGTTACTCTAGAACCTTTAGAGTCTCACTGGCCTATAGATGTGATTGCTCTTACAGATATAGAGCTTTTTTCCGACTTTTTGTGCGTATTTACGTCTTTACAACAGGATTTATCGCCCTTGCGATCTGAAAAAATGACTATTGGATCGTGGCTATTATATATAGAAGCCCTTTTATTAAAGTATTTTGATGTAGAAAATAATGAGTTTTTACGAGAAATCAAACAGCTGCAAAAAAGATCTCAAAACCTCTCTCTTTTGCATAATTACGAGAGCATAGAACGCATTATGGATCGGCTACTTCGTAAAAAAACCAAATTCCAAAAAACACAACATTTAAGACAAATCCATTTCCGTTCTTTACAAGAAGGCTGTATCTATCCTTCCCAAGTGATTTGGATGTTAGGGATGAACGAAGAGCTCATTCCTCGAATGCTCCAAAGCTCTTCTTTATCAGAACTATCCCAAAACCCAGGATTGGATTATATCCCTACATGCGCAGAGCAAGATCGTTATCTATTATTAGAAGCGCTCTTTTCTGCTCAAAAGCATCTTTTATTCAGCTATGAGAGAATAGATTCTAAAGATCAAAAACCCAAAGGGTGTTCTTTTCTCATAGAAGAGCTGCAAGCCTGTGTAGCGCTGCAAATCATCGACCATCCAAATCTGCCTTTTGACTCTATCTACTTTCAAGATCATTCTCAGATAAAAAAATCACAAATCGATTATCAAGCAGCTAAATCTTATTATTTTCCTAACTCACAAAATAAACCTTTTCTTGCACAAGATCAGACACAACCTGTAACGATTCCAATAATTGATGTAAAACAGCTGTACAAGCTAGCCAAAAATCCCATTCGGTTTTTCTGCCAGGATGTCTTTCAGATATTCTTAGAAAAAGAAGAGCCTGCTGGTGATTTTTTATTTTCTAACTATCAAAAAGCTATTTTCACTAAAGAAGTGCGTACAAGACCTTTACATGAACTACTTGCGCAATTAGAAGCTCAAGGCAAACTTCCTATTGGATTGTTCAAAGACCTTGCTCTGAAAAAATTACAGTCAGAAGTAGCTCAAATGCAAAAAACCCTTCTACATTTTGACCTACAACTAAATTCTCTTTTTTCTGTTAGCCTATCTAAAGAATGTAGAAAAATAGAGCAGCTTAAGTGTGGTAATTGGATAGTTCCTGCTATTGAAATCCCTTTTGAAAATCAAAAGATTCATATCATTGGAACATTAACAGATCTATCAATAAAAGGACTTATTTCTAAAGAATCTAATCATTTAGAAGGTTTGATTCAAATATGGCCTATTTATCTGATTTATTTGGTTCTACAATCGGAAATGAATATGAAAGCCTCCTTGTTTTCTTTGAAAGACGACTCTTGTTTACCTCTGGAAATTAAGGACCCTATTTCATCTATGCAAAAATATCTTAGTTATTTTTTTTACGCTCGTCAAACTATCTCTCCTCTTAAAACCAATTGGGCTAAAGCTCTGCTTTTAGGGACTAAAAGCGATTTCGAAAAAATTCTCCTAGATGAGAATCAACTTTCCACAAGAATACAAGACGCGTATGAAAAATGGTTAGAGCGTCGTGGATTTTGTTTTGACGCCCAAGAAACCTGGAACTATTGGACTCCTATATTCCAAAGTGTATTTTCTGAACTCATTGGTTCTCTATGAAAGAATTTAATATCCTCGATCGCAATCTCCCTATATTTGGCCCGCATTTTTTAGAAGCCTCTGCTGGTACAGGAAAAACATTTGCCATTGAGCACCTAGTTGCCAGACTCATTCTTGAAGCAAAAGATCCCCTTGCTATGGAGCAAATTTTAGTAGTCACTTTTACTAGAGAAGCAACCCGTGAATTAAAGCGGCGCATCCGCCAGAATCTACAACGTCTCTATAAGAATATCCGAGAGAAAAACGCCGATCCCGATTATTTAAAAGCTATTCTAGAAAAAGGCAATGCTGAGCTTTTACAAGCGCAAGAAAGAATTGAGTCCGCTTTGATCTTTTTTGACAATACTTCTATTTATACATTGCATAGCTTTTGCTATAAGTTGATTCAGGAGTTTGCCTTTGAAACCCAAAATGGATTTAATCTTAATGATCCTGATGAACACGCTTATTTATCCACTTTGCAATATGCTGTGAAACAAGTTCTACGCACAGAAATGAAAAGCCCTCTATATAGCTCCAACCAAGTGCATTTTTTACTCTCTCAATACAAGTCTAATCTTGAACAACTAATAAATCATTTAATGCAAGTGACCAAAGAGGATAAAAAACTAGATTCGTTTCCTTCCTTCTTAGATTTGCACCAACAATTTCTCTGCGTGCTCCCTACATTACCTTCTGTGTGTAGCTCTAAGCTTGTAAAAGAAGTTCAACAGTTATCCGCTGTCTACAAACAGATGACCGATAAAAACTATATAAAAGAAGCTGAAATTTGGGGAAGAATTCTGGAAGCGAAAACCTGTACCCTAGAAGAATTTGATACGCTGCTTATGAAGAATTCTTTTCTGGAAAAAATTACCGAATCAAATCGTAAAATACGAGCCAAAGCAATTGTCTTTTCCTATACAGATCTATTTAAAGAACTGCAAAACCATCTCTTGCCTCTTTTACAGCAAGCCAAAGATCCCAAAAAAAATTTCCTAAGACTTTGCGCTTTATGCCAAAAAAAATTCCAACTGCTTTTACAAAAAGCAGATCTGTATTTCCCTGATACAATCGTTAGAAGAATTCATCAAGCACTCATTGAGCATCCTGAACTAAAAGAACAGATACAGAATAAATTTCAAGCAATTATCATCGATGAATTCCAAGATACAGATAAAATTCAGTGGCAACTATTTCACCAACTATTCACACCAAAAACGCAAACTTTTTGTCTTGTAGGAGACCCCAAGCAATCCATCTATGCTTTTAGAAAAGCAGATCTATATACGTATTTATCCGCAGCTAAAATAATAGGCAAAGATCACTTGCGTTACTTGAATACAAATTATCGAAGCTCTTCTTCTCTCATTGAAGTATTAAATAAGTTCTTAACAAAAACCAAAAATTGGATGCCTATCCCTGCGCTGCGCTCTTATTTAGATGTGCATTCTGTTCATCCCATCAGTTTAAACATCCCCTATGTAACAGCTCCTATGCATCTATTCATAGCAAAAGCCACTTATCGTAAAAGGGCCAAGTGGCCAACGATCTTCACAGAAAATCAACAGCTATTTGTCTTCATTGCTCAAGAAATTAAGCAATTACAAACCCATTATCACACTCCAAAATCTAAAATCGCTATCTTAGTTAAAGATCGTTACCAAGCAGCTAGGGTAGTTTCTTTTCTGAGTAGCCAAGGGATTGCTTCCAACTTTAAACGAGGTGTAGCCCTTACTCAGTCAAATGCTTACTTTGGCTTTAGAGAAATTTTAACAGCTATATTAGATCCAACAGATTCAAGTAAAATAAAAACCGCTCTGGGAACAGCGATCATTGGATGGACAAAACAACAATTGATTCAAGATTGGAAACACCTCTGTTTTGTCCAAGCACAGCTAAACTTCCAAATCCTTAAAACAATTTGGGAAGAAAAGGGATTTAGTTGTTTTTTTCATTCTCTATTGCATACCTGTTTTGATCCAGATATCTCTCTTTTACAAAAACTTCTCTCTTCTAAGCAAACAGATCTTTATTTAGATTTAACCATACTAGCAGAAATGCTCATTGAAAAAGAAATGCAAGGCTACCGGGAAATTTCTCTGCTCAGAGCTTTAAACGATATGCAAGATACCTTAGAAGAAAGCCGTTTTGCAACCCCTTTTCAACAAGAAGAAGATAGTGTGCATGTAATGACTGTTTTTATGAGTAAAGGTTTAGAATTTGATGCAGTATTTGCTCTTTCTTTAGCCTCTCGTCAAAAAATACCCGAATATATCACGATTAAAGATCGATTGATTCCTTGTGATCTAGAAGATCCTAAATGCCAACTTGCCTTAGAAGAAGCCGATGCAGAAAAAATGCGACAATTATATGTTGCCCTCACACGTGCAAAATACCATTTGTATATCCCTGTTATTTTAGACCAGTTGCAAACACCAACACCATTAGCAGAAGCATCTCCTATCGAATTGTTCCTGAGTAATTGGCTATTTCAAGAGACAAGTTGGCAAAAAACTTATGCTCTGATCCCTACAATAACACAAGACTCTATCGCATCCATTGTTTCTGAATTGCAACCCAATGTCACCTATTCCATCTGCACGCAGATAGAGCCTCTATCGAATTTTTCAAAAACAGTAGATCCTGTTCTCATAAAACCAGAAGAGACTCTACTGAACATCTCTTCTGAACATTGGCTCTCGTTCACTGCCATAGCCCAATTAGAAAAAAAACAAGAAAAACAAACCCACCTCTTTATAGAAAAAAATACACTTTGCAGTATGCCGCTTGGACCTGAAACAGGAAACATCATTCACCATATTTTAGAGCAATGCTTTAAACTATGCTATCACTGTCCGATAGATTTCCATAAAATTTCTTTGTTGATTCATTCCCTTCTACAAAATACTCTATTAAAAGATTGGCAACAAGTGATTGAACAAACAATCCTATTCATTTTAGAAGAACCTCTTCTCATCGATCAGGTTTCTCTTTCCCTTTCTGATCTAACCTCTGATCAAATGCAACAAGAAATGGAGTTTGTCTTTCCTGTCAAACAGGGAATGATGAAAGGCTTTATCGACCTGTGTTTTGAATACCAAGGAAAATATTATTTACTCGATTGGAAAACCAATTATCTAGGTCCTAACGAGATCGATTATTCTGAAGAAACTCTAATCATAGAAATGGATCGCTGTAATTATCTTCTGCAAGCATCTATTTATGCTACGGCTCTTAAAAAGCATATACAACTCTTTGATTCTCGTCCTTTTGCAGATCTATTTGGAGGAGCTATTTATTACTTCATTCGAGGCAAAAGATTCTATCACTTTTACCCCACCTTTATGGAATAACCATGTTACCCTCCAAAAATCATTTTTCCCATTGGCCTCTTCTTAAATCTCTTTTAGAACAAGGTATTTTCTGTTATTTAGATCTATACTTTGCAAAAAAAATGCTTCCATTTGGACCTGAAAATCAAGCTCTTTTACTTGCTATTCTCTTTTCTATCTCTCGTCAAGGTCACCTTAGCTTACATCTAGAAAATACCTCTTTGCAAAAACAACTCCGTGCAATTGGCCTTGTAGATATACCTCATGAACTCATTTCTTCTGCTTTAACCACTCTTCCAGATACACTTATTGATCGAAATGCACAAGAGATGGATAAATTAATCTGCCTAGATAAGAATCTTCTCTACTTACAGAAGTATCGAATACAAGAAAATCAAATTCTTTCTTCTTTACTTAACTTATTAGAAAACAAAAAATCCCTTTATGAAGCCCCTAAACAATTAACCAATGGATTAAACTCCGAGCAGAAACAAGCAGTTCTCTTAGCTCTTACCCATTCCTTTTCTCTAATTACCGGAGGGCCAGGAACAGGAAAAACATTTACAGCAGCGCAAATTATCTTACAGGCGTGTATGCAGAAAGAGAGTCGTATTCTACTTACAGCCCCCACGGGTAAAGCCGTTGCCCAGCTAGAAAATAGCCTACAAAAAATCCTGCCTTCCCTATCTTGGCAATCTGGTACCCTACACGCCATTTTTCATAAAGCTCAAAAACAAAACACTCCTTTACTTGCAGATGTCATTTTAATCGATGAAAGCTCTATGATCGATGCTTCTTCATTTGCAAAATTGTTCCCTCTCATACGAACAGATTCTCATGTAATTCTCATTGGAGATCAAAATCAATTACCCCCTGTGGAATCAGGCAGCATTTTTGCAGATCTGGTGGAAATAGCCCCTTTCTTACAAATTCCCTTAACACAACTAAAAAAAGTCTTACGTTCAGACTCTGCTGCTATTTTAGAATTCTCTCAGTCTATTTGTAGATCAGATACAAAGAAAGCCACACAATTACTACAAGAACAGAAGATCAAATGGATCGACTTAAGCGAGGGGCTGTCCCATGAAAAAATCTGGGATCTCTGTCAGAAAAAAATCCCTCCTTATAGTTTTAGCATCTCTCCTAATCCACAGCAATTGATCCCTTACATTGATTGCTTTCGTCTGCTCTCTTGTATGCGCCAAGGTCCACTTGGCGTAGATGCTCTTAATCAATTTTTACTAAAAAAAACTTTTGAAAACACTCCTTTACAAAACCTATGGGTTTTTCCCATTCTCATTCAACGCAATAGTCCAGATCAAGATCTCTACAATGGAGACTCTGGAATTCTAGTTCGACAAAAAACCACTTCTGTAATCGATAAACAACTTAAAACCACCGATTATGCTATTTTTTATAATCGCCAAAACAAACAAGAGTATCGCAAAATAGACGCTTTAGCTCTACCAGCTTTTGAAGCAGGTTATTGCCTCTCTGTGCATAAAAGCCAGGGCAGTGAATGCGATGAAATTGTGATTGTGCTTCCAACAGGCTCTTCTGTCTTTGGCAGAGAAGTTCTTTACACAGCAGTTACACGCGCTAGAAAAGAAGTGTGTTTGATTACCTCTATGCAGACACTCACGGAAACATTAAACCATAGCTCCTATAAGGTCTCTGGTTTAAAAAGCCGAATAAGGGCAATGAAATTTTAAAAGTATAAATTTATACTAGTTTAATTTCAAATTAAGAATTGCATAACTAGATTTTTTTGAAAAAACTGCTCTATCTTGCAAGAAGATGTTATTCTTTGGTTAAATAATAAAAAAACCATGCATCTTAACAAAAATTTATATTCAATTCAAGATAGGTTCACATGGGAAAAAGGTAACATAGAAATTTTCTTCTTTTGTATAACTCTTTACTATTTCGTATAATTTTGTTGCGGATACAGACGGAGCAACTGCTAGAATTCCTAAATTAGGATCGTAAATAATATGTTTCCCTTCCTTTGTTTTAATATAGACCATTGCATGTCCCGTATCTTTCTCTGGTAAAATTCCTATATGATAAACTCCTGCTATTAAATTTTTTGTAAAATTTTCAAAAGAAGGTTCTTCTTTCCTTTTTTTGAATGTATAAACAGCACTTTCATTTATATTTATGGTAAGCCCATAAGAGCTTGTTATATCCTTTTCTGCTTCTAAACAGTATTTTAATAATATTTCTTCTGCTGCTTTATTTAACCGAATGTCTAGATCTATCTCAATCTGTTTTAATGCAGCAATTTTTTCTTTAGCTATCATTTTTTTCAAAGATTCCCACTTTCTTTTGATCTCTTCTTTTATTTCACTTTTGATCTCTTCTTCTATTTCACTGAAGTATTTATTTGTATATTCTTCAAAGGTAAGCTTATTCTTAGCATCATAGAAGATCTGTTCAAGCACAGCCTTATCTGGAGCTCCATCTTTGTAACGACCGAAAACAGCTTCTAATGGGGACTTTGCTAATTTTACATTCATAAGGTAGCTAGAAATAAAATCATAGCTCATGCCTACACAGCATCCATCTTTTCCCATTTCTAATCTACGAAGTTTGCTTATGGCGCAAGTATCTTGTGCTTTTTTTATCCTTTGATTAATAATTGTATCGCCATATAAATTTTTTAGTGCCTTTATTTCGTCAATCTCCCGGAAATCTTTGATTTTATTTGGGGTATTCAAAGAGAAATCAAGGATTTCATTTCCAAATTTTATATAGATAAATAAATTTGTTGCTTTTTGAAGCGAATAATGAGCCAGACATTTATAATGCTGGGCACCAGGAGAGTGCACAATCCTACAGCAAGAAGAAATTACTTGATAAAAAAGAGCTAGACATAATTTACTTATGTGCTCTGCAGCAACTCGGATAAATTTATACTTCTTATTGCAGAAAGCTCCAGGGGTTGTGTTTAGGAAAGGTTCTACCGTAGTTGATTGAATTGTAATAACATTTGTTATACTTGTCATATTCATTAATACACTCCAGTTGTTCGGCAAGCTTAAGCAGCTCTTCTAAAAATTGATCTAAAAATCCAGCAGATTGCATTCTTCCAAGCCATGCGTGTGCTGTTGAGGGATGAGAAAACTCCTTGTTTCTAGGTGCATCTTTCCAAGGAGCTCCTGTCCGAAGCACCCAGAAAATAGTATTCACTACAGGTCTCCATGGCGCTAATTTTCTTCCATAATGGTTACGATTTACCCATTTTTCCATTTGAGGTTCGAGTATTTTAAACTGTTCTTCATTTAATCCTTGCTTGCTCATGTCATCTGTCTTTAGTTAAAAAATAAAAAGATCTGGTATCATAGCGAAAATTTATATTCAATTCAAGATAGGTTCATAATCATCTTAATTAAAAGTTTTTTATAACTTATTTATACTTTAATTAAAAATAAGAAATCAAGTCTTTTATTAATAGGCCCTTTCAACCTTGAAGTGCACAAAAAAGAACATATAAATACTTGAAAAAACATCTATTGTGCACCCGAGCATAGCATGTTTGTAGATAATCTCGTAAACACTTCTAGTGGAGTTTCGAAGTTGAGAGCCTTTCTAGGTCTGTTATTTAGTAAAGTTTCCACCCTTTCTATATCCTTGGAAGTCGTATCTAAAAAGCTTTGTGTTTTAGGAAAATATTGCCTAACTAGTCCGTTTGTATGCTCATTTAAGCCTCTTTCCCAAGAATGGTAGGGCATTGCAAAGTAGAAGTCTGTCTCTAGCTCGAAACTAACCATTTGGTGATAGGCAAATTCTTTTCCGTTGTCTGCTGTTAATGTGTGTACAAAATCTTTGATAGGTTTAAGTTGTTCAATTAACGCTTGACTTACTTCCTCTGCAGTTTTATGAGAAACTTTGGCGAGCTTAGTTAGCTTGGAAGTTCTTTCTACCATTGATACAATTACGCCTTTATGTCCTGCCCCTATGACTGTATCTAGTTCCCAGTCTCCTAAACGAGTCTTTTTTTCTACAATACAAGGCCGTTGCTTAATATCTATACGACCAGGCATGTTCCCTCTTCCAGAAGCTCCCTTTCTCTGCTTGTTATATTTTTTCCCTCGATGACGGAGCTCTCTATAAAGCTGTCCTCCCTGTCGTTTATCTTTCCAGATATGATTATAGATGGTCTCATGACTAACATGTTCTTTACCATGTCTTTTAAGCCATCCGGATATTTGTATAGGGCTCCATTGCAACTTGATTTTTTCTTCAATACGGGTAACTATTTGAGGAGTCATTTTTTTATTGGGCTGAGAATTTTTTCTAAGAAATGCTTTTTCTTGAGCTTGCTGATGACGGTATCCTCGTTGCCCTTTATTTCTCTTAAGTTCCCTACTAATAGTGCTATGATGAACTTTTAGAATGTTTGCTATTGAGCTAGATGTATCTCCTCTAGCTTTTAAAATATAAATCTGACATCTTTGGTCATAGGTTAGGTGATGGTAGCCTTTAGGCAAGGTCTCTCCTTGTGTTTGATTGTTAAAAATCACAATAGAGATTCTTTCATCGCCTGCCTATTCTTTTTTTAATTCTTCTGTGCACTTCAAACTTGAAAAGACTATACATGAAACTATCTTGAATTAAATTTACTGTTTTAAAGATACTTACCGAATTAAGAAATTCATCCAATATCCCAGTAGTCCAAACATTAGACATGCCATAATTGCACACAAAGAAGGGGTTACTCCTTAAACGGAGTAGGTTAAACTCTCCAATATAAAGAGATTTTTTTAAAATCTCAAAACCGCTCATTAAAGAGCAAAAAAAATGAGGAGCAACCCATGAAGTGTTATATTGGACTAGATGTATCAATGAAAAGAACTTTTATCTGTGTATTAAATGAACAAGGTAAGATTGTCCATGAAGGTTCAGAAAAAACAGATCCTTATTTACTAGCAGATTATTTTTCAAAAAGGGATTTTCAAGAAATCCTAGTTGGTTTTGAAAGTGGATCCTTGTCTCATTATCTGGTCACTGGATTTAGGGAAAGAGCTATAGATCCCATCTGTATGGATGCAAGAAAACTAAGACCGATTCTTGCTCTAAAAATAAATAAGACCGATAAAAATGATGCACGAGGGATTGCAGAAGCACTTCGATCAGATCTATATACAAGAGTACACTGTTAAGCCACAAGAGTCTGTAGAAAAAAGCATTTTATTAGGTTCGAGAAGAACTCTCCTCAATCAGCAAACGCAGTTAAAAAATACAGTGAGAGGCTTATAGTTATTTAAAATTTTATTGATAAAGTTGTATATTTTTCTCCAACAAAATATATGGAGGTAGAGAAATGCCTAAACCTTATTCAATGGATCTAAGAGCCTGTTTAAAATCTTTTCAAAAGTAGAGCAATAAAAGCAAGAACCACCATATTCAGGCTTGTATGTAGTTTTCTTTCGCAATTTTTCCATAGCATGCGACATTTTTCTATCCACGCAAAAGAACGCTCTACAACCCATCTTTTGGGAATAACTGTAAAAGTATGAAGTGTATTTCTTTTGGCTATTTGTACTATACATCCTAATATCTTCTGCACACTCTTTGCAAATTTTTCTCCAGAATATCCTCCATCTGCTAAAACATTTTTTACACCGAACAAATGATTTTTATGTAGTGAAAATGCTTCTATACACCCATTTCTGTCAGTGATATTAGCGGTGGTAATGTGAATCGCATGAGGAAGCCCTTGGGTATCGACTGCTATATGTCTTTTTATTCCTGATATTTTTTTCCCTGCATCATATCCTTTCTTCTCCGCTGTATCAGTATTTTTAACACTTTGAGCATCAATAATTACAAAGCTTGTTTTCTCTTTCCGACCACTGCTTTTTCTGACCTCGCCAACCAATTTTTTTTAAAACTATTTCAAGAATACTCTTAGAATTTTTATCATCTTTTTTATTCCAAAGATGGAAATAATAATAACATAATTCCCATTTAGGATATTCTATGGGTAGCATACGCCACTGGCAACCACTTTTTAAAATGTACAAAATTCCACAAAAAATATCATATAGATCAACTCTTCGTGGACGTGTTTTTTTGCGTGTAGACTCAAGTATTAGATGGATTTTGCTAAATTGTTTACGAGAAATATCGCTTGGATAAGAGCGGGTCATAACTACCTCCAACGGTTTTATGAAAACTATCATTAATACCTTAATGAGAAGATTTTAAACAGGCTCTAAGAAAACGAGTGCTTCAATACCTAGAAGAAAATAACGACAAAATGAAGGCCAGCCAGCTATTTCAAGTTGAGATTGCAACTGTCTACCGATGGGTAAAGCGTAAGAAACAAAGAGGAGACGTAGAACCTCTAAAAAAGAAAAGCACTTATAAGAAAATTGATGATCAGAGATTAATCGCTTATGTAGAAAAAAACCCCGATCATTTTTTATCAGAGATTGCAAAGCATTTTGGTTTGACTTTGCAAGCAATCTTTTACGCTTTGAAAAGACTCAAGATCACAAGAAAAAAAAGATTGCGTTTTATAAGGAAAGGAATGCGGAAGCAAGAGCGGAATATCTAAAAAAGATAGAAGCAATTTCTCCTGAAAAAAGGGTCTATTTGGATCAGAGCGGAATCAGTAACTCTTCTAGTTTCTTATTTTTGTTTGATCTTGCATTATCCAAAATTACATGAATAATTCGAGCCTCTGTCTGTTTTTCTAGCTTCTTGAAAAAATCGAGCATTGCATCGGCATCAACTGTCTTATATTCCTCTGTAAAAATCTTCATTCCTGTCAGGCAAAGAGCTCCAGCAAAATGCAATCGCAATTGTTTCCCGGATGTCTGCAAAGTCTTTTGAACGCCTTTTTTGATCCATCCACATACGGCTTGGGACTGATGTTCAGGATGCACAGCATCTATGAAATAGATCTCTTCATCAGGGTTTAAGGTCTCCTTTAAAGCCCTATATTGTTCTATGAAAATTCGTTGTTTTTCAGGATCTAATTTCCCAGGAATCTTTTTAGGACGTTTATAAACAAATCCGTGCTGTATGAGCCAATCTGTCATGCCACTTCGGGAATATTTTATCCCATATTGCTCATGCACATAAGCTATGATCCCTTTGACTTTAAGATAGGTCTTTTCCTGTAGGTGTTTTAGTAGAGACTCTTTTTGGTCTTGTGAAAGTTTTGATTTGCTACCGCCTCGAGGGCTACTTCCAGTTTTATTTTCGGAATCATATTCTCTGAGGTATTTCTGAACAGTGATAGGGCTTATCCGGAGTGTTTTAGCAAGATTTTTTGTTGAGATACCCTCATCATAGCCCAAAATTACACAAAGCCTATTCCGTTCAGAATAGTCTTTTGGATGCTTTAACTTGTGTTCTAAGTCAGCTCTCTGGCTAGGGATCAGTTTTTTCATACTCAATAGCTTAACACAAAACAAAATATTTTTCTATACGATTGAATCGGAACCACTATATACAACTTTATCAATAAAATTTTAAATAACTATAGAATATCCTAAATGGGAATTATGTTATTATTATTTCCCTCTTTGGAATAAAAAAGATGATAAAAATTCTAAGAGTATTCTTGAAATAGTTTTAAAAAAAATTGGTTGGCGAGGTCAGAAAAAGCAGTGGTCGGAAAGAAAAAATAAGCTTTGTAATTATTGATGCTCAAAGTGTTAAAAATACTGATACAGCGGAGAAGATAAGGATATGATGCAGGGAAAAAAATATCAGGAATAAAAAGACATATAGCAGTCGATACCCAAGGGCTTCCTCATGCGATTCACATTACCACCGCTAATATCACTGACAGAAATGGGTGTATAGAAGCATTTTCACTACATAAAAACCATTTGTTTGGTGTAAAAAATGTTTTAGCAGATGGAGGATATTCTGGAGAGAAATTTGCAAAGAGCGTGCAGGAGATATTAGGATGTATAGTAGAAATAGCCAAAAGAAATACACTTCATACTTTTACAGTTATTCCCAAAAGATGGGTTGTAGAGCGTTCTTTTGTGTGGATAGAAAAATGTCGCAGGCTATGGAAAATTGCGAAAGAAAACTACTACAAGCCTGAATATGGTGGTTCTTGCTTTTATTGCTCTACTTTTGAAAAGATTTTAAACAGGCTCTTAGATCAAGCTGTTGTATCAATTTCGATTTAAATAACTATACTTAAAAGTTATGGAATTCGATTGGGAGCTGTAGGGGCAAAAAGATTTTCCTCTGCTGTTATGAAACAGATAGAAAAGCAGGAAGAAGTGATTATCTTAATTATAACATCTCTATTAAGCACCTTTGACAAAATAGTCGAGCAAGTAGAAAAACTGGATAAAGAAATGCTTAAACTAGTCAGTCAAGATAAAGAAGTAAAGCAGCTTATGACAATTCCTGGCATAGGACCTGTAACAGCATTAACCTATAAAACAGAAATTTTTGATTCAGCTAAAACAGAAATTTTTGATTCAGCCCGCTTCAAAGCTTCTAAATCAGTAGGAGCTTATCTTGGTATGACTCCCAAACAATATGCCTCTGGAGAGGTGCAAAGACAGGGAAGAATTTCGAAATGTGGATCCAATGAACTTAGGTCTTTGTTAGTTGAGGCCGGAATGGTAATGCTCACACGAAGTAAGAAATGGAGTAAAGTGAAAGCTTGGGGATTAAAAATTATGCGAAAAAAAGGGATGAAGAAAGCCGCTTTAGCAGTGGGTAGAAAGTTATCCGTGATCATGCACAAGATGCTGATCGTTGCTCCTCATTTTTTTTGCTCTTTAATGAGCGGTTTTGAGATTTTAAAAAAATCTCTTTATATTGGAGAGTTTAACCTACTCCGTTTAAGGAGTAACCCCTTCTTTGTGTGCAATTATGGCATGTCTAATATGCTTAATAAGGTTCACTCTCTAAAAAATTTTCTTAAGTTCTCTGGGAGAACTGGACAAGCCGTTTTTGGCTTTTTGAAAATCTTGCCTCTTATTTTAGCAATAAAATCATAGAAAGCGTTAGTTATACAAAGAGGTATACAACGAATTAAATACGCTAAACACTTCCAACCTTTTCCTAAAGAGTGTAAAATATATAAGATCGCCTCTGTTTTGAAATAGATTCTATCCTGTTTCTTCTCATACACCATGATACTATCTGGTGTAGTTTTTATGTTTTTAGTCTGAACAAGATGGCAAAAGGTTTTTCCTTCTATGGGAGAAAAAACGAAAGGTGTTTGCATCCTTAAAAGGGTGAAGCGCACAAAAAAATGACATAAACCACAATTACCATCATAAAAAACCCTTGGGAATTCCTCAAATAGATCTTGATGCATATTTTTTCTTTTTAAAGAGTTTTATTCATGGCCCTTTCAACCTTGAAGTGCACAAAAAAGAACATATAAATACTTGAAAAAACATCTATTGTGCACCCGAGCATAGCATGTTTGTAGATAATCTCGTAAACACTTCTAGTGGAGTTTCGAAGTTGAGAGCCTTTCTAGGTCTGTTATTTAGTAAAGTTTCCACCCTTTCTATATCCTTGGAAGTCGTATCTAAAAAGCTTTGTGTTTTAGGAAAATATTGCCTAACTAGTCCGTTTGTATGCTCATTTAAGCCTCTTTCCCAAGAATGGTAGGGCGTTGCAAAGTAGAAGTCTGTCTCTAGCTCGAAACTAACCATTTGGTGATAGGCAAATTCTTTTCCGTTGTCTGCTGTTAATGTGTGTACAAAATCTTTGATAGGTTTAAGTTGTTCAATTAACGCTTGACTTACTTCCTCTGCAGTTTTATGAGAAACTTTGGCGAGCTTAGTTAGCTTGGAAGTTCTTTCTACCATTGATACAATTACGCCTTTATGTCCTGCCCCTATGACTGTATCTAGTTCCCAGTCTCCTAAACGAGTCTTTTTTTCTACAATACAAGGCCGTTGCTTAATATCTATACGACCAGGCATGTTCCCTCTTCCAGAAGCTCCCTTTCTCTGCTTGTTATATTTTTTCCCTCGATGACGGAGCTCTCTATAAAGCTGTCCTCCCTGTCGTTTATCTTTCCAGATATGATTATAGATGGTCTCATGACTAACATGTTCTTTACCATGTCTTTTAAGCCATCCGGATATTTGTATAGGGCTCCATTGCAACTTGATTTTTTCTTCAATACGGGTAACTATTTGAGGAGTCATTTTTTTATTGGGCTGAGAATTTTTTCTAAGAAATGCTTTTTCTTGAGCTTGCTGATGACGGTATCCTCGTTGCCCTTTATTTCTCTTAAGTTCCCTACTAATAGTGCTATGATGAACTTTTAGAATGTTTGCTATTGAGCTAGATGTATCTCCTCTAGCTTTTAAAATATAAATCTGACATCTTTGGTCATAGGTTAGGTGATGGTAGCCTTTAGGCAAGGTCTCTCCTTGTGTTTGATTGTTAAAAATCACAATAGAGATTCTTTCATCGCCTGCCTATTCTTTTTTTAATTCTTCTGTGCACTTCAAACTTGAAAAGACTCATCTTAGCACAAATGAAAGATGAAACGAAATTAAATAGGAAGATTTTTTTGATGAAGAAAAAAGCCCTGCAGTTAACAGGGCTTTTAAAGATTTAAAAACCGTAGATTACTTCTACTTCTACTTGCCTAAAACGACAATAGGGACCGATATGCTTATTCAACTTAATGGACTGCATCCAGCTAAGCTGAATATCAATCTGATTGGTAAATAAGTAATCAAAGGTTATTTGATATCCTTGATAATTTACATTACCGCCTGCTGTCTTTATAGTGTTAAGACCACCTTTGCCATCTAGTTTTACAGTATAAAATCCAATAGAAGATGCATTTCCTGTACCAATTCCCGATACATCAAAATCAGGTACGCATTGTGCAGCAAGAAGCTGTCCATTAATATCAAAAGCCCAGTCGCCTTTTTTCTTAAGCTCTCCCATGGAAACCCCTAAGTAAGCACCCCAATTCGCTTTTTGATTATCTGTAATCGGCAATTTTCGTGCTTTGTGATTGTATAAACCAGCTAAATAGATTTGTACTGGTTTCTTCGAACAAAAGGCATTAAAGCGATACCCAAGAATTAATTGAGAAACAATAAAATCAAAACGTTGTTTATCAATAGAGTCGGTAAATTTCTTTGTATCCCAATCAATAACGGAATATTTGGTATAAAAACCGGTTTTAAAAAGATTGAGAAGACCAATTTCTCCTACATAACCAAACTGTTCTTTCCATTCATTAACAAGAAAAATACCTGCATGTAAGTAAGCGCTTCCAATGGGATCGATATTATGACCATACTTAAAACACACACCATCAAAAAACGAGTTAAACTCTACCTTTGAATCAAGCATAGAAGACATACGGCGGCGTCCTAACTCGACATCTAAACCCCAATTGCTTCGATCAAAAATACGATAACCCCAGATAGCTCTTTCTAACTTTAGCTTATTTAAAGTTCCGCTTATAATTCCTGCTTCGTTGTCGAATTCTAACTTAACGGCTGCCCATGAACGATCTGTTCGATAGTCAAACATCAAATTCACTTCAATATCAAAACCATTAGAGGGAATAGGTAGACCATCGCTACCAAATACTACTCCATTAGGTCCTCTTTGATTCACACCATTTGCAGTTTCATGAGTATGTTGAAATTCTGTACGAACCTCTCCACTAATGGATAAAGATCCACCTGACTCTTTAATAGTCACTTGGCGTTTTGTATTAATCCAATCACGCAATGCACCAATGTCTCTTTGATCAAGATCATCTGCTTCGTCAATTGTTGCTGCCATTGCAGAAGAAGCAACAAATACGGTGCTTAAAAGGAATAAGCAGCGTTTCAAATCTACTTTCATTATTAGCTCCAGATTAATTTTTTATACGGGGGCAAAATATTTAAGAAATTACTAGAGAAGATCTCAAAAATACCCAACACTAAGATCAACTGATTAATAGAAAAAATTAAAAACAATCTCAAGATTTTATAAAGGAAATCTTTCTTTATTTCAAAGAAAATAGAAGCAACACCGTTAAAAATTTCTATTGCTGAGAAGTTCATGAATGATAAGAGATCACTCATGAGATTTAAGAAAAAATGATATCGCTCAAAAGTATTTTTGAATAGTATTTTCTTTAAAAAATATCCTGCAGGCAAAGTCTTTCTATTAAAAACTCAAATCTGCACTTAGCGTAAATGCTTTTTCATTAAAGAAACGTGCTTCAAAATTACAATCAAACCCACGTTGATTTGTGAGACCACAACCTAAAACCAAGCCAAATAGGTGCTGACTTTTAAAAGAAAAATACCCTCTGGGAAAGACAGGAATTGAGGGAAGATGCCTGATTTTTCCTTGAAAATCTGCACATTGTAGAGCGATATAAGGGATCAAGTAAGAAAAGCGATGATAGAGTCCCATACTCACCTGCCATTCGTAACAAAACATTGTTGTTTTTTGCGGAAGATGCGATTCTTGATCTACTAAAATGGCATAAAGATCAGGACGCACAGCTCTATAGCTTGCGGCAAGTCCCACTTGCGTGTCTCCCCAATAAACTAGAATAGCTCTTCCACCACCGCCCCATGCAAAATAGCTATGGGACTTATAAGAGATATCAGGACCTTGAGGATAAAGGCGCTGCGTAAACTCTGCATGCATTTTTCCCAGTTCAAAATAAAGATCCAAACGCTGATTGATAGATGCTGTAAATGTCCCAAAATTACTGGTTAGCTTTGCCTTAGGCATGTTTTTAACCTGCAGAGCATTTTGACGCAGAACCTTAAGCTTACGATTCTGAACATGATCATACTCATAACCCATCTTGATCCTAAGCCAAGACTGTTTCGATAAAAAAAGTCCTTCTTCAGGAATACCAGGTGAGCCGGGGTTGAATGTATACAGACCAAAGCCACTATTACAAATGAGTAGTGCACTTAAAAATAGATAATTTTTTTGCATAATCTTAAATTATCTAGTGTATGATGCAAAGAATGCAAGATCAAAAAAATGTTCTATACTAGTGCCGATTCAAACGGCTAGCTTAATGGGATTTAAGTCAACGACTTGAAACTTGTCGTTTATCCTACATTTCAAAATATCTGTTATTTTCGGTATCTCTTCTAAGAAGAATCCTCTAATTGCCTGAAAAAAAGTCACCGACGTTTCGTAATATCGATTGTATACCGTCTTTTCCTTTAAGATCTTCCACAAGCGTTCAATAGGATTCAAATTCGGCGAATAAGGAGGGAGATAGTGCACTTTAATCCTAGAAGACATCAGAAACTCTTCTAGTTTCTTATTTTTGTTTGATCTCGCATTATCCAAAATTACATGAATAATTCGAGCCTCTGTCTGTTTTTCTAGCTTCTTGAAAAAATCGAGCATTGCATCGGCATCAACTGTCTTATATTCCTCTGTAAAAATCTTCATTCCTGTCAGGCAAAGAGCTCCAGCAAAATGCAATCGCAATTGTTTCCCGGATGTCTGCAAAGTCTTTTGAACGCCTTTTTTGATCCATCCACATACGGCTTGGGACTGATGTTCAGGATGCACAGCATCTATGAAATAGATCTCTTCATCAGGGTTTAATGTCTCCTTTAAAGCCATATATTGTTCTATGAAAATTCGTTGTTTTTCAGGATCTAATTTCCCAGGAATCTTTTTAGGACGTTTATAAACAAATCCGTGCTGTATGAGCCAATCTGTCATGCCACTTTGGGAATATTTTATCCCATATTGCTCATGCACATAAGCTATGATCCCTTTGACTTTAAGATAGGTCTTTTCCTGTAGGTGTTTTAGTAGAGACTCTGTTTGGTCTTGTGAAAGTTTTGATTTGCTACCGCCTCGAGGGCTACTTCCAGTTTTATTTTCGGAATCATATTCTCTGAGGTATTCCTGAACAGTGATAGGGCTTATCCGGAGTGCTTTAGCAAGATTTTTTGTTGAGATACCCTCATCATAGCCCAAAATTACACAAAGCCTATTCCGTTCAGAATAGTCTTTTGGATGCTTTAACTTGTGTTCTAAGACAGCTCTCTGGCTAGGGATCAGTTTTTTCATGCTCAATAGCTTAACACAAAACAAAATATTTTTCTATACGATTGAATCGGAACCACTATATACTGAAATGCATTAGAAAAAAGTGATCTTGTCACCTTTTTTTAGACAGGGCCCTTTCAACCTCGAAGTGTACAAAAAAGAACATATAAATAATTAAAAAAACATCTATTGTGCACCCGAGCATAGCATGTTTGTAGATAATCTCCTAAACGCTTCTATTGGAGTTTCGAAGTTGAGAGCCTTTCTAGGTCTGTTGTCTGCTGTTATAGTTATTTAAATTGAAATTGATAAAACAGCTTGATCTAAGGCTTCGGATAAATTAGCTACAGTAGGTAAAAGTTCTCGGATTTTCGTTTTCATATTGGCCCAATATTTTTCGATAGGATTTAAGTCCGGTGAATAAGGCGGGAGAAAGAGCATTTCGTATCCACTTTCCTCTATCAATGTTCTAGTTGTCTTTGATTTATGAAAGCTCGCGTTATCGAGAATCAAAACTTGGCCATGAGTCAAATTTGGAATCAATTCCTGTTTTAGCCATACATTAAATAGATCCGTATGGCAAGTTCCTTCAAAACACATCGGTGCCAGCAATTTCTTCCCTTGTAGTGCCGAAATTACACTCTGTCTACCAAATCGTTTTCCTGAAATTCCTCCAAATATTTGTTTTCCCCTCGCGCTCCTCGCATATTGCCTATGCACATATTGACTGATTCCGCTCTGATCCAAATAGACCCTTTTTTCAGGAGAAATTGCCTCTATCTTTTTTAGATATTCCGCTCTTGCTTCCGCGTTCCTTTCCTTATAAAACGCAATCTTTTTTTTCTTGTAATCTTGAGTCTTTTCAAAGCGTAAAAAATCGCTTGCAAAGTCAAACCAAAATGCTTTGCAATCTCTGATAAAAAATGATCGGGGTTTTTTTCTACATAAGCGATTAATCTCTGATCATCAATTTTCTTATATAGTTATTTAAAATTTTATTGATAAAGTTGTATATAGTGGTTCCGATTCAATCGTATAGAAAAATATTTTGTTTTGTGTTAAGCTATTGAGTATGAAAAAACTGATCCTTAGCCAGAGAGCTGACTTAGAACACAAGTTAAAGCATCCAAAAGACTATTCTGAACGGAATAGGCTTTGTGTAATTTTGGGCTATGATGAGGGTATCTCAACAAAAAATCTTGCTAAAACACTCCGGATAAGCCCTATCACTGTTCAGAAATACCTCAGAGAATATGATTCCGAAAATAAAACTGGAAGTAGCCCTCGAGGCGGTAGCAAATCAAAACTTTCACAAGACCAAAAAGAGTCTCTACTAAAACACCTACAGGAAAAGACCTATCTTAAAGTCAAAGGGATCATAGCTTATGTGCATGAGCAATATGGGATAAAATATTCCCGAAGTGGCATGACAGATTGGCTCATACAGCACGGATTTGTTTATAAACGTCCTAAAAAGATTCCTGGGAAATTAGATCCTGAAAAACAACGAATTTTCATAGAACAATATAGGGCTTTAAAGGAGACCTTAAACCCTGATGAAGAGATCTATTTCATAGATGCTGTGCATCCTGAACATCAGTCCCAAGCCGTATGTGGATGGATCAAAAAAGGCGTTCAAAAGACTTTGCAGACATCCGGGAAACAATTGCGATTGCATTTTGCTGGAGCTCTTTGCCTGACAGGAATGAAGATTTTTACAGAGGAATATAAGACAGTTGATGCCGATGCAATGCTCGATTTTTTCAAGAAGCTAGAAAAACAGACAGAGGCTCGAATTATTCATGTAATTTTGGATAATGCAAGATCAAACAAAAATAAGAAACTAGAAGAGTTTCTGATGTCTTCTAGGATTAAAGTGCACTATCTCCCTCCTTATTCGCCGAATTTGAATCCTATTGAACGCTTGTGGAAGATCTTAAAGGAAAAGAAGGTATACAATCGATATTACGAAACGTCGGTGACTTTTTTTCAGGCAATTAGAGGATTCTTCTTAGAAGAGATACCGAAAATAACAGATATTTTGAAATGTAGGATAAACGACAAGTTTCAAGTCGTTGACTTAAATCCCATTAAGCTAGCCGTTTGAATCGGCACTAGTATATTTTTCTCCAACAAAATATATGGAGGTAGAGAAATGCCTAAGAGCCTGTTTAAAATCTTTTCAAAAGTAGAGCAATAAAAGCAAGAACCACCATATTCAGGCTTGTATGTAGTTTTCTTTCGCAATTTTTCCATAGCCTGCGACATTTTTCTATCCACGCAAAAGAACGCTCTACAACCCATCTTTTGGGAATAACTGTAAAAGTATGAAGTGTATTTCTTTTAGCTATTTCTACTATACATCCTAATATTTCCTGCACACTCTTTGCAAATTTTTCTCCAGAATATCCTCCATCTGCTAAAACATTTTTTACACCGAACAAATGATTTTTATGTAGTGAAAATGCTTCTATACACCCATTTCTGTCAGTGATATTAGCGGTGGTAATGTGAATCGCATGAGGAAGCCCTTGGGTATCGACTGCTATATGTCTTTTTATTCCTGATATTTTTTCCCCTGCATCATATCCTTTCTTCTCCGCTGTATCAGTATTTTTAACACTTTGAGCATCAATAATTACAAAGCTTGTTTTCTCTTTCCGACCACTGCTTTTTCTGACCTCGCCAACCCATTTTTTTTAAAACTATTTCAAGAATACTCTTAGAATTTTTATCATCTTTTTTATTCCAAAGAGGGAAATAATAATAACATCATTCCCATTTAGGATATTCTATGGGTAACATACGCCACTGGCAACCACTTTTTAAAATGTACAAAATTCCACAAAAAATATCATATATAGTTATTTAAAATTTTATTGATAAAGTTGTATATTTTTCTCCAACAAAATATATGGAGGTAGAGAAATGCCTAAACCTTATTCAATGGATCTAAGAAAACGAGTGCTTCAATACCTAGAAGAAAATAACGACAAAATGAAGGCCAGCCAGCTATTTCAAGTTGGGATTGCAACTGTCTACCGATGGGTAAAGCGTAAGAAACAAAGAGGAAACGTAGAACCTCTAAAAAAGAAAAGCACTTATAAGAAAATTGATGATCAGAGATTAATCGCTTATGTAGAAAAAAACCCCGGTCATTTTTTATCAGAGATTGCAAAGCATTTTGGTTTGACTTTGCAAGCAATCTTTTACGCTTTGAAAAGACTCAAGATCACAAGAAAAAAAAGATTGCGTTTTATAAGGAAAGGAATGCGGAAGCAAGAGCGGAATATCTAAAAAAGATAGAAGCAATTTCTCCTGAAAAAAGGGTCTATTTGGATCAGAGCGGAATCAGTCAATATGTGCATAGGCAATATGCGAGGAGCGCGAGGGGAAAACAAATATTTGGAGGAATTTCAGGAAAACGATTTGGTAGACAGAGTGTAATTTCGGCACTACAAGGGAAGAAATTGCTGGCACCGATGTTGTTTTGAAGGAACTTGCCATACGGATCTATTTAATGTATGGCTAAAACAGGAATTGATTCCAAATTTGACTTATGGCCAAGTTTTGATTCTCGATAACGCGAGCTTTCATAAATCAAAGACAACTAGAACATTGATAGAGGAAAGTGGATACGAAATGCTCTTTCTCCCGCCTTATTCACCGGACTTAAATCCTATCGAAAAATATTGGGCCAATATGAAAACGAAAATCCGAGAACTTTTACCTACTGTAGCTAATTTATCCGAAGCCTTAGATCAAGCTGTTTTATCAATGTAGATTTAAATAACTATAAGTGCTTTTCTTTTTTAGAGGTTCTACGTTTCCTCTTTGTTTCTTACGCTTTACCCATCGGTAGAGACAGTTGCAATCCCAACTTGAAATAGCTGGCTGGCCTTCATTTTGTCGTTATTTTCTTCTAGGTATTGAAGCACTCGTTTTCTTAGAGCCTGTTTAAAATCTTTTCAAAAGTAGAGCAATAAAAGCGAGAACCACCATACTCAGGCTTGTATGTAGTTTTCTTTCGCAATTTTTCCATAGCCTGCGACATTTTTCTATCCACGCAAAAGAACGCTCTACAACCCATCTTTTGGGAATAACTGTAAAAGTATGAAGTGCATTTCTTTTGGCTATTTTTAATATACATCCTAATATTTCCTGCACACTCTTTGCAAATCTTTCTCCAGAATATCCTCCATCTGCTAAAACACTTTTTACAACGAACAAATGGTTTTTATGTAGTGAAAATGCTTCTATATGCCTTACTGAAAAGATTTTAAACAGGCTCTTAGATCCATTGAATAAGGTTTAGGCATTTCTCTACCTCCATATATTTTGTTGGAGAAAAATATACAAATTTATCAATAAAATTTTAAATAACTATAACACATTTTCTACTCTCTCAGAGCCTGTTTAAAATCTTCTCAGTAAGGCATAATGATAGTTTTCATAAAACCTTTGGAAGTAAATTATGGCCCGCCTTAGAAGATGGGTTGTAGAGCGTTCTTTTGCGTGGATAGAAAAATGCTGCAGGCTATGGAAAAATTGCGAAAGAAAACTACATACAAGCCTGAATATGGTGGTTCTTTTTATTGCTCTACTTTTGAAAAGATTTTAAACAGGCTCTCAGAAGCTATTGATAAAGCGTTTTTAGAAATATATACTTAAAAGAAAAAATAAATTTAAACCACTATATCTTTTATATAAAGTCTTTTCAAGTTTGAAGTGCACAGAAGAATTAAAAAAAGAATAGGCAGGCGATGAAAGAATCTCTATTGTGATTTTTAACAATCAAACACAAGGAGAGACCTTGCCTAAAGGCTACCATCACCTAACCTATGACCAAAGATGTCAGATTTATATTTTAAAAGCTAGAGGAGATACATCTAGCTCAATAGCAAACATTCTAAAAGTTCATCATAGCACTATTAGTAGGGAACTTAAGAGAAATAAAGGGCAACGAGGATACCGTCATCAGCAAGCTCAAGAAAAAGCATTTCTTAGAAAAAATTCTCAGCCCAATAAAAAAATGACTCCTCAAATAGTTACCCGTATTGAAGAAAAAATCAAGTTGCAATGGAGCCCTATACAAATATCCGGATGGCTTAAAAGACATGGTAAAGAACATGTTAGTCATGAGACCATCTATAATCATATCTGGAAAGATAAACGACAGGGAGGACAGCTTTATAGAGAGCTCCGTCATCGAGGGAAAAAATATAACAAGCAGAGAAAGGGAGCTTCTGGAAGAGGGAACATGCCTGGTCGTATAGATATTAAGCAACGGCCTTGTATTGTAGAAAAAAAGACTCGTTTAGGAGACTGGGAACTAGATACAGTCATAGGGGCAGGACATAAAGGCGTAATTGTATCAATGGTAGAAAGAACTTCCAAGCTAACTAAGCTCGCCAAAGTTTCTCATAAAACTGCAGAGGAAGTAAGTCAAGCGTTAATTGAACAACTTAAACCTATCAAAGATTTTGTACACACATTAACAGCAGACAACGGAAAAGAATTTGCCTATCACCAAATGGTTAGTTTCGAGCTAGAGACAGACTTCTACTTTGCAACGCCCTACCATTCTTGGGAAAGAGGCTTAAATGAGCATACAAACGGACTAGTTAGGCAATATTTTCCTAAAACACAAAGCTTTTTAGATACGACTTCCAAGGATATAGAAAGGGTGGAAACTTTACTAAATAACAGACCTAGAAAGGCTCTCAACTTCGAAACTCCACTAGAAGTGTTTACGAGATTATCTACAAACATGCTATGCTCGGGTGCACAATAGATGTTTTTTCAAGTATTTATATGTTCTTTTTTGTGCACTTCAAGGTTGAAAGGGCCTAAAAATGTTTATGTATTCAAACTCTTAATTTGAATGCAAACAAGCATAATAGCTTTTTCAACCCATTTACATGCCATAAGAATGCAAGGGAAAGCGATACTCCGAGGGCTTTACATACACTATCCAAGGTTTATTTTCAGACTCGAGCCATTTTTTCCAAGAACTCATGGGAAACCCCATTGATTGACTTGCATCAAATCTCCAAAGCTCTAAATCTTGAGTCCCTGGATTGATCACAAAACCAAAATAGAAACCCGACCAATTGGTATCTGCAAAAATTAGGCATCGAGGAGAAAGCCCTATTTTATAAGCAGCATGGGTGATGAAGCTATGTATATCAAAAGAAAAACCGATGGAGTTTTGAGCAAGCAATAAACAAGATTTGGCTATTTTTTTCATTTGAGCTGCGGAGATAAAAGCTGCTTTTGGCAGAGAAAATTGCTCTATGATTTCTTGCATTTTGGGATTCAAGACAGAAGAGAGGAGCTTCTGTAAATCCTTTTTGCAGTTTGCAGCTGGAGTTAGGGGCAATTGCTGATAGAGAAAAGCATCTATGTCATCAGGAGCTATTTTGGGAAATGCATCTAGAGTTTGCTCTCTGAATTCTTTGGGTGTTTGTAGAGGATAGTTTATTTTATCTGAAGAGATCTGCTGCAAGAGATATTGCTGCATTTGTGGGCTTAAAAGCATCTGTTGATAAAACTGGACACCAGGATGGATAAATGCATCACGCACCCAAGTATAAGTAAAACCGTTATCCTGCCATCCTTGTTTAAACAAAGGCTCTGATGTAAGAAGAAGAAAAGCGTGTACCGGCGAGTTCATCAATAGTGTTTGTGTGAGATGAGCTGGCGGCATCTCTTTTAACGTATCTAGTAAAAAGATTAACAGCTCAAGCGGGCTCTCCACTACCCTTTGTTCCAATGTGACTTTATCTGTGCAGAAATAATTTTGAACCAGGGTTTTCATCGTTCCTCCTGAGATGTAACACCAGGGTTCTTTGCTCTTCATGCGTTTTTGGACGTTTAAGAAAAAAGCATTCTGATGAAGGTGCAATACAATAGCAGCTACCATTTCTGTAATGACTTTTTGCTCTTTGGCTTGGATAAAGAGCAAAGACTCTGTAGCTAAAAAGAAGTCGCGTAAGAATTGGTTAAACTCTTTTTCTGTTTCAATAGCTGTCCAAAGAGAAGCATCTGTTCTTCCATGTTTGTAAAAGAGGCGAAAACCAGCAGAAGCATCTTCATCGCTTATACTCACTAGCTGTGGATCGTATACTTCCTGAAAATAGCTAGAAAATTGATCTAGGTAATACTGGACAATCATCGAAAATAAAGAGTTTAAATCATTAGCTTCGCTGATCAGTTGGTCTCGACGATCTATGCAAGATTGTAAATGGTGAGAGAGGCTTTGATATTCTGCTTGAAAACTTCGTATACGGCTTGTCGCATCAGCGCGATGTAATACTCCTTGTACAGCTCGTAATTGATCTGCTGTAACCTCAATTTCTTTCTGCAATATCCCTATCTCTTGATGATAGATTTCTAACTTCTCTTGAAGACAGCTGTAGATAACAGAACCCAAACCCTCCGATTCTTCTGGAGAAAACCCAAGTGCTGTATATAGATGCCAACGGATTAGTTGCGGATCAGCCTCGGAAAAAGAAGCTAGCGTAAACTCCCATGCTTTTAATAAAGCATTCTCCGTCAAACCTGTGAATGCGGATTGCATCTTTTGAACAGGCTGATTTGTGGACTTTTCAAGCACTTTTTGCAAAAGGTCTGTTACGGTTGAGCAAGAAGAGAGTAGGAGCGAGCAGATGTTTTGCATCTGCTGGATTTGCTTTTCCAAGGATCGTTTTTGATCGATTACCCCACAGACTTTTAAGGCTTGTAAAATCCCAGGGGATAGTAAAGCTCTTTCATGCAGACTTTGTTTACAATAAATGCTTGTATACGTTGTGTTCAAGATAGCAATGTATTCATTGCCATTATGGGTTCTTTTTAGCTGACCTGTGCTTAAAAGTTGATAGAGGTCGACTAAAAATAGAGCTAGTTGTTCTTTCTGTACAAGAATCCCTGGTGCTGTAGCAAAACAAGAGCCGATGTTTTGACGCAAGGGAGTTAAGCTAGCACAAAGAACGCCGCGACGTATATCAGATGTATGTGGTTTACCTGCAGAAATTCCTAAAGAATCAAACAGAAGATTCTCTGCTGCTTTATGACAAACAGGGGGTGAAAATCGATAGAGAAGTTTTATAATTTTTTGAGAGGTAAATTGCTTTAAGATTATAAGCTGATGTTCTGTTATCACAGAGTCGCTATACCCATTGGGGTAACAAATAAACCCCTTATTTTCTAAAAAATCAATAGTTTTTTCCAGGATTTTTTGGTCTAATTCTCCTTGTCTATCAATTAATAAGTTAGCTAATTGACGAGCGCGGAAAAGAGAGCGAAAAGAAAAACTCATCTGTAAAAAAGAGTGATCAATTAAATGAGAAAATACCCTTTCCTCCTCAAGATCAAATAAAGACTTTTTAGAATGAGACAGTAGCAAATCATAAGTTTGTTGCAAAATCTCTTTATTATCTAAAGCAAATACGATTTGGCTTGGCAAAAGAGATCTCCTCTCAAGTTTTTTTTCAACTTTCTATTTTCTCTTGTTGTGATTTAAAATCACTAGTCTTTTCAAGTTTGAAGTGCACAGAAGAATTAAAAAAAGAATAGGCAGGCGATGAAAGAATCTCTATTGTGATTTTTAACAATCAAACACAAGGAGAGACCTTGCCTAAAGGCTACCATCACCTAACCTATGACCAAAGATGTCAGATTTATATTTTAAAAGCTAGAGGAGATACATCTAGCTCAATAGCAAACATTCTAAAAGTTCATCATAGCACTATTAGTAGGGAACTTAAGAGAAATAAAGGGCAACGAGGATACCGTCATCAGCAAGCTCAAGAAAAAGCATTTCTTAGAAAAAATTCTCAGCCCAATAAAAAAATGACTCCTCAAATAGTTACCCGTATTGAAGAAAAAATCAAGTTGCAATGGAGCCCTATACAAATATCCGGATGGCTTAAAAGACATGGTAAAGAACATGTTAGTCATGAGACCATCTATAATCATATCTGGAAAGATAAACGACAGGGAGGACAGCTTTATAGAGAGCTCCGTCATCGAGGGAAAAAATATAACAAGCAGAGAAAGGGAGCTTCTGGAAGAGGGAACATGCCTGGTCGTATAGATATTAAGCAACGGCCTTGTATTGTAGAAAAAAAGACTCGTTTAGGAGACTGGGAACTAGATACAGTCATAGGGGCAGGACATAAAGGCGTAATTGTATCAATGGTAGAAAGAACTTCCAAGCTAACTAAGCTCGCCAAAGTTTCTCATAAAACTGCAGAGGAAGTAAGTCAAGCGTTAATTGAACAACTTAAACCTATCAAAGATTTTGTACACACATTAACAGCAGACAACGGAAAAGAATTTGCCTATCACCAAATGGTTAGTTTCGAGCTAGAGACAGACTTCTACTTTGCAACGCCCTACCATTCTTGGGAAAGAGGCTTAAATGAGCATACAAACGGACTAGTTAGGCAATATTTTCCTAAAACACAAAGCTTTTTAGATACGACTTCCAAGGATATAGAAAGGGTGGAAACTTTACTAAATAACAGACCTAGAAAGGCTCTCAACTTCGAAACTCCACTAGAAGTGTTTACGAGATTATCTACAAACATGCTATGCTCGGGTGCACAATAGATGTTTTTTCAAGTATTTATATGTTCTTTTTTGTGCACTTCAAGGTTGAAAGGGCCAATTCAAAAAATCCAAAAATCAAGGTTTATTACTTATGTTAGTCTGTATCGATAAAAAAGAATATGAGATGCCACCGGGTAGCAGCGCAAAAGATGTAGCAGAAAAATTGCACAAAGTAGCCCCAGAGCAATCCCTAGCTGTTAAACTCAATGGAGCTATCTGCGATCTCTCTAGTATTTTACATGAGGGGGATCAATTAAGTTTGATCGACTTTGCTAGCAAAGAAGGAAAAGAAATTTTTTGGCATACCTCTGCACATGTTCTAGCTCAAGCGGTTTTGCGATTATTTCCAGAGGCAAAACCAACAATCGGTCCTCCTATTGAACAAGGATTTTACTACGATTTTGCGAACTTAAAAATATCTGATACCGATTTCGAAAACATAGAGAAAGAGGTTTATAAAATCATCAGCGAAAATCATGAACCTATAAGACATGTGCTAGCTGATAAAAAAGAAGCTCTTTTAGTTTTTAAAAATAATCCTTACAAAGGGGAACTCATAGAAGGATTTTCAGAAGAGGGAATCATTACCGCTTATGAGCAAGCAGAGTTTTTTGATCTTTGCAGGGGGCCTCATTTACCTAATCTAGGCAAAATTAAAGCTTTTAAAATTTTAAAAACAGCAGGAGCTTACTGGCGCGGAGATTCTAAACGCGAAATGTTGACTCGAATTTATGCGATTTCCTTTCCCGATCGAAAAATGCTCAAAGAATATATAACCTTTCTGGAAGAAGCTAAAAAACGAGATCACAAAATTTTAGGTCCCAAGCTTGATTTATTTTCCATTAGAGAAGAAGCACCTGGTATGCCTTTTATTCATCCCAAAGGAATGATCGTTTGGAATCAATTAATCCACCTTTGGAAGATCATGCATAAAAAAGCTGGTTACGAAGAGATTAAAACCCCTCAAATTATGAGCCAAGAACTTTGGGAAACCTCTGGTCACTGGGAACATTATCGTGAAAATATGTACACTTTTTCCATTGAAGAGCGTCATTTTGCGATTAAGCCTATGAACTGCCCTGGCTGTATGCTCTATTATAAATCTAAATCTCATAGCTACAGAGAACTTCCTTTGCGCATTTCAGAACTAGGTCACGTACACAGACACGAAGCATCAGGAGCATTAAGTGGACTATTTCGTGTACGCAGTTTTCATCAAGATGATGCGCATCTTTTCATGCAAAAGTCTGATATTAAACAAGAAATTTTGAGTGTGATTGCACTGATTGAAGAAACCTATAGCAAATTCGGCTTATCTTATCGTTTAGAACTTTCCACTAAACCAGAGAATAGCATTGGCTCTGATGAAGATTGGGAAATTGCAACAAACGGATTAAAAGAAGCCCTTGATACTTGGGGAAAACCTTATCGGATCAATGAGGCAGATGGAGCTTTTTATGGTCCTAAAATTGATATCCACATTACAGATGCGCTATCTCGCAGCTGGCAATGTGGAACCATTCAACTCGATATGGCTTTGCCTGAGAAGTTTGAATTGGAATATATGGATAAAGATGGTCAATTGAAACGCCCGATTATGATCCATCGCGCCTTGTTTGGCTCAGTTGAGCGCTTTATGGGAATTTTGATCGAACATTTTGTAGGTAAATTCCCTCTATGGCTAAGCCCTTCCCAATTAAGAATTATACCTATAGCAGATAGACATGAACCTTATGCCAATGAAGTGTGTTCGGTCATTAAACAGACAGGATTTCAAAGCGATGTAGATGCTTCTCATGAATCAGTGAATAAAAAAGTGAGAAATGCACAACTCATGCAATACAATTATATTCTGATTTTAGGCGATAAAGAACTAGAGAATCAATCGATTAATTTGCGCACTCGCGATAATGTTGTGCATGGAGAGCTTGCGTTGAATGTTTTTTTGCATAAGATTGAGCAAGAGAGGAGTGATTACTCTTTAACATCTTATTTTGCAGAGGAAGTGAATGCCTAGAATTGCAGTTAGTAGTTTTAAAGGAGGGACAGCTAAAACATCTACCTCCTTGCATTTGGGAGCAGCTCTTGCTAAATTTCATCAACAGAAAGTGCTCTTGATCGATTTTGATGCACAAGCGAATTTAACAGCAGGAATGGGTTACGATCCTGACGCTCAAGATAGCATTGCCTCTGTTCTGCAAGGAACAAAAAACATCCATGAAGTAATTCTGCCTAGTGGAATTGCTAATCTTGACCTAATCCCCGCCGATACCTATCTAGAAAGAGTTGAAGTAAGAGGAGCTCTGGCAGCTGATCGTTATTCCCATGAGCGTCTTAAACAAATTTTAAATCTTTTGCAATACGATACCATTATTATAGATACCCCTCCTTCTTTATGTTGGCTAACAGAATCGGCTTTGATCGCAGCGGATTATTCCCTTGTTTGCGTAGCACCTGAATTCTATAGCATCAAAGGATTACAGCGTTTATCTGAATTTATGCAAAGTATTGCAGATCGTCACTCACTACAGGTCTTAGGTGTAGCTCTTTCCTTTTGGAATCCTCGTGGAAAAAGCAATCAAGCTTTTTTAGAAATCATAGAAAGCACTTTTCCTGGAAAAATGCTGCAGACAAAAGTGCGTCGCGATATCAGCGTTTCAGAAGCTTCCATCTTTGGTAAACCTCTCTTTGAAATAGCTCCTAAAAGCAGAGCTTCTGAAGATTATATTTCGCTCACTAAAGAGCTCTTAACCCGTATGTAAAACAGCTGGACATCCATGGCCAAAATAAATACTCTTCTCTCGCAGCGTTTAAAAACAGCTTCTGAGAAGCTTTCGAAAATGACTAATTTAGTGGAATTATCCTCTAGTGGAAATCTCTCCAGCTTTGCTGGGGTGTTTCGCGTAACTGTTCTTAATGAAACGGAAAAACAAACGTTAAAAAACATTCTCGATCAATACAAAAATAAAAACCAAGAAGTCATCCCAGATCTAGAATACCTATCCGCTCTTACAGCAGAAGTAAAAGCGATCAATAGCCAAGCCATCATTTTGCATGGAGAGAGAATACAAAAAGCACAGCAGATTTTAACCAGTTATCAAGAAGGAGCTTTTAGCGCTTGGCTCATTTGCACCTATGGAAATAGACAAACCCCTTATAATTTTCTGCAGTATTATGAGCTACACAGTGCCATTCCTGCTGCCCTGCAAGCTCAATTAGATCTTATCCCACGTCAAGCGGCTTATAGCTTAGCCAGTCGCCAAGGACCTCTTGCGCAAAAACAGCACATTATAAAAACCTATCAAGGGCAATCTAAACAAGAATTATTAGAGCTCATCCGCATCACCTTCCCTTTATCAATTAAAGATAAAAGAGCCCAAGATGTAGCAAATATTACTATCTTAAATTTAAGAAAAACCCTAGCTAAAATAAAAACCTCTACTTTTTATCCTACAGATAAACAAAAACAGCAACTCTTTAGCTTGCTCAAAGAACTTAAAACCTCGGTTGAATCTCTTCATGACTGATCATTATACTTCCCTATTAGCTTCTCGCTATGCCAGTGCAGAAATGTCTGCTATTTTCTCTCCCCATTCCAGATATGCCACGTGGAGACAGCTATGGATCGCTCTTGCCAAAGCGCAAAAACAACTAGGGCTTACTATTTCACAAGAGCAGATAGAAGAGATGCAAGAGGCCTCTCATTCGATCAACTTCGCAAAAGCAGCTATTTATGAAAAAAAATTCGGCCATGATGTCATGGCACACATTTACACCTTTGCAGATCAATGTCCTAAAGCTGGCCCTATTATCCACCTAGGAGCTACTTCTTGTTTTGTTACTGATAATGCCGATCTGATTCTCATGAGAAAAGCACTACAATTATTAGAAAAAAAATTGATTCAAGTCATTCGTCAGTTGTGTGTTTTTGCTGAAAAGCACGTGGGTCTTGTTTGTTTAAGCTATACGCATTTTCAGCCAGCTCAACCCACAACTGTGGGAAAAAGAGCCTGTCTTTGGCTACAAGATTTGAAGTTTGATTTAGAACAATGCGGCTCTGTGATTAAAGAACTTCGTTTTTTAGGAGCTAAAGGAGCCACAGGGACACAAGCCTCTTTTTTAAACCTGCTGGGAAGCAGAGAAAAAGTACAAGCCTTAGATCAATTAGTTGCCAAAGAACTAGGCTTTCATCATCTGCTTCTCATCTCTTCTCAAACATATCCTCGTAAGCAAGATATTTCGATCATCACTTTTTTAAGTCAAATAGCTGTTTCTGCTCATAAGTTTGCAACCGATTTGCGCTTGTTAGCACATCTTAAGGAAATAGAAGAACCTTTTTCTTCCACTCAAGTAGGCTCATCCGCAATGCCCTATAAACGAAATCCCATGCGCAGCGAGCGTATTTGTGGGCTTTCCCGTTTCTTATTTTCTTTAAACGAAAATCCTCTTTATACAGCAGCTACACAATGGTTAGAGCGTAGCTTAGATGATTCTGCAAATAGGCGTTTGTGTGTCCCAGAGGCTTTTTTATGCGCTGACGCTATCTTAGATCTTTTATGTTTTATCACTTCTGATTTGGTGATCTATCCTAAAATGATTGAAAAACATTTAGCAGAAGAAATGCCTTTTTTAGCAACAGAGCATATTTTAATGCAGTTGGCCAAACGGGGAAAAGATCGCCAAAAAATGCACGAGCGATTAAGAGGACACAGTCTTTTAGCTAGCCGCGAAATCAAAGAAGAAGGCAAAACCTGTGATCTTTTACATAAAATTGCTAGCGATCCAGAAATAGGTCTCTCTTTAGATGAACTCAAAAAAATGACTGCAGCAAAACATTTAGTAGGCTGCGCCAAAGAGCAAACACAAGAATTCTTAACCGAGGTAAAGCTTATTTTGGCTAAATATCACAATCTAGCTACTTACTCCGCTAAGATCGAGATTTGAGCTTAAACCCAATGCTTGCATTTCCTCTCTAATTCTCTCTTTTACGTCCCTACTCGGTTGCATTAAAGGAAGGCGTAAGAGGGAGAGGCAATAACCCATTTGATAGAGAGCATATTTTACACATTGCGGATTGCTCTCGAGAAATAAACTCGCGCATAAAGAGTGATATTTTTCATACAGCTTTCCAGCTTCTTCAAAGTTTTGATCGGATAGCATACAAAGCAATTGCTGCCACTGTTTAGGAATGAGGTTTGCTATTACAGAGATACATCCTTTAAATTTTAATGCCATCAAAGGAACTACCAAATGATCATCACCGCAAAAAAGAGGCTTCTTTATCTCTTGGGAAAGTCTAACCACATACTCAATATCCGCTGTACTCTCTTTAATTCCGCATACATAAGGATCTTTTGCAATCTCTACTAAGGCCTCCATAGGAAGCTTAATGCCTGTTCTTCCTGGATGATGATAAACAAAAATGGGAATGTTTACAGAACACACCTCTTTATAATGGGCAATACACCCTTGAACACTGGGCTTGGTATAGTAAGGTACAATCACAAGACAAGCATGAACACCGATATCTTTTGCTGCTTGAGTAAGCTCAACTGTAGTAGACGTGCTGCTAGTGCCTGTCCCTGCAATGATAGGAATACGTCCATTTGCAATTTGAACCCCCTGCTTGAAAATGTGTAACTTCTCTTGCAAGGATAAACTTGTACCCTCTCCTGTAGAACCACATAGAACAATCCCTTGAGAGCCTTGTGCAATATGCCATTCGATTAAAGTGTCCAGCGCTAAATAATCAATAGCTCCCTCTTGTGTAAACGGAGTGATTAAAGCAACGATAGATCCTGTTAACATTTCGCCTCTCTTTTCATTTGCAACCATAATAAGATTCCACACAAAAATACCATTGCAGCACCGATATAAATCGGCATAGTAAAAATACCCACTGCTAGAATACTTCCAAAGATTCCGGTTATAATTTCTGCCAGGGTTTGTACAGAGGTCAATACCCCCAAAGCCTGTCCTTGTATATGGCTTTCCGCTGCATTAGAAATCAATAACGAACCGTGTGTAATGACAACTCCTAAACATAAGCCCACTAAAGGGATAGTAAGAAGCAAAACATATACATTTGTTGGTAAAACAACAGCTACAAAACTTAGGGACAACAGAAAGGAAAATAGACAAAGCACTTGAATAGGTTTCAAACGACGAGAAAGCCAAGGAATCAAAAAAAGCACACCTAACATCAAAGAGAAAGAAGTGTAAACCATTTCATAAGACAAAACAGCTGGAGAAAAATGAAACTGCCTTTCTAAGAAGACAGGCAAGAAGCGAAAAAAGGAAAAATATCCTATAGCCAGTAACAAATTACATAAATAAAACAGCCTAATTTTAGGCGCTTTGAGTTTTCCAAACAAAGAAGGAAAAATAACGATTTTCTCTACTCTGCGTAGCTGCAATGTTTCTTTTGCATACCAAGCAATCACTAAAATTCCCGTTAAAGTCATCAATGCAGCTATCCAAAAAGGAGTGGCAAAGGTAAACCAAGGAACCAGGTTTGAATCTGCCAATACTCCTCCCATCAAAGGACCAATGATAAATCCTAGAGAAATACAAATATTCAACCAACCGAAATACACAGGTTTTCGATGCTTGTGCTCATCCAATCCTGTCACATCAGCAATCACGGATTGAGCTATTGTCACATTTCCTTCGCAAAAACCACATACAATCAAACCAATTACCATTCCAGTAATTGAATAATGGTATAGAGAAAAAGCAATCATTAAATATCCAATCGTAGTTCCCATCAAAGAAAAAAGAACGACTTTTTTTCTTCCGTGTCGATCAGAAAGAGATCCTAAAACAGGAGACCCCAAAAACTGCCCCAAAGGAAAAGCAGCCATAACAGTTCCTAATAGAACCATTCTTATCTGGTAAGAAAGATGCGGTGCAATCGAAGTTTGAGAATCTAAAAACATCTTAGGCAAGATCGGAAGAGGCAAAGAAAAGCCAATATAGGCAAATAAGACGACTAACGCATAGGGAAAAAGTATTTTTTGAATCTGTTTCGGCATTAAAGATATCCTTTAAAAATAAGAATAGAAAAACAAGGCTTAATCATAAAATCGAGATTTATCATTTTTCAAAAGAAATCAACCCAAATTGTCGTATCAGTGATTTGAAATACGACAATTTGGACTAAATTCTTTTTCGGTAGAATAGACAGAGGTATTTTGAGATCTATATTATTTTCCATGTTTAGGTAAAACAAAAAATTTTTGAGGATCCTTGAAACTTGTTGATATTTCCACAAGCGATCCCTCTTGGCACATCTCCTTAAGGCGGGTTGTAGTTGTACGGCGTGTAACTTTCCAAATCTCTTGAGCCATCTTAGCATGGATTTTGTCATGCTTTTTTAAGTAATGAAAAATAGGTTCTTGCCAAAAAGCAGAAGGAATGTTCTTTATTGACTTTGGATAGAGTGTCAAACGAAAAAAATGGCCTAACTCTTCAAATTTTGGTAGAGGAATATGCTGATGTTGACAAACATCTAGCATTCTTTTGAGTCCAGAACCCCAGTGTTCGGTCAATTTTAGCTCTCGGAATGTTCTTCCTAATACTTTATTACGAAGCTGAGAAACTCCAGAAAGGGCGCTATCAAGACTTAGTCCAAATGGCAAAGATCCAGGATTAGTAACCTCTAATCGATCATCAAAAATAGCAATTTGAATGGGAGAACGATGATTAGCATAGTCAGCGTGGATTAAAGCATTCATAATAGCTTCACGAAGAAGCATGGGAGCGTATTGTGGCGTTTCTTCACGCCTAATTCCTTTTATGGAAAAACTCATAGAAGTGTGGCGACGGATAAAAGAAAGAACCTCTTCCAATGCTTGTGGAAGAGGGCTTTTAATTTCTTGTTCATCAATAGCTGCATTTTTTAAAATTCCTTCAAAACGAGCCATTCTAACAATTGGATCAATGAAAATCCTATCTCGATTTTTTCCGAAAAGTAAAAGGCCTCCTTTTGTTGGATAGGTTTCTGATTGATAGGTAGTAAATAATTCTAAAGCTTTAGCCTTTGCCTGCGTAAATGTTTTTCCTACGGTCAAAAACAATTGTTTAGCTAGCTCAAAATCAAAATCATCAAAAGAAAATCTGCAATCAGGAAGCTGATCAAAAGATGTGTGTTCTTTTAAACGACGTATCTCAGCAATAATATGTGCATCCGCTAAACGATTGGTCGATCCAAGACGTATGAACGTTCCCTCAACTTCTCCTTTAGATTTTAGGTGAAAAAGACCTGGGATATAGGGGACAGTGACGATTAAAATATCACGTTCTCGCCAAGAGCAAAATTGTAAATTTGGAATAAGTAAAGGAGAAACCGAGTCAGCAATAGCATTAGCAATTTTTTCCTCTTCCTTCAAGATATCTGACAAACCAATCACTTCTTTTGTCTCATTCTTGATGCCAATAAGTAACACACCTCCAGCTGTGTTAGCAAAAGCAATTACAGTTTGTACAATTTTTTGCAAAGATTGGCTATTTTCTTTAAACTCAAGTGTTTTTCCTTCATTTCTTGACAGAAGCTGTTCTAGCATCATAAGATGATCTCCATGAATTAACATAGAAATTAACATAGAAAAACATAACTGTCAAAATTTTCTATGTTAAATTCCATAAGAAAACGAGTTTTATTTCAACTCATCTCCCCACTCAGTTTTTTTAGCAATAGAGTAGAGCTCTTTATCCTTTCGACTGATCGTCTTTTCTACAAGGCCTGATTCTGTACAGAGTTTCAGCTTTACAAATCCCGATCCTTTGAAAGGGTAGCGAATCACACGAGAGAAGCTAGTAGAAACAGGTGTGCGAGAGAAGATCAGATAGGAGAATTTTTCATCCTCATAGTTTAAAGATCCTTCTTTTAACTGGCGGTGGACAGAAGACCTAGGCAATCGCACAGAAAAATGACACCAATCGCCTTTGGCTATAGGACAGTTTTCTCTATGCGGACAAGGAGCTACTAAAAAGGCCCCTAAGCCAAGCAACCTCTCTCTTGTTTTCCGGATAAAATGAAACCCTTTAGAGGTGCCAGGTTCGAGCAAAATGAAAATCTGCTCTGTTTTGTTCCAGAGGGTTTCTATTATTTGCAGTTGATTCTCTTTGCCAACCTCACATAAAGAATAAGAGGCTACAACCAGATCTTTAGCAGAAGAAGGGATCCCCTTTGTGATATCTTGCAACATCCAGGTAACTTCTACATCTGTTGGATGAGACAATAGCTTTCCTAGTTTAATAAAACCAGGGTCTCTTTCTATAAGGGTTGCTTGTTGTAGCGAAAAAAAAGACTCGGCTGCTAAAAGAACACTTGCCGGACCTGCCCCGCAGTCCAGAAGAGAACGAACTAAAGAAAGATCAAAGTGTTTTTGTAGCTCCTTGAAGACATAAGAGATCGCAGCATAGGTAGCCGGAAGACGGGAACACAAATAAGCTATTCTAAGAGAATCTGAAGAAAGCGGTTCTGTTTGATCTTTTTTCTGACGATAGGTGGAAGTTAAGCTCTGCGCCTGTTTTGCCCATTTTTTTAGAGAAGTTCCTTGGATTAAAGATTGAATTTTAGATTCTAGCAAAGATAACATTTTTTAAGCTAATTGCCAATTGATAGGTTCTTTACCCCATTTTTTTAAAGCTTCATTGATTTGAGAAAAATGACAACAACCAAAAAACCCTTGAGCGGAATAAGGGGAAGGGTGCGCAGCTGTCAGTACAACATGGGAGGTTGTTTTTTCTTCTAAAACAGCACCTATCTTTTCCTTGGCGGATTTTCCCCAAAGAACAAATACCAAAGGATCTTTTCTTTCCACCAATTTAGCAATTACCGCGTCGGTAAAGATTTCCCATCCACGTCCATAATGCGATTTTGGTTCACCCGCGCGTACAGTAAGCGTTGCGTTGAGCAATAACACTCCCTGTTTAGCCCACGAAGATAAACAACCTTCTTTAGGTAAGTTGATACTTAAATCTTGGTTTTGCTCTTTAAATATATTTTTTAAAGAAGGGGGTTGGGGTATACCACAAGGAACACTAAAGCTCAAGCCATGTGCCTGTCCTGGCCCGTGATAGGGATCTTGCCCCATGATTACCACTTTTACCTTATCAAATGGGGTGTGTAAAAAAGCATTGAATATCATTTCTTCAGGAGGGTAGATAGTTTTATTCTCAGCCTTTTCTTGTGCTAAAAATCTTTTAAGCTCTGCAATATAAGGCTTAGCAAGTTCTTCCTTTAACACTTCATGCCAACTAGCTGCTAATTTCATACCCATAAGACCACCCAATGGCGAAAAAGAATAGATTTTACTCAAAAAAAGAAAAGAAAGCAAAAAAAATAGTCTTATCTTAAGGCAACGGAATTGTATAGTTATTTAAATCGACATTGATAAAACAGCTTGATCTAAGGCTTCGGATAAATTAGCTACAGTAGGTAAAAGTTCTCGGATTTTCGTTTTCATATTGGCCCAATATTTTTCGATAGGATTTAAGTCCGGTGAATAAGGCGGGAGAAAGAGCATTTCGTATCCACTTTCCTCTATCAATGTTCTAGTTGTCTTTGATTTATGAAAGCTCGCGTTATCGAGAATCAAAACTTGGCCATGAGTCAAATTTGGAATCAATTCCTGTTTTAGCCATACATTAAATAGATCCGTATTGCAAGTTCCTTCAAAACACATCGGTGCCAGCAATTTCTTCCCTTGTAGTGCCGAAATTACACTCTGTCTACCAAATCGTTTTCCTGAAATTCCTCCAAATATTTGTTTTCCCCTCGCGCTCCTCGCATATTGCCTATGCACATATTGACTGATTCCGCTCTGATCCAAATAGACCCTTTTTTCAGGAGAAATTGCTTCTATCTTTTTTAGATATTCCGCTCTTGCTTCCGCATTCCTTTCCTTATAAAACGCAATCTTTTTTTTCTTGTGATCTTGAGTCTTTTCAAAGCGTAAAAGATTGCTTGCAAAGTCAAACCAAAATGCTTTGCAATCTCTGATAAAAAATGATCGGGGTTTTTTTCTACATAAGCGATTAATCTCTGATCATCAATTTTCTTATAAGTGCTTTTCTTTTTTAGAGGTTCTACGTTTCCTCTTTGTTTCTTACGCTTTACCCATCGGTAGACAGTTGCAATCCCAACTTGAAATAGCTGGCTGGCCTTCATTTTGTCGTTATTTTCTTCTAGGTATTGAAGCACTCGTTTTCTTAGATCCATTGAATAAGGTTTAGGCATTTCTCTACCTCCATATATTTTGTTGGAGAAAAATATACAACTTTATCAATAATATTTTAAATAACTATATATGAGGGTTTGCAATGTGTTTCTTTAATCTTCAAAAGGGTAAAAAGTGAAATCAGCAAATAAATAGGAAGGGTTAAAAAAACTGTTTGATAAGCATCTATCGAAAAAACCCTTGCTCCTTCCACTAATTTTCCATCCCAGTGCAAATCGAGAAACTTACCGGTTAATGGATCGGAAAGAGCTCCAAGAAGCGCATCAAAAGCGTTCATAAATCCGATGGCTGTTGCAGCAAGAATGGGTAAATTAACTTCTCGAATCATGGTAAAACAAAGCAAGAAACTGCTGATGGAAAAACCAAAAACAAACAATAAAAAACCAAGTAGACATACAGAAGAACCAGAAACATAAATCACTGTAGATATTGCAATAAGCGCCAACGCAGTTCCCCATAGCATAACAATGCGTCTACGACCAAGCCAATCGGAAAACCATCCAAAAAAAGGAGCTCCAATAGAAAAACCAATAAAAATCAGCGATACCATTTGTGCCGAACTTTGATGTGTTAGCTCAAACGCTTCCATGATAAAAGAAACACCCCATAACCCTCCAAATACCATTACAGGAGCAAAAGCAAAGCCGCTGTAGATAGAGAGCCACCAAGATTGAGGATTTTGAAAAATCTGTTTGATGTTATCAAAAAAAGAAGGTCTAGAGGGGACGATATGTTTTTCTCTTTTATGATCGGGTGCTTTATCCTGTACAACAATCCAAAAAACAACGGCTAAAATAAGGCCTGCTATTCCAATTAATTCTATAGCATAACGCCATTCTACTTTTTGAATAAAAACGGCTAAAGGGGCCTGTCCTCCTACAGCTCCTAACATCGCTACAGTCATCATGAGGCCTGCCATAAAAGCAAACTGTCTAAAAGGAAACCAGTTTGCAATCAGTTTTAAGCAGTTAACAACAGCAAAAGCTGCGCCAATACCAGTTAGAAAACGCCCTGTTCCTGCCCAAATCAAAGAATCTGCTCTAGCAAAAATAAGATTTCCTACCGCACATAAAAAAATGGCAATTGTTGTAGTTTTTCTAGGTCCGAATTTATCTAAAAGCAAACCCGCTGGAATTTGTAAAAGTAAATAAGCATAGAAATAACTCGCTGCTAAATTCCCCAGTTCTACACCACTAATGTCAAAAGCCTTCATTAGAGTTCCTGTCATCACACTTGGAGATACTTCAATAGCATATTTGTAAAACATAAAAATTGCGCTAAGAAGCCAAATAGTCCAAGCGCGGATCGGGTATGTTAATTTTTCATGGGTCATTTTTGCCATTTTGTTACTTAATTTATTACTCTTGTGATTGAAAATAGCATTTTTTGATCTGATTGGTCCAGTGTTTTTGATTGACAAAAGGACAATCTAAGACTTAGGATCTATGGCTTTATGTTCAAGAACACGCGGTATTTAAAATGAAAGATCTAGCAGAAAACAACCTTGTGCGTTTTAAAAATATTTCTAAGAAAAAAGAAGCTATTTACGCAAATTTCAAAGTAACGGGTGTAAGATCAGGAGTGAATTTTTCTGCTTCTATTTCTGTGGATATATCCGCAGCAGAAGTGCATGCTGGCGATGTTTTAGAAAAAATCATCGAAGAATGCGCTAGAATTGGCGTCAAAGAATTTAAGCGGGCGGAATTTCAATTTGAAGGACTCACTTCTATTTAAATCTTTATCTGGGTGTGGCGCAGCTTGGCTAGCGCACTAGCATGGGGTGCTAGGGGTCGGAGGTTCGAATCCTCTCATCCAGATTTTTTCCTGCTTTTTAATAGAAACTATTTTATTGTTTTTTTTAATGGTCACCCTTAAAGAAAAAGTCATGATCTTAAAAAAACCCTTTAAAACGTAACTCTGCTTTTTATGATCTTTTCACTAAAAGCCGATGCTTGTACTTGCCTTCTCTACCAAGGCACTCAAAACGTTGTTATTACAGGCGATCGATATAGGAGAAAAAGATTTGGATTACGTTTCAGTCTTTTTGAGATTAGTAATAACTTCTCGAGTAGTATATGAAAGCGATCATCGAAAATAGGGTATGTCAATTTTTCTGTGTAAATCCGGTTTAGTCATTTATGTAAATTTTTTTTTAGCCGTTGCAACTTCATTAGATCTCTTGCATAACCAATAAGCAATCTAAAATTTTAAAGTATTTTAATCCATGAGATATGATTGTTTGAGCGATATAGCTGGAAATGCTTTTGTTAAGAAAGGAATCTATAAATCAAAGCTTTAAAATAAGGGGTTATACTAGTTTGATTTCAAATTAAGAATTGCATAACTAGGTTTTTTTGAAAAAACTGCGCTATCTTGCAAGGAGATGTTATCTTTTTATATAAAAATATTTATACATTCAAACTCTTAATTTGAATGTAAACGAGTATACTAGTTTGGCTTCAAATTAAGAATTTGAACTATATAAAAATCTTTAAGCAAAGAACAATACCTTCTATGAAGGTAAAGAGATTTTTTTCAAAATACCAAGATGTAATCCTTAATTTGAAATTAAACTAGTATATAGTAGTGCCGATTCAAACGGCTAGCTTAATGGGGTTCAAGTCAACGACTTGAAACTTGTCGTTAATCCTACATTGCAAAACATCTGTTAGTTTCGGTATCTCTTCTAAGAAGAATCCTCTAATTGCCTGAAAAAAAGTCACCGACGTTTCGTAATATCGATTGTATAGTTATTTAAATCGACATTGATAAAACAGCTTGATCTAAGGCTTCGGATAAATTAGCTACAGTAGGTAAAAGTTCTCGGATTTTCGTTTTCATATTGGCCCAATATTTTTCGATAGGATTTAAGTCCGGTGAATAAGGCGGGAGAAAGAGCATTTCGTATCCACTTTCCTCTATCAATGTTCTAGTTGTCTTTGATTTATGAAAGCTCGCGTTATCGAGAATCAAAACTTGGCCATGAGTCAAATTTGGAATCAATTCCTGTTTTAGCCATACATTAAATAGATCCGTATTGCAAGTTCCTTCAAAACACATCGGTGCCAGCAATTTCTTCCCTTGTAGTGCCGAAATTACACTCTGTCTACCAAATCGTTTTCCTGAAATTCCTCCAAATATTTGTTTTCCCCTCGCGCTCCTCGCATATTGCCTATGCACATATTGACTGATTCCGCTCTGATCCAAATAGACCCTTTTTTCAGGAGAAATTGCTTCTATCTTTTTTAGATATTCCGCTCTTGCTTCCGCATTCCTTTCCTTATAAAACGCAATCTTTTTTTTCTTGTGATCTTGAGTCTTTTCAAAGCGTAAAAGATTGCTTGCAAAGTCAAACCAAAATGCTTTGCAATCTCTGATAAAAAATGATCGGGGTTTTTTTCTACATAAGCGATTAATCTCTGATCATCAATTTTCTTATAAGTGCTTTTCTTTTTTAGAGGTTCTACGTTTCCTCTTTGTTTCTTACGCTTTACCCATCGGTAGACAGTTGCAATCCCAACTTGAAATAGCTGGCTGGCCTTCATTTTGTCGTTATTTTCTTCTAGGTATTGAAGCACTCGTTTTCTTAGAGCCTGTTTAAAATCTTTTCAAAAGTAGAGCAATAAAAGCAAGAACCACCATATTCAGGCTTGTATATAGTTTTCTTTCGCAATTTTTCCATAGCCTGCGACATTTTTCTATCCACGCAAAAGAACGCTCTACAACCCATCTTTTGGAAATAACTGTAAAAGTATGAAGTGTATTTCTTTTGGCTATTTCTACTATACATCCTAATATCTCCTGCACACTCTTTGCAAATTTTTCTCCAGAATATCCTCCATCTGCTAAAACATTTTTTACACCGAATAAATGGTTTTTATGTAGTGAAAATGCTTCTATACACCCATTTCTGTCAGTGATATTAGCGGTGGTAATGTGAATCGCATGAGGAAGCCCTTGGCTATCGACTGCTATATGTCTTTTTATTCCTGATATTTTTTTCCCTGCATCATATCCTGTCTTCTCCGCTGTATCAGTATTTTTAACACTTTGCGCATCAATAATTACAAAGCTTGTTTTCTCTTTCCGACCACTGCTTTTTCTGGCCTCGCCAACCAATTTTTTTTAAAACTATTTCAAGAATACTCTTAGAATTTTTATCCTCTTTTTTATTCCAAAGATGGAAATAATAATAACACAATTCCCATTTAGGATATTCTATGGGTAACATACGCCACTGGCAACCACTTTTTAAAATGTACAAAATTCCACAAAAAATATCATATAGATCAACTCTTCGTGGACGTGTTTTTTTGCGTGTAGACTCAAGTATTAGATGGATTTTGCTAAATTGTTTACGAGAGATATCGCTTGGATAAGAGCGGGTCATAATTACCTCCAAAGGTTTTATGAAAACTATCATTATACCTTAATGAGAAGATTTTAAACAGGCTCTTAGATCCATTGAATAAGGTTTAGGCATTTCTCTACCTCCATATATTTTGTTGGAGAAAAATATACAACTTTATCAATAATATTTTAAATAACTATATACCGTCTTTTCCCTTAAGATCTTCCACAAGCGTTCAATAGGATTCAAATTCGGTGAATAAGGAGGGAGATAGTGCACTTTAATCCTAGAAGACATCAGAAACTCTTCTAGTTTCTTATTTTTGTTTGATCTCGCATTATCCAAAATTACATGAATAATTCGAGCCTCTGTCTGTTTTTCTAGCTTCTTGAAAAAATCGAGCATTGCATCGGCATCAACTGTCTTATATTCCTCTGTAAAAATCTTCATTCCTGTCAGGCAAAGAGCTCCAGCAAAATGCAATCGCAATTGTTTCCCGGATGTCTGCAAAGTCTTTTGAACGCCTTTTTTGATCCATCCACATACGGCTTGGGACTGATGTTCAGGATGCACAGCATCTATGAAATAAATCTCTTCATCAGGGTTTAAGGTCTCCTTTAAAGCCATATATTGTTCTATGAAAATTCGTTGTTTTTCAAGATCTAATTTCCCAGGAATCTTTTTAGGACGTTTATAAGCAAATCCGTGCTGTATTAGCCAATCTGTCATGCCACTTCGGGAATATTTTATCCCATATTGCTCATGCACATAAGCTATGATCCCTTTGACTTTAAGATAGGTCTTTTCCTGTAGGTGTTTTAGTAGAGACTCTGTTTGGTCTTGTGAAAGTTTTGATTTGTTACCGCCTCGAGGGCTACTTCCAGTTTTATTTTCGGAATCATATTCTCTGAGGTATTCCTGAACAGTGATAGGACTTATCCGGAGTGTTTTAGCAAGATTTTTTGTTGAGATACCCTCATCATAGCCCAAAATTACACAAAGCCTATTCCGTTCAGAATAGTCTTTTGGATGCTTTAACTTGTGTTCTAAGTCAGCTATCTGGCTAGGGGTCAGTTTTTTCATGCTCAATAGCTTAACACAAAACAAATATTTTTCTATACGATTGAATCGGAACCACTATATATGCAAGAAATCTATTTTCCTTGAAGTGTAAGATAATCAATTTATCGCTCCTCAAATTTTTTATTTACAAAGAAATTTTTACAGACTCAAAAAACGATAGCAGATTATTTGGCTAATTCAAAATTTTTATCTTTTAGGTCTAGGAATGTAGGTTATTCAATAATTTTTAAAAAAATTATTGTCATTTTTAATAAAAATGTTATATGCATATATCTTTAAAGAATAAAGTTAACTATTTATAACATTTGAGTATGTATGGATTCTAAGCACTTTCTTATCTTAACTAGCATAATTTTTTTTTCAGCTCCTTTGTGGGGCGATACCTATACAGTTTCAAGTGAGGCCGATGCAGGCCCAGGCAGCCTTAGACAAGCTATTTTAGATCTGAATGAGACAGGGAATACAGCTACTAATACTATAACTATAAATAGCGGATTGCCTCCTATTCTGCTTAATAGCAAATTACCTGTTATCCAAAGAACGGCAAAGATTACTACGTCTGGAACAGTTCCTCAAATAATTGATGGGAACCAAAATCGTTTATTCGTTGCAAATGCTAATCTAACTATCGAAAATTGCAATATACAAAATGGTGCAGCTATTGGGGGAAATGGAATCTCAAATCAAGGTAGTGGAGGAGGAGGAGGATTAGGAGCAGGGGGTGGAGTGTATGTAGCTCCTAATACTGTTGTTACTTTGAATAACACCTCTCTTAAGAATAATCTTGCACAAGGAGGAAAAGGTGCAAGTGGTTTTCAAAATTTGAAAGGAGGAGGTTTCAGTGGATCAGGAGGAGGGGCTAGTTTTTCATCAGCTGACCCAAATGCTAGTCGGACACAAGGAGGAGGGGATAATCCAGGTCAACATGGATCTATGGGAAATCCAGTAGCAATAGGAGGAAATGAAGGAGGAAATGGAGGAACGGTAACAGCTCAGGCTCTTTACGACAACGACATATATAAAGTTCTCTTTATCGGTTCTAAATTCCCAGGGATTGGAGGTTTTTTTTCTATAGCTAAAAAATTCACTAAAGTCGATTTAACGCCCCAATTTGACATAACAGATGGTGAGTCAGGCAGTAGTTCTGAAAACTTAAGCAATAATGATGGTGGAGGAAAAGGTGGCTCTACTACAGGTAGTATTTATGAGTTTTTGACAAGTGATCAAGTTGTAGATGGAGGAACGGGAGGAAAAGGAGGAGCCGGTGGAGGTGGAGGTGGAGGTGCGTATGTTGCACAACCCCCAACACTATTTGAGCAAGTAGCAAACATAGAATTCAACGAACGCGTAGTCTACGCAAAAATACAACTTGTCTCTCAACCTGGTAATGGTGGTGATAAGGGTGGTGGTGGTGGTGGTGCGGCTAACCTAAGAAACGGTGGTGGTGGTGGTGGCTATGGCAGCGGTGGTGGAGGGGGGTCCTCAGTCACTCTCGACATTTCAACTCCAAAACCAAAACGGGGAGATACTCCAGGCGCTACTTCCAGAACTCCTAATCAGGCAATAGCACAACTAGTACCTATAACGGGTTTTGGTAGTGGCGGTGGTGGTGGTTTTGGCGGTGGCGGTGGTGGTGGTGGTGGAGATTTAACGACCCTCCCGGGAGCAACAGTCAAATATACATCCGGAGGAAGATCCAAATTCGGTAGAAGTGGGATTCTAACAATTTCTGTTGGGAGAAACATCCCTTACCAGGGAGGAGGAGGAGGAGGCGGAGGTGGTTTTGGAGGAGGCGGAGGTGGCAACGATGCTTTTCTTCAGGAGGAGGAAAACAACCTTGCTAAAAAGCCTAAATATTATATTTTTAAGGAAGGTATGGTTAGCCAAGGAGGGAACTTTGGGGGAAATGGCGGTGGTCAGGCTCAACAAATAAAACCTTATGCAGGAAGTGGTGGTGGTGGAGCTGGAATTGGAGGAGCTGTTTTTGTTGGTAACAACGCCCAGTTAATTATCCAAGACTCGGTTTCTTTACGTGGGAATCAAACCCAAGGAGGCGAGGCTGGAACAGATTCTGTCGGATCTGATATTGCTCTACCCGCTGGGCCTGGGCTTGGATTTGCTGACGATATTTTTTTATATAGTGACGCTAAGTTAGTATTTCAAAATGAGAACTCTTTACTAGCAGATTTTAGTATCCAATCAGATCCAGGAAGTTTTCAAGATATAGGGGTTAGAAAAGAAGGTAGTGGCACGGTTACTATGACCTCACAAAAAAACAACTATCGAGGACCTACTGTAATCAAAGAGGGAACTATTGTTATAGCAAGTGATGTGCTGGGATTTCGTTCTTCAGAGCTCGTTTTTGCAGGAGGAACCCTTGAAGCAACGGATACTTTTTCCTTAGAAAGGGATATTATTTTAAATTTAGAGGGAACTATTGCTGTAAATCCTTCTCGTACTTTATTTATTGGAGGCCCTATCCGGGGTGAGGGTTCTCTCACAAAAACAGACGCGGGGACCTTGGTTTTAACAGAAACAGTTCCTATGGGAAATTTGATCATAAAAGACGGAACTGTGCAAGGAAACGCATCTTATATACAAAACGATGTTCTTATTAACAGCTTCGGAACTCTAATTTTTGACCAAAACTTTTCAGGAGCCTACGAAGGTCAAATATCAGGTAATGGTACTCTAGTTAAAGATGGAACTGAAAGATTATCTTTTATTGGAGTTGATGATTTTGCAGGTAATACTATTATTCAAAACGGGACTCTTGTCATTCCTGTCAAAGAAAAATTTGCCAGCAATTCTGTTAATGTAATGCGTGGCACACTGCAAAATAATGGAACAATCAATGCAGGCGTTGTTACCAACTATGGCTATATTTTTGGCTCTGGAACATTCAATATAAGCATTATGAAGAACTTCGGTTTTGTAGAACCAGGGAATTCTATTGGAACCCTTACAATCAACGGGAATTATACGCAAGACCCATCTGGTAGATTAGGTATAGAAATTGATGTTATAGGAGGAAGCGATCTACTAGAAGTGACAGGGATGGCCTCGTTGAACGGGGAGCTTCTCATCAAGCCTACACCCGGAGTTTATTTAGAAGGAACAACCTATACTTTTCTTACTGCAGAATCTGTCACAGGACAATTTAGCCGTACTGTTATTAGTAGGCCCTTTGATTACACCATCAATTATTTGCCTAACCAAGTTCAACTCTTTTTAAAATCCCCTTCTGTAGTTGTAGGTATGCCTGATTCTAACTTGACCGGTAATCCGAAATCTGTTGCAGATTGTCTATTTTGTAATAACTTTGATTTTGCAAATACAGATCTAGTTTTAGTGGCTAATGCGTTACTCCAGCTACCGATGGATGAATATGCAAAAGCACTTAAAAGCTTAACCCCTGCTGCATTTGGATCTCTGCCCTTAGTTGAACTCGAGAACAATTTTAATTTTGCCAATACCTTTTTTTTAACAGGAGTTGGTCAAAGGTCTTATTGTTACGCAGATATCGATGAACCTACAAATATTTGGTTTAACCCTTTAGGGTTTATTTATTCACAAGAAGAGCGTCAAGGAGCTCCTGGCTTTACGGCTCGCACCTGGGGAGTTGCAGTGGGGGCAGACCGCCTATTTCTCGATGAGTGGAGCCTAGGCATAGGATTTGGATACTCTCATGCCCAACTTGATTGGAAACATCAGGTGGGCCATGCTCATGCTGATTCCATATACTTAGGTCCTTATGTTAAGTACGACTGTGAAAATTTCTATTTCGATTTTCTGCTTTTAGGAGTAGGTAATTTCTATGATGTGGATCGAAAAATTGTATTTCCAGGGCTTTCTAGAAAAGCGCATAGCGATCCTACTACTTGGAACCTTTCAGAGATTCTCCTAGCAGGGTTTAGATTAGAGCCTTTCCATATAGACAATTTTTTCGTTCAACCTGAAATCAGATTAGATCAAACCAACTCGTTCCAAGGGAAATTTAAAGAAAAAGGAGCTCAGTCTATTGACCTTTCTATAAAAGGCAAATGCTCTTCCTTTTTACGTTCTTTGGTCAATATTAAAGTCACTAAAGAATCATGTGTTGCTGGTTTTTGCTTAGTTCCTAGTGTCAATCTAGGTTGGTTGAGAACAACTCCTCTAACGCGCGGTCATTACACTTCTGGATTTAGAGGGGGAACATTTTTTAGACCTGATTTTACAACTTCTAACTTTCACCAAACAATCGATCAATTGCTCGTGGGTGCGCAATTTCTTGTCTCCCGCCAAGGAGACATCCAGTTATCTATAGGATATGAAGGGGTTTTTGGAAAAAGATCAACAGTGAATGAAATGAATATAAATGCGTCTTGGAATTTTTAACTCTTACTTTTAATCCTTTTTATACGGTTCAAAGTAAGTGTTTCTCTTGCATAGCTTAAGGAAACAGCTATATGCTAAAACGTTTTTTACACCGAACAATGGTTTTTATGTATTGAAAATGCTTCTATACACCCATTTCTGTCAGTGATATAGTGGTTCCGATTCAATCGTATAGAAAAATATTTTGTTTTGTGTTAAGCTATTGAGTATGAAAAAACTGATCCCTAGCCAGAGAGCTGACTTAGAACACAAGTTAAAGCATCCAAAAGACTATTCTGAACGGAATAGGCTTTGTGTAATTTTGGGCTATGATGAGGGTATCTCAACAAAAAATCTTGCTAAAACACTCCGGATAAGCCCTATCACTGTTCAGAAATACCTCAGAGAATATGATTCCGAAAATAAAACTGGAAGTAGCCCTCGAGGCGGTAGCAAATCAAAACTTTCACAAGACCAAAAAGAGTCTCTACTAAAACACCTACATGAAAAGACCTATCTTAAAGTCAAAGGGATCATAGCTTATGTGCATGAGCAATATGGGATAAAATATTCCCGAAGTGGCATGACAGATTGGCTCATACAGCACGGATTTGTTTATAAACGTCCTAAAAAGATTCCTGGGAAATTAGCTCCTGAAAAACAACGAATTTTCATAGAACAATATAGGGCTTTAAAGGAGACCTTAAACCCTGATGAAGAGATCTATTTCATAGATGCTGTGCATCCTGAACATCAGTCCCAAGCCGTATGTGGATGGATCAAAAAAGGCGTTCAAAAGACTTTGCAGACATCCGGGAAACAATTGCGATTGCATTTTGCTGGAGCTCTTTGCCTGACAGGAATGAAGATTTTTACAGAGGAATATAAGACAGTTGATGCCGATGCAATGCTCGATTTTTTCAAGAAGCTAGAAAAACAGACAGAGGCTCGAATTATTCATGTAATTTTGGATAATGCAAGATCAAACAAAAATAAGAAACTAGAAGAGTTTCTGATGTCTTCTAGGATTAAAGTGCACTATCTCCCTCCTTATTCGCCGAATTTGAATCCTATTGAACGCTTGTGGAAGATCTTAAAGGAAAAGAAGGTATACAATCGATATTACGAAACGTCGGTGACTTTTTTTCAGGCAATTAGAGGATTCTTCTTAGAAGAGATACCGAAAATAACAGATATTTTGAAATGTAGGATAAACGACAAGTTTCAAGTCGTTGACTTAAATCCCATTAAGCTAGCCGTTTGAATCGGCACTAGTATATACTCGTTTATCTTTAAATTAAGATTTAACTAAGTAAAATTTCTTAGATAAAAGAGGCTGCAGTTCTTCCCGATATTTAGGAATATTTTCAAAAAAAGCACAAATTGCCTTGGCCCTTTCAACCTTGAAGTGCACAAAAAAGAACATATAAATACTTGAAAAAACATCTATTGTGCACCCGAGCATAGCATGTTTGTAGATAATCTCGTAAACACTTCTAGTGGAGTTTCGAAGTTGAGAGCCTTTCTAGGTCTGTTATTTAGTAAAGTTTCCACCCTTTCTATATCCTTGGAAGTCGTATCTAAAAAGCTTTGTGTTTTAGGAAAATATTGCCTAACTAGTCCGTTTGTATGCTCATTTAAGCCTCTTTCCCAAGAATGGTAGGGCGTTGCAAAGTAGAAGTCTGTCTCTAGCTCGAAACTAACCATTTGGTGATAGGCAAATTCTTTTCCGTTGTCTGCTGTTAATGTGTGTACAAAATCTTTGATAGGTTTAAGTTGTTCAATTAACGCTTGACTTACTTCCTCTGCAGTTTTATGAGAAACTTTGGCGAGCTTAGTTAGCTTGGAAGTTCTTTCTACCATTGATACAATTACGCCTTTATGTCCTGCCCCTATGACTGTATCTAGTTCCCAGTCTCCTAAACGAGTCTTTTTTTCTACAATACAAGGCCGTTGCTTAATATCTATACGACCAGGCATGTTCCCTCTTCCAGAAGCTCCCTTTCTCTGCTTGTTATATTTTTTCCCTCGATGACGGAGCTCTCTATAAAGCTGTCCTCCCTGTCGTTTATCTTTCCAGATATGATTATAGATGGTCTCATGACTAACATGTTCTTTACCATGTCTTTTAAGCCATCCGGATATTTGTATAGGGCTCCATTGCAACTTGATTTTTTCTTCAATACGGGTAACTATTTGAGGAGTCATTTTTTTATTGGGCTGAGAATTTTTTCTAAGAAATGCTTTTTCTTGAGCTTGCTGATGACGGTATCCTCGTTGCCCTTTATTTCTCTTAAGTTCCCTACTAATAGTGCTATGATGAACTTTTAGAATGTTTGCTATTGAGCTAGATGTATCTCCTCTAGCTTTTAAAATATAAATCTGACATCTTTGGTCATAGGTTAGGTGATGGTAGCCTTTAGGCAAGGTCTCTCCTTGTGTTTGATTGTTAAAAATCACAATAGAGATTCTTTCATCGCCTGCCTATTCTTTTTTTAATTCTTCTGTGCACTTCAAACTTGAAAAGACTGGGATGTATAGTAGAAATAGCCAAAAGAAATACACTTCATACTTTTACAGTTATCCCAAAAGATGGGTTGTAGAGCGTTCTTTTGCGTGGATAGAAAAATGTCGCAGGCTATGGAAAAATTGCGAAAGAAAACTACATACAAGCCTGAATATGGTGGTTCTTGCTTTTATTGCTCTACTTTTGAAAAGATTTTAAACAGGCTCTAACAATAAAATAGATTTGATTCTATCGCATAGCCTTTTATCCCGTTCATGGCGATGACGAGCCTTGAGAATGTCTTTTTGGTTTCTTGTTAAAAAGTTCGCTTCAGGTTGCATAGATGTAAGGTTTATAACTTAATCAATGAGAAAAATTCAATGAATTTAGTGTTTGAAAAGTCTTTTTTCTAATGCGTTTCAGTATATTAGCGGTGGTAATGTGAATAGCATGAGGAAGTCCTTGGGTATCGAATGCTATATGTCTTTTTATTCCTGATATTTTTTTCTCTGCATCATATCCTTTCTTCTCTGATGTATCAGTATTTTTAACACTTTGAGCATCAATAATTACAAAGCTTGTTTTCTCTTTCCGATTCACTACATAAAAACCATTTGTTCGGTGTAAAAAACGTTTTAGCATATAGCTGTTTCCTTAAGCTATGCAAGAGAAACACTTACTTTTTGAGCATCAATAATTACAAAGCTTGTTTTCTCTTTCCGATTCACTACATAAAAACCATTTGTTCGGTGTAAAAAACGTTTTAGCATATAGCTGTTTCCTTAAGCTATGCAAGAGAAACACTTACTTTGAACCGTATAAAAAGGATTAAAAGTAAGAGTTAAAAATTCCAAGACGCATTTATATTCATTTCATTCACTGTTGATCTTTTTCCAAAAACCCCTTCATATCCTATAGATAACTGGATGTCTCCTTGGCGGGAGACAAGAAATTGCGCACCCACGAGCAATTGATCGATTGTTTGGTGAAAGTTAGAAGTTGTAAAATCAGGTCTAAAAAATGTTCCCCCTCTAAATCCAGAAGTGTAATGACCGCGCGTTAGAGGAGTTGTTCTCAACCAACCTAGATTGACACTAGGAACTAAGCAAAAACCAGCAACACATGATTCTTTAGTGACTTTAATATTGACCAAAGAACGTAAAAAGGAAGAGCATTTGCCTTTTATAGAAAGGTCAATAGACTGAGCTCCTTTTTCTTTAAATTTCCCTTGGAACGAGTTGGTTTGATCTAATCTGATTTCAGGTTGAACGAAAAAATTGTCTATATGGAAAGGCTCTAATCTAAACCCTGCTAGGAGAATCTCTGAAAGGTTCCAAGTAGTAGGATCGCTATGCGCTTTTCTAGAAAGCCCTGGAAATACAATTTTTCGATCCACATCATAGAAATTACCTACTCCTAAAAGCAGAAAATCGAAATAGAAATTTTCACAGTCGTACTTAACATAAGGACCTAAGTATATGGAATCAGCATGAGCATGGCCCACCTGATGTTTCCAATCAAGTTGGGCATGAGAGTATTCAAATCCTATGCCTAGGCTCCACTCATCGAGAAATAGGCGGTCTGCCCCCACTGCAACTCCCCAGGTGCGAGCCGTAAAGCCAGGAGCTCCTTGACGCTCTTCTTGTGAATAAATAAACCCTAAAGGGTTAAACCAAATATTTGTAGGTTCATCGATATCTGCGTAACAATAAGACCTTTGACCAACTCCTGTTAAAAAAAAGGTATTGGCAAAATTAAAATTGTTCTCGAGTTCAACTAAGGGCAGAGATCCAAATGCAGCAGGGGTTAAGCTTTTAAGTGCTTTTGCATATTCATCCATCGGTAGCTGGAGTAACGCATTAGCCACTAAAACTAGATCTGTATTTGCAAAATCAAAGTTATTACAAAATAGACAATCTGCAACAGATTTCGGATTACCGGTCAAGTTAGAATCAGGCATACCTACAACTACAGAAGGGGATTTTAAAAGAGTTGAACTTGGTTAGGCAAATAATTGATGGTGTAATCAAAGGGCCTACTAATAACAGTACGGCTAAATTGTCCTGTGACAGATTCTGCAGTAAGAAAAGTATAGGTTGTTCCTTCTAAATAAACTCCGGGTGTAGGCTTGATGAGAAGCTCCCCGTTCAACGAGGCCATCCCTGTCACTTCTAGTAGATCGCTTCCTCCTATAACATCAATTTCTATACCTAATCTACCAGATGGGTCTTGCGTATAATTCCCGTTGATTGTAAGGGTTCCAATAGAATTCCCTGGTTCTACAAAACCGAAGTTCTTCATAATGCTTATATTGAATGTTCCAGAGCCAAAAATATAGCCATAGTTGGTAACAACGCCTGCATTGATTGTTCCATTATTTTGCAGTGTGCCACGCATTACATTAACAGAATTGCTGGCAAATTTTTCTTTGACAGGAATGACAAGAGTCCCGTTTTGAATAATAGTATTACCTGCAAAATCATCAACTCCAATAAAAGATAATCTTTCAGTTCCATCTTTAACTAGAGTACCATTACCTGATATTTGACCTTCGTAGGCTCCTGAAAAGTTTTGGTCAAAAATTAGAGTTCCGAAGCTGTTAATAAGAACATCGTTTTGTATATAAGATGCGTTTCCTTGCACAGTTCCGTCTTTTATGATCAAATTTCCCATAGGAACTGTTTCTGTTAAAACCAAGGTCCCCGCGTCTGTTTTTGTGAGAGAACCCTCACCCCGGATAGGGCCTCCAATAAATAAAGTACGAGAAGGATTTACAGCAATAGTTCCCTCTAAATTTAAAATAATATCCCTTTCTAAGGAAAAAGTATCCGTTGCTTCAAGGGTTCCTCCTGCAAAAACGAGCTCTGAAGAACGAAATCCCAGCACATCACTTGCTATAACAATAGTTCCCTCTTTGATTACAGTAGGTCCTCGATAGTTGTTTTTTTGTGAGGTCATAGTAACCGTGCCACTACCTTCTTTTCTAACCCCTATATCTTGAAAACTTCCTGGATCTGATTGGATACTAAAATCTGCTAGTAAAGAGTTCTCATTTTGAAATACTAACTTAGCGTCACTATATAAAAAAATATCGTCAGCAAATCCAAGCCCAGGCCCAGCGGGTAGAGCAATATCAGATCCGACAGAATCTGTTCCAGCCTCGCCTCCTTGGGTTTGATTCCCACGTAAAGAAACCGAGTCTTGGATAACTAACTGCGCGTTGTTACCAACAAAAACAGCTCCTCCAATTCCAGCTCCACCACCACCACTTCCTGCATAAGGTTTTATTTGTTGAGCCTGACCACCGCCATTTCCCCCAAAGCTCCCTCCTTGGCTGACCTCACCAGCCTTAAAAACATGATAATACTTTTCGTTGTTTTCAGAAGGCGTTTCCTGAAGAAAAGCATCGTTGCCACCTCCGCCGCCTCCAAAACCACCTCCGCCTCCTCCCCCTCCTCCCTGGAAAGGAATGTTTCTCCCAACAGAAATTACTATCGGGTTAAGCCTAAGAGCTTTGAATCCTCCTCCTCCTCCCGTTGTATATTTGACTGTTGCTCCTGGGAGGGTCGTTAAATCTCCACCACCACCACCGCCACCACCGCCAAACCCACCACCACCACCACCACTACCAAAACCCGTTATAGGTACTAGTTGTGCTATTGCCTGATTAGGAGTTCTGGAAATGGGGCCTGGAACCTCTCCCCGTCCTTTTTGTGGAGTTGAAAGGTCAATCACAGATGAGGATCCCCCACCACCACCGCTGCCATAACCACCACCACCACCACCGTTTCTTAGGACACTTGCAGCACCACCGCCACCGCCCTTATCACCACCATTACCAGGTTGAGATACAAGTTGTATTTTTACATAGACTATTTTTTCCCCGAATAGGACATTTGCTTTTTGCTGAAATAGTGTTGGAGGTTGTGCAACATACGCACCTCCACCCCCGCCTCCACCGGCTCCTCCTTTTCCTCCCGTTCCTCCATCTACAACTTGATCACTTGTCAAAAACTCATAAATACTACCTGTAGTAGAGCCACCTTTTCCACCACCACCATTGCTTAAGTCTCTAGAACTACTACCTAAATCACCATTTGTTATCTCGAATTTGGGTTCTAAAGGATCCTTAAAAAAAAGGTCATAAATGGCTTTACCAACTTGAAAAGCAGGACCAATTTTATTGACTGGGAATTTAGAACCTAGGTAAAATATTTTATAAGGGATGCCGTTGTACAAAACCTCAGCTGTTACCCTTCCTCCATTTCCTCCTCCATTTCCTCCTCCTGCTAATGGGTTTCCGTTCGCTCCATGTTGACCTGGATTATCCCCTCCTCCTTGTGTCGGACTAGCATTTGGGTCAGCTGATGAAAAACTAGCACCTCCTCCTGATCCACTGAAACCTCCTCCTTTCAAATTTTGAAAACCACCTGCACCTTTTCCTCCTTGTGCAAGATTATTCTTAAGAGAGGTGTTATTCAAAGTAACAACAGTATTAGGAGCTACATACACTCCACCCCCTGCTCCTAATCCTCCTCCTCCTCCACTACTTCGATTTGAGATTCCATTTCCCCCAATAGCTGCACCATTTTGTATATTGCAATTTTCGATAGTTAGATTAGCATTTGCAACGAATAAACGATTTTGGTTCCCATCAATTATTTGAGGAACTGTTCCAGACGTAGTAATCTTTGCCGTTCTTTGGATAACAGGTAATTTGCTAGTAAGCAGAATAGGAGGCAATCCGCTATTTATAGTTATAGTATTAGTAGCTGTATTCCCTGTCTCATTCAGATCTAAAATAGCTTGTCTAAGGCTGCCTGGGCCTGCATCGGCTTCACTTGAAACTGTATAGGTATCGCCCCACAAAGGAGCTGAAAAAAAAATTATGCTAGTTAAGATAAGAAAGTGCTTAGAATCCATATGTACTCAAATGTTATAAATAGTTAACTTTATTCTTTAAAGATATATGCATATAACATTTTTATTAAAAATAACAAAAATTTTTAAAAATCTATCGAGTTTTTTACTAGACTTCTTGCGTAATTAGATTTTCGCTATACTTCTTTCCTAAATGGAGGGAAAGGAAAAATTACTTAGAACTTCAATCTATCCCACCCGAGCAATTTAGAAGACAGACAGGAGTGAAACGAAAAACTTTTGAAGAAATGGTCTTAATTTTATTGGAAGAGCAAAACAAAAGATATAGAAAGGTTTGGTTTACGGTTCAATCTTATTGCTGGAATCTACAATTATGAAATTTTTATTTAACTACGCAAGAGGTCTAATAGACAAGACTTAAATAGTACGGGTTTTTATGAAGAGTTGGTAAATGAAATATCTTTTTTTAACTTTTGCATTTTCTGGATATATTTCGATGAGAATACGAATCAAATAATGGTTGTTTTCTTGTAAATGTATATATCCATACTTTTTTATGATTAGTTTCTTAGAAGAAGAACCTAATTTTAGAATAAACGATTCAGGTGCTGAAAGTTCGATTTTCTCTTTTGGACCCTTTGCTGATAAAACAGCTAGAAATTTTTTTTCCTGGGAATACAGATCTTTTTTAATAACAGAAAATTGGATATCAGCTAACCTACGTAGCTGCAGCTCTTGTAGAGAGAGATATTCTTTTTGCAAAGCTTTTATAGGCAAATAAGCAAAGGGTAGGATCATAGTGATAAGCAAAAATAAGGCGACCAATAGCTCTAGTAGTAAGAAAGGGCGTTTCTCGATGATACGTTTCATAATGCTTTCTAATCTACCCGTGAACGCTTTTTTTTGTATAGATTTGACAAAATATCTTTACGCATAGTAGTCTTAATATTTTCTTAACAGATATGGTAATATGCAATTACGTGGAAAGTCCCTCTATAATTTATTGCGAGTAAAACACAACAATAATCCTAAGACTCGAGTTGCTCCCTGGCAGATAGAGGATTTACGAGAATTGAAACTTGCTACTTTATTTACACGTCTGGGTAAAATTGGTATTTTTTTTAATGAAGTGAGTTTTGTAGAACAAGCTCAGCAATTTGATAATCCAGAGGAACTAACCAAACATATATGGCCAAAGGAAGAAGAAGGTCAAGCTAAATGTTATCTTTTGCTGTTTGAGCTGTGGCGTAGACTTCTGCCGGAAAATCTACCTATTTCTTTGTTTTGCGATCAATTGGATTGTTTAATAGATGCATATGATAGAGGGTCTTTGGTAGAAGTTGATCAACTACAAGAAGCCTTAGAATCATTGGAAGATATTCTCGACAATGCAGCGGATAAAGAAGGGTCTGCAGAAGAGGTTTTTCTCTATGCATGTAGCTACTCTGCTCATGATTTAGAAGGATTTATCCTCGATTATATTGCTAATCAAATGATAGAGGAAAATTACGTTGGTGCTTCTAAGTTTTTAGATGGATTTTCTCCCTATGTGATTCATAAAAAACGGTTTGAGGCATTAAGAATCTGCTTATTTCTATCAACAGACACCCCATCTGCCTCTTTGATGTTCGATCGATTTCTAGAGTATTTACAAGAAGAGCCGGATTTTGAGTCTCTTTTGATTTTGATGGATTATTTAGTCTATCGAGGGAATCGAGAGTTTTTCTTTAAGGTAGTCAAACAAGCGCTTCTTTCTATGAAAACAGAAGAGCAATTTCAGGATGTGCTTGAAATGATGGCTGAATATTATCATTACATGGACCTAGAAGAAGAAGAAAGACATATTTCTCAAATTAGTAATACTCGGAAAAATTGTCCTGTAGATGTCCCATTAAACAAGAGAGATCCTATTTACTTGGATATAGTCAAAGCAGTATTAGAGAATACGTAAAGGTTTGAAATCTAAATAGTCACAAGAGGTTAAGATATACTGAACTCCGCGAGCTGTACCAAAAGGAAGTGCTTTTCTTCTCACATTGTGTAAATGCCCAAACACACAGTATTGAATCTGAAATTGTTCTAAAATTTCCGAAGTGCGAGAAGGATTTAAATGAGGACCAATAGGAGGATAGTGAGTTAGCGCAATACGAACACGTGCAAGAGGAGATAACTGTTTTAAGCTTAATTTCAAGCGCTCAAGCTCTCTTGAAAAAATAGCCTCTTGTTTTTCAGCATTCTTTTCTGAGAGTTTTTTTTGTAGGGGATTTTCTTTGAATTCGATGTAGTTAGTAAATTGATATTCGTAGGTATCCCATAATCTACTGCCGCCGATGGCTATATATTGCCATAAAATAGCATCATTATGAATCCATTGAATGGAAGAGGGCATGGCTTGGACAAGTTTTGCTTTTGAGCTCCACCAATAGTCATGATTTCCTCGTAAGATAATTTTATGCCCAGGTAGCGCATCTAACCATGCTAAGTCAATAAGAGCTTCCTTTAGATGCATGGCCCAAGAGATATCCCCTGGAATCAATACCAAATCTTCTTTTTCAATACACTCTAGCCAATTAGCATAGATTTTATCTATGTAATTTTTCCAAGGGGGACCAAAAACCTCCATAGATTTTTTAGGTGCACCAAAACAAAGATGCGGATCTGAAAGAGCCCAAATTTTCATTAGATAGTAAACCCATTAGGAATTTTTGTTCCAGATGTTACGATGATAATCCCATCTCGAATATAAATACCATGATCTTTAAAGGTATCTAGGTGATTTATAGCATTTGGATTGGTCAATGTTACGTTATTGCCGATAATAGTATGTTCATCGACAATCACTTTTTTCAAAATGCAATTTCTACCGATAGAACAATATTGCGGTAGGGTACTAGAAGAAGGGAATGCACTAAGATTGCCCACTAAAATGCAGCTTTCAATAATACTACCAGAGTCTATTTTAATGCGCATACCAATGACACTATTGGTAATTTGAGAAGCTTCGCTAATGGATCCTTGAGCAATAATAGAATTTATTACTTTTGTATCTCTAATTAAAGTGCTAGTTAGTTGTTGCGCGGTAGTAAAAATAGGTTTGGTATCAAGATGGTTTTTTTGAGTTAGAGCTAAATTTGCTTTGTAATAGGAAAGAACAGTACCAATATCTTCCCAATATTCCTCATGTTGATAGCAATAGGTGCCTCCCTTATTTACCTGTAAAGGAATAAGATGCCTACCAAAATCATCCCCTTCTTCTTTTAGCAAATTAAATAAGGTTTTTCTTTTGCATAAATAAATACCCATGGATCCTAAGTATTTGGAGTTTAAATTTGATTGGCTAAATCGTTTGAGAGTTATTGTATCAGAAGGTTTTTCAAAAAAGTCCAAAACTTGCTTTTTAGCAGAAATATTGAGTACCCCCATACGCTTTGCTTCTTGCTCTTTAACGTTTAAAGCAGCAATGATAAAATCGGCATTACTCTCCTCTGCAAAGGCAAATAGCTTATTGAAATCCATGTTGTAGAGTTGATCTGCTGACAGAATTAAAAAGTACTCTGCAGAGGAGGCTTCGAAATACTCAAGATTTTGTCTAATGGAATCAGCGGTTCCTTTAAACCAAACTTTGCGCGTAGGTGTTTCTTCAGGGGAAAGCAGTTGAATATTGTTCTTATGAAATTGATCGAAATGATAGGTTTCATAGATGTGTTGTTGCAAAGAGGAGGCTAAGTATTGAGTAATCACAAAGATCGAGTCTAATTTAGCGTGTAAACAATGAGAAAGAGGAATATCGATTAAGCGATAGGCTCCACCAAAGCAAACCGCTGGTTTACAGCGGGTTTGGGTAAGAGGAAACAAACGAGTCCCTTGTCCTCCTGCTAGAATAATGCAGTCGGTCTTTTGCGCGAAAGCGAACATATCCATGTAGTATCTAAAATTGCATTAAAATTATTTATAGGATCAGATTTTAATAAATCTATTTAATCGTCTTTTAACAACTAATGAATTAGTAGACAAGATAGGTTATTTTATTTATATGATTTATAAAATAAATAAGATCTATCATAATCTTTGTTGCAAGTGTAGGTAGCTTAAAATGGACGGTTTCTTGCATAGATAGCATGATTTAAATGAGCTTTAACGAAAGTTTTTATGAGGACAAGGGCCTAAAAGCCCTCGATAGTAATCAAAAATGCCCGTTAGAGCTGCACGATGTAAAAGGCGTGTTGTTTTAGTAATCCGAGGATGAAAGGCATAGAAAAAAAGAGAAAAGAGCTCTTTGGGGAATTGGAAACAATAGAAAGCACGCTTTTGTTTTTTGGAAAGGTGCTGGTTTAAAAAAATTAAGCGATTGCGAGAATAAAAATAGTGCCATAGAGAACCTCTATTCCCTCCTTGAAAACCACAAGAAATCTTATGCCAAACTTTTGCTTGAGGTACAAAAAGACAACTATAGCCAGCCTTTCTGATACGCCAACACCAATCTACTTCTTCCCAAATAAGGAAGAATTCTTTGGATAGAGTGCCTACTGTTTCTATCACTTCTTTTGTTACAAAAATAGCACAACCACAGGCATATTCAATTTCTGTAATGTGATTATATTCGTTGGCTAGATCAATTTCTTTATAGCCCTTGTGATAGAGCCGAAGGGTTTTAGAATGAAGAAATCCACCTGCATGCCAAAGCGTTATAGGTTCATCGTAGTAAAAAATTTTGGCACCTAAACAACCAACATTTGGATGGGTTTGAGCGGTTTGCACAAAGTGGATAAGTAGGTCTTTTGCAATAACCGTATCATTATTAAGTAAGAGTACGTATGCGCAGTCATGCTTGATTGCATAAGCTATACCCTGGTTATTTCCTTCCGCGTATCCTAAGTTTTCTAGCGTAGATAAGAGAGTAACCCCAGGAAAAAGCTCTTTCAGAGCTGTCCGATCAGCAGGGTGCAGGCTATTGTCGACAACAATTATTTCAAAGAGAGGGTAATCTAAAGCAAAAACCGATTGGAGACATTCAATCGTGTTCGATACAGATCCATAATGTAAAATAACAACGCCAACTTTGGAAGACATAATATACAATTTTTTTAAAATTGGATATTCTTTGTATAAGGCAATCGGAAATATTTTAGAAAGAGACTTCTGTCATTAGATTTTTGACCTCGTGCGCATGGTAACTGGATCGGACAAAGGGACCGCAGAACATTTGTTTGATTCCTATCTCTCGGCCATAATCTGCATATTTTTTAAACTGCTCAGGTGTAATGAACTCTTTAACAAGAAGTTTTTTTCTATTTGCTTGCAAGTATTGTCCAATGGTAATGATATTACAGCCTGCTGCTTTAAGATCATCAATCGCTCTTTTAACTTGCTCAGGTGTTTCTCCTAAACCCACCATTAAACCAGATTTGATAAATTGCGCTTTATCAGATTGTTTTACATAAGACAAGATATTTAAAGAACGAAGATAGGTTGCTTTATGTCTAACCCTAGGGGTTAATGCTTCAACGGTTTCTAAATTATGATTAAAAATGTCAGGTTGTTCTTGGAGAAGAAGGTCAATGGCGGCGTAATCTTCTGAAAAATCGGAGGTTAATACTTCCACGGTTACTTCTTTGCGTTCTGTGCGTATCTGGCGGATAATTGCTGCCATGTGAGAGGCGCCTTTATCGATCAGATCATCTCGTGCAACCATAGTGATAACCACATGCTTTAGCCCTAATTCTTGTGCACATAGAGCAATGCGGCTTGGTTCATCAACTTCAGGTTGTTTAGGGTTTTTAGAAAAGTCGATGTCACAAAATCCACAATTACGAGTGCATTGTTTACCTAATGCTAAGAAGGTAGCTGTGTGATTGGAATAACATTCAAAACGATTGGGGCATTTGGCTTCTTCGCATACCGTATTTAAACGATGTCTGGTTAAGATCTTTTGTGTGTGGGATAGGGATGAGCCTCTTGGCAGTTTTCGATGTAACCAAGAGGGAAAGCGTCCTAACGTTTGTGAAAAAGAATAAGATTCAGGATTGATTGGTAGCCTATTTCGCTTATTTTGACTCATGATTTTCTCTTTGGCGGTAGGTGAAGAGGTGTTTCATTTGCTAATAAAGCAGCTTCATGCCAAGCCTCTGGCAGGGTGGGATGAGCATGGATAGTATCAATAATACAATCAAGGGTTAATTCTTGTGCAATCGCTAAACCCATTTCAGCAATTAAAGCAGATGCTTCACTTCCCACAACCTGAGCTCCCAAAATTTGTCCGGTGGATTTATCTATGATGATTTGCGTAAATCCGTCTGTTTCTGCAGAGGCAACCGCTTTACCAAGCGCTTGAAAAGGAAATTTACCAATAATAGGGGCAAACCCTGCTTTTTCAGCTTCTTCAAATGTCATACCTACCATAGCAATTTCCGGATTGGTGAAAATAACGGCCGGAATTGCATTGTAGTGCATTTCAGTGGTCTTTCCTAGTATATTATCTGCGGCTATTATCCCTTGATGAGAAGCTACGTGAGCTAAAAGATTTTTACCTGTTACATCACCAATAGCATAAATTCCATCTACATTCGTTTGCATTTTTTCATTTACGACGATAGCTCCTTTTTGATCAAGAACCACTCCTATCTTTTCCAGTCCTAATCCATTAGACACCAGTTTGCGTCCTATTGCGATGAGCGCCTTATCACCAAATAGCTCTTTACCATCTTCTAAACGGATGCGTAAACCAGATTCTTGTTTATCAATCCCTACTACTTTCACATTGGTTTGTATCTCAATGCCTTTTTTATGAAAAGCAAGCGTTAAAGCATCTGAAATACTTTTTCCCTGATTGATTACAATAGAGTCAAGAGCTTCTAAGATAATCACTTTTACTTTTAGATCGGCAAATAAAGAAGCAAACTCACAACCGATATATCCTCCTCCTACAATAACTAACGTTTTAGGTAGCTCTGTCAGTTCTAAAACAGAAGTAGAGTTGCAGACTAGTTGATGATCGCATGGTATTGAAGGGATATCCAAAGGCTCAGAACCAGTTGCAATAATGATTTGTTCTGCTTCAATCTTGCAATCTTCCTTACCTGTGATTTTGAGCTCTTTGGGCGATATAAACTCTGCCTGACCTTGTATAACTGTAATGTGATTAGATTGTAATAATCCTTGCAACCCTTTACGCATTTTTTCCACAACGCTGTCTTTACGCTGCTTCATTTTTGTGTAATTAAGACGAACAGAACCTAATTCTATACCAAATTCGGCAGCATGGGTCATTCTATGTAAAAGATCTGCATGGGACAAGAGGGTTTTTGTGGGAATACAGCCCACATTAAGGCAAGTTCCTCCAAGGAATTGTTTTTCTATAAGGCATATTTTTTTACCCTCTTGTGAAAGTTTAATAGCAGCTACATATCCTCCAGGTCCTGTCCCGATGATTGCAATATCATATTTTTTTTGATCCATGAAAACTCTCTTTGTGATTGCTAATATGTTAAAACGCTCAAAAATATGATGCAATGGCAAATCTAAAAATGCTGCTCTTAATTCTTTTTATTTAAAATTAATTCGAACCAAATTGGTTGATAATTAGATATATCTGATTAGAAAAAGAAAAAAGCTAGAAATTTTGTCTTATGTGTGTGAAAATGAAGTTAGAATATTTTATATTAAGCTTGATTATTTTATGATGGATAAAGAGCGACAAAAAATGTGTAGTAGCTGTGATGGGCGTATTCCTGTCGAATCTCTACATTGTCCTTATTGTGCAACAGAACAAAGTAGCAATGCTTTTGAAAAAAATTATTTGCAACAAAAAGCTCTTCAAGATAGCTTGCTCTCTTTCTATCCGCCTCCTTATTCGTTAAGAAAAAATCATCCTACTAAGCAGGATGAACAAAAAATAAACGAACAAAAGAGCGCTACGTTTTTACTTAAAGCCCCTAAGGAGGAACCTATCTTGGAAAAAAAATTTGTTTCTGCATCTAGCAGTTGTGTTTTTCCTAAAATAGAGGAAAAAACAGAGAAAGAATATCAAGAGGATAAGAATAGTTTTTGGCCTATTTTATTATTATCGATTGGCGCTAACTTGTTTATCGTTGGAATACTGCAACTGCTTTTTTCTGATGAAGGCTATTTACGGCTAGAGTGGAATAGCCACTATTGGTTTTTTTATTGTCTAGCTTCTTTTCCCCTATTCTTTTTAGGGTATAAAAAAGTAGATCACTTTAAATAGGGTTTACTCTCCTAGAGGGATTGATTTGAGATAAATCAATGAGAGGTGGCCTTTTATTCGTTATATTAGGTTCCACAAAATTCTCTGGCATAACCATAGTAAATTTAAACAAAGCATGCGCGATTTCTTGTTTGATTTCTAAACTTAAAAGATCAAATAAAGCAAAAGCTTCATGTTTAAATTCCATCAAAGGATCTTTCTGACCTACTGCGCGTAAATGTACTTCAGAGCGCAAGTGATCTATATGCAATAAATGTTCTTGCCAGAGGCGATCGATGGTACGAATCAATAACCCACGTACAACTTGGCATAAAACTTTTTCAGCAGAAGTTAAATTGGTAGAAGCAAATAAAGACTGTGTTTGTTGAATTTTTTGAGATTCATGCTCAATTTTTTGTTCAAATGCCCCAAGTATTTTTTGCGTAGCTAATTGTTCAATGTCTTCTAATTGCAAATAATCGTCATCGAATTCTTTAATATCAAAGGTTAAAGGAAAATGGGTGTGTAACCATTGTGTATATCCTTGCGGATCCCAACCGTCTTCTCTATTACGAGAAGAGAAAAACCGATGACACATTTGTATGCAAATACTTTCTAAAATTTCACGTGCAAGAGAGAGAGAATTATCGATATGTAGCACTTCATTACGAAAGGAATAAATCTCTTCTCGTTGCTTATTCATCACATCATCGTATTCTAGGGTATGCTTACGCATATTGTAATTGCGCTGTTCTACGCGTTTTTGAGCGGTTTCAATGGACTTGTTTAATACTTTTGCAGTAATTGCTTCCCCTTCTGGGGGACGGAATCTTTGTAAAAAGATAGTAATTCTAGGAGAGGTAAATAGTCGCATTAAAGAATCTTCAAAAGAAACATAGAATTTAGAGCTACCGGGATCACCTTGCCGCGCTCCTCTACCTCTTAGCTGCCTATCAATGCGTCTAGACTGATGGCGTGTAGTTGCAACGACATATAATCCGCCAATCTCGGCTACACCTTCTTTTAGTTTAATATCCGTTCCTCTACCTGCCATATTTGTTGCAACGGTAATAGCTCCTTTTGAGCCCGCTTCTGCAATGATCTCTGCTTCCCTGGCATGGTTTTTTGCATTGAGAATGGTGTGTTCTAATTGGTGTTGTTTCAAAATACGAGAGAGTTTTTCCGAGGCTTCTACAGATTCTGTTCCGATTAAAATGGGACGAGATTGCGAATGAACCGATTGAATATCTTTTACAAGAGCGTGATATTTTTCTCGCTCGGTCATATAAATTTCATCGTCGTAATCTTTGCGGATACAAGGATGGTGAGTGGGGATTGCTAATACATCTAACTTATAAATTTCTTTGAATTCATTAGCCTCTGTCATTGCAGTACCCGTCATACCTGCAAGTTTTGTGTACAATCTAAAGTAGTTTTGCAGAGTAACAGTTGCATAGGTTTGTGTTTCTCCCTGAATAGTAACACCTTCTTTGGCCTCGATTGCTTGATGCAATCCATCTGCGAATCGTCTACCTGGTTGAGGGCGACCTGTATTTTCATCAATGATCACAATTTTTCGATTTTCAATGATGTAATCGACATCATTTTCCATCAGTAAGTGAGCGCGTAGGAGTTGCCTTAAATTATGAGAGCGTTCTTTACGGCGCGCATCTTCTTCTCTTAATAGAATTTTTTGATTGCGTTTTTCTTGTTCATCCCATTCGGGATGTTGATCGATATTAGCGTATTCATGGCCTAAGTCTAACATGACAAAGTCATCTGAAGAGACCTGATTCTTCGAACCTTCAATCCATTGTTGAATTCCTTTATCGGTTAATTCAAACTCATTAGCGCGTTCATCAACAATAATTAAAAGTTCTGCTAAGGCCTGATGACGCTCTTCTTTGTTGGGTTCAGCATAAAAATAGGTATCCCACTTTTCAATTTCAGCTCTTAACTTAGGGTTTTCGCGTAGTTTTTTAAGAATTCTATTTTGAGGCATCCCTTTGCTAACAAGCCATAGATTTCGAAAAGCTTTTTCACACTCGGCTTCTTGGGTTTTTAATACTTTAAGTTTTTCTGTTTTTTCTTCAATGAGGTGTAATTTTTCTAAAATTTTACGCGCTTCTAGAGCTAAATGGTTACAGGAATCTCTTTGATGCTTTACAAGTACATACACATCGTCTTTTAAATCATCGTACATTTGCCGTGAATGACTAGCAGGACCTGAAATAATAAGAGGAGTTCTGGCTTCGTCAATTAAAATGGAGTCGATTTCATCAACAATAGCAAAGAAGTATCCTCTTTGTACTTGATCTTCTTTTGATTGTGCCATCGAGTTGTCACGTAAATAATCAAAACCAAATTCAGAAGCTGTCCCATAAACAATATCTGCAGCGTATATCTGATTGCGGATGTGATGAGGGGTATTGCCTGTTAATGCGGTTACATTTAATCCCAGCCATCTAAAAATCGTGCCAATCCATTGACAATCCCTTTCTGCTAAGTAATCATTTACCGTCACTAAATGCACTGGTTTGCCTGTGCAAGCGTTTAAATATAAAGGCATAGATGCTGTTAGTGTTTTCCCTTCGCCGGTTTGCATTTCTGCAATAGCACCATGGTGCATAGCAATACCAGCTAGGATTTGTACATCATAGGGAATCATATCCCATTTTTGATCGTAACCGGATACATGGATATCTGTTCCGCATAAACGACGACAGGCGTTTTTGACAACTGCATAAGCTTCTGGAATAAGGTCTTCTAATGTTTCTCCTTTTAGATAGCGCGCCTTAAACTCGGCTGTTTTTTGACGCACTTCTTCATGAGAGAGCTGTTGAAAGTTCTTTTCTAGTCGATTAACTTCTACAACTGTTTTTTGATATCTCTTTAATAAACGGCTTTGAGATGTACCAAAAATTTTTTTAAAAACGCTCAGCATCTTGGTTTTCCTAGTCTTAAATTACCTATTGAGGCTAGGATATTAGAGGTTTTCTTGCAAGACTCTACGCTAATGTTCTTTATTAAATTATTTTTTACAGTTAGCTTTAACTCAATTTTTATAAGGGCAACCCTTAGCGATAAAAAAACAAGAAAACTTTTTACAATCTTTTCTTAAAGGAAATATGCCTAAGATTATTTATTTGGATCGGCTGACTAAGGAAAAAAAACAAGAAAAGGTATATGGTAATTTTTTTATAGATCTTTTATATGAAGATACTTTTTCATCACGTGTAATCTCTTTCTTTATTTTACCGCTAGCCGCTAGGTTTTCTTTCTTTTCTAAACTGTATGGCTTTTTTAAAAAAAGTTCTATGAGTCGTTATAAAATTATTCCTTTTATCAAAAAATTTGATGTCGATACGTCTGAATTTTTGGAACCTGTTAGTCATTTCTGCTCTTTTAATGATTTTTTTATTCGCCGGTTAAAACCTGAAGCAAGACCTATTGTTCAAGAAGAAAATAGGGCTATTTTACCAGCCGATGCACGGTATTTAGTTTTTCCAGATGTAAGAGAATTTCCTCATTTTTTTATTAAAGGAAAAAAATTCTCTTTAAAAGAGCTGCTTAAAAATGAAGAATTAGTGGATAAGTACAAAGCTGGGTCGATGGTTATTGCAAGGCTTTGTCCTGTTGACTACCATAGATTTCATTTTCCTTGTAAGGCAACTCCTGGGCAACCTCGATTAATTAACGGAGCTCTTTTTTCTGTGAATCCATTAGCGCTTAAAAGCAATATAAAAATTCTAAGTGAAAATAAAAGGGTGATTACGATGCTTGCTACTTTGCGTTTTGGGAATCTATTATATCTAGAGATAGGAGCAACGCACGTGGGGAGTATTCATCAAACATTTCAAGTTGATAAGACGTATGAAAAAGGGGATGAAAAAGGATATTTTTCTTTTGGAGGATCTTGTCTGATTTTATTATTTGAACCTAATCGGATTCATTTTGATCAGGACCTAATAAAAAGTAGCGCACAAAATCAAGAGGTGCGCGGACTCATGGGGCAATCGCTAGGCTCATCGATCCATTGACAGATGGGACATGCCTCTTTTTTATGACCGCGAGCAGGACAATACTCTCTTGCAAAATAGATCATTTGCAAATGGAGTTTATTCCAGCTTTTTTTAGGAAAAAGATGTTTGAGGTCTTTTTCTGTTTCCTCCACGGTTTTTCCCCGACTTAAAAGCCACCTTTTTGCACAGCGATGAATATGTGTATCTACAGGGAAAGCGGGCTTGCCAAATCCTTGTGATACGACAACTGATGCGGTTTTATGCCCCACCCCAGGGAGTTTTTCTAAAGCCAATAAAGAGTTTGGGACTCTACCTTTATGTTGCTCAACAAGGATTTTAGAGAGATTCCAGATAGATCTTGCTTTTATATTACTTAAGCCACATGGTTTAATTATGCTAGCAATTTCTTCTATGCTTAAGTTAAGCATTTGTTGAGGGGTAGAGGCTTTTGCAAATAAAGCAGGAGTTACTTGATTTACTTTTTTATCTGTATTTTGTGCAGATAAGACAACTGCAATTAATAAAGTATAAGGATCTCGATACTGCAAGGGAATCTCAGGATCGGGAAATAAATGATGTAAAATATCTTGAATGCGTTGTGCGTGTTTTTTTTTGTTCATTTCCCCACACAAAACTTGGAGAAGATAGCGGTTAAGATATCTTCTGTTATATCGTGACCAATAATTTCTCCCAGCTCTTTTAGGCAGATTTTTAGATCGAAAGAGAGAAACTCAGGAGATAGGTTAGTATGAAGACCATCGATGACTCTTTTGAGCGAAATGGCAGCGTTTAGCAAATTTTTTTCATGACGAATATTGGTAATAAGTACTTCTTCTTTAGAAGAAGGAGCTTTCTGCCAGATCATTTGAGAGATTTTTTGCTTAAGTTCTTCAATTCCTGTTTGGTTTTTAGCGGAGATAAGCAAGCTGTTTTCTCTATCAGGTATAACAGATGCAATATCACTTTTATTCCATATGAGAAGGGTTTTTTTAGCATCTACAATAGAGAGTAGCTGATTTGCATAAGGACAAAGAGGCAAAGAAGCATCTAAGATCAGCAAAACAAGATCGGCTTTTTGCATGGCTTCTTTTGATCTGCGAATTCCTTCTTGTTCAATGATCTCTTTTGTTTCTCGAATTCCCGCTGTGTCGATTAAGCGAAAATGCAAATTTCCTATAAGGAGTTCTTCTTCTAAAGTATCACGTGTGGTTCCAGCAATAGAGGTAACAATGGCACGCTCTTTACCTAATAAAACATTCATCAAAGAGGATTTACCTGCATTGGGTGGCCCTATTAAACATAAAGTAGGCCCAAACTGCAGCAGTTTTCCTTCTTGAAAAGTAGCTGCCAAATAGCAAATTTGTTTTCTTAAGTTTTTTAATCGAGCAATTACGTTTTCAATACTTGCAAATTCCAAATCCTCTTCGGGAAAGTCAACCCAGGCTTCTAACATAGCTGCAATATCGACCAGCTGCTTTTGAAAGGAGAGGATGCGAGAAGAAAGTTGCCCTTGCAGTTGTTGTTCAGCTGCCTGCAGGGCAAGGTCATTTTTAGCTGCAATGAGATTTTGTACGGCCTCTGCTTGTACAAGATCTATTTTCCCGTGTATAAAAGCGCGAAAAGTGAATTCACCAGGACCTGCCGCTTTAGCGCCTGCTGCTAAAATAGTTTCTAATACTCTTCGTGAAATTAAAGATCCTCCATGACAGTGAATCTCTACAACATCCTCTCCTGTATAAGACTTGGGAGCGCGCATGACGAGCAGCAGAACTTCGTCAATAATTACTTGATCTGCATTTACAATCTTACCTAAATGAACGGTGTGTGAGGGATAAGAGTGAATAGGACCTGAGAAAACCTTAGCTACAATTTCTATCGATTGTTTGCCAGCTACACGGATAACCGCAACCCCTCCCTCTCCTGGGGCAGTAGCGATGGCAGCAATGGTTTGATCAATTTGATACTGTGTATACATAATAAAAACAAAAATAATAGAGCATTTTTTTGGAAATGACAAGGTGTAATTTCTAGACTATAGTGGTTCCGATTCAATCGTATAGAAAAATATTTTGTTTTGTGTTAAGCTATTGAGTATGAAAAAACTGACCCCTAGCCAGAGAGCTGACTTAGAACACAAGTTAAAGCATCCAAAAGACTATTCTGAACGGAATAGGCTTTGTGTAATTTTGGGCTATGATGAGGGTATCTCAACAAAAAATCTTGCTAAAACACTCCGGATAAGCCCTATCACTGTTCAGGAATACCTCAGAGAATATGATTCCGAAAATAAAACTGGAAGTAGCCCTCGAGGCGGTAGCAAATCAAAACTTTCACAAGACCAAACAGAGTCTCTAACACCTACAGGAAAAGACCTATCTTAAAGTCAAAGGGATCATAGCTTATGTGCATGAGCAATATGGGATAAAATATTCCCAAAGTGGCATGACAGATTGGCTCATACAGCACGGATTTGCTTATAAACGTCCTAAAAAGATTCCTGGGAAATTAGATCCTGAAAAACAACGAATTTTCATAGAACAATATAGGGCTTTAAAGGAGACCTTAAACCCTGATGAAGAGATCTATTTCATAGATGCTGTGCATCCTGAACATCAGTCCCAAGCCGTATGTGGATGGATCAAAAAAGGCGTTCAAAAGACTTTGCAGACATCCGGGAAACAATTGCGATTGCATTTTGCTGCAGCTCTTTGCCTGACAGGAATGAAGATTGTTACAGAGGAATATAAGACAGTTGATGCCGATGCAATGCTCGATTTTTTCAAGAAGCTAGAAAAACAGACAGAGGCTCGAATTATTCATGTAATTTTGGATGATGCGAGATCAAACAAAAATAAGAAACTAGAAGAGTTTCTGATGTCTTCTAGGATTAAAGTGCACTATCTCCCTCCTTATTCGCCGAATTTGAATCCTATTGAACGCTTGTGGAAGATCTTAAAGGAAAAGACGGTATACAATCGATATTACGAAACGTCGGTGACTTTTTTTCAGGCAATTAGAGGATTCTTCTTAGAAGAGATATACTTATTTGCATTCAAATTAAGAGTTTGAGTGTATAAACATTTTTATACAAAAGATAACATCTTCTTGCAAAATAGAGCAGTTTTTTCAAAAAAAACTAGTTATGCAATTCTTATATTTAGTCTTTTCAAGTTTGAAGTGCACAGAAGAATTAAAAAAAGAATAGGCAGGCGATGAAAGAATCTCTATTGTGATTTTTAACAATCAAACACAAGGAGAGACCTTGCCTAAAGGCTACCATCACCTAACCTATGACCAAAGATGTCAGATTTATATTTTAAAAGCTAGAGGAGATACATCTAGCTCAATAGCAAACATTCTAAAAGTTCATCATAGCACTATTAGTAGGGAACTTAAGAGAAATAAAGGGCAACGAGGATACCGTCATCAGCAAGCTCAAGAAAAAGCATTTCTTAGAAAAAATTCTCAGCCCAATAAAAAAATGACTCCTCAAATAGTTACCCGTATTGAAGAAAAAATCAAGTTGCAATGGAGCCCTATACAAATATCCGGATGGCTTAAAAGACATGGTAAAGAACATGTTAGTCATGAGACCATCTATAATCATATCTGGAAAGATAAACGACAGGGAGGACAGCTTTATAGAGAGCTCCGTCATCGAGGGAAAAAATATAACAAGCAGAGAAAGGGAGCTTCTGGAAGAGGGAACATGCCTGGTCGTATAGATATTAAGCAACGGCCTTGTATTGTAGAAAAAAAGACTCGTTTAGGAGACTGGGAACTAGATACAGTCATAGGGGCAGGACATAAAGGCGTAATTGTATCAATGGTAGAAAGAACTTCCAAGCTAACTAAGCTCGCCAAAGTTTCTCATAAAACTGCAGAGGAAGTAAGTCAAGCGTTAATTGAACAACTTAAACCTATCAAAGATTTTGTACACACATTAACAGCAGACAACGGAAAAGAATTTGCCTATCACCAAATGGTTAGTTTCGAGCTAGAGACAGACTTCTACTTTGCAACGCCCTACCATTCTTGGGAAAGAGGCTTAAATGAGCATACAAACGGACTAGTTAGGCAATATTTTCCTAAAACACAAAGCTTTTTAGATACGACTTCCAAGGATATAGAAAGGGTGGAAACTTTACTAAATAACAGACCTAGAAAGGCTCTCAACTTCGAAACTCCACTAGAAGTGTTTACGAGATTATCTACAAACATGCTATGCTCGGGTGCACAATAGATGTTTTTTCAAGTATTTATATGTTCTTTTTTGTGCACTTCAAGGTTGAAAGGGCCTTTTGAAATGTAGGATAAACGACAAGTTTCAAGTCAACGACTTGAAACTTGTCGTTAATCCTATATTTTTCTATACGATTGAATCGGAACCAATATATTCCTCTATAAAGATCATTTTTTGTAAATTATATTTTGAAAAAAAGTCTTTTGTCTAAATAATCTAAAATATGATTTATTCTTTTTTGATTTTTGCAGACCAGACAACTTCAGAGATAGTGGTTCTTGATCCTTTATTTCAACAAGTAGGAGATCCTGGTTTTAGTCTGATCAAAGAGAGCTCTTCTATAGAAGAAGAATTGCTTCCATTTGAACAAACCTCTAAATCAAGAGACGTTAGAGAAGAAACAAGTCTGCATTCAAGCCATTATTCTTGTTTCTCATAAAGATCAAATGCACAGATCTACTCGTTTGCTTAAGCCCGATATCGAAGGGGTGCAAATTAACCTCGATTCTTCTGCATGTTTTAGATGGTCTTATTAAGATTTTGAATATAGTGGTTCCGATTCAATCGTATAGAAAAATATTTTGTTTTGTGTTAAGCTATTGAGTATGAAAAAACTGATCCCTAGCCAGAGAGCTGACTTAGAACACAAGTTAAAGCATCCAAAAGACTATTCTGAACGGAATAGGCTTTGTGTAATTTTGGGCTATGATGAGGGTATCTCAACAAAAAATCTTGCTAAAACACTCCGGATAAGCCCTATCACTGTTCAGAAATACCTCAGAGAATATGATTCCGAAAATAAAACTGGAAGTAGCCCTCGAGGCGGTAGCAAATCAAAACTTTCACAAGACCAAAAAGAGTCTCTACTAAAACACCTACAGGAAAAGACCTATCTTAAAGTCAAAGGGATCATAGCTTATGTGCATGAGCAATATGGGATAAAATATTCCCGAAGTGGCATGACAGATTGGCTCATACAGCACGGATTTGTTTATAAACGTCCTAAAAAGATTCCTGGGAAATTAGATCCTGAAAAACCTCGATTTTTTCAAGAAGCTAGAAAAACAGACAGAGGCTCGAATTATTCATGTAATTTTGGATAATGCAAGATCAAACAAAAATAAGAAACTAGAAGAGTTTCTGATGTCTTCTAGGATTAAAGTGCACTATCTCCCTCCTTATTCGCCGAATTTGAATCCTATTGAACGCTTGTGGAAGATCTTAAAGGAAAAGACGGTATACAATCGATATTACGAAACGTCGGTGACTTTTTTTCAGGCAATTAGAGGATTCTTCTTAGAAGAGATACCGAAAATAACAGATATTTTGAAATGTAGGATAAACGACAAGTTTCAAGTCGTTGACTTAAATCCCATTAAGCTAGCCGTTTGAATCGGCACTAGTATATATAAACATTTTTATGCAAAAGATAACATCTTCTTTCAAGATAGAGCAGCTTTTTCAAAAAAAGCTAGCTATGCAATTCTTAATTTGAAATCAAACTAGTATAGCCGGGATCTATAATTGGGAGCTTTAAAATTTGAGGTTATGCAAGAGCTCTAATAAAACAGTTCCTCATGGAATTGTATTTCCAAGAGGAATTGTAGCATGGAAATTATGGGACATGGCTAGTCGAATAAACAATGAGCAACTGTTAGGGTTTCAGCCATTACCTTTATAGTTCTGGAAATCCCTCTAACTGTTATAGAGCTAAGAGGAGATCAAAATAACATTCACATCACAGCTTCTAGCAATATAAAGTGAAATAAATTTTTCTTTTGTTGTTGTAGAATATGCTGTTTTATCAGAAAATGCATCTTTATAAAATTTATAATCGCTCTTTAAGGTCTTTTTACAATGATATGCAAGAATTTAATCGGAATTTTAGCTTTTTTCTCTTGTATGGCCCTTTCAACCTTGAAGTGCACAAAAAAGAACATATAAATACTTGAAAAAACATCTATTGTGCACCCGAGCATAGCATGTTTGTAGATAATCTCGTAAACACTTCTAGTGGAGTTTCGAAGTTGAGAGCCTTTCTAGGTCTGTTATTTAGTAAAGTTTCCACCCTTTCTATATCCTTGGAAGTCGTATCTAAAAAGCTTTGTGTTTTAGGAAAATATTGCCTAACTAGTCCGTTTGTATGCTCATTTAAGCCTCTTTCCCAAGAATGGTAGGGCGTTGCAAAGTAGAAGTCTGTCTCTAGCTCGAAACTAACCATTTGGTGATAGGCAAATTCTTTTCCGTTGTCTGCTGTTAATGTGTGTACAAAATCTTTGATAGGTTTAAGTTGTTCAATTAACGCTTGACTTACTTCCTCTGCAGTTTTATGAGAAACTTTGGCGAGCTTAGTTAGCTTGGAAGTTCTTTCTACCATTGATACAATTACGCCTTTATGTCCTGCCCCTATGACTGTATCTAGTTCCCAGTCTCCTAAACGAGTCTTTTTTTCTACAATACAAGGCCGTTGCTTAATATCTATACGACCAGGCATGTTCCCTCTTCCAGAAGCTCCCTTTCTCTGCTTGTTATATTTTTTCCCTCGATGACGGAGCTCTCTATAAAGCTGTCCTCCCTGTCGTTTATCTTTCCAGATATGATTATAGATGGTCTCATGACTAACATGTTCTTTACCATGTCTTTTAAGCCATCCGGATATTTGTATAGGGCTCCATTGCAACTTGATTTTTTCTTCAATACGGGTAACTATTTGAGGAGTCATTTTTTTATTGGGCTGAGAATTTTTTCTAAGAAATGCTTTTTCTTGAGCTTGCTGATGACGGTATCCTCGTTGCCCTTTATTTCTCTTAAGTTCCCTACTAATAGTGCTATGATGAACTTTTAGAATGTTTGCTATTGAGCTAGATGTATCTCCTCTAGCTTTTAAAATATAAATCTGACATCTTTGGTCATAGGTTAGGTGATGGTAGCCTTTAGGCAAGGTCTCTCCTTGTGTTTGATTGTTAAAAATCACAATAGAGATTCTTTCATCGCCTGCCTATTCTTTTTTTAATTCTTCTGTGCACTTCAAACTTGAAAAGACTTATCATTAAAAAATTAAGGAAACCTTTTATCCAAAAACCAACAATGGTAGTTGTGTTTGTTACTACATGTATATTTATTTGCACCTCTTCAGCTCTGTTAAAAAATGGTTTACCTATGCTTAACTTAAATATGAAAACACAACCTAAAACATTTGATCCTCGTAAAGCCGGCGATGTTTTTTCTGCTCAAATGATTTTCTTACTGTTTGAAGGTCTTGTCAAACGATATCCCGATGGATCCATTAAACTTGCCCAAGCTAAGTCGTATACAGTATCAGATGATAAGCTCACCTATACATTTACTTTAGGAGATAACCTATGGTCCAATGGCAAGCCTGTTACTGCTTACGATTTTGAACAGTCTTGGAAAGATAGCCTAGACCCAAATTTCCCCTCAATAGGGTATCATCAATTTGAGCCTATTAAAAACGCTAAAGAAGCTAAAGAAGGACTCGTTTCTCCAGACCAGGTGGGTATCAAAGCTCTCGATGAAAAAACAATTGAGATTATCCTAGAATACCCTACGCCTTATTTGCTTAAATTACTTTGCTTACCTTATTTTTATCCTTTAAACATAGAACAAGATCGAAAGAACCTTGATTGGGTATGCCAAACAGGAAATCAATTTGTGTGCAATGGACCTTTCATATTGGAAAGCTTTAAGCAAGGCGATCAAATCGTTTTAACTAGCAATCCATATTATCGAAAAATAAAAGATAAACATCCACCAAAAATTACATTCAATATTGTCGAAAACGATCACGTAACATTAGAAATGTTTAAACAAGGAACAGTTGATATGGTTGGAGATTCTTTAACAGACATTCCTTTAGAGGAGATAGCTGAGCTAGAAAAAAAATGGACCTTTAACTCAGAAGTACAACCTTATTCTGTATTTATTTGCCTCAATACAACTAAACAACCTTTTAATAATGTTAAGATTCGAAGAGCATTTGCCATGGCAATTAATCGCCAAGAATTGATTGGAATGTTAGGAAAGGGTTGTAAAAAAAACATTCAAACGGATTCAATCAGTCCTGCTTACAAAGCCGGCTTGTCTGCAACAAATCTAGTAGCGCCTTGCTTAAAAGGAAATCGATGCCCCGAGTTTTTCAAAGATAACAATGTAATTCAAGCTAGTATTTTGCTCAATGAAGGAATGGCTGAGCTAGGTATTACCAAAGAGGCTTTTAAAGATTTGAATTTCTTTTATTACTCCCGGGTTTATACAGCAGATGAGATAGTGCAAGTTATTCAACAGCAATGGGCAAAAGCATTTGGAATCTTTATTAAACTAGAAAAGCTAGATTTTAGCATTGCTTTAGATAAGCTAAATAATATGGATTATTCTATGTGTCTTTGCAGTTGGCTTGCTTTTTATGACGACCCCATGAACGTCCTTCAAAGGTTTAAATATAAAAATTATACAAAAAATCGTACCGGCTGGGAACATCCAAAGTTTATCGAGTTACTTGATCGCTCTAACTATGAGGAAGGAGATAAGCGCTTATTAACTCTAGAGCAAGCCGAAAAAGTACTGATCGACGATATGCCAGTTATTCCGTTATATCACAGAAATTATGTATATCTTATGAATCCAGAACTAGAATTTAATGTCTCTCTATGGGGAGACAGGTTACTATTTCCACTGTCTCCAGAACAAAAAGAAGTGCAAAAAGAGAACAAACATTCTCGTATAAAGCAAAAACCTAAAAATCCGTCAGTAAAAAAGTAAAAAAAGAATGGGATTTTAATACGTAAAAAAGCCTGAGAGTTACATCTCATACTGTGTCCTAAATTTTTTCTAGACAAATGAATTCACTTGCTCCCGTGTGCTACTGGCAATGCCTATAGCATTACTAATAGGTATTAAGTAATTACTTATGACCTACTTCAATTGCTCCATATTTATTAATGTAATTTGCAATGATATGGAGGATTTTCTGGAGAAAAATTTGCAAAGAGTGTGCAGGAGATATTAGGATGTATAGTAGAAATAGCCAAAAGAAATACACTTCATACTTTTACAGTTATTCCCAAAAGATGGGTTGTAGAGCGTTCTTTTGCATGGATAGAAAAATGTCGCAGGCTATGGAAAAATTGCGAAAGAAAACTACATACAAGCCTGAATATGGTGGTTCTTGCTTTTATTGCTCTACTTTTGAAAAGATTTTAAACAGGTTCTTAATAGATAAATTAAACTTGCTTGAGAGCTGCTGTAATTAACTGCCCAAGATCGGGCTCTTTTTCCGATTGATTGAGAACTGTTTTGATGGCTTTTTGAGCTTGGATAGAAGGGTAGCCTAAATGGATCAGTGCGCTTAGAGCATCATTTTGCATTTGATTGTTGTTGTTTTGTGTAGAAGAGATGGGCAGGTTTAAGGTTTTTATCTTATCGCGTAGTTCGATAATTAATCTTTCAGCTGTTTTTTTACCAATACCTGGTGTTTTGGAAAGAACTTGGATGTTTCCTTGTAATATGGCTGCATGAAGATCTGGTAGCTCAAGATGCCCCATTAAACAAAGTGCTATTTTAGGTCCTACTCCAGAAATAGTGATGAGAAGCTCAAAAAAATCTCTCTCCAAGCGTGTTAAAAAACCGAATAACTGATGAGAATCTTCTCGAATAATAGGGGAAATATAGAGAGTAATTAGACAACCTTCTTGAGGAAGCTTTATATGAATAGGGACCCAAATTCGATATCCTATGCCGTGTACTTCCACAGTAACTTTTAAGGGTCTCGATTCTATAAGAGTGGCTTTAATATAATCAAACATGAGTTTTTAAATTAAAGTGTAGGGTATTTGCATGGCAAATAGCAAGTGCTAAAGCATCTGAGGCATCTTCTGGTTCAGGAATAGAGGATAGTTGTAGAATGAGTTGGACCATTTTTTGCACTTGGTTCTTGCTTGCAGATCCATTCCCAACAACAGCTAATTTTGCTTTTTTTGGCGCGTATTCAAATACAGGGATGTTCTGACGAGCAGCTGTAATGATAGCCATACTACGTGCCATAGCAACTTTGAATGCACTTTTTACATTCTTATCTACAAATTGTGTCTCAATAGAAACCGCATCAGGTTTGTAAGCTTTTAATAACTTTTCAAAGCTATTGAATAACACTAAATAGCAATGGTTGCTATCTGTATGAAAGGGAGGAGTAATCACTCCAAAGTCTAAAGGTTCTAGACGAGGATGCTCTACTTTAATGATCCCATAACCAGATTTCTTAATTCCTGGATCGATCCCTAAAATGACTAAAGAGGGTTTTTTATACATATCTTTTAACTATAGTAGTAAAATTCCTTTTTTCTCTATGCTAAATCGATATGAATAGGCCGCATTATTTAGTAAATATACATGCCATAATTGCACACAAAGAAAGATTTTAAACAGGCTCTTAGAGATACTTTTCTAGAGATTTTTTGCTGTTTGTTTTTTTAACAACTCTTTGACTCTATTCAGATCTAATTGTACTTTTTTTGTTCTATGCTTACTGACAAGTACTTTTCCTGTTGTTTTAGTACGACTCACATATTTAACCTTTGTGATCAGAACCTCTGCTTGGTTTTGTTTGCGGGCTTGACTAAAATACAGTGCTAGTTGCATAGCATCTTGCAAAATACCTTCATTGATTAGCTTGGCTTTAACAACCACATGAGAGCCTGCCATGGGGGTTACATGTAACCAGGTATCATTACCCTTTGCTATCGTAAAAGTTAATTTCTCATTCCCTTTAGCATTTTTACCGACTAAAATGGTGTATTCCTTATCTATAAAAGTGTGAAAATCACGCGCTTTATTACGCTCTTTTTTTAGAGGAGGTTTTTGATGAGGTAGTTCTATGCTTGGATTGGATAATTCTTTCTGAAGCGCATGCATTTTCTGATCGATCTCTTTCATAAATACGGGATAGAGATCTAACCTTTTTTTCCTTTTGCGCACTTCTTTAAAACGCGCCTGTAATTGCTTTTGGATAGGAACTTTTGGATCTAAAGCTATTTCTAGAAAAGATTGACTCGCCCAATTCATGACTCGTACGCTTTTCATCCCAGGTGCTATTTGTTGCAGATGGCTTTTTAATAATTCTGTTTCGTTTTGTAAAACCTGCCAGTTTTTAGCTCGATTATATTCTTCTTCATACTTTTTACGTTGTTTTTCTAGTTTAAGCAGTTGATTAGATATTTTTTTGCAATGTAATGCGAATAGAGCTTGTTTCTCTAATAACTGATAACGCTCTTCTATTTCCTCACTTGTGACAAAAGTAGAAAAATGATGGGTAGCAGGTTTTACAAGGGGTTTTTTATAATGAGAAGAAGTGGATTTATTGCTAAGTATAATAGCGAATAGGGGATCTGTAACAGCTAGAATCGGATGATGGTACATGAGCTCTGCGATAAAATAGTATTCTTCAAATCTTAAACAAAGAATGCGATCCTCTGAGAACAGAAAAATTTCCATACATATTCTTTCTCTTAAGATTTTGTTTACTTGATCTGCAAAAACAGAAGGATGCGCTTGATGTTTTTTATTTGTGATGTGAAAGCGACTAAATGATTTTTGCACACAGAGCAATAGCTGGATATTACTAAACACAAATACATAGCTTGTAGGGTTAATTTGCATAAACCTTACGAGGTTTTTACCTAAGATCCCTTTTTTAATTTCAAGAAGAAGAGAAAGCATTTCCGAATAACTCAACATAGAGTCTCTTTTTTAGAAAAATCTTAAAGACTATTCAAGTCTGATATAAATATAGTGGTTCCGATTCAATCGTATAGAAAAATATAGGATTAACGACAAGTTTCAATTCGTTGACTTGAACCCCATTAAGCTAGCCGTTTGAATCGGCACTACTATATACTCACTTATGGATATAAAAGAAGAGGGATCAAAAATGATACTATAGTGGTCTTATGCTAATAGCAAACCAAAATCAATCACTTTGTCAAAATACTCCTTAGAGCCTGTTTAAAATCTTTTCAAAAGTAGAGCAATAAAAGCAAGAACCACCATATTCAGGCTTGTATGTAGTTTTCTTTCGCAATTTTTCCATAGCCTGCGACATTTTTCTATCCAAGCAAAAGAACGCTCTACAACCCATCTTTTGGGAATAACTGTAAAAGTATGAAGTGTATTTCTTTTGGCTATTTCTACTATACATCCTAATATCTCCTGCACACTCTTTGCAAATTTTTCTCCAGAATATCCTCCATCTGCTAAAACATTTTTTACACCGAACAAATGGTTTTTATGTAGTGAAAATGCTTCTATACACCCATTTCTGTCAGTGATATTAGCGGTGGTAATGTGAATCGCATGAGGAAGCCCTTGGGTATCGACTGCTATATGTCTTTTTATTCCTGATATTTTTTTCCCTGCATCATATCCTTTCTTCTCCGCTGTATCAGTATTTTTAACACTTTGAGCATCAATAATTACAAAGCTTGTTTTCTCTTTCCGACCACTGCTTTTTCTGACCTCGCCAACCAATTTTTTTTAAAACTATTTCAAGAATACTCTTAGAATTTTTATCATCTTTTTTATTCCAAAAAGGGAAATAATAATCACATAATTCCCATTTAGGATATTCTACGGGTAACATACGCCACTGGCAACCACTTTTTAAAATGTACAAAATTCCACAAAAAATATCATATAGATCAACTCTTCGTGGACGTGTTTTTTTGCGTGTAGACTCAAGTATTAGATGGATTTTGCTAAATTGTTTACGAGAAATATCGCTTGGATAAGAGCGGGTCATAACTACCTCCAAAGGTTTTATGAAAACTATCATTATACCTTACTGAAAAGATTTTAAACAGGCTATAACAACGACCAGGCTTGCACATCTAGCATCTAACAGCCCTTTAAGCCTAGCCATCTCGGTTTTTCTCCCTATAAATTTGGAAAGTACCACTGCTTATCTCCTCATTTTTCCATGTATTATACAACTTGAGAGACACATAAAATCAATCAATAAAAAGCCTTTTAGCGATTTGTTGTTAGAACTTTTACTCAAGAAAGTTAACAGCAAATCTTCAAAAAGTCGATTTGTTGTTAGAATTTTTCTCGTGCTAACATTTCTATGTTAAGGTGAGTTACTAAGTTAGTTTTTGTCGTCCGTAAAGGAAAAACCTTGAGAAAAACCATATATTCATTTAAATATTGCTATGTACTTACTTTAAAATATGAACCTATCTTGAATTGAATATAAATTTTCGCTATGATACCAGATCTTTTTATTTTTTAACTAAAGACAGATGACATGAGCAAGCAAGGATTAAATGAAGAACAGTTTAAAATACTCGAACCTCAAATGGAAAAATGGGTAAATCGTAACCATTATGGAAGAAAATTAGCGCCATGGAGACCTGTAGTGAATACTATTTTCTGGGTGCTTCGGACAGGAGCTCCTTGGAAAGATGCACCTAGAAACAAGGAGTTTTCTCATCCCTCAACAGCACACGCATGGCTTGGAAGAATGCAATCTGCTGGATTTTTAGATCAATTTTTAGAAGAGCTGCTTAAGCTTGCCGAACAGCTGGGGTGTATTGATGCCCAGAGACTCTCTGTAGATGGTTTTTTTTTCCAGCGGACGCGGAGGAGGAGAGCAAGTTGATTATGGCTACAAAGGTAAAGGCGTGACATCGCATTTACTGGTAGAAAAATCAGGAAAGCCTCTTGCAATCACTTTTACATCAGCATCCGGGGATGAGAAAAAACAAGTGATCCCTCTGCTTAGGAAAGTCATTCCCTTCATTAAAAAAGCATGGAATCAGGGAAAAGTACCCATACTTGAAGCAGATAAAGGTTATGACTCAGAGCAAACACGTATCGATGTTCTTTCCCATGAGGTTTTTCCTCTGATAGCTCGGAAAAGAAACACTAAGGGATATAAGATAAAAGGCATTTGCTACCTTGAAAAGCAACGTTGGGTCGTTGAGAGAACGATTTCTTGGTTAAAGACATGCTTCCGTCGTCTTACAGTGCGCTGGGAAAGAAAGGCAATATATTGGAACGGACTATTAATGTTTGGACTACTGGGATATTGGATGAATTTCTTAAGTCGGCAAGTATCTTTAAAACAGTAAATTTAATTCAAGATAGGTTCATGTATGACAACTACGCAAAATATACATTCTGATTACGAATTACATACAGAAATAGCAAAACTGTGCTCAGAGTATCAAGAGAGTTTTAAAACCATAACCTGTCAATATGCTTTTTTTCATATTATTTTTTTTCTGATTGCTCTTATAGAGTTGTCTATTTTAGTGCTCTTTTTTACATTTCTTACAAAACCCGCTGTCATTGCATTCACCTTAGCGGGAATTTTTCTAACTACCTTTTCTTATTTCATGCTGCATTTTTATTTTCAAGCTAAGAAACCACAACAAATGCAAGATATGCATAATCAATTCATCCAAGATTGTATTCATCATATCTCTTCTTCTCATGGCTTAGCAGAGTACCACCTCTTTCTCTCTCAAGCCTTGCATATTTTCTTAAATACTTTTTCCTACCAAGAATCTCAATATTACTCTCTACCCTTGCAATCAAAGGCTATTACTTCTTTACTTGAGAAATTTAGTGTGTGGATGCACTGGAAAGATCTCTATTTGATGAAAGAAAAGATCTTGCTCTCAATTATACAACAACATATAGAATACGTAAAACTCTACCCAACAGATCTACAAGCGCATGCAGGTCTTGGCAAAGCCTATTTTGAACTAGCAAACTTGTATTGTCATCCTGATAAAATTTACGAAAAGAAATTACCTTGGATCTCTCCTGAATACGATTCTGAAGAGCTACAAACCAAGTTCATTAAATCTTGTTATTGCGCTATTGAAGAGTTTCATATTCTCGATGCTTATTCCCCAAAAGATCCTTGGGTGCATATGCAATTAGCAGGGATTTATCACAGTTTAGATGAACCTTTAAAAGAGATTGAACACTATGAAAAAGTACTAGCTGTTGTAGAGAAAGAAGAGCAAATTCTTCTTCGTTTGGGAACTCTCTATTTTCAAAATGGTGCAAGCGCTAAAGGACTACAGCTTTATGAAAATCTTAAAGAGATCAGCGAACAAGCAGCTGCTGAACTTCTCTCTCAATATGGCTCTTTTAGCTTGTAGCTAATAGCGTTTTCCAATCCAATGAGCCAATTAGAATACCCAATAAACATAGCCCGTTAGCCGCCCAATTGATTTTTTCTCGATAAAACCATCTACCCCATAAATTACAAAAAATAATCACTGTAATTGCAAACACAGGAAAAATAGCCGCGTGTTCTAAAGAAGTAGAAGCCTCTGTTGATAAAAGCATAAAAAACGTACCCACTCCATTGGTAAGTCCTCCATAAATGCCATATTGTAATTCTAGTGGATTGAGAGCTTTTACTCTTGTCTTAAAATAAAAAAAAGTTTGAAGAAGAGCCGCTGTAGCATACATGATGGGCATAAACCACTGGCAGCATGCTTCACTATTTTCAAAAGGGAAAAAAAGTCCTCTTGCCTCAGGGAAATTAATGCAAAGAGCGCGCCATTGAAAAAATAGCAAAAATAAAATATGCAAGAAAAAAGTGGCTGTCATAAAAAGGAGCCATTTTTGAAAATGGAAGGATCTCATTGCGCTACAACCTGCCCAAAACAGCCCAATTACCATGAGAATAGAGCCAAAAGCATTCCACATTGTGTAAAAATAACCAAATTTACTTCCAAATAAAAGCACCATTGCTAACATGGGTAAGACCGTAGAAGCATTTAAAGCGGCAAAAGTGAGCCCAGGAGGACCTGATTCTAATGTTTTGCCAAGGGATGTAAGCATAACAGAGAGAATGATCCCTGCAACTACAGCAAATAAAGCCATGGAGTAGCTCCAAGAAAAATCTGCCAGGCGAATAGGATTGAGAAAAACAGCAATGAGAGCAATTACACTTAGCATAATCATCAGAAATCCTCTTGTAGAGCCTCCTGAGTCAATGCTACGACGCATACAAAAATTACTAATAGCTACAAAAAATGAGGCTAGTAACATCAATTGTATTCCCATATTTCTCCATATGATGGATCAGCGTAAGAAAAAATGTTTTTTTGCTCAACATTTGAACAATATTGTATCGTGAATATAATTTAAAAAAATTCAAGTGGGAGAAAACCGCGTGAAAAGAAATACTTTTTTACTATTGATCGTTTTACTGACCTCAGGTTATCTACACGCAGATCCAGATGATCCTGTTTTTAGAGAAAGTATTGAGCTCAGGCAAATTGCCGATTATTGGAAAGAACAAGAGTACGCCTTAGCTAAAGAGCGCATCTACCAATTCTTAGAAACCTACCCAACGACTGTTTTTAAAGAACAATTATATGCCATGCTAGCTGATCTTTTTGTAAAAGAGAAAAATTACCTAGCAGCTATAGATTTTTATCAAAAAATCCCTTTTGAAAAAAAATCGCAAACCAGCTTATTTCACAATGTCTATTGTCTCTATCAATTAGGTCTATGGGAAGAGGTAATTACCCAAGCTCCACATGTAATGAAACACGCTAGCACAACTAAAGAACAATTAGACATAGTACGTTTTTCTTTTGCAGAAGCTCTGATGCAAACCGCACTAAAGATCGAAGATTCCTCTCATAAAAAAGAGGTGCTTTTACAAGCTGAATCTGAGTATAAAAGACTGCTTAGCACCCGCTATGCTTGTGATTCCCTCTATTCTTTAGCTCATATCAATGTCCTTTTAGAGAACCCTATGCAAGCAGCTCATCTCTATCTCACGCTAGCTGAAAAAGACTCTGAAAATAAAGAGCAGTACTTGTTCCAAGCAGGTTATTTACAAATGAAAATAGATCCGAATAAAGCTATAGAAAACTTGGAAAAGGTTTGTTCTTTAAAAAAAGAAAAAGGATCTCAAGCAGCTCATCTATTATTGCAAATACTTTTTCAGCAAAGAGAGTATAGCAAAATCCTTATCATGCGCGAGAAACTAAGCGATCTCATCGTTTCAGATCCTTTGATTTCCTATTATACAGGCAAAAGCCTGTATCAAATCAATAATCCCGATCAAGCGATTTTTTTTCTCATGCAGTTTCTCGAAAGTCCCAACGACGCCTCTTACGAAAAAAGCGCCATAATCACTTTGATTTCTTGTGCAAAAATGACTAAAAATTGGTCTCTTTTAGAAGAAAATCTTGAATACTTAATACATTCTTTCCCTCAAGATACACAAACATTAGATCTGATTTTGATGTACACCCAGTTATGTAAACAGGAGAAAAACTGGGGGAAAATGGCAGAATACTCGCAAAAACTATTAGAATTATCCCCCGATCATCCTAAAAAAGAAACCTTGATTTACGAACAAGGTCTTTGCTCTATTCATGAACAAAATCTAGAGCAAGCCATTCAGAAGATTTTAGCATTTTTAGAAAACTTTCCTCATTCTGCTTATGCAAAACCAGCATGGCGCCATCTTTTAAATTGTTGCATGCAGGATCTAAAACAGTCTCCTCTAGATCTATATTCTGAAAAACAAGCTGTATTCATCACCCATACAACAAAAGCTTTGGAACAACCAGAGCTTTTTTCCGAGGAAGAAAAACAAAAAATGCACTGGTTGCTCATTCAATCCCTATTTGAACAAAAGCAGTATCAAAAATCTCTAGATGCATCTGAAAAATATGTAGAGCAATATGGATGTTCAGCTGATACGTATCTTTTCACAGCTCTGTGTCAAGAACACCTCGGCGTAGAAGCTCTTCAAATAGCAGGGAACTTCGAAAAGGCATTAGCTGATCCAAAATCCACACATGGACGCATTTGCAATCGTAAGCTTTACAACTTGTATCTATCTGCTGCACAAGAAATGCCCGAAAATTTAAGCGAGGCTCTTTTCTTAAAAGCAGCAAACTGCCTTTTTGCCAATATAGATGAGTCAGTGGAGTTAAATAACCTCGATTGGCTGGCTCACTTTTACTATCAGCAATTTGAAATTGCAGAAAAAGAAAACAAAAATTTTTATGCTAAGCGAGCCAAAATCTCTTTTGAAAAACTTCTTGATCACCGTAGCTTGCCTGTTGAATCTTGGTTAGAATTAGAAGTATTAAAACTTTGCGCTTTATATGATTCTCTTAGAGAAAAAGCAAAAAAAACGCCTCTCTTAGAAATGCTAGCAAAGCAGCAAAAAGAGTTTTTCTCTATAGAATGGAAGTGGCAAAGAAGAGTGCTCTTTGAATTAGCCCTTTCCTATCAAGAGCAAAAGCGTTATAAGGAAGCAATCAAAGTATATGACAATCTCATTGATTCTTCTAAACATGTATTATCTTACTACGGAAGTGCTGCTCTTCTAGAAAAAGCGCGTTTACAATTTTCTCTACTCTCTGAACAAGAAAGGCAAGAGGGCTCTAAAACCATTATAGCTATTTGCGATGCGTTAAAAGAAGTACAGATTAGAAAAAAACTTTTATCAGAACCACTTCATTTGGAAGCTGCCTTGGAATACATCGAAGTAAAAACTTGTATATCTTCTAGCCCTTTAGAAAGGAAATTAGAATTACTTCTGCAGATGAGAGATGCTTTTTCTTTAACAGAGGATCCCTCTGTTCAATACTACCTCTCGACACAAGATCTTTTTCCAGATAAAATGCAATTGTATCAAGATTATTTAAGCTTTATTGATTTAGAGATAATCTCTATAAAGGCTCAATTAGCTAAAAAAAATCAACGTAAAAACATTTATCAGAAATTGAAAAAAAATGCTCTTGCCAGACTCGATGAATTAGAAGCAAAAGGCCTACATGACTCATTACAAATGAGAGTACAATTGAGCAAGGAGACTCTACAAGATATTTTATGACAGCATCCTTAAAAAATCGTTTCATTTTTCTCTCATGCCTTGTTTTCTCTCTTGCTATGCATGTAGCTTGTATATGTATCCTTTATTCTCTTTCTTTGCATAAACAGCACAATCTCTCTGCACTTTTTTGGTTTTCATCATCAAATCCTCATCTTTTACAAATAGATGAAGAGAACAAACAACATACTTTGCAAGAGGTTTTTGAACAAATTGTGGTGGTTCCTTCCAATCATCAAACCCCGTATGATTTACTCTCATCTAATCGCTCACTTGAGTTAGCTCCTGACCTAGAATTGGTTGATTCTTTATCTCTTGTAAAGAGAAATCCTCTATCTTTTTCTATAGAAGAATCTTACTCTCTAATTTCTGTTTGCTTGCCCAAATTAGAAAGCGAACCTCTTTTAACTCCTCCTACTACCTCAATGGATTCTTTTGTTAATAAAAAACCGGAAATTGATCCTGTAATGCAAACGACATTAGCTCCTCAGCTACTACCACAAGCATCAGAGACATTTAATGATAAAGAGCAACTGTCCTTACCTAAAGAAAATAGGAGAGCCACTATCTACAAAGAAAATCTGAAATTTCCCCTAGCAGCTCCTGCGATAAATTTATCCATTCAAAATATTTCTCCTATTATAGATCCTCACCAAATAGATCAACTAGCTGCTCAAATGAAAAGTCCTCCTGCTCTTTTTTCAGAAATAGAACATTTGGAAGTTCAGCGTCATTTTTTACCTGAAATTTCTCCTATTTCTCGTTTGAAAAATTACTGCTTTCCTTCTTTTGCCATTGCTAATGATTGGAATCACCTCTTCGAAACACACGTAAGCTATACTCCTCAAGATAAAGGGTATGTATTCTCCGTCGAGCTTTTCCCTAAACGAGACTTAAGCCACTATCGCTTAAAACAACATATCTGCTTTATTCTAGATCGTTCCAGAGCCGTTCCTAGACATCGCTTTGCTGTTTTTAAAAGAGCGGTTCTAAAAGCATTAGCAAGTATGCAAGAAGAAGATAGCTTTAACATTTTTATCATTGATAAAAAAGTAACCTGTTTTAACGCATCTAAGCTCAAAATTTCCAAGCAAAATATTCGGCAAGCAGAAGAATTTTTAGAAGCGCAAACATTTGGTAGTAAAGCTTCTTCCTCCGATATTTATAAAAGCTTGGAAAGCTTGCTTTTAGACCTATCGCAACAAGAGATCGTTTGTAATGCCATTTTGTTAACCGCTGGTAAAAACACGTTTAACTCCACACTGCAGCAACAAACGGTTAAAAAATGGCTAGAAAATAAACAAGGCCATATAACGCTTCATACCGCAGCTGTGGGGAGAGAAAATGACCTGACATTTTTCAATCTTATGAGTACGAGCGGTGGGGGTTTTCTGGTTTACTCCGATACACATGCCTCTTTTCCACGTAAACTGGCTAAGTTGGTATTAGATCTAAAAGACCCACTTCTGACACATCTTACTCTTTCAGCTAAACCCTCCGATGTTACCTCTTTTGTGGACTTAAGCCCCTCTTCTCAATCGGTTCTCTACCAAGGGACTCCCTATAAAATTACAGGTTATATAGATGACCCTTGTACATTTGAACTATCCATCCAAGGTAAACAACATCGCCAATGGATTGCTATCAAAAAAAACATTTGCTTTGCTGATGCAGAAGAAGCTGCTCCCTATTTAGAAAACCAATGGAAAATGACAAAAGCACATGCGCGTTTTTTAAAAGAAGGGAAAAGAGATTTACTTAGCGATGCAGAAAAAGTCTTAAAATCCCGCTTTGAAGCAGCATTCGAATGAGCTTACGTATTCTAGGCGGCGATTTTCGCGGTCGTCTGCTTAAATCCCCCAAAACTTTACTAACTCGTCCTACCCTAGCGGTGCTCCGCAAAGCGGTATTTGATATTCTCCATGACAAGATTAAAGATGCTCTTTTCCTTGATTTATTTGCAGGATCTGGAGCAATGGGTATAGAAGCTTTGAGTCGAGGGGCTTCGCATGTCACCTTTGTTGATAAAAACCAGTTAGCAACACGCTGTCTAAAAGAAAATATTCAATTACTACAATTAGAAAAACACTGCTCTATTTTGCCATGTAGCTATAAACGAGCTTTAAAACAGTTGGTCAAAAAAGAGCTCCAGTTCGATATCGCTTATATCGATCCTCCTTATGAACTCTCTCTTAAAACAACTATTTTGCAAGAGATCTTTGCATTATTTGATAACTCTTGTTTAATCAAACCAAATGGAATTGTCTTTATTGAAGAAACCGCTCATACGCAGTTTGAGCTTAAATCATTTACATTTGTAAATGGGCGGAAATTTAGTGATACGCTTTTGCAGCAGTATCAAAGAGAAAGCACCTACTAAAGACGAGGTCTTTAGTAGATTTAAGAAAAAGCGGGTCATACCTCTTTTCCTCTTTCATAAAAAGATTCTACCATTTTGCCCTCTTTATCGTATTTCTTCTTCACACCATGTAGCTCATCCTCGAGAAAGGTCTGAGAGATATAGGGGGAGCCATCATCGTAGAATTTATTAAATTTACCATGTCGTTTACCCTCTTGATATTCCGCTTCAAACACAAGAATCCCTGCTTGATTCCACTCTTGATAAAGACCATTCATAAGATCGTTGTCATACTCTACACTTTTGGCCAGCTCTCCATTCAAATGGTAGGTTTTCTCAGTTCCTTTTCTCTTATCTTGCTGATAAGGTGTTTCTACAAAGGGTTTCTGATTGGGGTAATATTGTACGCATATCCCTTCTTTACTATCCTGATGAAAAGGTATAGCCACTAATAATTGTCCCTCTGGTGAAAATATTTTAGCAATTCCCTCTTTTTTCCCATTTACATAAGGGGTAACTCCTACTTTTACTCCTGCTTCGTTATATTCTATAACCTCTTTTTCCAATTGGTCATTTACGAAGAAAGACTCAAAGGCTTTGGTTTTTGCAAAATATTCATTCGGCGGGTAATACACTTCGTGAATACCGTTTCTTTGATTATCCTTATAGTGATACACAACTTCTCTGCCATCAGGCAACTTTTCAAAAAACCGTCCATCGAGCTTTCCATGATTGTAATTAGCCTCCTCTACTAACACTCCATCAGCTGACCAAATGGCTTTACTTCCATGCATTTGGCCATGTTCATAATGCACGCACGAGAAAAGAGCTCCATTTTGATGGTACACTTTTTGTTTACCGTGCATTTCTCCTTTCTCATCAAAAAATACATGTTGGGCAATTTGTAAAAGTTTTTTGTCTGCGTTAACCACACTTTTTTCTTGTAATTGTTGAGCAGAATAATACTCTTTGTGTTCTCCTACAGGGAGACCTTGTTTAAAAGTTTTAATTGCACAAGGGCCGCCATCTTCATACCAGGTTTTCATGGTTCCTTCTAATAAATCATTAGAGTAGTTCACAAATGCTTTTTGTTGACCATTTGGATAATATTCTTCATGCACACCATTGAGTTTTCCTTCCTCATCATAATGTGTGATCTCTCTAAGAAGATCTGTACTCCACCATGCTTTTACAACACCTATTAACCTATCTTGATCGTAGTTAGCGCATACAATCTGCTCTTTTTTATTATTCCATTCTTGATACAAGCCCTGCTTTTTTCCTAAATCAAATTGAATGCTTAATTGCAAAACCCCGTTTTCATGCCAATGTTTTTGTTCTTGGTCTAATTTACCCATCACATGATGTTCCTGGGTTTTAAGTTGTCCATTTTCATACCATTGTTCATAAAGACCATCTAAACCTTTATTTTTAAAAACAGCTCTTTGTGCGAGATTTCCATTCTCATACCATTCTTCGTAAAGCCCTTCTTTTTCATTCTCTACATACATAGCTTTTAACTTGATCTGTCCCGATGGATAATACTCTTTCTGTTCCCCATTGAGTTTACCCATATCGTAGTTATACTCTACTTTAAGGTTTCCATTATCATGCCACTGCAGATATTTTTGATGATTTTTACCATCTAGTAGAGAGTAATGAGCAATGAGTTGTCCTTTGTCATTGCATTCAATGATAGGTTCTATGGTATTGCCCTTCTCATCAAAATGCGCAGATAAAATCTGTACGCCATTCTCTGCTTTGCGCCAATGCTTACCAATCGGCTGACCTTTTATGTAATTACCTTCTCCTAGTAATTTACCTTCTGTACTGAAAAAGCGCTCTTTCCCCTCTTTTAAACCTTCTTTATAAGCTACTTTATAGCTCTCTTGTCCATTAGCATGATATTTGACATGTAATCCTACAAGCTTTCCTTCACAAAAATCTTGAACCTCTTGCATCACCTCATCGGGCGTATAGGCAATAACCGCAGGATCTCTACCATTGGAATGAAGAGATCCATTTTTATATTGAAGAACGGTTTTTTTCCTACCAGTTGGATACCATTCCATTGCACACCCATGAGGAACACCCTCTTCATAAGGAATGACAGCAGCGCGTTTTCCCTTCTCGTGATATCTGATCACCTCACCGATAATCTTCCCATTTTCATAAATCACCTCTTCTGCTTTTTCTGCATTGGGGTGATAGGAAACCATTAATCCATCTCTTTGTCCCTGTTTAAACCCACAAGTTCCTTGCAGCGTTCCATCTGGGAAAAAAAGCTTCATGGTTCCATGTAACACTCCACGATCATAGATCATTTTCTTCTCTAATTTCCCTTCGGCTGTAAAAAACAAACACACACCATGAGGTACAGCTTTTAATTCCTCCCCATCCTCGATTACAGATAGATCTGTTTCTGTTTTAATCTGTCCATTGGGATAGAGTAAAATTTGCTTAACAACTTGACTCGGTTCCCGATCATAGAATACCACTTTTTTAGGATTTGAATTGGGATAGGTTTCTATAATCTTAGAAGACCAGTGAGGTTGACGCATTTTAGGCCCAACTTCAGAGCCAAAAGATATTTTTACACACAAAAGACAAAAGGTTAAAAAGACAAATCTTAGCATAATTAGGATCTCCTTGAAATAACTATTTTTTCACTTAAGCATAAAACAGGTATCTCTTTCAGACAAGCTCTTAAGAGCCTGTTTAAAATCTTTTCAAAAGTAGAACAATAAAAGCGAGAACCACCATATTCAGGCTTGTATGTAGTTTTCTTTCGCAATTTTTCCATAGCCTGCGACATTTTTCTATCCACGCAAAAGAACGCTCTATAACCCATCTTTTGGGAATAACTGTAAAAGTATGAAGTGTATTTCTTTTGGCTATTTCTAACATACATCCTAATATTTCCTGGACACTTTTTGCAAATCTTTCTCCAGAAGATCCTCCCTCTGCTAAAACATTTTTTACACCGAACAAATGGTTTTATGTAGTGAAAATGCTTCTATACACCCATTTGTGAATCGCATGAGGAAGCCCTTGGGTATCGACTGCTATATGTCTTTTTATTCCTGATATTTTTTTCCCCGCATCATATCCTTATCTTTTCCGCTGCATCAGTATTTTTAACACTTTGAGCATCAATAATTACAAAGCTTGTTTTCTCTTTCCGACCACTGCTTTTTCTGACCTCGCCAACCCATTTTTTTTAAAACTATTTCAAGAGTACTCTTAGAATTTTTATCATCTTTTTTATTTCAAAGAGGGAAATAATAATCACATAATTCCCATTTAGGATAATCTATGGGTAACATACGCCAGTAGACTCAAGTATTAGATGGATTTTGCTAAATTGCTTACGAGAGATATCGCTTGGATAAGAGCGGGTCATAATTACCTCCAAAGGTTTTATGAAAACTATCATTAATGCCTTAACTGAAAAGATTTTAAACAGGCTCTAAAGCTTTATATATAATTGTTAATATGTAAAAATGATTCTAGTATTTTATTGAAAAGGAAAAGCTTATGAAAACAGTGCTTATTACAGGAATAACAGGACAAGATGGATCTTATTTGGCAGAGCTCTTGCTAGGAAAAGGTTATGAGGTGCATGGAATGGTGCGGAGATCTTCTCATTGTAATCTAGGAAGAATTTCTCATCTGCATAAAGATCTACATTTACATGAAGGAGATCTTACCGATTCAAGCAATGTAGAAAGCATAATTCAATCCGTCTTACCAGATGAAATCTATAATTTAGCAGCGATGAGTCATGTTGGCACCTCTTTTAAAATGCCTATACATACAGCAGATGTGGATGCTCTAGGAACAATGCGTTTACTCGAAGCAATACGTAAGATCTGTTCAAAATCGAGATTTTATCAAGCTTCTACTTCAGAGTTATTTGGCAAAGTACAGGAAACTCCTCAAACGGAAAAAACTCCTTTTTATCCTAGATCTCCTTATGGAGTAGCAAAGCTTTATGCTTATTGGGCTGTTGTTAATTACAGAGAAGCCTGGGATCTATTTGCGTGTAATGGGATTCTATTCAATCATGAAAGCCCACGTCGAGGAGAAAATTTTGTATCTCGTAAAATTACCCTAGCAGTAGCTAGAATTATGCACAAACAACAGGAAAGACTACAGCTTGGCAATCTAGATGCAAAAAGGGATTGGGGTTATGCTAAAGATTTTGTAGAAGGCATGTGGCGTATATTGCAGCAAGCTACTGCAGAAGATTTTGTATTAGCTACAGGAGAGATGACAAGCGTCAGAAATTTTGTAGAGCTAGCTTTTCAGGAAGTGGGTACTACTATTGAATGGATAGGGCAAGGAATAGAAGAAAAAGGGATTGATTGTCGAACAGGACGTGTACTAGTAGAAGTTAATCCACAATTTTTTCGCCCTTCAGAAGTAGAACTACTCATAGGAGATCCTACCAAAGCTATACAAAAAATAGGATGGAAGTCTCATACCAATTTAAAAGAGCTTGTTAGTCTCATGATTAATAGTGATCTAAAACTAGTGCAGCAAAGCGTTAGAAAAGAAACCGAGGTTTGTTTTTGAAGAAGGTTTGTGTGGATGCAAGAATGCTTGTTCAATCTGGCATTGGTACTTATCTAAAAAATATATTGGAGCATTTAAAACAAGCTCCCATACACTGGTATGTTTTAATTCATCCTCATCAAAAAAACTCTTATTTTGATGGGATGGAAGTGATCCCCATTTTTACACCTATTTATTCACCAGTAGAACAAATAGACTTTGCTAGGAAAATCCCCTCTTGCGATCTTTTTTGGTCTCCTCATTTTAATGTTCCTATTTTCCCTGTTTCTTCTAAGAAAAGACTAACCACTATTCATGATTTATTTCATTTAGCCTATCCTAAATTATTGAGTCGATTAGAGCGTTTTTATGCAGGGTTTTTGATCAAACAGGCAGCTTATCGGTCTGATCAAATCATTACAGATTCTCATTTTTCAAAAAGCGAATTGTGCAAATATACCAACGTTATAGCAAATAAAATAGAGGTGATTCCTCTGGCGGTTGATTTAGATAGATTCTCACCGAAAAAGGGAAGTCATCAAATATTAGAGAAGTTTAATATTAAGAAAAAATTTTTGTTGTATGTAGGAAATCTCAAAGTTCATAAAAACATACAAGCCTTGCTTTTAGCCTTTGATTTGTTAGATAAACGAGGGTTTTCCGAAATAGATTTTGTTTGTGTTGGCAATTCTAAAGACATGAAACGCCTCGATGATTCATGTTTTAAACAAAGCTTGCAGCATTTAAAGCACCGATTGCATTTTGTGGGAAATGTTTCGGATGAAGAGCTCGTCGACTTTTATAGAGCAGCTGTGTTAATGATATTTCCTTCTTTATATGAAGGTTTTGGCCTCCCACCTTTAGAGGCAATGGCTTGCGGTTGCCCCACCATCTGTTCTTACGCGGCATCTCTGCCAGAGGTTTGTAAGACAGCAACACTTTACTGCAACCCCTATAACTATCGACATATAGCAGAGCTTATTGAAAAAGTAATGATAGATGTTGATTTAAGACAACAATTGATTAACAGAGGATTACAACTTGTAAAAACCCTAAGCTGGGAAATATCTGCGCAAAAACATTTGGAAAAGATCGATCAGTTAATTGAAATATGACAACAGCAATTGTTTATGACTGGCTAGTGGAATCAGCGGGTGGAGAAAAAGCTCTAAAGGCTATTTATGAGCTTTACCCCTCTCCTATCTACACTCTTGTTCATAATCAAAAGACATTTAAATCTGCCTTTTTAACAAAAGAAATCCATACTTCTTTTATCCAGAAAATGCCTTTTGGATCTAGCTGCTATCGTTACTATCTTCCCTTTTTCCCCTTAGCAATCGAGCAGTTTGATGTAAGGGATTATCATGTGGTGATTTCTCTTTCACATGCAGTAGCAAAAGGGGTATTGACTCACCCAGATCAGTTGCATTTGTGTTATTGCTTCACTCCTATGCGTTATGCCTGGGATTTAATGCATTGTTATTTAGAAAGAGCAGGAATATGGCAAAGAGGGTTTGCCCGATTTGCTCTTCATTATTTACGCAATTGGGATATTGCATCACTTAACCGAGTTGATCATTTTGTAGCAATTTCTCATTATATCGCTCGCCGCATTCGTAAACTTTATGGTAGAGAATCATCTGTGATTTATCCTCCGGTTGATGTTGAGCGTTTTTGTATACAAGATAAAAAAGAAGATTATTTCATCACGGTTTCTCGTTTGGTGCCTTATAAAAGAGTGGATTTGATAGTAAAAGCTTTTTCTTACCTACCTCAACATAAACTCCTTGTAATTGGTAGCGGGCCTGAAATGAAAAAAATTAAACAATTAGCCACAAAAAATGTAGAAATCTTAGGCTATCAGCCCGATGAGATCATGCATTCTTATGTAGCTAAAGCCAAGGGGTTCATTTTTGCTGCTGAAGAAGATTTTGGTATTTGCGTTTTAGAAGCGCAAGCAGCAGGGGTCCCTATCATTGCCTTTGGGAAAGGAGCGACGTTGGAAACCGTTATAGAAAACCAGACAGGAGTTTTTTTTGAAAAACAACAATTGGCTAGTTTATTAGATGCTATTGCTCGTTTTGAAAAAAAAGAGTTTGATCAAAATAAAATTTATCAACACGCGCAAAAGTTTAGCAGAAAGAGATTTCATGCGGAGTTTCGCAATCTTGTTGATAAAAAAACCGAGGAAAAATATGAAAGCCATCATTTTAGCAGGCGGTAGTGGAACAAGGCTATGGCCTTATTCCCGTAGAGAAATGCCTAAGCAATTTTTGCATTTTGGAGAAAAACGCTCTTTATTACAGAAAACCATTGAACGATTTATTCCTATTATTGACCCAAAGGATATTTTGGTTGTAACCAGTCAAGATTATTTTCATTTGGTAAAAACACAAGCCATGGAAATTTCTCTTCTGTTAGAAAATCAGATTTTAATAGAGCCAGAGCAAAAAAATACAGCACCTGCTATTGCGCTTGCTATTTGTTATCTAACTTCTTTCTTAAAAATTTCTTCTCAAGAGTGTGTTTTGATTTGCTCCTCAGATCATCTGATTTGCCCTCAAGAGATATTCATCCATGCTTTAGTCGAAGCAGAAAAAATCGCACAAAAAGCAAGAAATGTAATTTTTGGTGTGCGTCCTAATAAACCAGAAACAGGCTACGGTTATATTAAATTGGGTTTGCAAGAACAAGAAAATATCTATCACGTAGATAGTTTTGTAGAAAAGCCTGATTTTGCTCTGGCGCAGAAATATTTACTTTCAGGCCAACACTTATGGAACTCTGGTATTTTTTTATTTCAAATTGAAACGTTTATTAAAGAACTTCAAAAGCACTGTCCAGAAATTGGCATAGGAATTTCGGGAGATTTCAAAGAGTTTGTAGCTAGATTTTCTGAACTACCAAATCTTTCTATTGATTATGCCTTAATGGAAAAATCCACTAATACAAAAGTTGTGCGTTTAGATCTTAATTGGTCAGATGTAGGATCTTGGGATAGTGTGTATGACTTTCTAGAAAAAGATCAGCATAATAATGCAAAAATGGGAAATGTTTTAGATATAGATACAAAAAATTGTTTAATCATGGGCAACAAACGTTTAATTTCTACTATTGGATTAGAAGATTTAATCGTTGTAGAAACCGCAGATGCGTTATTTATTGGAAAAAGAAGAGAATCTCAAAGGGTAAAGGCTTTAGTAGAAGAGTTGCAAAAGCGAGAGACTAAGGAATCTTATTTGCATCCTACATCGCATCGTCCTTGGGGTCATTTTACCGTATTAGAAGAGGCAGAGCGCTATAAATTAAAAAGAATCGTAGTTGAACCTAAGCAGAAACTGAGTTTGCAAATGCATTACCATCGTAGTGAGCATTGGGTAGTGGTAAAAGGAACGGCTAAAGTTACCATCGATCAACAAGAAACTATTCTATCTGAAAATGAAAGCATTTTTGTGCCTAAAAGAGCGATTCATCGACTAGAAAATCCTGGTAAAGTGTTACTAGAATTGATAGAGGTTCAAGTAGGCGAATATGTGGGAGAAGATGATATTGTTCGTCTAGAGGATGTCTATCAAAGAACATGAGCACATTACCAATTCGCTTAAAGTGTAATAGACAAGACTTAAATTCACACTTAGTGGTAAATATAGTGGTTCCGATTCAATCGTATAGAAGAATATAGGATTAACGACAAGGTTCAAGTCGTTGACTTGAACCCCATTAAGCTAGCCGTTTGAATCGGTACTACCATGTTATCAAAAGTTGGCAAAAAAAACCAAAAAGTTTTAGAATTAACCCAATCCATTACACTTTGGGACTAAACATCTACATAAGACGGTCAAAAGCAAGAGTTAAAAACTCCAACACGCATTTATATTCATTTCATTCACTGTTGATTTTTTTCCAAAAACCCCTTCATATCCTATAGATAACTGGATGTCTCCTTGGCGGGAGACAAGAAATTGCGCACCCACGAGCAATTGATCGATTGTTTGGTGAAAGCTAGAAGTTGTAAAATCAGATTTACAAAATGTTCCCCCTCTAAACTTAGAAGCGTAATGAAGGCGCATTAGAGAAGTTGTTCTCAACCAACCTAGATTGACACTAGGAACTAAGCAAAAACCAGCAACACATGATTCTTTAGTGACTTTAATATTGACCAAAGAGCGTAAAAAGGAAGAGCATTTGCCTTTTATAGAAAGGTCAATAGACTGAGCTCCTTTTTCTTTAAATTTTTCTTGGAACGAGTTTGTTTGATCTAACCTGATTTCAGGTTGAACGAAAAAATTGTCTATACTAGTGCCGATTCAAACGGCTAGCTTAATGGGATTTAAGTCAACGACTTGAAACTTGTCGTTTATCCTACATTTCAAAATATCTGTTATTTTCGGTATCTCTTCTAAGAAGAATCCTCTAATTGCCTGAAAAAAAGTCACCGACGTTTCGTAATATCGATTGTATACCTTCTTTTCCTTTAAGATCTTCCACAAGCGTTCAATAGGATTCAAATTCGGCGAATAAGGAGGGAGATAGTGCACTTTAATCCTAGAAGACATCAGAAACTCTTCTAGTTTCTTATTTTTGTTTGATCTTGCATTATCCAAAATTACATGAATAATTCGAGCCTCTGTCTGTTTTTCTAGCTTCTTGAAAAAATCGAGCATTGCATCGGCATCAACTGTCTTATATTCCTCTGTAAAAATCTTCATTCCTGTCAGGCAAAGAGCTCCAGCAAAATGCAATCGCAATTGTTTCCCGGATGTCTGCAAAGTCTTTTGAACGCCTTTTTTGATCCATCCACATACGGCTTGGGACTGATGTTCAGGATGCACAGCATCTATGAAATAGATCTCTTCATCAGGGTTTAAGGTCTCCTTTAAAGCCCTATATTGTTCTATGAAAATTCGTTGTTTTTCAGGATCTAATTTCCCAGGAATCTTTTTAGGACGTTTATAAACAAATCCGTGCTGTATGAGCCAATCTGTCATGCCACTTCGGGAATATTTTATCCCATATTGCTCATGCACATAAGCTATGATCCCTTTGACTTTAAGATAGGTCTTTTCCTGTAGGTGTTTTAGTAGAGACTCTTTTTGGTCTTGTGAAAGTTTTGATTTGCTACCGCCTCGAGGGCTACTTCCAGTTTTATTTTCGGAATCATATTCTCTGAGGTATTTCTGAACAGTGATAGGGCTTATCCGGAGTGTTTTAGCAAGATTTTTTGTTGAGATACCCTCATCATAGCCCAAAATTACACAAAGCCTATTCCGTTCAGAATAGTCTTTTGGATGCTTTAACTTGTGTTCTAAGTCAGCTCTCTGGCTAGGGATCAGTTTTTTCATACTCAATAGCTTAACACAAAACAAAATATTTTTCTATACGATTGAATCGGAACCACTATATACTAGTGCCGATTCAAACGGCTAGCTTAATGGGATTTAAGTCAACGACTTGAAACTTGTCGTTTATCCTACATTTCAAAATATCTATTATTTTCGGTATCTCTTCTAAGAAGAATCCTCTAATTGCCTGAAAAAAAGTCACCGACGTTTCGTAATATCGATTGTATACCTTCTTTTCCTTTAAGATCTTCCACAAGCGTTCAATAGGATTCAAATTCGGCGAATAAGGAGGGAGATAGTGCACTTTAATCCTAGAAGACATCAGAAACTCTTCTAGTTTCTTATTTTTGTTTGATCTTGCATTATCCAAAATTACATGAATAATTCGAGCCTCTGTCTGTTTTTCTAGCTTCTTGAAAAAATCGAGCATTGCATCGGCATCAACTGTCTTATATTCCTCTGTAAAAATCTTCATTCCTGTCAGGCAAAGAGCTCCAGCAAAATGCAATCGCAATTGTTTCCCGGATGTCTGCAAAGTCTTTTGAACGCCTTTTTTGATCCATCCACATACGGCTTGGGACTGATGTTCAGGATGCACAGCATCTATGAAATAGATCTCTTCATCAGGGTTTAAGGTCTCCTTTAAAGCCCTATATTGTTCTATGAAAATTCGTTGTTTTTCAGGATCTAATTTCCCAGGAATCTTTTTAGGACGTTTATAAACAAATCCGTGCTGTATGAGCCAATCTGTCATGCCACTTCGGGAATATTTTATCCCATATTGCTCATGCACATAAGCTATGATCCCTTTGACTTTAAGATAGGTCTTTTCCTGTAGGTGTTTTAGTAGAGACTCTTTTTGGTCTTGTGAAAGTTTTGATTTGCTACCGCCTCGAGGGCTACTTCCAGTTTTATTTTCGGAATCATATTCTCTGAGGTATTTCTGAACAGTGATAGGGCTTATCCGGAGTGTTTTAGCAAGATTTTTTGTTGAGATACCCTCATCATAGCCCAAAATTACACAAAGCCTATTCCGTTCAGAATAGTCTTTTGGATGCTTTAACTTGTGTTCTAAGTCAGCTCTCTGGCTAGGGATCAGTTTTTTCATACTCAATAGCTTAACACAAAACAAAATATTTTTCTATACGATTGAATCGGAACCACTATATACTAGTGCCGATTCAAACGGCTAGCTTAATGGGATTTAAGTCAACGACTTGAAACTTGTCGTTTATCCTACATTTCAAAATATCTGTTATTTTCGGTATCTCTTCTAAGAAGAATCCTCTAATTGCCTGAAAAAAAGTCACCGACGTTTCGTAATATCGATTGTATACCTTCTTTTCCTTTAAGATCTTCCACAAGCGTTCAATAGGATTCAAATTCGGCGAATAAGGAGGGAGATAGTGCACTTTAATCCTAGAAGACATCAGAAACTCTTCTAGTTTCTTATTTTTGTTTGATCTTGCATTATCCAAAATTACATGAATAATTCGAGCCTCTGTCTGTTTTTCTAGCTTCTTGAAAAAATCGAGCATTGCATCGGCATCAACTGTCTTATATTCCTCTGTAAAAATCTTCATTCCTGTCAGGCAAAGAGCTCCAGCAAAATGCAATCGCAATTGTTTCCCGGATGTCTGCAAAGTCTTTTGAACGCCTTTTTTGATCCATCCACATACGGCTTGGGACTGATGTTCAGGATGCACAGCATCTATGAAATAGATCTCTTCATCAGGGTTTAAGGTCTCCTTTAAAGCCCTATATTGTTCTATGAAAATTCGTTGTTTTTCAGGAGCTAATTTCCCAGGAATCTTTTTAGGACGTTTATAAACAAATCCGTGCTGTATGAGCCAATCTGTCATGCCACTTCGGGAATATTTTATCCCATATTGCTCATGCACATAAGCTATGATCCCTTTGACTTTAAGATAGGTCTTTTCATGTAGGTGTTTTAGTAGAGACTCTGTTTGGTCTTGTGAAAGTTTTGATTTGCTACCGCCTCGAGGGCTACTTCCAGTTTTATTTTCGGAATCATATTCTCTGAGGTATTTCTGAACAGTGATAGGGCTTATCCGGAGTGTTTTAGCAAGATTTTTTGTTGAGATACCCTCATCATAGCCCAAAATTACACAAAGCCTATTCCGTTCAGAATAGTCTTTTGGATGCTTTAACTTGTGTTCTAAGTCAGCTCTCTGGCTAGGGGTCAGTTTTTTCATACTCAATAGCTTAACACAAAACAAAATATTTTTCTATACGATTGAATCGGAACCACTATAGAAGCATTTTCACTACATAAAAACAATTTGTTCGGTGTAAAAAATGTTTTAGCAGACGGAGGATATTCTGGAGAAAAATTTGCAAAGAGTGTGCAGGAGATATTAGGATGTATAGTAGAAATAGCTAAAAGAAATACACTTCATACTTTTACAGTTATTCCCAAAAGATGGGTTGTAGAGCGTTCTTTTGCGTGGATAGAAAAATGTCGCAGGCTATGGAAAAATTGCGAAAGAAAACTACATACAAGCCTGAATATGGTGGTTCTTGCTTTTATTGCTCTACTTTTGAAAAGATTTTAAACAGGCTCTTAGAAAATATACGTTCATTCATTAATATTACTTTAGGATTTTAATCCCAGGTTTCTAACAGAATGCTAGACGATAGATTTTCTCTTTCATTATCTTAAATATTTAAAGAACATTAAAAGAGGGTTAAGTTTGCATATCATAGATGTTATGGCTAACAAAAACCTCAAATCACGCTACTTTTCGTTTTTAAGAAAAATCAGTGTCAATAATTTGAAAGAATAAGTCAACTAGTATTTTAAAGTAATTTTTCTCTGTACAAGACAATTTTTTAGGAGCAGATAAAAAGAATAGCCCGCAAATATGACCAGATATCTGGCATAATACTTCTAGAAAGCAATCTTAAGAGGTATTATGAAACATAATTGCGAACTGAAAAATATTTTAGCAGAACATTTTGATTGGAAGAAGTCTAGACTAACCGTATTAGTCAATAGATCTCTTGCATAACCAATAAGCAATCTAAAATTTTAAAGTATTTTAATCCAGGAGATATGATTGTTTGAGCGATATAGCTGGAAATGCTTTTGTTAAGATTAGGAATCTATAAATGAAAGCTTTAAAATAAGGGGTTATGCAAGAAATCTACTCTCAAAAATTTAATTTCGAAAGAAGTCTAATGTATTAATAGGATTATTTGTAGTTAAGGACAGTAAATTTATTAGATCTTTCCACTATTTTATACAGTAAGGCAAAAATACCATCGAATTACAAGCGCCTTCATAGATTTTTTACATGGCTTATTTCTGTAAATAATTATCCTTAATTTGACTATGAAATTCATGGTATTGGTTTTAGGTTATCTTTTCAAGTTTGAAGTGCACAGAAGAATTAAAAAAAGAATAGTAAAAAATCTCTTTCCGCGGCATTTTCAAAAATAAAGAACTCTTCTTTATTATGAAAAATATTACGGAAAAAGCACCTAGAGAATTCACTCTACGCGCCATCTTGCTAGGGATGATCCTTGGATTAGTCTTTGCAGTTGGTAACGCGTATTTAGGTTTGAAAATCGGTACAACTGTCTCTGCTTCTATTCCAGCTGCTGTGTTATCCATGGCTATCTTACGCACTTTTTGTAAAAAGGTATCGATTTTAGAAAACAACCTAGTACAAACCATTGCCTCTGTAGGAGAAGGATTAGCTGCTGGGGTAATTTTTACCGTTCCTGCGCTCTTTTTTTTAGGAGAGCGTTTATCTGCTTGGCGCATTTTTGTATTAGCTGCATTAGGTGGAATTTTGGGTGTGCTGTTTATGATTCCCATGCGCCGTTATATCATTGTACATGAACATAAGAGGTTTCCCTTTCCAGAGGGGACCGCATGTGCTCAAATTCTACAAGCCGGAACCTCTTCTCAGAAAATGGCTTTTTTTGCCTTTTTAGGGATTATCGTAGGAGCTATTCATAAATGCTTTTCTGGAGCTTTTCAACTGCTAAAAGAAACTCCTAAATGGGTTCTGCCTTTTTTTCAAAAAACAGAATTTAGTATGGATTGCACTGCTGCATTACTTGGTGTGGGTTTCATCGTGGGCTCTCGTATTACTAGCTTGCTATTATGGGGAGGGGCTTTAGGATGGTGGATTCTCATTCCTTTAATCCAATTATTTGGCTCTAACCAGACCGTTATTTTCCCAGCAACCATACCTGTTGCACAAATGTCAGCGGAAGAGATTTGGGCAAACTATATTCGTTACATCGGCGCTGGTGCAGTAGCTATTGGAGGGTTGATTAGCTTAATAAAAATTACACCCATTATCCGTAAAACCTTCTCTGTTGGTTTAACGGAACTATTCCAAAGAACTCCTAGAAAAAATATACCAAGAACGGATCGAGATATTTCTCTTCGTTGGCTCATTGTTGGGTCTTTAGCCATTATTATCACTCTTTGGCTTCTCCCTGGATCTGCCATGAATTTAACGACTATCGTACTACTGGCTGTGCTAGGATTTTTCTTTGTAGCGGTTACATCCCTAACAGTTGGTATAGTTGGAAGCACTTCTAATCCTGTTTCTGGTATGACTTTAACAACTCTTCTTCTGACATGTTTAATTTTTGTCGCTATTGGTTGGACAGAGCGCATCTATCTGATTGCTGCATTAACGATGAGTGTGGTTGTCAATATTGCTATTGCTTTAGCAGGCACTACCTCTCAAGATCTAAAGACAGGTTTTTTACTCGGTGCAACTCCTAGATGGCAGCAGATTGCAGAGATTATCGGTATTTTTCTACCAGCCCTTGCCATTGGAACCACTCTATATTTACTAGATCAAGCCTATGGATTAGGCTCTGCGGAGCTACCAGCTCCGCAAGGTACCATGATGGCTTTAATTGCAAAAGGAGTAATTCAAGGCAATATTCCTGTTACCTTAATTTTGGTAGGCGTGCTTTTAGGTTTATCCATGGAACTACTTCGTTTACCTGTTTTGCCTTTTGCTCTAGGATTGTACTTACCCCTTTCTTTGAGCACTGCTATGATGCTAGGAGGAATTGTTTCCTTTTTTGTGAAAAAAAGAGAAAAAACAACGCACATGACCATGGCTTCTGAAAAAGGGATATTAGCTGCTTCTGGCCTTGTAGCAGGAGATGCTTGCACAGGTGTGATCATCGCACTGTTAACGGTACTTGGTATTATCCCTGCAATAGAGCATCCTTTTTTTTCTAATGCAATTAGTTTAAGCGTTTTCCTCCTTCTTGCAGTAGGGCTTGGTGCCATTTGTTTCTATAGAAGAGACAAAACCTCTTGATATATAGTAGTGCCAATTCAAACGGCTAGCTTAATGGGGTTCAAGTCAACGACTTGAAACTTGTCGTTATCCTATATTTTTCTATGCGATTGAATCGGAACCACTATATACTAGCAGGATCTTAGAATTTTTATCATCTTTTTTATTCCAAAGATGGAAATAATAATAACATAATTCCGGCCCTTTCAACCTTGAAGTGCACAAAAAAGAACATATAAATACTTGAAAAAACATCTATTGTGCACCCGAGCATAGCATGTTTGTAGATAATCTCGTAAACACTTCTAGTGGAGTTTCGAAGTTGAGAGCCTTTCTAGGTCTGTTATTTAGTAAAGTTTCCACCCTTTCTATATCCTTGGAAGTCGTATCTAAAAAGCTTTGTGTTTTAGGAAAATATTGCCTAACTAGTCCGTTTGTATGCTCATTTAAGCCTCTTTCCCAAGAATGGTAGGGCGTTGCAAAGTAGAAGTCTGTCTCTAGCTCGAAACTAACCATTTGGTGATAGGCAAATTCTTTTCCGTTGTCTGCTGTTAATGTGTGTACAAAATCTTTGATAGGTTTAAGTTGTTCAATTAACGCTTGACTTACTTCCTCTGCAGTTTTATGAGAAACTTTGGCGAGCTTAGTTAGCTTGGAAGTTCTTTCTACCATTGATACAATTACGCCTTTATGTCCTGCCCCTATGACTGTATCTAGTTCCCAGTCTCCTAAACGAGTCTTTTTTTCTACAATACAAGGCCGTTGCTTAATATCTATACGACCAGGCATGTTCCCTCTTCCAGAAGCTCCCTTTCTCTGCTTGTTATATTTTTTCCCTCGATGACGGAGCTCTCTATAAAGCTGTCCTCCCTGTCGTTTATCTTTCCAGATATGATTATAGATGGTCTCATGACTAACATGTTCTTTACCATGTCTTTTAAGCCATCCGGATATTTGTATAGGGCTCCATTGCAACTTGATTTTTTCTTCAATACGGGTAACTATTTGAGGAGTCATTTTTTTATTGGGCTGAGAATTTTTTCTAAGAAATGCTTTTTCTTGAGCTTGCTGATGACGGTATCCTCGTTGCCCTTTATTTCTCTTAAGTTCCCTACTAATAGTGCTATGATGAACTTTTAGAATGTTTGCTATTGAGCTAGATGTATCTCCTCTAGCTTTTAAAATATAAATCTGACATCTTTGGTCATAGGTTAGGTGATGGTAGCCTTTAGGCAAGGTCTCTCCTTGTGTTTGATTGTTAAAAATCACAATAGAGATTCTTTCATCGCCTGCCTATTCTTTTTTTAATTCTTCTGTGCACTTCAAACTTGAAAAGACTTCCCATTTAGGATAATCTATGGGTAACATACGCCACTGGCAACCACTTTTTAAAATGTACAAAATTCCACAAAAGATATAAAATGCTTTTTTCTTCTGATTGAAGGGCTTCTGCAATCCCTCGTACATCATTTTTATCGGTCTTACCTTGTTCATTTAATACACAGATAAAAGTTCTTTTCATTGATACATCTAATCCAATATAATGCTTCATGGGTTGCTTCTCATTTTTTTTGCTCTTTAACGAGCAGTTTTGAGATTTGAAAAAATCTCGTTTATATTGGAGAGTTTAACCTACTCCGTTTAAGGAGAAACCCCTTTTTTGTGTACAATTATGGCATGTCTGTTAGTAAGTATCTAGGTCGAGGCAAACCAAAAAATGGGGCTGAAAAGGTCATAGTTGACTATAAAATGGAAACATCGTTTAGAAGAAATCAAGAAAAAATTAACAATATCTTGAATAAGAAGGGAAGATTTATTTTGGCTACTAACGAATTGGATTCAGAAGGCTATAAAGATAAACAAATACTAGAGGAATATAAAGAACAGCAGAATGTGGAGGGAGGATTTCGTTTTTTAAAAGATCCTTGGTTTATGGTCGACTCTATTTTTCTTAAATTACCCAGAAGAATAGAAGCTCTGATGATGATAATGACTTTATGTTTAATGATTTATAATATTGGCCAATATAGGTTAAGAGAGCAACTGAAAGCACAAAAAAGTACTTTACTTAAATCAGCTGAGTCAAGGAAGTGGCAAACACTTTAAGGTGGATGTTCCAAGTTATGGAAGGAATAGGTGTGGTCTATTTTTACGATGAATTGCTTTCATACACTATTCGAGAAGTGATCACTAATCTCAACGAGATTCGGAGAAAAATCATTTTATTATTTGGGGAAACAGCTACTCGAATGTATGGATTAATTCAAAAAAATCGCGCTGTAGGTCTAGGAATGTAGGATTTATCAGCTTTAAGGATGACTTAAAAATGCCTAAGAAAAAGCACTCCATTACCTTATTAGAAGTTTTGATTGGCTTGATTCTAGCAGGGATCATATTGAGTTTTCTATTTTCTTTGCTTAGGCAAACGTTAGAGAAAAAGCAGGAAATCACTCAACTAAAACAAACCATTTTTCCTCGTGAAATGATGCGTTTGAGAATGAATCAAATCATAAATTCTCTGGCTAAAAACGAATCTGGTATCTATGTAGATTCCTATGAAGATCATCCCGCATTGTCTTTTTACTATAAGAATAAAGATAAAGATATAAATTTTTGTGGAACGATTCATTCTATGCTTTATGTAAATGAACATAAGCAGCTTGTTTTAAGCACTTTTTCTAAACAAAATAGTAAAAGGGATGAGGTCTTATTAGAAAATATTCAAGCTTTTACCTTTGAGGTATTTGACCCAACAAAAGCTATTTGGGAATCTAAATGGCTAAAAACAAAAACACAACTTCCTGAAATGATTTGCCTACACTTAAAAATAGATCAGGATACCTATGATCTGGTGTTATTTGTTACAGAACCAAAAAATCCTATTATCTATATTGTAAAATCATGAATGTAATCCCCTTTATTCTTGCAATTTTTGCGATTTTTACTTTCCTATCCAACTCCTTATTAAAGGATATAAAAGAGACAGGAGTATTAATACATAAGATAGAAGATTTTTACCAGTCGAAACAAAAACACTTTAATGGCGTAGCAGGTCTTAGCTATAAGTCACTTACAACACAAAAACAAGGAAATACGCCTAAAGCTCCGGTAAAACGCAGGACAGAATACAAATCTCCTCGTCTTTCACAAGCACTCAAAGGGTCGCAATTGAATCTGTATCCTTTAATTCAAGAACAAGAACCTCAAAACCATCCTTTTTATGCTATTACAGCTAGGCTTTTATGTCTGATCTACCCAACTATATTACCCGATAACCAAGCAGCTTGCACTTTGTTAAATGCTTTGCTTGCTAAAGCAAAAATACTAAACGAACCTATTTTGAGCGAACTTATGCCAGAAGACCCTCTTCTACAAGAGAGCTATTATAAAATCATTCAAGGGACTAACCAATACGATATTCAACAAAAAAAAGGAATCCCACCGCTTGCCGATTTTTTCATGATTCATAAAAACAGAGCTTGTTGTTATTTATGCTCCGCTCATTTTTTTGTTTTACAAGCAATGTTTGGAGAGGAGTTCACTCATAAAATTATTGCAGGTGAAAAGAAGAAGTGGGAAAGCGGGAAAACAAAACTATTCAATAAACAAGAACTAGAATCTTTGATTAAACAATACCCAACAGAAACAGCTTTGTATGAAACCATCAAAAAATATTGCCGAGCACAATTACATCAAAAAAAGACAGTTTCTAAAAAAACCCAAAATGGACTCAGCTTTAGAAAAGAGGATTAAACAGGTAGTATCCGTTTTAACTTAGGCAACAAAATAGTAAAGGTAGTCCCTACGCCTATTTCAGATTTTACCGAAATAACCCCGTGGTGGTTTTCGATAATGGTCTTTACAATGGAAAGACCCAAGCCGGCTCCTCCTAAACGTCTTGAATGCGCTTTATCTACGGTGTAAAATCTCTCAAAAATATGCTCAAGATCTGCTGTTGGGATGCCTATCCCCTTGTCTTGGATGGTAATAGAGACCTCTTCTGATAGTTGTGTAATTTGCACCAAAATTTCAGCCGGAGGAGGAGAGTATTTGGCAGCATTATCCAATAGGTTAATAACTGCTAATTCTAAGATATCTGGATCAGCTGCTACAAGAATTGATTCCTCACTTTTCTCAATGTGAATCTTAGCCTTTTCATAAATGGACAATACGACTTGGCGACAGGTTTCTACAACAGCTACCACATCACATTCTGTAAATCGAGAGGGAGGAAGATTTTCTAAATCAGCTAGAGTCAATAGATTTTTGACCAAGCTATCCATACGCTGACAATTACGAACGATTTTCTCCGTGATTTCTATAACAACATCGCGCGGCAGGTCTGGCAAATCCTGCAGAGTCTCCGCAAAACCTGTAATAATGGTAATGGGAGTGCGCAATTCATGAGAAGCATTTGCTACAAAATCTTTCCCCATCTCCAGTACTTTGTAATGACTGGTATTATCCTGCAGAACCACAATAGCTCCACTTCGATGGTTTTTAGGGGCTGCAATAAGATCGATATATTTCTTCTTTCCATTGATAACGATCATAGAATCGGTTAGTAAAGCACGTTTTTTTTGGCAGCTTTCTAGCAATTGTCTACATTTATTGAGTAACTTGGCATCAGGTGTTTCTTCCAAAATAAAAGTAAACCTATTTCCTAATACTTCTTTTTTAGATAACCTTAGCATTTTACTAGCCATAAAATTGATATAGCGAATATGCATCTCTGCATCTACCGCGATAACTCCTTCTCCTAGGGAATCTAAAATAGCTTCTTTTTCATTTCTCTCATCAACAATTTGTTTAATGTGAAGACGTAAATGCTCTGAAAGAGAATTTAATGTTTGTGCTAATTGATAAAACTGATCTTTTTCATCGATAGAATCGCTCAACACAATCGGATTAATGACGGTTTCTACTCCTAACTGATAGGGTTTGATCGCACGAATAATTTGTTGAATAGGATAATTAATCCGATGAAAAATCAACCAAGTAATTGCAGCAAAAAATAGCATGGCCAGAAAGCAGAAAGCCAAAAACCACATTTCAAATTCACGAGTAAATTCATGCATTTGAGAAAAGGGAATAGCTGTTCGCAAAATGTATGTTTGGTTATTTACATGAAAGGGAAGCGTAATATACGCCAGCTTTTCTGCTTCTTGTTTATTATAACCTATAAAATACACAATTTTGTGCCCTAAAGCATCTACAACCTCTGAGTGTGTTAAAGGATTTATCTCTTCTCTTTTAGTCACTTGTTTTAAAGAAGAATCATATAATGCTTCGCCTTTATCATTAAAAAGAGAGACATGAAAAAAGATATAGTCATCTGCATCTTGCAGAAGAGTTAAAATTTGCTGTTCATTTCGTGCTTTCTCTAATAAATTCACAAGGTAAGAAGTACTTACATGTAAACTATTAAATAGGATTCTTTGCACCGATTTAGTAATAAACGGAAAAGCAAAAGCAATGAAAACCACAAATAAAAAAATATGGCTGAGTATGATTTTTTGACGAAATCCAAGCTTGTTTTTCATAATGATTTATAGCTTTTTTTTATGATTATTCGTGTGGGTCAATGGGGTAAAAGAAACGATATCCTTCTTCTGTAATAAGAATCATATCTTCATACCGCACTCCACCAATATCTGGTAGATATAATCCTGGTTCAATTGTTACAACCATATTTTTTTGCAAAACCACTTGTGCTTCCTTCCCTTGGTGAGAAATTCGAGGAAATTCATGCGTTCTTAAACCAATTCCATGACCTAGACTATGCACAAAAAATGGCTCTAAATCATGTTTTTTAAACACCTCTCGTGCTGCTAAATCAAGTTCTGCAAGTATGGTTCCTGGAATACAAAGATCTAAAGCTGCTTTTTGAGCTTGCTTTACAATCTGATATAAATAAGAAAGCTGTAAGTGCGGTTCTTCAAAAAAAACAACTCGTGTCATATCGGAATGATAGTGATCGACAACGACTCCAATATCTATTAAAACGATATCTTTTGATTGTAAGGCCACATTTTGGCTATGGTAATGAGGCATTGCACTATTTTTACCAAAAGCAATAATGGGTTCAAAAGCCAAGCTATCCGCCCCTTGCTGCAAACAGAAAATCTCAAATTCTTTAGCCAATTCCTTTTCTGTAATCCCCACTTTTAAAAGAGAACAAATATGAGAAAAACCTCGTCTTAAGAGTTGAGCGCTCATGGTAATCTTCCCAATCTCAAACGCATCTTTAATCGCTCTTACATTTTTAAGTAAGCTAGAATGAGCAATGAAATCTTTGTTATATTTCTGCAGCTCAAGATATCGCTCATAAGAGACCTTTTCAGAATCAAAGGCTATTTTTTTAAACAAGCTATGTGCAAAAAATTCTTCCCAAGCAACCTGTTGATCTCTTTCAACTGCTACAACTGCTTTTTCTATAGCTGATTGAAAATATCGATCATCTACAAGTAAAAGCTGCTTTTTTCGAGTCAACAAAAGAGATCCTTTAGATAGAGATAAACCGGTCAAGTAATAGAGATCTATGGGATCTTCAATTAAACATGCTTCTATAGAACTCTCTAACTGCTCCCATAACCTAGCTATTCTTTTCAAAAAAACTTCCTTTTCATTTAAACCAATCATCTATTTGTACCTTTGTAATACAACTTATAATCCTTTTGCCTAAAGGGCAAAAAAGAGGATCTGGTAAACAAAGCAATTGCTCTACTAACCTCAGGGCTCTATCTTGTGAAAATGGCTGTTTATTTTTACGAACCCATCTGCATAAAATGGCTGCATATCTTCTATTCCTCTCTTCTTTATTACCTTGTAAACACTCTAACATGAGATCTCTTACTTGATCTTGTTTCATAAATGCAGGTATAGCCTCTACTAAAAAAGCAGTCTTGCCAATGGGATAAACTCTCAAACCTAGCTGATGCAATTCATCTAATATGCACAATATCCCCTCGCTTTCTGCTTTGGAAAAAACTATAGTATCGGGTAATAACAAGGCTTGTGATCCCTTAGGTTCTTGATTTTTCCTCATTTTATCGAATAAAATCTTTGATTCTGCTGCATATAAATCAATCCCTATCATGGCTATGGTTTCTTTTGTGTCTATTATTTTCAATAAAGCAGATTGAGGATGTAAAAAAAGATAATGAGAAAATAACCCTATGATCTCTATTGCATCTATAAATGATTCTTGTTTGAATTTAGGTAAAGATTCACATAAAATATGTGCAGATGGTTCTTTTATCCAAAAAGAGGTTTCTTGATGCCCATATGAAATAGGCATGAGTCCAGTTTGATTTCCGCTTCTTTTTTCTAACGCTTTTTCCACAGCTAATTGAATCAAATTTTTGGTATATTTTTCTTCCTTTAAACGAATTTCTTTTTTTTGTGGGTGGACATTCACATCTATTAAATGCGGAGCAATTGTACAATGTAGAACAAATAAAGGATGACGATCTTTTTCAATGCGCGTAGAAAAAGCATCTCGCACTGCATAACTAAAAATAGGGCAAACAACAACTCGACGATTGACAAATAGGTACTGCCCCGAACGATTTACGCGCACTTTTAAAGGAGAGGCTACAAATCCCATGACCTCAAAACTTTCTTGCTTATGTGCAATTGTATGAATATCCTCTACAAAATCATTACTAAGCAGAGTCTTAGCACGCATAAGTATTTCTTCTTGCCTATTTTCAGAAGCACAAAAATCAAAAACTCTCTTATCCTGATGCCATAAAGAAAGCCCTGTTTCTGGATAAGCTAAACTCAAAAAAGTCATTAATTTGGTAATCTCTGCACTACTTGCTGAAACACTTTTTTGAAACTTTTTGCGAGCAGGAACGTTATAAAATAAAGAACGCACCTCCACACTACTTCCCTTCACTCTAGGAGCAGGATCTATGGATAAAACCCTACCAGCTTCTACTTCCAGCTTAACCCCTACCGATGCATAAGAAGTAATTAATGTAACCTTAGAAATAGCAGCAATCGAAGAGAGTGCCTCTCCTCTAAATCCCATTGTAGATAAATAAGATAAATCTTCTACTTTCTGGATTTTAGATGTAGCATGATGTGTAAAACAAAGCAGAGCGTCATCTCGGCTCATACCTGATCCATTATCACTAACAGTAATGCTTTGAAATCCTCCACTCAAGATTTCCACTTTAATTTGAGATGCTCTTGCATCAACAGCATTTTCCACCAGTTCTTTTACTACAGATGCCGGATTCTCTATTACTTCCCCTGCAGCAATCTGATTAATGGTTTGTTCATCTAAAGTTCTGATCTTCATATAGCTCTAAAAATACCGATATAAATACGATTACAATAGTATAAAGAACAAGATATAAAAGAACACACTCGAAGTCTCCTTATTTTCCTCAGGGCTTACGCATGAAGAATTTCCTTTGCACCTATCAGATCTAATAAATAATCTTTACGACATGATGCATAGATGTGCTGATAA